>JAFVBA010000004.1 GCA_017480245.1 Bacteroidales bacterium | reverse complement strand
GATATATTCCATTGCTTCTTCCAACGAAAACTTAACGGCAGGGGCGATATTGTTCTTTTCATCGCTACCAGCGGCACGCATATTCGTTAATTTCTTCGTAATTACAAGATTGACAACAATATCATCAGGACGCAATCCTTCTCCGACAACCATTCCCGTGTATATCTCATCGCCAGACTCCACGAAAAACTTACCTCTGTCCTGCAACTTATTCAAAGAATAGTCTATTACCGAGCCTGTTTCCTTTGCAATCAATGCTCCCATACGTCTTGACGGCATATCGCCTTTCCAAGGTTCAAAGCCTTTGAGTTGATGTGCCATGATTGCTTCACCTTCGGAAATTGTAAGAATAGTATTCGTCAATCCGATAAGACCTCTTGACGGAATAGTGAATTCAATGTGTTGCCTATCGCCACGTGGTTCCATACTAAGCAATTCACCTTTGCGTGCAGTAACCTGTTCAATGATTTTGCCTGCAAATTGTTCGGGCGTAACGATTATAAGTTGCTCCACAGGTTCGCATTTCTTACCGTCAATCTCTTTGATTATAACCTTAGGCTGTCCAACTTGCAATTCATAACCCTCTCTTCGCATTGTTTCAATCAAAATACTCAAATGCAAAACACCTCGTCCATATACAATCATCGTATCAGGCGAATCGGTATCTTCAACTCTTAATGCAAGGTTCTTTTCTAACTCTGCGTGAAGACGGTCTCTCAAATGGCGGGAAGTAACAAACTTTCCCTCTCTGCCGAAGAACGGAGAATTGTTGATAGTGAATAACATACTCAGCGTAGGTTCATCAACCTTGATAGGTTTCAACGGTTCGGGTTCTTCTTTATCGCAAACCGTGTCTCCGATGTCAAAATTCTCTATTCCCAACAGTGCAACGATTTCTCCTGCTTGTACAGGCGTTTTTATCTTTTCCTTTGCCAATCCCTCAAAGACATACAATTCTTTAATCTTACTTGTATATCTTTCGCCGTTTGCTTTACACAGCGCAATATCCTGTCCTGCCTGTAATGTACCGCGGTGCAGTCTTCCAACGGCTATACGTCCTACGTAAGAAGAATAATCCAATGAGGAAATCATCAGTTGAGTGTTACCCTCAATGTGCGGATATTCGGGTATATATTTAATAATTGTGTCAAGTAAGTAAGAAACGTCTGTTGTAGGTTTGGTATAGTCTTCAGCCATCCAACCTTCTTTTGATGAACCATAAACAGTAGGGAAATCCAATTGGTCTTCCGTTGCACCCAATGCACACATCAAATCAAAAACTTTCTCCTGCGTTGCAATAGGGTCGCAATTTGGTTTATCCACTTTATTGATTACAACGATAGGTTTCAGATTCAATTCAATAGCTTTCTGTAATACAAAACGTGTTTGTGGCATCGGTCCTTCAAAAGCATCAACAACCAACAAAACTCCGTCAGCCATATTAAGCACACGCTCAACCTCGCCACCAAAATCACTGTGTCCGGGAGTGTCAATGATGTTTATCTTAAAATCTTTGTAACGTATGGAAACGTTTTTGGAAAGAATGGTAATACCTCTTTCCCTTTCCAAATCGTTGTTATCAAGTATCAATTCCTTTTTCTCTTGGTTGTCGCGGAACAGTTTAGCTTGGTAAAGCATTCTATCAACCAATGTCGTTTTTCCATGATCAACATGAGCTATTATTGCTACGTTGCGAATATTCTGCATTTTTCTTTTGTTTTATATTGTTATTATTCTTTTCTTACTAGTTATAATTGCTTTTTCAACTCTTCCATATCAGGTAAAGCACGTTTTAATTGCTCCGGCATATCGGCATTTGTTCTGTAAGTTGCAACTCCCATAGGTTTATTGTAATCTTGTATAACTAACTCCACAAAACTTTTGTCTGCATGCTTACACAAAACTATTCCTATGCTTGGATTTTCGTGTGGTTTCTTAACTTGTTCATCTAACAAACGGAGGTATGTTTGCAATTGCCCTAAATATGCAGGTTTAAACTCACCTTTTTTCAATTCTACTGCACACAAACAATTCAACTCTCTGTTAAAAAACAACAAATCAATAAAAAACTCCCTGTCTGCAGCAATCAAACGGTATTGATTACCGACAAAAACAAAATCTTTACCGAACGAAAGAATGAATTTTTTGATATTATTTACTATACTTTGCTCCAAAACTTTTTCATCAATAACTTCAGCGTCCGTTTCGTCAAATTCCTGAGTGTTAATGAAGTCTAAAAAATATTCATCTTTAAATACGCTTATGGCTTTAACATAGTTATCAACGGATTGTAAGGTTTTGTTGAAATTGTTAGGCATTTTTGATTGATGGTGATAAGCATCCTGTTTGATAATTTCCCTTAGAGTATATTTATTTAATAAATTATCTACCGTAAGATTGATATAATAAATACGTTCATTTAAGTCGGAAGTTTTTGATAATATCTCCATGCGATGAGTAAAACTTACAGCCATAAATTTATTCATATCTATTTCGACAGCCATCGGCTGGCGAATTGCATTTATAAGAATATCAATTAGTAAGGAGTTATCATTTTCTGCAATACTTAATTCGGCAGTTACTGGCTGCCGATTTGAAATACAAGACCATTGTTCGTAAAACTGTCTCATATTTTTGATATTGCTACTACTGAATCCTCTAAGCCCAGGTAATTCTTTTTGCAATTGATTGCTTATAATGTCTATTGCACCAATCCCCCAAACGTTTTTTCTTGTGTTTTCGCTGACATATTTACCTATGGAAAAATACAAAGACACCTGAATGATATTTGTATGCCTTACTGCGCGGTATTGACTTTGCAATATGGCATTTTTAATCAATTTTACAGCATTTTTGTAACTCTCCATAATGTAAAATATTATCTATTTGTTATTAAATGAAAAGTTAAATCAGATTCAGGTATATTTAAATTCTCAAAGACATAATGTAATATAGATATTTTTGTCTTTGTCGAATTTGACAAATCAATGTAACAACTATCCCCGATATTTATTCTGAAATTATTTTGTACAGAATGTAACCAATAATTCTTGCTTGCCAAATAAATCATTTGGTCTGTATTACTTCTATATAAAATTTGCAATAATTGAATAACCATATCCTTCCAAGATGATACTTCATAGTTCAATTCTCTATAAGAAAATGAACATATTGAATATCCTGTAAAATCAAATTCTTCTATCAAAGAAACTTCTTCACTATCTTTGCTCAACGGAGTGTATTGAGAATCTATCATTGGCCATAGATGCAAAAATTTATTAAATAAAATTCTTTGCCTCTCTTGTAATTCTACCAAAGTCCATTTATTGCATTTTTTTATATAATCATTTAAAGTATAATGCGACTCCTTCAATCCTTCAACAGGCTGTCCGTCTTTATCTGTAAATCCGTTCAATTTGTCGATAAATGGTCTGTTACTATAATTTGGATTATACCCAGTAAGTGTCAAATTAGCAAAAGTATCAAGATAAGTATTATAAATTTCCTGCCAATTTTCACCTAAATCCTGTTTCCATTGTTGTGTTAATGTTTGTGGCATTATATGTTCAATAGTTATTTTGCCTTCTTGCATTTTTTCTACAACAGGAATAACTCCTTCATTACTATTTCCGTTTTCCAATCTTTCAAACAAAAAGTTTTTATAATCAGTATTCATTCTATAAATCTTTTTTGTTTTGAAATATTCTCCAACTTCTTCATCAACAGGGAAAGTTGCAATGCCTTGTTTCTTTAATATAATATATTTCAATAAATCTGAATAAGAACTTGAAAGTGGCACATTTCTTTTGTTATGATTGTCAATAATCTTAATTATTTCATTATGTAAAGTGGAGAAAAGTTTTGACATCACATTTGCATTATAACTACAAATAATACGTCTTGCCCAGAAATTTTCGATAACATCCAAAACATTCCATACTTCATTAACACTTATAGAATTTGTATTCACATAATCAAAGAATGACATATAAAAAGGCATTCCCACATTTGAACCTATACTTGCAAGTTGTTTTAATTTCTTATTTATTTTTTCATTTTTAGTTTCTCCTTTAGATACTTCTGAGTAGTACAATGCATATTTAAGTAAATCCGTCAATAAATCCTCTTTTTTGATAGGTTTACTTTCACAAAAAGATTTAAACTCAAAATATAATTCGTCCAATTTACATATTTTACGGGTATAAACAGTCAAATAATCCCTGAAGAACATTGTTGGTTCATCATTTGTACACTCTTCTATTTTTATCCAGTATCTATTATAATAATCCTCTTGTTCTTTTTTTGTTAAAGACATTAACAAATAGTTCCGTATTTTATCTGCTTCTGTTAAATCCTTTCCTGTTGAATTAAGACTTTCAAATATTAGTTGCGGATTATCCTCTCTTTCCAGTCTCAAATCAATAATGACAAGTTTTTCAATTGAAGTAAAAATTTCTTCAGCAGTTAAATTACTATGAATAACTTTATCATAGAAAAAATTGTAATTTTGAGTTATGCCGGAATTACTTATAAATTCATTGTTTTTATTGTCAAAAATTTTGTCGTAGGCTGATTTATCTCTTTCTATGGGACATAATTTTATATTTCGCTCACTTTCTTTATACTTTGCTATAAGATATGTTTCGGTAATTTCATCTATAAGAGAATTTTTCTCACAAACTAAATCTTTATTCTTGATTGCATTCACCACAGCCAAAAGTAAAAGAGAAATAGTTGTTATTCTCTGTTGTCCGTCTATTACTAATAAATCATCAGAAATTTCATCAGCATTAACTGTAACAATAGATCCGAAGAAATGATTAGGAAGATTATTTCTATGTATCTTTAATAAATCTTCGAATAATCTCCTGCAATTATCTATCTTCCATGCATAAGTCCTTTGATATAACGGTATAATAAATTGCTGGCTATTTCCGTCAAATAACTTCCGTATCTTTGTTGCGTAACGCATAATTTTCTTTCTGTTTTCTATTATTAATAAAATTTTATTTTATATCATTTTCTATTTGTCGGATAATTTTTGCGGGAACACCGCCGACAAGAGAATTATCGGGAACATCTTTAGTAACAACTGCGCCTGCTGCAACTACAACATTATTACCTATTTTCACACCCGGCAATATCGTACAATTACCACCTATCCACACATCATTACCTATATATACGGGACTTGCAAGTGATATATGCTCTCTTCTGCCTTTCGGAGTTATAGGATGGCCTACTGTTGTTATCAATGTATTAGGGCCAATCATTACATTATTGCCGATATGCACCTCTCGGATATCCAATATTGTAATATTAAAGTTGCCGATAAAATTATCACCTATAAAAATATTCTTTCCTCTGTCGCAATTGAATGTCTTGGCAATCCAAACTTTTTCTCCTACACTGCCGAGCATCTTTTTCAAATGGTCATACTGCGCTTGGTAATCCGATTCGGCTATGTTATTGTATATATTACAATTTATCATAGCCTGCTCTTTTAATTTTACCATCTCTTCATCGTCAAAGCAACCCGGTAATCCTGCATTTATTTTCTCAAGTTCCGTCATGCTATACGCTCTTTACTTGTTCTTTGATGTAGTTCAGGGCGTTGGATATGCCGTCTTTGTCTTTGCCTCCTGCAGTTGCGTAGAACTTTTGGCCGCCTCCGCCGCCTTTGACGAATTTGGCTGCTTCGCGGACTATTTTGCCTGCATCCAATCCTTTTTCTACCATACTGTCGCTTAACATTACAGTCAGCATTACCTTATCTCCCACGATGTTTGCTCCTGCAAAACAAAACTCGTTGTATTCTCCGCGGAACCGATAGGCAATATCTTTCATCGTGTCGGCATCTACAGGCAGGCAGGCTTCAAAATAACTTATTCCGTTTATATTTTCTGCTTTTTCTTTGACAGTTTGATAAAGATCTCCTGCTGCTTGCTGTTTGAAATCATCAACTTGCTTTTTCAAGTTGGCGTTTTCTTCCACCGTCTTTTGAATGGATTTGACTAAGTCAGGCGATGACTCAAAGAAAGAGCGTAATTGCTGCATTATGTCCTGCAATTTGTACATATAATTCTCAAACTCCTCGCCCGTAACTGCTTCAATACGGCGTATTCCTGCTGCAACGGCACTCTCGTTTATGATTTTAAACATTCCTATTGTGCCTGTACTCTTTACATGTGTGCCTCCGCAAAGTTCAATACTCTCTCCGAAACGTATAACACGCACACTGTCGCCGTATTTCTCCCCAAATAGTGCCATTGCTCCCATTTGTTTAGCCTCTTGAATAGGAACGTTGCGATGGTCATCGGCATCAAAGTTCTCGCGTATCATTTGATTAACCAATTTCTCGGCATTGCGGATTTCTTCATCGGTAAGTTTGCTGTGATGCGAGAAATCAAAACGCAGACGTTTGTCATCAACGTAAGAACCTTTCTGTTCAACGTGATTACCTAACACCTTTCTTAACGCAAAATGCAATAAGTGGGTAGCTGTGTGGTTTCTCTCTATATTATGCCTGCGTGATACATTGACCTTTGCTGTTAATTCGGCAGTAACATCAGAAGGTAATGCCTTAGTTATATGAATAGGTAAATTGTTTTCTTTTTTTGTATCAATTACTGCGACTTTTTCTTCGCCCGAAATCAAAACTCCTTGATCGCCGATCTGTCCTCCCATCTCTGCATACATAGGAGTACGGTCTAAAAATATTTGATAAAGCGATTGTCCTTTAGTTTCAACTTGACGGTAACGTACTATACGGCACGTGCATTCCAACTCATCGTAACCAACGAAGTTTTCGTCCTTGAAATCTTTGATAATCTCAACCCAATCTCCCGCTTTAACGCTCGCAGCATTCTTACTGCGTTCTTTTTGTTTCTTTAGATTGTCTTCAAATGCCGCCATATCCACTTCACGTCCCTGTTCCTTAGCCATAAGACAGGTTAAATCAACAGGAAATCCGTAGGTGTCAAACAATTCAAAGGCAAAACCACCGTCAATCTTACCTTGTGGATTATCTTTTATGTATTTGTCAAATTTTTGTATGCCGCCTGCAAGAGTTTTCAAAAACGCACTCTCTTCTTCTTTGATAACCTTGATAATAAGTTCGTGATTTTTCTTTAGTTCAGGGAATTGATGACCCATTTGCTCTACAAGAGTATCAACAAGTAAGAACATAAACGGTTCATTAAACGAAAGGAAAGTATAACCGTATCTAACAGCACGGCGGAGTATTCTTCTAATGACATAACCTGCCTTATTGTTGGACGGCATAAGCCCGTCAGCGATAGCAAATGCAACTGCACGCAAATGGTCTGCACAAACACGCATAGCAATGTCTTTCTTCTCGTCCTTACCGTAGATATTATTTGACAAACTTGCAATCTTCTGAATCAACGGTTGGAATACATCGGTATCATAATTGGATTTCTTGCCTTGCAATACCATACAAAGTCTTTCAAATCCCATACCGGTATCAATATTCTTTTCTTTTAAAGGTTCAAGGCTCTTGTCGGCTTTGCGGTTGAACTCCATAAAGACAAGATTCCAAATCTCAATAACCAAAGGATTGTCTTTATTAACCAAATCCGCCCCTTTGATTTTCTGTTTCTCTTCTTCGCTGCGCAAATCTATATGAATCTCAGAGCAAGCTCCGCAAGGACCTGTTTCTCCCATCTCCCAAAAGTTGTCATGTTTGTTTCCGGGAAGAATATGACTCTCCTCGCAATATTGTTTCCAATACTCGTGGGCTTCTTCATCGGCTTTAAGACCTTCTTTTTCGTCTCCGCCGAAATATGTTACGTAAAGGTTTTTCTTATCTATCTTATAAACCTCGGTAAGTAACTCCCAAGCGAACTGAATAGCCTCTTTTTTGAAATAATCCCCGAACGACCAGTTGCCAAGCATCTCAAACATAGTGTGATGATAGGTATCGTGTCCCACTTCTTCCAAATCGTTGTGCTTACCGCTCACGCGAAGGCATTTTTGAGTGTCTGCAGCGCGGTTATACGGCTTTTCAACGTTACCAAGGAAGATGTCTTTAAATTGATTCATACCCGCATTGGTGAAAAGTAAGGTCGGGTCGTTTTTAACAATCATTGATGAGGACGGAACTATGGTGTGTCCTTTGCTTTTAAAGTATTCAATGAATGCCTGTCTTATTTTATTAGAAGTTTTCATATATTAATTATTGTATAATCAAAACAAAATTTACTAACACTTATCCCTGACAGGATAAGACTACGATTTAAGATTGCAAAATTACGAAAAAAAATTGTAATAACATGATTTATAATAATGAATTTACAAGATAAGATGACAAATTACCGTAACAAACAAAAAGGTACCGTCTGTAAAGACAATACCGACTGAAATCAAAAGTACGTTTAATGACTAAAATTCCAAAGATGTTATCTTAGGATTTCTCTTGTGTAATAATGTGAAGACTTGTAAGCATCACATCTTTTTGACTGGCAGGATGCAAAACTTACTATCACCACTGCCGCTACCAATAAGGTTAAAATTACTTTTTTCATCACTATTTAGTTATTTATTATTTACTTTTCTGTATTTTATTATCAAATTCTATTCCAAAAACGCTTATTTCTATGTTTTATTGTGCTTAGCCGTTTGATTTTGCAAAGATATAAAATTTTTACAAACTGAGGTTAATTTGCATTCATTACATTTAGGTTTTCTTGCCTGACAAATGTATCTGCCAAGTAGTATCAATTGATGATGCAATAGTGCAATGTCCTTTTCATCAAGGTTTTTCATCAATTGGTCTTCGGTTTGCCGTACGGTTTTTGCGTTATTAGTTAAACCAATACGCCTTGAAACTCTATGTACATGGGTATCTACAGGCATTTTGGCTTGATGGAAAACTATTGCAGCTATAACATTGGCCGTTTTTCGGCCCACTCCCTGAAGTGTTTGCAGTTCTTCTACCGATGAAGGCACAACTCCATGATATACTTCCGATAAACGTTTGGAACAATTGACCAAATATTTGGATTTGGAGTTAGGATAGGAAACACTTTTGATATAAGGAAAAACCTCTTCGGGTGTTGCCTGCGCCATGGCTTGACAGTCGGGAAATTTTTCAAAAAGGGCAGGAGTTACTTCATTAACTCTTTTGTCCGTACATTGAGCCGAGAGAATTACTGCTATAAGTAATTGAAATGTATCGCCGTGCATAAGTTCGGTATCTGCATTTGGAAACATTTGGTTGAGTAATTCTATTGATTGGGCGTATCTTTGTTTTAATGTCATTGTCTTTTGATTTTAAAAGTTGATACAACAGGGTAGTGGTCTGAAAAATCCAAAGCCTTAGATTCGTAACCCGTGCATTCCAATCTGGATTTGTCATACCAAATATAGTCTATACGGTAAGCAGGGAAGATTCCGTTGTATGTCCTTCCTATGCCGTTGCCTTTACTGACGAAACTGTCGCAGAAAGAAGCCGCAAATTTCTTATAAGTATTGGAAAAAGGATGGTCGTTGAAGTCTCCGCAGATTATAATAGCTTTTTGCTGACGCTCCATTTGAGGAATCATCTCTCTTATTTGCTTTGCACGGATTTTATTTGCCTCAAGAATCTTGGATATTAGGTTTTTGGAGGCGGAATCCGTTACATTACCTTTCAATATTTCTTTATAATCTTCTTTTTCTTTAGGTCCGAGCATATAAGATTTTAAATGTATGTTATAAACCCTTACTGTTTGGTTTGGAGTTTTTATGTCAGTATATATAAGGTACTGTTTTCTCTCGTCTTCGGGTAATGCACTGCCTGCATCGGTTATAGGATATTTGGAATATACGGCGCAGTTGGAAACATTCTCGCTTTTAAGATAATAATAGTAGAAATGATTGAATCCGAGCGAAGAAATCATTTGACTGTGAAAGCCGTTATTCCATTTGATATTCACATCATAATCCTGCAAACAAACAACATCGGCATTAAGTGAAGATATATAGTTGAGAATAGAGTCGCAAAGAGCCGCTTCTCCTAAATAATCTTCTTTATCTTTACCGTGAATGAAATCATGTACATTGTAAGTCAATACTTTCAACTCTCCGTCCTGTTCTTGTGAAGATACATTGATTAAACGTGTGATATAGTCAAAACGGATAGCTATCGCTATAGCACTGACAAGTATATGGCGCGGTTTGATTATCAACCACACGACAATAAATACAACATTGATTGCAAGCATAAAAGGATATAAATACCCTAAAAGCGAAAGTGAAGAAAATATATCCTGAGGAATAAATGCCGAAGTGTAGGAAAGAACCAAAACTAAGGCACATATCAAATTTATTATATAGAGTACTTTTCGAATTATCAGCATTTTACGATTCTTTTTCTGTATTAGTTTCAGTAGATAAATTATTTACCGCATCGCTAAGTGTATCCTTTGTTATGTTTGCGTTATTGGTATCTTCTGTTTTGGAAGGAGTTATATTGTTTATTGATTGCGCTTTGGAGGTATTGAAATTGTTTATCCTCCAAGAGTCATTGACTTTTATCAAATCCCAATATGTCTCAACGGTATTGTTGAATATATCGGTAGTTTCAACACTTACAACGGCATTGAGAGAGTTTAATTCAATATCTTTTACATAAAATTTTTTGTATTTGACAAACTCTTTAATATCATAACGCAAACGTCTGGTATCTTGTCTCATATTGCTGCTAATAAGCGATTCCACCTGTTTGTAATCCTCTTTGTTTATAGCTTTATAAAAAGTCAGTACAACCTTTTCTATTTCCGCTTCATCTTCTTTGTTAGAGGAGCAGGAAAAAAACAAAAAGGCGGTCAGTAACAGCAATATAATTACTTTCAATCCACTTTTCTTTATCATAATATTTGATTTGAATTTGCAAAAATAATATATTTGACGTAATTTTGCAGTTTTTAAAGCAAAAAAATTACGAAAATGAATATTAAAGAGAATATTAAGCAGATAAAAGACAGCATTCCTGAAAATGTTACATTGATTGCAGTTTCCAAAACCAAACCTAACGAAGATTTGATGGAGGCTTATTCAGTAGGACAAAGGATTTTCGGCGAAAATAAGGCTCAGGAAATGAGACAAAAGCACGAAGATTTGCCTAAAGATATTATTTGGCATTTTATAGGGCATTTGCAGGAAAACAAAATCAAATATATTATTTCTTATGTTTCTTTAATTCATTCGGTTGATTCGCTTAAACTGCTTAAAGAGATAAATAAACATGCTTTAAAGAATAACAGAGTGGTTGATTGTTTGTTTGAGATGGATATTTCCAAAGAAGAAAGCAAATTCGGACTGTCGCAACAGGAAGTTATGGATATTTTGGAAAGTGAAGACTATAAAGAGTTGAATAACGTAAGGATTTGCGGAGTTATGGGCATAGGAAGTATTACAGAGGACAGGCAGCAGACCTGTAAGGAGTTTAAAGAATTGAAAGAAATCTTTACTTTCCTGAAAGAAAAGTATTTTGAAGACAAAGACTACTTTAAAGAGATTTCTATGGGAATGACTCATGACTATGATATAGCAATAGAGGAGGGGGCGACATTGATTCGTATCGGAAGCAAGATTTTCGGGCAAAGAGATTATTCCAAAACCGTAAAGGCAATTTAATACTATCAAAATAAGTCTTCGTTTTATAAAATTGTTTTCTGAAAAGAGTAAAATAAATTCAGAAAACAATTTTTTTATTCGGCACTTTATTTTAAGGAATCTAAAAGTCTTAAAGTTTTTATGCAAGTAAAGTATTGTAATATTCATTAAATCAATAGTTTTCATTGCTCTGACGTTGTTGATTTTCTTAATTTTCTTAGCAAAAAACGCCGAAAAAGTATGACACCTTTGACACGTTGTTTTAAGGTGTCATAACGTGTCATAACCCTTTGTACACAATGTTTCTGACACGTTATGACACCTTTTTTTTAATTTAAACTTTTTTTTCAAAAAGAAAATTAATAAAAGTTTAATCAAAGGTTGCATTAAAGACGTGTAAAATCTTGATTTTAAAGTATTGACACCTTATGACACCTTTTGACAAACGTTGCATAAAAAATAAATCCTCAAAGATGAAAAAGAAAACTCTTTACTTGATGTTTAACAAAATCTTTGTATATTTGCAAAATGAAATAAAAATATTACGATTATGCTTACTGTTTAATTAGAAAAGAAACGTGAGAACTTTATTGACCGTTTCCGCAAAGTACAAAATGAACATGTTGTGGAGTCTGTAATAGATTATTTTGAGTTTTTAATATCTCAAGAAGATAAAACGGACAAACAAACGATATTAATAAAGACAAAAATGCGTATGAATCCCGATGATTTGACAGAAAGACTTTAAAAATTTAAATAAAATACTATGGAAAAGATAAAAGTGGGTGATGTTTATGAGTTTGAAACTATGTATCACCAAAAAGACGTTGAGATGTTCGCACAAATAAGCGGCGATAACAATCCTATTCATATCAATCAGGAATATGCCAAGAATACTCCGTTCGGAGAGTGTATCGTTCATGGATTTTTTGCCGGTGCAGTGTTCTCCCGTGTTTTCGGAACGCAATGGCCGGGTGAGGGAACGATATATATGAATCAAGAGATGTCATTCCGTGCTCCTGTATTCGTTGAAAAACCTTATAAAGCCAAATTCAAAGTTTTGGAAATCAACGAAGAAAAACACAGAGGCGTAATTGAGTGTGTCCTTGAGGCAGAAGACGGCAAGCAAGCTATAATAGGCAAAGCTATGTTGATGCATAAAGACAGATTTTAGCGTGCAGACTGAGTTTTTTGCAGTTTGCAGACACAGATTGTCAATAGACGGTGAAGGCGTAACTACATTGGTTGCGCTTTTTGGTTGTCCGTTGCACTGCAAATATTGTATCAATAAAAAATTTCTTGAAGATAAGAGACTCTCACGCCTAATTACTCCGCAGAAATTACTTGATGAGGTAATGATTAATAATATCTATTTCCTTGCAACCCACGGCGGTATAACATTTGGCGGAGGCGAGCCGATGTTACACAGTGATTTTATAGCAGAGTTCTGTAAAATCAAACCGAAAGAGTGGAATATCTGTGTGGAAACATCATTAAATGTCCCGAAAAATCATTTTACAACGCTATTGCCTTATATCAATGAATATATTGTTGATATTAAGGATATGAATAGCGATATTTACAAATCATATACAGGAAAAAACAACAGACAAGTAAAAGATAATCTGCAATATCTAATAGATAACAATCTGACAGACAGAATTACCGTCCGTTTGCCCATATCCCTGAATTTAATACCGATAACGACATAGCAAACAGCCGAAAAGAATTGGAAGAAATGGAAATTAAGCGATTTGATGAGTTTGTTTATTTGATAGTTTAAGGTTTAGAGTTTAATGTTTAGGGATGTTAGTTTAAAGTTTAGTGTTTAAGGTTTAAAGAGTGGTGGAGTTAGTTTAAGGTTTTGTGAAGTTATTACAACAAACTAACCATTCACGGGTATAAATGGCGTGAGTAGTTTTGTTTTTTTATATTTGAGTAAGTTATTTGCTCAGAAAAATAAAATACAGTATATAATGCCCGGCGTAAATTCTTTATCGGAAAGCCTCAATTCGCACTAT
Source organism: Bacteroidales bacterium (assembly GCA_017480245.1). Taxonomy (GTDB): domain Bacteria; phylum Bacteroidota; class Bacteroidia; order Bacteroidales; family P3; genus Scybalousia_A. The sequence goes on along the minus strand of JAFVBA010000004.1, from coordinate 162,769 downwards.
ATACTGTATTTTCCATATTATATATTCTCCAATACTGAATTATTCAGCCCAAGCAATGACAAGGTTACGGTCTCCGTACGCATCATCAACTTTAGAGCAGCCAGGCCAATATTTATCATCGTAAGGAAGTGGGAAAGCAGCCTCCTGACGTGAGTATGGTCTGTCCCAAGTGTCGGCACATACGACCTGCATAGTATGAGGTGCGTTCATAACCACGTTATTATCCTTTTCAGCCTTACCGTCTTCGATGTCTTTGATTTCTTTACGTATTTGTATCAAGGCATCGCACAAACGGTCTAATTCACTTAGTGGTTCGCTCTCTGTAGGTTCTATCATAAGTGTTCCATGTACAGGGAAAGCAACCGTAGGAGCGTGGAAACCGTAGTCCATCAAACGTTTAGCAACATCTCCGCACTGAACACCGCTGGAAAGTGAGAATTGATTGCAATCAAGTATAAACTCGTGAGCGCACATTCCCTTAGCGCCTGTGTAAAGTATGTTGTAATGACCCTCTAAACGCTTACGCATATAGTTAGCATTAAGTATAGCGTACTGAGTTGCGGCTTTCAAACCATCACGGCCTAACATCATCAAATAAGCATAAGAAATCGGGAACAACATTGCAGAACCGAATCCAGCCTCTGCTACAGGTGAGCTGTTCTTTCCGCCTGTTTGCATTATTGAATGGTTAGGTAAGTAATCCATTAACAAAGAAGAACAAGCTATAGGGCCTACTCCAGGACCACCGCCGCCGTGAGGCATAGCGAATGTCTTATGAAGATTCAAATGACATACGTCTGCACCCATATAACCAGGACCTGTAAGACCTACTTGTGCGTTCATATTGGCGCCGTCCATATAAACCAAACCGCCATTGTCGTGAATAATCTTTATAATGTCCAAAATTCTTTCTTCAAATACTCCGTGAGTGGATGGATATGTAATCATCAAGCAAGAAAGTCTGTCTTTGTTTTCCTCAGCCTTTGCTTTCAAATCCTCAACGTCTATTTCACCGTCAGCAGTTGATTTAACAACGATAATATCCATACCTGCCATAGCAGCACTTGCAGGATTAGTTCCGTGAGCAGAAGCAGGAATCAAACAAACCGTACGGTGAGCCATTCCGTTCGCACGTTGGTAGTTGCGGATTGTGGTCAAACCTGCATATTCTCCTGCAGCACCCGAATTAGGTTGGAAACTTACTTTAGCAAATCCCGTAATCTTGCAAAGAATATCGTTCATGTTGTTAATCATTTCCAAATATCCTTCGGTCTGGTCAGCAGGTGCAAACGGATGTATTGAAGTAAATTCTGCCCAAGTGAAAGGAATCATCTCCATTGCAGCATTCAACTTCATAGTACAAGAACCAAGCGGAATCATTGCGCGGTTCAAAGAAAGGTCTTTTACTTCCAATTTCTTCAAATAACGCATCATCTCTGTCTCAGAATGATACAATGAAAATACTTTCTGTGTCAAATAAGCACTTGTACGTTTCAGTTCAGCAGGGATAACTTCCTTATTGCTTAATTCTTTAACCTCTGCAGCCTGTTTGCCTGTTACCTCTGCAAATACTTGCAATATTTCATTAACATCTGCCAAAGAGGTAGTTTCGTCAAGAGATATTCCGATAGTGTTAGCATCTATCAAACGGAAGTTCATCTTGTGTTTCAAAGCAGCGTTCATAACATCCTGAGCAGCGACAGGAGTAGCAAAACGTAAGGTATCAAAATAAACACTATTCAATTGTTTGAAACCGTATTGCTCAGCGTTGTCTGCAAGTGTCATAGCAAGGCAGTGTATATCCTGTGCGATGGCTTTAATACCCTCAGGTCCGTGATAAGCGGCATATTGAGCGGAAACTATTGCCATCAATGCCGTTGCGGTACAGATGTTGGAAGTTGCTTTATCTCTTTTGATATGTTGTTCTCTTGTCTGAAGAGCCAAACGGAAGGCTTTGTTACCTTGTTTATCCAAAGTAAGACCTATAATTCTACCCGGGATATTTCTCTTGAACTCCTCTGTGCAAGCCATAAACGCTGCAGCAGGACCACCGAAGCCCATAGGATTTCCGAAACGCTGAGCAGTACCCGTAACTGCGTCTGCACCTAATTCACCCGGGGCAACAAGTAATGCAAGTGATAATAAATCTGCACTAACTGCAACTTTCAATCCTGCAGCGTGGGCATTGCTGATAAATTGTTTGTAATCATTAACCTGACCGAAGCAATCAGGATACTGAACTATTGCTCCGTAGAAAGTATTGTCCAAATTAACGTTTTGTGCGTTGCCTATAACCAATTCTATTCCCTTAGGCAAAGCACGGGTTTTCATAACGTCAATACATTGAGGGAAAAGATTTTCGTCAATAAAGAATTTATTAACGTTATCTTTCACTTGCTGACGGCTTCTTGAGTAGTAGAACATAAGCATAGCCTCTGCATCGGCAGTAGCCTCGTCCAACAAAGAGCAGTTAGCCAACGGCATACCTGTCATGGAAGCAATAAGGGTTTGGAATGTGAATAAAGCTTCCAAACGTCCCTGAGAAATCTCTGCTTGGTACGGAGTATAAGAAGTGTACCAACCAGGGTTTTCCAAAATATTGCGTTGCAAAACAGCAGGTAAGATTGTATTATAGTAACCCATACCTATATAAGAACGGTATATCTTGTTCTTGTCAGCAATTGCTTTGATATGGTTCAGATATTCAAACTCATTCATACCAAGCGGTAAATCCAAATCATTTTTCAATCTGATTTGCTGCGGAATGGTTTTGTCAATCAACTCATCTATTGATTTGACGCCTATAACGCCTAACATCTTCTCAACATCTTGAGGTTGAGGACCGTTATGACGTGTAGCAAAATTATTTGTTATCATTATTGTTACTTGTTTATTGTTATAAATATTTTTTTTATTGTCCTTTGTGTTTTAAGTTGCAAAGTTACAAAATTTTTATGGAATTTCAGTTTATTTATACAATTATTTATAAAGAAATTTTTGTGAATATTTTCTTTCGTATCCGATTTTGACAAAGCGAAAACGCAAATGATTTTAGCAAATTTTCTTTTTCGGACAACCTTGCATTAGAGGTTACACATTATTATATCAATTAGAAATCAATGACTTAAATTGAATGCGTGTAACCTTTTGTTTCAAACTTTTATTATTTTTGAAAATAAAAATAGTTTAAAATTAAAAAATAGATTGTCCAGTTTATCTGAAGCCTTATGTACAAAGGCGGCGTAACCTATGGACAACCTCAAAAACAGGTTATCCGAGGTTGTTCAAGGTTGTCCGATTTTTACGATAAAGTGGCGTTTTACGATACTGTTTTCTGAAAACATTTTACTCTTTTTTGAAAACAATTTATCCTTTTGCCGCTTTATTTCAAAAGATTTGAGTTACCTACCGTGTTTATGTTGTTTTATTACATTAATATATATGAAAAATATTTTGCCGTGTGAAAAATTTTTCGTAACTTTGCAAAAGAAAATTGTAAAAAACACAAAGATTATGATAAATATTGATAAATATACCGAGATAAAAGACAATACTTCATTGTTAATTATCTGTAATAAAGCAAATTTGCAAGTTTCATTGAAGTTTTACTTTAATGAAGACGAGATAGCTTATATTTTGGAAGCAAATACAAAAAACAATGTTGATTTTCTGTATTTCAATAAGTTAGCTTATTATGCAATTGTAGCAATTGTTGAAGAAAAAGAGTTTAGTTATCAAACTAACGAAATGTATAGGCGTTTGGGCGGTAAGGTGTTGAGATTTTGCGATAAGAACTTTATTAAAGATTTGCAAATCACTTCATTATGCGACAAACAAAACATACTTTCTTTTGTTGAAGGTATGATTTTGGACTCTTATATCTTTGACGGTTACAAGACAGACCCTAAACGTTTGATTCATCCGTTTGATAATCTTCATATCATTAGCAAAGATATTGATATAAAAGAGATTAATGACCTTAGAACAATAGGGGAGGCAACAGAAAAAGCCAAAGATTTGGTTAATGAACCAGTTACGGTTATCAATGCTGAGAGTTTGGCTGCCAACTTCAAAACAATGGGCGAGGAGGCAGGAATAAACGTTGAGATTTGGGATAAAGCCAAGATAGAAAAGGAGAAAATGGGCGGAATACTTGCTGTCAATCGCGGCAGTGTGGATAATCCTACATTTACAATTATGGAGTACAAACCCGAAAATGCAAAAAATACTGCTCCCATAGTACTTGTGGGCAAGGGAATCACGTATGACACAGGCGGATTGAATATCAAACCAGGTGATTATATGAATGATATGAAAAGTGATATGGCTGGAGCGGCTACTATGGCGTGTGCATTGTATGCAGCTGCACTTGAGAAACTTCCTTTGCATATTATAGGACTGTTTCCTGCAACAGACAACCGTCCTAACCACAATGCTTATTGCAGCGGCGATATTATAAATATGTATGACGGAACTAATGTAGAGGTTGTCAATACCGATGCTGAGGGCAGAATGATTTTAGCCGATGCTTTGGCTTATGCTAAAAGTTTAAAACCTATGTTAGTCGTTGATATGGCAACACTTACAGGTGCGGCGTCAAGAGCGATAGGCCCTTACGGTATTGTGGCTATGAATAAGGATGCAGGGCAGTTTATGGAGACAATGAAACTTTGCGGTCAGGAGGTTTATGAACGTATTGCAGAGTTTCCATTCTGGGAAGAGTATGACAAATTGATTGTTTCCGACATTGCTGACATCAAAAACTCAGGAGAGAAATATGCAGGAATGATTACGGCAGGTAAGTTCCTGGCTTACTTTACTGCATACCCATATATACATCTTGATGTAGCAGGAGTGGCTATGAACGACAGACCGGATTATTACAGAGGTAAGGGTGCTACTGCTTACGGGTTGAGATTGATTGTTGAGTTCTTGGAATCTTTTTGTAAATAATTGATTTATTGCGATAAATCATAGGTTAGTTAAATTAAATAATTAACTTAAAATAAGGATTTCAAAAAACAGTAATATAATTGAATAATAACTTTAAGAGAATTTTGTAAATAATAGATAATAATGGCAGTAAATAAAAATAATAATCCTGTTAAGATAGGTATTTCGCAAGGAGATATTAACGGCATAGGATATGAAGTTATGCTTAAGTGTTTTAATGACAACAGAATGATGGAATTATGCACTCCTGTGTTGTATGGTTCAAGTAAGGTGTTGTCTTATCACAAGAAATTGATAGGAGCAAATGATTTTTCTTTTGTTAATATCCGTAATGCCGAACAAGCCGAGCGTAATAAGTTTAATATCTTGAATATTATTCAGGAAGAAGTTAAAATAGACATAGGACAACCTACTACCATCGGAGGTCAGTTGGCTGCATTCAGTTTGGACAGGACTTGCGATGACGTTATTGCAGGCAAATTAGACGCCATTGTAACTAATCCTATTAACAAGAAAGCAATTCAATCACAGACGTTTAATTTCCCTGGACACACGGAGTATTTAACTAAAAAATTCGTGGCAAAGGACTCTCTTATGATAATGACTTGCCGTAATATTCATATAGGAATTATGACCAATCATTTGGCGTTGAGAGATGTTCCGAGAGTTGTTACAAAGGATTTGATATTGAGGAAATTGCGTGTGATGGATTTGTCATTGAAAAGAGATTTCGGGATACGTATGCCGAAGATTGCAGTATTGGCATTGAATCCTCACGCAGGAGACAAAGGTTTGATAGGAACTGAGGATGATGAAATCGTTGCTCCTGCTATCAAACAGGCGTTTGACGAAGGCATCTTGGCTTTTGGTCCTTATCCTTCCGACGGTTTCTTCGGTAATGGCTCAATGAATGATTTTGACGGGGTGATGGCGCTTTATCACGACCAAGGATTGATACCTTTTAAATTGATGTCATTTACTGAAGGAGTGAATTTTACGGCAGGACTTCCTTATGTAAGAACTTCACCCGCACACGGAACGGCTTACGAAATAGCAGGCAAGAATCAGGCTTCCGCACAGAGTTTCCGCAATGCAGTCTATTTGGCGTGCGATATAATACGCAACAGACGGGAATATGACTTGTTGAAAGCAAATCCGTTGAAGAAAGCCAAAAGAGAGCATGTTGTTGATGAGGATGTGGTTGAGGAGAAGATAAATCACGAGGAAATGGAGGTATTTTAGTATTTTAAACCGCAAAGAATGGTTCTCGTTTAAAAGAGTTGTTATTTTGTATAACTGTTCTAAGGGTTTAATATATTAAAGTATCATTTCAAATAACTAATATAAAGAAAAGTTTTTCAATAATTTAGAAAGAGAAAATGCAAACGGAAAATAATTCTGTTAATATGGATATTACTCTTGTTGAATCCAGAATTAAAACTCTTAGGGAGCAACTTGAAAAAAGTAATTACGAATATTATGTCCTTGACCAGCCGTCTATGACTGATATTGAGTTTGATACATTGCTTAAAGAGTTGGATTCGTTGGAGAAAAAGTATCCTCAGTTTGCAGATTCTTCATCTCCTACTCAACGTGTGGGAGGTGAGATTAACAAGGACTTCAAACAAGTTGCCCACCGCTATCCTATGCTTTCTCTTTCCAATACTTATTCGCGTGAAGAGATAACGGAGTTTGTTAATCGGGCTCAACAATCGCTCGGTGTCAATAATTTAGAGTGGGTTTGCGAGTTAAAATATGACGGATTGGCAATAAGTCTTCTGTATGAGAAAGGAAAACTTGTCCGTGCGGCAACACGCGGCAACGGAGTTACGGGAGACGATGTTACGGCGAATATAAAAACCATCAAATCAATACCTTTGCGTCTTATTGGGGATAATTATCCTGAGGATTTTGAGATTCGCGGCGAGGTTATCTTTCCTCACGAGGCTTTTGAGGAGTTTAACCGTAAGCGTATCGAGAACGGAGAGGAGCCTTTCGCCAATGAAAGAAATGCAGCCTCAGGCAGTTTGAAGCTTCAGGACTCTAAACAGGTTGCTCAGAGGAAATTAGACTGCTATTTGTATTATCTTATCGGTGATAACTTAAAAGAAAATACCCATACTTCACGTTTGGAGAGTGCGAAGAAGTGGGGATTTAAGGTTGAGAAGTATTATTCTGTCGTTCAGGGAATTGACGGCATTATGGAATTCATTAACTATTGGGAAACCAAAAGATTTGACTTGCCTTTCGCAACAGACGGAATTGTTATCAAACTTAACAATATCAACTATTGGAATCAACTTGGCGCTACGGCAAAAAGTCCCCGTTGGGCTACTGCTTTTAAGTTTAAAGCCGAACAAGCGCAAAGTAAGTTAAAGAGTGTTGAGTATCAAGTGGGAAGAACGGGTATTGTTACGCCCGTTGCCAATTTTGAACCCGTATGGTTGGGCGGTACTTGGGTAAAACGCGCCACGCTTAACAACGAACAGTGGATGCAAAACCTGAATTTGTGCGAGGGAGATACGCTCGTAATAGAGAAAGGCGGAGAGATAATCCCTAAAATTGTTGAATGCCAGCACGATGAGGGATTGTCAAAAGATGGAAAACTTGAAAGAATAAACTTTATAGACACCTGTCCGCAATGCGGTGCCAAATTAGTTAAAGAAGAAGACCAAAGCGGTTGGTATTGTCCTAATTACAACCATTGTTCTCCGCAAATATTGGGACGTTTCCAACATTTTATCTCCAAAAAAGCGATGAACATAGAATCATTGGGCGGAGAAAAAATGCGTTATCTTCTTAATGCAAAAAAAGTTACTGATTTCTATTCACTATATACTTTAACCGAATGGCAGATTGTCGGAGTGTATGAAACAAATGACAGACACAAGGTTTCCATTCAGGACAAAGGGGCATACAATATAATAACTGCGATAGAGAAATCAAAAGAAGTTCCGTTTGAAAGGGTATTGTATGCGTTGGGTATTAGATATATAGGCGAGGTTACGGCAAAGACTTTGGCAAGACATTTCTCTAGTATCGATAATTTAAGAAACGCTTCAATAGAGGAGCTGCAAAATGTTCAGGATATAGGACTTACAACAGCTAAAAGCGTATTTGAATACCTACATAACGAAGAAAATCTGTTGCAGATAGAAAAACTTAAATCCATAGGGCTGAAATTTGAAGTGGATTCCCAAGAAATCAACAACGTTCTTGATGGCAAATCATTTGTTGTAAGCGGCACGTTCTCAAAGTTCTCTCGCGATGAATTGAAACGTACAATTGAGATGAACGGAGGGAAAAACGTCAGCTCAATTTCTTCAAAGACAGATTATTTATTAGCAGGTGAGAAGATGGGACCTGAAAAGAGAAAGAAAGCAGAGAGTTTGGGTATTCCTATTATTAATGAAGATGATTTTATTTCAATGATTAGTTAATCAGATACTTATATGCCGTCAATAGCGTTTCATACCTTAGGTTGCAAGTTGAACTTTGCCGAATCGTCTCACCTTTTGCGTCTTTTCAAACAGAAAGGTTTTCAGGAGAATGAGTTTCATAAAGTATCCGATGTCTATGTTATTAACACCTGTACTGTAACCTCGGTTGCGGAAAAGAAATGCAGGGCGGCAATCCGTCAGGCTAAAAAACTCAATCCCGATGCCGTTATAGCGGTAATAGGTTGTTTTTCACAGGTTAATGCAAAGGAAATAGAGAAGATTGACGGCGTTAGCATAATTCTTGGCAACGATGACAAAAATCAATTGGTTGATAGGGTTTTAGATTATTTAGAAAACATTAATTCAGTTGTTGAAAACATAAATTCAAATTCCGAGACAAAAAATTCGACTAAGACAGAGATAACTCAAAGTAATACGACGAATAATTCAGATAAACAAACGATTAGTTCGGATAATCAAGAAATTAATTTAAATAAACAGGGCAATAATTTAAGAAAAACAGACAAAAATACTATTAATGCAGTAGTTGATATAAATTCTGTAAAAACCTTTGCACCAAGTATTTCATTCGAAGACAGAACACGCGGTTTTCTTAAGGTACAAGACGGTTGTGATTACTTTTGTACCTATTGTGAAATCCCGTTTGCGCGCGGCCGCTCCCGTTCCTGCAGTGTTGAACAGGCGGTTCATTATGCAAAACTGCTTGAGCAAGAGAACAAAAAGGAGATTGTATTGACGGGAGTTAATATCGGGGATTTCGGAAAAGGGACAAACGAGAATTTTTTGGACTTGATAAAGGCATTGGATTCGCAAACATCGGTTGCAAGATACAGAATATCAAGTATTGAACCCGATTTATTGACAAAAGATATAATAGATTTTTGCGCAAATTCAAGAGCCTTTTTACCGCATTTCCATATACCGTTGCAATCGGGCAGCAACGTTGTACTGAAGTCAATGAACAGACATTACAATAGGGAAGAATTTGCCGAAAAAGTCCTTTATATTCAATCTGTTATGCCTAATTGTTTTATTGCCTGCGATTGTCTTGCCGGCTTTAATTCGGAAACAGAGGAGGAGTTTCAATCTTGTTTGGATTTCTTGGCCTCTTTGCCGATTGCCTTCATACATGTATTTACTTATTCCGACCGTCCCGACACCAAAGCCTATAGAATAGAGGGTAAAGTGCCTGTAAATGAACGCAGAAAGAGAAGTGAAAGACTGCAAGAACTGAGTGATAGAAAAAAAAGGGAGTTTTATCTTCGCAATGTTGGTTATAAGGCAAAAGTATTGTGGGAAGAGGCAGATAAAGAAGGTAAAATGTACGGATTTTCAGATAATTACCTGCGTTGTGTGAAAGATTATGACAGCAATTTAGTCAATCAAATCACAGATGAGAGTTTAGATATTCTTTCGCCTGACAATGACTTATTTATCCTGTAAATTTAATTTTTTAAATCTTAAAAAAATGTGTAAGTTATTTAGATTTCCTAAAATTAATATAACTGTTAGTTACTTATAGTTTAAGATTAAGTAAATTCTATAATTATTTAATTAATAAAAAATTAAATATTTCTGAAATAAAGTGCCATTTCAGTAAATTGTTTTCAGAAAAGAGTAAAATGTTTCTTGAAAACAATTTCGTGATTCGGCACTTTGTTTCAAATAGTTGTGAATACTAATAGATTAAAGCAAAATATTTCATGGAAAACTACTATATTTCAAGAAAATTGCGTAACTTTGTAAAGTTAAATTCAAAACGAAATATGAAGAAAAAAGTAATTATAATTCTAACTATTCTCTTGTCTGTCAGTAGTTTTGCAGACAATTCACCTATAAAAAAACGCTCGGGCAGGGCAAAGGCAGTTAAAAAGATTATGACCCTAATGACTGAAAAACAAATGGTTGGTCAGTTGTTTATGGTGGAGTCTTATGCCACGTGGGACGAGTATCAAGTCCAAAAAATCTACCGTCAGATTGACAGCAACTACATCGGCGGAGTTTGTTTCTTCAAAGGCAATCAAAAGGACTTAATACGTATGAATATGGCTTATAATCAGCGCAGTAAGATTCCTCTTTTCGTTGCCATTGACGGCGAATGGGGTCTTGGAATGCGTATGACTGACAGTAAAACCGTGCCTATGGCTATGACGATGGGGGCATTGACACTGAATAAGCAAGATTTGGTCTTTGATATGGCGCAAAACCTTGCTGAACAATGCAATACACTCGGTATCAACATCAATTTCGCTCCCGATGTGGATATTAATATCAATCCTAATAATCCTGTGATTAATATGCGCTCGTTCGGAGAGGATAAGATAAGGGTTGCACAACTTGGTTATCAATATTTTAGCGGTATGCAGTCCAAAGGTGTTATGGGATGTGTAAAACATTTCCCCGGACACGGCGATACCGAAACCGATTCGCACAAATCAACTCCTGTAATCACTCATTCTAAGGATTTTATAGACACTGTTGATACCTATCCGTTCCGTTATGCAATTGATAAGAATGTTTGGAGCGTTATGATAGGGCATTTGGAGGTTAAGGCGCTGAGTGAAGATACTTTGGTGCCTACTTCAGTTAATAAGGACGTGATTAACGACTATCTTATTGATAAATTGGATTTTAAAGGGCTTGTTTTTACCGATGCGATGAATATGAAAGGCCTTACTTCGCGCTATGGCAAAGGTGAGGCGGAGGTTATGGCTGTTTTGGCGGGTGTTGATGTTATTTTGATGCCTGAAAATCTTGATACTGCGGTAAATGCGATTATTGAGGCAATGAATCAAGGCCGTATTCCGCGCAAACTCATCAAGGAAAAATGTAAAAAAATCCTTGAATGGAAATATGACATGGGTCTTTTGCAAAAAGATGATAATGATAACTTTATTCAACGTTCATACTCTTTACCCGACAAAAATATATTGCAAACTGCAGATGACATCACGGCACAAATCTACGATAACTCCATCACAAGTGTATGGAAATCAAATAAGAGGGTGGAGAATCCTGACGGCGATACATTGGTATTTATCGGTATCGGAGCAACTTCGTATGATACATTAATTAATAATATAGACAGTAGGTTCAATACCGTTTTCGTGCGTTTGACAAAAGATACCAAGAAGAAAGATTTTGACAGTATATTGGCTTCATTGCCAAAGGATAAACCGACGTACTTATTAGTTTCAGGCGGAAAGTTTGCTAAGAACACAACTTACTACGGCGTGCCGACGGGAACGTTCTCCGTTATGAAGAAAATCAATGATAATCTGCCTAATCACAACAATTTAGTTGCCTTTACTAATGCTTATTTTTTGAAATACATAGACACTGCCTACAATTTTGAAGATATTTTGGTGGCATACGAAAACAATGATTTTACACAACGAAGTATTGCCAAGGTATTGAACGGCAATTTGATACCAAGCGGAAAACTGCCTGTAACTGCCAAGAAAGAACACGTAAATATTGAAGATGAGCAGACAGATGAACCTCTTAATGTACTCAATGCCGAAGTCTATGACGAAAATCTGCTTAAAAATCTCAATATCAACAAAGATGCTATTCTGAAAATTGATTCCATTGCGGAGAACGGCGTAAAGGAAAAAGCATATCCGGGTTGTCAGATGTTGATTGCGAAAGATAATAAAATATTGTTTGAAAAGAATTACGGTTTTCTTACTTACGACAGCGTTAAACAAGTCAATTCCAATACGATATACGATATTGCTTCGGTAACTAAGATAATGGCGACAACGATTGCGGTAATGAAATTGTACGAAAGAGGAAAGATTGATTTGGATGCTCGGATTAAGACGTATTTACCTGAATATAAACATTGTAAATTCGGAAAATTGACAGTTAAAGAGTTACTTAGTCATTACAGTACTTTACCTGCAACTTACGGTTTTTGGACTAAAACTCTTAAAGACGGAGAATTAGACCCTCAATTGTATGATTATAACGTTTTTATGGACGAAAACTATATGAGAGTTACGGATAGTTTGTTTATCAAGAAAAAACATCTTAAAACTATGCGCAATCAGTTGAAAGATGTCAAGTTAAACCAACAACAATATACCTATTCGGATTTGAATTTCTTGTTGTTGCAATTCATAGTTGAGGCAGTAAGCGGACAAAGTTTGGATAAATTCCTGCAAAAAGAGTTTTACGCTCCTATGAATTTGAAAAACACGGTGTTTAATCCGTTGGATAACAATCTAAGTAAGGAAAACATTGCACCGACTGAGGACGAGAAAATATTCCGTAAGCAATTGATTCACGCAACAGTCCATGACCCGATGGCAGCATTGCACGGCGGTGTTTGCGGTAATGCAGGACTGTTCTCAACTGCGGAAGATTTGTTTGCAATATGTTCAATGCTAATGAATAACGGCGAATATAACGGAGTGCGTTACCTACAAAAATCAACTATTGACACATTCAATAAACGCTATTTCAAAGACAAAAACGTAAGGCGTGCATTGGGCTTTGATAAACCGTTTATCTCTTCACCATCAACGCATTGCAGCAAATACGCTTCGCAAAGCAGTTACGGTCATTCGGGATTTACGGGAACGTATATTTGGATTGACCCCGACAATCAAACAATCTTTATCTTTTTGTCCAACCGCGTCAATCCGTCTGTAACTCCTAATAAATTGGCAACTATGAATATACGCACGGATATTCATGACCTTATTTACGAATCACTGAAAAACTAACCCATGGAACAGAACACGGCAATATTACTTCAAAACCTTGCGCAAAAGTATGAAACTAAGGATTTTATAGCCAAAGACCCCGTTTCCTTTCCGCATTTGTTCAAAGAGACAAAGGACATTGAGATTGCGGCATTTGTTGCGCAGTGGTTGGCTTACGGCAAAAGGGAGTTGTTTCTCAAAGTTTTGCAGCAGATTGGCGAAGAAATGAATTTTTCTCCTTATACCTATATATATAATAGGGGATTTGAACGGTTTGACGGCGATAACACTTGTTTGTACCGTTTTTACAAGAAAAAAGATTTCTATTTGCTTTGCGACTCTCTGTATAACATCTATTTCAATATCGGAAAAGGGGAGAAGACTATGCAAGATGTTCTAAAGCAACGACTTCAAAAGGAAAAGACTGACGATTGTTTGCTGTTGCTTGCAGAAATTGAGGCTATATTTAAGCAAATCAACGGAATACCGCAGGACACCAAATCTGCATGTAAGCGTTTGTGTATGTTTTTAAGGTGGATGGTGAGAAAGAACTCCGCAGTAGATTTCGGATTGTGGGATGTTATTGATACTAAAGACCTTATCATTCCAGTAGATGTCCATGTTTTCCGTCAGAGTAAGCAACTGAATTTGACAGACAGGAACGATGCAACGATGAAAACGGCATTGCAAATAACCAATAATCTGAAAAAAGTATTTCCATTTGATCCCGTAAAAGCCGATTTTGCACTGTTTGGCATAGGAATTGATAATCAAAAAATATAAAGGCGTTTTACGAAATTGTTTTCAAAAAAGAGTAAAATGTTTTTTGAAAATAATTTACTGATTTGGCACTTTATTTTGATAATAAATAAAAACAAAATGAAAATAACCAAAAACGCAGGCCAACAACAATGAATAATGATAAGAAAATTATGAAGTATTAACTTGATTATTAACTTAATAAAACTATAAATTGAAGTAAGATAAGAGAGGGGAAAAGAAAAAAAATTGAAAAAAAACAAAGAAAAAAGACTGTGGTAAAATAAAAAATTGTAATTTTGCAGTCTTGAAACAAGAAATTAAAAAAAAGAAACAATTATTAACCTTAAAAACATTTTTAAAGAAATGAAAAAAGTTACGTTATTCGTCCTTTCATTAGGACTTATGTTCGGAGCCTTAGCTCAGAACTTCGGTGTTTTGAACACAAGCAGTTTGGCTGCAGGTTTAAGACAAGCTAAACCAGCTGTAAAGATTGACAGCAAGCAAGTAAATGTAAAAACCGTTACTGCATCTGACTTGCAATTTGTTGCAGGAGAAGATGAACAATACGGAAAATACATTGACGCTTATTTCAATGTTACTTTTGACGAGAGCGAAACTAATGCGCTTTTTGCTAAATTATTGATTTCAACTGACGATTTGAATTCCTTCTCAGGTCAAGGTTACACAACTGATCAGCTTTGTGAGGCAATCATTTACCAGTGCGGTCAGTATTTACCCTACTTCTGCGACTCAGTTAAAGTAGGTACTTTGGAGTGTGTTCAATATTATGCAATGGGTATTATGGCTAACATTGACCCTTCTACTGAATACCAGTTGTTCATCTATACTTTTGATATCGTAGATCAACAACTTGCAAACGGTAAGGTAGTTGAAACCGGTCTTACTGCAAAATCTTCTGCTTACGGCGGAACAGGTACTGCTGAAGTAACACTTACTATTTTGGATGTAACTTCTTCAAGAGTAAATTTCACTTCTGAAATTAACGACCAAGTAAATTACTACTACTTATTGTGCGCTCCAACAGACACATTAGAGTCTTACAACCTTACAACTGCTGAAGCAATCTTCAATTACGGATTAAGAAAATATACAAACGGATACGGCGGCGAAGGTGCTTACATAGGCGACACTGTTGATGGTACAGATAATGCTTTAACTCCTAATACAGAATACACTTTGTGGGCAGTTCCTGCTAATGCAAACGAAGAAATGGGTGAATATGACAAGAAAGTCTTCACTACAAAGAGCGCTACAGGTTTGAATGACGTACAGGAAATGACTTCTGTAACAGTTTATCCTAACCCAACAAGTGATTATGTAAGAGTTTCTTCTCTTAACACAATCAACAACGTTGAATTGGTAAATACTTTGGGACAAGTAGTTTATTCTACAAGTGTTAAAGCTAACGGATACAACATCCCTGTTGCTAACTTGGAAAAAGGAACTTACTTTGTAAAGGTTAAAACTGCTAACGGCGTAAATACAAGTAAGGTTCTTGTAAAATAAGAGATTGTCATTAGACAAGTAAAAAGTTGTTAAACATCTGAGAGGGGTTATCTGACGGTAACCTCTCTTTTTTTGTCGTTTTTTTATCTTTTTTTGACGGATTCTTGAAAAAAGGTGTAAATTTGCAGTGTGAAATTAATAAATTGTTACAATTAACCTTAAAACAAATTAAAAAAAAGATGAAAAGATTAACGTTATTAGTCCTTACATTAGGACTGACATTCGGAGCATTTGCGCAAATAAGCACTTCTCCGAGAAAATCAGTCAAGACGGATGCCCAAAAAACAGAGTTGCAAAAACATGTTAAGGGTTTGACTGCAACAACAATCAATGCCGCAAAATCTTCTGCCCTAAAGGCTTCGGGAGTTACTATCTCAGATGTAACAACTGCGGAAGATACAGACAACGGCGGATTTAAAGCAACCTATACAGTAACTTTCGGTTCCGATGATTTCGGTGTAGATGTATGGATTATGAAAACAGATGCCATGGACGAAGCATATCCTAACGGAGCAGAGGATATGATTGCCGAAACTGAATATTACTTGGAATCTTACAAGAATTTCTATGAAGGTTACGGAATAACATGGGACGATGCTTACTATTTCAACACAGAAGGTGGCGAAAAGACTTCTTCAGGTTTGGCTTGCAACACGGATTATACTATATGCGTAGTTTGCAAAACTAATGACGGAACATACACTACTGCAACCAAAGAATTTACTACCGGTTTTATTGCAACAAGTGGTCTTGCAGCAATGGAGACTGCAAAAGTTCAAGATGTAACTACGACAGACGCTTATTTGGAAGTTAAGAAAAACGAAAACACTCAATATTATAAGATGTTGTTTGCTGACTTAGCTTTGATGGAACAGTACAACTTGACAACAGAAGACTCAGTTATTGCTTACTTTGAGGCAAACACTAACACATCTTCTTACACTCAGGACACAACTTGGGAAATGGGCGATGCAGACCTTACAAGTCAGTATGCTTTGACACCAAACACGGATTATTTACTTTGGATTGTTCCTTTCAATTCTTGCTTTGAAGTTGGAACTGTATCAAAAATAGAATTTAAAACGCAGGCCTCTACTCAAACAGGTCTTGCTGAACTTACAACTTTGAGTGTTGCTAACGTAACTTCAACAAGTGCTGAATTGACAGTTGCAATGAACGACCAAACTGCTTATTACACAATGGTATATGCAGAAACTGACACGCTTAATGCTTACAATATGAATTCCACAGATTCAATTCTTGCATACTTTGCTGCAAACACCAATGCAAATAAGTATAATCAAAACACAACTTATATATTGGGTGCAGACAATGCAGGTTCTGCAAGCGCATTAAAGGCAAATACTTCTTACACTTTATGGGCTGTTCCTTTCAATGGCAATATGGAAGCAGGTACTCCTAAAGTTGTTGAATTTACTACAATAGAATCTACACAAAACGGAGTTGCTAAGATGACTGTTGCACAAGTTATTGCAGTAACTGAAACAAACGCACAATTGGAAGTTGAAAAGAATGACCAAACATCATTCTACCGTATCTTGTATGCAGAAACTGCAGTATTCAGCCAATATAATATTGAAACGGAAGAAGATGTTATTAACTATTTTGCTTCAGTTTCCAATCCATCTAACTTCACTCAGGACACTGTTTGGGAGTTAGGCGATGACGATGCAGAGAGCCAGTATGCTTTGACACCAAAAACATCTTATACTGTTTGGGTTGTTCCTTACAATGGTAATGCAGAAGCAGGCGAATTAGTAAAAATAGTCTTCACAACTGAAAACGGAGCAGGTTTAACAGAAACAGAAACAGTAAATGTTAATGTTTATCCTAACCCTGCAACAGATTACGTTCAGGTTATCGGACTTAACGGAATGCAAAGAGTAGAGATACTAAATACTTTGGGACAGACTGTATTTGCACAGGATACCAAAGCAAACGTTTTGAATATCAACGTTCAGAACTTTGAAAAAGGAACTTACTTTGTAAAAGTTACTGCAAACGGTAAAGTAAATACTCAGAAAATTGTTGTTAAATAATTAACATAGTAACAATTAATTACAAGAGGGTTGCTTTGGGGCAATCCTCTTTTTTATTTCTTGTTATCAAATATATATTACAATTTCTTAAGATATTATTTCATCAAAATAAAATGGTGCGAGCCGCACAGGCAATAAAAAATTATTAAAATAAGGTGGCGTTTCGTTAAATTGTTTTTTGAAAAGAGTAAAATGTTTTCAGAAAACAATTTATTAATTCGGCACTTTATTTTGATATATCCGTAAAATTATGTACCTTTGCAAAAAATTAGCAAGTTATGAACACCGCAGAATTGGAGGAAAAGAAAATTCAGGCAGTAGAAAAGTTACTTCGTCTTAACGATTTGTCTATAATTGAGGAAGTTATAGGCATAATTCGGCAATACGAGGACGATTTATTGCGACAAAAGAGAAAGACATTTCAAAAACCTGTCTTTACGGCGGAGGATTACGAAGTTTCGGATTATGTAAGAAACCTTTCAGATGGTTTAAATATACCGGAAAATATTGATTATAAGGAATTAGTATCGGATTATTTGTGGGAGAAATATGGACACTAAGATTTTCTTGGATACTAACGTTGTTTTTGACTTTCTAAGCAAAAGGTCTCCTTTTTATGACGCAGCTTTGAAGATTATGGAGTTGGCTCATAAAAACAAGATAAATGTTTGCTGTTTTTCTATAACTTATGTAACATTAAGTTACTTACTTCACCGAGATAAGATGGCGAAGAATGAAATAGATTATAAATTAAAAGTTCTTAATGTTATATGTCCTGCAACATTAGTCAATGACTCTATTGTAAAAAAGGCGTTGTTGAGTGATTTTGTGGATTTTGAAGATGCTTTGCAGTATTATTCTGCAATTGAAAGCGAAGTTGATTTGATTATAACAAGAAATAATAAAGATTTTCCGTTGTCTGACATCGCAGTTATGACACCTGACGAATTTCTAAATTGAAAAAATAAAAACAATATGATAAATAATTTAATTAAACAGGCGGTAAGCGATAGTTTAAAGGCGTTGTATTCAGTAGAGATTGCAAAGGAAACAATTGAATTGCAACCTACTAAAAAAGAATTTACGGGAGACGTTACTTTGGTGGTATTTCCTTTTGTTAAGGCGGCAAAGAAAAAGCCTGAAGACGTTGCTAACGAAATAGGAGAGGCTGTAAAACAAAAAGTTGAGTGGATTGAGGATTACAACGTGATAAAAGGTTTTCTTAACTTCTCAATTGCCGACAAATATTGGTTGAATTTCCTTAATGAAAACAAGTGTAAGGAGAATTTCGGTACGAAAGAAACAAAAGAAGACAAACCTGTAGTAATAGAATATTCATCTCCGAATACGAACAAACCACTTCATTTGGGACATATCCGCAATAACCTTCTTGGGTGGTCGGTTTCGCAGATTCTTAAGGCTAACGGCGAAAACGTTAAGATGGTTAATTTGGTTAATGACCGAGGAATACATATCTGTAAGAGCATGATAGCGTGGCAAATGTTCGCAAACGGAGAGACACCTGCCACTTCCAAGGAAAAAGGCGACCATTTGGTAGGAAAATATTATGTTTTGTTTGACCAAGAGTACAAAAAACAGATAGCGGAGTTAGTAGAAAAGGGAATGGATGAGGAAACTGCCAAAAAGGAAGCGCCGATTATGAAGCAGGCTCAGCAAATGCTTGTTTTGTGGGAGCAAGGCGATAAAGAGATTAGGGATTTGTGGCAGACGATGAACGGTTGGGTTTATGAAGGATTTAATCAAACTTACACGAGGTTAGGAATTAGTTTTGACAAGATATATTACGAATCGCAGACTTACAAATTAGGTAAATCTTTAGTTGAACAAGGACTTGATAAGAACGTATTTTACAGACGTGAAGACGGAAGTGTTTGGTGCGATTTGACTTCTGACGGACTGGACGAGAAACTTCTTTTGCGTAAGGACGGAACAAGTGTTTATATGACGCAGGATTTGGGAACTGCAACGCTACGCCATAACGATTTTAACTCCGATAAACTTATTTATGTGGTAGGTAACGAGCAGATTTACCACTTTCAAGTTCTTAAACTTGTAATGCAACGCCTTGGATTTGAATGGGCAAAAGATATTTACCATCTTTCTTACGGTATGGTGGAACTTCCTAACGGTAAGATGAAATCGCGTGAGGGTACTGTGGTTGATGCCGATGATTTGATGCAGGAAATGTACAACGAAGCGAAGAATATAAGCGAACAACACGGCAAAAACCAAGATATGTCCGCCGAAGAGTTGGATAAATTGTATAATACTTTGGCATTGGGGGCATTGAAATATTTTATCTTGAAAGTTGATCCTACCAAGACTATGCTTTTCAACCCTGCGGAGAGTATTGATTTCAACGGCAACACTGGTCCGTTTATCCAATACACTTATGCGCGTATCCGTTCCATTGTCCGCAAGGCTAAGGAGGAGAATATTGATGTCAAAAGCACGCAAATTCAGGACAATATTGCTCTAAATGACAAAGAAAAGGAGGTTATAAAAAATATTTCGGCATTTTCTGACGTTATTAAGGAAGCAGGAAGGAACTATTCTCCGTCTTTGATTGCTAACTACGTGTATAATTTGGCTAAATCGTTCAACGGTTTCTATCAAGACTGCAGTATATTAAAGGAAGAGAATATTCAAATAAAGCAGATGAGAGTTTGTTTGGCATATATGACAAGTGAGGTTATCAAAACCGCAATGCGTTTGCTTGGTATCGATGTTCCGGAGAGAATGTAAAGGAATTGGCGGCGTCAATTTAGAATAAAAGTAAATGATATGGGAAACAGGACTGAAGATGAAGGAATTGTATGCCTTGACAGAGTGAAAGAAGGCGGCAATGAATTGATTGTGTATAATGATGACGTACATACGTTTGATTATGTGATAGATTGTTTGATGAAAATCTGTGAACTGTCGCAGCAACAGGCTGTTACCTGTACCAATATCATTCATTACAAAGGTCTTTGCGTGGTTAAACACGGCTCTTATGACAATTTGATAAAAATGAGTGTCGCTTTGGATAATAAAAACCTGAAAAACGAAGTAAGATAACGAAAATAAACAAATAAAATTATGGATTTATTGATAATATTAGCCTTGTTGGTGTGCGGTATGGCGCTTTTGGTTTTGGAACTTGTGGTCATACCGGGTACAACCGTAGTAGGAATAGGCGGAATTGCCCTTACCGTTTGGGGACTTGTCAGAGTGTATGCCGAATATGGCACAGTAGTAGGTTCTTTGGTCTTAGGTCTTGACATTATTCTGTGTGTTATTTTGCTGGTTTATTCATTGAAAAGCGGGACTTGGAAAAAACTTGCCCAGAATGAAGAAATTGATTCCAAAGTCAATGAAATCAAAACGGCAGTAAATGTAGGTGATACAGGCAAATCAGTAACGCGTCTGGCACCTATGGGAACGGCAATGATTAACGGCGGACAAATGGAAGTGTATGCCGAAACAGCATTCGTAGATCCCGACACGGAAATAACGGTTGTCCAAGTTGAAGGCAACAGAATCAAAGTCAAACCAGTTAATAACTAATAAAAAATAAAATATTATGATTACACCATCAACAATAGCGGTAATAGCGGTATGTTTTGTGCTGCTAATGGTATTTTTCTACCTTGTACCGGTAAATCAATGGATACAATGTATCCTTAACGGAGTAAAAATCTCTATGATTCAGTTAATCGCGATGCGTTTGAGAAAAGTTCCGCCGGCAATTATCGTCAATGCGATGATTAATTCCAAAAAAGCGGGATTGAATCTTAGCAGCGATGCGTTGGAAGCCCATTATCTTGCAGGCGGACACGTTCAAAGAGTGGTAAATGCGCTAATCAGTGCCGACAAAGCCAATATCCCTTTGGATTTCAAGGCAGCCACGGCGATAGATTTGGCAGGCCGTGATGTGTTTGAGGCTGTTCAGATGTCGGTTAATCCAAAAGTTATTGACACACCGAATGTTGCGGCAGTAGCAAAGAACGGTATTCAATTGATTGTTAAAGCCAGAGTAACCGTACGTGCAAACATCAACCAGTTAGTCGGCGGCGCTGGTGAGGAAACGATTTTGGCCAGAGTAGGCGAGGGTATCGTTACTTCAATAGGTAGTGCCGAGAGCCACGCTTTCGTATTAGAAAATCCGGATTCTATTTCCAAAGTCGTATTAGCCAAAGGTTTGGACGCAGGAACGGCATTTGAAATCCTTTCTATTGACATCGCTGACATTGATGTAGGAAAGAATATCGGAGCTGAACTTCAGATGGACCAGGCTAACGCAGATAAGAACATAGCACAGGCAAAGGCTGAGGAAAGACGTTCAATGGCTGTTGCGGCAGAACAAGAAATGAAAGCCGAAGCACAGAAGATGCGTGCGAAAGTTATTGAGGCTGAAGCAGAAGTGCCGTTGGCTATGGCAGAAGCATTCCGCAGCGGCAATTTGGGTATAATGGATTATTACAAAATGAAAAATATCCAAGCCGATACAGATATGAGGGAATCAATTTCCAAAGACCCGAAACTGTAATAAGGATTTTTTGAAATAAATTATTACGAGCCGAACAGGCGAATTAAATTTATTAAAGTAAAGTGCCGTTTCACAAAATTATTTTCAAGAAAGAATTTACTCTTTTCTGAAAAGGATTTACTGAAACGGCACTTTATTTTTATAGTATGATATTACAAAAAAATCTTGTATCTTTGCACCGTGAAAAAACTAGAAAAAAATATTATAAATACAGATAATACAAAAGTAAAATCTATAAATGTTATTATCAAACATAAGATAATACCTGTATTAGAATGTATTATTGCCTGTTTTTTAGCTTTGGTTATAACCGCATTTATATATTTTCTGACAGGAAGATGTTTTTTTAATATCTTTGGACACTTTGGAAGGGAAATATTACTTTATAAAGGAATAGCATTACTGTTTATTATCATCGCAATACATTTTACATCTTATTCATTACACAAGAATAGAAAAATATATAATTTTGTCTATATTATTCTATTCTCTACAAAAATTTTACTTGCAATAATGACTTTATTTAATTTTGTAATGTTTTTAGAATACGACATAGGTCCGAGTATAGAAGACCTTAGTGTAATTAACTAAAACAATAAAGATAAAAATATGGATACGATAATAGTAAAAGATAGTTTGATAAAAACAATAACAATAAACGGTATTGACTATATAAGTATTACTGACATTGCGCGGCAGAAAAATCCTGTAGAGCCTAAAGATGTTGTAAAGAATTGGATGCGTAACAAAAATACATTAGAATATCTCGGACTATGGGAGCAATTAAATAATCCGAAATTTAAAGGGGTCGAATTCGTCCCCCTTTTACAAGAAGCAGGAAGTAATGCCTTTACAATGAGTCCTACACGTTGGATTGAAATAACGGATGCGATAGGAATAATTACAAGAAACGGTTCTAAAGGAGGTACTTTTGCTCAAAAAGATATTGCATTTAAATTCGCAAGTTGGGTTTCTGTTGAATTTGAATTGTATCTTATTAAAGAATTTCAAAGACTTAAAGAAGCGGAACAACAAAAAATAGGTTGGAGTGCAAAAAGAGAATTATCTAAAATAAATTATCATATTCATACTTCTGCTATCAAACAAAATCTTATTCCTGAAGAATTGACGGAAATACAAAAATCGGTTATTTATGCAACTGAAGCGGATGTTTTAAACGTTGCATTGTTCAGTATGACGGCAAAACAATGGAGAGAAGTCAATCCTGAATTAAAAGGAAATATGAGAGATTATGCTACAATTAATCAATTGATTTGTCTTTCTAATTTAGAAAATCTTAACGCTGTATTTATTGAAAACGGAATTACTCAAAAACAACGTCTTATTCAATTAAATAAGATTGCTATCAATCAAATGCAAATTTTAGAGCAAACAGAAAATTATTGAAATAGGGTGAAAAAACAAGAAAAAAATACATTTATTACTCTTAAGGGAGTAAGGGTTAATAATCTTAAAAATATAGATATTCAAATCCCGCAAAACTCTTTTACTGTTATTACCGGAGTTTCGGGAAGCGGTAAATCGTCTTTGGCTTTTGATACTTTGTTTGCAGAAGGGCAACGGCGGTATATTGAATCCCTGTCTTCGTATGCACGTCAGTTTATCGGCAGAATGAAAAAACCCGAGGTGGAATCAATAGAAAACATTCCGCCTGCAATTGCCGTTGAACAGAGAACGATGAACCGCAATCCGAGAAGTACAGTCGGCACGACAACAGAGATATACGAATATTTGAAACTGCTATTTACCAAAATTGGAAGGACATATTCTCCCGTGAGCGGCAAAGAAGTCAAAAGAGATTCGGTAACCAATGTCGTGGATAGCGTGTTGGAGAATTTCAACGGACAGAAAATATATATATTGTGTCCTGTTGTTTTAACGGACGGTGAAACGTTGGAAGAGAAGCTTAATATCCTTTTGCAGAGTGGTTATACCCGTTTGTTTTATAAGCAAGAGATTGTTCAGATTAGCGATATTATAGATAACAAACGTCTGAAAAGTGCTGATAATATCTTACTTTTGATTGACCGTTTGATAGTTAAAAGAGGTGATGAGGAGAATTATCTGCGTTTAAGCGAAAGTGTGCATACTGCCTTCAATGAAAGTAATGGTGATTGTATAATTTACCCTCCTGACATTGCGGAAAAAGAAACTCAAGATACAAAAAATTCCGGTGCGGCAGCGGGTAAATTGCCTACGGGTGCTACCTGCTTTTCTAATAGGTTTGAACGGGACGGTATAACCTTTGTTAAACCGACTGAAAACTTCTTTTCGTTCAATAATTCTTACGGGGCATGTCCTCATTGTAAGGGTTTGGGAATGGTAGAAGGCATAAGCGAAGATTTAGTTATAACCAAACCGTATTTAAGTGTCTATGACGATGTGGTAAATTGTTGGAAAGGGGTAGTGATGAGCAAGTTTAAAGAAGATTTTATACGTAAGGCTCATAAGAAATTCCCAATCCACAGACCATATAATGAACTTACCGAAGAAGAAAAACATCTCCTTTGGTACGGGTGTGAGCCACACGGGCAAAATGGCCTAACGGCAGGAAAAAATAAGAATGATATTATTGGGATATACCAGTTCTTTGAATTAATACGCAAAGAGAGTTATAAGATTCAGTTCCGCGTTTTGCTGTCGCGTTATACAGGTAGGACGACTTGCCCTGAATGTAACGGAACAAGGCTTCGTAAGGACGTAAGTTACGTAAAGATTAACGGTAAATCGTTAATTGATTTGTTGCTTATGTCTATTGATGAACTTAATGACTTTTTTAATAATCTTGAACTCACGGATTATGAGAACCAGGCCGCAGAAAGAATTATCAAAGAGATACAATCACGGTTGCATTATCTGTTGGAGGTGGGTTTAAGTTACATAACGCTTAACCGACAATCCTCAACGCTGTCGGGAGGTGAGAGTCAAAGAATAGTACTTGCCACTTCCATAGGCTCACCTTTAGTCGGCAGTATGTATATTCTTGATGAACCAACCATAGGTCTGCATACTATTGACACAAATAGACTAATCGGCGTATTGAAAGCGCTAAGAGACGAAGGTAATACCGTAATTGTCGTAGAACATGACGAAGATGTTATCCGAAGTGCCGATTATGTTATAGATATCGGTCCTTTGGCGGGAAGCAACGGCGGAGAAGTTGTATTCGCAGGCACGGTTAAGCAATTATTAAAGGATAAAAAATCCTTGACTGCGAAATATCTGAGAGGGGAATTGCAAATCCCCATACCGAAAAGCCGTCTTGCTTCAAAGGAATACCTAATGGTTGAGAACGCTTACGAAAATAATCTGAAGAATGTAACAATAAAGATTCCTTTGCGTGAAAAGGTTGTAGTGTGCGGTGTATCGGGTTCGGGAAAGAGTACAATAATCAATAAGGTTTTCATAAATGCGTTGAAAATGTACTTTGATATTACACCTGATGTGCAACCTAAGTGTTCTGAAATCAAAGGTTCATTGTCTGTTATCAAAGATATTCAGGTTGTTGATCAGAATCCTTTGGGTAAATCCTCACGAAGCAATCCTGTTTTGTATATCGGTGCTTTTGATGAGATAAGAGAACTTTACGCTTCCTTACCTCTGGCAAAGGCGAGGGGAAACAAAGCAGGTTATTTTTCGTTTAACGTTGAGGGAGGCCGATGTGAGACTTGCAAAGGGGAAGGTAAAGTTGATATTCATATGCAATTTATGGCCGATGTTACACTTGTCTGCGATGAATGCCACGGCAAACGCTACAAAGAGGAGGCTTTGGAGATAAAATTCAAGGATAAAAACATTGCGGACGTGTTGGAGATGACCGTAGATGAGGCTGTGGAGTTTTTTGATGACAAAACAAATGCGTATTGTGCGAAGATAAACCACAAACTCTCGGTTTTACAACGCACAGGTTTAGGTTATCTGCAATTAGGTCAATCATTGAGTACCGTCAGCGGCGGAGAGGCTCAAAGGATTAAACTTGCTACTTATTTGCAAAAGGAAAACAGTCAAAAGCCTACGCTGTTTATCTTTGACGAACCTACAACGGGGCTTCATTTTGATGACATTAACAAATTGAATCAATGCTTTGACGACTTGATTCGTTACGGGCACAGCGTATTAATAATAGAGCATCATTTGGATGTAATAAAAACTGCCGACTGGTTAATAGAGATGGGACCAAAGGGCGGAAAACACGGCGGAAAGATAATATTTGAGGGAACGCCTGAACAACTTATCAAAGCAAATACCCCGACGAGTGAGTTTTTAAGAGAAAAGATTTGAATTTATTAAATAAAGAAAATTGAATGAAAAAGATTTGGTGGTTTATAATCTTGATTTGCAGTTGTTTTTCGTCGATTGCTCAGGAAAGTATCAATATGCAGACAAGCGGATATACGGAAAAAACTTCCGATAACTTAATTGTTTATGATGACGGAGGAAAAGACAATCCTCATTCCGCTTCCGTTAATTCTTTTATCACTGTTTCTACTACTCAAGCGGGAGATTATTTCCGTATAAACATACATAAAGAACTTCATGACGGGACTTATTCTGCCAATCTCCGCATTTACGACGGCGATTCCAACTCTTCCACTCTTCTTTATTCCAGTGTAAATAGTGCATATAACGATTATTTGATTTATTCCACAAAAGACAAGGTTACCATTAGGTTTAACGCCGATGACGATAGTCCATTGGAAGGTTTTGAGATAGGATTGCAGGAGAGAAATTGCCCTAATTTCTACGTATCTTGCATATTCCCGACCAAAAATTCCGCAACTCTTAGTTGGAATTCTTCAATGACTTTCCCGACTTACGTAATTGAGTACGTAGATACTAATATTAATACAAGTGTTAATTACATTTTCAGCGATACTTGTACGAAAAATAAGTTCAATGTACAGACTCTAACTACTTCTTCTGCTCCTTACACTATTGAAAACCTAAAAACATGCAATTATTTGTATTATCATGTTTATGAAATCAAAGAAAGCGGAGATATTTGCACGGGTTATTTGGGTAAAGCGCATAATGGCAATTGTTACACGCCGCCTCCTCAACCTGATTGCGATAAAAATGTTCCTTATTTCTACTATTCAATAAACCAAACTAACGATTCTGCACATCTTTATTGGACTTACAGCGAGAAAAATGCCCATTGGAAAGTAAAAGCAACCGGATTGGATACAATATATACTGACAGTATGTGGTGCGATATACCTATTAGTTGTTCAAGTATTAGGGCTGAGTTGTTTATTGACTCGGTTATGGAAAAAGAATGGTGTTATACCCCTAAGTGTGATATAATTGCACGGTCTTGTCCGTCATTTATAAAACCATATTTTGCAAATGAAAACAATTGTAACTATTATTCCCAGTATGCCATAGGAGTTGATACTGTTACTTACTCAAGTATAAGTGTAGAATGGGATATTCAACCCACAGATACCATTACCTATGGCTTTGTTGTTTCATGGAAAGAAGCCAATGATCCTAATGACAATTGGCTTTACGACACTTTACCGTTGGAACAAAGAAAATACACTGTTAAAAACCTGAAAGAAAATACTCTTTATACCATTCGTATTCAAAACCTTTGTCCTTATTGTGATAACTTTACAATGAGAAGTATTTGGACTTCAATTAACAATTGTTTTGACTTCATTAATCTTTACAATCCTGCTATCCGTATGACTTGGGGTACATATTCCAATCCTTATGACGCAACAGAAGATACTCAATACAAATGTCAGAATGGTTATCGGTTGAATGATACCAATAGTGTTTGGTTTTATTATGAAAATGAGAAAAGACACGTTGTTTGCAGGGACACTAACGCAAAGGATAACAATACAGGCAATCTTCTTAGGTGCATTCCTCAAGGCGAAAAGGCATCAATAAGACTTGGTAACAACAATAACGGCGCTCAGTCTGAGAGTATTTCTTACGAATATACGGTTGATACCAATAAATCCAATATGCTGCTGCTTAAATATGCAGTTGTGATGCAAGACCCTAATCATAACAAAACCAATCAACCGCGTTTTACTTTGGAATTGTTGGATGAAAACGATGTTGTGTTGGATAAACAATGCAGTTTTGCCGATTTCTATGCTGCGGGAGATTTGGGTTGGAATACCGTGGCAGGTTCTTCTCCTAAAACGATATGGAAAGATTGGACAACGGTAGGTGTGGATATTGCTCCTTATCATCAACAGACTATAAGGGTACGTCTGACTACTTATGATTGTTCTGAGGGTGCTCATTACGGATATGCTTATTTTACCGTCAATTGCAGTATGAGAGAAGCGAATATTGTCAATCAATGCGATATGAGTGATTCCGTTATGTTGGTTGCTCCCGAAGGTTTTGAGTACAAATGGTATAAAGAAGGGGAAGATAAGATTATCTCAACCCAATATCAAGTTAAAGTTCCTAAAGATAACTCCGAATATTATTGTATTGCCAATTTTGTAGGCAAAGAAGAGTGCAACTTTACGGTATATACTCAGGCGCTTAGTATTATTCCTAAAGCCGAGATAGAATATTCTGTTGATACTTGCAACAATAAGATTGTCTTTATCAACAAAAGTTATATTGATTACAACAAAAACTACGATGTCCATACTTATCAAACCATTGAAAACGTATATTGGGAAACCGAGGACGGACAAACAATTTACGGGGATACTCTTGTAAGAGATATAGCTCACAACGGCAAATATTCCGTCAAATTATATGCTCCTATGAGCGAATCTGTTTGTGTTGATACCTTAACACAATATATTGATATAGACTTTTTTGTAGATAGCAAGATAACGGGCGACAGTATTTTGTGTTATAATCAAAACGGAGTGTTGATTGCCGATGATGATTACACGGGACAGGGGAAGTTTTCGTATCTTTGGAATAACGGACAGACAACAAAACAGATTACCGTTTCACCTAATGAAGATACTTTGTACAGTGTTTTGATTACTAAACCGAGTGGTTGTACAGAGGAGTTGAATGTAAATGTTAAAGTCAATCCTGTTTATGCCGATACTATCGTTGCGCAGATTTGTAAGGGTGAAGAGTATAATGACAACGGATTTACGGAAAACGAAACGGGAATTTATTGTATTAACTACCATACAATAGAGGGTTGTGACAGTATATTATGCCTTAATCTTACGGTAAATGAAACATATAATGACACTATATTTGCCATAGGTTGCGATACAGGTTATTATCAAGGAGATTTCAACGTAGAACAAAGCGGAACATATACTCTTAACCTGCAATCGCAATATGGATGTGATTCCGTAATGACATTGGTTTTCAATAGATACGACGTATTCACCGACAGTTTGACTGCAGAACTCTATTCAGGCGACAGTTATACCGATTACGGATTTGATGCTTCGGAAAGCGGACAGTATATTCAGACTTACACCGATATACATGGCTGCGACAGTACTTATATTTTGGATTTAGTTATAATAAAACTGAAATTTCCTAATGTAGTTACCCCTAACGGCGACGGAATCAACGATGTTTTTGAGATATACGGCTTATTGGAACAAACAATGTTTGAAGAAACCCAACTATATATTTATAACCGCTACGGAAAACAGGTCTTCAGTAAATCAAATATCAAATCCAAAGATGAATATTGGGACCCTGCCGCAACCAATACCCCGACAGGAACATATTTTTACAGATTTATCGCCAAAAGCAAAACAAAAAATTTAGACTTAACCGGAGTTATTGAAGTTATTTATTAGTTTAAGACTTAGAGTTTAGGGTTTAAAGTTTAGAGTTTCAGGTTTTCGAGTACGGCTATAAACCTTAAACTCTAAACTTTAAACTAATATAAAATAAAGTGCCGAATCACAAAATTGTTTTCAGAAAAGGATAAAATGATTTCTGAAAACAATTTACTGAAACGCCACCTTATTTTAATGACTTTTTATTGTCCGTGCGGCTCGAACTGTTTTAATTTTGCGGAATATATTTTGCGTTTTTTGAGAAGAAATAACGGTTTATTGAATGAGGAATATAAGATAAACTTTCCTAAATTCATTTAAGTTTGTGCGCAAAAGCAATCATAATTCTGTTATTGTAAATTCAACTCTTCGGTTTTTGGCGCGGCCATCTTCGGTTTTGTTGTCTGCAATCGGATGTTTGGCTCCGTAACCTCGGTATTTAAGGCGTTTTTTGTCTATACCGCGCACAATAAGATACTCATAAACCGCTTTAGCACGCTCTTCGGATAATTTTTCGTTGTATTTGTCTTTACCTTTATTGTCCGTATGTCCCGAAAGTTCTATCTTCATTTTAGGATTATCGTTTAAAAGATTGGTAAGTTGCAACAACGCTACATAGGATTGCGGTAACAATACGCTTTTATCAAAATCAAAGAAAATATTTTCCAAAACCACCGTCTTACCAACCGAATATTCTACGGTATCAACGGGGTTGTTTGCCGTTACTTCACTTTTACCGTTTGTCGCATCATTATTTTCGATTGCAGATTGACAAGTCAAACAGTACAATTCTACATCGTCTATATAATAGTATGCACCGGGTAAAATGTTTGTCGTATTGCGCGGGTCAATATGATTACTCTGTTCCTCAGGATAGAAATTTCCGATAGTAAGATAGCGTTCGCCTCCCTGCGCAACGAAAGACCCTTCAATCTTTTGCCAATTCTCAGTATCGTAAAGCGGACGCTCAAAGTTATTAACCACTTGCGGTTTGTAGAATGTAGCAACCACTTGACGCAATCCCGAAGGCAATGTCCTCACTTGGTTATCCGTGAGCATCTGTCGTGTAGTGTCTGCAATACGGTACGTAGTGAATAATCCGCCGAGTGTTGCCACTGCGCCCTTTGAGTATTCGCTTAAAGAGACATGGAAACTCAATTTGTAGGTTTCGCCTTTTTTTAATTTTTCTTTCAATTCCGTTTGAATATATTCGCGGTAATCTGTCAGCGAACAGTATATTCCGACCATTGATTCGCCAGTCCTGGGCATTTGAATGCCAAGTTTGTTTTTCGGAACGTGGCATTGTTTTCCTCCGCAGTTGTTGTAATAATCCGAAGAGCCGTGTGAGGGTTGCCACCACGCATCCACCTCGTCCATTATTCCGTAAGGGTCTATTCTTTGCGGACATGAGGAGTGCGATTCAAAAGACGGATTGTATATCAAGTTGCTGTCGTTATCTATATTGACTGTTTGGCATCGTATGTTTGACATTGAATATAACGAAACCAATATTAAAAACAATATCTTCTTATTTATATATATCATCATTACTATTTATTAAATTATATGCTACATTCTACATACTAAATACTACATAAATCAACCCAATTGACGTTTTGCGTTTTTCTGAACCAAGTCATCTGCCGTTTAGCGTACTGACGGGTGTGGATTTTTATTAACTCTATTGCC
Source organism: Bacteroidales bacterium (assembly GCA_017480245.1). Taxonomy (GTDB): domain Bacteria; phylum Bacteroidota; class Bacteroidia; order Bacteroidales; family P3; genus Scybalousia_A. The sequence goes on along the minus strand of JAFVBA010000004.1, from coordinate 131,284 downwards.
TCCTCAAGCGAAGTTTTGTTATCAAAATAGTCAAACAATTCCCTGTAACCTACAGTTGAAAGAGCGGGAAGGGATTTGTAAGCACTAAGACTGCGCACTTCATCAACAAGACCGTCATTTACCATAATATCTACGCGTTTGTCAATCCGCTTTACAAGTTCTTCACGGCTGCGTTGCAATCCTATTATTTTAATATCAAAATTCCTTGACGTGTTTTCATTTTTGCGGAATTCGGAAAACGGTTTGCCTGTCTGCCTTATTACTTCCAACGCACGCAAAACACGCCTCGGATTCTGTTTATCAACTTCCGAGTAGTATTTTGCGTCCTTCATTTTGAGTTCTTCCAACAACGCTTCAAAACCTTTTGTGTTCAGTTCTTCATTCAGAGCATTGCGCAATTCAATTGGGGTATCGGGCATATCGTCTATACCGTTTATCACAGCATTTACGTACATTCCGCTGCCGCCGCAAAGAACCAAATCATCGTACTGAGTAAATAAGTTATTGATTAGCGTAATTGCTTCTCTTTCATAGCGTGCTACGTTGTAGTTTTCCGTAATTGACCACGTGGCGATAAGATGGTGCTTTACCGTTTGCAACTCTTGTTCGCTCGGACGGGCAACTCCGATATTCATTTCCTTGAATATCTGACGCGAATCGGCGGAAATGATTTCTGTTTTGAGTTTTTGCGCCAATTCTATTGCATAAGCCGTTTTTCCGCTCGCCGTTGGTCCTATTACTATGTAAAGAGTTTTTCGCATTATTATCCTTGATTTTACGGTTGCAAAGATACGTTTTTTTCCTTAATTAACGCCGAAAATAGAGAAAGCACAGCCAATTTGCGTCAAAAGTGCAGCCAATTTGCGTAAAATGTGCAGCTGATTTACACAAAAAGTGCAGCAATCTCACGTCAGAATACCCGGGTGTTTCGCCTGAAGTACCCAGGTATGCTAAGTAAAATCCCCAGGTCTTTGACTTGGAATACCCGGGTGTTATTGCGTGAGATTGCTGCACATTTTACACAAATCCGCTACACTTTTTACGCGAAAGTGCTGCACTTTTGACGCAAACAAGCCGTAATTTTTTTGATTTAACTGTTAGGAAGCGTGATTTTTCTCACGTGTTCGTTGCGTAAAGCCTTTTTTAATTTCTCTGAAAGGCGGATAGAACAGGTGATATCGGTTATAGTGTCTATTGTTACATCCTCTTTACGCTCGCAAATCTTGGATTTTATCGTCGGATGCAACACTCCCAAATCCCCGAGCCTCACACTGCGCCCGCCTTTCAACGCTTCATATATCATATCGCAAGCCATATCTATTGCCAAACGCATTTCGGGTTTTGCCAAAGTGGAACAGTCCGCTACACGTTGGCAAAGTTCGTCGGTATCTAACATCGTCTTCTCGTCTATACGCGCAAAATAACGTTTTTTGTTCTCATTCTCCCCGAACTGCTTAAATTCCTGCTCTTTAATATAGTATTCTATCATATAAAAGGGGTATTTTTTAATGTTAATATCTGCCTTATCTTCTAATCTCTGCGTTGCAGTCCCAATTTCTGCGCTTCTGCGTCCAAAAGTTCCAATGCCGCCGCTTTGTCGTTAGGAATAACGCCGTCCAAAATACTGTCTTTTATCTTGTCTTTCAGTATGCCGACCGTTTTGCAAGGATCCAATCCGTACATCTGCATTATCTCTTCGCCCGATACGGGAACTTTGAAATTGCGAATGCGGTCTTTTTCCTCAATTTCAATCATCTTTTGTTTAACAAGGCGCAGGTTTTCAATGTATTTCGCCTTCTTAAACATATTTTTGGAAGTTATGTCGCTATGACACAAAAGCATCAAATCGTCTATATCATCGCCCGCCTCAAAAAGCAATCTGCGTACAGCCGAATCGGTAACCTCGTCCTCAACAAGTGCAATCGGGCGCAGGTGAAGGAAAATCAATTTCTGTACATACTTCATCGGATCGGTCATCGGCAGTTTCATTCTGCGGAATATCTTTTCCGCCATTCTGGAACCTTTAACTTCGTGGCCGTGAAATGAAAAGCCTGTCTTCTCATCAAAACGTTTGCAAACAGGTTTGGCTATGTCGTGAAGCAATGCCGCCCATCTTAACCACAAATCAGAAGACTCTTTGGCAACATTATCCAAGACCTCCATTGTATGTTTGAAATTGTCCTTGTGTGAGCGTTCGCCTACGCTTTCAACGCCTTTGAGTGCCGTAACTTCTGGAAAGATTATCTGCAACAGCCCGCATCGGTCAAGCAATTGCCAACCCTTAGACGGAAAACGAGAAAGCATTATCTTGTTAATCTCTTCGGTGATACGTTCTTGCGAAATAATACGGATTCTTTCCTTATTTCTTTCTATTGCATCGAAAGTTTCGGGCATTATGGAGAAATCCAACTGTGTTGCGAAGCGGATACAACGCATCATTCTCAGAGGATCGTCCGAGAAAGTTACATCGGGGTCAAGCGGAGTGCGGATAATATGCCTTTTAATATCAAAAAGACCGTCAAAAGGGTCGATAAGGTTGCCGAAAGTTGCCTCATTAAGCGAGATTGCCATAGCATTGATGGTAAAATCCCTGCGGTTCTGGTCGTCTTCCAACGTTCCGTCTTCCACAATAGGCTTTCTGCTGTCGCGGCGGTAAGATTCCTTTCTTGCACCTACGAATTCCACCTGCCAATCACGGTTTTCGCTTTGGTAATGTATCATCGCAGTGCCGAAATTTTTGAATACGCTGACTTTTTTCTTATGAGGAATAATGTCCGCAATGGCTTTTGCAAGTTCAATACCGCTTCCGATGGTTACTATATCAATATCGGTTGAAGGGCGTTGCATAATCAAATCCCTAACATAGCCACCCACAACGTAGGTTTCTAAATTCATAGAATCGGCAACGTTACCTATTAATTTAAAAATATCAATATTTATCTTTTCTTTCAAATTCATTATCATCTTTTCTTATCTGTCCGCATTCAAACGGCATTTCTTAAAATTAAAGTCTCACATTAATTTTGCCGTATTGCATATTAAATTTTTCCATAGTATTTTCTTAAAAACCATTCACCGCCGAGCGACAATATTATCAAAAGCCAATACCACCAAAGCGAAATAAATTTTCTATTTTCCGTGCTTACGTGGATTATAGGTCTGATATTGCCGTTATTTTTTATCATCTCCTGCAAATCCGTTATGTTCTCCGCCTGTACCATTGCCGCATCGGTTTTAGCAGACAAGGTGTAAAGGTCGGAATGTTTGGCAACAAGGTTTGTTAATTCCATATTGACCGAAGAAACCGCAAATCTGCCGCTTTGTTTGTACTCCTTATTATTATATGTAGTCTTTGCAGTGAAAGAATATTCGCCCTCAGGCAAAGAAGACAAGTTAAGATAGTAAGCATTGTTGTTCTTACCGAAAGTGTATGTGGAGTTATTATTCTGTGATTGGATATTAAGGGTTATTTCGGGCGTATTGATTAACTCAAAACTCTCGTTATAGAACTGAGCAGTGAAAATAACGTTCTCATTTTGTTGATAGACGTCCTTATGTTCAACACGGAAGCGGTTTTTGTCCGTTTTTGTGGAAAGTAATTGCGAAGTCTTGGAAATCAAACCGTCAATCTGCTCGGTCGTTTGGTTAATCAAATAGTTTTGAAGTCTCCAACGCCAGATGTTTTCACCTAAAATGAACCCGATTTTAGAATTTGCATCATTATTAAACGCAATCAACGGATAGGTTGTTGATACCGCACCGATTTTTTGATACAAAAGCGTTTGGATATTGCTATTGACACTATATTTTGCTGTATTTGACATCATAGGAGGCAAATCCTTAAGAATATTTGTTAAATCCTCCGTAGCGGTAAATAAAGAAAATGACGGGTTATAGGATGCCAAAACATTGTTAGTTGATGAGGAAAGAGTGTTTATTTGAATGCCTGTCTTCAGAGCGTTAAACAATTGAATGTTTGTTGATTGTCCGACAATGAAAAGCAGATTGACTCCCTTGTCAAGCAAATTCTTAATGGTGTTATACGATGCCGAATTGTCGGGAAGAGAATGCAAAATAACCAAATCATAATCCGCAGGATTTTTAGGGTTATTGCCTGCAATATTTACGTCAATCGTGTAATTTTGGTTGCTGCCCAGTGCTGTTTTTATTGCAGAAATATCGGGGTGTGGGGCATTTGAAGTAATAAGAACTTTCTTTTTCGCATCCAATACTTCAATAAAAATATCCTTACGGTTATTTGCTTTGTTACTTTCGCCGTTAATCTCACTGACATAGAAACTTATCTTTTCTATTCCTGCTTTCTTGCTCGTGGCTTTCAATTCCGCCGTAACGGAATAGTCATTGTTATCAACGGAAAATGATTTTATCTGCGTGGTTTTGCCGTCTTTAACCATAAAAAGCGAAGAGGTTTCACCAAGTGCTTTATCTGCTCTGACGGTTACTTCAATAGGGTAGTCGGTATCAATAAAGGCTATCTTATTATATTGAATGTCAGAAATCAATACGTCTTTCCTTACGGTAGTATCGCCCATTGCAACCGTATAAACGGGACAGGAAAAATTATCTGCAAGATTCAAGAAATTTCTTCCTTGAGTTGCAATACCGTCAGAGGCTAACATCACGGCGGAAAGGTTTTCCGAAGAAAAGTTTTCATTAATAAACTCCATAGCTTGCGAAATATCGGTAGCGAAATCGTTGAATTTCAAAGTATCTTTAAACTTTACTTCGTCTTTTAGTTGAACGGTTGAACTGCCGAGTAATAAGCGCACAATATTATAGTCTTTGGACAGGTTGTTACTTAATTTATCCAAATTTTCTATGTATTTCGTTTTGTAATAATCCGATTGTTTTACGGCGGACAGCGAAGAAGAATTATCCTGAAGTAAAACTACAACAGGTTTTTCTATTGTCTTGTTTTTTATTCGCTTAACCGGTGAAATCAATAGGAATAAAATCAAGAAAACTCCTAAAAACCTTAAAGCAAAGAGCAGATATTTTTGCTTGTCAGTGAATGCCGTTTTATTCTTTTGCTTAAAGAAATAAACAAAGTATGCAAAGCCGAATGCAGCAAGTAATATAAGTGGCAGAAACCACAAAGAATATTCGGTAAACATTAGTTAAAATTCCTTTCTTTTTTAATTAGTTCGTATGCAGCGTTGATTTGCTGGAATTTTTCGTTTGCTTGTTTTTGTATCTCCTCACCTAAAGACGCCACCTTGTCAGGATGGTATTTTACAACAAGTTTTCTGTAAGATTTTTTTATTTCTTCGTTACTTGCGTCCTTATTTACCTGAAGTATTGTGTAAGCATTATCAATTTGTGCCTGAGTTGTTTGCCGTGAAGAACCGTAAGAATTTTGGTAATTGTAGCCCGAGGATTGCGAATTGAAGTACATGGCTTGTATTGTGCCGAAATCCCAGGCGGAAATACGTAAATACGAGGCTATTGTGTGGATTAAGTTAAGTTCTTGTTTAGAAATTTCAGCATCGGCAGAGGAAATACTGAACAGAAAATGCAAAAGTTCAAGTTTTTGTGAGTAGTTAAGTTGGCGGTTTATACTATTGCAAGTACTACTTAAGTTAAGCGTTTCATCTTTCAACAAATCACGAAGTTCCAACATCTTTTTGTTGGCTTCGTCAGTGCCGAAATTTTTCTCTAAAAACGCTCTGACATAATAAACTTCCGTCTTGGTAACCCTACCGTCTGCTTTCATAACAAAAGCAAATAAAACAAGGAGATTATCAATGAAATAAATACGTTTTTTCTCGTTCGTGGAACTACCGACAGCCTTTCTGCTATCTATCGATGAACCGATAATAAAACCAATCAACGCCCAGAAAAGTCTGCCTCCCGATACAAAAAAGCCGATTAACGCCCCAATCCATTTAGCACCCATAAAAATATTTTGTTTTTTCAATGAATTTGCAAAGTTACAAAAATAACGAAAATAAAGTGCCGTTTTACGAAATTGTTTTCAAAAAACATTTTACTCTTTTCAAAAAAGAATTCAGCGAAACGGCACTTTATTTCATTTTTTTGTATCTTTGCAAATTCAAATTGAGAAAAACGGAGCATAATGCAACTGTCTGTCGTAATAGTTAATTATAATGTTGAGCACTTTTTGGAACATTGTCTTTTAAGTGTCCGTAAGGCTGTAAAGAATATTGATGCCGAAATTTTCGTTGTGGATAACAATTCGGTAGATGGCTCTGTCAATATGCTCAAAACCAAATTCCCCGAAGTAAAACTTATTGAAAACAAAGACAATGTAGGTTTTGCCAAAGCCAATAACCAAGCCATTCGTTTATCTTGCGGTGAATATGTCCTGTTGTTAAATCCTGATACCGTAGTAGAGGAAGATACTTTCGTAAAGTGTCTGAATTTTATGGACAAACACCCTGATGCCGGTGGTTTGGGCGTAAAAATGATTGACGGACAGGGAAAAATTCTTAAGGAAAGCAAAAGAGGTTTTCCTACTCCGTGGGTTTGTTTTTGCAAGATGGCAGGTCTGACTAAGATTTTCCCTCACAGCAAGAAGTATTGCGGATATTATATGGGGCATCTGTCATACGAACAAACTAATGAGGTGGATATTTTAGCTGGTGCCTTTATGTTGATGCGCAAAAAGGCACTTGATAAAGTCGGATTGTTGGATGAGACGTTTTTTATGTACGGCGAGGACATTGATTTGTCATACCGCATTACTCAGGGGGGATATAAAAACTATTATTTCGCAGATACTTCTATCATTCACTATAAAGGAGAAAGCACGAAGAAGGGTTCGTTGAATTATGTCTATACTTTCTATAACGCAATGGACATATTCGCCAAAAAACATCTATCGTCAAAACAGACAAAAGTCTTCTCGCTAATCATAAAATTCGCAATATGGGGACGGGCAGCGTTGTCATTTTTCTCACGTATCTTCAAAAAAGCGGCACTTCCCGTGTTGGATTTCTTACTTGTGTATGCAGGATTTTGTTTGTTGGAGAGATTTTGGGCAACATACTATTGGGGAACGCCCGATTACTATCCGCCGCACTATGTCTTGGTCGCAATACCTATATATATAATAATACTGTTGTTTTGCGTGTATTTGTTCGGAGGTTACGGCAAATTCCGACCGAATAAATTGATTTCGGGAGTATTTTTCGGAATGATAGCCATTTTGGTTGTCTATTCCCTTATGCCTGCAGCCTTAAGATATTCGCGTGCAATGGTTATAATGGGTTCAATACTCACTTTCTTTATTCTTTTTGCCGAAAGGTACCTTTTGCATTACATCAAAACTGGGCATTGGGCGATAAACGAAAACTCATCTTCATATATAATAGTAGGAGATAAGCAGGAAACCAAACGCGTTACCGATTTGTTGCGTTCAACCGACCTAAAACCTGAATTTATCGGTCTTGTAAGCGGCGAAAATGACGAAGACAGAGATTATTTTTTAGGTAATATTTCGCAGATTGAGGATATTATAAGAATTTATCACGTAAATGAAGTAATCTTTTGCAGTAAATCGTTGCCACAAAGTAAGATAATTTCATTGATGGCGGATTTGTCCGAAAACAATGTGCGATTCACCATAGCGCCTGAGGTTACGGATTTCATAATAGGCAGCAATACGATAAACACTCCGACAGATATTTATGTGATGAGTGTAAATAATATATCTTCAGAGGATAACAAAAGAAAGAAACGGCTGTTTGACTTGTCTTTATCGCTTATTATTCTGCTATTTTTCCCATTGGTTATAGTATTTTGCAAAAAACATTTCGTTGCATTGAAAGATGATGTTTTTGTTCTCTTATCTAAACGGACTTTTGTAGGATATAACAACAATGACATCAAAATAGGGGAGTTACCGAAGTTGAAACAAGGCGTTTTTTCCGTAAGTGAAAATCTTAAAAGCGAGAATCTTGACAAACAGACAGCACACCGTTTGAATTTGATGTATGCTAACAATTGGAATATCAAAACGGATGCGGATATATTACTGAAAAATCTACGTAACTTGTAGATTGTAAGCACAAAATCTTTATTTCTGTTTATTACTCCTTAACATTTAGGCAGTAACCTAAGGAATGAGTGTTTTCTATGGAGATATTAGTGTCTGAAGATAAGTAATGACGCAGACGGGTCATATAAACATCCATACTTCTTGAGGTTTGGTAGGTGTCTTTTTTCCAAATATTCATAAGCAATCGGTGTTTTGATACCATTTTTCTTGTATTTTGAGCGAGAATCTGAAGAATTTGACATTCTTTTTTCGTTAAGTGTTGTTCTATATTAGGTTCCTCTCCTTTGAATGTAAGAGTTGATGTTCTCAAGTTAAATTTGTAATTGCCTATATTAAATGTAGTTATTTTGTTTTCTTCATCTTTTAGTTTATTTGCCGTAGAAGTCATCTTGCTAAGAAGATTTCTCATTGCAAACGGCTTTAATATAGTGAAGAACAATGGATTTGCAGTCTCTACTTTATGTTTTGTTTCAGTATTTTGGCAAATAAAGTAGATAACTATTTCATTGTCAAATTCTAAAAGAGAATTACATAAACTTATGTTTGAATCAATTTTACTGTCATCATCAAGTATTGCAAAACTTATGGCATTGTTTTTCTTGACTTGCTCCAACTCTTTGGCATTTTGCGGACAAAACACATTATAATACTTTCTTGAGAAGTATAAATACAGAACTCTCTGCAATGTTTCATCACTTGATAACAGTAAAATATTACCTTTTCTTGTCTTTTTCATAAACGAATGAAATTTTTTGCTATTTAACCTTTCTGAAAAGTTTCTTCCAGCGCACCTTTTTCAATCCCTTTTGGTCTTTATTCAGTGATAACCAAACAAATGACGCTTTGCCGACAATGTGGTCTTCAGGTACGAATCCCCAATAACGTGAATCTGCGCTGTTGTGTCTATTGTCGCCCATCATCCAATAATAATCCATCTTGAATGTATATTCCGTTGCTTCTTTTCCGTTCAACAGCCATTTGTTACCTTGTTTTTCAAGCGTGTTTCCTTCAAAAATTCTTATGCAACGACCATAGAACATCTCGTTTTCGTCATTCAGTGCGATTTTCATTCCTTTTGACGGAATTTTTACGCTGCCGTAGTTATCAATATTCCAATTGTATGCCTCATTGTAAGGATACAAATCTCTGTTTTTAAATCCCTTCATTGCAATTACAGGTTCTATGCCCTCAATATACTCCATCTGTTTGATTTTTCCGATAATCTCGCTGCTTAACGGCAAAGTAGGGTAGTTCTTAAGTGAATTTATTGCATTGGTATCAACTCCTGCCTGCATCAAAAGAGATTTTACGTCCTGCGTTTCAGGATGGAATAAAATCTGACAGTACAACGGTGTATTATCATCAACAATAAGGGAATAATCTCCTGAATTTACGTTCAATGGTTCTATATTTAGTATAAATCTATTGTCATTCAGAGTGCGGATTTGCCCTTTTGTCAAATTCATATAGCAATAAAATCCCATCAATTGCATATCCTCTTTGCTTACTCCTATATTCAACAATTCGTTTTCGTTAAAGAAATATCCGTCTTTTATTTTAACGTAATACGTAAGTTGAAAATCTTTCGGCGATTGCAGTTTTTGTCCGTTTATATACACAATTGCGTCTTCTATCTTTAGTGTTTCACCAGGCAAACCTATGCAACGCTTAATGAAATTCTCCCTTTTATCAACCGGACGTGCGATAATATCGCCGAATCTTCCCTTATTGTTCCATACATTCTCTCTTCCGTATTCACGAACTAAGGAATAATAACTTTGATTGCTCTGATAAGCGGTTGAAAGTGTGTCGCCGTCAGGGAAATTGAACACAACAGCGTCTCCTCTTTTGATTTTACCGAAACCAGGTAGGCGATGGTAAGGCAGTTTTATCCATTCAACGTAAGATTTTGTGTTAATCAACGGCACAGTGTGGTGAGTTAGCGGAACGGAAAGCGGAGTCATCGGTACACGGGGACCATACGCCATCTTGCTTACGAATAAGAAATCGCCGACAAGCAAACTCTTTTCCATAGATGACGAAGGGATTTTGTAGGCTTCAAAAAACATGCTTCTTATTATAGTTGCGGCAATAACGGCAAATATAATTGCGTCAGCCCAGTCCCTTGCCGCCGAAACCTTATACTCAGGTGCGTCCTTAGGATTGGTATATACGTCCTTGTTGAAGCCCATCAGCGGAAGCATTACCCACGGGAACAGCGCAACAAGTATTTGGAATCCAAGCCCTCGGTGATTAAAACATTTAGCAAACTCAATAAAGATAAGGATTACCACAAACACGTTGATAAACGGTATCAACATATAGATAAACCACCAAAATTTTTTGTCAATTATCTTTGTCGCTATCCAAATATTATAAAAAGGAACAAGTGACAGCCATCCTTTGTAACCGGCTTTTGAAAATATTTTCCACAATCCTATGAAAACCAATACGGTTTGAATTGCAAGTATCAGCAAATAAGTATCCATTTCAGTCTTTTTTATTAAAAAAATTACAAATTAAAGTGCAAATTTAGAAAAAAAAGACAATACGGCAAAATATTTTTACGTTGTTTAGGAGATTTTTATTAATAAAAAGGTAAAATTTGATAAGATGAAAAGAAATTTAGTATTGACGGCAGTATTGTTGCTAAGCGTTGTATCTTTTGCACAAAAAGACGATACAAAAACCACAAAGAAGATAGTACAATTGATGTATATGATGGACAATTTCTATGTTGATACATTGAATTTGCCATCCATTACCGAGAAAGGTATAATCGCTATGTTAAAGGAGCTTGACCCGCATTCAGCATACATAGCTGCTAAAGACGTTCAGGCAGTTAATGAACCGTTGCAAGGAAACATTATCGGAATTGGGGTAACCTTTCAATTGAAAGATGATACCATTCACGTGATTGACGTAATTGCCGACGGTCCGAGTGAAAAGGTCGGAATGTTACCCGGAGATAAAATAATAAAAGTTGATGATACGGCAGCGACAGGGGACAGCATCAATCAAGATTGGATATTTAAACATTTGAGAGGGAAAAAAGGAACAAAAGTGAGGATAACTGTTTTACGCAGTGGCAGAGGTGAGATAGTGTTTAATCTCGTTAGGGATAAGATTCCTATAAACAGTATAGACACTTGGTTTATGATTGACGAGGAAATAGGATATATCTCCCTAAGGCGTTATGCGAGCAGTTCGGATGAGGAATTTCAAAAAGCGGTTGAGGATTTGAAAAGCCAGGGAATGAAAAAACTTATCTTTGATTTACGTTCCAACGGCGGAGGTTACCTTGAGGCTGCACAGAAGATAGTAGATGAATTCTTGAGTAAGGATAAACTTATAGTATATACTGAAGGCGAGAAATCGCCGCGTGAAGAATTGAAATCATCAAAGAAAGGCGTTTGGGAGAAAGGCGAATTGGTTATCCTGACTGACGAATATACAGCCTCAGCTGCGGAGATTACTTCTGGCGCAGTGCAGGATTGGGACAGAGGAGTTATAATTGGCAGACGTACATTCGGAAAAGGTTTGGTTCAGCGTCCGTTTAATATGACTGACGGCTCACAAATACGTTTTACGACCGCAAGATATTATATTCCGTCGGGACGTTGCATTCAAAAACCATACGATAACGGAGTGGAAGATTATTACCAGGATTTTAAAAGACGAAGCGAACATAAGGAATTGGTGAATAAGGACAGTATTAAGTTCGATGAAAATTTGAAATTCAAGACAGATAATGGCAGAACGGTATATGGCGGCGGCGGTGTTATGCCTGACATTTTTGTTCCGTTGGATACTACGCGCGCTTCCGATTATTACATCAATTTGCGCAGTAAAAATCTGTTTAACGAGTTCTCTTTGAACTTTGTAGAGACTAATAGGGAAGAGTTTTTGAAAAAATTTCCTACTTATGAGGCATTTGACAGCGCTTGGTCTTCACTTGGTTTAATGAAAGAGTTTGAAGATTATGCCAAAAAGCAAGGTGTGAATCCTCAGAGCGTAAAACCGCAGTGGGTTAATGAGATTGTGTTAAATTATATGAAAGAATTGCAAAAGGATTCCGTTAAATACAATTCTTATACTTCGTACGAGGATTACGCCAAGGAGATTATGTCCGCCGAAAGTATGACAGAGGAGATTATAAAGAAGGCTAAGCAGGAGGATATCAAACAAAAAGAATACATTGCCTCATCTAATAAATATATTGAAGCCAATCTGAAAGGCACGATAGCAAGATACTTTTACGGAATACGGTATTATTATAAAGCGGTGCAACAAAATGACGAAACCATTGCACAAGCAGTAAAAGTATTGAAAGACAAAAAACTTTACAAGTCAATCCTCAAAGGCAAATAACGGGAAGAAAAAAATAAGACGGTATTTCAATTCAAAAGAATACCGTCTTATTTTTATATATTCAAATTTCAATTTTCCGTATTGGCTAATTAAATTTTTAAAGCATTTTGTGAGAGTACATATATCGTTTGATGGAGCGTTTAGGAGTCTTCTCAAATTCTTCGGCTTGAATGAAAATTTGGGCAATCTGCTCGTAAGCAGGTAATTCTGCGTTAGTGTCTTTACGTATTTGCTCCAAAATTTCGTCAAATTTGTTTCTGTCAATTTTATCTCTGTCAAGTTTGTCAAGATCTAAATTAATAAGAGCCGTTATCTTGCCTTCTCTTTCTATAACCAACGCCTCATTGACGTATTCCATTGAGTTGAGTTTGTCTTCTATCTCCTCAGGGTAGATATTCTGCCCGTTAGCCGAAAGAATCATATTTTTCTTTCTTCCTTTGATGAAAACATAACCGTCTTTATCCATCACAGCCAAATCTCCCGTGTGCAACCAACCATCAATAATTATTTTGGAGGTTTCTTCTTCGTTTTTGTAATAGCCGAGCATTAAGTTTATGCCACGTGTCAAGATTTCACCCGGTATATTCTGAGGGTCAGGAGAATCAATCTTCACTTCCATTTCTTCAACAGCCTTTCCGCAAGAACCTACTTTGGTATCTTTCCAATCGGAATAGCAAATAATCGGTGCGCATTCAGTCATACCGTAACCGATTGTATAACGGAAACCTACTTTTTTCAAAAACGCTTCCACTTCCAAGTTAAGAGCAGCTCCTCCTATGATAACCTCATAGAAATTCTCCCCGAAAGCAGTATGCAATTCCTTTTGAATACGCGAAAGTAACATCTTGTCAATATAAGGCGTGCGCAAAAGAGTCTTTGTCAGCCTTTTATCTAAGATAGGTTTCAATTTGGTTTTGTAAATCTTCTCTATAATCAAAGGAACGGAGATAATAATGTCAGGTTTTACCTCTGCAAAAGCTTCTGCCACGATTTTAGGAGAAGGAACACGTGTAAGGAAATGAATATGTGTGCCTTTACGGAATTCAGTTATCAATTCAAAAGCCATTCCGTACATGTGAGCCATAGGAAGCATACAAATAGAATTACTGTACTGGTTAAGATGGGGCAGAACTCTGTCGGCAAAGATTTGATTGCCGATTAAAGCTCGGTAAGGTATCATAACACCTTTGGAAGCAGAGGTCGTACCGGAAGTATAGTTGATAAGAGCTAAGTCATCGGGGTTTTCGCGGCGGTATTTTACGTTTTTAACACTGAATCCCTGCGGATATTTCTTTTTAAATAACTTGTTAAGATTGTCAAAAGCCTGTTTGTATTTATCATCTTTGCAATGAACTAATTGAAATCCCTGCATAACAATGACAGCATTGACATCTGGCAGATTATCTGCATCTACACCTTCCCAAACCACGTCTCCGAGAATTACAAGTTTGCAATCCGAATGATTAACCAAGTGTTCAACCTGTTGTGCTTTGAATTCGTGAAGCAAAGGTACGGCAACGGCTCCGTAAGATAGCACGGCAAAATAAGAAATAGCCCATGCAGCGCAGTTTCTTCCGCAAAGAGCGATATGGTCGCCTTGTTTGATGCCGCATTGTTCAAAAAGAATATGCAATCTTGCTATTCTCTCTCCGACTTGTGAGAATGTAATAGGACCTGATTTGTAATCGCTAAGGGCAGGCCGTCCCCAATGGTTTATAATACTCTGTTCAATATCTGCAATAAAGCTTTTATTTTCCATTATTATTTATTTAGCAGTGCGAAACCGCATTTAGTAACATTATAGGCTTGCAAAATTAGAACATTTTTTGATATTACAGACCCTAAGCGGCGAAAAAATGTTACAAATTCCTTAACTTTTGCGATATTTTCACTAATCATTTTTTCGTTTAGACAAATTCTTTTTGATTTTATTTATTTTAATACAAAATCCTCTCTATTTTTCACTGCCCTTAGGTTGTTTTCTGCCGCCCTTGCGCAATATTGCGCCGCCCCTTGCGGAAATAATTTAAAAAAAAGAGTTTTTTCTTCTCAAAAAAACAGTTTTTTTAGATCAAAAAAAGAGTTTTTTTCAAATTATTTCCGCAAAGGGCGGCGGAAAACAACACAAAGGCGGCGATATTATCCAAAAGGGCATTTGTCAGATAGAGAAAAATTTGTAAATTTGCACCTTTAAAATTTGAGACATCATAATGAAAAGAAAGATTTTTACATTGTTGGCTTTTGCGATGTTATTGAATTTTACTGCAAAGGCGCAAGAGAGTTTTAAAGATAAGTTGCAAATCGGCGGATTTATACAAACGGATTTTGAATGGTTGCAATATCAAGGCAAAAGCAACACGGGTTCTAATCAATTCTACAATCCTGACAGGGACGGGGAGGATAAAGATTATTTTATCCGTTACGGAGTTAGGCGCGGCGGCATAAGATTGGCGTACAGCGAGGGAATAACCCAAGGAGTGTTTGAATTGGATTTGAATGACGGAGGCATAGTGCCGAAAGCAGCGATGATAAACATAAAACCTGCCGATTGGATTGAAATCAATGCAGGTTTGCAAACGATTTGGTTCGGAGAGGAAACGCCGTATTCCACTCCTAAGCAAGAGGTTTTGGAACATTGCGATTTGTTGCGTAATATTTTCTTTTTGGATAGGGATTTGGGGTTGAAATTATCGCTTATTGCTCCGAAAGATTCGCGTTTCAACGGATTGAGATTTGATTTTGGTTTCGTTAGCGGCAATAATATCAACAGAGTTCCTGACGGTAAAATGAATTTTGTCGGACGGTTGAAATATTCAACGCAAGTTAATAACGTGTATGCCGCAGTGGGTACGTCAGTTTATTATGGCAAAGTGAATAATGCAAGTAATGTTTGGTTTAATTATATAAACGATTCCCTGTGGTCGTATAATAAGAAAGCAAATACCAAAAATACGAGATTTTATTACGGAGTGGATGCCCAGATAAAGTTCCCTACTTCAATGGGCTCATCTGAAATAAAGACGGAATGGGTGTTAGGTACTCAACCTTCGCAAGTGAATTCTTTCCGCTCGCCCGATAATAACGAATATGACCCAACTAATCCTTTTAATATAGAAAGAGAGTTTTTCGGGGGCTACATTTATTATTTCCAAGACCTATGGCAGTCTCCTTTTAGGTTGCTTTTGAAATATACTTTGATGAATCCGAATACCGAGGCGGACAAAAAATTCTATCTTTCCTCAACGGACATTACCTATCAGACATTCGGAATAGGTTGTCAGTGGAATATAACCAAGGGATTGCGCTTTACAACAATGTTTAACGTGAATTTGAACGAAAAAAGCGACAAAATGCCGTCATATTCCTACGACCGCAAAGACAATCATCTTATAATGCGTCTGCAATATGAGTTTTAATTCCGGATTTTCAGCCTTACCCAAAGGCAAGAGGGGATAAGCGACCAAAAGAATGTGATTAACGCATAAAGGTTATTGATAACTTTTTTGCGTTTTTTGTTTTCAATGGCTTTAACAATTGTTTTGCTGACTTTATCTGCGTCCATAAGCAAAGGATAATTCCTGTTGCTGTCCAAAAGTGCCGTTTTGACAAATCCTGGGCGGATATCTGTAAAAGTAATTCCCAACTTATTCATTCGGGACAGTTGGTCAAGACATTCAATATAAGTATTTTGAAAACATTTGGTGGAAGAATAAGCCGCAGCAGCCCCAAGACCTTTCGTTCCTGCAATGGAAGTAATGCAAGTTATGTGTCCGTGGATTTTATTTTCCTTAAAATAGTTAAAAGCGGTGATAATCATACGGGTAAATCCCAATGCATTGACTTCAAGTGTGGAAATTTCTTTTTCAAAATCCAATTCTTCGTTATGAAATCCGATACCCGAGGCATGAAAATAAATATCCATTCCGCCGTTTTGCTTAATAAGTTCTTTAAATCTGTCGGGAGCATCTTCTTTTGTGATGTCAATAGGCAGATATACGATATTATCGGGGTATTTTTCCTTAAGATTTTTGAGATTTTCAACTCTGCGGGCGGCAATTGCAACTTTATAACCTTTTTGTGCAAAAATCTCAGCACATCTTTGCCCCATACCCGAAGAAGCACCGATGATAACTATTTTTTTCATTATACTAGTTTATAAAAAATAAGACTTATAAGCCTAAATTGACTTATAAGTCTTTTGAATTATATTGACGCTTAGATACTTGCTGACATTAACTCAACTTCTGCGGAAACTTTTTTAATCATTCCTTGAAGTGCTGTACCAGGACCGACTTCTATAAACGTGGTTGCGCCGTCTGCAATCATATTTTTAACAATCTGCGTCCATTTTACAGGAGAAGTCAATTGCTTTATTAGATTCTCTTTGATAAGTTTGGCATCCGTCATCGGCAATGCATTAACGTCTTGATAGATTGGGCAAACTGGAGCGGAGATTTCTGCTTC
The DNA here is from genome assembly GCA_017480245.1 of Bacteroidales bacterium. Classification (GTDB taxonomy): domain Bacteria; phylum Bacteroidota; class Bacteroidia; order Bacteroidales; family P3; genus Scybalousia_A. The sequence continues at coordinate 114,408 of JAFVBA010000004.1, read as the reverse complement.
TTCTATTCCTTTTGCCAATTCTACTCTTGCGCTTTCCATCAACGGTGAATGGAATGCACCGCCCACTTTCAAAGGAAGCGCTCTTTTAGCCCCTTTTTCTTTTAACATTGCGCAGGCTTTCTCTATTCCTGCCATAGAACCTGAAATAACTAACTGGCCTGGGTTATTGTAATTGGCAGGAACTACAACCTCATCAGTAATTGAAGCACATACTTCCTCTATTACCGCATCCTCCAAGCCGATAATAGCAGCCATTGTACTCGGATTGGCTTCGCAGGCTTTCTGCATTGCATTTGCACGGATAGATACCAATTTCAATCCATCTTCAAAGCGCATTGCTTTACTTGCAACCAAAGCGGAAAACTCACCAAGTGAATGTCCTGCCACCATATCAGGTTTGAAACTCTCACCAAGAGCATTTGCCAAAATAACTGAGTGCAAGAATACGGCAGGTTGTGTAACCTTTGTTTGCTTTAGGTCATCTTCCGTTCCGTTAAACATAATCTCTGTAATATTAAAGCCAAGTATTTCATTAGCTTTTTCAAACATTGCTTTGCATTCGCTGTTGCTTTCGTAAAGGTCTTTACCCATTCCTATAAATTGGGCTCCCTGACCCGGGAATACGTATGCTTTTTTCATAGTTGTTTGTTGTTTTAAAATGTTACTGAATAAAAATCCGTTATTTTGGATTTTCCTAATATTTTATTTCGCATTTAAAATTCTCTTTCAATAAATTAATAGCAGGAGCTGTCTTCATAAGAACCCTAAACCGCTCAACAGGAGTTGTAGCCGTGATTTTCCTCTCGTCAGGATTCAAGGCAATTACTTCCAATTTCATGTGAGGGTAATGAGTTCTTCTCATAATAAACTGAGTCAGCTTCTTCCTTATAGAATCTATAATATCTTTCTTTTCTTGTGTATCAACAAACATCTGAGCTAAGAAAGAAGTATCCTTATATGGCTTTATCTCTGCTTTGGATAAGGCAAGAGTGAGATTAATCAGGAATTGATTTTTGTCTATTTTCAAATCATTGTTTTCTTCTGCCGTGTCTTCGTCTTGATATTCTGTATTACCGTCTTGATAGGAGGTTTCTGCTGAATAATCCTTGTCTTCAATTTGATTACTAATATCTTCAATAAACATTTTTATGCTCTTACGGACTTCATCCATAGAAAATGTAACTGCTTTCTCGGGCTTCTCATTTTCTTTTTTAAGTCTGTTGGCATTAAGTGCGTTTATAGCAAAAGGAGATTGATATTCAGAAGGGTCTGCCGGCTTTTCGGGTAGAGAAGTTTCAGTTACGGAGTTTTTTTTTTAGCCGTTGGTTGTGCTGGCTGTTGAATTTGCGGTTGTGAGTTCGGAATTTGTTGTTGCGGATTTGGCTTTGGCTGCTGTTTCGGTGCAATTTTACTCATTATATTGCACATTTTCATCAACATTAGCTCCACACACAGCCGTTTATTTCCCGAACTTTTATATTCCATTGCGGAAGTATTGGCGTAATTCAGCGCATTAAGCAAAAACAACATCGGAGTGTTTTGACATTGTGTTAAATATCTTTGTTGAATCTTCAAAGGAACATTCAGAAGTTTGACAGTCTGAGGGTCTTTGCTCACTAAAAGGTTGCGGATATGGTTGCTAAGGCCGTCAATAAAGATATCACCTTGAAATCCTTTGGATAAAACTTCGTCAAACAGCAACAGAGAAGAGGAAATATCCTTGTTGAGCATATAATCTACGAATTTGAAAAAATAATCGTAGTCAAGGATATTCAAAGATTCAACAACGTCTTTGTAAGTTAAGTTTCCGCTGGTAAAAGATACCATCAAATCAAACATACTCAGCGCATCCCTTAAACCACCGTCCGCTTTCTCAGCAATAATATCCAAAGCCTCTTTCTCAAATTGTACATTTTCTTGCTTACAAATATATTCCAAGTGGTCGGATATATCTTTTACGGTGATACGGTGGAAATCAAAAATCTGACATCTTGATAATATCGTCGGGAGTATCTTATGTTTTTCAGTGGTTGCAAGAATAAACTTCGCATATTTAGGAGGCTCTTCCAAGGTTTTTAGAAACGCATTAAACGCTGCCGTAGATAGCATATGTACCTCGTCAATTATATAAACCTTGTACTTTCCGTTCATCGGCGGAAAGTTAATCTGTTGAACCAATTCCCTAATGTCTTCGACAGAGTTATTACTTGCCGCATCCAGTTCTATAATGTTCAACGAGGCATTGTTATTAAACGAAGTACAACTCTCACATTGATTGCAGGCTTCAATATTCGGTGTTATGTTTGTGCAATTGATTGTCTTGGCAAGAATACGTGCGCAAGTAGTTTTGCCTACGCCTCTCGGGCCACAGAACAAAAATGCCTGAGCCAGTTGATTCGATGCAATGGCATTTTGAAGAGTTGAAGTAATATGCCTTTGCCCGACAACACTTTCAAAAGTTGCCGGACGGTATTTTCTCGCTGATACAATATAGGTTGAATTTACTGGCATAAATACTTAGTAAGTTTTTTCGTTTTCTCTGTTTTTCTTAGTCTTGTCAAAGCTCTTTCTTTTATTTTACGGACTCTTTCTTTTGTAATATTATTTCTCTCCGCTATTTCGTCCAAAGTCAAACTTCTGCTTTGCCCAAGACCGAAATATTGATATAAAACTTCCTTCTCAATCTTAGGAAGTGTGGATAAAACATCTGCAATATCATTAGTAAGAGACTCTTGCATTACGATAGAATCGGTATCATCAACGCTGTCCTGCTCAATAGTGTCAATCATCGTCATTTCTTCGTCCTGTAATAAAGGAGCATCAACGCTAAGAGTATTCGTACCGGCCAAGATGGTTTCCATAAGCTTTTCTTTAGGCACTCCTAAAGCAGCAGCTACCTCTTCTTCCGACGGAGGTCTTTCATAGAGTTGTTCCAATCTCGCACGCTCTTTTTTTATCTTGTTAAGCATACCGACTTGATGCAAAGGAATTCTTACAAGTCTGCTTTGTTCGGCTATAGCTTGCAATATACTTTGTCTAATCCACCAAACAGCGAAAGAAATAAACTTAAAACCGCGTGTTTCATCGAATCTTTCGGCGGCTTTTATCAATCCTAAATTTCCTTCGTTGATTAAATCTGACAAAGGTAAGCCTTGATTTTGGTATTGTTTAGCAACAGAGACAACAAAACGTAAATTGCTATTGACAAGTTTTATTAGTGCTTTTTTATCTCCGGATTTAATTCTTTGAGCAAGTAAAACCTCTTCGTCAGCTGTGATAAGCGGTTCTTTACTTATGTCCTGAAGATACTGATATAACGCATTATCGTTCCTATTGGTGATAGATTTTGTTATCTTAAGTTGTCGCATAAAATTTAATTGTTTTGTTGTTGCAAAATTAGAAATTCTCGTCAGAGTACGCAAACAATCCGTTGCAAAGTTTTCAACCGTCAAATGTTAATTACTTGACAAAAATTTTCTAAATTCAAGTAATATAACGACTAAGTTATTAGTTTTATTGTGCAAATCAAAAGTGAATAAATTTAGTTCCTAATTGAAAAGCCTAAGTTATTAGAAAGATACAGGCATTTGAGAAAAACGAAATTGCCGATTTGATTTCATTAAAATAAAGTGGCATTTCAATAAATTCTTTTTTGAAAAGAGTAAAATGTTTTCAGAAAAGAATTTCGTAAAACGCCACTTTGTTAATATGATGTGTTACAATAATTTATTCGCTTAGGTTTTTGTAAGCCTGCAAATCCTCTTCGCAGAAATTATCTATGAAAGATTTTCGTTCGTTTATCTTCTCTTGAGCGTGTTTTACGAACAGTTTGGCAGAAGATAAGAACATATCGTTTCTGTTTGCGTCAATTATAAGTAGATGTGCCATAAGAAGATAACCTGCTATCTCAACCAAACGGCGTGAATTGAATTCGTGAGCCTCACTTGTTGAACCGAAAGCGTTAATCTTCTCAACACATTTTTCAAAATCCTCTCTTAAAGCAACAAGAGTCTTTCTCATTTCTGCAAATTCAGGTTTTACTTCCATCGCTTCGTATTCTTTGATACGTGCAAGGTAACCTCCCTGAACAACTCCGCGTATTGCAGCAACGACTTGCAACTGCGATGTTCCTTCATATATAGTTAAGATTCGTGCATCACGGTAATATCTTTCGCAAGGGTAATCTTTCATAAATCCGGAGCCACCATAAACTTGTATGCAGTCGTAAGTGTTTTGGTTTGCGTATTCGGAAGAAAATAATTTTAACATCGGAGTAAGCATATCTGCCAAACGTGAGTATTTTTTCAATGTTTGACGTTCTTCTGCCTCAAGTTTTCTTTCTTTTGCTATGTCTTCGTAGATTTTATACATATCTACACAACGTGCAGTCTCGTATAACAACGCTCTGGTTGCATCTGTCTTTGCACGCATCATAGCAAGCATTTCTTTTACTTGGAAGAAATTGATGATTGGCTTACCGAATTGTTCTCTTTCCTTAGCATATTGCAATGCCTGGCGGTAAGCAGCCTCTGACAAACCTACGGATTGAGCTCCTACGCCCAAACGTGCTCCGTTCATCAAAGACATAGTATATTTAATCAAACCTAATTTTCTTTCTCCAACCAAATAAGCCTTGGCATCTGTGAAAACAAGTTCGCCGGTAGGGGAGCCGTGGATACCTAATTTGTTTTCAGTACGGCGGATAGTAACTCCTCCGTCTCTTCTGTCGTGAATAAAATAGGAAAGTCCTCTTCCGTCTGTCGTTCCTTCCTCACTGCGGGCAAGAACTAACTTGATGTCGGCATCACCGTTGGTAATAAAACGTTTAACTCCGTTCAAAAGCCAGCAATTCTGCTTTTCGTCAAACGTAGCTTTCAATCTTACGGACTGAAGGTCGCTTCCGGCATCCGGTTCTGTCAAGTCCATAGAGAAAGTATAGCCTTTATTAACTAAAGGTAAGTAAGTATTTTTTTGCTCTTCGTCTCCGAATTCGTAAATTGTCTCGGCGCAATCCTGCAATCCCCAAATGTTTGCAAAACCACAGTCTCCGCGTGATACAATTTCGGCTGCCATAACGTAAGGTACGTAAGAAAAATTCAAACCACCGTATTGACGTGGCAAAGACAGACCATAAACGCCTGCATCTGTCAAAGCCTGGTGATTAACTTTTGTTCCGTCTGCATAGATTATAGCATTGTCTTCTATTCTTACGCCTTGCAAATCCACACTTTCGGCATTAACGTCCAAAACTTCGCCGCTGATTTCTCCTATCAAGGAAAGAACTTTGTTGTATGAATCTTTAGCATCCTCAACATCCTTAGGAGCGTAATCAATATTGCCGTAATCTCTGAAATTTCTTTCTTTAAGTTTTATAATTTCGTCCATTAAAGGATTATCTAACTGAAAACTTAACGCTTTGTTGTCATCGAAAAAATTAGCCATAACTTTATTTTCTTTAATGGATTATTTACTGTTCTTTTTATAATACTCAATTAATTTAGGCACCACTTCGAATGCATCACCTATTATTGTATAGTCGGCAATTGCATTCAAAGGAGCGTTAGGGTCGGTGTTGATACTTATAATCTTGGAACTTTGGTCCATACCAGCCCTGTGCTGAACGGCACCGCTCACTCCGCAACCGATATATAATTTAGGACGGACGGTAACTCCCGTTTGACCGATTTGTCTTTCGTGTTCAGCCAAACCACCATCCACTGCGGCACGTGTAGCTCCCACTTCACCGCCTAAAGTTTCGGCAAGTTGTTTCAAAAGTGCAAATCCGTTAGGTCTGTTCATACCGTAACCGCCGCAAACTATGATTTGAGCGCCTTTGATATTGACTTTCTGTGCTTCTATCTCGCGTGAAATAATTTCAATACAGAAATCACTTTCTTTAACGTAATTCTTAACAGGTATTCTTGAGAATTCTCCGCTGTAATTCTTGTCGTAGATTTCTTTTTTCATCACGCCCTCTCTGACAGTTGCCATTTGAGGACGGGTATTCGGATTGACAATAGTTGCAATTATGTTTCCGCCGAAAGCAGGACGGATTTGATACAAAAGATTGTCTATAACCTGGTTGTTTTTCTTGTCTTCGTATTGTCCTATCTCCAAAGAAGTACAATCTGCCGTCAAACCGCAACGCAAATATGAAGCAACACGCGGTGCTAAATCCCTTCCGACAGAAGTAGCTCCGAACAAACAAATCTGAGGTTTCTTTTCCTCTATAAGTTTGGTAACAATACTGAAATGAGGTAATGTTTGGTATGGGAATAATCTTGAATCTTCCGCATAATTGATAACATCAACTCCGTAAGGATACAAAGTGCTTTCCAAATCTTTGACTTCGTGTCCGCAAACTATGGCTTCAACTTTTACTTTTAACTCATCAGCCAATTTTCTTGCCTTTGAAATCAATTCCAATGAGACGTCGGCAATATAATTTTCCTCCGTAATCTCACAATATACAAATATATTATCCATAGTCTATCCAATAATATGTGTATTTATCAATTCTTTAACCAGATTGTCAATGTTATCGTTCGTCGGTGTCAAAGTAACGTTATCTTTGTGCGTAAGAACAACACTGTCAATCTTCTTAACCTTTGTAGGTGAGCCGTTAAGACCCAATCTCTCGTCCTGAGCATCTACATCTGCAGCAGAAAAAACTTGAATCTGCGCATTCTTGTATGCCATTAAGCGTTTAGCATTGTAAAATCTTGCTTTTTTAGCCGAAGAATGCACTGTAATTAACACAGGATAGGAACACTTAACCGTTTCTACGCCGCGCTCAAGTCTTCTTTTGATAGTAATGTCTTTATCTGTCAAGTCTACTAATTCTTCTGCGTATGTAATTTGCGGAATTTCCAATTTTTCGGCTGTTTGCGGTCCAACCTGAGCCGTATCTCCGTCAATAGCCTGACGTCCGCCGAAAACAATATCCACATGTCCCAACTTCTTTATTGCCTGTGAGATTGCATAAGATGTAGCCAACGTATCAGAGCCTGCAAGTTTCCTGTCAGACAACACAATTCCGCCGTCTGCACCTCTGAACATGGCATCACGGACGATTTCTGCCGCTCTGTCGGGTCCCATTGTAACAACGGTAACCTGAGTATCTTTTATTCTGTCTTTGATTTCCAAAGCCATTTCCAAAGCATTCAAATCTTCGGGATTAAATATTGCGTCAAGTGCTTGTCTATTAACCGTACCTTCCGCAGTCATGGCATCTTTACCGACATTCCTTGTATCAGGAACTTGTTTTGCCAATACAACTATTTTCAAACTCATTATATTTTCGTTTTAGTTTCTAAAAATATATTTAAAATACTTTTGAGGCTGCAAAGATATAACAAAAATTTAATTCGGCGACGATTTAGAAAAATTTTTCGCCGTTTTTGCATTTTTTTCACTCCTATATATAATATAAGGTATAGGTTTATTATGCTAAGGTGTCAAGATTTTATTCCAAAGCACTATAAAAATATTTCAGTGCCGACAAATTTTTGTTCAGTGCTTACATTCTGAACAGAGAATCGACATTTTTATATCCTCCAAGTGTCATTTTTATACCGTAGAAGTGCCACTTTTTTATTCTGAAGTCAAGGATTGAATAAAAATTTGTCGGCACTGAAGACGGAGATTGCGGCATTTGATATGAAAAAGCGGGACTTTTGTTTGAAAAATAGGAGACTTTTTTCAAACAATCTGCTGTTTTCGGAGATAAAATCTGCGAAAAAAAATAAAAAATATAGACGATTTTTGTTTCCATATAAGAAAATTATATTACCTTTGCAGTCTAAAAATTAATTAACTAACCATTAAAAAAAACATTAAAGACGATGATGACAATAAGAAGAAAAAAAGTTCTTTGGGGTGGGTTATTGTTTATTGCCCTAAATTTCTTAACAATATTTAATTCTTTCGGACAAGACAGCATAACAGTAAGTCCAGGATTTGAAAGTGATAAAACATTGAAGTATTCAGGAACCTATAAACCTTCAGTGAATATTGGAATTTTAGAAAGCGAAGGTGTGTCAAAATCTTTTACAATAAATGGTTCTTTAGAATATTCAGGCGGTAAATATCATGTTAATAGTGTTGCAGATTTGATTTTTATTTCCTATATAGTTAATGAGAATAAAGTTTTAAAGGAGTATTATAAAAATTTTCAAGGAAAGGAAATCGTATTAGATGATGATATAGATTTAGCTACTGCTGTTTTGAATGAAGATAATCCAAATATAAAGACAGCGTTGGATAATTTTGTGCCAATTGGTTATACTATAAGCAAATATGATAAGGCTAAAGACAAATGGGAAATAGATTTGACGGGCGATAGAGGTTTTGTCGGGACTTTTAATGGTAATAATAAAATTATTAATAATCTAAAAATTACTCAATATATAACTATAAGAAAAACCTCTAACACTGCGACAAATGTTGGAGGTGGGCTGTTTGGTTATGTTAGACCTTCCCAAGACAATAAATCGTCTTCAATAATAAAGAATATTACTATCAAAAATGCTGAAGTAAAAATAAATGTTAGCAATCATACAGAAGCAAACTTAGAAACGATATCATGGGGTAGTGCTTTTGTTGTTGGCATTTTGCAATGTAGTAATGTTGATGGTTGCAGTGTATCTAATTCTAAAATAAATGCAACGACAAATGATGATGAGTCTGGACAAGGTACTGCGGTAGGTGGTATTGTTGGAGAGATAATTGGTCAGTGTTCAAGTGATGTTGATGATTGTTCTGTGTCCAATTGTCAGATAGCCGCAGACTATAATGCCAATGCTGTTGTAGGGTTGCTTAGTGAAAAAGCTGCCTCTGCAAACCCTTCTCTTGTTGAAAAAGTTAATACAATGAATGACGAACAAGCAAAAAATAATCTTATAGCAGATAAAGGTAAAAATGATGAAAGTTTAAAAATATCTGCATATTCATTATATGCAGGAAGATGGAATTTTGTTTCAGGATTGAATACCAAAGCAAGTGTATTTAATAACAATAATCAAAATGTAGATATGGCTGTAATAACCTTTGATTATTCAAACGGCGAACATGGCAACGATTGGAAATATTACAGCGATGAAGATTATTTGTTAGCTTCTTCAGATGTGAATATTTACGAAGGGTATATGGTTTGGCCTTTTAAGAATGACTATAAAATGAATCCTAAAATTTCTGATGGAACTAATGTAACTATTGGCACTACTCAACTTGAGTACGAAGGATTGCAAACATTGCCGATGGCATTGGAAAATACGGCTAACAGCGTAGCTATAACTACAATGAAAAACGAAGGAAAAGAAAACACTTCAGGAAGTTATACTGCTACAAAATGGTTTGCATTGGCAAATCCGTTTAATACAAATGTTCCAGTAAATATTCTTGTAAGCAACATAACAGGAAAGAATAATGACAATGTATATGTATTTAGAGATGGAGGATGGCATGCTTTACCAGTTAGCGGTTCTTTTACTGTTAATGCAGGTGAAGGATTTATGATTCCGTCAGATAAAGGTCAAATAAGCGGTTCTTTAACGAGAAAGACGAAAAAATCAACATTGGCGACAAAAGACGACACTCAAAACGATACAGACGAAACAGAATATTTGATTTTACCACCTGAAAAGTTCGTTTTCACGCAAGAAGATAAAGAAGAAAACAGTAATATAATATTCAATGTATTTGCTAACGGAACTAATAAACAATCATTCGCAAAAGTAAATAAAGGTTCTGTTGATGGATATGACTTAACAGATTCTTATATAATGAAATCACCGTATGCAGAAGATTTAGTTGAACCTTATTTTGTTGTAGATAACAGAGAAATTCTTATAAATCAATTTAAATCTCTGCCGTACGAATGTCCGATAAATTTCTATGCAAAAAAAGTCAGTGCTGCAGAGTTATTCGTTAGCAATGTACCTGATGGAATGGATGTTTCCATAATTAATAAAGAAGATGGTACGGAAACATTGCTTACAAACGGAGAATCATTCTATTTCACTGCAACGGAAGGCGAGAACGACGGAAGATTTGTTATAAGGTTCGCCAAAAAGAATGCTTCTATTTCAGATGTAAAACCAAACAATGCAGATATAACAATTACCAATGCAGATAACTTTATCTCCGTATCGGCAAAGAATCTAAAGAATGTACAAATTATTAATTCTTTGGGACAAGTTGTTTATAATAAAGCTGCAAATTCCGATACACACTCTTTGACTTTAAATACACAAAGCGGAATTTATATTGTCAAAGCTAAATCTGCTGACGGAGAAAAGACGGAAAAGATAGTAATAAAGTAATGCTATTACTTTAAGTTTTTATTTGTTCAATATGTAGGGCGGAGTTGAAATGCTCCGGCCTTTTTTTGTTATGTCCGAAATAAGTCGTAATTTTGCAAAATCAAATAATATAATTATGCGTTGGGGACTTGTTTTACAATATAACGGGAAAAATTATCACGGATGGCAACGTCAGGAAGACGGAACGCTGACAGTTCAAGGTACGCTTTGCAAATATTTTTCGGATGTCTTACAAGAAAATATTTTAATCTTAGGTTGCGGACGTACGGACACAGGTGTTCATGCCAAAAACTATGTTGCTTATTTTGATTCCGTAAATTTGACAGCCGATAAGATAGATTGGTTAATCTGGAAGATAAATGCGTATCTTCCTTATGATATTAGAATCAATCATATTATAAAAGTTCCCGAAGAATTTAACGCCCGTTTTGATGCTTTAAGCAGAACATACCGTTATTATGTATCTACAGTAAAAAATCCTTTCAATGCCGATTTCTCTTGGTACATTCCGCAACCGTTAGATTTGAAAAAAATGAATACGGCTGCCAGAATGATGTATCAATATGATGATTTCACTTCGTTGAGTAAAGCAAACACGCAGACGCTTACTAATATCTGCCGCGTGTTTTACGCTCATTGGGAAAGAAAAGGGGATATGCTTGTCTTTACTATAAGAGCTAACAGATTTTTGCGTAATATGGTAAGAGCAACAGTAGGAACTTTGGTAGAAGTCGGCAAAGGAAATATAACAGTTGATGGATTTGCAAAGATAATTGAATATCAAAGCCGAGGTCATGCGGCACGTTCGGCTCAGGCGCAGGGACTTTTCTTAGAGGAGATAGAATATGACCCTAAGATATTCCCGAAAAAACTATTCGATTGGCAATAAGAAAAAATACAAATACGAATCCCTTAAAATAAAGTGTGTGATTAGTTAAATAAAATGCGTGATTATTTGATTAATCACGCACTTTATTTTTACATTATTATATATATGTAAAATTCTCTGCCTTTAGTGTGCTGCGATAAATGATTTGATGTTATCAACGCTTACTCTCTCTTGCTCCATTGTGTCTCTTAGACGGATAGTTACGCTGTTATCTTTAAGCGAATCATTATCCACTGTGATACAATAAGGAGTGCCTATCGCATCTTGGCGTCTGTAACGTTTGCCGATAGTATCTTTCTCTTCGTAGTGAGTACGCATTGAGAATTTTAGGTCATTCATTATTCCACGAGCCATTTCCGGCAAACCGTCTTTATTAACTAACGGAAGCACACTTACTTTATACGGTGCTAATTGCTTAGGTAGGTTAAGTACGGTACGTGTTTGTCCGTCAGAAAGCGTTTCTTCTTTGTATGCATGAGAGAATACAGCCAAGAATGTACGGTCTAATCCTATGGAAGTCTCAACGCAATACGGTGTATAGGATTCATTTATTTCGGAATCAAAGTATTGGATTTTCTTTCCGCTGAATTCTTGATGGCGTTTCAAATCAAAGTCAGTTCTTGAGTGGATTCCTTCCAATTCTTTGAAACCAAACGGGAATTCAAACTCTATATCCGTTGCTGCGTTAGCATAATGGGCAAGTTTTTCGTGGTCGTGGTAACGGTATTTCTCTTTTGGTATTCCCAAAGCCAAATGCCAATTCATTCTTTCCTCTTTCCAATAGTTGAACCAGTCCATTTCAGTTCCCGGACGGCAGAAAAACTCCATCTCCATCTGCTCAAATTCTCTCATTCTGAAGATAAACTGACGTGCAACTATCTCATTACGGAACGCTTTTCCGATTTGAGCGATACCGAATGGGATTTTCATTCGGTTAGTCTTCTGAACGTTCAAATAATTAACGAAAATACCTTGTGCAGTTTCAGGTCTTAAATAGATAGTGTCGCTATCGTCTGAAACAGAACCCATCTTCGTTGCGAACATTAGGTTGAATTGTCTTACATCTGTCCAATTTCTTGTTCCCGATATAGGACAAACTATTCCCAATTCCTCAATTAAAGCCTTTAATCCCGCTAAATCGTTTGCGTTCATTAGGTCTGCAAACCTTTGATGTATCGTTTCCATCTCCTGTTTGTAGCCTTTGACACGCTCACTTGTTGCCAGGAACTGTTCTTCGTTGAAACTATCGCCGAAACGTTTCTTTGCTTTGGCTATTTCTTTGTTAATCTTTTCTTCAATCTTAGCAATATGGTCTTCAATCAACACATCGGCACGATAACGTTTCTTGCTGTCTTTGTTATCTATCAATGGGTCGTTGAAAGCATCCACATGACCGCTGGCTTTCCAAATCTTAGGATGCATAAATATAGCACTATCAACTCCGACAATGTTTTCGTGCATCTGAGTCATAGAACGCCACCAATATTGTTTGATATTGTTTTTCAATTCTACGCCGTTAGGGCCGTAATCATACACTGCGCCCAATCCGTCATACAATTCGCTGGAAGGAAATATAAATCCGTATTCCTTTGCGTGCGAAACTATCTTTTTAAATATATCTTCACTACTCATTTTATTTAATATATTATGTTATATGCACTATGCAGAATATCTATATTACATACTACATTCTACATACTACATAAAAATTTATCCGTTCATATTAAGCAAAAATTCTTCGTTGCTTCTGGTAACAGACATTCTGTTTTTAATCAAATCCATTGCCTCGTTAGGATTCATATCTGCGATATAGTTACGAAGAATCAACATTCTGTTCAAAACATTGTCGGAAAGAAGCAAATCATCGCGTCTTGTGGAAGAAGCAACCAAATCAACGGCAGGGTAAATACGTTTGTTAGACAATTTTCTGTCCAATTGCAACTCCATATTTCCCGTTCCTTTGAATTCTTCAAAGATAACCTCGTCCATTTTTGACCCCGTTTCAATCAGAGCAGTAGCAATGATAGTCAAACTTCCGCCGTTTTCAATATTACGTGCAGCGCCGAAGAAACGTTTTGGCTTTTGAAGTGCATTAGCCTCAACACCGCCTGACAAAACCTTACCGCTGGCAGGAGCAACTGTATTATAAGCACGTGCAAGTCTTGTAATACTGTCCAAAACTATGACAACATCGTGTCCGCATTCCACCATACGTTTTGCTTTTTCCAAAACAATATTGGCAATCTTCACATGGCGCTCTGCAGGTTCGTCAAAAGTAGATGCAATCACCTCGGCATTAACCGTACGTTGCATATCGGTAACCTCTTCAGGTCTTTCATCTATCAAAAGCACGATAAGATAAACTTCAGGGTGGTTGGCAGCGATAGCATTTGCCACATCCTTTAATAAAGTAGTCTTACCAGTTTTCGGTGGAGCGACAATCATAGCACGCTGTCCCTTTCCGATTGGAGTAAATAAGTCTATAATACGCGTAGATAGGTTTTCGCCGTGATGACCTGTAAGTTTAAATTTTTCTTCTGGGAACAAAGGTGTCAGATATTCAAATGGAATACGGTCGCGGATTGATTCAGGTTTTCTGCCGTTAATACTCATTATATTGACCATAGGAAAATATTTCTCACCGTCTTTCGGCGGGCGAATCATACCATGAACTGTATCTCCTGTTTTCAATGCAAAGAACTTAGTTTGCGACATTGATATATAAATATCATCAGGCGAATTCAAATAGTTGTAATCGCTTGAACGCAAAAAGCCATATCCGTCAGGCATTAGTTCCAAAACTCCCTCAGCTTCCACTAAACCTTCAACGTCTGACATAAAAACTGGTTTAACTTCCTCTTTCACCGCAGCAGGTGCAGGTTTTGCGGCAGGAGGGAAGGCGTTTGTATTGTTGTTATTAGGATTGGTGTTTGTATTAGGTGTGTTTGCAAAATTATTCTGTACCCTCGGGGCAGTATTTTGCGGTTTAGGTGCAAATATAGGTTTATTTATTGAAATATTATTGGTAATTGGTTTCTTAGGTTGGAACTCCGGTAAATCCAATTCGTCAATCTTCGGCATATCCGGCAGTTTAGCAACATTCAAATCTTTAACTATCTGCTGTTTGGCTTGAGAAAGAGTTTCTGTCGGACTGCCTACGCCGTTTTGGTTGCTACTCGGAACGTTTGAACCCGCAATTGGTTTTGGTTTTATATGAGTACGCGGGCGTTTTGTCGGAGTTTCCTGTTTTGGTTCATTAATTGGAGCCTGAGGTTGAGGCACTTGCTCTGCTGGTTTCGGATTTTTAGGAGGACGACCACGCCTTTTGGGTTGAACTGTCGGTTCTTGCGTAGTTTGAACAGGCTCTTGTTGAGGATTGTTGGCCTGAAAATCCAAAATTTTGTAGATTAACTCTTGCGTATCTGTCAAACGGGCGGTTTTAGGTATGTCCATTTGTTTTGCAATAGCCTTTAACTCAGGAAGTGATAACTGTTCCAGTTGTGCTTTATTGTACATAATACATTATAATTATATTATACTTTTGTGTGATTATTATTCATTATAAATAATATTGTTTTTCGGGAATTGTATCTGCGTTTCAAAGCGAAATGAATGCATATTGTTAGAAAAACTTTTGGCAAAATTACAACATTATTTTAAATAAAGAGCAAAAAATTGCAGAAAATTTTAATAAAATGCCTCAAAATTTCCGCGGCAAGCGAAAAGAATTTTGTAAAAGGAAGAATAATTTTTGCAAATTCAAAAAACATTTTTGTTTGAACCGTCCAAAACATAATTTTGAACCGTTCAAAATAGTATTTTAGACCGTCTGAAATTATGTTTTGAACGGTCTTGACAAAAATAAATTGGGAATTTGCAAAATTATTTGTACAGATTTCAAAAATATTATCACTAATTGCAAAATTGTTTTAACGAATCAAAAAAATTACTTAATTTTGCAGTCTAATAAATAATGATATGGAAAAATATTTACAGATACTTAACAGAGTTTGGAAAGCATTTCTTTTCTTGGGAGTTGTTTTCACGGTGATGGTTGCGCTCCTTGGTTATTTCTTTGCGAAAGATGCCGTGGCGGAAAACCCAAAAGCCGATATGATTGGGCTTGGCGTTATTATGTTTTGTATGATTATTGTTTTGATATATACTAATATGTATAAGAAAAGACAATTGAAAAAACTGAAAACCGCAGATTTGCCCGAGAAATTGCAAACATACAAAACCGTTTATCAAAAAACTTTGCAATATTATGATTTTCTGACAATGATTCCCATTGCGGCAATGATATATATGCATAATCTTACGCCGATATTATTCAGTGTTTTGGCGCTGTTGCTTATTGTTTTGAACAGACCGACAGAAATTAAAGTAAAAATGGATTTGTCTTTAACAAATGATGAACTTGAGAAATTCAAACATCTGAAAATCGTAGCAAGACGTTAAAAAATTAGGATTTTTTGGTTTTATAACGGAATTTATTGTTATATTTGCAAATTAATTTTAGACATTATGAATTGTAAAAGATATATTGTTGCAATGTTATTTGCCTTCACTTTGATAGGCAGTGCAAATGCTCAGAGATATTTGGAAAATGCTATCCGCCGTCCTGATGACCATAGAAACAAAATCCGTTTGGGTATTAGGGGAGGACTGAATATAAGCGATTTGACAAGTGCCGAAGGTTTGGATATATGGAACGGTTTGGCATATTTTGATATGAATAAAAATTATATCGGATTTACCGATACCAGAAGCAAAATAGGGTTTAATGCAGGCTTAACAGCTCAGTTGAAATTGCAAGACCGTTGGTATGTTCAGGCATCTTTTATTTATACAACCAAGGGTTATGAACTTAAATCGCAGGAAGTTGATATTAATTGCGCAGCTCATTACATTCAATTGCCAATAGAACTTATGTACAAGTATCCTGTGCAGAGTTTTGACTTGATTGTTTCCGGCGGATTGTTCCTTGGTGTCGGTGTTAATGGAATGACGACTTTCTTTGACCACTACGGAGAAGGTGCAGACCCAAGACAATTCCACGATGCATTGCAAAAACCTTATATTGACGAAGAATTAGGAGTTTATAACTTAATAGGTTGCGACCATACCGTACATGGAGCCAATGTTTATTGGGCAGACGATGACGATACGTTCTTTTCAGATGGTACTTACAAGATTGACGGCGGTATTCAGTTAGGTTTGGGATTTGAATATAAATGGTTTCAGTTTATGATTAACTATCAATATTCCCTTACTTATCTTTACAATTATGATTACGATTTTTCCAACCGTTATGTTGCAAAAGCAGAGAGAGAAAACGTAACAACTGCCGACAATTCTAAATATGGACTTTATTATAACGAAGACGGAACTCCTTACCGCACATCTTTTGACTACTTTTCTATGGAAAAAATGACTTCTCCGCGTCATCATGTTTTGATGTTTTCTGTTTCTTTTTTCTTTGATAAGTTTAAACACGGTTTGAAGTTATAACAATAAACCCGATTGCGTAATGAAAAAATCAATTCTTATATTAGCGGCACTGCTTAGCGTATTTACTTTATCGGCACAGAGAAACAATAGCGTAAATACGCAAGATACGCTGTCGGAACATATAACCCTGCACGCTTCTACTACATTCGGTCAGGATTATTTCTGCAATAATTTTTTCATTAATACATTCGGAGCGGATTATTCCAAACAACTAAACAGCCAAACGACACTTTATTTGGGTGCAAACGTATTTAATATTAATACTTCCAAAGAACTGAAAGATTTTGCGCCGAGAAATAAAAACGCAGGGGCGATGTATATGGGTGTTTCCTATCAAGCAAACAAGAATTTGACTGTTGCAGGCGATGTTTTCTACAACGGTATATATAATATGGTAGGTGCAGATTTGGATTTGAAATATAATTTTTCGGAAAATTCGTTTTTTGAGATTTCTTTCTCTTTTGCCCGTCAGTTATCGACGTCTGGATACAACCAGTCCGTCCCTTATTGGTATAATGAGGCTTTCCATCCGTTCATCTTGGGATATTAAGTCATTAAAGAGCCTTATTGCCTGAGTATCATTGTCATTACAATTGTCAAGTGCCACCTTACCGTACCAAAGTATATTGTCGGCAATCAAAATGCCCCCCTTATTTAATTTTTCTACCAACAGAGGATAGTAATTCGGGTAATGGATTTTCTCAGCATCCAAAAAAATCAAATCATATTTGTTTTTAAGCGTAGGAATTACCTCCAAACCTTGCCCGAAATGCAAATTAATCTTGTCAATTACCTTATTGGCAGTGAAATTCTTAACTAAAAACGGTTCATATTCCCTAAGGGCTTCAATAGTATCAATCTTACAATCATCATCTGTGGCAAGAGCAAAACAAGTTGTGGCATAACCCGAAAAAGTTCCTATTTCCAAAATACGTTTAGGCTTTAACATCTTGCAAATAAGCATCAAAAACTCACCTTGCCACGCACTGCTGACCATATGTGGCTTAACAAATTTAAGATGTGTCTGACGGTCTAATTCTTGTAATATCTCGCTGTGGTTGGAGTGGTGATTAGCGCAATAATCTTCCACTCTTTTATCAATAAACGGGTGAATCTGTTTTTCTTGTTTGTTTTCCATAAATTAATGTCCCATTTCTTTGAAATAATGTCCCACTTTAATAAAATAATGTCGCACTTTAATTTATTCACATCGGTTAAGCCAATCTTCATCTATGGCTAAAAGCCGGCAAAGGTTCAATGCCTCGGTCGGAGTCGTGTTGGTAGTGTCCTCAATTAAGGAATAGTCAATATTATCCGACAAATTAGTGATGGAAATCGGCGGCTTAAGGTTGTTATTGATAAATCCCTTTACTCTGAAATGCAGACACGGTGCGGTGATGTTTGAATAGTGCGTGGTAACAACAGATATTGAGTTGCCCAGATTGACAGTAGAGATAAAGCCGTTTAGTAATTTTACGCCCTCAATAGGATTGGTTGTTCTGGCAAGTTCATCGGCAAGAACCAAGTAACGTTTGCCTGTCTTGACTTGTTTGATAATGTTGTTAAGTGTAATAATCTCGGAAGCGAAAGAAGAAAGACCTTGGTTTTCGTCCTGATTGTCGCCGATGGATTGCAATACGCCTTCGGTCAAACATATATTTGCTTTCTCAGATGCAACAAAGAATCCGAACTGTGCTAACAATTGGTTAAGGGCAAGAGTTTTCAAGACAACCGTTTTGCCTGCCATGTTAGCACCTGTGATTAACATCGTCTGCTTTGTACATTTGATGTCAATGGATTGGAAATTCTTGCCTTTCTTGTTAAGACTTTCTTTGATGATTGGGTTAAACATTTTTGTATATTCAATAAAATCTGCATTCAATTCAGGTTTTATCAAATTCATTTCAATATTCAACTCAGCCTTTGCTATACTTACGTCCAAAAGTGCTATCTGTGCTACCGCCTTTTTTAATCTCGCTGTTTCAGGACGTAATTGCGTGCAAATTTTCTCACGTACATTATTCTCAATATCAAGAATTTCATTATAGATTTTTGCTGTTAAAGGGCTGTCTGCTTGCTTTAATTTTTCAAATTCAGTTCTTAGTCTTGAAATATCCGAATTATAGGCGTTATAAATGTAGAATTGGCGTGTCCTTGTGCCTTCAGGGTCTAACAAGGTTACAATATCGTCAAACGAATCCAAAACAAATTCTTTGCAGTTCAGATTTTGCAGCATTGAATTCAACTGTCCGCACGACAAACAGAAGGCTTTAATTTCAAAAAGTCCGATATCGTCCAAATTTTCTTTCCTTTCAAGCAAATTAATTGACCCGACAATATTATGAATGTCGTAAAGGACACACTCAAGTAACATTTTGTCATTATCTTTTATGGATTGAATAAATTTTTGACACTTCTGAGTCAATTTATATTGCTTTTCCAAAAAATCTTTGTCCGTAGAAAACTCAAGATTAAACAAATAATCCCGACCCATTGCCGTTTTGATAATCAGATGTTCATAAATGGCTTTGAGTTGTGCGTTTTCGTTTATTGCTTGTTTGAAATTCATAGTTTTTATTTGCAATAAAATTCACTAAAAATAAATAAAGAAACAATCCGTTAATGAAAAATTCCATCGGGTGCAACATCCCTTATATTATATATAGGTAAAGGAATTTTCTCCCGCAATTTGCCAACAAGGGTATCGCTGTCTAATTTATAACCTTGCGGTGCTACGGGATTGACTGTTATTGCCAGCAGATTAGTTTTATATAAACAGAGAATCTTTCCGCCGCTGCGTAAAAAATTGTAAGTATTCAGTTCATTAGAAAATACATGTGTGAAATCTTTTGTTATAAGTACGACTTGCGATTTGTCTTTTTGCGTTGCTATTAACTCCAAAAGTTTGTCGGTTATCATACCCGGGATAAACAAAGTCTTAGATTGCGAGAATATTACGTCTTTGTATTTTTGCAACATCAACATTGACGGAATTTTTAAGTCAATTACTTCGCTTTCTTTCGTGATTGCATAAACTCCTTTCGTGATATTAAGCAATTGTTCTTTCAATTCACCGTCATATTCAGGTAGTTTGGTCATTTCATACATAAAAAGAGTTTTTTGAACGACCTTATCAATCGATGCAGATACGACCGCACCCGTTGAAAGTATCATAGCATCGGTAATAGAGGGCGAAGCAAAAGATTTTCTTGACAAAGCACCATCAATCAAACACATATCGCTGCACTGAACCATATTATCAATCAACTCTTTCAATCTCTTGCTGTCCGTAGGTCCCGAAAGCATAACATTACCGAAGGTTTTGGCACGCGAAGTTATCAATCTGCCCAATGATGTTCCGTAATGGGAGATGTCTTCCACCATGGAAACGATTTCTTTTTTCGGATAAAGTTGCTCGGATGTGATAAAAAGGGATTCGGGATATAAAAACACGCGCGGTTTTGAGGTTTCGGTAACTTGGTCTAACGTTTCGCCGTCTATACCTATGGAAGTAACGGAGATTTTCTTCTTATAATCGTTCAGACGTTTGATTACAAAATTCAATGCCTCCGTCTTGCCGGCGTTTTTATCCATACCGACAAAAGATATACTCTTGTAATTCAATAGATTTGAGATAAACGGCATATCTTATAACAAACGCTTAAAATAAAGTGCCGAAACAATAAATTCTTTTCTGAAAAGAGTAAAATGTTTTCAAAAAATAATTTCGTGAAACGCCGTCTTATTTTATAGTGTCAGCATTTCACGAAATTTATTTATCGATTAACGGTTTTTATTTCTTTCGTGGCGTTCCAAATCTTTTGGTTCCATTGCCATTCTTTTGTTTTCAAGCAATGAAAGTACGCCTTCCTGTTCGATTTCTTCGCCCTTAAGGAAATCAACATCGCATTCACCCGGCGTATAATCCATAGGCTCGGTGTATGTTGTGATAACGCCTTCGTAATTACGCAAAACAACCTTGCCAGGTGCCTGAGAAATAATGTATTGAGGCATAACAGGAGTTTTTCCTCCGCCACCAGGGGCATCAACTACGAATGTAGGAACGGCATATCCCGAAGTATGTCCTCTCAATCCTTCCATTATCTCAATACCTTTTGATACGGTTGTACGGAAATGTTCCAATCCCATACTCAAATCACATTGGTAAATATAATATGGGCGAACGCGCATACTAACAAGCTTTTGTACCAATTTGCGCATTACTCTTACGTCATCATTAACGCCTCTCAGCAAAACGCTTTGGTTACCCAAAGGAATACCTGCGTTAGCCAATTTAGCGCAAGCCTCTTTTGCTTCTTCGGTACATTCATTCGGGTGATTGAAGTGCGTATTCAACCAAATAGGGTGGTACTTCTTAAGCATATTACACAAATTGTCGGTAATACGCATAGGGCAAACGACAGGAGTACGCGAACCCAAACGCACGATTTCAACATGAGGAATATCGCGTAAGCGTTTGATGATACTTTCAAGGAATTCGTCGCTGACCATTAAGCAATCACCGCCCGAAAGTAAGACATCACGGATTTGAGGAGTGCGTGCAATGTAATCGATTCCCGCTTGAATACGGTCTTGTGCCACGTTAGCATCATTTTGTCCTGCAAAACGTCTGCGGGTGCAGTGTCTGCAGTACATAGAACACATATCGGTAATTAAAAACAAACATCTGTCCGGGTAACGGTGCGTAATACCCGGTACAGGAGAGTCTTCGTCTTCGTGTAATGGGTCTAACAAATCCGCAGCAGCCTGATGGGTTTCCTTAATTGTCGGAATAGCCTGCAAACGTACAGGGTCGTTAGGATTATTAGGGTCTATACGGGAAAGATAATACGGAGTAATTGCCATTCTTAACGTTTTCAAAGCCGCTTTTACGCCGTCTTCTTCCTCTGCTGTCAAATTGACATATTTTTTCAACTCCTCAAGAGTTTCAATTCTGTTTCTGACTTGCCAATGCCAGTCATTCCATTGTTCGTCCGTAACATTAGGGAACAATTCTTTCCTTCTATCTACTTGCATAGTATATTTAATTTTATAATTTTCCGTTTTAAAGTGCAAAGATAAGAATTTTTTGGCAAATAACGGCACTAAAACGGCGAAAGAGGGCAAAATATTAAATTTATTCGTAATTTTGCAACTGCAAAAACAGAGTTTGAAAACCTATGACGGCAGAAGATTTATTTAAACAGAGCAATCAAGATAACAGAGAGATACATTCGTTAGTTGAAGTATTGGAAACATTGAGCCAAAGTGTGAGAAGGGAGTTTCCTTATCCCTTTTGGATGAAATGCGAAGTGGCAAAAATAAATCTTTATCCATATTCCGGTCATGCATATCCCGAATTGGTGGAAAAAAACGGCGAAAACATTGTTGCACAAACGAAAGCTATCATTTGGAGGAGTGATTTCCAAAGAATAAATGATAAATTTCAGCGGATTACAGGCGAAAATCTCAAAGACGGAATAAGTATTGTCTGTCTTGCGAGGCTTACTTTCCATCCTTTATACGGACTTTCTTTGATTATTTCCGATATTGACCCCGATATGACGCTCGGTCAGTTGGAAAATGAGCGTATTGCTTGCATTGAAAGGCTTAAAAATGAGGAAATATTTGCTCTTAATTCAACTAAAACATTACCTAATCTTCCGCAAAGGCTGGCTGTGATAAGCGTACCTTCAAGTAAAGGTTTTAATGACTTTATTCAAACTATTGATACTAAAAAAGATAGATACAAGTTCTTTATTCATTTATTTCCGTCATTACTTCAAGGTGATAATGCCTCATTTCAGATGATTGAAGCGCTTAATGTTATTGAGAGAGTACAAAACTATTTTGACGCTGTGCTTATTATCCGCGGCGGAGGGGGAGATATCGGACTGACTTGTTACAACAACTATGAATTATGTAGAAAGATTTCAACGTTTCCGCTTCCCGTTCTGACAGGTATAGGTCATTCCACCAACGAAACTGTTGCGGAAATGGTGGCGTGGCAAAATTTCATCACACCTACTGCACTTGCCGAGTTTATTTTGGAAAAATATGAAACGTTTGACCAAAACCTTATAGAGTTAAAGCAAAAGATTAATAGATATTCATATCTTATTATAAAAGAAGAATATAAAAATCTGTCATATTTAAGAAATATCATAACGATAAGTGCAAAAAACATATTGGAAAAAGAAAAAAACAACCTATCGAGCGAAGAAAAATATCTCAGTGCAATAAATCCGTCAAATATATTGAAAAAAGGTTACACTATTACTTTATTTAACGGCAAGATTGTACAATCCGTCAAACAGTTATCAAAAGGCGATAGGTTGGAAACGCTTACCAGTGACGGCAAAATAGAATCAACGGTAATTTAAACAGAAGAAAAACTATGGAAAGCGCACAAAAAAATTATAATCAGGCGTATAGCGAACTGAAGGAGATTGTTTCCAAAATGGAAAACGGACAAATGCAGGTTGATGAGTTAAGCGAAAATATCAAGAAGGCAACGGAGTTAATCAATATCTGCAAACAAAAACTTACCACCATTGAAACAGATGTTAATAAGTTAATACAAGATATTGAAAGTCAAAATATAGAATAGTATTACTTAATTTAACGGATTAAGTAGTCTGTTCGGCGGAATTATGGCAAAAGGGGACAAAAAATAAAGGAGTGCTAACCCGTCTCGGTGCCCTCCCTCGCAATTATTAAAGGAACATCTCCTTGTAGTTATTAACCTAAATATTCTTTCTTCATTTTACATTGCAAAATTACAACCATTCGCAAAACCGTACAATACTCACAAATGAGTATATTTTGATTTTTTTGCAATAATATGAAAAAATGCTGACACTTGTTTTGCATTTGCCAAAATAAAGTGCCGAATCACGAAATTGTTTTCAAAAAACATTTTACTCTTTTCTGAAAACAATTTACTAATTCGGCACTTTATTTTGAAGATATGCTACTGTATTTCACTGTCTTTTAAACTCCTGTAATTCTTTGGAGACAAGCCTGTTATGTTTTTAAACATACGGGAAAAATGTTGTGGATACTGAAATCCCAAAAGGTCTGCTATTTCCGTAATTGTCAAATCGTCGCCATCGAGATAATCTTTTGCTTTTTCAATAAGTTTATTTTGAATAATGCGTTGCGCACTCATTCCCGTTTCTTTCTTAATCAAATCACCGAAATAACCGGAGGACAAAAAAACTTGGTCTGCAAAATAACTTACATAAGGCAAACCGACTGTAAGTGGCTTATTTGTAGCGAAATATTCGTCCAATAGTTTTTGGAATTTCAATACTATTTCGTGATGATAAGGTTTGCGTGAGTTGAATTGACGGTTGTAATAATTGTGAATGTCTTTGAGTATTTTATTAATAAGAGTAAGTATTTTATTTTTAGTATTCAAAGGAATGTCAGGCGATAACAAACCTTGAATTTCATACATCAATGTTTTGAGTTGCGAAAATTCTTCATCGCTAAGATGTAAAGCTTCTTTAGGAAAGTAACTTAAAAAATGATATTTTGATATAGTTTTCTCAATTACGGTATTCTTTATAAAGTCTTTTGAAAACAGCAGTCCGAATGCAGAAGGCGGAATTGCGTTATCATCATAATCAACTATTACCTCTTTACCGGGGTTGAAACAAACGGCAGTTCCTTTTTTGTAATCGTATTTTTGCTGTCCGTAAAGCATACTGCACATTCCTCCTGTCTTAAGAAAAATTGCGTAGATGTCATAAAGTGCTTTGTAATGGTTATTGCGTTTTGTTGAAGTGCAAGAATCTATTACCGTAATGTCTTTATTTATGGTAGGATAGCCAAATAATTGGTTGTAATTCCCAATTGAATCAAGTGTAATTAAATTTGAAGTCATAATTATCTGCTAATAAATTGTTGCAAATTTATAACAAATAATTATGACTTCAATTACCAAAATTGCTTTTTCTTTATCTTGATATAGTTCTTGATGAAGAATTATTTCTGTCAGAATTTACCCCTCTGGAAGGCGAAGAAGTGGATTTTGATTGAGTATTGGTTGTTCTGGTTGGGGTAGATGTGCTTCTCTGCGGTGTAGTTGAACGGTTGGTATTAGTAGTTCTTGTCGGGGTATTGGTAGTTGTTGTACGGTTTGTCGTTGTCGGTCTTGTGGTTGTGGTTCTTGTTGTGGTATTTACTGTTCTGTTAGTGTTGGTGTTACGATTCACCGTAGAGGAATTAGAATTTGTTTTATTTACATTGCGGTTAGGAGTTACCGTTCTTGTTGTTGTGGAGTTATTATTAGAATTTGACGTGCTTACACTGCGGTTCGGTGTTGAAGTTCTTGTTGTCGTTGTGTTGTTTATCGTATTCGGACGGGTTAATGGAGTTTTGCTTTTTTCAGGGTCGTATTCCATATCCGTTTTTAGTTGAACATCTTTAAGGTCTGCGCTTCTTCCCGTAGTGGTTTGACCGTCCTGTAAAGTAATTGTAGTAGGGCGTGCTGCAGTTGTACGTGTTACTGTCTCTTTATTGGAACTTCTGGAAGTAAATGTTGATGCGTTGGTAGTGTTACGCTTGATTATTTCGGTATTGCTTGATAAATTCTCATCAGAAAAAGAAACTGTCGGATTTTTTCTTTTAAAATCATTCTCCATTACTGATTCTGACGGAACATCTCTTAACATTGCCAATTCGTTTTGCGAAAAATAGTTCTCCGTATTGACATTTGAGTAATTTGTTCTGCCTATTGAGGAGTTTGAATTGCCGCTTGATGTTGTTCCCGTGCGGCCTGTGTTTCCTCTGTCGAAAGGTTGGGACGGATTTGTTACGACTTCGTTATATCTTTGGTCGCTATACCAATCGCTGTGCAGATTATGGTGCGGGTCTTTGCGGTAATCGTGTGCGTGTCTTGCACAATATCTTGCGTAATAGCCATCATAGTATCCGTCCATGTAACCTGAGCGGTATGCAAAGCTGTAATTGTAGCCGTAACGGAAGCTCCATCCGAAGTAAGTGTAATAAAAGAATTCCCAATAGTCATCGCAATTATCTATCACGTCCAATGCGTACTCTCTTGCAAGTAAAGAATAACGTATTGCGCTGCGGTAATTGCGGTAAAAGTACAAATCCTGAGCGTAATTGTTATAATACATCGCTCTTGAGACTTTATTGGTCTGCCAAAACGAATAATAGGATGCTATTTCGTAGGCTTGGTTGATTATGTAGGAAGTTTGTTCTATTGTATTGCGCGCTTGACGGCGTGAATACATACTTGCTTTTGCCGAAAACGAAATTAGGGAGAATGCTGCCACTAAAAACGCCGTGATTATTAGATTTCTGCTTTTCATTGTAGTAAAAAATTTAATTGTTTTATAATCTTTTTTAATTTTTTCTTAACAAAATCTAAGCCAAACGCCGATTTTTGTTTTAATTTCGCAAAATTAAATAAAATAATTCAAATACTAAAATTTTATGAAGAGAATTTGTTTTTTGCTTATCGGCATTGCGTGCAGCGTTATCGCAATTGCACAAAATAAAAACACAGTTACCGAAGATTATATTGCCAAATACCGCAATATTGCAATAGAAAACCAAAAGCAATACAAGATTCCTGCAAGTATTACCTTAGCTCAGGGAATTATAGAGTCGGGTAGCGGCCGTAGTTCTTTGGCTAAAGAAAGTAACAACCACTTTGGTATTAAGTGCCACACAACTTGGCAAGGCAAACGGACATATAAAGATGATGACAGTAAGAATGATTGTTTCCGTGTGTATGATTCTGCCGAAGAATCCTTTAATGACCACAGCATATTCTTATCTAAAGGGAAGCGTTACGCATTTCTGTTCGATTTGGACGTAAATGATTATAAAGGATGGGCGAACGGGTTGAAACAAGCGGGATATGCCACTAATCCCAAGTATCCTGAACTGCTTATCAACGTGATTGAGGTTTATGATTTGCAGAATGTAACCGATGATTCCTATTATTTGGTTAAGAATTTGGCAATTGAGGATAAAGAAATCCGACCTGACGGCAAAGAAGTAATACCAAGTGTAGTCAAGGTGGAGGATAAAGAACCTGTTAAGCACAAAAAATCACTTATGGAGCGGATTTTCGGAAATACTAAGTGGTATCAGCGCCGTCATGAGACACCTCAGGAGCGCAAACGCCGTGAATTAGACGAACAAATTCAGAAGATGATAGACGAAAAAGACGTCCGACGCCAAGATTTCGAAATAGAATTTGAATAAAATGCTACATTTTATATGTAGTATTTAGAATGTAGTACGTAGCATTTAATTTTTACGTTTTAATATGCTACATACTACATTCTAAATACTATATAAGCGCAGCGTTACAGACTTTGACGCAAAATTTCCACCACGTCATTATGATTTAACGTGCGGTAATCGGTCGGATAAGTGATAGTGCTGTCTGCAATAGCCTCAAGCATATCTTCTTTTACGCCCAATTCACTTGCTTTCATCACAACGCCGATTTCTTTCATCCATTTCTCCAAACAATTTATGCCTTCCAAAGCCAATTGTCTGTCGTCCTTGCCTTCTTCACGCACATTCCAAACATTAACGGCGAAGCGTTTGAATTTTTCTATGCCTTTGTTACCGTTATTGCATATTCCGTCAAGAATATATTTATAATAAGGAATAGAAACTGCCGCCAAAGTCATTCCGTGTGTTGCATCGGTATGAGCACCTATGGCTTGGCCAATCATATGTACCATCCAATCGCCGTGTTTTCCCATCTTAAGCATAGTATTCAACGCCCAAGTAGCCGTCCACATGATATTACTGCGTGCTTCATAGTCTTTAGGGTCTTTAACTGCGATAAGTGAGGAATGAATCAACGAACGCATCAATCCTTCTGCCAAATAATCGGTAGTATTATCGTCAAAATTGGAAAAATATTGCTCCATCAAATGACTCATTATGTCAAAGAAGCCGGCAACCATTTGATACGTCGGAACAGTATAAGTAAATTCAGGATTAAGAATAGTAAAGCGCGGCATCAATCTATCATCAAATACTTTACCTATCTTTAAATTTTCTTTGTGATTGGTAATCACGCTGCCGCCGTTCATTTCGCTGCCCGTACCTACCATAGTCAAGATACTCGCAACGGGAACTATTTTACAAACAGGAGATTTCTGCTCAAGGTAATAAGTTTTCCAAGGGTCAGTTTCGCAATATGCCGAAGCAGCAATGCCTTTTGCATAATCAATCGTACTTCCTCCGCCGACAGCAAGGATTAAATCCACATTGTTATCCCTCACCTTTGCAGCACCTTCATACATTTTTTCAACGGTAGGGTTACTCATCACTCCGCCGTCTTCAATTATTGTTTTGCCTTCGGATTTAAGGATATTTACAACTGAATCGTAGATACCGTTGCGCTTTATTGAGCCGCCGCCGTAAGATAACATAACTGTTTTACCGTAATTTTTCAACTCGTCTTTAAGAAAATTCAGACTGTCTTTACCAAAATATAATTTGGTTGGGTTTGAGAATTTAAAATTTCCTAACATTTTCGTATCGTTTTTTGATGATTATTAATTCAAATTTGATTTTCTGTTTCAGATTTGCAAAAGTAGAAAAATTTTATCAAATGTCAAAATACCATTTTCGCACAAAACCATTGCCTTTTTTGAAAATTTCACCGCCCTTTGCCGTTATCCCACCGCCCCTTGCGGAAAGAATTTCAAAGAAAGAGTTTTTTTACCCAAAAAAAAGAGTTTTTTTGAGTCAAAAAAATAGTTTTTTTCAAATTCTTTCTTGAAAGGGCGGCGAAAAACAGTAAGTAGGCGGCAAAATCTTCATATTCGGCAATAAGTAATTGAGTTTTTATAGAATTTTATCAACTATTCATTAAATTTATTGCACTTTATAACTTATTATAATAAAAAGGTGTTTTCTCCGTTATCAGAAAAAACAAAAGGTTATGGCATCAAGTGAAAGTTTTAAGACATTTATTTTAGAGCAATTGGCAGATGCGGGCGATGTAAGGGCAAGAAAAATGTTCGGCGAGTATTGTCTGTATCTTAGAGAGAAACTTGTCGGCGTTATTGCGGATGACAGATTATTTATCAAGCCGACAGCGGAAGTTGAAAGCATATTAAAGACCGTCAAACCGCTGCCACCATACGACGGAGCGAAGGATAGTTTTTATATAGAGGAGGTTGATAACCGCGAATATCTGTGCGAATTGGTTAAGACGGCATATCAATCGCTTCCGATGCCGAAAGAGAAGAAGAAAAAGAAAAAATAGCGTTTTGCTTTGCCGTTTGAAGAAAATGTTGTAAGTTTGCAAAAGTTTTTGAAGACAATTTAATTTAATAATTAATAAAAACGATAAAATAATGGAAAATATAGATTGGGGTAGTTTAGGTTTCGGCTACTACAAAACAGATTACAACGTACGTTGTTATTACCGCGACGGTAAATGGGGCGAATTGGAAGTTTCCTCTTCCGAAGAAATTACTATGCATATGGCTGCTACCGTTTTGCATTACGGACAGGCTGCTTTCGAAGGTATGAAAGCATTCCGCGGAGTTGATGGTAAGGTTCGTATGTTCCGTCCTTACGAAAACGCTAAGCGTATGATTTCTTCCGCAAAGGGAGTTTTGATGGCTGAACCGCCTGAGGAATTATTCGTAGAGGCATGTAAGAAATGTGTTAAGTTGAATGAAAAATACATTCCGCCTTACGGAAGCGGTGCTTCTTTGTATTTACGTCCTATATTGGTAGGTACGGGCGCTCAAGTGGGAGTTCATCCTGCTAAAGAGTATCTTTTCATGGTTTTTGCTTGTCCTGTAGGTCCTTATTTCAAATCAGGATTTAAACCTGTGAAGTTCCAAATCGCTAAAGACTATGACCGTGCCGCTCCGTTCGGAACAGGTAAATACAAAGTGGGAGGTAACTACGCAGCTTCTTTGGTTTCAGGTGAGAGAGCCGTAAAAGAAGGCTATTCTAACTGTATTTATTTGAACGCCGCTACTCATGAGTTTATCGATGAGGCAGGTGCTGCTAATTTCTTTGGAATTAAGAACAATACATACTGCACTCCTGAAAGCAGTTCTATACTTCCGTCCATTACCAATATGTCTTTGTGCCAGATTGCGCAGGATTTGGGAATGAAAGTGGAAAGAAGAAGAATTCCAGTGGAAGAATTAGCCGAGTTTGAGGAAGTTGCTGCTTGCGGAACGGCTGCTGTTGTTTCTCCAATCAATGAAATAGTAGATAGAGAGACAGGAAAAACTTACAAATGGGGAGAAAACCCTGGTCCTGTTTCAACTAAACTTTATGAAACATTGAAAGGAATACAGGACGGCACAATTGAAGACAAGCATGGCTGGAATGTTTTTGTTGATTAATCAATTGATTTGAATAAATTAATATTCGGCGGAAATTTCATCTGAAAAGGATTGAAGTTTCTGCCTTTTTGTTTTTATGCAAGGCGGTAAGATAACAGTAGGATTTGATGCCAAAAGAGCGGTAAGTAATTCTACCGGTTTGGGTTCGTATTCCCGTACGTTGATTAATGACCTTGCAAAAGCAAATACGGATAATCTGTTTTCTTTCCGCCTTTATGCTCCCGACAAAGGCAGAGATAATTTGAGAAATCAAATAGTTACGGATGAAAATCTTGAGTTTGTTTATCCGAACGGCATAAATATAAAACTTTTGCGTGATTTGTGGAGAGAGAAAGGCATTGTTAAGGATTTGATTCGTGATAACGTCAAGGTGTTTCACGGTCTTAGCGGACAATTACCGAAAGGCATTAAAGCAAGTGGGGTAAAAAGTATAGTAACTATCCATGATTTGATTTTCTTTACCCACCATGAGTTTTACAATCCTATTGACGTTAAGATATATAAGCATAAATTTTTCTCAGCATTACAAGAAGCGGACAGGGTTATTGCAATAAGCGAATGTACTAAGCGTGATATTTTGCGTTTTGGCAATATCAAGGCGTCAAAACCTCTTGTTACGGAAGACAAAATACAAGTTATTTATCAGAGTTATAATAAGATTTTTGACAATTCGGTAACCGATGAAATGAAATCGGAGATAAAAAAACGCTTATCGCTTCCCGATAAATTTATTCTTAATGTAGGTACGGTGGAAAGGCGTAAGAATATCCTGTTGTGCGTAAAAGCATTGAATGAAGTGCCACAAGACGTTCATTTGGTGGTAATCGGCAAGAGTACTTCCTATATTAAAGAGATTGAAAAGTATATTGAACAAAATAATTTGCGCAGTCGGGTACATTTTTTCCAAGGAATAACGAACAAGGACTTGAAAACAATTTACTCTCTTGCCCGATTGTTTGTCTATCCTTCGCATTACGAGGGTTTTGGTATCCCTATAATTGAAGCAATTGCGAATAATCTGCCCGTAATTGCGGCAAAAGGTTCGTGTTTGGAAGAAGCGGGCGGAGAGAGTTCCTATTACGTTGAACCAAATGACGTAAAAGCGATGGCAAATGCGGTAAATACGCTGCTAAATGATGAAGAAAAACGATTGATTGCAATAAACGAAAGCAAGAAATATATAAAGAAATTTGCAAATAATGACATTGCGCAAAAGATGTCGGATTTGTATAGATTATAGTTTGAATTAAGTATGACGTACAGAGATTTAGATATAATAAATAAGCAAAAATATTATTCGCTTCTTTATGATATTATAACCGAAGAAAGAAAGAATACATTGGAATCGGTAATTGATTTACGCACTGACAGATTTATTCCCGTAATTGAGAATATACATAAAGCACAAAACGCATCCGCTGTACTGAGAACTTGTGATTGTTTAGGCATTCAGGAAGTAAGGATAGTGGAGAATAACAACAAATTCTCGGTTACTGATGACATTTCATTGGGTGCGAATAAATGGTTGAACATCCGTAAATACAATTCCGCAAATTCAAATCTTCCAAATCCAATGTCCGATGACAAAAATCCAAAATCAAATATAGAGCGTTGTTTTGATGATTTGAGGGCAGAAGGATATAAAATCATAGCCACGATGCCGCATGACAATGACATTAATTTGCAAGATATTGATATAACTCAAAAAGCGGCGATAGTTTTCGGCAGTGAGGTTGATGGTATTTCTAAGGAGGCTATAGCCAATGCCGATTGCTTTATGAAGATTCCTATGTTTGGTTTCACGGAAAGCTTTAATATTTCAGTGTCTGCCGCAATCACTTTACATTATCTTACAAACAAACTGCGCAATTCGGATATTGATTGGCATTTATCAGAAGAAAAACGGTTGGATACGCTTATCCTTTGGGCGCTTCAAAGTATTACCTGCAGGGATAAGGTAGAGAAAGAACTGTTGTCAAGAGTTATGAATACAAAATAAAAAAACGTTATTTGCGTTTAATACATTATAAAAATAATATGTGATATGAAAATAACGAAAAGAAATATAACGGTGGTATTATTCGGTTTTGCTCTGTTATTGTCCCTTCAAAGCAAAGCGCAACTGTTTAAGGCTAACGTAAGTGCAGGATTTACTATTTCACAAATTGACGGCGATGAAGTATATGGCTTTAAACATACGGGATTAGTAGGAGGTGTCGGAGTGATGATGCCGATTATTCCCGAGAAGACAGAAACGGGATTTCAATTATCAACAGAGATTCTTTTTAATCAACGTGGCGCTAAAAACACTAACCTTTACGACCCGTTCGAATATAAATGCAATTTAAACTATATTGATATTCCTTTTATGATTCATTATGCTGACAAAAGGGCTGGGGCAATCTTCGGCGTAGGTTTGCAATACGGCAGACTGATTAGCAGCAACGAATCATGGAAGTTGCCGGAAAGGAAATTCGTTAATGTATCGCGTCCGAGTGTAACGGATAATCACGATTTCAAAAAGAATGATTTGAGTTTTGTTGCGGATTTTCGTTTCAATATATGGAGAAATTTTAAGTTTGACATCCGTTGGCACTATTCATTGTTGCCGATTCGTGAAGATTTTGAGTTCAATAATTCGTATTATTCCGACAGTGAGGATTATAAAACGTGGTTAAGAGATTACAAATCCCACTATCTTTCTTTCAAATTGGTATATGTGATTAATGAAGAGTACGATAATTACCGTACAAAGCCAAACCGCAGGAGAGGAGCGTACTAATATGACAACGGCATTATTCCCCGGTTCGTTTGACCCTGTAACCAAGGGACACGAATCAATAGTTAAGAAAGCCTTACCGATGTTTGACAAAATAATTGTTGCAATCGGTGAGAACACTTCAAAAAAGACAATGTTTTCCCTTCAACAGAGATTGCAATGGTTGCAAGACACTTTCAAGGATTGTAAAAACGTGGAAATAGATTCTTATAACTGTCTGACAACTGACTATTGCAAGAAAAAGAATGCGCAATTTATTTTAAGAGGATTGAGAGATACGGCGGATTTTCAATACGAGAAAAATATATCCGATATAAACACGATGTTAGACAGCAGTATTGAAACTGTTTTTCTTCTTGCCGACAAACAAGAATCAACAATCAGCTCATCTTTTGTAAGAGAGATGCTTTTGTTCGGCAAAGACGTTCAAATGTTTCTGCCAAAGGACGTTATCATACCTAAAAAGGATATTTCCGATTAAGAAAAAAAATAAAAAAAATTCACTTTTTTTTATTTTTTTTCATTTTTCTGCAAAAAAATATCAAAAAATGTGTCTTAGCGGTCGGAATGGAATATGACGACAGGGAAATAATAGAAGGTTGTAAGAGGAAAGATAAGAAGTTTCAGAAGATTCTTTACGACAAATATGCACAACATTTGTTTGCCGTATGTCTTAGAAACACAAGATGCAAAGAAGACGCAGAGGATATCTTTCAAGAAGCTTTTGTCAAGGCATTTAACAGTCTTGAAAAGTACTCTTATCAAGGCAGTTTTATATCTTGGCTTACTATTATGTTCAAAAGAGAGGCATGGAACTACTATAGAGGGAAAAAAACTCAATTCTCTAAAGTAGAATTAGACGATTCCAATATACCTACCTACGCAAATGACATTTTAGAGGAGTATTCAAACGAACAACTTTTGAATTGTTTGCAACGGTTGGAGGATAAAGAAAGAATAGTACTGGTAATGTATGCGATAGACGGCGCAACGTGGGAAGAGATTGCGGAATTTACTCAATTTGAAGTGGCAACCGTCCGTTCAATGTTCTCCCGCGCAAAAAAGAAAGTAGTAGATATGTTTTATAATTTATAATTAAAGGAAAGGAATATGAGAATGGATAGAGAAGACAGAATATTTGAGGAGTTTTCTAAGCGTATGAGGGAATATAATCCTCAACCCAATGAAAAATTGTGGGATAATATTGAAAAACAAATTAATAAACCGAAGATATCTTTCGTTAAAACGGCAGTGGTAACAGGAGTTGTTATTTTAGTCGGGGTTGTGGCTGCAGTTATATTTGCTCCTAAGACAATAAATAAGGAAAATAATGTACCGACACTGCAAATA
This sequence comes from Bacteroidales bacterium, assembly GCA_017480245.1. Lineage (GTDB taxonomy): Bacteria > Bacteroidota > Bacteroidia > Bacteroidales > P3 > Scybalousia_A. The sequence continues at coordinate 80,169 of JAFVBA010000004.1, read as the reverse complement.
ACCCGAATAAATACCGAAGAAAAAATTACAACTCCGCAACAAACGGTGCAGAAACTGGATTTGATTGTTTCAACTACTGATGCTGCGGAAAAAGTTATTGAAATCACCGAACAGACAATCCCTAATAATACAGTTACCCCGAATGTTACAGAGGTAAAAACTGAAGTAAATGTTCAAAATACAAATAATAATCCTGCAGTTGAGCCAAAACAAATGGCAAATACTCAATTGCAGACGTCCGCACAAAAAAATAATGATGTAAATGATGAAAAAATTGATGTAAAACCTCAAAATGATGTAAAATCTTCGGAAGAAAATCCGCAAAATCCACCTATTACAATGGACGAATTGCAAGTTCCTAATGCATTTCAGCCAAGCAGTCCGAGCGAAAGGGTAAATACTTTCAAGCCTGCTTACAAGGAAGTAAGAAATTATGAAATGCATATTTATTCCCGTTACGGCCGTGAAATATTTTCGACAAAAGACATAACAATTGGTTGGGACGGAACAGTAAAAGGGCAACTTGCGCCGACGGGAGTTTATGTCTATTATTTGAAATATGAAGATATGGACGGAAAACTGCACGAGAAAGGAGGAAAACTATTGTTGCAAAGATAGAATTGAGATATAAAGAAAGCTATATAGCAAATACTCATAATAATTAGTTAAAAAACTTTTTTAAAATCCGAAGATACCAAATTGTCTTTGGATTTTATTTTTGTAATCACTCAAAATATTTTTGGAATAAGCGATAAAAATTTTGCAATCTCGCATATTATTTTTGTTTAAACCGTCTGAAATATATTTTTAGACGGTTCAAAATTATATTTTAGACGGTCTGAAAGTTAGTTTTGAACCGTCCAAACAAAAATATTTTTTGAAATTACAAAAATTTTTCCGCACTTTGCAAAAATCTTTCTTGATGTTACAAAAATGAAATAAGCAAATAATTTGTTTAATTGTCTAAATAATAGATGCAATTGTGAAAATTTTGGATTTTTATATAAAAAATTTTTGCCGAAACAAAAAAATATTTTAATTTTGTAAAATAATTCAACAATTAATTCATTATTGAAGAAATGGAATTGAACAAAAACAATTATTGTGTGATAATGGCGGGTGGTATCGGCTCAAGATTTTGGCCTATGTCCCGCACTGACAAACCTAAACAGTTCCTTGATGTTATGGGAGTGGGAGAGAGTTTGATTCAGATGACTTATCACCGTTTTGAAAAGATTTGTCCCAAAGATAATATATATATTGTAACCAGTGAGATGTACAAAGACTTGGTTGCAGAGCAGTTGCACGGCATCAAAGAGGACAGAATAATTTGCGAACCTGCAAGAAGAAATACTGCACCGTGTATTGCTTACGCCAATTTCAGAATATTGAAGGATAATCCGATGGCAAATATTATAGTTGCGCCGTCAGACCATCTTATTTTGAAAGAAGACGTTTTTATTAAGATAATCAATCAGGCTTTGGAGGCTGCACAAAATAACGACATATTGATAACGCTCGGCATTAAGCCGTCTTATCCTAATACGGGGTACGGTTACATTCAGTTTGACCGCACTGACGGTTTGAAAAGCGACAATGGTTTCAAAAAAGTCAAACTTTTCACCGAGAAACCTAACAGGGAAATGGCTGAGAAGTTTATTGAAAGTGGCGATTTCTTATGGAATGCTGGTATATTCGTTTGGTCGTTAAATGCAATCAACAAAGCAATGAACGAATACTTACCTGAGGTTTATAATGCGTTCAATCAAGGCAGGGAATTGTTTGCTACGGATAAGGAATTGGAGTTTATAAACGAAACTTACACGTCTTGTCAATCCATATCAATAGATTACGGCGTGATGGAGAAGGCTCCGAATGTTTATGTCATACCTTCCGATTTCGGTTGGAGCGATGTCGGCACTTGGAAAGCACTTTACGAAGTCAGAAACAAAGATAACGAAGGCAACAGCATAACGGGCAAAAACGTAATGACATATTCCTGCGAAAATAACGTAATTACTGTTGATGACAACAAACTTGCGGTTATTCAGGGAATGAATGATTATATTATCGTGGATTCTGGCAATGTTCTTTTGATATGTAAAAAAGACGAAGAGCAGAGAGTTAAGCAGTTTTTGACCGATGTAGAAGTTCAAAAGGGAAAAGAATATCTTTAATACTATGTAGCATTTAGCATGTAGTATATAGCATATATTGATTACGGAAAATAATAAAATAAATAATGGAAACAATAAGAAGAACTGAAATAAAAGACCTTTTTTGTGAGAAAGCAAAAGAGTTAATTGAAAAAGAAGTTTGTGTAAAAGGTTGGGTAAGAACGAAAAGAGGTAATAAGAGCGTGGCTTTTATTGCATTGAATGACGGAAGTACTATAAAGAATATACAGATTGTTGCAGATATTGCCGCTTTCAGTGAAGATACAATGAAAATGATTACAACCGGTTCTTGTTTGTGCGTAACTGGTAAATTGGTTGAGTCAATGGGTAAAGGGCAATTAGTAGAAATTCAGGCAAAAACAATAGAAGTTTATGGTTCTGCCGATGTTGAAACCTATCCTTTGCAAAAGAAAGGACACACTTTGGAGTTCTTAAGGGAGATTGCACATTTGCGTCCGCGTACAAACACATTCGGAGCAGTGTTGCGTATCCGTCATAATATGGCTTTTGCAATCCATAAATATTTTAATGATAAAGGTTTCTTCTATTGGCACTCTCCTTTGATAACTGCAAGTGATTGCGAAGGGGCAGGCGAAATGTTTCAGGTAACAACCCTTGACATTGAAAACACTCCTAAAAACGAAGCGGGTAAAACCGATTACACCAAAGACTTTTTCGGACAGAGTACATTCTTAACCGTATCGGGTCAGTTGGAAGGTGAATTAGGTGCTACATCTATAGGAAAGATTTATACTTTCGGTCCAACCTTCAGAGCGGAAAACAGTAATACGCCGCGCCATTTGGCAGAATTTTGGATGATTGAGCCGGAAATGGCATTCTATGATATAAATGATAACATGGATTTGGCTGAAGATTTCATCAAATACTTAGTTCGTTATGCTCTTGACAATTGTAAGGACGATATTTCTTTCCTTAACGATATGTATGACAAGAGTCTTCTCGAGCGTTTGGAAGGTGTGCTTAAAGAATCCTTTGTCCGTCTTCCTTATACGCAGGCTATAGATATTCTTGCCGCAAGCGGACAGAAGTTTGAGGTACCTGTATCTTGGGGAATGGACCTTCAGAGTGAGCATGAGAGATATTTGGTTGAAAAACACTTCAAACGTCCCGTTATCTTGACAGATTGGCCTAAGGAAATCAAATCTTTCTATATGAAACAGAATGATGACGGCAAGACGGTGAGAGGAATGGACGTTTTGTTCCCTCAAATAGGCGAGATTATCGGAGGAAGCGAGCGTGAGGCAGATTATAACAAACTTACAACGAGAATGCAAGAACTTAATATGAATATGGAACATTACCAATGGTATTTGGATACTCGTCGTTTCGGTTCTTGTCCTCACAGTGGCTTTGGTTTGGGATTTGAAAGGTTACTTCTGTTCGTTACGGGTATGAGTAATATCCGTGATGTTATACCTTTCCCTCGTTTTCCTAAGAATGCAACATTTTAATAATAGATTATGTAGCATATAGTGTGTAATATATATTCTTTTTACACACTATATGCTACATAATCCATATTACATACTAAATATATAAGATTATGGTATCAAATTCTCTGACAACAAAGATGCAACAAAAGTTTGCACCCTCGCAGATTCAGTATATGAAACTTCTGCAACTACCTTCGTCGCAAATAGAAGACAGAATAAAAGAAGAAATTGAGAAAAATCCGTTGTTGGAAGAGGATGAGAAAACGGAAATTCAAATAGAAATTCCGAAAATACGGACAGACTCTAACGGAAGAGTCAGAACAAAAAACGCAGAAAAGAAAACCGAAGGCTTTAAAGTTGATCCCGGTTCATTTAATTCACAAGAGGCTTCAATGTATGAGAACCTTATGGAGCAGTTAGGGCTTTGTGATGTAGATGAAACGGAATATGAAATCGGTAAAGAGATAATCGGAAACATCAATGACAACGGCTATCTTACCAGAACGACAGATGCAATTGTTGATGACTTCTTTTTCTCTCATTCAATTGAGATTTCGCAAGATGAAGTTGAGAAGATGCTTCGCTTAGTTCAGAGTTTTGACCCTGCAGGTGTGGGAGCAAGAGATTTGAATGAGTGTTTGTCGTTGCAAATCAAAAGAACAAAGCTCAAAGGTGAGGAGATAGATTTGGCAAAACAGATTATATTGGATGCAAATCTGTTTGATATGTTCAAAAATAAGCAATACACGCAGTTACTTGCCAAATTGTCTTGTTCAAAAGAAGAATTGGAAAAAGCAGAGGGCATTATACGGCAGTTAAATCCCAAACCTTTCTCTGGAAGTGAGGGAATATACGAAAATGTTTATGTAACACCGGATTTTTATATATGGAATAATGAAGGGAAAGTTGAATTCCAACTGACAAGAACCTTTAACAAATCACTGAAGTTATCTCCGCATTACATAAATATGCTTGAGGATTTGAAAAAAGACGCAAAGAAAAAGGTGAATGAACAAGCCATCACGTTTATTAGGGAACGTATCGTTTCGGCAAATGAATTTATGACGGCATTGCAACGAAGGGACGAAACGTTAAATAAAGTTATGGCGGCAATAATTAAATTCAATTACGCTTATTTCCTTGACGGCGACATAACTAAGCTAAAACCTATGCGTTTAGTGGATATTGCTCAGATGACTGACTGTGATATTTCAACAATATCAAGATTTGCGTCCAACAAATACGCACAGACTCATTTCGGTCTTTACCAAATTAAACGCTTTTTCTCAAACGCTGTTGAGGATGAGCAAGGCAATCAAATATCTTCCGATACCATCAAAGATTCTCTACTGAAGATTATAGAGAATGAAGACAAACAAAAACCTTATTCAGATGATAAAATATCGGAACTACTAAAAGAAGAAGGATATCTACTTGCCAGAAGAACGGTTGCTAAATACAGGGACGTATTACATATTCCTGTTGCACGTTTGCGTAAAACTATTTCATAGAACAGAGAATTTATCATGGAACCATCACGGGCGGAAAAGTTTTTTTCAAATATTTTCAGTGCGATTTGTAATCCTCTGATCTTACCTTTCTGTCTTTTTGCTTTATTATCTTATACGATTCCGCTGTGTAGGCTATACATTGCGGTATATCCAGGATATTTTATTTTAAAATCACTCGGCATTATATTATTCAGCGCATTGATACCTTTATTATATATAAGGAATGTAAGGAAAATAAGAACTAATATATCAATACGCGAATTACTTGTTTTTACACTAATATTAAATTGCATAACTTTCTTTATTACCAGAACAAATACGCCTTCTGCTGTATCCATTGCGCTATTGGGAAGTTTTTCTGCGTCATTTACGGCCTTGGTACTAATGATTATTGAAACGTATTTCTCAGAAATTGATATTTATTCAGCATCTGCAGGAATAATGGCGCTATTTGTTTTAGCAGGATTGTTTTTCACGCCTCCGACTTCTGCTTTTGCATTATTTTTTGTAGTAAGTACCGTATTGATTGCACTCGGTTTGATATTGTCATTGCTTATTGCTGCAGGTAAATCAACAATAAAGAAAACAATTATCGGATTAATTACCGCCGTTATTGCATTTTGTGTTTCTGCATTCACAATTGGATTTTATACTTTGATTGAAATTTGAAACGTTTTGTAAAATACATATTATTCTTTTTGATTTCGTTTTTGTGCATTGGCAATTCGTTGGCACAAAATCAAAAAATATCTATCCAAGAGGACAAAAGAACTCGTAACCGTCGCATTGCGGATTCATTATATTACGTTCACACCGTAAAGCCTGCGGAAGACAGTATAAAGAAAGCGAAATTGCAGGAAATAAATGAACAAAAAGAAAAGAAATTAGCGGAAAAGGCAAACTCAAAACCTAAAAAGAAATTAACTGCACCGCAAAAAGATAGCGTATCTTCGCAAAAAAATTCAACAAGGAGTGATAATGAAATACCAAGTACTACATTGTATCAAAACAGTTGGTTTTCCGAAAGAGTTAAATCTCAGAAAATTTCTCTTAAAGACATACCTGACGAAGTTACATTGCGGCTTTGCGGCAAAGACGGCACAGATACGTTTTGTTTTCCCTACAAAGGAATCAAGACTTCGGGATATGGTTGGCGTTGGGGACGGCCTCACACTGGTATTGACATAGCTTTGCGCACCGGAGACAATATTTACGCTGCTTTTGACGGAGTTGTGCGTATTGCCAAGTACAACGGCGGCTACGGAAATATGGTTCTTATCCGTCATTACAATAATTTGGAAACTCTTTACGGACATATGTCTGCCATTAAGGTAAAACCAGGTCAGAAAGTCAAGGCTGGAGATGTTATTGGGCTGGGAGGTTCTACCGGAAATTCAACAGGACCCCATCTTCACTTTGAATGCCGTCTGCTTTACGCATGTTTTGACCCTGAATGGATAGTTGATATTAAGAAATACGATTTAAAAACCAAACTTGTCCGTATTGACAAATCGTATTTCGGTATTTCCGCTTCCCAAACGGCACAGGACAAGAAAGAAAGACTGTCTAAACTTACTAAAGTCAATACTCTTTTGGACGGAACGAAATATGTATCCGAGCGTGAGTTGAATAAAATGATTGCAAAGAAAGAAGAGGAAAAGAATCAGCCTGCTAAAATTAATAATGAGGATAAAAGCACGTGGAGATACTACAAAGTGAAAGATGAAGACACTCTTGAGGGTATCAGTAAGCGGTTTAATATAAAAATTACCGACCTTGTGGATATTAACAACCTAAAAGACAATAACCTTAAGGCAGGTGAAAGAATTAGAATAAGATAACATTAAATTAAAAACAGAAGATAAAATGTCAAGTGAATTAAAAAATTTGTCATCTTATAATAAAGATGAAGTCCCCTCGGGAGAAAAATGTTCAATAGGTATAGTCGTTTCGGATTGGAACGATGAGATTACAAACAATCTGCTAAACGGTGCAGTGGAAACGTTATTGGAGCATGCAACTGACGAAAAAGATATATTGATAGAGCATGTCCCTGGAGCGTATGAACTTCCTTTCGGAGCAAAAGCATTGATTGACAGAAAGAAATTTGATGCCATCATTTGTTTGGGTTGTATTATCCAAGGCGAAACACGTCATTTTGATTTTATTGCCGATGCCGTTGCCAACGGAATAATGAAAGTTTCATTGGATGAGGAAATCCCTGTAATATTCGGCGTACTTACGACCAACAATATTGAACAGGCAAGAGAGAGAAGCGGTGGCAGATTGGGCAATAAAGGAGTTGAAGCCGCAATAACTGCATTGAAAATGGCTGCTCTTTAAAACGTACTAACAATATCAATGAATAATAAATTAAGAATAGTTTTCTTCGGAACGCCTGAGATTGCTGCCATAGAGTTAGAACATTTGGTTAAGTCAGGTTATAATGTCGTTGGCGTAGTTACCAATGTAGATAAACCGCAGGGGAGAGGTAAGACACTGACCCCTTGTGAAGTGAAGGTAAAAGCTCAGGAGTTGGGATTGAATATTCTTCAGCCGGAGAGCATGAAGGATGAAAATTTCCTTAATGACCTAAAAAAACTACAGGCAGACCTACAAATTGTCGTGGCTTTCCGTATGATGCCAAAGAGTGTGTATTCCATGCCGAAATATGGCACATTCAATTTGCACACATCCTTTTTGCCGCAATACAGAGGGGCAGCCCCGATAAATTGGGCAATAATCAACGGAGAAAAATCAACAGGTATCACAACATTTTTGCTTAACGACAAGATTGATTGCGGAGAAATCCTTTTACAACAGGAGATAGAAATAACTGAGAGTATGAATGTCGGAGAGTTATATGATATTATGGCTCAAAAAGGTAAAAAACTTATAACTGATACCGTTGATATGATAGCAAACGGCAATTTCTCTACAATCAAACAAGATTTGACTGCTCCGAGTAAGCCTGCCCCTAAGATTTTTAAGCAAGATACCTATATAAATTGGGAAAATACCTGCGGAAATATAAGAAATTTCGTCAGAGGATTGTCTCCTTATCCTGCAGCAAAGGCTGTTTTTTGCGATTTTGAGGCAAAAAAAGATTATGAATTCAAGGTTTTTGAAGTCAAAATATACAATAAATCAATGCAAAACGACATCGGAGATTTTTGGATTGCAGAAAAAAAACATATTTTGGTGCAATGTCTTGATGGAATAGTGGAATTGGTTGATTTACAACTTAATGGGAAGAAAAGAATGGCGTCTTCTGAGTTGATAAAGGGCTTGAGACTGGAAAGAGTTTTGAAGAAAAAATAAAATTTTTTGAAAAAAAGTTGCTAAAAACTTGTAAGACAAGAAAAAAAAGTTATAAATTTGCAATTGTAAAACATTTTAAAACAATTAAACGTTATGACAAAGAAAGAATTCGCAGACAAAATGTCTGAAATGAGCGGTCTAACAAAGACTGATTCCATGAAAGCTTATGATGCTTTCGTTGCAACAGCACAGGATTACTTAATAAAAGGCGAAAGAGTTACATTGATGGGCTTTGGTACGCTTTCAGTTCAAGAAAAACCTGCAAGAACAGCAAGAAATCCTCGTACTGGTGAAACAATTAAAGTTAAGGCTAAAAAAGTCGTTAAATTCAAAGCAGGAAAAGAACTTAGCGAAAATGTAGCTGCTAAAAAGAAAAAATAATTTTCTTAACTAAATTTAAGACGGTCAATATAACGACCGTCTTTTTTTATTTTCATTATTTCCTTATCATTATTTAGCGAACTGTTCAAACACCTTGCGGTAAGCGATTAAGATTTAACTAAATTAAAAACTGTGATTAGTAAATTTTTATCAAAAGAAAATTTAATCTTTTTGGATAATATTTTTGTAATCACGCATTTTATTTTTGCACTTTCAAGAAACATTTTTGTTCGGACCGTCCAAAATAAATTTTGAACCGTCTAAAATACTATTTTGGACGGTCTGAAATATAATTTCGGACGGTTCAAACAGAAATATTTTTTGAAATTGCAAAAATTTTTCTTCATCTTACAAATTTTTCTGTTGATTTTACAGAAACCTTTTGTTGTTTTTCAAAAATAAAATCAATACTTATTTTGGTAAATTTTCTCAAAAGTGCGGTTTGTTGAAAAATAATTTGATTTTATTGTCTTAGTATGGCAGAATTTTCGTAATTTTGTGAATTAATTGCATAATTAGGTTTGATAAAGAAATATAATAATTAAATAACTAAAATATAAAGTAATGGATTTCAACTTAACAAAACAAGAAAATCTGTTTCTGCAAATGGTAAGAGAGTTTGCAGAAAATGAAGTTAAGCCATTGGCTGCCGAAATTGACGAGCAGGAAAGATTTCCAATGGAAACGGTAGAAAAAATGCGCAAAATAGGTCTTTTAGGTATTCCTATTCCGAAACAATATGGCGGACAAGGCGGTACAACTCAGATGTATTCAATGGCAGTTGAGGAATTAAGCCGCGTTTGTGCAACAACAGGTGTAGTAGTTTCGGCTCATACTTCACTTTGTGCTGAACCTATCTTGATGTTCGGTACAGAAGAGCAGAAGATGAAGTATTTGCCTAAATTGGCTTCAGGAGAATGGATAGGCGCTTTCGGTCTTACCGAACCTAATGCAGGTACCGATGCCGCAATGCAACAAACCACTGCCGTAGATGCAGGCGACAAATGGATTTTAAACGGAAATAAAATATTTATTACCAATGCTTCCTATGCAAATGTATATGTCGTTTTCGCAATGACTGACAAGAGTTTGGGAACAAAAGGAATTTCCGCATTTATAGTTGAAAGAGATTTCAAAGGATTCTCAATCGGAAAGAAAGAAAAGAAACTTGGTATCCGCGGTTCGGCTACTTGTGAGTTGATATTCGAGAATTGCGAAGTTCCGAAGGAGAATTTACTTGGTAAAGAGGGCAAAGGCTTCAAAATAGCCATGATGACATTGGACGGAGGCCGCTTAGGAATAGCTTCACAAGCCTTGGGAATAGCACAAGGTGCGATGGACGAAACCGTAAAATACGTAAAGGAAAGAAAACAATTCGGAAAAGCTATCGGACAATTCCAAAACACTCAGTTCCAATTAGCAGATTTGGAAACGAAAATCAATGCTGCAAGATTATTAGTGCGCAGCGCTGCCGCAAAGATTGATGCAGGTCTTCCTCATAGCAAAGACGCTTCAATGGCTAAACTATTCGCTGCCGAGACTGCAATGGAGATGACAACAAAAGCAATACAGTTCCACGGCGGATACGGATACACCAGAGAATATCCTGTAGAGCGTATGTTCAGAGATGCAAAGATTACCGAGATTTACGAAGGAACGTCAGAGGTTCAAAGAATGGTTATCGCAGCAAATCTATTAAAGTAGTCGGTAGCACCGACAGGCAATTTGCACTGGCGTGCAGAAAATTTTAAATTAATAAAGAAGATAATAAAAATGAATATAGTAGTTTGTATAAAGCAAGTGCCTGACACAACTGAAGTAAAGATTGACCCAAAGACAGGTACTTTGATAAGAGAAGGCGTTCCGAGTATTATGAATCCTGATGATAAGGGCGGATTGGAACTTGCCTTGAGAATGAAAGACGAATTCGGCGCACACGTTACCGTTATCACGATGGGATTACCTCAGGCAGAGGCAATACTTCGCGAATCCTTGGCAATGGGTGCTGACCGCGCAATACTTTTAACTGACCGCAGATTAGGAGGTGCTGATACTCTTGCAACTTCTTACGCATTGGCAGGTGCATTACGTGAATTAGGATTTGATTTTGTAATAACCGGAAGACAGGCTATTGACGGCGATACCGCACAAGTAGGACCTGAGTTGGCAGAACACTTAGACATTCCGCAGGTTACTTATCTTGAGGACTGCAAGTTTGACGGCAATAAAACATTAACAATAAAGAAGCAATTGGAAGACGGTTATCAGACGGTACAAGTTGATTTGCCTTGCTTAGTATCAGTATTGGCTTCATCATATAAGCCACGCTATATGTCAGTTTCGGGAATCGTTGAGTGTTTTGACAAAGAAATTGAAGTGTGGAGCGTAGATAATATCAAATGTGAGGAAGACAGATTAGGAAAGAAAGGATCGCCTACAAACGTTAAGAAATCCTTTGCAAAGGGATTGAAAGCCAAGGGCGAGGTATTTGAAGTTGAGGCAGAAGAAGCCGTAAATATCATAGTAAATAAACTAAAAGAAAAGCACATTATTTAATTTAGTATGTAGAATGTAGTATGTAGCATATTATTTTGTAACTATGGCATAGTCATATATTACATACTAAATACTACATGTTACATTAAAAAAGTAAATAGCGATGAATAAAGAAGAATATAAGAATATATTTGTATTTGTTGAGCAAAGAGAAGGCAAAATACAAAATGTAGGATTGGAACTTTTGGGAAAAGCAAGAGAATTGGCTGATAACTTGGGACAGGAAGTGCATGCTTTGTTCTTAGGTCATAACATAAAGTCCCAAGCACAGGAATTGATTGCTTACGGTGCTGATAAAGTTCTTTTAGTTGAAGATGAAAGTTTGGCAGTTTATACAACCGAGCCATACACTCAGGCAATTGCACAATTGATTAATGATAAAAAACCGTCAATCGTGCTTATCGGTTCAACGACAATAGGAAGGGATTTAGGGCCGCGTGTATCTGCAAGAGTAAATACAGGACTTACTGCCGATTGTACCAAACTTGAAATTAACGAGGAGGATAAAGAACTTTGGAGTACGCGTCCTGCATTCGGCGGAAACTTAATGGCAACGATTGTTTGCCCTAATCACCGTCCGCAGATGAGTACCGTCCGCCCTGGAGTTATGCAAAAAATGGCTAAGGATGAAAGTCGCAAAGGTGAAGTTATAGAAGAGAAAATCAACTTCAATAAAGACAAATTCAAAGTAAAGGTTTTGGAAACCGTTAAGAAAGAAGCGAAAGTTGATATCACCGAAGCAAAAGTTCTTATCTCAGGAGGCCGTGGCGTTGCCAACAAAGAAGGATTTAAGAAGTTGGAAAATTTGGCTGAAATGTTGAAAGGCGAAGTTTCTTCCTCAAGAGCAATGGTTGATGCGGGCGTTATAGACCATGAACGTCAGGTCGGACAAACAGGAAAGACCGTCAGACCAAATCTTTATATGGCTTGCGGAATCTCAGGTGCCATTCAGCATATTGCAGGTATGGAATCAAGTGAATTTATCGTTGCAATAAACAAAGACAAATTCGCTCCGATTATGCAAGTTGCCGATTTGGGTATCGTAGGCGACTTACATAAAATCGTACCTATGCTTACAGAGAGATTAAAAGCAGAAATGAAATAATTTTTTTGAAAAACAATGATAAATATCAAATAAAAAGATTGCCTTATGTGTAAAAGTTTCCGCTTTATTTGAAGATTCTGCCGCCTTATCTGAAAAGAATTTCAAAAAAAGGGTTTTTTCTACCCGAAAAAAGAGTTTTTTGGAGTCAAAAAAATAGTTTTTTTGAAATTAAAATGCGAAAGGGCGGAGAGAAATTCAAAGAAAGCGGAAACGAAATCACAAAAAGCAGTGAAAATTTGGTATTAAAATAAAAAATAAATGAAAAATATTTCGGAATTACAGGATATTGCTACGCAGATAAGAAGAGACGTTTTGCGTATGATTAATTCCTGTCAGTCAGGACACCCGGGCGGTAGTTTGGGATGTGCAGATTTATTCACGGCTCTTTATTTCAATACAATGAATGCCGCTCCTGAAACATTCGCACGCGAAGGCAGGGGAGAGGATATGTTCTTCCTTTCCATAGGTCATATAGCGCCTGTATGGTATAGTGCATTGGCAAGAAGAGGTTACTTTGATATCAAAGAGTTATCAACATTGCGTCAGTTGGGTTCGCGTTTGCAGGGACACCCTTCGTATCACAGCAATTTGCCAGGCGTCCGTGCCGCTTCAGGTTCGCTTGGTCAGGGAATGAGTGTGGCAATAGGAGCTGCATTAGCAAAGAAACTTAACGGTGATAGCAACCTTGTTTTCTCTTTGCACGGAGACGGCGAAGTGGAAGAAGGGCAGATTTGGGAGGCTGCTATGTTTGCAGGTGCTAACGGCGTAGATAATTTGATAAGTATAATAGATAATAACGGCGTCCAAATAGACGGCAGATGCAAAGACGTTTGCGGTGTTGTGAATTTGAAACAAAAATTCCTTTCTTTCGGTTGGGATGTTTTGGAGTGCGACGGTAACGATATGCAAACATTACTTAACACTTTGGAAGAGTGCAAACAACACGCTCATCTGGGAAAACCTGTTATGCTTGTTATGAAAACCCAGATGGGTAAGGGTGTTGATTTTATGGAAGACAACAACGGTTGGCACGGAAAAGCACCTAATGACGAGCAAATGCAGAATGCTCTTTCGCAATTGAAAGAAACTTTAGGCGATTATTAATAATAAGCTATGAAATTCTCTTTTCCGAAATACAAATCAGCAATTCTGTTGTTGTTTTTGCCTGTTTGTTTGTTTGCGCAGACTAATAAACAGACTGCTGACCGACAGCAAAACAATGAAAAGACAAGAATCCTTTTCGTTGTGGATTGTTCGCACAATATGAACGAAAAATGGCAGAGCGATACCAAGATTAGAATTACTCAGGTCTTGCTTTCCAATATTATAGACTCTCTTGCAGGATATGATAACGTGGAATGTGCACTCCGTGTGTTCGGAAACGAGAAAGATTACACTTCGGCAGATTGTGATGACACACATCTTTTAGTTCCTTTCTACCGTTTGAACGATGATAACATAAAAGCCAAACTCAAAGCCTTGATTCCGAAAGGTACTTCGGCTGTTGCGAAATCTCTTGAGAAGAGTGCGGAGGATTTTCCAAAAGATAAATCCAGCCGTAACATAGTTGTGATGATTGTTGATAACATTGACAAATGCGATGGGGATATTAACCAGATTTCTAAGTCAATGCAACAAAGCGGAAAGTACATTAAACCCTTTATAATCGGAATCAGCAAGGGTATGAAGAAGAATTATGATGCCTGCGGGACATATTACGAAGCCAAAGGGGAGATTGATTTTTCCAAGGCTTTGAATATGATTGTCAAACAGGCGCTTCACAATACCACAGTGCAGGTTAATTTGCTTAACAACAAACAAGAGATTACCGAAACCGATATTCCGCTTATGTTTTACGACAATGAAAGCGGTCAATTGCGGTATTCATTCGTTCATACATTCAATTCCTCGGGACAAAGCGACACTTTGCAGATAGATCCTTTGATAAAATATGACGTAGTTGCAATGACAATTCCGCCAGTTGAGAAGAAAAACGTTTCTTTTGAGGCAGGCGGACATTCCGTTCTAAATTTACCAACTCCGCAAGGCACTTTATACGTTAAATACGTGAATAACGCCAAAACGTTTTCGCCTAAAATTTATCCGATTGCAGTAAAGAAAATTTCAAATAATGAAGTTATCAACGTGCAACCGCTTAACACGAAAACGAAATACCTTACGGGTTTGTACAATTTAGAAGTTATGACATTGCCTCGCCTTATCATTGATTCGGTTGAAGTATCGCAAAGTTCAACAACCACAATTGAGATACCCGAAACCGGAGTTGCGAGAATAGAAAAGCAAAAAAGCGACATAACAGGCAGTATCTTTGTAGTGAAAGACGGAAAAACGCAGTGGATTAAGGATATTGAGGAAGCAGCAGCGAAAGAGACTTTGGATTTATTGCCCGGTGAATACTTGATTGTGGCAAAGAGTAAAAGTTCATTACATTCTGCGCAAACGATTACGCAGGAATTTAAAATAGAATCAAACAAGACGACAAACATATCACTTGTTGTCAAAACAAAATAAAGAATTAAAATGAAAGAATATAAAATCCTTGGAGAGAAAGACACACGCAGCGGATTTGCTGAAGGACTTTTAGAGGCAGGACGGGAAAACGAGAACGTAGTTGCCCTTTGTGCCGATTTAACTCCGAGTGTCAGAATGGATTTATTTGCAAAGGAATTTCCTGAACGCTTTTTCCAAACAGGTATTGCAGAAAGTAATATGGTAAGTATTGCTTCGGGTATGGCATTAAGCGGAAAGGTTGCATTCGTTGGTTCATTTGCGGCATTTTCTACCGGAAGGACTTACGACCAAATAAGACAGAGCGTAGCGTATTCCGATTGCAATGTAAAGATTGCAGGATCGCACGCAGGTATTACTCTTGGCGAGGACGGAGCTACGCACCAGATTTTGGAGGATATAGGACTTATGCGAATGATGCCGAATATGGTTGTAATAAATCCTTGTGATTTCAACCAGACTAAGCAAGCGACTTTAGCGGCTGCACGTTACAACGGACCGGTTTATCTTCGCTACGGACGGCCTAAGGTTCCTGTTTTCATACCTGAGGATATGCCTTTTGAGATAGGCAAAGCCATTACTTTGAATGAAGGAAAAGACGTATCTATTTTTGCAACGGGTCATTTGGTATGGCAAGCCCTTGAAGCATGTAAACAATTGGAAGCAGAGGGTATTAATGCCGAGATAATAAATATTCATACTATTAAACCGTTAGACGGAAAGGCTGTACTGAATTCCGTACAAAAGACAGGTTGCGCCGTATCTTGCGAAGAGCATATGTATAACGGCGGACTTGGAGACGCTATTGCACAACTTCTTGTCAGAAATCATCCTGCTCCGATGGAATTTGTGGGAATTGATGACGAGTTCGGACAGAGCGGAAAGCCTATGGAACTTATGAAACACTATCATCTGATGGCTGAAGACATAGTTCTTGCCGCTAAAAAAGCAATTAATAGAAAGTAGATATAGTCACAAAACGAAGACATTCAGTAAAAAGGTTTTGTGTTAAGATTAAAAAATATTAAAGATACGACTGCCATTGCAATGATTTGAAACAGTGGCAGTCTATTGTGATTAAAATATAATAAAACCGAACTTATAGGCATTATTGTATAAAGTTATAGCAATGAGTAGTCAAATCAATTACGAATTATCACTTGCCAAGCAATACATTGAGCAAACTAATCGAAACTTATTCCTTACCGGTAAGGCAGGGACGGGAAAGACTACATTCTTGCGTAACTTAACCAAAACAACATCAAAACGTTTTGTCGTTTTAGCCCCAACGGGTGTGGCAGCATTACAAGCGGGCGGGGTAACATTGCACTCCTTTTTCCAATTACCTTTTCACGTTTATATACCAGGGACTGTCCCTAAGACAAGGCGTTTCCGCAAGTCAAAGATTAATCTTATACGCTCGTTGGATTTGATAATCATTGACGAAATATCAATGGTCAGGGCGGATGTTCTTGACGAAATTGATTACTTATTGCGCCGTTTCCGTTACAATTCTTATAACAAACCTTTCGGTGGAGTACAGATGTTGATGATTGGTGATTTAAGTCAATTACCACCTATTATAAGCGAAGAGGAATCTGTTACGCTCGCACCGTATTATCAAAGTTTTTATTTCTTCGGCTCACACGCTCTACAAAACTCCAATTACATCACAATAACTTTGCAACATATTTACCGACAAAGAGATGAAAAGTTTATAAACATACTTAACGCCGTAAGGGATAATCATATTACGCCTGCAGTTATTGAAGATTTGAACGCAAGATTTCAACCCGATATAGCCAACAATGTTCCTGACGGATTTATTGTCCTTTGCACTCATAACAATCAAGCAGACACAATAAATTATTCTAAACTTGAGGCGCTGAAAACAAAAGAAAAAACATACATTGCTGAAATTGACAGCGATTTTCCTGAAAATATTTTCCCCAACAGCGAAGAACTGACACTGAAAGTTGATTCGCAGGTGATGTTTCTTAAGAACGATTATTCGCCTGCGGAAAACGGCAAAAAGAGATATTATAACGGTAAGATAGGACGCGTTAAAAAACTTGAGAATGACTACATTGTCGTAACTAGTGAAGGAGATGAGCAGGACATTACGGTAGAAAAATTCACGTGGGAGAATGTCCGCTACATAATTGATAAAGACACGAAGGCCATCACGGAAGAAATTATCGGCACATTTAAACAATTTCCTTTGAGATTGGCATGGGCGGTAACCATTCATAAATCGCAGGGATTGACTTTTGATAACGTTGTAATCAATTCAAATAAAGCCTTTTCGCATGGGCAGGTCTATGTTGCCTTATCGCGTTGCAAGACATTGGACGGGGTAGTGCTGACCGACAAATTTGATTCTTCCAGCGTGATTTTGGATAATAATATCTCAAGGTTTAATTACGAAAAATCTTTAAACCCACCCACTAAAGCGACATTGCATATTGCCGAGCAAGAGTTTCTTATTGAGAACATTAAAGAGGTTTTTGATTTTTCGCAACTAAATGAGAATCTCTCAAGATTGGAAAAACTTACAAAAGATGCACTTCAGAATGTATTTCCGCGTAAAGCCGAGAGAACGTTGTCAATAATAGAAACTTACAAATCTGAAATAGGGGAGGTGGCATCAAAATTCCTTATATTTATATCCAACGTTGCTGCTGCCAATGCCGATGAAAACGAGAAAATAGCAAAGATTATCAAACGCAGTTGCGATGCCAAAACTTACTTTCTTGAAAAAATTGAACCGATAAATGATTTGATTTTAAGTTTGCTTGATGTTGAGTTGGATAACAGCGATGATAACGATGAATTACAAGAACTTATAATATCAGTTGCAGTTGAAAAAGAAATAAAATTCCGTCTGCTAACTTATATTTCACAAGACTTCGAAACCAAATCATACCTTAAATTGCGTAATACTATCTTAGCGGAAGGTAATTCACTGGAACTGACGTCAATATCCAATAAAAAATCCTCGAAAACAGAAACTAAGAGCAAAAAATCAAAATCCGAAAGGGGAGTGGCTGAAGAGGATGTGAAGGATAGACGGTTGTTTGAAATTTTGCGTAGTTGGAGAAGAGAAAAAGCCCAAGAGATGAATTTGCCTGCATACGTTATTTTGTCGCAAAAAGGTTTGATTTCGCTGGCTAATGAAAAGCCTTTAACCAAACAGGAATTTATTGCATTAAAAGGTCTTGGTAAGAAAACCTTTGATAACTACGGCGAAGAAATCTTGCAAATCATCAAAAACAATTTATAAATTGTTGGTAATAATCCATAACTCGTCAATAATAATTCATAAATTTTCAATAATAGTTCTTAAATTCTCAACTAAAATTCAATATTAATCCAAAAATATTTACAAAAAATCCTTGCCCTAAGATTCTTCAATTCCGACTTTTGTAATCATTGCACCGCCTTTTCAGAAAACATTTTGAAAAAAACTATTTTTTTAACCTAAAAAAACTCTTTTTTACAGTCAAAAAAACTCTTTTTTTTGAAATTCTTTTCACAAAGGGCTGTAACAATAATCCTCAAAAGCGCCATTTAATTAAGATTGAGCAACTAAATTTCTTCTACAATAATCATTAAATTCAAGAAACCAACCGCCAAATCCTCAATTAATCATTTTATCTCTTTTGGCAACATAATTACAATTATGTAAACTAACTTTTATTTTTGATATTGGAAAAATGGATTGAGAATACCCTGTTGGGAATTATGGTCTTGATTGTTTTGAATTGTGAATACTACATCATAAAAAGGAAATCCGATAGACTTTATTTAAAAATCTATCGGATAATTCTTGAATTTATTAAAAATTCTTTGCCTATGAATTTATTTTCTTTGAAGAATGTTTTATAGAATCAAAATTTCTTTTCTATAAAAATTCAAAACAATTCTATAAATTTTCAAGACAATTTTATTTTGTCAGTTTTTGTAATTCTGCATTGTATGTTTGATATTTTGCATTGTAACCTTGCTTTGTTGCAGCATCAACATCTGTTCTTGCATTGAAAACTGAATAAACTGTTCTCAATTTAATCAAAGATTCAAGGTCGTTTGGTTTGATTTTAAGCGTGTTTTCAAAATAAGGAATTGCCTTTTCGTAGATAGCATTTACTTCTTTCATTTTAGTATTGTACGCATCAACTTCCTCAAATGGAATTGCATCGGCTACTTTCATCTCTTTAAGAGCTTTATTAAAGTAAGCATTTCCCAAACCTCTCAAAGCATCAACTTGATTCTTATCAACAGTCAAAGATTTGTTGTAATACTCCTCTGCTTTTGGCAAATTACCTTGCTCAGCGTAGATTTTAGCAACGCCGTTTAATGTAGTAACATCATTACCTGCCTTAGCAACCATATCATCCAATATCTTGTTGGCATCATCTGCCTTTCCTGCCCAAAGATATGCCGAAGCAAGTTCGGTTCTCATAATAGTATTGACGTTAGTTGTGTCATTAGCAGTCATTTTTACGCCTTTCTTAAGAGCATTTATAGCCTTGGTTGTATCACTTTTGTCTTTGTTATCTTGATATATCTTAAGATAAACGTCAGGTTTCTTTGTATCGTTTTTAGCCAACGCTCTGTAAAGTTCAAATTCCTTATCCTTTTGTTTTAGCATACGATAGCAATCTGCTTGATAGTACATAGCATCGTCTCTCAACTCCTTGTAATTTACATAATCGGCATCCTCAACTACTTTTGCCCACATACCGACTGCTTTCTCATAATCATTTCCCGTATTATAGACTTTACTTGCATATAAAGCCTCAGCACCGCAAAGGAACTTCAATGCTTCGTTGCAATTTTTCATATTCTCATGAGTACCTGCCTTTTTCTCCAACTCTATCGCTTTTTTAAGGTACTCAATTCCCTTTTGACAAATCTCTTCTTCCGGTTCTTTGATTTCTTTCAATTGTTTTTTAACGGCTTTCGATGCTTTATCATCGTTAAATCCCTGAACAATTTGGGAATATATCAATCCCGCATACGCCCATGTCTTAGCCTCGTCTTTTGTTTTCTCATGGACAAGCGCTTCATCGATATTTTTCTTTGCATACGCCAAACGCTCGTTTTTCATATCAGAATAAGCACTCTGAACTTTCATTTCCTGTGCTGAAGCGCTGAAAATAACTGCAAACAATGCAGCAAATACAATGCTTTTTTTCATGATGATTTCTCTTTATTTGTTATTATTTAATTTTCTTATT
Organism: Bacteroidales bacterium; assembly: GCA_017480245.1. Lineage (GTDB taxonomy): Bacteria > Bacteroidota > Bacteroidia > Bacteroidales > P3 > Scybalousia_A. Next base: position 59,895 of record JAFVBA010000004.1, on the reverse strand, counting down.
GATTATCCTGAGTAACTTCAGTATTTTCCGCCGTTACTTCCGAATTGTCCGTAACAACTTCCGTACCGTTTTCATTCTCCTCTCCTATTTCTTCAACTTCTTCGTGTTGAACTTTGGTAACTGAAGCAATAACATCCTTCTTTTTCAAATTTATCAACCTTACTCCTTGAGTTGCCCTACCCATTACACGTAAGGAATTGACAGCAAGACGGATTGTTATTCCCGAGCGGTTCATTATCATAAGGTCGTCATCATCCGTTACGTCCTTTATTGCAATCAATGCACCCGTTTTGTCAGTTATGTTAATAGTTTTAACTCCCTTAGTTCCGCGGTTGGTTTTGCGGTATTCCTCACTGTCACTCCGCTTACCGTATCCGTTTTCCGATACAACCATTATGTTCTTTGTCATATCGTCAAGGCAAACCATTCCGATAACTTCGTCATTATCATCTGCCAATGTAACAGCCTTTACTCCGGATGCGCCTCTTCCCATCGGGCGTATTAACTCCTCGTTAAAGCGTACGCACCTGCCGGCTTTAGTTCCTATATATATTTCATTTTTACCGTCAGTCAGTTTAGCCTCAAGCAATTCGTCGCCCTCGCGTATTGTTAAGGCAATGATACCTTTTGTTCTCGGACGGGAATATGCCTCTAAGGATGTTTTCTTTATTATTCCGTTTTTCGTGCAAAGGATAATAAAATTATTATTTACGTAATCCGCGTCTTTTAAGTCCCGGGTATTGACAAAGGCATGTATCTTCTCCCCTTCCTCTATTTGTAACATATTCTGGATTGCACGGCCTTTTGAAGTCTTGTTGCCTTCCGGTATTTCATATACGCGCATCCAATGAACCTTACCTTTATTGGAAAACATCAATAGGTAATCGTGCGTAGAGGCTATATAAATATGTTCGATGAAATCGCCGTCCCTTGTAACAGAACCTTTACTTCCCATTCCGCCTCTGTTTTGCGTTTTGTACTCATTTAAAGACGTACGTTTGATATAGCCTAAATGGGAAACGGATATTACAACCTCTTGATTAGGTATCATATCCTCTATTACAAAGTCCTTAGAAGAATATTCTATTTCGCTCTTGCGTGCATCGCCGTACTTTTCCTTTATAGCCAATAGTTCATCCTTGACAACCTGCATAAGAACGTTTATATCGGATAGTATTTCCTTGCAACGCTGGATAAATTCCTCCAACTTATCGTGTTCATCCTGCAGCTTGTTACGCTCCAAACCTGTCAGTTGTCTTAAACGCATTTCAACGATTGCCGAAGCCTGTAAATCCGTAAAGCCCCAACGCTCAATCATTGTGTCTTTCGCTATCTGAACTGTTTGAGAAGAACGGATAACGTCTATAATCTCGTCAATGATATCCAAAGCCTTCAAAAGACCTTCTACAATATGCATTCTTTCTTCGGCTTTCTTCAACTCATAACGTGTCCTGCGCTCAACAACTTCTTTTCTGTGTTCAACGAAATTGACAATTAAATCCTTAAGATTAAGTAATTTCGGTTTGCCGCCTACTAACGCTATATTATTAATTGAAAAAGATGACTGCAATTCTGAATATTGGTACAACTTATTAAGCACTACCCTGCTTATTGCATCCTTCTTTAATTTATATACTATCCTTATTCCGTCCTTATTACTTTCGTCTTTAATCTGTGCAATACCTTCTATTTTCTTATCATTAACCAATTCGGCCTGATGGTGAATCATATCACTCTTGCACACTTCGTAAGGAATGGATGTAACAACTATTTGCTCCTTATCGGTTTTGTCGTCATGCTCTATTGATGCGTGGGCGCGGATTACCACTCTTCCCCTGCCGGTATGGTATGCTTCTTTGACGCCGTCATATCCGTAAATAACGCCTCCCGTAGGAAAATCCGGGGCTTTTATATACGCCATCAACTCGTCAATACTTATTTCATTATTATCTATATATGCGATAATACCATCAACAGCCTCGCTCAAATTGTGAGGAGCCATATTGGTAGCCATACCAACCGCAATACCGTTAGTTCCATTGACCAAAAGGTTAGGGATTCTTGTCGGAAGGACTACGGGTTCTTTCAAAGAGTCATCAAAATTGTTTTGAAAATCTACCGTATCTTTATCAATATCCTGCAATAACTCCGATGCAATACGGGACATTCTCGCCTCGGTATAACGCATTGCTGCAGGAGGGTCATTATCCACCGAACCGAAGTTACCTTGCCCATCAACCAACGGATATCTTAAAGCCCATTTTTGAGCCAAACGCACCATAGCACCATAAACGGAAGAATCGCCGTGCGGATGGTACTTACCCAATACCTCTCCTACTATTCTGGCTGACTTCTTGTGTTTAGTGTTGTAAGTCATTCCCATATCGCCCATTGCAAACATAATTCTGCGTTGTACAGGCTTCATGCCGTCTCTTGCATCGGGTAAAGCACGTGCAACAATTACGCTCATGGCATAGTCAATATAGGCTTGTTTCATTTGAGTTTCTATATCAACTCGTTGTATTCTTTCGTTTTCTTCCATATTCATTTTGAAATAATGTGCAAAAATACTCAAAAATTTCCAATTGACAATAAAAAATCTGTAAAATTTTCCCGTTAATGCTTATATTATTTTTGTAATAAGCGATAAGAATTTTGTAATACCGCAAAATAATTTTGCAATTTCAGAAAAGAATTTTGTTCAGACGGTTCAAAACAGAATTTCAGACCGTCCAAAATATAGTTTTAAACCGTCCAAAAGTACATTTTGAACCGTCCTGACAAAATTCTTTTCTGAAATTGCAAAATTATTTTCAGTGATTGCAAAATTGTTATGCCCTATTGCAGAAATAAATTGCGCAATAGAGAAAATGTCTTTTGGGTGCGTAAAAATTATTTGCTTTTTTAATGCAATTCAAAATGTATTTACTAACTTTGCACCTTAAAATAACAGATTGATATGGGAATTGTATTCAGTGTAAGAAAGCCGCGTCAGTTTAATTATAAACCGCGTTTTTATGACCCTCAAAAAGACGAGTTGGAACAGTTGAAAGCCAAGTACGGACCGATAGGAGAAACCTATAACCGCAAGATTAGTTTCCGTAAGGCTATGGAAGACAAAAAGGAAAAGAAGATTTCAAAGCCTTTTCCTATGACAAAGATTTTATTATTCGCCTGTGTGGTGGTCGCTTTAATCTATTTCTTAATCTCTTTTGTGGAAAAATGGCAATAAATATTCTTCCCGAAAACATAGCAAATCAAATTGCGGCGGGAGAAGTAGTAAACCGTCCGGCAAGTGCAGTTAAAGAATTGATGGAGAATGCTGTTGATGCAGGAAGTTCAAGCATTACTTTAATAATAAAAGATGCAGGCCGTACCTTAGTGGAAGTTATTGACAACGGTTGCGGTATGGACGAAGCGGATGCACAAAAATGTTTCCTGCCTCATGCAACCAGCAAGATAAAAGCTGAAAGTGATTTGAGAAATCTCACAACCATGGGTTTCCGTGGTGAAGCCCTTGCCTCCATCGCCGCAATTGCACAGGTAGAACTGCGTACAAAACAGGAAGATGAGGAACTTGCAAACGAGATTATCATAGAAGGCGGCGATATAAAGTCGGTTAGTAAGACTACTTCGCCAAAAGGTACTGATATTAAGGTAAAAAACATATTTTTTAACGTACCTGCAAGACGTAATTTCCTTAAAAGCGACAGCGTTGAGGGTAGTCATATCACCGAAGCCTTTATCCGTATTGCTCTTATCAATCCTCAAATTGCTTTTACCTATATTAAAGACGGGCAGACTATATATAAATTAGACAAATCCACACTGAGAAAACGTATTGTGGATATTTTTGGCAGCGGTTTCAGTAAACATCTTTTAGAAATTAAAGAAAAAATTGATTTAGTGGAGATTGTCGGATTTATCTCTACAATTGATTTAACTAAAAAGTCCAAAAACTACGAGTATTTCTTTGTTAATAACCGCTATATGAAAAGTCCGTATTTTGCCAATGCAGTAGAACGGGCTTACTCATCACTTATTCCGCCGAAAACTTATCCTTGCTTTTTTATTCACCTGAAAGTCAATCCTAAAGACATAGATGTAAATATCCATCCGACAAAAACGGAAGTCAAATTCTTAGACGACAAAATTATATACTCAATTTTAAATGCTACAGTAAGAAAAGCATTGGGGCAATCTGCTGTTGCTTCTACTCTTTCGTTTGAAAAAGAACCTATTACGTTTCCTTCGCCGGATAAAAACTACATTCCAACTCAACCGAAGTTGAATTACAACAGCAGTTTCAATCCTTTTGCCAAGCAAACCGCCAATCCGTCTTTTGACTTCTCCGCTCCTGTCAATAAAGTCAAGGTTCAAACCGAGATCTCCTTCAATGGTGAAAACGTATCTTCATCACAGAACGATAACTCACAAGTTACTGAAACAATCCGCCCATTCCAATTTTTGAATAAATACATTGTTTATCAAAATAATAACTCTATTTTATTAATCAATCAGTTTAACGCTTCAAAGAAAGTAATACACGACTTTTTGAAAGGTAAAACTTCTATGATATTGCCAAGTGAAAAACTCTTGTTGCCATACACTCACAAGTTCTCGCAATTGGAGATAATTTCTTTGCAAGCCCGAGAGGATTTGTTAAGAAATATTGGTTTTGAATTTACTGTCAATGAAGACGATAGCGTAGATTTCACCTCTATGCCTAAAGAGATGACAACACTTGCTGCAATGAATCTTATCAATGAAGTAATAAGCGAAGATATTAACGAAGACGACAAGCCGTTATTAATTGCTGACCGCTTAGCAATAAGAAACGGTAAAATATTGTCGAAAAACGAAATGACAAATTTAATTAATCAATTGCTTCAATGTAATAACCCGGAATTTTTACCAATGAACGAACGTGTATTTTTACGCCTTGACAACACATTTTTAAACAAATTTTTCTTCTGATATGAAAAAGATACAACAGTGTTACTTTTCAAAAACACAAAATGACACTTGTCAAAATTAAAGTCGCAAATTAATACAATAAAGTCGCACTTTGTCAGAATAATGTGCGACTTTAATTTTTATGAAACGCCGCTTTATTTCTGTGATATATAATCTTAAATGTTTTAATTTGTTTTTCCGCTATATTAGAACAAATCTAAACAAAATGATTTACAACTTACTTGCCGGATTTTTCCCTGTTACAATCACGGCATAACATTCGGCAATTATCTATTTCCGTTTTACCTCCGTCATGCCACGGTTTCCAATGATCGCCTTCCATATCTTCAAACTCAAATTCCTTTTTGCAAACAAAACATTTGCCTTCCTGTTTTTCATATACCGTTCGCTTGATATTTTCAGGGAATTGACGCAAATTAAGATGCTTTTCCTTGCCGTCAAGCACATAAAGATAAATACCTTTTTTGCTTTCTATCTCCTCGTCTTGCATAAGAAAATCAACTCTTTGTTGAATAGCCTCGGGATTAAACTCTTGGTCTTTATATTCATTGTAATACTCGCCCCAAGGTAAGCCTTTCATTTCTTTTCTCGGCTTTCCGAACAGATTTTCAGCCCACTCAATGACGTTTTTGTAATAATTCCAAAGTTCCGTTGCGTCTTTGTCGTGTTGATGCTGCTTCATATATTCATTGATGTTGCCCTTGCTTATCCATTTTATCGCAAGTTCCAACAGCCCTTGGCGGTTTATTTTCACCGAAGAGGCAATATACGGGCTTCCTATCTGATATGCGGGACATCCTGCTACTTTTTTGCTGAACCAAACCTTTGCATTATTCACCCATGAGCCGTTATATACTGCGTTTCTCATTTCTTGGTCGGACAAATCCTCGCCTGCAATGTTTATTGTCTTAAACCACTGCAATTTTTCATAATCATCGCCCTCGCAAAAATAAACCATAAGTTTATAATTGAGAAAATCCTCCTGTTCTTTATCGGTAAGGTTGTCGTAACCTTTCAAATAACCGTCCTTTTCTATTGAAAAATTACAACAATAATACTCACAAATACTCATAGTTCGCTGTTGCCCGTCCATAACTTCAAATGTACCGTCATCTCTTTTGACCCAATACATTATATTCAGCGGAAAATTCTTGAATATTGTGTCAATAACGGCTTTTTGTTTGTCTGCAGAATAGATAAATTCCCTTTGATAAGGCGGACGTATGTCTAATTTTCCGCCGAATCCAACAACACCTTCGTCTTCTCTGTTTTCATAACCATCAACTAATTGTCTTACGGTTATTTCATGCAATTTTACTTCCATAATTTTACTTTCTTTTAATTATTATTCTCCTATAAATAGTCTTACCTTTAATTGAATTTGCACCTAATCCCAGACTATTATTCAAATTATGATTATCTAATCCCAAAATTTCAAATTGGTCGGGATTATATTTATACATAAAAGTTATAGGTACGCCCATAATACCGTAATAATCGCACGGAATATCCGAAGTTTTATCTACATTTATTGCATCATAATTATCGTATTTCGGATATTCCTGCTCATTGTACTTTTTATATAAAGGCAAATCCTCGTGTCGCTCTTTGTAATCCATATTAGTAAACCAACGAACGCCCTTAACTCTTATAAACCTTTGCCCTTTATCATCTATTCCGCAGGTTGCAGCATTCAATGGATAATCATCAGGAACGCCGAATTTTCTGTCGCCGCTGTGAATACTTGCACCTAACCACATTTTATTGTCTTTAATTAATTTGAAACACTCTTTATATGTTATTGCATTGACATTGCCAATTATTAAAAACTTTTTATCAAAATCAATGATTTGTTGCAAATACTCTCTGAATAAACTAAACGGCGGATTGGTAACTACTGTATCCGCTTGCATTAGAAGTTCTTTGCATTCATCGGAACGGAAATCTCCGTTATCATGCAATGGTTTTACTTCTATTTCTTCCCTGTCGGGTATTTTGTTTCCGTTTTTGTCGCCTGTATATTCCAAATATACGGCTTTATCTGATGAATTTTGTGAAAACAAATCAATATCTTGGTTCTTATAACAGGAGGTTATAAGTTTTTTCAACCCTAACGATTCAAAATGATGTGAAAAATAGGTAAATAAATTGCTTACCCGTGGGTCATCACAATTACACAAAACAGTCTTTCCTTTGAAATGTTGTTTATAATGTTTTAATTCTTTCTCAATATCTTCTAATTGAGTATAGAATTCATCTTTCTTTGCCTTTCTGGCATTACTTAAACTCTTACTATCAGACATAGATTGATAATTTTTGCAAAAACTATCAATCACTTTTTAATAAAAACAAATAAAATAAGGTGTAAACTTGTTCTACTCACATTCAGGTAAAGTCCGACATTGAATACCTTGTCTTACATAGAAAGTTATACACCTAAGGTGCAAACTTTGTTTTGTAAGACCTATTTCAAACAGAACTTTGCCTGAACTATTTTATTTCTTTTTTGCAAAATGAGTTTGTCGGACTTATTTTGAATGTGAAATAATAGTTATTGCTTGTTATGTTGCACTATTGCAACTGCAAAAATACAAAGAAAATTTGAATTGAAAATTAAAACAATAAAATAAAAACGGCAAAGAATTTGTTTTCACCTGCTGTTTTATTATGTTTATTGCTATTAGTACTACCTTTTTATTGTTCGTTTTCTTTCTCGTCTAATAACTTTACATCATTGTCAGATATAAGATAATCGCTTGCTTTTGCTGAGGAAATAACACTCTTACCTAAATCTTTTTCAAGTTCTTTGCGTGCCGTATTTGCTATTTCTCCGCCACGCATTGCAATATTACGGTGTTGGGATATTCTCTTCGGATTCTTTTGTTTTGACAATTCGGTTGCAGATACTTCAGCCAAAGTGTTTAAAGCAATCTCTATGTTTGTCATATTATCCCGCAAACTTTCTTTGTGCAAACCTTTATAATCCTTGTATTCCCTTGTCGTCAAACCGCTCCATGTCCGAAGCATCAAATCAGTAAGCATTGCAAACTCCTGTCCTGTTTTCACTCCGCCTCTCTGCCATTCATCCGTCAATTCCTTTCTTGCTTCTATTGAACGTATGCGTTGCGTTATCCACTTATCGCTATATCCCAACCGTTTATAATCTTTTACGGCTTGGTCAATAGATTTCTCCGGGTCTTGCAACTGTTCCAATCTTGCACTTGCAACCTGCGACATCCAAATCTTAAACGGCTCTGCCTTAGGCGACGGAATAGACTGGATAATACGGAATAACTGCTCAGTATCAGCCATATCGGTTAATCTTTTCTTACCGTCCGCAGCCGTCAACTTCAAACCGTGACAATTTGTCACGGTTTGATTGCCTTCTTCTATCAACCGTTGTTTTAATTTTCTCCAATAGGCCTGTGGATTTACGCTGTCGGTTAATACAGCGACAACATCCACGACGGCAAAATACCATCTCTCTTTCTCGTTATCCCAAACGGTGCGGACTTTCTTTGTTTCAAACAGTTTTAATGCTTCTTGTTGCGACATAATATTATCATTATCTTGTTTTCATTGTGTCTTATTATAATCTTTTGCAAAGTTACAATTTTTTCACGTCTTACGGATTGTTGCAATCAAAAAGATATAAACATTTTACGAAAATCTTTAAATTTAGTTTCTTAAAAACAGCGTACAAATTTTATAACAATTACTTTCAAATTCTACCTTTTGCCAACAGTGTGGAATTTCCGTATATCAATAATTTGTTGTAACTTTGCAATACCAAGCAAAATAATCTCATTATAATATTTCCGTAAGAACAAGTCTAATTTCCGTAAATTATTGTGTTTTAAGCCAAAAATAAAGTGACGTTTCGTTGCCGTAAAACGCCACTTCGTCAGATTCTTTTCAGAAAACAATTTTTGGAAACGCCGTTTTATTCTGAAAACTTATAATTGGACAGTTTTATCTTGTTTCTATGTTATCCTTAAACCAACAATTTTTCAACAAAACTGACAAATTTCAGACAGGATTATTATAACACAAGTCAATTTCTTAACAATGAAGAATATTTTGTTTGAACCTTACAAAGAAATAATAAACCAAAAAGCAGAGAATCACAATCTCTGCCTTTATTTGTATTATTCAACAATCATTAAAACTTCTTTTGCTGGTTGAAAACCTTGATTAGTGGCTTTTTTTAACCAATATACAGCTTGTTCCTTGTCTTGTGAAACTCCTTCTCACCATTGAGATAGCATACTCCTAAATTATATTGTGCTAGCACGAACCCCTGTTTTGCCGATTGCGTGAAATAATGCACGGCTTTTTTATAATCTTTTTGTTTCATATATAGAATTCCAGCATTATATTGAGCCTGTGCATCTTCTTGGTTTGTACTAATAGTTTCCTTTTCTTCTTTACTGTGTCGGTAGTATTTCAAATCTATATTTCTATCCAACAAATGAAGATCGCAACTAATAATTGCCCGATCTAAAACTCCACTACTTGCAACGTTAAGAGTCAAGGCATAACACTCAAATGATGCCGCTTCTTTTGGAACGCCCATCATAACAGCATTATTGTCATATCCGTAACCTTGAAGTTTAATCTTATCATTACTACAAGATATTACTTTCATCCTTTTTGGCGACATACTAGGATTAATTGAAACAGTATATCCAATATCACCTGACACATTCTTTTCAATCTTGAGGGTTCTTTTGTGGTTTTGTTCTCCTAATACAGGATTGCCGTTTTCATAGCGTTGATGATAATCAAAAGTTATCTCAATTGCTCCTGCACAAGGATTATTACTGCCATGTAATAAATCTTGTAAAAAAGAATTTTGGCTTGTATTATTTCTTTTCAGAGATGATTCATTACCACTCTTTCCGAATAAATCAAATAGTCCCATAAGTTTTTGCTTCTTTTTAATTATCCAAATAATCTATTGCCTCTGCTATTGTCATGTTTGGAAGATGACAGATTTGTGATACTAATGACCATAGAGCAACCTCTTTATCATCAACATCTCCATCTATCGCTATCATTGCTCCCAAATATGCAGTAACATATCTTTTTTGAGCATCGGTCATGATCGCTATTGTAGCAATGGCAACATCTGATTCCATTGTTTTAGCCTTTTCTACTAACATTGCTACCTCATTTAAGGGGATATTAAATCTCATAACTTCTTTTGTCATCATCTCTTTTTCATTCTGATGAACAATACCATCCGCTGCTACCATTATACCTGCCATTTTTATAACAGCAGCCATTTCTTGTTTTGTAAAAGAAAAATTTTCCATTGTTTTTTAATTTTTTTAAACGCACCTACTCTAAAAACAGTTTTCGGTATTCCCTGTTTTGAGATTGAGACATATGTTTAAGGAATAAAAAGAAGACGTAAATCTTCAAAATAGCCTTAATTTAATTGCTGGTGTCTGGAATACCTCGGTATAATAAGGATAGAATAATTCACGCCCAAGCGTAGAACTATCATTCTTATTATTCTCATACCTTAGCAAGTTTTCCAGACTTTGCAATCAGAGAACATAAGCATCAAGCTCAATTTACTATGTCAATCATTTAATTGACTTTGCAAAAGTACAAAGAAATTTTGAAATACCGTTGATATATAGATATAATTTTTGAATTTTTTGTAATTTTGCAAACGTTAATTTTACGCAAACTTATAATTGAATAAACATAATTAAAAAATGAAGAAAAAACTTTTAATAACATCAATGCTTATGGCTACAACATTATTATCAGCACAGATGTCAAAACAGGAAATGGACGAAATAAAATCTTCCAATCCGCTTGTTATGCAGTGGAATACACCGCAAAAAACGCCGCCTTTTGATTTAATCAAGACGGAACATTACAAACCTGCAATGCTTTACGCAATAGAGAAAGCAAAGGACGATGTCAATAAAATAATTTCCAATACTGCCGATCCGACATTTGAAAACACTGTCGTGGCTTACGAACAGAGCGGAAAAATATTGGATAAGGTTTCTTCCATATTGTTTAATATGAACGAGGCTTGCACATCTGAAGAAATGCAACAGATAGCCCAAGAACTTACTCCTATCCTTACCAAATACAGCAACGATGTCAGTATGAATCCGCAGTTGTTTGCCAAAATCAAAATGGTCTATGACAACCGTGATTTTATCAAACTGACGACCGAAGACCGTATGCTTTTGGACAAAGTCTATAAAGGATTTATTAAAAACGGAGCATTACTTACTGGAGAAGCAAAAGAAGAATTCCGCAAGGCAAATGAAGAGTTAAGCGTGTTGTCTTTGAAATTCAATCAGAACGTTTTAAACGACCAAAACGCATTTGTTCTGAATGTTACCAACAAAAAAGACGTTGAAGGTATGCCTGCATACGCTTTGGAGGCTGCACAGCAAGAGGCAAAGGCAAGAGGCATGAAAGGTTACGCCTTTACGCTTGACCAACCGTCCTATGTTGCCGTTATGTCTTACTGTCCTAACCGTGAGATAAGGGAAAAAATCTGGCGTGCGTACAATTCCATGGGAAATCACGGCGATACCAACGACAATAAGCAGGTAATAAAAGATATTGTCAATCTTCGCTTAAAGATTGCTAACCTTTTGGGTTATCAATCTTACGCTGAATATGAGTTAGAAGATAAGATGGCGGAAAAACCTGCCAAAGTAAATGATTTTCTTAACGATTTACTTAACACAAGTATGCCTTACGCACAGCGGGATTTGAAAGCCGTACAGGATTATGCCAATGCACATGGTTTTTCAGGCACTCTGAACCGTTGGGATTTCTCTTTCTATTCAGAAAAATTGCAAAAAGAAAAATACGATATATCTCCAGAACTGTTGAAACCTTATTTCAATTTGGAATATGTAAAGAAAGGTATCTTTGAATTGGCAGGAAAACTTTACAACCTTGAATTCCGCGAAAACAAATCCATACCTGTTTATCATAAAGACGTACAAGTATATGAGGTTTGGGACAAAACGAGCAATAAGTTCATGGCTGTGCTTTATATGGACTTCTTCCCAAGAGATAATAAGCGTCAAGGTGCGTGGATGACTTCATTCCGTGAAGAGAGCAAGGTCAATAACAACGAAATACGCCCGTTAATCCAACTTGTAACCAATTTTTCCAAACCTACAAGCAAGACTCCTTCCCTACTTACCTTCGATGAAGTAACTACATTTCTGCATGAATTCGGCCATTGTCTGCACGGCATAGTTACCGAATGCACTTATCAATCTCTTTCGGGAACAAGCGTTGCCCATGACTTCGTTGAAGGCATGAGCCAGTTTATGGAAAACTACGCATACGAAAAAGAATTCTTGGATATGTTTGCCGTTCATTACAAGACAGGCGACAAGATTCCGCAAAAGTACATTGACCGTATTCGTGAGGCACAACAATACAACGCAGGCTGGCTTTCAATCCGTCAGTTGTTCTTCGGAATCCTTGACATGACATGGCATTCAATTGAGAAACCGTTTGACGGTAACGTATTGGCTGTTGAACAAACGGCAAGCAAGAAAGCCGAACTTATGCCTATGATTGACGGCTGCATGATGAGTACTCAATTCTCCCATATCTTCGGAGGCGGATATGCAGCAGGCTATTACGGATATAAATGGAGCGAAGTTATTGCTGCCGATGCTTATCAAGCATTCACAGAGCAAGGAATCTTTAATCCTGCAGTAAGTTCGTCATTCAGAAAGAACGTTCTTTCACGCGGAGGAAGTAAAAAACCGATGGAACTCTACAAAGCTTTCCGCGGACACGAACCAACCAACGAAGCATTTTTGAAACAACAAGGTTTTGTTAAGTAAAACTGATATTCATAAAAAACTAAAGACTGTAAAGCCCTTAAAAAAAACATGAAATCCTTAAAAATGAAAGCGGACTGAAGAAATAAAAACTTCAGTCCGCTCTTTTTAATATGAAAGATTTTGTTTTCTTAAAAACATGAAGAATACTTACTGTTCTTTTATTCTAAAAAACAATCTTTCCTGTTTTGTCTATATATCCCCATTTACCTGTTTTCTCATCTCCAATCCTAATTCTTGCCAATCCGTCTAAAAATAAAAATCTCCTGCCCCATCAAATTGCGGGACTTTATTATTACAGGCAAACAGTACTGTAATAATAAGTAAAAGTGATATGATTCTCTTAATATTATTCATCTTCTGTCTAAATACTTTATTATTTCGATGTTGCAAAAGTACGAAATGTTTTTTAATTGACAAAAAAAACAAAAAATTTATGTAACTTTGCAATGAAATTTTAAGGTTTTAAATAATTAATTGCGATGAAAGAAAATTTAAAGATAATTGCCGTTGAACCTATCGGCATAAACGACGCAAAAGAACAGGAATTAAAAGAATTATTTGCAAAATACAGTTGCACTTTTACCCTTTACAAAGACAGAAAAGAAGATAATGAAACACTTATTTCACGTATTGCGGACAGCGATGTAGTAATCATTTCAAACATTCCGCTTAAAAAGGAAGTTTTATCCCATTGTCCGAATATAAAACTTCTTGCCGTTGCTTTCACAGGCATAGACCATATTGACGTTGCTTATTGCAAGGAACGCAATATTGAAATCATCAACGCAGCAGGCTATGCTACCGAAGCGGTAAGTGAATTGGCTATCGGTTTGATGCTTGACGTTATGAGAAAGTTAAGTGAGATGAATGCAAATATCCGTGTGGGCGGAACAAGAAATAATTTCCTTGGAACAGAACTAAAAGGCAAAACCGTAGGTATAGTTGGTATGGGAGCAATCGGCAGACGTACTGCATTATTACTTAAAGCTTTCGGTTGCAATGTGCTTGCCAATTCACGCAAAGAGCATCTGCAATACACAAGACAAGGAATAAAATACGTGGATTTGCCAACGCTTATGCAAAGTAGCGACATTATCTCTTTGCATGTGCCATTGACGGAGGAAACTTATCATCTTATTGACGCAAAGATGCTTTCGCTTTGCAAGTCTTCAGCAATAATTATCAACACTGCACGCGGAAATGTGGTGGATATGGACGTTTTGGCACAGATGCTACATGAGGGCAGATTACTTGGTGCAGGCATTGATGTATATGAGAAAGAGCCGCCGCTAAGTTCAGACCATCCGTTGTTGAATGCGAAAAACTGCGTCTGCGTTCCTCATATCGCCTTTGCAACACGCGAAAGTTTTGACGAAAGAATTGAAATAGTTAAAAACAATATAGTTTCTTGGTTGGAGAAATAAGATTTCAGCGTTTGGAATAGTGATAAGAAAGAAATTACTTGCGAATAAATCGTAATATATAGCAAAGACACCGTAATGTCATTTGATTTTACGGTGCCTTTATTGCTTTTTGCGTTAGGTTATAGTTGAAAATTTAACGGCAAGTTAAATTGTTGTCTTACGGCTTTACCTCTCAGTTTGGCAGGTTCCCATTTCGGCATCTTCTTAACCGTTTTCACCGCAGCCTTTCCACAACCGTCCCCGATATCACGCACAACTTTGATATTGGAAAGGCGTCCGTCTTTTTCAATAACAAAAGAAACGAAAACCATACCTTGAGTGCCGTGCTTTTTTGCTTTCTTCGGGTACTTAAGATTCTTTTGTATGAAATCCGACATAGCATCCAATCCGCCCGGGAATTGCGCCGATTGTTCAACAACTACAAATATTTCGTTATCAAACGAATCCGTATTATCTTTTTGTGCATTAACATTGTCGGCAAGTGCCAACGAGATAACAAAACTTAAAAAGAAAATTACTTTTTTCATTTTCGTCAAAATTTTAATCATATTCCTTAAACGCAAAAGGGTATTTGTTATTGCATCAACACTTGAAAAAATTGCAAAACCTCATTAAAAAGAATTCTTTTTTGATTTTAATTTTGAAAAACCATGGTTTTCTGAATAAAAAACCTATGTTTTTGAAACGAAAAACCTGGGTTTTTTGACAAAAATACATAGGTTTTTTAAGATTGTTTTCAAGAAAGAATCTCACAAAATGCGGTATTACAATAACTTTTTGCCGTTTGATTACCTATTTTCAACAAATTATTCGTACCTTTGCACCTCAGAATAAAATAGATGGAGTTTTTAAAACATTATAAACAACACTTAAAACATTAATTACGAGGGATACCGTAAGGATAATGCAAAGTAAAAATCCGTATTCACAAAATCTTAAGTTGGCGTTGCCTATTATGTTGTCGTCATTAGGTCAGCAACTCGTACAAATGGTTGATACTTTGATGGTAGGCACATTGGGGACGGCATCTTTGGCAGCCGTTTCATTCGCATTCGCACTTACTTATAACGCTTTAGTTATCGGTATGGGAATATCAATGGCTCTCACACCCTTAACAGGACAAAATTACGCCAAAGGCAAAAAAGACATCTTAGTAAATCTTTTTGAAAATTCTTTGTCGCTTAATACTTTGTTGTCATTGCTACTGGTGGCGGTTTTGTTAGGACTTCTCCCCTTTTTACATCTTTTCGGACAACCGACAGAGGTTATTAATGAATGCAAATCTTATTACGTTATCGTGGCGTTGTCATTTATTCCAATGTTATGGTTTTTGACATTCAAACAGTTCCTTGAAGGTATTGACAATACGAAAGCGGCGATGATAATAACTATATCGGCTAACGTGTTAAATATATTTCTTAACTGGGTTTTTATATTCGGTAAGTTGGGATTCGCACCTATGGGAGTTTTCGGGGCAGGTCTTTCTACTTTTATCTCACGTCTGTTGTCCCCTATCGCATTTTTGATTTATATTCGGGTAAGTAAGGATTACAAGATGTATATTAAGCAGTTCCAATGGCAGAGATTGTCGTTTTATATGCACAAATGCCTCTTGAGAATCGGAGTTCCAATTGCAGGACAGATGTTTATAGAGTTTTTTTCGTTATTCGGTATAACTATTATGATGGGTTGGGTTTCTACGGCGGCACTTGCATCCTACCAGATTATAAATACAATGATTTCTACCTCATTTCTCGCCGCCAGCGGTATATGTTCGGCAACTACCGTGTTGGTTTCGCACGCTTACGGGCTGAATGACGAAAAGGAAATCAAGAAACAGTTTTATGCAGGGTGGAAAATGGTTCTGTTAATTATGGGAACGGTGGCGTTAATCTTCATTTTCTTTGGCAGATATGTAGCAATGTTGTTTTCTAATGACGCCGAAGTAATCCAAATAGCGTATTCGTTGTTTTTAGTTGCGGGAGTGTTCCAACTAATTGACGGAACGCAGGTTTCGGGTCTTGCAGGGCTTAGAGGAATTAACGATGTAACCCGTCCGATGCTGTATGCAGTAATTGCTTATCTGTTTGTGGCATTGCCGAGTGCATACCTGTGCGGATTTGTTTTGAAATTAGGAACGTGGAGTATCTTCGCAGGATTTATGTTCGGCTTAATAACCGCAGGAATTCTCTATCACACACGGTTTCATAAGACTTTAAGACGGAAATTTCATAAATAAGTACAGGATTTTGGCAATTGAAAAATTTATTTTATCTTTGCACCACAGTTTTTAATAAAAATAAGGAGTTGATATGGCAGCAATGACATTGGAAAGGCGAAGAAACGATATTATAAAGACAATCCGTAAGACTACGGACACTAATTTTTTGGATAAAATCGCCTCATTGCTTAATTATAAGGCTGTTAATGAACCTCAAGCCTACAAAAAAGCTCTCAAATTAATAAAGAACTTTACGAACATCCGAAAATGGGGACGGGACATCCCGAACCGTTGAAAGGAAACCGCACAAACCAATGGTCAAGATGCATAACAGACAAACACCGTTTGATTTACGAAATACGTGATACGGAAGTAATCGTTATAGTTATCTCCGAATACGGACATTATAACGACAAATAATAACAATAATTAGTTTTAATAGAATTTAATAACATAAAAATATACAGAATATGAAAAAAGTAACATTATTATTAGTCCTTGCGATGACGGGGTTATGCCTTAAGGCGCAGAATATCAAATTACCCGAACCGCAAAGAGAAGGCGGCGAAAGCATATTGAAAACTATTGCAATAAGGCAGTCTGACCGCAGTTTTAAAGACGGAGATATTTCCTTAAATGACCTATCTACTATCCTGTGGGCAGGATTCGGTTACTCGCATGGCGAAAAACGTACCGCCCCTACGGCAATGAACCGTCAGGACATCACACTTTATGTCTTTATGGAGAAAGGAATCTATCTTTATAACGCAAAAGAAAACACGTTGGAGTTGATTAAAAAAGGCGATTACAGAAAAGACACAGACAGACCGAATGGTTTTGCAGGCAAAGTTACAAATATTGCCATCGTTTCCGATTTGGAGAAATTTGACGTGGAAAAAGACCATCACCGCGCCTTTACTTTCGCTGCTATGTCGGCTGCTTACGTCAGTGAGAATATGTATCTTGCCGCTGACGGTATGAAAAAAAATCTCGGAACGGTAACACGTTACGCTGCTCACCAAGAAAAAGAAGTTGCGGAGATACTTGATTTGGGTAAATACCAAAGAATTTTACTTTTCCAGACAATAGGCTATAAGAAATAGACAATTTATTTCACGGAAATTTTAATTAAGCGAAGTGAATTGTCTAAAAAATAGATTGTTTTAAGAAAAATGTAGTTTTAAGTTAGAAAAACAAACAATCTTAAAAGAAAATAAGGTATTATCTCTACTGTTTGATAATACCTTATTTAAATTATTTCTTTTCTTATAAGTTTTTACTGCCTATAAGTCAAGAAATTTTATTTGTTTTATGCGTATAGTTCTTCGAAAATCTTACGTAGTTTCGGACTTTCGCGAAGTTCTTGCAATGTAAATTCAGCGTGTCCTTTCGTGTAGCCGTTACCCATAATCATATTAACGTCTGAGCCGATTCCCTCTGCACCTAACGAAGCCTTTGTGAAGCTTGTAGCCATTGAGAAGAAATAAACAACTCCGTCATCCTTGGTACAAAGAACTGCAGTCATCTCTTGGTCTGGTACATTTACGCAGTTGATAGTTACATCTGCCATCTTACCGTTGGTTAATTCGCTTACAAGTTCATAAACCTCCACAGGAGTTTTGCCTGCTACGGAAACAACAACATCACAGAACTCAAGATCTTTCAATCTGTTGGTAGATTTAGGACTGTTTGTCAATCCGATAACCTTACCTGTAACGCCGACACGTTTTTTAGCCTCATAACAGCAAAGCATTCCGCTCTTACCGCCTGCACCCAAGATAACAACATTCTGACCGTACTGACAAAGTTTTGCAGTCTGCGCAGGAGCACCGGCAACGTCCAAAGCAGACAATGCAAGTTTCTCCGGCATATCGTCAGGTATCTTTGCATAAATACCGCTTTCGAACAAAATAGCTTTACCTTTGATATCAACTTGATCAACATCGGCTTTAATCTTCAAAATCTCGTCAATACGAAGCGGAGTTAATGACAAAGAAACCAAAGTTGCGATACGGTCGCCCTCTTTCAAGTCTATTTTACCTTTAAGTGCGTCTCCGATTTTCTCAACACGGCCTAAAAGCATACCACCCGAGCCTGTACGGCGGTTTCTGTGCTTGCCTTGAAGTTCAACATTCAAAAGCATTTCTTTTTTAATCTCTTCTTCAATTTTTTCTTCGCTTGCACCTTCACCTGCCTGCTGTTTAGCATAGTTATGTATATCCGTAAAAGACGCAGAGTCTATGTTAAGGGTTTGAACGTCAATAAGGATTTCGTTATCATAGATTTCATCCATATTGTTGTCAATCTTATTTGCCGGTTGTGGCAATACACCTTTCGGTTCAATCACACGGTGAGTTCCGTATTTGTTTCCTTTTTTCTGCATATTAATTTTGATATTTTAATTGTTAGTAAAAATTTATCTTTTTCTCTTCTGTCAGAAACGATTTGCAAAGTTACGGATTTTTTTTGATTTTACAAAACCATTTCTTAATATTTCTTTTCATTAAACGGCCGATATGCCTTTTTTGATTATAACCGTATTCGGTCCGACTGAGGTATTAAATTTGTAAAGCAATACTCCGTTCAAATCAAATGCAAAGACCTTTCCGCCTGTTACGTAATCAACAGCGTCTGTTATGAAAACAATATCGTCCGCTACCGTAATCTTGTAAGGAGTTTTCATATCCTCAGGCGCAACGGCGAATTCTTCCTGCTGCATTGTGTTAAGATTCATCTTTTTTAGCGAAATAGTATTCTTAGCATAGTCTTTATAGAAATAATACATATAATTGCCGTAGATTTTTATCTCTGTTGCGGCGATGGATTGGGTATTTTCCACCGTGTAATCCGATGCCGATATTTTGCTAAGCACAGGCAAAGCAGAATAATCACCCATTGAAAGCGAATAAACGTAATTGCCGAAAACCTGTAGTTGAGTAGGATTGCTGGCAACTTCAATCGTTTTATCAACACTAAATGCCGGCAAATCAATCACCGAAACCGTTTTGTCATAGTTAGGGAAAGACAATCCGCCGCAATTTGCTACGAAAAGCTTTCCGTTATTTATCACAATACCTTCGGGATTTCTTCCTTTTGTTTGCACAACTCCCGTTATTGCCATCTGATTTACGTTTATTCTTACCACATTTCCGTCAAAACAAGACACATAAACATTGCCGTTATTATAGACAAGATGGCGCGGTTGTCTGTTTATGCCGTTGTCATCCACGATTTTAAAACGTTTATATACAGTCATATTGTCTTTGTTCAACACTCTGACCATTGCATCATCGGTTACAGCAACGAAAATGTAGTTATCAACCTCCAACATATCGTTGGCAGTGCCTCCCATTCCTAAGCCGTTAATTTGGTTGAACGCATCGGTCAATGCCGTTTGGGTCTGAGTGTTGTAAAAATCCACTGCAGAGTTGAAATGTCCGTAAGTACCCTCACAAAGAACGTAAAGACCTTTGTCAGTTGCGGATATTAAAGAGGTATTACCGCTCGGGGTTTCATCAACTGCGGCATTCAACGGTTCTTCTTTTTTTTTCGTGTCATCACCGCACGCAAAAAACATCGTTGCCATCAAAACCAATGACAACAATCTACTGATTGTCAGAATTTTTTTCTTCATCTTTAAATTATTTTTATTGTTTGTTATTTTTTATTTTTGTAATAACGTTGCCCTTACGGTTTTTATTGCAGCCCCAAAGAAATTTTCTGCCGCCCTTTCGCATATTATTTTGAAAAAAACTATTTTTTTATATCAAAAAAACTCTTTTTTCGGGTTAAAAAAACTCTTTTTTTGAAAATTTCTCCGCAAAGGGCGGCGGATTATTGCGTAAAGGCAGCAAAAAATTCACAAAGGGCAGCAAAAAATTCAAATAAAAAATTAGTAATTAGAATTTTAGTTGAATTTTAAAGTTGAAATTTCTGCCCATCATAGGATAAGCGCGGATTACTTCGTATTGTTTGTTAAATATATTGGCAACGGAAAACATCAAATTAAGGTTTTCAATACGTTTATTTTTGAAATTCAAATCATAACTTACCCATGCAGAATGGTCAAAATAGGATTTCAACAGATTTTGAGGGATATTCTCCTGCAAAGAATACCTATCGCCGACATACAAACACGTATAACCGAAATGATATTGCATATAATCCGCACCAAGTACCGCACTGCCGATATTTTCAGGCATATAAGGTAAATCTTGCTTGTATGTAGGCGATTGTTTGTCCATATCAACGGATTTTTGATAGGAATAGTTGAGTTTTAACGTGAGTTGTGTATAAGCAATTCTGAATGCAGAGTTGATTTTCAAGTCAATACCGTATATATCCGCCCTGCCGTAGTTAAGCATTGTCCAAAGAAAAATATTTGTTTTGGGTATGGCAACGATTTTGTCCTTTACATTATTATAATATAAGTCAATCTCGGGCTGAATTGTATATTGCGGATTTTCTATTGTCAAAACATTTGCCCAAGACAGTTGATTGGTTTTCTCAGGTTTCAAATTACTGTCCCCCATTCGCCTATAATACAATTCATTAAACGTAGGCATTCGGAAAATATTCTTATAAAAAAGCGTAGAAGAGAAATTCTCTTTATCCCATCGGATACTAATGAACGGAGATAAGTAGTTACGGGTTTTATTTGCGTTTTGGTAGTTGTCATTGAAGAAAGAATGAACAGCATTTGCAGAAAAAGTAAAATCTTTTAATTTATAATCCAAAACAAGTGCCGTAAGGGAAGACAATCTCGCAGGTTTGTCATCTAAAATTGTGGAATTAAGCGACGAAAAAGAAACATCGTTTGTCAGAGTTGCCGAAAAATTATATCTAATCAAGTATCTGACGGCGTTATTCATATAGACAAGGTTTTGTTTGTACTCATCGTTTTGTCCTTCGGGCGCTCCCAGATAATAAGGGTCGTTATAACGGGTGTAATTCCAATCAAATTTTAATTTATTCTTATAAGTCAGTCTGTCGTTTATATAAGAGGAGAAATCCGTTTGCGCAAAAAAGTTATTATTCCACAATCTCTGTTTGGAATTTTGATAATACAGATTAACGTTTGACGGCAATCCGCGGTTGGAATAGTAATAATACACTTTTGTTTTCAGATTTTGTTTCGCCGAAAAGGAATGAAACCAATTTGCTTCGCCGTGATAAGAGAACAAATCGTTGTTTTCTCTTTTCTTTGTCTGGGTTGAAAGTTGTTGATTGGCACCGTAATATATTTTATAAGAATAACGTCCGTTTGTGTTGGTCATATCGGTTAGCAATGTCAGAATATCTTTGTTTGAAACCTTGGTTGCCAAAAACAAATTGCCGTTAAACATATTGAAAGAGCCGTAAGACAATGCAGCATCGCCTTTTAATTGCCTTGACCCCATATCGGGCTTTTTTGTTTCAATATTCACGCTTGACGAAGAGGCTAATGAGGACGCAGTGGGGATAAAAGAATTGAATCCTGCATTGGCTAAAGACAGGGAATTAACACTTGACAGAGAATATTTGCTTAAATCAATCTGTCCGCTTTGATTGTCAAAAATGTTTATCCCGTCATAAGAAACCGAAGTGTGATTGGAAGACAATCCCCTCACGCTTACGGTTTTGACTCCGCCCAATCCGCCGTAATCTTTGACCATAACACCGCCTAAAAACTTAGCGGCATCTCCGGCATTTTGGGTGTTAATGATTTCAAGTTGCTTTCTGCTTAACTTATCTCCGCTCGGAGCGTTTTGTTGTAACTCAATACGTTTTGCACTTACCGATACACTGTCCAGATTTACGGTTTTGATACTGTCTTGCGCCCAACTGCATAACGCACACAGCAAGAAACTAATATAAAAAAAAGACTTATTCAATTCAATTACCTGTTTGTTATTTTTTTGCAAAGCCACGGTTTGAAAAACCACGGTTTCGTAACTGCAAAATTACATATTTTCTGCTTACTAACCAAAGAAATACGGACGATTTCATTATTTACAACTGTTTTTTCAGAAAATAAAATCACAAAAAATCGTTATATTTGAATAAAAAAAGGATATAAAGACTTGTTTATTGGGAATATTTTTGTAAATTTGCAATGTTAAATAACAATAACAGGTAAAATAAAAATGTAATATGTAAGCAAGAAAATATATATTGAATTAAGAATAATTGTGCGTAGTTTGACGCAACTTTTGTTATCGAAATTCTAGCCAAATTTCAAAAACACTACAAAAGATTGAGAGTTAGCAACGATACGATGTCGTATCTGCTATCGTGTGATTGAAATTTGTAGTGTAAAGGTAAGGCTAGAACCGAAGATAACAAAAGATAAATCCACGATAATTCTTTTTATATCTATTAAAAAGCAGAAAATTAAAGTATAACAAAATAAAACAAACAGAAAAATGAGTAAAAGAAAAATTTTAGCACTTCTTACGCTGATACTATTCAGTATCACAAGTGCAATTGCACAAAGTAACACAAAAGATGTTACAAAATTTTTAGGGATTCCCATTGACGGCACCAAAACATCAATGATTCAAAAACTGAAAGCAAAAGGCTTTACCTACGATGCACAAAAAGACAGGTTAAAAGGTGAATTTAACGGCAAAAATGTTTATCTTTTTGTTGTAACTAACAACAATAAAGTTTATAGAATTGTTGTTGATGACGTAACTCCAACTGACGAAAGCAACATTAAGATAAATTTTAACCGTTTGTGCCGTCAATTCGAAAAGAATGATAAATATATGCCAGCAGATTTAGTTGGCAACTTCGAATTATCTGATGAGGAGAATATTTCGTATGAAATGATGGTACATAATAAACGATTCCAAGCAGCATATTATCAAGTAAGTCCAACAGATTTTGATTCTACTGCTATGGTGTCTTATGTTCAAACGGAAATCCTTGCAAAATATTCTGCCGAAGAGTTAGAAAATGCCGACGAAGAACTGCAACGCAAAATCTATGACGAAACTCTTGATTTGGGATTGGATTATATCATAGATAAGGTATCACATAAATCCGTTTGGTTTATGATTACTGAAAATTACGGTAAATATAGTATAACGATGTTCTATGATAACAGACTTAATAAGGCAAACGGAGAAGATTTGTAGTAATAACATAAAAACAATACGGCAATGAAAAAAGTTTTAATCTTGATCGCTGCTGCAGTGATGTTAGTTTCCTGCAGCAAATCACCAGAAGAAAAGGCTAATGCCTTAATTAAGGAACATATGCAGAAAACTCTGTATATTCCAGACTCGTACGATCCTGCCGAAACGGTTATTGACAGTGCTTTTTCGCCAATTCATGACCCAGCATTCCACGAAAAATTGTTTAAAGCGTACCAATTTGACAAGCAATTTGCAAGACTGGACGAGGAAATCAAACATGCAAAATCATCAATGTTGATTTATGCAAATCCTTACGATTCGTATAGCAGCAACGAGTACAATACGAAAAAGGAAAAGTACGAAAGTTTGCTTGCTCAGCAAGAAAAAATAAAAGAACAGGCTGAAAAAATGAACAAAGAGTTTGAAACACTTGGTAAAACCATACAAAAAGAGGGGCAGAAGTTTATTGGTTTCAGAGTAAAGCACACTTACCGTGCCAAAAACAATTCCGGAAATGTTCTTATGGGACATTCTTGGTTTCTAATTGACAAAGATTTTACTAAAATCTTAGCTTCGTACGATATGGACGGAGAAGAATTTCAGACACTTGAGATGATGATGGAGCAACTTCAGAATATGGCTGAGCAAAAGCAGTCTTCTGTTGAATAAGCCATTGAAAGAGAAGATTCTTTTTTGACATTAGTAAATTAAAGTCCCACTTTAGTAAAATATTGTGGGACTTTATTTTATTAAAGTGGGATTTTATTTTTATCAAGTTCCGTCTTGGTCTTGTCAGGTCAGTTTCTGCAAAAGCAAGTGGCTTATTTTTATTTTTGAGAGTACTATTCGGCTTTTTCTATAGTCAGAACTTCCAATTCTCCTCTGATTACAACGCCAACGTCGGTCCGCGGAATATATATATCGGGCAAGTCGTCGTGCTTTTGACGGACATTACATCTCAAATTTACCTGAACCCACTCGTTTGGTGAGACCAATTTTTTCACTTTTTGCGGATTGCAGATGTAATAATAATCTACAATTGGATTAATTCCTGCCGTGGGTTCAGCAACAATGATATAATTTCCGTCAATAACAGCCAAATAAAAATGTACTGAGCCATACATACCACTCAAATCACTTTTCCAGACTTGATTTTCGTACAAAATCTTGGTATTGCACTCATTGCAACCATCGTCATCGTCTTCGCAGGCGGTAAATCCTGTAATCATCAATGTTAAAGCAGATAACAAGATGATTTTTCTCCAATTCGTTTTCATTTCTCTTGTTTTTTTAAGTTAATTACTCTTTTTAAAAATTTTTCTTTACAAGTAAGTACCCAAAAACCTGAAAATACTGCGTCAAAAAGTCAAAAATTTTGTAAAAATCTTCAATTTATCTTGATAAATCATTGCCTTACAAGAATAATATCACATATAGATTTTATAATAATCGATAATATTTTCTTAATACCCGATATTAATTTAACTAAAACAATAAATGCAAGGACAGAAATCATATTCCGCCCTTACATTATTATATATGCAAATAAATTATCTACTATTTATTTACTTGGAATTTAGTAACGCCGTTGCAAATGAAATCAACAATCTGACGGGCAGCCGCTAAACCTGCATTAACGTTAGCTTCCTTAGTCTGAGCTCCCATTTTCTTAGGAGTAGAGAAGTAACGAGGTGCAAATTTCTTCAACTCTTCGTCATTAGTTGCTGCAATGTCGGTAACATATTTGAAGTCTTCTCTTTCAGCCAACAATTTAGCCATGTCAGCTTCGTTTATAACTTCTTTTCTTGCAGTATTAACCAAACAAGCGCCCTTCGGCATCTTAGAAAGTAACTCATAGTTGATAGAGTTCTTAGTTTGCTCGTTTGCAGGTATGTGAAGGGAAACGTAATCGCAAGAAGAATACAGATCATTTACGTCTTTAGCAACCTTAACTCCGTCTGCCTCGATTTTTTCAGCAGGAACGAATGGGTCTAAAGCCATAACTTCCATTCCCAATGCTTTAGCCTTCATACCAACAAGGCGTCCTACGTTACCGTACGCGTGAATACCTATTCTCTTTCCTTGTAATTCTGTACCGGCTACAGGAGTGAAATTAGTACGTGCCATATATATCATAAGGCCAAGTGCTAACTCTGCAACGGCATTTGAATTCTGTCCAGGGGTATTCATAGCCACGATATTGTGTGCAGTACATGCTTCAAGGTCAAGGTTATCGAAACCGGCGCCTGCGCGTACTACTATTTTTAAGTTCTTTGCGTGGTCAATAACTTCTTTAGTTACTTTGTCAGAACGAACTATCAAAGCGTCAGCATCTTCAACTGCTTTGTAGAAATCATTAACGTCCGTATATTTTTCAAGTAATGCAAGTTCAAAACCTGCTTTCTCTACTATTTCTCTTATTCCATCAACGGCAACTTTTGCAAAAGGTTTTTCCGTTGCAACTAATACCTTTGTCATTTCTTTATTCTTTTTAAGCGTTCTTTGCTTCAAATTCTTTCATGCAATCAACAAGAGCCTGAACGTCCTCAACAGTACAAGCATTGTACAAAGAAGCACGGAAACCTCCAACGCTGCGGTGTCCTTTTATGCCAATCATACCGTTAGCCTTAGCAAACTCCATAAATTCTTTCTCTTTGTCTTCGTAACCTTTAGCCATAACGAAGCAAACATTCATCAAAGAACGGTCTTCTTTCTCAACGGTGCCGACAAACATCTTGTTGCGGTCGATTTCTCCGTAAAGAAGGTCTGCTTTTTGTTGATTAACTTTCTGTATCCACTCAACACCGCCGTTATTCTTCAACCATTTCAAAGTTTCGTGCATAACGAAGATAGAGAATACAGGAGGAGTGTTAAACATTGACTCTTTGTCTATGTGGTTTCTGTAATCTACCATAGTAGGAAGTACAGGCAAGTTCTTACGGTCAGTAATCTTTCCTAAAACATCCTCTCTTACGATAACGAAAGTAACACCTGCAGGGCCGACATTCTTCTGTGCGCCGCCGTATATTAATGCGTATTTAGTAACATCAACAGGACGGGACATAATATCTGAAGACATATCAGCAACTAAATTAACAGGGCAATCCATGTCATATTTTATTTCAGTACCATAGATTGTGTTGTTAGTAGTGATATGGAAATAATCTGCGTCTTTCGGAATTTCGTATCCCTTTGGAATATAAGAGTAGTTCTTATCCTCAGAAGATGCAACAACTACAGTTTCTCCGAAAAGTTTTGCTTCCTTAACGGCTTTCTTTGCCCAAACGCCTGTCTGCAAATAAGCAGCTTTCTTGTTCAATAGGTTAGCAGGAACAGTAAAGAATTGAGTTGAAGCACCGCCGCCTAAGAATAATATTTTATAGTTCTCAGGTATATTCAACAAATCTCTCCACAATTGAACGGTTTCGCTCATTATTCTCTCCCAACCAGGAGTACGGTGAGAAATTTCCAATACACCGACACCGGTATTGTCAAAGTTAAGGATAGCTTCTCTTGCTGCTTCAGTAGCTTCCTTTGGTAAAACGCAAGGTCCTGCGTTAAAGATATGTACTTTTGCCATTTTTCTTTTAATTTTAAATGTTATTTTACTAATTTATTGTGTAAGTAAGGCTTCTTTTTGATTCCTTTACTTACGGAGTGCAAATTTATTACTTTTTTTTAATATGCAGATAAAATTTGCGGAAAATTTTACTTTTATTTTTCAAATTAATTTTGATGTGTCAAAAAACATTTTTGCAATACTGTAAAATAATTTTGCAATTTCCCAAATTAAATTTGTCAGGACGGTTTAAAACTGCATTTTGGACGGTTTAAAATATAGTTTTAGACGGTCTGAAATATAATTTTGAACCGTCCAAACAAAAATATTTTGAGAAATTACAAAAATGTTTTCCGATTTTGCAAAATTATTATCCAATATTACAAAAATAAAATGTACAGCTAATTTGATAACTGTACATTTCATTTCAAATAAATCCTAATTGATTGTTACACTTTTTGATAAGTGTCTGCCGAGGTGGTATTATACGACCATCTCGGGCATTCTCCGCATTTGGTTTTGCGCCACGATGAGCAGGAAGTCAAACCTACGAAAAATATAATCAAGGCTAAAATCAACCAAATCTTGTTTTTAAATATTTTTTTCATTATTGAACAATTATTTTTTTGACAACTGAATTTCCTTTTGAATAAAGTCTAACGAAATAAGTACCTTTAGCAAAACCTTTTATGTCAATATCCATCTGAGAGGTGCCTTGCGGAATTTCAAGTGAATAAACGCTGCGGCCTAATTTGTCCAAAACGGAAAGAACAGCCTTATCGGTTAAATTATCAAACGTAACACTAACTTTATCCGTTGCAGGAACAGGATATACGCTTATTTCTATATTTTCTTTTGCAACATCATCAATTCCAACCGTATATTCCCTGCCGCCGAAATCGGTATAGTTATATCCTTTAGGGTCTAACCATTGTTTAAGTTTGGTAAAAGAAACGTCAAATCTGCCATACCAATCCACTTTGTAGGAGTTGGAAGCATAACAAGAAGATTCACCACCGGACAAAGTACCTATAATCTGACCTTTTGAGTTAAACAAAGCACTTCCCGAAGAACCGCCTTCTGTAATTCCGTAACCGTTAGTTGTTTTCTTCCATTTGACCATAATATGAGTATCATAATCCCAATAACCTTCAGAATAGCCCATATCGCGTGTCTTTCCATCAACGGTAGATATCTTTTTAACGTCGCCTGTCGGGTGATGAATTCCTACACACCCTGAAAACAATTCGTCCCTTACCGTCCAACCTGCCCAATAAGCATTGAAACTTTGAGGAATATTGTCAGTAAGTTGCAAAAGTAAGTAATCCGAATCACCTTCTCCGAATTTATTACCGTGAGCCAACTTAGTACAACCCGTAAGAGTGGAATAAGAAGGTTCTTTGGAAACATTGCTGCAACCTGAATACTCATAGTTGAAGTAAAACAATATCTGGGAATAGTAATAAGAATTAGTAATATCCTCAATGCAATGTGCGGCGGAAAGAATGTAAGGTTTGCGGTCGTTATCGGTGTTATTGATTAACGTTCCGCTGCACCAAGCGGATTCATAATAACTTACAGGAATCAACATTCTGACAACCGAGCGTTGAACGTCCCTGAAATTATCCCCTTCCGAACAATTGACATTAACATTGCAAGAACCTGCATCTTGATAACCCTTATAAGGAAGATTAATCTCCGATTCGTTGTCTTCTTCCCTCAAAAGACTTTCTTGTTCAAAGTTAATAACATCACGGTAGAAGTAACCGATTTTTTCAATATTCAATTTAGCAGACTCTTTTACACTTTTGGGTTGGTAATATTCTATAATCATTTCGTCATTATAGACATAATCGGTTGCAAATCTGCCGTCAGGGGAATTATTGTCCTTAGTAAATGCACCTAAACACTTGCTGCGGTCGGTATTCCACAAATACAACTCGCAGTTTTCAGGAATATAGAAATCATCTGAATAAAGATTCAACGCCAATGCCCCTTCGCTTTTGATTTTTAAGATATACAGGTCGGCATCCGCCAAAGAAATCTTCTCTGCCCTGTCAAAAAAACTCTCATTTACGGGAATCAACGCCGCACATGCCCTCGGTTTAAACAAATTTGCCTCTTTTTCTTCTTTAATCAACAATGAATTGACGTCAGGTGAAGATAAAACCATAGCGTTTGCGGAATTTATCCTCACGTTATCAATTTTGAATGAACGCGGTTGTTGTTTTGTACTTATTTGAGCGAATGTTGTTATACTCAAAAGCGATAAAGTTACGCCTATTAGCAATTTTCTTTTCATATTATATAATATATGTATAATGAATTGTAAATTTATTGTCTTTTCTTAACAATTTGCCGCCGCATTAAGCAACTGCGAATGAATTTCTCTTATCTGCGGAATAACCAATTGAATATTGTCGTTATTAATCACGTAACCGCTTCTTTTTATTTTCTCATCTGCGGACATTTGATTGGCAATCCTTTTCATTATCTGCTCTTTAGTTTGATTATCTCTCATTTGCACTCTTTGCAATACCAAATCCATCGGAGTAGATACGCATATTATTTTGTCAAACAGTCTCTCCCACCCTGTCTCGTATATAATTGCACTCTCCATTATCACATACGGGAAACTTTGTTGCAATGCCCATTTCTCAAAATCCTGTTTTACCAACGGATGTACGCAATTGTTGAGTTTTTTCAGTAAAAAAGAATCATTGAAAACCAAATCCGCAAGTTTCTTTTTGTCTATCTGCCCGTTTGTTATAACGCCCGATCCGAACAAATCCTCAATTTGAGAAATCATTTCCTTATTTTCATACAACTTTTTCGCCTCCACATCCGACAAATAGACAGGTACGCCCAAATGTTTGAAGACTTGAGCTATCAAAGTTTTACCACTGCCTATTGAACCCGTAAGGGCAATTATTAATTTTGGATTTTTTATTCTTGCCATTGGATATAGGACGTTTTATTTGTGATATTAGAGTTTGGATTTGAGAATTGAATTTCTATTTAAATAAAATGTATTCAACCTTTTGCGGATATATACTGACAACTTTCACATAGTCGGGAATATTACTAAGATTTACTTTCAGTTTATCCGATTTTGCCATAGCGTCATCAGAACACAAAACAAAAGCATTAAACTCTTTTTCATTAACTTTCGCAAAATCTTTCACGGCTACGCGGTAACGTACCTTGACTTGCTTAGGCAATACTTTAATGTTTCGATAGTCTTCATAGCGAAGCACCTTTACGGGAAGCATTGCCACATTCTCCGTATATTTTTCGGCATATATCCTTATGGGAACGCTTTTCATTCTACAGGTTACCCCACTTGGCAAATCCAAATCCAACGGCACCAAAAAGATTCCGCTTTTGTTGATATTGTTATAAACAATCGGTTTGGTTTTTATGGAATTTACTTTACTTATTTCACTTTTCGCACCCTCAATAACAACATCTTGCGTCATTAGTTCAGGTTCGGAGTAATTGCCGTAAGGTCTTTCAAATTTGAATTCGCAGGTGTTTATAACCTTAACCCGTTTTGAATACAGTTTATTCCACGACAGATTAATGGTTGCAGGCGATACGGTAATATCTACCCCACGGTAACCGAGATTTTGCATAATCTGCGTTTTCAATTGCGAAGACGGAACTGCGGCATTACCTTTTGAAAGATTGATATTAAGTTTATCAACGTCAATTACGATATTCTTTTTGTTACGGGCTGAACTCTTTGCAAGAAATTCAAAACCGTTTGTCTTCACTCCTACCGTTATCACGCTGTCTTGAGTAAAATACTCCACCTTGTGTTCATTGTCGGTAAATTTCAGCGTATAGGATATACTGTGTTGGTAATCTCTGCCGTAGGTTACGAATAACCATAAAAAGAAACTAATACACAAGCAGATAATAAGTGAATTTATCTGCCTGTGTTTTTGAAAAAATGAAACTACTTGTTTAAAAAATTTCTTCACAAGTATTTCCGTTTCTCTCTTTTGACTATTTCTTGTCCTGAGCTGCGGTGTTGTTGATTGCATTCATAGCAATGGAAGATTTTTCCATCTCAATAACAACGTCATGTGCAATTTCCAACATAACAGTTGTATCTTTGACTTCTTTAATCTTGCCGTGCAAACCGCCGATGGTCATCACTTGTTGTCCTTTTTCCAATTGCTCACGGAATTTCTTCTCTTCCTTCTGACGTTTTGACTGCGGACGAATCATAAAGAAGTAAAAGATTACAATGATTAGCAGAATCATTACAAGCCCTGAGCCACCTCCGTTTGCGGATTGTCCGTTTGCTCCGCCGGCCATCAACATTACATTTAAAAAGTTCATATTCACTAATTTTTTATTTGTTATTATTTATCTCTTTCAAAAACTCAAATAACTAAACCCTCAACTCTAAGCACTAAACCATAAACTCTAAACTTTAAACCATAAACTCTAAAACCTTTATCTCACATCTGCCATAATCTTAAGTACAGTTCTCGGCGGGTTTGTATTAGACAGAACAGTAACAAGTTTTTGTACTTTCATACCTCTTGAACCCTTTGAGTCGTATGTAACAGATATCAAACCTTCTTCACCCGGTTTTACCGCACCGTGAGGATAATCGGCAACAGTACAGCCACAATTGGCACTGACATCGGAAATAACCAAATCATATTTGCCAGTGTTTTTGAATTTAAAGCTCCCCGTTACCTTCTCTCCGTCATTTATGGTATGGAAATCCAAAACGTCGTTATCAAATTTGATTGCTGCTTGATTTTCTACAACATTCAGATTAATATCTTCTGAATTCTTATTATTGCAACTGCTAAATACTACCCCAAACAGCGCAAAAGCTGAAATAATTATTGCTTTTTTCATTGTCTTAACTGAGCATGAAAATGTGAATAACTCTCTTGACCGCCTTCTATTGTCTCAAAATATAAAAGTTCTTCGTCTTCGTCCTTGTATATCTTATTGTCAATACGCAAATCAGTAATAATACGGTCTAAAACTCCATTGACAAACAAACGGCTCTTGTCCGTAGAAAATTCTTTTGCCAATTCTATATATTCATTCAAAGTAACACGCAAAGGAATCGTAGGACAATAGATAAATTCACTCATAGCCATCTTGATAATTAACACATCAATATAAGCCAAACGTTCTCTGTCCCAATTCTGAGAGCGTTTGTTGATATATTCTTCGTATTCGTCTGCGTGATTGATAGTATTGCGGAACAGATTACGGGTAAATTCTCTGTCATTTTCCGCCGCACCTTCTTCAGATTTGTCAAAAGGATAAGGAAGCGGTTTTTGAGTGCTTTCATCTTCCGCCCAAATCTTCAAAAACTGCAATGTAACCTGACAAACATACTCATAATCACACTCCCAAGTGAATCCCTTTTCACAAATCAATTCAAAAAGATTCTCACTTCTGATAATGTAATTCTTAAATAAGCGAACAATGATTTTTCTTTCCTCTTCATAAGTTACTTCCTCCTTTTTCATGTATTCAATATAATGTTCGCTTTGACGGAATTTACTCATCAAAGACCTAAGGACGTCAGTTATTAAAGAGAAATTAACATGCAGATTATTCATTGCCTTTTTTAATTCTTCATTTGCGGCAAGTTTTTGCAGGTATATGTTATTTACAAAACGCAGATTAGGATTTCTTTCTTCCTCTGTAGGATAAAACTTATTTTTTGCTTCTTCTATCCTTGCCTCTTCCAAATCCCGCATCTCCAAAACGGCAGCTAAAAGATTTATTTCAAGTTCATAGAGTTTGTAGATGTTATCATACAGAAACTTTTCCTGTTTTTCTATACTTTCTGCCTCACCAATATAGTATGCATACAAAGATTGCAATACTTTCTGACGTAAAAAATGTCTGTTTACCATTAATCAAACTTCTTTTATGTTATTTCAAGTTGCAAAGGTAGTAAAAAATTTTGTTTTAAATGCTGTTCAGAACAAAAACTTTTCATTTCAGTGTAATAATTTCAGTTTTTAGACAAACAAAGATACTAAAACTTAGAATAATGTTTAATTTTATTGCTGCCTTTTTTCTTTTAAATAGTGCTTTTATGGACTTAATCTCCGCCCTTTCGCAATTCATTTTGAAAAAAACTCTTTTTTTGTAGTAAAAAAACTGTTTTTTTGAGATAAAAAAAGAGTTTTTTTCAAATTATTTTCGCAAAAGGCAGAGAGAATATGACGAAAAGCTGAATTTTTACAAAGTAAAGCAAAAATATATTTACACTTTTTCACAATTTTTCAAGATTTTTGTACAATCTTTCGTATCTTTGCACACTGAATTTTTAATACAATATTTATATGTACGGACAAGATTATAATTACTCGCCGCAACGGTTCAATATTTTGCCTCCCGTTTGCAAGAATTTGTTGATTATCAATGTTCTTTTGTATTTCTTAACCGAGGTTTTGCAATTGCGCGGCATTGATTTGACAAATGCATTCGGTCTGCACTGGTTCGGAGCAAGTAAATTCCATATTTGGCAACTTGTTACTTATGCTTTCTTCCACGGAAGTTTCTCTCATCTGTTTTTTAATATGTTTGCCGTGTGGATGTTCGGATACACGATAGAGAATCTATGGGGCAGTAAGCGGTTTCTTATTTACTGTTTGGTAACTGCTCTCGGTGCGGCACTAATGCAGGAATTGACTTATTTCTTTATGCATTATGATTTGATTTTCGGCAATTATACAGGAGTGAATATCAATAACGAAAGAGTTATAAGCGTAGATCAATATTTGAATACTCTTAACACTATCGGAGCTTCGGGAATATGTTTCGGATTGTTGCTTGCTTTCGGAATGATGTTCCCAAATGAATACATATATCTTTATTTCCTTGTACCGATTAAGTGCAAATGGTTCGTAATCGGCTATTGCGCAGTGGAGTTATTCAACGGCGTATTCACCACTTCTGACGGCGTTGCCCACTTTGCCCATTTAGGCGGAGCTTTGGCAGGATTGTTTTTGGTGTTGATGTGGAGAAAAAAATCGCAAATATAATGCACAAGTACAAAAAGGGAGAATACCGCGACCAATTCGTAATTGCGTACATTACAAACTTAGAGGATTGTAATGAAGTAATAGATTGGAGCAAAAAATTCTGTACTCTGTTGAATAAAGGGTTGATTCTCTTGCATATTTCCGATACTAAATACACTCAGGTAACAACTGCTCAGGCGCAAGAGAGATTAAAACAAATCAATGACGCTTTAAATTTGCCTTACATTCATTCTTACGCTGCTTTGAACGGAAAAACCAAGGATATTATCAACACTTTGGGAGATTTACTCAACGGTGTGATGATTGTTACCAAATCTGACAAAAGCGCAGACAAGACAAATCCTATACATTATAATAATATAATAAAGGATTTCTATACTTCGCGTATTGCTTACTTCGTTTTTAATGACTACAAGGTAGATAATTGTTTTAAAAATACGGTTCTGTCGATGAATGCAATGAAAGAATGTAAAGAAAAGATACTTTGGGCTTCTTATTTCGGAAGATTTGCCCACAGTGTTACTCATATTTATTACCATCGCTACAGAGACGAATACCTTCAGCGGCAATTGAATCTTAACATTGGATTTTTAAGAAAAATGTTCCGCAAATTCTCCATTGAAACCTTAAACGTACATTCTTTGGACAGGAAAACGAAACTTGACGTGCAGGCTTTGGATTATGCAGAGAGGAATAATTGTGATATATGTATATTCCAAACTACCAAAAACAAGAGTTATATTGAGTTCTTCTCAGGTTTGCCGGAAAGAATGGTACTTCAAAAACTTGAATCCGTACCTGTACTTTTTCTTAACCAAAGAGATGATTTGTTTGTGATGTGTGAGTAATACCACATTTGATTGTTGAAAACTAAAATGAAATATTAGGATAATATATTTAAGTAATTTTGTATTTTTGCACGATTATTTAATTTTAACTTAAAAAATTACTGAAATAAAACTTATGAATAATAATTTCACGGATAATGCCAAAGAAGTAATAACCAATGCTACTAACGAGGCATCACGGTTGCAAAGTCCTGTTGTTGATACGGGGCATTTGATTTTAGGAATGCTCAGAATAAAATCCTGTCGGGCAAATCAAATTATCAGTAAATATGTCGATGATTTGTCTTCTTTTAAGGATAAAGTGGAAAATCTAATCAAAAATGAGAAGTTTGCTTCCAATGTTGTACCCAACAGCGGTGCTACTCCGTTGAGTACAAATGCCGCAAGGGTATTGCAATTAGCTTTTTTGGAATCTCTGAGTAAGCATCAGTCCAAAGTAAATACAGCCAACATACTTGCAGGTATTCTTAGGCTGGAACAAGGCAACAGTATAAGGGATTTATTAATTGAAAACACTGTTAATATAGATAATGTAAGGGATTTTGACACCCAATCTTCCGATTCTCCTAAAATAAGTACAAGTATTGAGATTTTTATGCAGGGAGACGACCCCGATATGTTGGAAACTCTCTCCGGAATGAGTATTGCAGCCATCGGTCCTCTGCATTCCGCTGTCAGAGAAAGACAAGAAGACAATAATGAGGAAGAAAGTACTACCCGTTACTTGGATAATTTCGGTAAAGATTTGTCTTTGGCTGCCGAAAAGGGAGAATTAGACCCTGTTGTAGGAAGGGAAGACATTATTGAGAGAGTTGCACAAATTCTTTCCCGCAGAAAAAAGAACAATCCTATACTTGTCGGTGAAGCGGGGGTAGGTAAAAGTGCTATCGCGGAAGGTCTTGCCATTCATATCGCTAAAAAGAAAGTTCCTTACACACTTCAAAACAAAAGAATCTTTACTTTGGATTTGGCTTCGGTAGTTGCAGGAACTAAATACAGAGGTCAGTTTGAGGAACGTTTGAAAGGCTTGATTACCGAGCTGCAAAAAAATCCTGACTTGATACTTTTCATTGACGAAATCCACACTATGATTGGTGCGGGGAATGCTGAGGGCGGTTTGGACGCATCTAATATTTTCAAACCTGCACTTGCAAGAGGTGAAATCCAATGTATCGGTGCTACAACCGTAAGTGAGTACCGCAAATACTTTGAAAGCGATTCTGCATTGGAAAGACGTTTCCAGAAAGTGCAGATTGAACCTACTACGGTGGAGCAAACAATTGAAATTCTCCACAATATAAAAGGTTATTACGAAAGTTATCACAAGGTTAAGTATTCTGACGATGCTATTAAGGCTTGTGTAAAACTTACAGACCGGTATATGAACGAGCGTTTCTTACCTGACAAAGCCATTGACGCTCTTGATGAAGCCGGAGCGAGAAGTCATGTAAAAAACATCTCTCTTCCGGAGGATATGAGCGAGATTCAAAAGAATATAGAGGCAGCTCAGAAAGAGAAAAACAAATATGTAAAGAACCAACAGTACGAACAGGCAAACGTTATCAAGAACCGTATTGCTGCACTGCAGGATTCTTATTACCTTGCTAAGAAACATTGGGAGGAATCCTTACAAGAAAATCCTGTTGTGGTAACTGAGGACGATATTGCTAATGTTATCTCCTCAATGACAGGAATCACCGTACAGAAGACTGACAAGGATGAAAGCAAACGTCTTTTGGATATGGATAAAGTAATTAAAGGCAAAGTTATCGGTCAAGACAATGCCGTAACAACTATTTGCAAGGCGGTAAGAAGAGCAAGAACGGGATTGAAAGACCCTAACCGTCCGATAGGTTCGTTTATCTTTGTAGGACCTACGGGAGTTGGTAAAACGTATTTGGCAAAAACTTTGGCAGATTTCCTATTCGGTTCAAAAGACAACATAATTAGAATAGATATGAGCGAATATATGGAGAAATTCAACGTTTCCCGTTTGATAGGTTCCGCTCCTGGTTATGTAGGTTACGAAGAAAGCGGCCAATTGACCGAACAGGTGAGATTGCATCCTTATTCCATCGTGTTGTTTGACGAAATAGAAAAAGCACATAAAGACGTCTTTAATATCTTGTTGCAAATCCTTGACGAAGGAAGGCTTACCGATTCAATGGGACGTACCGTTGATTTCAAAAACACAATAATCATTATGACATCTAACGTCGGCAGCCGCACGTTGCAGGATTTCGGAACAGGCGTTGGCTTTTCTACTTCAATAAGAGAGGAAAACTCTCAAGAATTGGAGCAAAGCGTTATAGACAAAGACATTCAGAAAACATTTGCTCCTGAATTTCTGAACCGTATTGATGATATTGTATTTTTCAATGCACTCAACAACGACAACTTATTGAATATCGTTGATTTGGAATTGAATTATTTGCGCTTAAGAGTTGAAGAATTGGGCTACAATATTAATATTACCAAAGGGGCTAAGCAATTTATTTTGGATATGGACGATAACCGTCAATTCGGAGCAAGACCTATCAAACGCTCCATCCAAAAAGCAATAGAAGACCCGCTTAGTGAGTTATTGTTAGCAAATCACGGCACGCAGAAAAAGCAAATCAATATAAAAATATCACAAGGCAAGACAAAGGAATTGAAATTTGAAATAGTATAAAGGAAACTGAGAATTTGAAAACGTTAATAAATTTCATAAAAGCATTCGGAGAGTATCTTGTGTTGATGAAAGATGCTTTCAAAAGGCCTCAAAACCATAAGGTCTTCTTAAGGCGTATTATCTTTGAGATGAAAGAATTGGGCGTGGATTCAATTATGATAGTTTCCGTTATAAGTATTTTTGTCGGAGCAGCGGTTGTGATGCAGATTTTATTGAATCTGGAAAATCCTATGTATCCTAAATGGATTTACGGCTTTGTTTCCCGAAAGGCTATGATGCTTGAGTTCTCCCCTACTATTATTTCGCTTATTTTGGCAGGAAAATGTGCTTCCAAGATTGCATCTGAAATCGGTACTCAGCGTATTACCGAACAGATAGACGCCTTGGAGGTTATGGGTGTCAATACTGCTTCGTATCTTATTATGCCTAAAATCATTGCGTGCGTAGTTTTCTTTCCTTTGTTGGCAATTCAGAGTATTTTTATCTCACTTATCGGAGGTTATTTAGGCGGTTTGTTGTTGGGAAATCTTACATTGTTTGATTATGTAGAGGGATTGCGTTTGGAATTCGGCTTAGGGGATTTGTGGTATGCAATGGTAAAAATAATAATCAACGCTTTGATAATCTCAACTATCTCCTGCTATAGAGGATATACCATCAAAGGAGGAAGTGTTGAAGTAGGACAACAATCAACCAAAGCCGTAGTGCAGAGTTCCATTGTGATAATGATTTTCAATATACTTATAACCGAACTTTTCAACTAATGATGACTGCCTTTTTTGAACATATAAAAGTAAGATGTTTTTTCACTGAAATAAAGTGCCGAATCAGTAAATTCTTTTCTGAAAAGAGTAAAATGTTTTCTGAAAACAATTTCGTAAAACGCCACCTTTTTTCAAGGAATTTCCATGTTAGTACATTAAGTTATGAATCAATTATTTATAATTAAGATTGTATTATGATAAAAGTATCCCATGTTTCAAAATATTTTCAAGGCAGACAGGTTTTAAAAGATATAACCACGGAGTTTCTCCCTGGCAAATGCAATCTTATTATAGGTAAATCGGGAAGCGGCAAAACTGTTTTGATGAGAAGTATAGCCGGTTTATATACTCCCGAAGAAGGTTTTATTTCTTACGACGACAGAGTACTGGCAACTATGTCCAGAGAACAGAAAATTGATGTAAGAAAAGATATTGGCTTTATCTTTCAAGAGGGAGCGCTTTTTGATTCCATGACAGTAGAAGAAAACATAATGTTTCCTTTGCGTATGTTTTCCAATATGCGCCGCAAAGCCCGTATTGACAGAGTTAATTACTGTTTAGAAAGAGTTAATTTGAAAGGTATTAACCAGATGTTCCCCTCTCAACTGTCGGGCGGAATGAGGAAAAGAGTTGCCATAGCAAGAGCCATATCCGCACAACCTAAATACTTATTTTGCGACGAGCCGAACTCAGGTCTTGACCCTCAAACCTCAATTCTTATTGACAAATTGATAATGGATTTGACCAAAGAGTTCAATATGACTACCATTGTCAATACACACGACATGAACTCCGTAATGGAAATCGGCGAAAACATTATTTACATTCACGAAGGCAGATTGCATTGGCAGGGCAACCACGAAAACGTCTTGGAAACGGACAATAAAGAACTTAATGACTTTATTTTCTGTAGTGCATTGACAAAAAAGATTAAAGAAAAATAAAAACAATATTATTATGAAACCATTTACCGATTACACTAAACAATATTACCTTCTAAGAGCCAACCGTATTTTGCAGGTTTTAGTCGCTGCGGCAATAATTGTGCTTATCACGCCGACAAAATCTTCATTCAAATATGAATTTCAGCAAGGGCATTATTGGAAACACGAAACGCTGGAAGCACCTTTTGATTTCGCTATCCAAAAAACCGAAAAAGAAATTGCGGAAGAGAAGAATGAAATCACTGCAAACAAGACTCTTTATTTTGATTACTCCGATGCTGCCAACAATAAGATGGAAGAAGATTTTGACAAGAAGATTGCTTCTTATGCAGAGAAGAATAATCTTTCCGATAACGAAAAAAACAAACTTCTTTCCACTGCCGACAAGATTCTTAACAACATTATCCGCCACGGCATCATATCCGATTATGCCGATATGAAAAATTACGACCGCAGTATCATTGTTGTCAATAATAATGTGGCAGGTGAGCATGAGATTGCGGAATTTTACAATATCTCCGACATAGAAAAAATTGTCAATGACAACGTTGAGAAAAATCAATCCTTAACAGACAAGGACGGAAACACTATTGCGGATTTGCTTATTAAAGTCATTTCACCCAATATTATATTCAACGGCACAAAGACTGATGAGATTCTCTCATCTCAAATAGATGACATATCCAAAACGAAAGGCTTGATACTAAAGAACCAAAAAATCATAGCGCAAGGCGAGATTATCACCGCAGATAAGTACCAAATTCTCTCATCTTTAAAAAGCGAATACGAGGGAATGCACTCCGATAAAGACAATACAGAAAAAAATCTGGCACTTATAGGACAGTATCTTTTAATTATAATAGCTCTGAGCGCAATGGTGCTGTTTATTTACAACACTGACAGAGAAATTTTCTTCAATAATAAAAAGATTCTATTGATATTCTTTATCATTTTGATGATGGTCGGAATCACGGTAGGCGTTTTGCATATCAATCAAAAATATCTTTATGTCGTTCCGCTGTGTCTTACTCCTATTTTGGTAAGAACGTTCTTTGACACCAAGGTATCGCTTTACGTATTCTTGGTTACGATAATCATCATAGGTTTTTCGGTTCCCAATAGTTTTGAATTCGTATTCTATCAACTGATTGCAGGAATGATGGCAATATTGTCAGTAGAGCATTTGGAAAAACGCGTGGAATTTTTCAAGACTGCCGTAATTGTCTTTGCAACTTACTCAATTATCTACTTGGCTATGACACTTATTCAAGACAATAACCTAAAGCAGTTGGATATTTACCGATTCATCTATTTTGCTGCTAACGGTATTATGCTATTGTTTGCATTCCCGATAGTATTTGTACTTGAAAAAATATTCTCTTTAGTCAGTGAGATGTCGTTGATGGAATATTCCAACACGGATTCTAAAATCTTAAGAGAATTATCCGTAAAAGCCCCGGGAACATTCCAACACTGCATACAGGTTGCTAATATTGCCGAAGATTTGATTCACGAAATAGGCGGCAATGCCCTTTTGGTACGTGCAGGCAGCCTTTATCACGATATAGGAAAGCTAATGACGCCGATGTATTTCATAGAAAATCAAAACACCGGTCTAAACCCTCATAACGAACTTACAAACGAGGAGTCGGCACAGGTCATCATCTCGCACGTTACTAACGGTATCAAATTGGCACACAGATACAAGATACCCGAGCCGATAATTGATTTCATACGAACTCACCACGGTACTTCAAAGACTAAATATTTCTACAACAAAGAGTGCAACGAACACCCTAATTCACATATTGATGCAAGTTTATACACATACGGCGGACCGAAACCGTTTTCCAAAGAGACAGCCGTACTTATGATAGTGGATAGTGTGGAAGCTGCATCAAGAAGTATGAAAGAACATTCGGAAAAATCTATATCCAACTTGGTAGATGGTATAATTGACGCACAAATTCAAGACAATCAATTTACCAATGCCAATATTACTTTTGCAGACGTGGAAAATATAAAACAGTTATTGAAAAAGAAACTGCAAAGTATTTATCACGTAAGAATAGAATACCCTGTCAATCAAACAAACAGGCAATAAAAATCTACGACTATGCAAGCCATGATTTTCGCAGCGGGATTGGGTACCCGTTTAAGACCTTTAACCGATACCAAACCCAAAGCCCTTATAGAGATTAACGGAAAAACTCTCTTGGAAAGGAATATAGAGAAGATGGTAAGTTACGGCATTGAAACAATTGTCGTAAATATACATCATTTTCCCGATATGATGACAGAGTTTATAAAAAAAATTGCAAAGAAATATGATTGCAATATAATTATTTCAGACGAAAGACAAGAATTACTTGACACGGGAGGAGGTTTTCTTAATGCCCGTAACTTATTGTGCAACAACACTGAAATAAAGTGCCGAAACAGTAAATTCTTTTCTGAAAAGAGTAAAATGTTTTCTGAAAACAATTTGATGAAACGGCACTTTATTTCAGAGAGTCTTGATGATAATTTAATATTGCTTCATAACGTTGATATTCTTTCCGATATTGACTTTAATGATATGCCAAAAAAGTTCGCAGAATCCTCACCTTTAGCTCTTTTGGCGGTACAAAAACGGGATACTCAGCGATATTTGATTTTTAATGAGGAGAACGAACTTTGCGGATGGACAAATCTGAAAACCAACGAGAAGATTATAACCCGCAAATGCAAACAAGAAAATCTTTATGCCTTTTCTGGAGTTCATCTGGTAAGTAATGAAATTTTTGAGAAAATAACTCAAAAAGGCGTTTTCTCAATTACCGATATGTATTTGAAATTATCGGAAAATAATATCATTAAACCCTACATTCATAATGGATTATGGATTGATACAGGCAAACTTTCTTCTATTGAAAAGGCAGAGCAAATGTTTTAAATTTCAATAAAAATCTATGGATTTAAGAAATTTTATTGTATCTTTGCACGTTGATACAGAAAATTGAGATAAGATGACAAAGAAATCGTTAATTTTTATAGGGATTGCACTTTTTGTTGCATTGTCTTCAAAAGCACAGGACGTAGCTTACAGAACTACGGATTTTAATTTACAAGGCTATCC
Organism: Bacteroidales bacterium; assembly: GCA_017480245.1. Classification (GTDB taxonomy): domain Bacteria; phylum Bacteroidota; class Bacteroidia; order Bacteroidales; family P3; genus Scybalousia_A. The sequence continues at coordinate 17,346 of JAFVBA010000004.1, read as the reverse complement.
GAAAACAGTAAGATATATGAAATTCGTTTCGGATTCCAGTTTAAAACAGCAAAGAACTTCTTACATAGAAGACTATTTGCTTACATTCAATGACAACCGTCTTTTGACGGAAAGGGTGAATTTTATAAACGGACAAAGAGACAGAGTAACAAAATACGAATACAATAACCGCAGACAACTTATAAGCGAGACAATAAGCGAAGCGGACGGAAGAATTGCCTCACAAAAGACATACACTTATAATAATATAGGCCGTTTGGCAACACTTACCGAAATATCTTACCCTAACAGCCGCGGAGGAGCCAACCGTGTAGAAAGAAAAGAAGAAAACACTTACAACACAAAAGGATTGCTTGTAGAGAAACGCATAACGAGCGATAACACTTACGGCAACAAAACAATACAATACTTTTACGGTCCTGCCGATTCGCTTATCTCAACCATAACTACTTACGGGCATAACACAAATGTAGAAAAACTTACCGTAAAGCGTGCATATAACAACTTGGCAATGGAAAAGATTTGGTCAAGAAACGACAAGATGACACGCAGAGAGACATACGAATATAACAATGAGGGATTACTTGTTCATAAATCAATATTCAGTAACAAGAATAAACTGTTGCTTACCTACACTTACGAATATGACGAGCATTTCAACGTAATAAGCGAAGTGGCAATTGACCCTAAAAATGTAAAATCAATAGACTATTCCTACGAATTCGTAAAGGATAAATTCTTTAATTGGACTAAAAGAATAATGTACGATTCCTGGGCAGTGAAATACACAGAGGTCAGAAGCATTGAGTACTTCGGTAAAACGCATTTCTATGAAGACCAAAAGGATTATGATTCCAAGAGAGTAATCCGCGATGAAGAGGAAAAAACATCAAACCGCACAAGAGAATTTAAAGACCAGCCGGTAAATCAACATTAATTTAAAATACTAAATATTCAAAAGAGTCTTAGCATTTGCTAAGGCTTCTTTTGTAATGGTGTTGCCGCTGAGCATTTTTGCCAATTCCTCAACTCTTTGTTGCATATCCAATTCTTTAATATTGCTTTCGGTTTGGTTATCCACCACTTGCTTATAAACTTTGTACTGTTTATCGGATTTAGCTGCCATTTGCACCAAATGAGTTATAACAATCACTTGATGGTTCTTTGAAATCAATTTCATAATATCGGCAGCCTTGGAAGCAATATCACCGCTTATTCCCGTGTCTATCTCATCAAATACAAGTGTTTGCACATTATATTTTCTTGAAACGACTGCTTTGATTGCTAACATCAACCTTGACAATTCTCCGCCCGAGATTACGTGGGATAATTCCTGCAAATGATTTTCTTTTGTCTTGTTGGCGTTGAAAAGAAACTGCACCTTATCCTTACCGTTAGCGTTAAAATCATCTTCACTTGTGATTTCAATCTGCAAAACAGCCTCTTTCATCGCCATAGATGCCAACAAAGGTTTGATTTCTTTTGATAACGTTTCGGCGGATTGCAGTCTTTGTTTGTGAAGTTGCGTTGCCAAGCCGTCCAATTGCTTAATCATCTGTTGTTTTTGCGCAATCTTCTCTTCTATCTGCGAATCTATGTTGTCCGATTGCAGTAATTTCTCCTGCAAATCTATTTTTATTTCCAAAAGTTGCGCAATGGTCTTGACGCCGTGCTTTTTCTGAAGATTATAAATAAGATTCAATCTGTCAGATAGTTCATTCATTTGATTTTCATCAAAATCCAATCCGTCATTAAACGAAGACAATTCATTGTATATATCTTTCAATTCAATACTTGCCGATTCTACCCTATTGTAAAGCTCAGCCAATGTCTTGTTATGCGATGCAATCTTGCCCAGACGGTAATTCGTTTCGTTCAAAAGTCCCAAGATGTTATTGTCTTGCTCATTGTCAAAACTCTGGAGCGATTGCACTATATTTTCTTTTATTGTCTCAGCATTGGATGCAAGTTCCAACAGTTTTTCTTTCTCTTCCTGTTCGTCCTCAAGCAGATTGGCGCTCTCCAATTCCTCAAATAAGAATTCATTATAGGATTTCTCTTTGACAAGTTCCGATTGTCTTTGTTGCAAATCGGCTATTGTTTTTTCCAATTGCTTATATTGAGAAAACAAATTGCGGAAAGAAACCAATATATCTTGATTTTCCGACAAAGAATCCACAATTTGCAGCTGGAAATCGTGATTTTTCAGATTTATTGTGGAACTTTGCGAATGTATATCCACTAAATAATCGGCAAAAGACTTCATAACGGAGAGTTGAACGGGCGTATCGTTGATAAAAGCCCGCGATTTGCCCGAAGGAGTTATCTCCCTGCGGAAAATACTCCGCTGTTCAAAATCCAAATCATTGTCATCAAAGAGTTTTTTCATCTCTTTGCCGATGGAAAACTCAGCCTCAACTACGCATTTCTTCTCCTTATCCAACAGAACCTGCGTATCCGCCCGACCACCAAGCACCAAAGCCAACGCACCAAGCATAATACTTTTTCCCGCTCCCGTTTCACCGGTAATAGAGGTGAATCCGTCATAAAAACTTATCTTACTGGAACGGATAAGTGCATAGTTTTCTATTTTTAATGACAACAACATAAACGTTTATCTTATTTGTTGTTTAAGCATAGGCTTTCCTTCCAAATAAGCCTCCAACACATCGCCTTGTTTTATCTCTCCGACACCTTTAGGCGTCCCCGTAAAAATCAAATCTCCAGTCTTAAGAGTTATAAACTGAGAGATATACGCTATAATCTCATCAACGCTGTAAAGCATATAGGCAGTATTGCCCTGTTGCACGGTTTGACCGTTTTTAGTCAATGTAAAGTCAATGTTTTGTATGTCTTTACCCAAATCTTTCAACATAACGAAATCACTGACAGGTGCAGAATAATCAAAACCTTTCGCAAGCGTCCAAGGAAGTCCCTTTTCTTTGTATTTACTTTGGATGTCGCGCAGCGTATAATCGATTCCGAGAGCGATTTGTGAGTAATAATTTTTGGCATATTCCACAGGAATACATTTACCTGTCTTATCAATTTTCACAACTACCTCACACTCGTAATGAACCGAAGAAGAAAAATCGGGAAAATAGAAATCCTCGTTACCTCTTGTCAATGAAGTGTCGGGTTTTAAGAAAAAAACAATGTCTTCAGGCACTTCGTTCCCCAATTCCCTTATATGCTCGGAATAATTCCTGCCAATACACAGAATTTTCATAGTTTTATGGTTTTAAATTCGGAAATTACGTTTGTAAATCCTAATGTTTCAATCTGTTTAATTCGTAAATTTGTTTTATTATGCGTTTTGTGGATAACGGAAAGTCCGCTTTCATCATCCAATCGTAATAAGACGGTTCTGCCTTGAAAACATCTGCAACAGGTTTGCCTTTATGTTTTCCGAAATTGATACAAGGAACTAAGTTATCGTCATAATAAATATGTCCGACCAAGTCTGCCCAATTGTTAGCCCTTGAAAAAATACTCAAAGCGTGCATATCGTTTTGTACAGGTTTGGATTCCTTGCCGTCAATGTCCTTATAAACGGCGTCTTTGTACATATCCAATTGTGCTTTCAACACTTCCAAAGTTGCGCGTATGTCGGCATCGGCGGTATGTGCGTTTTCTATTTCTTTATGGCAGTAGAAACGGTATGCGGCAGCCAAGGTACGCTGTTCCATCTTGTGAAAAATATTCTGAACATCCACAAGATTACGGCCGTTTAAGTCAAAATCAACTCCGCAACGCAAAAATTCTTCCACAAGTAGCGGAACATCAAACTTATTGGAGTTATAACCGCCTAAATCACTGTCACCAATAAATTCTTTCAACTCCTCTGCAATTTCTTTAAATGACGGCGCTGTTGCAACATCTGCATTGCTGATTCCCGTCAATTGAGTTATGTTCTTAGGAATAGGAACGCCAGGATTAACTAATTGATTGTAAAGCCTTTCTTCGCCATTTGGCATTACCTTAATCATTCCTATTTGAATTATATGGTCTTTGCCTACCGTAACTCCCGTAGTTTCAAGGTCAAAAAATACTATTGGTTTGTTTAAATTTAATTCCATTATCTTATTTCTTTATGTTATTTAATCAAATATTCTGTTCTTTAATTTTTTCTTGAATGTTACATTTGTAAATTACAAGATACAAACTCTTATTATTCAAGTTATTACTCTATTTTACTAAGTCTTCAAAATAAAGTGCCGAATCAACAAATTGTTTTCAAAAAACATTTTATTCTTTTCAGAAAAGAATTTACTGTTTCGGCACTTCTTTTCAGTTTATTTTGAAATATCCACAAGTTCTATTGTAAATAGTAGCGGAGAATAAGGTTTTATTATACCCATATCCCTTGCGCCGTAAGCCAATTCACTCGGTATCAAAACAATTGCCTTTCCGCCTTTACTCAATTGACGTGCCGCAGCCTCAAAGCCTCTAATCATCTGTCCAGCTCCAACTTTAAACTCCAAAGGTTCGTATGGTCTTTGAGCGTTGTAAAGATTGTTTTCCTTGGCAACCGATTCTACCGAAGTGTCAAAGTATGTTCCGTCAAGTAATTGCCCGATGTAATGAATCTTTACTTTATCTCCGTTCTTGGCTTTTGCACCCGTTCCTTTTTGAAGGAGCTTTACGTAAATGCCATCAGTTTTCTGTTTATTCCACCCCTCTTTTGTCAGATAATCTTCAATAAGTGAGGTTTCTTTTTGACGGTATTGTTCGGCTTGTTCTCTTTCCGCTTTTTCCATTTCTGCAAGTGAGGTAACAGAATCAACTCTTACTTTATAGAATACATATTTTGCAGTGATGTCTTTAGGAACTCCCGTATTGTATTTAACCATCGTGTCCTTTTCAAAGGCAAACGTTGTTATATCTCCCACATGCATTAGTTTTAATCCGTCAATCAAATCACCGTTAAATATATGGTTTTGCTTAACAACAGGAAAAACAGGCGCAGACGGGCGGTTCATTCCGTTATAAACCAAACTGTCGCCATAGTAAATTGAAAACCTGCCGATAACAAGGTCTCCTTCTTTAACCCTTTGCCCTTCCTGGTTAATCTTTTCTATTTTGTACTTAACACCGTCGCTGCTTGTTGCAAAATCTTCAATATTGTTCTGTGCATTAACGCCTAAGGCTGCACCCAAAAGTAATGCTGAAAAAATTTTTCTTTTCATTGCCGTATTGTTTTTTGTTATTATCTTGTTTTATTGTTCATTTTCTACTTTAATCAACGTAATGTCAAACACCAACGGCGTATATGGCGGAATTTTTCCGAATCCCACTTCGCCGTATGCCAACTTTGACGGAACGATAAGCGTACTTCTTCCGCCCTCTTTCATATATGACAGACCCTCACTCCATCCTGCGATAAGGGCATCGTCTCCCAATACAAAATCAAAAGGTTTGTATAATTTATCCGGGCGTTTTACTCCGTGTTTTTCCGCAACTTCTCCTATGTTTGTGTCATATAACTTTCCTGAAGTGTCAGTTACGGCATAATTTACGAAGATTCGCTTGCCGTATTCTGCCTTTTTGCCGTGTCCTTCTTTGATTTCAAGGAAAAATAATCCGCTTTCCTTTTTCTCAGCACGCTCATAATTTTCCAGAACATACTCCGTAAGGGCTTCTTCTTCCCTTTGCTGATTTTCTTGTACCTCTTTCTCGAGTCCTGTCAGCTCCGCAGAAGAGATAATCTGCGTAACGGTAAGGTAAATATAGATTTTGTCATTCGGACGGCACTCAATATTGCCCGTATAATTCAAAACACTGTCGGCAGGTGCAATCATAACGGCGGAATCTCCCAAATGCAGTGTCATAAGGAACTCATTTATTGAACCGACCGTCGCATCTCCGATAACGAAAAGCCTATCTGGTGAGCCGTAATTGGAAGAAATCTCAGTCTTATTGTTTAACAGCACCTTCATTTGCCCGAATATTATATCGCCTTGCTTAGCCTTCGGAGCGGAATCGTGTTTTGTGCAACGCTTAAATGAAAAGCCTAACTCCGTTTGCGTAAAACCGCCATTGTCTTGGCAAGAAAAAAACGCCAATGCAATAATTATCAATGTAATATGTTTGATTGTCAGTTTCATTTCCCTATTACGTCCTTTATTTCCACTATATATATTAATGTATTGTCCTGTGAGATTTTTTCTCCCTCATCTGAGATTGTGAAAGCCAGATTTGACGGAATTATTATGCGTGCCTGCGTCTTTTTTTGCATACCTTTGACGGCTGACATCAAACCGAACGGAATCTTTGTGTCGCCTCTGACATTGAAAGTGTCGGTTTGCGAAGACGAATTGCCGTAACGCTGCCCGTTTATCAAAAAACAATCATATTTAACTGCCACAATACAACTGTCATCTATCACTTTACCCTCTCCTTGCTTAGTAATCTGAACGTAAATTCCGCTTTTGTTTTCCATATTCCACCCTCTGCGTTCTATATAGGAGAGAATGCTCTGTTTTTCTTTCACACTTATAATTTCATTAGCCTTTGTAAGCGATTTTTCTATTGATTTCTCTCTTTGAACAGCCACATTCTCCTGTTCATTACGCCCGACGGCAAATTCTTCGTTGTATTTATTGCCGCAACTTAGGAAAATAAAAACCATTAATATGACAAGAAAACAATTTTTCATTACTTACGCCTAATCTTTTACGATAAACTCTTTGTTATATATCTGTTTGGTAATTTTTTTCACCACTTCGTTAAAAGAAAGAAAGCTCTTGCCGCCAGCAGCCATCACATGACCGCCGCCGTTCCAATATTTACGGGCGAATTTATTGACATCAATACTTTCGTCCTTACTTCTGAAAGACAGTCTTATCTTTTTATCTCTCTCACTTATCAACACGCAAAAATCAACCTCCTCTAATTTCAGACAATAATTGACAACACCTTCCAAATCCCCGGGTTGATAATGGTATCTTTCCAATTCCTCAAGTGAAACAGCAATAAAAGCAGCCCTTTGTTTATCAAACACTCTCAGTTTCTTGCTAATTGCATAGCCCAATAGGTTCAAACGGTCTTTGGAATAAGTATCGAATACTTTTTGGTTAATTTTGTTTGCCTTGATTCCGCTCTTCAGTAGATTGGATATTACAACATACAATTCCGGAGAGTTACAAGAGAAACACAAAGAGCCGGTATCGGTCATTATTCCCACATATAACGAGCGTGAAATGTCGGCTGGAAATACTTTTTTCTTACTCAAACGGTACAAAACGTTCCAAACAACCTCACAAGTTGAGGAAGCATCGGGATAAGAGAAGTTTATATCGTATTGAAAAGGCGAAACATGATGGTCAATCAATACCTTTTTGCAATCAATTTCGTTTAAAACTTTCTCCAAATTATCTCCTGCGCGGGAATTGTCGTTCATATCGGCAACAATCAACAAATCCGTTACCTGCAAACGTTTTTTCGCTTTTTTGAAATCCGCTTCCGCTATAATGTAATCCGTATTTTCTAAAAGAAATTCAATACTATGGGGAACATAGTTGGGTATCACTATCTGAACATCTTTCATTATCAATTTAAAGTAATGATACAATGCCGTAACCGAGCCAACAGCGTCTCCGTCAGGGTTATAATGGGTAGTGATAGTTATGTTTTGTTGCTCTATTATATAATTTTGCAACTGCAATATGTCTTTTGTCTTAAATTTCATCAAAATCCGTTTAAAAATAATGTGCAAAGATAATAAAAATATTCCAAAACAGACTCATTAAAGTCAAAATATTATTAATTAACTCCAAAATCTCCTTACCTGCAATACATTTCCTTAAAGTAAAGTTGTGCGAACCAAACAGGCAATAAAAATAAACCAAAATAAAGTGCCGTTTCAGTAAATTCTTTTCAAGAAACATTTTATTCTTTTCTGAAAATAATTTCGTGATTCGGCACTTTATTTTAATTAATAAGTTTTTATTGCCCGTGCGGCTCGCACCACTTTATTTTAATAGGTTTTTATTGCCTGTGCGGCTCGCACTAATTTATTTTGATAAGGATATATCGCTTATCAATAAATTTAAGTAATATTTATATCTTTCAGAAATACAAGATATTATCTTATCTCAAATGTACCGTCATCAAACAACACAATGATTTGTTTTATCTTTTTATTTTTCACAGTCGTTGGTTTAGGAATTGTGTTTATTGTTTCCTGTGATGGATTGTCCTTTTCCTCAGTGGAATTATCCTCAACATCAACCTCTTGTGCGTCTTCTATAAGTCGATTCTGAGCTTGTTCAAATTCTTTTATAGCAGCCTGACGTTCTTTTTCTTTTTCCATTTTTATAACGTCCCCTCTGTAAATAAATCTATCGGAGATACCGATGAAATCCGTTACAATTTTGCCGTTATATATCTCATCTGCATGAGGATAACGGTTGTTTTCCTTTTCTTTGCGGATTTCTTCTTCATCAGTTTGCATAGTCTTCGCTATAGGTCCCAAGATTGTATTAACATATTCTGTATTTGCTTTCAACATTGCGCCTTTTCCCAAAACCAACCATTGAAAATCCAATGACGGAAAGGCAGTTAATACCTTTGTTACGAAATCTAACGACGGTTTATTTCTACCTGCTAATATATGGGAGACACTTGAGGGTTGTACTCCGACTTTTTCGGCAAATTGAGCGGCATTTAAACCGTAATTTCTCATTATTTGAATAATTCTGTCCTGCATAAAAATTCACAATTGTAAAAAAAAATGATACCTTTTCTTAAACTTTTTAAAATAAATTAAAAAAATATTTTTCTTAATACAAGGTTACATCACCGAATATTAAATACGCAAAATTAATATTAAAGTTACATTTTATATAAAGTTTTTTAAAATTTTATTAATTAATAATTTAAAATAATAATTTTTGATTAAAAATTTCTAAAATCAAAAAACAGTAATTTTTAACAATCTATTACTTTAATTAATCTATATAATAATTTGTTTTATTATTTATTAATATCAAAAAATTAAAGAATATAAAAACTGAAACTTTGATTATGTAACTTTTTTAATAAGGTTGCATAATTTTTTAGTCAATTTACAAAAATCAACTCAAAAAACGCTGCAATGTTAAATAAATTTACAATTCTAAATTTACAATTCTAAACTAATTTTTCTTAATTCAAAAATATAAATTTTGCAAATCCCGTTTTTTTTCGTAAATTTGCAAATTATTTTCAAAAAGTCAGATAACAGAAATAAAAAACACATATAATTAAATGGAAAGTAAATTAGGTATAGACTTCAATAAAGTTCTTAAAGGCAAGCAACTTGCAAAGAAAATCTCAGATGAAGTTGAACAATTCGCCTCCTCCTACTCTACCGTTACATGCGAAAGAACTATTTGCAGACTTTTGGGTATTGACGGGGTAAATCAAGATGAAGTTCCGTTGCCTAACGTTGTCGTTGATTACGTTAAGGAAAAGGGATTAATAAATGACGGTATTATGTTCATAATGGGTAATGCCGTTTTGCAGACAGGCAAATCCCCTAACGAGATTGCACAAAGTATTGCCGAGGGTAAATTGGATATTACCAAACTTCCTCAAGGCGATAAGCAAAAAGCAAGAGAGAGTTTGCAACCTTACATTGACGCCTCTATCAAACGTATCATTGACCGCAGAAGAAAGCGCGAGCATTACATAGATACTATCGGTGAAGGGCCTAAACCTTATCTTTATATCATCGTTGCAACGGGTAATATCTACGAAGACGTTATCCAAGCGCAAGCAGGAGCCCGTCAGGGTGCGGATATTATCGCCGTTATCAGAACTACGGGACAGAGTTTGTTGGATTACGTTCCTTACGGCGCAACTACGGAGGGTTTCGGCGGAACTTTCGCCACCCAAGAGAACTTCAGGATAATGAGGAAAGCATTGGATGAAGTAGGAGAAGAAGCGGGCAGATACATTCGTCTATGTAATTATTGCTCAGGGCTTTGTATGCCGGAGATTGCCGTAATGGGTGCTTTGGAAGGACTGGACGTTATGCTAAATGACGCATTGTACGGAATTTTGTTCCGTGATATCAATATGAAACGTACATTGATTGACCAGTTTTTCTCACGCGTTATCAACGGTTTCGCTGGCGTTATCATCAACACAGGAGAGGATAACTACTTAACCACTGCCGATGCATTCGAACAAGCACATACCGTATTGGCATCTGATTTCATTAACGAACAGTTGGCATTTGCTGCAGGTATGCCTGAAGAACAAATGGGATTGGGTCATGCCTTTGAAATGGATCCTCAATTGGAAGACGGATTTCTGTATGAACTTGCACAGGCTCAACTAATCCGTGAGATATTTCCTAAAGCTCCTATAAAATATATGCCTCCTACCAAGTTTATGACGGGAAACATTTTCCGCGGACAAATACAGGATGCATTGTTTAACCAAATCGGTATAATGACTCATCAAGGTTTGCAATTGTTAGGTATGATGACCGAAGCAATTCACACTCCTTTTATGTCCGACCGTTATGTCAGCATAGAGAATGCCCGTTATATATTCAATAATATGAGACATTTGGGCGATGATATTGAATATAAGAAAGACGGAATCATGCAAACACGTGCTAAAAAAGTATTGGACGATGCCGTTGAGTTGTTGGAGAAGATGCAATCCGAAGGTCTTTTCACTGCGTTGGAGAAAGGTATTTTCGGAGACGTAAAACGTCCGCGAGATGGTGGTAAAGGTTTGGACGGTGTGTTCGAAAAATCGGACAATTACTACAATCCGTTTATTGAATTAATGAAAGGAAAAGGAGGAAGAGACTAATGAGTGCAGGATTATATTCAACAGAGAAAAGAGATTTTGATACCAATCTGGATTTAACGAAAGTTAAACCCTACGGTGATACAATGAATGACGGGAAAACGCAATTGAGTTTCACACTTCCCGTTCCTTGCAATGACGAAGGCATAGAGGCTGCAAAGCAATTGCTAAAGAAGATGGGATTTGAGAATCCTTTGGTTGTGTATTACAAAGAACTTACTGAGGGATTTACATTCTTCAATTGCTATGGCTCAACTATCCATACGGTTGATTATACCTCTATCTACGTTCCGAAAGTTGAGTCGCACACTATGGATATGCCGACAACAGACCAATATATCAAGGACTATATCGGCAGAAAAATCGTGATAGTCGGTGCTTCCACTGGAACGGATGCCCATACGGTAGGAATCGATGCAATAATGAATATGAAAGGTTACGCAGGGCATTACGGTTTGGAACGTTACGAAATGATAGAAGCACTTAATATGGGTTCGCAAGTGCCTAACGAGGAGTTTATTGCAAAAGCCATTGAGCTGAATGCCGATGCTTTGTTGGTATCACAGACTGTTACCCAAAAGGACGTGCATATCAAAAATATGACTGAACTTGTTGAGATGTTGGAAGCCGAAGGTTTGCGAGACAAAGTAATTCTTTGTTGCGGCGGAGCGAGAATCACTCACGAGTTGGCAAAAGAACTTGGTTACGATGCAGGATTCGGAATGAATACCTACGCAGACGATGTAGCCTCTTTTATTGTTGAGGAGATGGCTAAACGTATGGGTACCGCCCCTGCAAAAGAATAAGATTTTTATTCTTGTCTTATATAACTAAAGTGCCGTTTGAGCAAATTATTTTCTGAAAATATTTTATTCTTTTCAAAAAACAAATCTCCCAAACGGCACTTTGTTTGGCTATTTACTTAAATATTTTCTTTATCTTGCGATAGCGAAAAATTATTCTTCATAAACGCCGTTTTTACTTTGCAGGATTTTTGATTTTTTACTGATACATTTACCGTCTTTATACACTGCATCAACACGTATCCTATATTCCTTATTTTTTCCTCTGGATTCGTACCAATGATATATACCGTCTGGAAGTTTAAAATCTTCATTGCTTTTGTAAGCAACAGCAGATTTCTGAGAAGTTACTGGTTTATCAAATGTTAAATCCCAAAGTCCGGTTTCTCTGTTATACCTACCTTCCCTAAAAATCCATCCTTGTCTTTCCAAACTACGTATGGTATCGTACATCTTATCGGGAGTTACAATAACATGCTCTGTTGTATATCTGACATCAGTAGATTTTGTCGTTACTACATTTGATGCTTCTTTGCAAAATACATTTGGTACTGCAAATGTAAAAGCAAATATAAGTAACAATGCTGAAACAATCTTCTTCATGGCTTTATTCCCCTCTATTTTCAATATCGTCATACCAACAACCACCATCCTCTAATTCATTATCATAGAAGATAATATAGTATGCACCACCTAACTCTCCTTCATTAGTTCCAGCATCTCCCTCTACCTTTAGAATTGTTACACAAGGGTATTCTAATGATTTTGATTGAGCGCAATCAACAGCATCTCTAAGATTACCTCTATACTCATCTCTTACTCTTGTGATATACGGATAATCATTACCATCTAATGTCGCCGACACTATAACATTTCTTACTATCGTAAGTTTTAATTCGGCTGAAGAACCGTCTTGTTTTGATAAAGATCCCGTATAAACTCCGTCCGGAATAGTTACAGATATACTACTTTTAGAAACTGCTTCCTTTTCATTTGCATCTTTGCAACCAACAAAGGCAATAAAGGAACTTGACATTGCAATAATTAATATTGCTTTAATAATCTTTTTCATTTTATTTGCTTTTTAAATTTTTATTTTTAACTTAGTCGCTTTTAATTTATTTCTTTACATCTAAAATTAATTAGATTAACCTGTTAAATAGAGAAATAAACTTGTAAAAACATTATGTTATCGACCGATTTACAGCTGAATCTATTTAACAGGCAAAGTTCAGTAAGTTATTTTTACCAATTATATGTATATATATAGAAATATATACATAAATGTTCCTATCATTAGATATTTGATTATAATTTTTCATTTTTATTGTTTTTTTTTCAGCTGCAAAGTTATAAAATTTTTTGAATACCAACCCAATTTCATGCGAAAAGACTTACATAAATAAATATTTTATTCTCTTTTCAAAAAACAATTCACCCAAACGGCACTTTTATTTATTAAATGACTATAAAAGCAATAAATAATCTTTATTTACGTTTTGGAATAAATAGAATAATAAACACTAAAGACAGATGAAAAAAACTATTCTCGGTATATGTATATTAAGTCTTGTTTTTATGGCATCGACTTGCGGTGAAGGATATGAGCCGGAAGCATTCGCTCAGTTATATGTCAAAAACAATACTGACAAAATCTTGTTTTTCTATTCCGACAGCGAAAAATATACTAAAGTAAAGGTAATTTATCCCAATGACAGCGCAAAAATTGCAGACGAACTGTTCGGTCAATACTATAGAATAACTAATCCATATCAAGCGTTGGAGAATATTATTCACAACGACCGACGGAATTTTGACACCATACAAATTCAACCTATCGGAGAGCAGACCGCAATCACTTATATAAGCAGCGATTCCAATCAATACTCTAATAATTTCTTTCGTTTCTCTTGTTGGAAAGAGGGAAAGATATTTTTCATGGATAAAGATACTGCTTATACATTTGTTTTTGAGATAAATAAAGAAGATTTACTGAATTTGAAATAATATGAAACGAATTTATTTGATATTATTGGCTACAGTGAGCAGTGTTTTGTTTAATTCTTGTATTTTTGCGGCAATAGGTTTGGTTGAATACTTTGACGATGATTATGCAGATGACGATTATTACGTTACTTGCTATTATGATTTATATGTTAAGAACAATACAGACAATACATTACTGTTTCATTCCACAACTGAGCAGCCAAACGAAAAGGTTATCTTACCTAATGACAGTGTTATAATTTATTCTTCCTTTAGTTCGGATATTCATACCGACAAAAAGTACAACAGTGTTCTTGAAGAGTATTACAATAATTATCAATCTAAGGATTCGGCTGTTTTTCAATCATTAGGAAAGAAAGAAAATATTATTTACATAAAAAATAAATCCGATAATGAAAATAAATCCTTTTTTAATAAGAATTATTGGAATAAAGGCAGCCGTCAATTAGGAGAAGGCGAAAGTCTTAACGTACAACTCCACTACCCTATCACATTTACTATTGACAAAGAGGATTTGCAATAAATTAATTCTTGAAGAAAATAACTATAAATATAAAAAGAAAGTGCCGTTTTCATAAACTAATTAAACGAAACGGCACATTTTGATTGTCAATCTTTTACATTTCATACCAACAATCACCATTTTCTAATTCTTTCTCGTAGAAAATAATGTAGTATGTACTGTTAGAGGCGTTATCTGTAGATTCTGTTTTCCCTTCAATCTTGATAAGTTTTATACAAGTATAATCCTTTGATTTTAACTGAGAATAATCGACAGCATCTTTAAGATTGTCTTTATACTCTCTTTTCTTTGTTGTTATAGACGGGTAATTTGCTCCGTCCAATGTTGCCGAAACTATGACAGCGTCCTTAATTGTAAGCTTTAATTCTGCCGAAGTTCCATCTTGTTTGGATAAATTCCCCGTATAAACACCGTCCGGAATAGTCTTTGACTCATTCACTGTAACAACTTCCTTTTTGTTTGTATCATTACATCCAATACAAACTGAATTAAAGGAACTTAAACCCGCAATAATTAATATTGCATAAATTGTTCTTTTCATTTTCTTCGTATTTTTATAATTTGTACTAATGTTTTTAATTCTGCTTATTTTATTTTTATGTTTTAGAAGTTAGATTAATCAAATTAGTCAATCTTTTAGTCTTTCCTCAGGCAAAATTACAAAATTTATTGAATATCAACCAAATTTTATGTGAAAAAACTTACATAAATAAATATTTTCCTGCAATTTTAATGTTATTTTAGCTGACTTTATTACAATTTTCAGCAGATATTTTTCAAAAAATACGCTAAAAATCAACCCAAAATACAGTATAGCACGCAATATTTCTTAGAATTTTAGCCTACCTTTGCACAAAAATGTATCATTTGAAACAAATTTTATCCCTAAAAGCGATAATTAATTGATAAAGATATAAATATGTATTCTTACTTATATGAAAAGCAGTATAATTAGTATATGAATGGCATAAATAGACATATTTATACAACATATAAAATTAAACTCCCCGAATCTGCAGCCAGAGCAGGTATGGGAGTACAAGAATTTGCTAATCATGTTCTAGCTAATAAAGAGAACTATTCTTCTACTCAAATAAAGAGGGCTAACTTTGCAAAGAATGCTGCTGGTTGGAAACATGCAGAAGGTGGAAATTTGTATTATGATGGAGGACCTTATGGAGATAATCCACCAACGTACAATTTAGGATTACCTTTAGCAACAGGTTTTGATGCTTTTGGTAGAAGTGTTTATACTGAAGAAGACAGAAAACGTGATGAAGAATTTAAGCAAATACAACGAAATATTGATAAACAGAATGCACAGAAGCTGATGAGGAATAACCAAATAACACCTGTAACTAGTGGAAATTTTACAACAGATGTATATCATGCTAACGAAAGACAAAACATAGATGCATTTCTTAAAGATTATTACCAAAGTGAGGGATTCAAAGAAAAGGTTGCTAAATTTGACGACCCTACTACTTATTTAACAGCTTCAAAAAAATATCTTGAACAAGGGACAAATGCTAATAATAAGGCAGATTTAACATTTTTATACACAGATGTTGACTACAATACAGGTTTTATTCCAACAAATGGGGCAATACAATACAACCCTAATGATGAAAAGGCATTAAATACAGATTTTAGTACGGTTTACGCACACGAAAGGGGGCATTCTTTAGACCCTAATCCAAAAACAAAGGGGTATGGTGCAAAGAATAATAATATATTTGGATTAAAATATGCACCATCTAAAGATGTGTTAAATTTATTGCTGAATTATAAATTCAATAATGAGAGTACAAGAGACCGTTTAGGACTTACTGAAAAAGATATTGAAAATAAAAAATTTTTTAGTGGTCCTAAGACTTTAATTGGAGATTTGATATTTCCTGGACCAGAGAGGCACGATAGAGATTATAAAGAAATATATGCGGATTATATAAGTAATATTTATAATCTTTATAAATTAGGAATATGGGATGCTAGAGATACAAAACCTTTTACAAACGAACATTATAAGAAATATAAAAGCATATACAAAAATAAAGGTAAATGGAATAGACTTTTTGAAAATACGGATAAAAATACGTTTATTGGTATAATGAATACGTTTGCTAATAATGATTCATACAAACGAGACATTAATAATTCTTTAGAACTTGATTTAATATGACATTAATTGTATTACCAGAAATATACAAACTTGATTATTCTAATTTATATTTATGTGCTATAGGCGTATTTATCATATATTTTGCATTTAAAATTAAATTAAAATTTACGAGTAAAAGAAAATATTTAAATATTATATATGCAATATCTGAATATATTTGTAAATTTGCTTTAGTTTGTTTTGCGTTATGGTTAATTTGGAGCAATTATATAGTATTTCTTTTTTCGAACACTCACATTATTTGGTAAAAGAAATAAAGAAAGGAATGGCAGTCGTTCCAATTTTCACCTCACAACAATCCAAACCGCCAAAACTAATATGCAAACTACAATAAAAATAACATAACTTAAAACAAATCACTTAACTAAACATTTAAATAAGTATCATTTTCAAGTTAAAGAATCAAAGAGTTGTTTATGAAGACAGTACATATCCTTATTAATACTATGGACGAACAAAATACAAATACTATTAAAGTTCTTATAAAAGAAACTCCTCTATCTGCCTATATATTATCAATACTTTTCAGTGATTAGTTTAATGAAGCAGCTAGAGTTTAGATATTGTTTAATATAAACAAATCTAAGCACTGGAATTTAATATACTTATATGAAGATGATACAGAACAAATATAGAAATATGATGAACAAAACCGTATAAAAAACGAATTAAGAGAGTTTTTAAGAAATAATATGAC
The DNA here is from genome assembly GCA_017480245.1 of Bacteroidales bacterium. Lineage (GTDB taxonomy): Bacteria > Bacteroidota > Bacteroidia > Bacteroidales > P3 > Scybalousia_A. Next base: position 325 of record JAFVBA010000004.1, on the reverse strand, counting down.
AGAATTTAAACTTCTTGAGTTTCAAAATATTATAAAATAAATTAAAAATTTTTTTGCATTTTTCTTTGAAAATATTTGGTCAGTATTAGAAGTTCTTGAGTTTTCTTTATCAATCTAAGATAACATGCTAACACGAAAAAAAGAGATTACGAATAAGTATCATATAAATTTCTTATCGTAATCTCTTTACATTACTTGGCAGCGACCTACTTTTCCACATACTTGTTGCAGTATCATCGGCGATACAGGGCTTAACTTCTCTGTTCGGAATGGTAAGAGGTGAACACCTGCTCTATAACTGCCAAAAATATCTTTAAAAATATCT
>JAFVBA010000029.1 GCA_017480245.1 Bacteroidales bacterium | reverse complement strand
CTATCCGAGAGATACCAAAACGCCGAAGATACACCCTACACAAAAGAGCGTACCTCTATTGGAATACTTGATAAAACTATTTACCGATGAGGGCGATGTTGTAATAGACCCAGTCGCTGGGAGTGGTACAACACTTATTGCGGCGGCACGTCAAAACAGAAAAGCATACGGATTTGAGATTAAAAAAGATTTCTTTGCCAAAGCATCGGAGTTGATAAATACAGAGTTAAAGAAATTAGAAAACAGGCAAACTTCATTATTGGACTTTTGCTAAAAATAAAGTCTGACAATAATTCACTAATCACGCAAAAGAAAGATGACTTATTTGGACGAAGATAAACAAATCCTGCAAATAGATGACCGCTATTATATCAAAGTGTTGATACACCCGAATAACTATTTTGGCAAATGTTTTCAATGTGCGTTTGATAACGAAGATTGTTTGAAACTGCATATTAGCGGTTGTGGTTGCGGATTTTTCAGAGAATTAGACACAAAAGAAATTAAAACAATTAAAAAGATATGTTTAACAGAAAATTAAAAGAAGAGTATAGAAATTTAAAACAGGAGATTGATATACTCAAAGATGATTTAAAATTAGCTTTGCTTATTCAGAATGACAACGCAGAAACATTGGGACAAACTCCTATGCGTAGGATTACAGTACCTATTGAGTTGTCAGAGGGGGCAAAGATACCCGAGTACAAGACAGAACTGTCGGCAGGTGCAGACCTTAGTTGTGTTATTGACAACGAAACACAATCAGTATTGCTACATCCAAATCAAAAGTGGTTGTTCAATACAGGAGTAAAACTTCAACTTCCGCCTAATGCAGAGGCACAGATAAGACCCCGCAGTGGAATATCTTTAAAGCGTGGATTGGTTGCAGTATTGGGAACGATAGACGCAGATTACAGAGGCGAGATAAAGATAGTTCTGCACAATGTTTCCAAAAAGGAACAACTGATAACGCACGGCGATAGATTGGCTCAGATTGTTTTCAACGGTGCAGGCGGATTATTTCAAGCCGATTTCAAAGTAGTTGAGAAGATTGATAACGACACCCAGCGTGGAGAAAACGGCTTCGGTCATACAGGAATAAATTAAAAACAGTAAGGTACAATGAATTTAAGGACATTACAAAAGGCAAAACAATTAGAAGAGGAAATAAAGTGGAGAAAATGTTTTTTGGCAGATGGAGTTATCTCTTTATGTTCTCGTAATACTTTATATAAGCGGATAAATATATCTGAAATAGACACAATAGATAAGTCTTTGGAAGTATTGGTAGCTGAAATTAGGAGAGTAATCCAAATGCAATTAATACAGTTGAGTAAAGAATTAGAAGAATTATAAAACATTAAAAGAAATGAGAAAAGTATTGGTAGTATTAGCATCAGTAATAACGATGTGCAGTTGTGAAATAGCAACAGAAGAAAACTCAAAAAATGACGAAGTTTATAACGGAGCATTAAAATTTAACACCTATAAGTATAACGGGCATACCTATATCCGATCTTGTTGTGATAGTTATTTTTTACATGACCCCGATTGTGTGTGCAGAACATCAAATGACGGTTTAAGCGATGAAGAATAAGACAATAATCAAAGCATTAGCCTTTACCATTTGGTTTGTAATGGGGATAATCCTTGTAGATTGTTTGTTTGCAGGATTATCAGAGGCTGACACAGTGTTAAATGTTTTGTCTTTAATAATGTTGGTATTGTTTGTCTGCATATCAATAAAGACAAAATGTTTTTTGAGAATAACGGAATTAAAACTAAGTAAAAACAATAAAAATTCAAATCAAAATGAACAAAACAATTAAAGTATTAGGGATAATGTTATTATCCGCAGCAGCAAGCAGTTGCTTAACGTCTTGTAACAGGATTGACGCAGGACACGAGGGAATAAAAGTCAATCTGTACGGTTCAGACAAAGGCATCAATGACGTATCATTAGTAACAGGTTGGGTGTGGTACAATCCTTTTACCACCAAAGTATATGAATATCCTACATTTGTTCAGAATGTAGATTATAAGCCTTTTACTATTAATGCAAAAGACGGTAGTGAATTCACGGTAGACCCGACAATAGCCATGAAGATAGCGGACGGTAAAGCTCCGACGGTTTTCCGTAAATACCGCAGGGATTTAGACGAGATTATACACGGAGTTCTGTATAATTATGTCAAAGATGCTTTCAGAATACAACTCAACAAATTTACTACCGATGAGATTGTTTCAAATAGGGATAGTATAGAAAGAGCAATAGAAAGACAACTATCAAAAGAGATGTTGAATGAAAATTTTGTTTTGGAACATTTGACATCAGGACTGAAATATCCGAAAATCATCGTTCAGGCAGTCAATGAGAAAAACAAGGCAGAACAGTTGGCAAAGAAAGCTGAGAATGAAGTCAAAGTAGCGGAAGCCGAAGCAAAGAAATTGATTGTCGCAGCACAGGCAGAGAAAGAGGCTAACGAGTTACGCAAACAGTCATTATCTCCGCTTTTGATACAACAACAGTGGATAGAGAAATGGGACGGCAAAGTGCCTGTATATTCAGGTAACAGCAATACATTTTTGGATATTAGTAAATTGAAATAATATATGGACGCACAAATAGTTGTAACAGTAGATATTCAGGATGTATATAATAATCTTTCGTGGGACGACCAAAAAAAGTTCTTATTGGAAAATATCAACGATTTAGATATAGACGAGTTGATTGATAATATTGGCGAAGAAAAAATAATATCCTGTTTGAAATATAATGGGTATTCAGTAGTGGGGGAATAAAAATGGAATTACAATTTACACAGGAGCAGATTGATAACGGATATATTCTTGTTGATAGCGAGTTCGGAAAACAAATAGGATTTACTTCAGATAAGTTTTCTAAAAATTCATATCTTGTCAAAGATGATAATTTAAGAATGATAACTCTCTCTCTTATTGAAAGTCTGCACGAACATAAAGGTAACGTACTTGCTTTGCTTCAAAACATTGATAAGAAAAAATACTCAATGATTTCTTACAGTGTTATCAATAAACGTTTGGCGAACATTCTTAATAAGTTCGGATTTTGTATTACTACAGATTTGAATTTTATTTATTTGCAAGATTATTATGTAATAAGTTCCATTGAAAAAGAAATGCAGAAAATAATAAAAACTCTTGCAGTAATACAAGCAAAGCAAACAACGGGAGAGTTAAAGACAAGAATAAAACGTATTACAGACCACTTGCAACAAACACAACAAGAATTTACGGAAGTTGAAAACATTTTAAAATCAGAGAAAGAATAAAATGCAAGAAATTAGATTAGAGGGCAACATCGGACAGAATGCCCAAATAAAGACATCACAAAGCGGGAAACAATTTGCGACCTTTTCATTAGGTTGCAGTGAGAAGTCAGGCAAAAAACTTGCTGACGGCAAAGACGAGTATATAACAACGTGGTACGAAGTATTCTGCAAACCAGAAGAAGTGCAGTACTTAACCAAAGGCAGACGTGTTTATGTTACGGGCAAACCTACATACCGAGCCTATAACAACAAAGATGGTCAAGCTGTTTGTCAATGCAGCGTTCAGTTTGCAAACATCTACTTCTCTATGCCGAAACCACAACAGCAAAACGGACAACCTGCACAGCAACCGACACAGCAATATCAACCGCCTGCACAACCGCAATACCAACAACCGCCAGCAATGAATAAT
>JAFVBA010000025.1 GCA_017480245.1 Bacteroidales bacterium | reverse complement strand
GAAATAGTAATAATTAATCTAACTGCATTAAAGAGCGGTCTTTTCAGAAAGACTGCTCTTTTTCTTTAATATCTATAACCTAACCTTCAACCCTCTTTATCTAACCTTAAACCTCATAATCCTAACTTCCAACCACCCATTCCCACCCTTAACTCTCAAAATCTCCCTACCAACTTCTTTACTTTCTCCCTTAACCACCTTACTTAAATAAAAAAATAGCAGACTTTTTTCAGAAACTCAGCAAAATATCAAAAGAATGTCAGCTATTTCCTAACAAAAAGTCAGCTATTTTTGTTATAACATCCAATACCTTACCACACTCTCACCCCATCAATCCCCATTCATCACCACCCTAAAAAATAAGGTGCGGCGAGCCGCACTGGCAATTTAAAGTCTTTAACTCTCTCTATAACAACACAAGAATAAAGTGCCGAATTAGTAAATTCTTTTCAGAAATTAGTAAACTGTTTTCAGAAAAGGATTTCGTTATTCGGCACCTTATTTTGATAGATTTTTATTGCCAGTGCGGCTCGCACCACATTGTTTTGATGATTAAGGAACTGAATATTTTTAATTGCATTAAAGGTTTTATGAATTTTAGCATTGTTCAAAAAAATTCGGCGAAAATCTATGTAACGTTTGCAACGTTACATAAACGTTACAGAGCCTTTGTACATAAGGATTCTGTAACGTTATCTAACCTTTTTTTAATTTAAACTTTTTTTTAAAATAAAAAAATAATAACAGTTAAACCAAAGGTTACATTAACAATATGTAAAGTGTTGATTTTTAAATATTGAAACGTTATGTAACCTTTTGACAAACGTTACATAAACAAGAGATTTATAAGAAGTTTCTACTTTCTTGCTTTCCAAGATTCAAAATATGAAAACCATCTTTTTTGGAAATGATTTAATGAAACGACATGTTATTTTATGTTTTTTTCATAATGAAACGAAAATATTAGGGAAAAAGGTTATAACTTTGCAGACGATATTAACAATTTAAGATAAAAGAATTATGATTTTGAGTACAACACCGACCATTGAAGGTCATACTATCAGGGAATATAAAGGCGTAGTAACGGGAGAGACAATCATCGGAGCGAATATAGTCAAAGATTTTTTCGCAGGTATCAGAGATGTTGTCGGAGGAAGAGTTAATAAGTACGAAAAAGTTCTTATTGAAGCAAAAGATACATCTATGAAAGAGATGTGTGAAAGAGCCAAGGCATTGGGAGCAAATGCTATCGTAGGTATTGATATTGACTACGAAACATTAGGTCAAGGCGGAACAATGCTAATGGTTGCAACATCTGGTACTGCAGTTGTTATCTAAAATTGCGTTTTACATAAAATAAAAAAGGAAATTACACTGCTGTTTTGTAATTTCCTTTTTGTTTTATTATTTCTCGCGGAAATAAACCGTAACGGGAACGCCGTGGAAGTTGTAATACTCGCGCAGTTTATTCTCACAAAAACGTATATACTCCTGTTTAACGTATTGAGGTAAGTTACAATAGAAGACAAACTGCGGATAAGGAGTTTTCAGTTGCGTAATATATTTTATTTTAACCCTCTTGCCCTTGTATTCGGCAGGAGGATTTTGTTCTTTTACTATAGGAAGAATATCTTCGTTGAGTTTGCTGGTAGGAATCTTCCTTTGACGATTCTCATACACATCACGGGCAGTTTCCAATACCTTAAAAATACGTTGTTTGTTGATAACGGAAGTAAAGATAATAGGAATATCGGTGAAAGGTGCGGTTTTACGGCGGATTTCTTCCTCAAAACGTTTCATAGTGTTGGTTTCTTTCTCCACTTTGTCCCATTTATTGACACAAATAACCACTCCCTTATTGTTTCTTTCGCAAAGCGAGAGAATATTTAGGTCTTGCGCATCAAAACCAACCGATGCATCTACGACAAGTATGCAAACGTCCGACATTTCCAACGAACGTATCGCACGCATTACCGAATAAAACTCAATATTTTCCTTTACTGCGTTCTTTTTTCTAAGTCCTGCCGTGTCAACTATTACAAAATCAAAACCGAACAGGTTATAACGCGTATTAATACTGTCCCTTGTCGTGCCGGCAAGGTCTTTTACTATGTTGCGGTCTTGATTTGTTATCATATTAATAAAAGAAGATTTGCCAACATTAGGTCTTCCCACAACGGCAAGGTGCGGCAGATTGGCTTCTTCGTCATTAAATGATTCTTTATCGGAAAAATCTTTAACCAATTCATCTAACAATTCACCCGTACCGCTTCCGTTGGCAGCAGATATTTCATATAATTCGCCAAGTCCTAAAGAATAAAACTCCGATACGGTCATTGATTTTTGGAAACTATCAACCTTATTGACAACGAGCAATGTCTTTTTGTTGCTGCGCCTTAATATGTCGGCAACATCCTCATCCATGGAGGTTATTCCCTCTTTGGCATCGACAAGAAACAATATTACGTCAGCCTCATCAATCGCTATGCGAACCTGCTGGCAAATCTCTTTTTCAAAAGCGTCATCTCCGCCAATCATATAGCCTCCCGTGTCAATAACACTGAATTCTTTTCCGTTCCAATTGCTTTTGCCGTAATGGCGGTCGCGTGTTACCCCACTCGTTGGGTCAATGATTGCGCTTTTTGTTCCTGTCAAACGGTTGAAAAGGGTACTCTTGCCTACGTTAGGTCTTCCTACTATTGCTACTATATTGCTCATTGCGTAAAATGGTTAAATAATTTTTGCAAAATTATAACAATTTTTTGTATTAGGCAAATTCAATGATTGTCCTTTGCTTTTCGCCGAGTTTTCTTTCGGATAGTTTTTGGTATAAACTTAAGAGGATAATTCTTTTTAAGGTAAGATTGCCGTATTATCGGGAAAAATCGTAATTTTGCAACTTGTTAAAACGCTAAAACACAAAAAAGATATGTTACAGATTAATTTTATAAGAGAAAATAAAGATTTCGTTATAGAAAGACTTAAAGTCAAGAATTTTAAAACGGCAGAAGAAAGTATAAACCGCGTAATTGAGTTGGATAATTCACGCCGTGAGGTACAAAAGATCCTTGACGAGAACAAATCCCAGCAAAACGCTATTGCAAAAGAGATAGGTATGCTTTTCAAACAAGGTAACAAAGAAGCGGCAGAAGAAAAGAAAGCGGCAACTACTGAATTAAAAGCAGCGGAAAAGGATTTGCAGGAAAAACATTCTGTATTGGAATCCGAGATAAGAAATCTTTTGCTTTCAATTCCTAATCTTCCTCACGTAAGTGTGCCATTGGGTAAAGGCGAAGAAGATAACGAAGTAGTGGGAACGGTCGGTAATATTCCGCAATTGGATAAAGACGCATTGCCACATTGGGATTTGTGCAAGAAATATGATATTATTGATTTTGATTTAGGAAACAAGATAACTGGTGCGGGATTCCCTGTTTATAAAGGCAAAGGTGCTAAATTGCAACGAGCATTAATCAATTTCTTTTTGGAAGAAGGTGAAAAAGACGGATATTTGGAAGTACAGCCGCCGCTAATGGTTAATGAGGCATCGGCATTGGCAACAGGACAATTACCTGACAAGGAAGCGCAGATGTATGTTATTACTTTGGATAACTATTATATGATACCGACTGCGGAAGTTCCCGTAACAAATATATTCCGCGACACGATAGTTAATAAAAAAGATTTCCCTATCAGACGTTGTGCTTATTCGCAATGCTTCCGCCGTGAAGCAGGTTCATACGGTAAGGACGTAAGAGGGCTAAACCGTTTGCACCAGTTTGATAAGGTTGAAATAGTTTGTATAGACAGTCCCGAACATTCCTACGAACAGTTGGAGGTAATGAAAAAACATGTCGGCGGATTGTTAGATAAACTTGGTCTTCCTTACAGAATTTTACGTCTTTGCGGAGGAGATATTAGTTTTACTTCTGCTTTGACTTTCGATTTCGAAGTTTATAGCGCTGCACAGCAACGTTGGTTGGAGGTTTCCTCTGTTTCCAACTTTGAAAGCTATCAAGCCAACCGTTTGAAAGTACGTTACAAAGACGATAACGGAAAAACTCAACTTTGCCACACACTTAACGGCTCGGCATTGGCACTTCCGCGTATTGTTGCCGCACTTTTGGAAAACAACCAGACACCTGAGGGTATCAAAGTGCCTGAATGTTTGCAGAAATTCACGGGATTTTCAATTATTGACTAATAATATAGGACTTAGGAGGCACCTGAGTCCTATAAGTCTTATAAAGGATAAAATAATGAGAAGAAATATTTTAATAATATGTCTGTTAGTCTTGGTTAGTTGCGCAGTTATCGATGTAAATGCACAATCCAAAAAGAAAACTAAAGAAAAAGTTTTTGAGAATGTTGTTGAAAAAGCAGATAAATGGGGCATAGGTGAAAAGATTCCCGGTTGGAGTTTGATTAAAGCCAAAGCCTCGGGAAAGAAAACACTGATGGGACTTTCTTTAGGCTACGGCAATTTATCCTTAACGGATTTTAGCGGAATGGATAACAAATTTGACGGCGGCACTCAGTGGTCAATACGCCTGAAAGTTATATTTTACCGCAACAAACAGTTTTCTATTCATACGGGAATCGGTTATGAAAGTAACATCTTTAAGTTTAATGATGTTTATTTCACAAAAAATTCCTCTCCTTTGATATCTGACGAAAAGATGGTGGCAAGATATATCACCGTTCCGTTACAATTGAAATACAAGTTGGCAAAATCTTTTTCCGTCCATGCAGGTCTTATCGGCGGATTGAATTTTAATACTTCCCATACGGGAGAAAAATTCCTTTGGGACGCAAACGGTATTGACTACACCGCAAGAAAAGAGTATAAAGACTTCAATCCTTTTAAACTTGACGCACAGGCAGGAATTACTTTATATCATATAACCTTCTATTTCAAATACGGTTTGCTTGATACGTTTTCTTCCGACAGCGATTTCTCCGCTCATGCTATGAGTTGGGGAATTTCACTTGGTATATAAATAAATTGCAAATTTTTTGTTAGTATATTTTTGTCTGAAACAGCAATTTAGAAGTTTTAGACAAAATTTTTTTAATTTTTTTACGCCTGTTTTGTAACTTTTTGCCCTTCTCAGTTGTTATACTAATGAAAGCACCTGACAAAAAACAAGTGCACCTGACCTAAAACTACATGACGGACAAAGAATATAAGGAAATAGTGATGCAATTCAGCGACAGAGTTCTGCGTTTTCTGAAAAAGAATTTACGCAGTGGGGAAGATGCGGAAGATATATTGCAAGAAAGCCTTATAACTCTTTGGAACAACAGAGCAAATGTTGAAACTATAAAAGCGAAAAGTTATCTTTTTACGGTGGCATACCATAATATGCTTAACATATTGAAACAAACTAAAACAAGAGGCGAAATGGTCAAAGATATTAATGATTTTGATAGTTTTGACAGCCTTAAAACTTTAAACAACTACGATACCAAACAACTTATAAGTTATGCTATGGAGCAATTACCCGAAAATATGAAAACCTGTTTGCTTTTAAAGGATTGGGAAGGTTACAAAACAGACGAGATTGCGCAGATTATGAAAATAACAGAGGATAACGTAAAAATAACACTGTTCCGCGCAAGACAAAAAATGCGTGAAATCTTGGGGAATATTTGATATTTTACATTGGATATTGGATTTGTCGGGCAAAAATTTGATTAGAAATATGAATATAACGAAAGAAAATATTGAAGTCATTTTATACGATTATGCAGAGGGCAATCTTTCCGATAAGGAGCGTAAAGAAACGGAGCAATATCTCAATTTACATCCTGAATATAAAGAAATGTTGGACGAATATGACCCGCTGCTGAAAATTCCTGAGGAAAACGATGTGGTATTTGCTAATAAAGAGGAATTTTTACAGCAAATAATGACATCTAAACCATATATTACGACTGAGAAACCTCAATCGGAGCAAAAAAAACTTCCAAAGATTATCACTATTACCCGTTATATAAAATGGATAAGCGGAGCGGCTGCAATGTTGTTGGTTCTTATAGCAATAGGCAGCGTATTTAACTTACAGAATACCACACAGACTGCATCAATTGACGGAAAAAATGAATTTAAAACTCATAATACCCTAAAAACTACAAATAAAACTTCTGCCGAATATGATAAAGACATCGCCCAAGGGCAACTTGTTTCTGCCACTTCACAAAAAAGTATTAAAAAGACCGGGTATTTTCAACAAAAAGACCGGGTATTTTCTACAAAAAGACCCCCTCTTTTTGATATTGATTCCGAAAGTAGCGAAAGCGAGGTGCAATATAGCTATAATGAATCTCAGTATTTAGCGGAAAATAACGCAAGATTAAACCAAGAAAATGAGGAAATGGATACGGAGAATTTCGGTATAATGACTTTTGACGGGAATTTGACTGAAGACAATGAAGATTTTGCAATGTCAGATGAGCAATACCAAATATCCAATGCTGATTACGAAGATTATGAATACCGTATAATTTTCTTTAATAACAAACCCACTGTGTGGAAACGTATAAAACGTTGGTTTAGTAACGCAAAAGACGTATTATTTGCGGAAAATTAAACAGAATATTAACCATTAAAATTATAAAGAGATGAAAAAGATAAAATTTTTAGCAGTTTTGTTGTTATTAGCAGTGAATTCTACGGCGTATTGTAACATATTATACCAAAAAATTACGGATTCTCTGACGCAGGAAAGTTACTCCGATTTTGTTTTGGGCGCACGAAGTATCGTTTCTTTCGTAAAATCGCAGCGTAATGACTTAAACGTTCGTCATACGGGCAAGACAGGGAAAATTCCTGCGGGTTCAATAGCAACAATTATGTATAAAAATTTGAATTATGTACAGATAGGGCAGTCGGGCGTAGTAAATTTTAAAGATTGTTTGGACGGAGATATGTTTTATTTGGAAACCGAGCGGACAAGTGTGGTGAATTTTCGGGACGGTGCCAATTGCGATATACTTTATTTGGAGTTGGGACAGTCAAGTGTGGTTTCGGTAGGTGGAAAATCCAAAGTAAGAAAATTAGTTTTGGATTTGGCTAATTCCTGCGTGGTAAATCTGAAAGATATTACCGTTGATACTTTGGCAATTGTAGGTAACGGTAAATCAAGTGTGGTAAAGATTAACGGAATAATTAATTTGATGATGAATTGTAAGGATTATTCAACTATAGTTTCGGGTAAATATATTGTAAATGATATAATGGAAGGCGAAAGATTATGTAAGGATTTGAAAAATGAGATAAACAAATTCAAAAAGTCAGTAAAACCCTAACGGAAATATTATTCTTAAAGCATAAATTCATATAGCGTGTTGTTTGAAAGGGGATTTTTTAAAAGAAAATTCCCTTTTATTTTTATAAATTTGCAAAAAATTTTTCCTTAGTTGTAACTTTTGGGGGAGGTTAGGGGTTTTAATAGTGTAGCTTGGGGCAAAAATATGCATAATAGCAAACAAATGACTGAAAAAGACTACAAACAACATATTAATTGCTATTCCGATGATATTTTAAGATATCTTGCGAAGAATTTGCAGGATATTGATGATGCAAAGGATATACTTCAAGATACATTTATCGCTCTTTGGGAGAATAAAAACAAAGTTGAACAAGAGAAAGTGAAGAATTGGCTTTTCGTTACCGCACATAACAGAATGTTAAAGTTGATTCGTTACAAGAAAATCCGACAAGGAACTCTGTCTATTGACAATTTAAACGGTTTTGATGAGATAAAAATCCAAAACAATTACGACACGAAACAACAACTTGACGTTTTATTGACAAAACTGCCCGAGACGATGAAACAATGTTTGATGTTAAAGGAATGGAGCGGCTTTTCAATAAAAGAAATTGCGCAGACATTACAGATAAGTGAGGAAAACGTGAAAGTAAATATCTTCCGCGCAAAATTAAAACTGAAAACATTGAGGGAGAATTAGAATTTAATAAGATTAAAATTGATATAAAGATGAAAATAACGAAAGAAAATATAGAGGCAATACTTTTTGATTACGCAGAAGGCAATCTTACGGAGGCGGAACGCAAAGAAGCGGAGGCCTATTTGGATTTGCATCCCGAATATAGAGAAATGCTTTCAATGTATGACCCTAATATAACAATAGAAAAGCCTTTGGATATTGTATATACGGATAAAGACGAATTGTTTTCAATGGTTACGGCAAAGAAACCGACAAAAATAATCTTTATAAGCCGTTATGTGAAATGGGTAAGCGGAGTTGCTGCCGTGATGTTGCTTTTCTTTGCAATAAAAACATTTTATAATTTGCAAAATACACAAGAAAATACTCCTATAAGCAAAGTTAATCAAATAAATGAACGTGAAATAAAAGATATTAATGACCTTAAAGATTTTAGTCAAGATAATAAACTGATAGCAACCGCAAAAAACAATAAGAAAACTCCTGTTATTTCAGTAAATACGGATATAACAGAAATGAAATCCGACACAGAGGAGATTTCTTTTGAAGAACTTTTGGCGGATAATGATATAAATACGGCGGAAGAAGTTTCCGATGAAGAGGATAAGGTATTGCTTGCGGACAATAGCATATCTACTGCACAGAAAGAGCAGGAAAGAAAAACAACTTACGAAAACAATACAGTAAATGAAGAACATCTTGCGGCAAACAATAATAGAAAATCTGCAAAAGAAGAATTAATCCGCAAGGGTGTTAATTCTGCTTTGAATATTCAGCCAATGCAGGCGGCTATTGAAGGAATTGCAAAAGTTGTATCATCTCCTAAAACTAAGAAAATCATAAATCTGTTTAACGAAAGGCGTAACAGAAAGACTAAGACCGTTTATAGCGAAAAGATAACGGCAGAAACATCAAATGTTTAAGGAATATAAAGTAATAACTAATAAATTAATAAGCAAAATGAAAAGAAAAATTTTTGTACTCGGAGCATTTATCACGGCGTTATTTACATTTAACGGTCTAAATGCACAAGATTTTGAAAAGAATGAAGTACATCTGTTCGCAGAAGACAATCCTGTAGGCGACAGAATGGTAATCAAACAAGGTGAAATCAAAAGATTGTGCGGCTATGTCAGTGTTATTTCCGAGCAGCAGGCACAAAACAACAAAAAAGCCAAACATGCAATGCAAGATTCGGATAATATCTACCAGAAACTCGGTTCGGATATAACAGATATAATGGAAACGCCGTCTAATGACAAGAGTTATTTGCGTGATGATACTCTTTATATCGTTGCGGACTCGGTTGCGTTGGAAATGTATTCGGAACAAAAATCTGATACCAGAATGCATAACTCTTACGGCATATTTCTTTACAAAGACGGGGAGAATGTCCATGCTATAGGCGATTATTCTACTCACAATCCGGATTCAGACATTCCGGATGCCACAGACCGTTTGATTGATGCGGTATCTGACTATTTTGACACGAAAGCTGAGCGTAAAAAATGGCATAATCACAAGCGTACTTTATCAACAGGAATGGTTTATGGCTATGGTTATTTGAATTATTCCGATAACGGATTATTTTCTACGCCGTCTTCCAATGACCCTTATTCATTAAAATGGTCTGACAAGTGGGATGTTATGTTTAGATTCACATTCTTCCCTGACAATGCCGTATCTTTGACAACGGGTATCGGTATTCAAAGCAATGTATTCCGTTTTGATGACGGTTTTGACATATATCCTTATGCCGTTGCTACGCCTGCTTCAGGTTTTTCCAAAGAAAAATGCAAACTTGTCGCTCGTTATATTACCGTTCCTTTACTTGCGGATTTTCATATTGCAAACCACTTCAATATTCACGCAGGATTTATCGGCGGATTGAATTACCGCAACTCCCATACGGGATTTAAACGCAACTATAAGGTTGATGGCGAAAAGATTGAGCAATCTACGGGCAGCAGTTTCAAAGAATTCAGTACTTTTAAGGCAGATGCAATGTTCGGAGTGGAACTTTACGGCTGGACATTCTATGTTTCGCACTCTTTGACGGGAATGTTTAAGGATTCTTACGGCAAAGATTTGATGCCGTTCAGTTTCGGAGTTATGGTTGGCTTATAATAATAGCGTAATAATTAAATATAGTGTGTTGAAAGGTGAGTTTTCTAACTTGCCTTTTAATTTTTTTGAAAAAAATGGCTTTATTTTGTAACTTTTTTGCCGAAACTTTGTTTTAATAAGAAAAGGGAATACTCTATGAGCGGGAAAGAATATAATAAATGTGTGGATGACTACTCCGAAATGCTGTTTAAATATTTTGTGAAGAATATTTCGGATAAGGAATCGGCACAGGATTTAACGCAGGACGCCTTTCTTGCTCTTTGGAAGCGGCATAACGAGATTGAAATTAGTAAAGCAAAGGCGTTTTTGTTCATTTCTGCCCATAACTTGATGATAAACTATATTAATTACACTAAAAAACAACTTATAATTAAGAATGATTGGAGCAAAAAGGAGATTGGTTTTGAGGAAATGGCGTTTGAAAATAAGAACTTGGTTAATCATTTGATTGAAAAGTTGCCTGCGGTTATGAAAGAGTGTATTGTGTTAAGGGATTTGCAAGGATTTTCTTACAAACAGATTGCTCAAATAACCGAAATGACTGAAGAAAATGTCAAAATCAATGTTTTCCGCGCCAGAATGCAACTGAAAAAGATTTTAATGTCAATGAAATAACGGGAAAGGAGAAGAAAAATGAATAATATTACAAAAGAAAATATTGAAGCCTATATTTTGGATTATATTGAGGGAAATCTTGAGGATAATATGCGCAAAGAATTGGAAGAATTCCTTAATAAAAATCCTCAATATAAGAATTTGCTGCAAGAATATGACCCTTCGGTTAGATTAACTGACGAAAAAGAAGACGTTTTTGAGGGTAAGAATCTACTGTATTCGGATTTTATGCAATCAAAAACGAATGAAATCAAAATTATTCGGCAAAATAAGATACTAAAACGTGCAATTGCTGTTATAACTTCCGTCGCCGCAATATTTATTTTTGTATTTATATTCGTAAAAACACAAGATAATCCACCTACACAGCAATTAACAAAAACTACTTCACAAACTAAAACAATAAAACATCAACAAACGGAAATAAAGCCCCAAAGTGAAGAAATAATTTGCGAAGAAAAAGAATTTTTGCCGCAAGTTGCAGCAAAAATTCCGCAAGAAAATAAAACAAATTCCGCAAAAGATACGGCAAAAGCGCAATTAAATTCCAATGAAGACGAAAAACGTTATGATGTTGTGGTGAAAAGAAGACGTTTGTCGCCCGAATTGGAGCAGTTAATCTGTCTTGTACAAAACGAATGGAGTGATGCTCCCGAAAAAGTGCTGGTTAAGGAAGGCAATATATTGCAAATGAATTATATTAACGAAGACAGAACTTCCCGTGGGCGGATTGATATGCAGATGTTGGCATATCCCGACAATACGATGATACGTTACGTCAATAACGGGGCTGAATCTTCTTGCAAACAGTACGCTAATCCTATGCAAGACCCAAACAGCGAGATTGTAATCAAGAACGTAACTTTAAAAGACTTGGATTCTATAATCAAAGTCCTGCAAAACAGAAGATAAATTATTAATTTTTTAAAATAAATACGGACATGAAAAAAATAGTTTTAGCATTAAGCGTTTTATTATGTGCCTCTGCAACGATGAATGCACAGATAAGCGAAACATTTCAGGGAACTTTCTCCCAAACTCTCGTCGCGGATAAAATTATTGAGTTAGAACCGACCGAGATGCCTGCAAGTGAGGTTGCAAAATTCGTGATGGATAAGTTTTTCAACGGATTTGATGACTTTGATACCACATTTACTGACGAAAACAGACAGGTTTCCGTTAAGCAATCCTTCACTATCGGCGGTACAATGAGTGTTAATTTTTCCGAAGACAGAGAATTGGAAGATTCTTTGCTTTCAAAAATCCTTGAAGCCGTAAAAGACGAGTTTGATATACCGATTAGAACCCTTGATAATACCAAATTCGTTGCTGCCGAAGGATTGTTTTCTTCTGTTTCTGCAAACGGCGATACCAAATCCACCGCTTCTTATATGTATAGGGACGCAGAAGGAAACACTTACAGCGAAAAAGACATCAATTTGATAATTACCGCCAACAGCATAGAAAAGGTGGTTGCATCAACGGGCGAAACATTGTTCTTATATTCGTTTAAAGATTCCGATATAGAGCAAACGGAAAACGGATTTAAGGTAAAAAATTACTTACCATTCACTTCTTCAATA
The DNA here is from genome assembly GCA_017480245.1 of Bacteroidales bacterium. GTDB lineage: Bacteria > Bacteroidota > Bacteroidia > Bacteroidales > P3 > Scybalousia_A. The sequence continues at coordinate 19,523 of JAFVBA010000025.1, read as the reverse complement.
GAGATTAATGAAGAAGGCGAGTTAATATATAACGACCTGGGATTTATTCCTATGAAGCTGACAAGAATTGCCGATAACAAGAAGTCAATGACACAAACCAACGACATTTTGTTGAATATCTATCCTAACCCGACAAGAGATGTTTTGAATGTTTCAGCAGATGAATATATTCAAAGGGTAGAATTGATAAATATGGCAGGACAAACAGTATATACCTCGCCTGTTCAAGACAAACAAACTCAGATTAATACCTCTGCAATGGAAAGCGGTTCGTATATCTTGAATATCTATACAGCTAAAGAGAAAATAACCAAGCGTGTTGTTTTAAGATAAGCGTATATCATTTAGTAAAAAGTTCTCATTGGGGCAATTATCCGGTGCAAATACGGATAATTGCTTTTCTTTTTTTGATTTTTGCAATATGTCTTTTGAATTTCAAGTTTTATTTCCCTTTAATGAAATAATAGATATATTTTTCAATCTTAAATATTCAGAAAATATATTTTTTTCTTAATATTGTAACTTTTTGGTATCTGAAAGCGACTTTATATACAGAGACATCAATTTAAAAATTCTAAAAGAGATGAAAAAGTCATTAGTAAAAATCGGAATGCTTTCGTTTATTATGTTTGCAGGATATGGTCTGCAAGCAAAGGAAAGCAATGTTGTAAATTCAAAATTTGATTTACAAACAAGCAGAAAAGATTCCGTCTATGTGATATGTGAAAAAATGGCGGAATTCCCGGGAGGCGTGGAAGCAATGTATCAATTCCTTTCGCAGACAATTAAATATCCGAAGCAGGCTATTGAAAACAAAACTGCAGGAAAGGTTTTCGTAACGTTCGTAATTGAAAAAGACGGAACGATATCAAAAGTTGCAATAATAAAAGGTATCGGTAATGGTTGCGATGAGGAAGCCATCCGTGTAGTAAAGGCAATGCCTAAATGGAAACCTGCAACGGATAAAGGCAAAACTGTCCGCCAAAGATACGTATTGCCTATAAATTTCGTTTTACCTAAAAACAAGAAATAATCTTGCATGTCTGACAAAGAATATAAAGATTGTGTTGTTTTGAATTCGGATATTCTTTACCGTTATAGTATAATGATGGTAAGGAATCATCCATTGGCTCAGGATATTGTTCAAGAAAGTTTTTTGTCATTGTGGATTAACAGAAACAATGTTGATTTTGCCAAATCAAAAGGCTATCTTATCCGCACGGCATATTATATTGTGGTATCATGGCGGAGAAAAAACGATGTAAAAACAAAATATAAGCAAACAATAACGGAATATAAAACCGAAAACTCTTATAACGGAGTGGAAGATGCCGTAAATTATTATCTGCAATTGCTGCCCGATTTCTATAAAGACGTACTTATTTTGAAGGATATGCAAGGTTATTCTTACGAGGAGATTGCACAAATGACGGATTCCTCTTTGGAAAAAATCAAAGTAACTGTTTATCGTGCCAGAAAGCGAATGAAAGAATTGATTGGCAAGAAAGAAAATATTATTTAGTGATATAAGATTTGCGATATTGGATATAAAAATGGAAAAAGTAAAGATAACAAAAGAGAATTACGAAGCGTTTTTGTTAGATATGGCAGAAGGCAATTTAAGTAAGGCTAACGAAGAATTATTAAATGTTTTCTTGCTTGAAAATCCCGAACTAATGCCTTTAAATGACGAATACGACCCGAATATTTGTATAAAAAATTTCCCGAATGACGTTTTCCCGAATAAGAATAGGCTATTATTTGCCACAAGACGTAAAAACATTATAATAAGATACATATCTGCGGCGGCAATATTGCTTTTGATTGTAGGTATATCGCTGTTTATCAATTACAATTCGCATTTTACAAAAACAAATCCTATAAATTACACGGCAAAGTCCCAAAATAATATACAAACTTCGCAAGAAAATAAATTAAATGCTGAAGACAAAGAAATTATAATGGCAAATAATTTTATAGAAACGCCTATTAAAGAAATTATAACAACACAAGAAGAGATTATTTTTGATACTTTGAAACTTGTAAGGGTAAATAATGAAATAGATAGCGCAGAAGAAATTTATATAACGCAAAACCAATCAATAGAAATACGAATTGACGGCGGTAATTCCTTTGAAAATGAAAATATTATCCCAACAAATAAAATTCTTACCTATGAGACAAATCATTAAAATCATAATTCTTTTTCTTATCCTGCCCGTTTATGCGCAGAAAACAGATTTTTCGCAAAATATTATGCGAAGTGTCGGCTACATTCAGGTAGATAATGGCGTTAAAAACGTATTTATTTATATTGATACCGCCTATTCGGAAAACAGAATTAGGGTTCATAATATGCAGATGACACAAAATTTTGCCAAAATGAAAAATGATACTATTATCATCTCAAAACCCAACAATCAAACCTCACAAAAACAACCTCTCGTGTCCGTTTATTTGAATCATATTCCGAAAGGTATTGATATTTTCGCAGACGGTGAATGCATCTTTACAGTTCTGAATAAGATTAATACAAATGAATTTAGTATCAACGCAAAAGAAAATGCCAAAATCTCGTTTTGTGTAGTTGATGAATGGATTTTTAATTCTCTTTCTGTCAATCAAGAGAGTAACAGCGATATTTATTTCTCCAAATTGTCAGTTAATAAAAATCTCTTCTTAAAAACCGCCGATGCAACATTTCAAGCAAACGAAGAGAACATAAAAGACGGAATTAAAAGCACCATTCTTTCGCACAATTCCTCAATAAAAATTAAAGGTTTTACAACAGAATAAACTCTTATATAACTTTATCTAACTAAAGTGGTGCGAGTTGCATAGACAATTTAGAATTTTTAACTCGCTATATAACAGCTTTAAAATAAAGTGCCGAATCACGAAATTGTTTTCTGAAAACATTTTACTCTTTTCAAAAAATAATTTACTGATTCGGCACTTTATTTTGATGAATTATTATTGCCTGTGCATTTTGTACAATTTTAGGTGGGAATAATAAAAAGCAGTAACGATAAACGCTACTGCCAAAGCAAGTGTTATATACAATTTTTTATTGAAGTGTTATTTCTTTTTCTCTTTGATATTATTTACTATCGCAATCAAGTAACCCAATACGATAAATGCTCCCGGAGGTAAGATAAACAACAACATTCCGTCGCCGTTCCATAGATTTACACCGAAGATACTGCCTGCTCCCAATATTTCTCTTAAAGAACCTAAAAGAGTAAGAGCAATGGTGAATCCCAATCCTATACCTATTCCGTCAAACAAAGAATTGATTACATTATTTTTGGATGCAAAGGCCTCGGCTCTTCCCAAGATGATACAATTTACTACAATCAACGGGATAAAGATACCCAAAGATGAATCCAATGCAGGTAAAAATGCCTTGATTATCAATTGCAAGATAGAAACAAAGGCTGCAATCACGACAATAAATGCAGGTATTCTCACTTTGTCGGGAACTACGTTTTTGATAGCCGATATTGCCATATTGGAACACATCAAAACGAACATAGTACATAATCCCATCGCCATACCGTTAGATGCCGATGTCGTAGTTGCCAAAGTAGGACACATACCAAGCAACAATGCAAAGGTAGGGTTCTCTTTTATTATACCGTTAAGTATGATTTTCATTCCGTTCATAGTCTTTCCTCCTATTTATTTTGAGATTTCATAAATGCATCGTATGCACATTGAACTGCTTTCAAAAATGCACGTGATGTTATCGTTGATGCCGTTATTGCTTCTATATCTCCGCCGTCCTTAGTTACAACAAATTTGATTGTTGCAGGATTTTTCTTTCTTATGTCGCCTTTTGCGTGGAACCATTCGCCCGCTTTGGCGCCTAAACCCGGAGTTTCGGAAGTTTCTAAGATACTATATTCGGATATAGTTCCTTCTTTATCCATTCCGACCATAATTTTTATTCTTCCGCCGTAACCTTCATCGTTGTAAGTCTCCACTGCTGCTCCAACTATCTCACCGTTTTTGGTTGCAGGGTAGATTACAAACGGTAAAGCATAGCCATCAAGTGTTATCTCAACAGGTTGCTCCACTTTGGCGTCTTTATCGGATAACACATCTTTAATTGCCTGTTCTTTGTTGGCAAGCTGTGTCTTTTCTATCGGGTCTTTTGTCAATGCATACGCTCCTGCTAACAAGGCGGAGGCTGCAAGGGAGATGAATGTCAAACTCATCACCATATTTTTCATTGAAGATTCCAACTTTGCCATAATTCTATTTTGTTTTTTGATAACCGAATTTATCTGTTTTTACGAATTTGTTGATAAGCGGCGTTACTGCGTTCATAATAAGGATAGCGAACGAAACACCTTCAGGCATCGGGCCGAAACAACGGAAAATTATTGTCAAAAGTCCGCAACCTGCTCCGAAAATCAACTGTCCTTTGTGAGTAACAGGTGATGTTACCATATCGGTTGCCATAAATACCGCACCCAACATCATACCGCCTGCAAACAAATGATACAAAGGATTAACGAATTGCGAAGGGTCTATCAACCACAGCAATCCTGCAAAAATAAATGCCGTACCCAAGAAAGCAACAGGGATATGCCAAGTGATAACTTTCTTATACAACATATATATTCCGCCGATGATTATTGCCAATGCAGAAACCTCTCCGAAAGAGCCGCCTGTTGCTCCAAGGAATAAATCACTAAGTGCAGGCAACTGCCCTCCGTGTGCAATAAGGTTCAAGGTCGTAGGTCCTGTTACAGCATCGGTTACGCAGCCTCCGAATAACGGATGAGGCATAGGCCATTCGCTTAGTGCAACTGCCGTTGGGAAGGACAGGAACATAAATACACGTCCGACAAGTGCAGGATTGAAAGGATTTTTTCCCAATCCGCCGAAAGTCATCTTACCTACTCCCATAGCAACCAACGCACCTATGATAACCATCCACAAAGGCACATTGCTCGGAAGGTTGAATGCCAAAAGCATACCCGTAATTACCGCCGAACCGTCAAGAACCGTGTTCTCGGTTTTTAAAATGTATTTACCTATCAGCCATTCAAAGAACATACATGAGGCAACGCTGACAAGGGTTACCAATAAGGCTGAAATACCGAAATAATATATTGCCACCAAAAAGGCAGGCAACATAGCAATCACCACCGACCACATAATCTTTTGTGTAGTCTGCTCACTATGTACGTGAGGTGATCCTGAAACAGTTAGTAATGCCATATCTATTTCTTATTTTTTACAAGTTAAACATTGATTTATTTCTGCGCTCTGGCACGGCGTAATGCTCCGACTTGGTTTTTGCCTACTCTTATCAAATCCAACAACGGTCTGTTGGCAGGACAAGTAAATAAACAGCAACCGCATTCTATACAATCCATTACACATTCTTTTTCTGCGTCTTCCCAGCGTTTTTGGTCGCAAAGAGTGGCCAATAACAACGGTTCTAATCCCATCGGACACGCACTTACGCATTTTCCGCAGCGTATGCAATTGGTTTGTTTTCCGCGTTTAGCTTCTTTTTCATTCATAACAAGGATGGAAGAAGTCGTTTTAACCGTAGGAGCAGAGGTATCCATAATTGCTTTACCCATCATAGGACCGCCGCTTATCAACTTACCTGTATCTTCAGGCAATCCTCCGCAGTAATCAATGATTTCCTGCAACGGAGTTCCCACACGCACTAAAAGATTCTTCTGATTGGTTACGCTCTTTCCTGTAAATGTCAGGACGTTATCTATCAAAGGGCGATTCTTCTGTATAGCCTGATAAATAGCAAGTGCAGTGCCGACATTATCTACCACACATCCTACTTCAATAGGCAGTTTTCCGCTCGGGACTTCCCTTCCTGTCAAAGCGTTTATTAGTTGTTTTTCCGCACCTTGAGGATATTTCATTTCCAACGGCACAACCTTTGTACCAGGATAGTTCTTTGACATTTCAGCCATTATCTTTATTGCCTCAGGCTTGTTTTTCTCTATTCCGATAAGGGCATTGTTCATATTCAATGCCTTTTTCATAATCTCTATACCGATAAATATTTCCTCGGTATTCTCAATCATTATTCGGTTATCGGAAGTTAAGTAAGGCTCACATTCAACGCCGTTGATAACAAGGAATTCAGCTTTCTTGCCTTCAGGAATCATATATTTAACATTGGTAGGGAATGCAGCACCTCCCAATCCTACGATTCCGCGGTCTTTCATTCTGTCAATGATTTCCTTTGAAGACAATTTTATTTCCCTAATCAAAGTATCGGTTGTGTCAATGTCGTCTTCCCATTCATCACTCTCTACATCTATATACACAGCAGGTTTTTTGAATCCGTTAAAGTCGGTTGCCACATCAACTTTGGTTACCGTACCTGAATAAGGTGAATGGACATTTGCACAAATAAATGCTTCCGCTTTGGATAATAATGTTCCTACTTTCACTTTGTCGCCTTTTTGAACGACACACGTTGCAGGCGCTCCTAAATGTTGGGAAACAAAAACGACAGCTTTTTTGGTCAAAGGCATTATCTCTATTTTGGAATCCTTTGCCAATTTATTTTCTTCAGGATGTACTCCTCCTTTTTTGAATGTTGCCATAATCTTACTCTGATTTTGTTGTTTGATTTTCCGATGTGTTTGCCTCCGCTTTCACCTCTGCGGTTTTAGGTTCCGTTTCCACTGCCTTTGGTTCAGGTTTAGGAACACTGACCTTCGGTGCATCAGTCTTAGGTTCTGCAACCTCTGGTTTAGGTTTGGCAGGAGGGAAATTAACTGCGTGAATTGCTCCCGTAGGACATACAGCCACGCATTTACGACACATCTTACATTTATTGAAATCTATATATGAAAGATTATTTTCAATTGTTATTGCTCCGAAAGGACATTCTTTTTCACACTTACCACAACCTATACAAGCAACATCACAATTCTTTTTAGCGGCTGCCCCTTTCTCCTTATTAATACAAGAAACGAATACACGGCGTGAGGATTTTCCTTTTTTACGAAGTTCAATTACTTTTCTCGGACATGCTTTAACACAAGCACCGCACGCAACGCATTTGTCTTCATCAACAACAGGCAGTCCTGTTTCTTCACTGACATGAAGCGCATCAAATTTGCAGACACTTGCACAAGTTCCCAATCCCAAACAACCGAAAGCGCATCCGCCCTCTGATGAAAAGTTTTGGTTGGCACTCGCACAATCCATAACGCCGTCATAAACTACTTTTTGTTTTGTGTTGCACTTTCCGCCGTTACAACGCACTACAGCAATCATAGGCTCACTTTCCGCAGCGGCTAAGCCCATTATTTCACCAACTTTAGCCATTACCGCAGCACCGCCGACAGGACAAGATTTGTTTTCCATATCGCCTGCCTTTACTATTGATTCTGCCAAACCGCGACAGCCTGCGAATCCGCAGCCTCCGCAATTTGCACCCGGTAATACTTCTGCTACTTGGTCAATACGAGGATCTTCAACCACCTTAAACTTTTGCGCTACAATGTACAGGACTAATGAAAGAATCAAGCCTGCTATTGCCATTGCCGCTATTGCATAGATTATAATTGTTCCCATAGTTTTTAAGTACTTTTAATAAAAGTGCAAAATTAATCATTTTTTGACAAATACGAAATAAAACGCCGATTAATTTTGTTCAATCTTCGCTTTCAAATTTCTTCTTTTCTAAATAAACAAATGAAAATCAATTATATTTATGACAGAATCCAAACACAAAGAAACTACTTATATTTGAGTATTTTTTGAATTTTATTTGGTAAGTAAAAAATTTTGTTTTTATTTTGCAAAAAATAACGAATGGAAATGAAAATGACAACTTTATTAAGTAAATTAAATTCCTTTATCATAAGGAAATGTAATATGTCCTCATTGTATAATAGCAACAAAAAAAGTTTTATTTATACTGATGTTGGCTTTAAAGGTTATGAGGAGAAATCATTCCCTATTAAAGTAAAATGTTTCTTTGTATATGCCTCATATCATATACATTATATCAGTAAAAATAACTTCCTGTACTTTGCCTGTTAAGTAGTTGCAATTGCAATGGTCATAACATTTAGTTTTTGCAAACTTCTTTTCTCTACTTAACAGGCAAATCTGAGAAGTCAGATTAATAAGAAAAATGAAGTGAAATGAGCTATAGTAACAAATCGATTAAAAAAAAAACGAAAGAAATGAAAACATTTTTTTAATTAGTCATTTTATTGACTTTATGTTTGGGGGGCATAATCTATGCTAAAGCAGAAAGTAATCCTAATCAATTTACCAATATCGTTGTTGTTCAAAAGAATGGAAGACAGAAAGATGATGGAACAACAACTTATGGAGAAACAAGAAGAAGATTAGATGCTAAAACTAAAACTCTTCATGTTTATTGTTATGGCCCAGGTGATTATAAATGTCCTGCAGAAGTAACGGTTTTTGTAACAATTATCACTGGCGTTAGTTACAATGAATCCGTGATACATGCCATAGATATCATAAAATCAAATATCACTGAAGGAGAACCTGAAGGACGTTTGGGGCATGACGATATCTTATATCAATGGAGTGACGGTATTCTTCATGATAATGGTACATTTGAAATGAATTTATTAGGAAGACCATTTAATGAAATTATACCATGACACAGTTTCATAAAAATAAGTATGCACACTTGGTGTGCATACTTTTAGTAATTATAATTAATTGTAGTAAAATTTATGGACAGAATAGACTACATTCGTTTGTATTATTTACACGAGAAACTGCTGATTCTTATATTTCAAAAATAAATACAAATGAAGATGAAATTTTATTACTAGAAGAAGTTTATTCTCCGAGTTCCACTTTTAACATAATATCTGTAAAGAAAGATACTTTTCAAGTAGACACTGTAGAGAAATTTTTATTAAAATATTCTGACAATGAAGATGATAATAGATATTATTATCCAACCATATCAGCAACATCTTTATATTATATAAAAGATACGCTGTTTATTTCTTTTAAATATGGTATCGCTACATATAAAAAACAACGTAATCATTTTATATTGGATAATATTACTTATTTCTCAAATAATGAGCTATTGAGTGATATTATTGGTATAAATAATACAAATCTTATATTGGGTAATCAATACTTTTCAAGTAGTAAATATTATAGGATTGCTTTATATGATTTTAACACAAAAACGATACAAAATATAGTGCAAATGGATATGAATAATTCTATTATGTTTCATTATTATGATTCTTACAATGCTTTTGCTTCTAATAATAAGTATGTATCTGTAATCAATATAATAGAACCTAAAATATATCTGTTCGATTATAACTTAAATTTAATAGACAGTATTGATTTTTCTTTTAATCTTGATTATAAGATTACAAAATCTATAGTCGATACAAATTTTATTATTAATCAGACTATAGTTCAGCCTAATCTTCCAAAGAATATTATAATGATATTAGATTCTATTGGAATACAAAACTATTATGCAAATGTAAAACAAACATTTGTTAATGATAGTATTTTACTTGTTCTTACACAAAGAATGAAAGTAGATAGTTGTGATTTAATAAAGGTTAATATTCAGACAAAACAATCTGAAATCATATTATCTTTTCCTAAGTACGGGATGGACTCTCCATACGTACCTTTATTTATGGGTAGTATGATTCCTATATTTAAACACGGTTACTTCGTTGATTATAATACCAAATTGGATGAAGAAGAGGAAAATATTATTTACTCGTTAGACTTATATTATTCAAAAACTTTAGATTTTGATACAGATGTCATATTATTGGAAGACAGAAAAGAAAATATAGTAGAAGTTAATCCTAAAAATTATGACGGTATTATAGTTTTCGATGAATATTTATGCAAAGTATGTTTTTCTAATAAACTAAAAAATTCTAAACTGTTGTTTATTTATTATAAATCTGGCATCAACAAAATTAATAGATTAACATTGTATAAGGACTTAAAAAGTATTTATCCTAATGCGGAAATCTTTTTTAACCATAACAACAACTTTTCTGTGAAAAGGAATGTAATAGTAAATTCTTTATAATGTATAAAACAATAGATTCTTTGAAAAAATGTTATTGCCATTAAAATATTATAAAAAGAAAAAATATTAAAGAAATGAAAAGAAAAATTTTTGCAGTATTAATTATCGCTGCATTTAGTTAATGTCATCTTTTCTTTATTAGTACTTGTAACAATAAAGAAAAAGAAATATTATTAGACTCTGAAACGGGAATAAACAGGAGATTGTTGATGAATGGAAAGACAATGTTCTTGTTTTCCGAAAGGTTGATGGAAATCCTGCTTACATACCTAATGGAAATAAATTATTTTTTGGGGGAGACGGGGATATTAAAGCCGCTGAATTTTCAGATAGTTTAGAAAAGGAAGGTTGGCAATGTGTTAAAATCCTTTATTATGGAAATTCTGACGGAGAAGAAGAGTATTTTGTGGAGTATGAGGCTTTGAAAGAAGATGGAGATTGTTGGTACGACAATTAACATATTAATTCTTTTTCAGTAATCATTTATAAACAATATTAAGGTGTAAGATTTCTCTTGTTTTTTTGCAAGAAACTATCTACTGTTTTATTGTTTATACCAAATATCCAAATAATAAAATAAAGATATTGAAAGTCACACGATATTCTAAAGTAATTAAATTTAAGAAAGGATACAAGACTGTTGGATAATAAAAAGTTGTTAAAATGAAGAGTCAAAACAAAAAATTCTTTTTTGAAATTAGTAAAATGTTTTCAGAAAAGGATTTGATGATTCGGCACTTTACTTTGATAAATCTCCTATCGTAAATCCACAATCTTGACTTTAGGGTATTTTGTTTTGTCAAAAGTGAAATCTTTTGCCGTAGTGGTTACGTTAGGTTTGTAATTGGAGAAAGTATATATATATTTATTGTCCGAATATGTGTGCAGCTCTATTTTTTGTAAGCGGTTGTTGGCAGTAGATGAATAGATACGAATTTTAGATATATTTCCGTTTTTCATAGGTGTCAAATCAACAATGTTGCAATTGACATTATTGAATTTTTCCTGCCTAATAAGTTTCGGACGGAAGTTTTTAACGGAATTATTTATGATTTTAACAAAATTAAACATAGTATTACCGTCCTCAACGTCCATTATTTCAACTTCATTGGTCTTTTTGATGTAATTCCATGTTGTTGAGCCATTACTGAATTGCGAAAATTGGTCTGTAACTATTGAATATTGGGCGTTGTTACTTACAAACGTTCCTTTGCCTTGCTGTTTGCCGTCCTCGTCTTGAATATTGAATGTAAAAGAAAAAGAAAACGGCGTGTCTTTTTTCATCTGTGCGATAACGTTATCCACAATCTTTTGAGCGCCTTTGTCAATCACCACTCCGTTTTTTATTTCCGTTTGAGCAAAAGCCCCAAGAGAAATAATCAATCCTAATAATATTACTGCTATTCTTTTCATAAGAAAACTGTTATCAATATTTATGCCAATAAGATTTACTATAATGAGATTATATATTCTTAAGAATGTTCCGTTTTGGAACTATCTTTAATTATTCTTGCTTGTTAAGGACGTTGGTGATGATTTCGTTGAGTTCTTCTTCGGAGGTAACCAAAACATCTCGGGCTTTGCTGCCGCGGAACGGTCCGACAATGCCTGCACTTTCCAATTGGTCCATAACTCTTCCCGCACGGTTGTAGCCAAGTGCCAATTTACGCTGAAGCATTGAAGTACTGCCTTGTTGAGTCATAACTATAAGCCGCGCAGCTTCCTCAAACTTAGAATCTAATTTGCCGTCATCAAAACTTTTCTTCTCTCCGCCGTCTTCATCTGCGTCTTCTTTAACCTCAGGAAGCAAGAAACATTCACTGAATCCTTGTTGCTCTGCGATAAAGTCTGCAACTTGTTCAATCTCTTCGGTATCTATCAATGCACATTGCAACCTCACAAGAGGGCCTCCGTTACTTACCAGCATATCTCCACGTCCTATCAACTGCTCTGCGCCTTTGGTGTCAAGGATTGTACGGGAATCGGTCAAAGAACTTACTTTGAATGCCGCACGTGCAGGAAAATTTGCCTTGATTGTACCTGTTATTATATTAACACTCGGTCTTTGAGTTGCAATTATAAGATGTATGCCCACGGCTCTTGCTAACTGCGCAAGACGGCATATAGGCTTTTCAATCTCTTTGCCAGCCGTCATTATCAAGTCTGCAAACTCGTCAATAACCAGCACAATGTACGACATATATTCGTGTCCTCGCTCAGGGTTAAGCCTACGGGCGATAAACTTTTTATTATATTCGGTAATCTTTTTGCATCCTGCTTCTTTCAATAGTTCATAACGGGTATCCATTAGCTGACACAATGAACGCAATGTATAAACTACGTCCTTAACATCCGTAATCACCGCTTCTTTTCCGTTAGGAACTTTAGCCAAATAATGTTTTTCAAGTTTGGAATACAAAGAAAGTTCTACCTTTTTAGGATCTACGAAAATGAATTTCAAATCGCACGGATGTTTCTTATAAAGTAATGATGATATTATGGCATTTAATCCTACTGATTTACCCTGACCTGTTGCTCCTGCCATAAGAAGATGAGGCATTTTTGCCAAGTCAGCAACGTAAGGAGTGTTGTCAATACGTTTTCCTATCGCAACAGGCAGTTCAAACTTGTTATCCGTAAATTGAGGCGACTCTAACATGGATTTCATTGACACAACCTGTGGCTTAGAGTTCGGAACCTCAATACCTATTGTGCCTTTACCGGGTATAGGTGCTATGATACGGATACCTAAGGCCGATAAACTAAGAGCAATATCGTCTTCCAAGGATTTTATTTTGGAAATACGGATTCCCGGTGCGGGAACAATCTCGTAAAGTGTTACCGTAGGTCCGACAGTTGCCTCAATAGAAGAAATCTCTATCTTATAATTTAACAGAGTTTCGACAATACGGTTTTTATTTGCCAAAAGTTCTCTGTCAGATATAACTGCATTGTTTTTATCATAGTCAATAAGAAAGTCAGTTGTTGGGAACTTATAATGAGATAACTCCTCGTAAGGATTATACGGCTCATCAATATGATAATGCGGCGTTTGAATTTCTTCAGTTGTTATCTCTTCTTCCTCTTGCGAGTCTTGTTCATTCGGATTTTTGACAATAAAAGGAATGTCTGCAGATTCGTCTTCTTTTGGTTGCGGTATTTCTTTTTCCTGTTGTGATATTAATGCAGCAGGAGGTGTATCTACGATAGTTTCTTGAGGTTTTGTTTCCGCTTCTTCAAGATGTTTTACAATAAATACAGGTTCTTCTTCCTGCGGTTGCTCTTTTGAACGTTCAAGAAGTATTTGTAATTGCTTTTTATCTTCTTCGGATACTTCTTCTGGTGAAATATCTGTTTTCTTGTTACGTTTTAATCCACCGAATAATGATTTCTTTCCAGTTTTTTGTTGATTTATTTCTTCTTGCCCGGCTTTTATCTCTTTGTTTTTTTGTTCTACTTCTTCTTTAGGAGTTATTGGTTCGTTTTCTTGGGTTTCTTCTTCATTGTCTTGTTCTTCTTCGGAATTATGTTGCGTAATGTTTTTAACAGCTTGCCTTACCCAAAGATATTTTACGCCGAAAAGCATCATAGGTATAGTTACCGTGAAAGCAATGAGAATTATTGCGCAACCTATTTTGCCTAACAATCCGCAAAGTGCTTGATTGATACTTATACCTACTATTCCTGCAAAACTCTCGAGGAAAATCAAATCAAAAGCAACCACAACAAATCCCATAATGCAGGAAATCCACAGCATTATAACGACAGTGGCAACAATCCATTTTGAAAACGACGGAATTTTTAGTTTAAACAGCCGTAAAGAGAAAATAATCAATATAAGCAAAAAGCCAAAGGCTCCGATGCCGAACGTTCCCGTTATAATATTATAGGAAATAAATGCCCCGAGATTACCTCCCCAATTGCCTATATCCTGAATACCTGAAAGCAAATCATAAGAGGATAGATTTTTTACCGAATCGTAATCACTCAGGCAGGTAATAAAATACGAAACAAAGGAAATCACACAAAAGACAGCAAACAAGAAGAGGAAAACGCCTGCAACCAACGGAAACTGCGGACTTTTCAATCCTTGTTTTACCATTGTGAAAACGTTTTCTTCTTGTTTTAAAGTATCTTTCTTTAATTTACCTGTCTTCTTTTTTGATTTTCCTTTAGCCATGCAATAAATAAAGAAAATTACATGTCGTCATCATCCTCTGCAGCACCTTCTTGTGCAGCTCCTTGAAGTTTTTGCATCCATTCCTGGAAGTCTTCTTTGGATATTTCTTCATAACCTGTTTCCAACATCAAATCTGCCTGTGATGCTTTACCCTTTTGCAATTCTGTAACAGTAAAAGTGATAGACAACTCAGAAGAAAATTGCATTGGAAACTCCATTGGGAAAGCGTCAAGTCCAGGATAGTAAGTCATACATACCTTAGGACCAACTTCTTTTGTAACCCAAATAAGTTCAGAATCCTCTTCTTTAGCGTCAGAACCCAATGGGATTACTTTAACTTCCTGACATTTAACTCCGGCTATCTCTTTAGTATTTCCAGTGTATTCATACTTGATTTTTTCCGCAATCTTAGCTAAATCAACTTTGTCTTTAAAATACCATTTTCCAGACATACCCTCAGTAGGACCTTCATCCGGGAACATAGAGAAATCAACCATGTAAGTAACCATATTATTGTTACTGTTATTGATTGTTTTCAGAAAACCGTTAAGGCTGATGTAGTTAATAAAGTCTGTACTCTCCAAATTCTTATAAACTTTGGAAGTCCATTCTGTAGGAACTCCTTGAGGTACATTACCTTGCCATGTTAGTTTATATTTAACTTGTCCTGCCCAATCTCCCTGTTGAGCCATTACATTCATACCGAAAAACAGTGCAAAAGCACATAACGCAATTGTTTTGGCAATTTTTTTCATTTTTTTATTGTTTTAAATGGTTAATTACTTATTTAGGACGCAAAGTTACAAAATTTATTCCAATTGGTTTTGTTTTGAGGAAAATTTTATTTTATCCTATTAAATTTTAATCTTTTTTGGGTGTATTAAGGTGTAATATTATTGAATTATTTTGAAGAATTAATTTTAAAAAACCTATGTTTTTTTAACGAAAAACCATGGTTTTTTAATTTAAAAACATAGGTTTTTTGAGAAAAATACCAAGGTTTTTCAAAATTCTTTTCAAGGATGGTGAAAATAAATTGCGATTATATTGGCATAAATTCTCTTTATTTTTAAATAATTATCGGCTATAAAAAGAAAACACAGGACTTTATGCCTGTATTTTGATGAAAGATTCTTTTTACTTTGATTATAGTATTAGCAAAACGGATTTTGTATTTACTATTATCTTATGGTAACAAAATATTTTCCGTCATTGCTTTTTGCTTTGCGCTTTATCAAAAAAGCATTTGAGTAGTATTCATAATCATAAGTGAAAACAATTTTGCGGTTCTTATCCTTGTGTATAGATTTTACCAACATATGGTCAGCAGAATAGTTATAAGTAATCTTAACTCCCGAATTGCTTTTGTACTTTACGACATCGGTATTTTTAAACTTAAATATCTGTTTAACTTTATTTGAACTGTCATAAATTTTCAGAGTATTGCCTTTGATTTTATATAAAGCGTGTCCGAGTTCATCATAACCCGATATTTTGCCGTCAGTAAAATAGAAGACAAACATTGAATCACAAGGAGAGATATACAATTCCCTTGTTTTTATTCCCGAAGAATCAAAGTCAGAAATAACTTTCATAGCACAATCAAGTACTGTCAAAGCAGTGAAATCTTCATTTGATTTGAATAAAGTCTCATAAGTTCTTTGCGATGTTTGACAATGCACCAATGAAACTGCACACAATAAAGATAAGATAAGAACTATCTGCCGTTTCATCTTAACAGAATTTGTCCAATAGGCGTGAAAATTCTTTTTTCGGGCTTTTCTTTTCGTACAATATATTATATACTGCCTCAGCAATAGGTAATTCAACACCGTGTTGAAGATTGGTTTTGTGAATACATTGTGCGGAATAAAATCCTTCGGCAATCATTTTCATTTCCAATTGTGCGGATTTGACAGAATAGCCTTGCCCTATCATCTGACCGAATGTGCGGTTTCGCGAATGCTGAGAGTATGCCGTAACAAGCAAATCCCCCAAATAGACAAGCCGTTTGATGTCCCTTTGTTTAGGTGCTGCTGCGTCAAGAAAACGTTTCATCTCCTGAATAGCGTTGCTTATCAACACTGCAACGAAATTGTCGCCGTAATTCATACCTTTCGCAATACCGGCAGCCAATGCGTAGATGTTTTTCATCACTGCCCCGTACTCAATTCCTGCAATGTCATCGCTGATAACCGTTTTAACGAATTTGCAATTGATTATCTCTGAAATTTCTTTTGCAAACTCTGTGTTTTCGCTTGCACAGGTAAGATAGGTAAGCCTTTCCGCAGCAATCTCCTCTGCATGCGAAGGACCGCTGATAACTCCCAACGAATCAAAAGGTATATCAAAAACTTTGTTAAAGTAATCCGAAACGATTTCATTGGATGAGGGTACGATACCTTTTATTGCCGAAACAATCTTTTTATTAATGAATTCTTCCTTTTTTACACCCTGCAAAGAAACTTCCAAAAAGGCTGCAGGAATAACGAAAAACATTATATCGGCATTGGATATTACTTCATTAATATCGTTGGATATAAGGATTTTTTGCTTTTCCAATTCGCAGAAACTCAAATACAACGGATTGTAACCGTCATTTTCTACGCCTTCTTTTATCTCCGTTTCCCTAACCCACCAATATATTTTGTTGTGGGTTGAAGTCAATATTTTAACAATGGCGGTAGCCCAAGAGCCACCGCCCATTACTGCAATATTCATTATATTTTATAAACCTAAAACTTCTCTACCCTGTTTGAAACGTACATCCACAGGAATACCAACTGAATTTATTTTGTCCAAATCTTGTTGCAACACTTCGGAAACAACTGCGTTTGCCTTAGAATACTTTTGTGCGGCAGCCATATCGCCGTTACCTTCCATTTCAAGCAAGAATGCAGCCCAAGATTTAATACACTCTTTGGCTTTGTCAAAATCTATCGTGTAGATTCCTTTATCATCACGATTGAAAGCGCCGTTCTTTTCAAACCAATTAAAACACATTATATTGGCTCTGCCGTGTGCCTCGGTAACTCCGAAACGTATCGAACGGAAAAGACCTGCCACGTAAGTAGCAATGCACTGCTCTTCGGTCAAATCTTTAACTTCGCCTTTCTTTATTAATTCGCTTATCATATAAAGACCAAGCACGTCAGCCTTTGCCTCTTCGTATGCAGAGTATTCGCTGCCCAATGCCTTACGTACAGGAGTTGTTGAGCCGACAACGTTCTTTATTCCCAAACCGTGAGCAACCTCGTGGAAAGTTACATCAGAGAAAAATGCGTTGAAATTAACCAGTTTCAATTGTTCAGGATTCATCACCTGTTTTGCGATAGGCATAACGATAGCATCAAACTTCGCCTGCATTGCGTTCTTAAGTTGCAAACGTCTTGAGCCTTTTGCCAACTGCACTTTCTCGTCATTAGGCAAATTGATTGCGATTGTCTTTCCTGCAGCATTGCAATCACCGCCGTAATACAAGACATCATAAACGTTTAAATCGGATTCAGTTCCCGGTTTTTCCTGTTTGTACTTAGCATCAACAGGAAGATTTCTTTGCAATTCAGGTAAGTATTTGATGAATTTTGATAATTTCTTGCTCCATTCAGGGTCTTTTACAAGGACAAAGCCTTCAAATGAAGTTTTTAAGCCGAACAACTCATCGTCATAGTTTTCTATCGGACCGACAACGAAATCCAGATTGCTGTCTTTCATATCCATCCAAGCCATATCGGATTCAAAGTATTCGTTTGTCTTCAATGCAACTATTCTTTTCTCCAAATAGTTCTTCAAACCTTTGTTTTCGGTAATTGAAGCGGCTTTTTCCATAAGAGCAATGGCTTTGTCAAGATGTTCTTTGTACTCCTCGTAGTAGCCTCTTACGAATAATTTACCGTCATCGCCTCTGCGGATAACCGTATATTGCGAATTTTTGGCTTCGTCTTCCAATGCGTCAAATTCTTCCTTAGTCATATCGGCAGGATAGAAATTCACACCTGGTAATTTCACTTTTGCGTTTTCTATAAACGGTTTCCAATCCGCCATTCTGTCCCAAGGACCGTAATTAATCAACGCAAACTCTTTTTGCCATGGGTCTTCAATGGCAAGAATTTCGTTTTTGTCGCCGTAAGCCTGCAACCAATAGATGTCATCCATTATCTGCGCTGCGTCAATCATCAATCCCAACACTTCTTTTTCGCTGTCGGAAAGGAAAGATAAGTCTGTTTTCAACTCAACTTCAGCATACTGCTTAACTTTTTGTTCAACCGTCATGGTCATATCCGTAACTTCTTTTTGTTTAGTGCCGCAAGATGCCAACAAACCAGCAACTGCCAAGCACAATACCGTTATTTTCTTCATTGTTTTTATTGTTTATTTGTTATTATCTTCAATATAATCGCTTATAACCTTTACAAATTCCTTTGCTTTTGGAAAAAATTTATCTGTCATAACACAATACCTTCATTAGTTACATTAATATAATAAGGAGTTGTGAAAGGTCTGTTGTACCAATTCTTTTTCAAAACAACTCTCGGGGAGATGGGAATCATAGATTCAAGTTCCAAATCATATAAAACAGACATATATTTGTCTTCTCTTTTTACCGATAGTTCGTTTCCGTCAATTAAGATAAGAATATCTATATCGCTGTCGGCAGAATAGTCTCCGCGTGCCTGCGAACCGTAAAGAATAACCGTTGCGGTATTATCTATCTTTACTATTTCTTGCTTTATCCTCTTTACTAATTCATTCCTATCCATAAATCGCTGAATTACGAGTGCAAAATTACAAAAAGTTTTATATTTAACAAAAAATCAGGAACGCAAATATTTGTGTTCCTAATTTAAATACTCCGATGTTTTCATGAGAATTTTTATTCTCCTAATTCATTTAAAATATCTATTGCAGATTGATAACCTTGCTTTGCCGCTTTTTTTAACCAATAGACTGCTTGCTTATAACCTGTTACACCATATCCATTATAATAACAAGCTCCTAAACTATATTGTGCATCTGCCAAACCTTGTTCTGCTGCTTTTTCAAACCAATACACTGCCTTTTTATAATCTTGTGCTACGCCTTCTCCGTTAACATAACACAATCCTAAACTATATTGTGCCTCTGCATGACCTTGCTCTGCTGCTTTGGTGTACCAATAAACTGCCTGTTTGTAATTTTTAGGCAAACCACTCCCTCCTTCATAGTAACAAACCCCTAAAATATATTGTGCCTCTGCAATACCTTGTTCTGCCGCTTTCTTTG
>JAFVBA010000024.1 GCA_017480245.1 Bacteroidales bacterium | reverse complement strand
TTTTTCCGTTCTTTTTATGTGGCACGAACCACAGAATTTACACTTTTTTTCATACCGCAGCTAAAAAATCTTTGCAAAGATAAGTAAATTAATAATTTAACCCCCTTTTTAGCCTACGATTTTGACCATTATGCCTTAATTAATAAATTCTTTTGAGAGATTAGTAACGTGTTGTCTTACAGTAGCTTTTTATTGTTTTTCGTATTTCATTACTTCTTCGCTTACAAAATCCAGTTGTATGCCTGCCTGGGCGAACATTTCTTCACTCTCTTTGCCGTTATGGTACTTATTCAAACACACTACGCGTTTTATTCCGCAGTTTATTATCATCATAGCACAAGTACGGCATGGCGTCATAGTACAATAAAGACTTGCTCCCTCCAAGGCTATCCCTCTTTTAGCGGCTTGGCATATTGCATTTTGTTCGGCATGAACGGTACGCACGCAATGGGTACTTATCTCTCCCTCTTCGTTAATCATCTTTTTAAACAGATGACCTACTTCATCGCAATGCGGCAACCCTGTCGGAGAACCTACATAACCGGTAACCAATATTTGTTTGTCTTTGACGATTACACAACCGCTTCTGCCTCTGTCGCAAGTCGCTCTTTTGGCAACGGTTTTCACTACTTCAAGGAAGTATTCGTCCCAAGTCGGTCTTTTGTTTATTGGCAGGTTTTTGTAGATTTCTTCAACCTGTCGGCGCAAAAACTCCAAATCCTTGCCGTTGTCCAATCTGAAATCCGCCATCTGCATCACCAGACCTAAGTTTTGTTTGTTTTCATCTGCAGATTCCATCTCTCTTTGTTCATTCTCCACAAAGGTTTTAAAACTTACCTTATCCGTCTCGCTGCCACGGATAACTATTCTTTCATACCTTACCTTTATATCGGCATCTACGCACAGCAGAACGAAATTGCAGTTTTTTCTCAGATATTCTACTTCTTTGACATTGCGGATACTTTCAATAATACAGTTTCTTCCGTCTTTCAATGCCTCTGCCAACAATCCTTTTGCAATAAAATCTCCGCCCTCTTTCTCTCTCAAAGAATTGGCGACAAAAGTAAAAGTATCTCTGTCGGGTTTTAATCCCAATTGTTCAACTCTTTGGCGCAGGTAATTGCGGGCAGAGTAATGTACAAAACCTTTTTGTTGCATCATCTCCACAACCGTACCTTTTCCTGCTCCCAATGTACCCGTTATTCCGATTACTAACATAATCCGATATTGAATTAAAATACTCTGTTTTTGAATTGTTTTTCTTTCAATTGCTCGTTAGCTTTGATTATCTTGTCTTTAAGAGAAGATTTATATACTTGCATTTTATCTTTTATCGTTTCGTCTGTCAAAGCCAATATCTCCATAGCCAAAACTGCGGCATTCATACTTCCATTAACCGCAACGGTAGCCACAGGTATTCCGGGAGGCATCTGAATCATAGAAAGCACGGAATCCAATCCCTCAAAACTGCTTTTGATAGGCACTCCGATAACGGGAAGTGTTGTTTCTGCAGCCACAGCACCAGGAAGAGCTGCCGCCATTCCCGCTGCGGCAATGATAACTCTCACTCCGCGCTTTTGTGCATTCTTTGCAAACTCAGAGACCTTATCCGCAGTGCGATGGGCAGACAATGCGTTAATCTCAAAAGGAATATCATGTTCGTCAAGAAACTTTGCAGCCTTCTCCATTACTTCATAATCGGAAGTACTGCCCATAATTATACTTACAAGTGGTATCATATTTTTGTCAATTAATGATGTTTTTACATAAAACACTGCAAAGTTACAAAGACTTTTTGAATTACGGAAAATAAACTTATCAATAATGCCAATCTTCTCCGCATTAGCATCAATAGTTTTAGATAAATAAAAAATATAAACACCTTTTTATTTCAGAAAACTATTGACGTATTTATGACACGTCCGGTATTTTCCGTTGATTTGGATAAAGACATAAATCTAACAGACACTTATGCATATACTCAAATATCGGGTAACGGTATTTTTAAACAGGGAGATGACATTTCAGCCGTTGCTTGTTTTGAAGGAATCTTCCCACGAAATGATGAGGGGATAAGAAATCAATTATTTTCAGGTGCATATTTTAAAGTAAAAAGTTTTGATAAAGATGATGTAAACAAAATTTCTGACAGAATATTATCTTATGAAATAGTTTATGAAGACATCAAAACATTAGAAGCAAATACAATACTTCCTACACCTGCAACGGATAATGAAGTCTTATTTGAAAGTTCCTATAATTACAATCAGCGACAACATCTTTACAGTATCTTGTATAATATTTTTAAAGGTTATGACTTACCGCAGGATAATATTTCCACAGGTGCATTTGCTTTACTCGTCAATACTATAAATCACAATCAATCATTAGACGGATTATATTACACCGTCAAAGGAGAATACAACGGTGAGAGTTTTGCAATAAAACATAAGATAAATAATCCAGACAGATTTATATTTATGGATTTTCTTGCAGGTATTCAGTTGCCTAATTTATTTTCATATCCAATGATAGACAAGATTACATTCGGGATATATATTTTCTATCAAAACGGCGATGTTATAAAACTCTTTGAAAAAACATTTGACAACATATTCGCAGGCGGAAACACTAACTTTATATGTTCATTAAAGAATAAAGATGATAAATATTTTACAAAATATCTCAAACATATTGAGTTTAAATACAATTCCGTTCAACTACAAACATATCTGCCTACTTCTGCGGATAATGACTCTCATTTTAATTCTCTAACTCAAATTATAGATTTTTCAGATTTAAAGATAACAACCTTTAATGAAATCCTGCAAACATCTAACAAAAATATCCTGCAATTGACTGAAACGGATAATCCTTTTGTTTTGCCGAGTGCAGAAAATTATGCTTTCGGAGAAAAAGACAACGATATTTTAGCCATAAGCAGCAATTCGGGACTTACAACGGATAGAAATTTCGGAACATATCCGCTATATGTATTTACAACTGACGGCGTCTATACTATGGCAGTCGGCAGCGGTAACGTTGCATATTCAAATATTATTCAACTGAACACAACACAGATTATAAATAAAAACGTGTTAAATACTCCGTTAGGCGTAATGTTCCTATCTAAACGTGGATTGTGTATTATCAACGGCAGACAAATACAATGTATCTCTGATTTGGTTAAAGGCAACCCGACAATAACAAGCGATGATAACAGAGGAAAACTCTTAAAACTTGCCCCCGATAGCGTCAATCCTGTAACTTTCCAAAAGATAAAAGATTTATCTGCAATAGTGGATTTGGACGCATTAACGCCGCAAGATGATGATTTTTTAAGCGAGATACTTACAAGTCAATTCTATTACGATGAAGTGCATAACGAAGTTTGTATTGTCGTTAAAGATAAATATACTTATGTTTTCAATCTGTCTTTAAACGTCTTTTATAAACGCAGTGATTACTTCCAAGTTGAAAGCGGCAGGATATTATCTATAAAAACATTGTATGAACAAGAACGTAACCCAAAACCACCTACCACTAACCCGAATAATCCTTTTTCATTTAATAAAGGAGGTTTAAGCGGCGGCGTTTTGCAAAGAGATACCACAAAAACGCTTATTCAGTTGTTTTCGTTTGACGAAGAATTTGCGGAAACTGAGGATATTTGTAAAAGTATTGCAATTATTACAAAGCCGTTTTTATTAGATACACGGAATTTTAAACATATTGAAAGAATAATCTTTGATATGTCGTGGAAAACAATTGATGACTTTTATTTAGTAATTTTTGTTTCTCTGAATGGGGTGGATTATTCCATTCTTAAACAATATCATCAAATATCTGAAAAAGACAATGTTCAATCTAAGCAAGATATATATCTATCAAGGGCATTAAGGAGTTGTAAATATATTATGGTATGGAGTTGTTCAAGAAATATCACAAATACAAGAATTGCAAATATTATAATGGAGTTTCAACAAGTACGGACAAAAGGAGGAATAAGATAGTATATAAAAATGGAGAACGCCCCTCAAGTATGCTACTTAAAAGTAAGCCTGAGAGGCATGTTATCGTTAGTTGTCTTACTATCAAATTTCGTTTTGCAAAAATAGAACATTTTTTTTGAATGACAACCTTTTTTCTGAAAAAATTTAAATTTTTTTTTAATTCCAAATATATTCTTCTTTCCAATTTTTTGAAAATCCCATTGATTCTAAAGATACTACATCATTATATTCCAAAAGCAAGTTTTTTAATCTTTCTTTGAACTTTGATGTAGGATTTATCGTTTGAAGTAAATAAACTATCATACAAAAGAAATAATATGGTTTGCTCCTTTTTATATTATGTGGATTATTTACCCATATCAGATTTTTAGAAAATTCTAATTTTTCTGGAACAATATTAAATTCTCTGTTCCATAATCTTGAATGGTGAGCACATAAGTTTCTAACATAATTTATGGTATGAAGCCAAGAGCAAAATGTTTTAGGGGGTAAATCAAAATATTTAGCAATACCAACAAGGTCGGAACGGTTTTTCAAACCACTGCATATTCTTGACAAATGGTTAAAATACATAATTTCAATACTCATCCAACTTGGAGGATTGACAGGGTTGTTGTATTTCTGTTTATAATGTTTAATAAACATTTCTTGGGAAATGTCTAATTGTTCTTTTATTTGTTGCTGTATATCTGAATATACATCTACGGTAAATATTCTTTTTCCGTCCCTTGATGTTTTCGTTTCAGGTTGTTTGAAAATTTCTCGTCTATCCTGCCAATGAGAGCCATATTTATGACTAAGTTGGTAAATGATTTGACTTCGTATTGCTATTTCAATACGCTCTATTGCATCAAAAATCAGAAGCCTTAATTTTCTGTCAAATTTGTATAAATTATATATTGTTGTCCAAGTTGTATTATCTTTAAATTCATCTATTATTTCACCCTTACTATTTTTCTTCTTATATGGTAACATATAGGCACTTAACCTATAATAACTTATATTGGGTAAATATTTTAAAGCATTATATTTTTCCTCTTCGGAGAATATCAACCCTCTTGATTTTAATAAATTTATCTGTTCTTCGTATGTAAGTGGTGGTTTATTATATGCTTCCATTTTGCAAATTTTTTGCAAAAATACTCAAATATTTGCATACTGATTACAGAATGTATGTATTTTAATTATTTAAATATTTATATTTTATGATAATTCTATTGTATAGTAGTTATTTACACAATACTTGAAACGTCAATAATTTGGTTGGAAGTTGTTTTGTCTTTCGGGGTAGGAAGATTTTTTGACACAAACAAGGCTATGGCGGAAGCCATCAAAACGTCATCGTGGCAACCCTCTTTTGCTCCCATCGTTCTGTTATCTTTATACTCGTATTCGTTACACTCCTGCTCCATCATTGCATCGTGTTCAATAAACTGTTCATCACGCAGACAGCCGATAAGGTTGTCAATGATAGTCGTTTTCGTTGTCTGAGAAGTGAAGAATCCGTATTTGGAAGCAATATTGTTTTTGATTGTGTCGGCTTCATTACGGACATAAAGATTATTGTAATACGGCACAATCTCGTCAAAAACGGTATAAGAATGTTCGCCTTCGGTATGTTTGTATTTGCTGTCAATGGTATTGCTTTCAACGACAAGCAAAGCATTATCATAGAGTTTAGCAAGTTGTAGGCTTTCCAAACAAGCAAATCAACATCGCCGTGTCCCCGCCAAGTTGCCACAAACTCATCAACACCGCCCTCTGTCCGCCAATAACGGTCAAGAACACGGATAACGGTATAATCCGCCTTTGAAGAACGTCCGCCTATATCCATAGAAACAACATAACGGTTGGAAAAGCGGTTGTTTTTGTCAGGATATTCCCAAATCTGCAAACATCCGCTTTGTGTATTCGGCAAAAGTTGGATATTTTGTAAGGCTTCGGCGTTTTTCTTTCCGTCTGCGTGAATATCTCCGACAAATTCCGGAGTGCGTAGATATTTTTGCAGAACGGACATATATTTCAAAGGTATAACCCTTTCGCCCGAAGCAATAAAACTCTCCTGCCAAGTAGATGGATATTCCTCGTGCATCTGCCAATCTTCAAAACCCTGTCCTTTCTGAAAATCCTTATACCAATGAATACTCTCCAATGTTGCACCCAAAGACCAAAGAAATTTACCGTAATCATCAAGGTTGTTATAAAAAGTTATCTTCTCTTCATCGGAAGCAAACGGCAGAGAATAAATCTCAATTTCCCACCAAGCAACAAAGACAGGACAAAAACCGCTTTCTTCCCGTATAGCACGCAACCATTGACGATGAAAGTAGTTACCCTCGCCTTTGGCAGTGGATTCATTGACAATAATAGTATAAGGAATAAACGGTATAGCGGACACAATGGAAGAAATCAAGTCTTCTGGTTTGGTGTATTCGGTAGTAGTCCAAAGTGCAGTTTCGGAGAAATGAGCCATCTTGTAAGAGCCTGAACGCAGAGATTTAGGTCTTTGCATAGAACCTAAACGTATTTGACAGTTGGATTCTTCAACGACTTTGACGTTTTTAATCCCTTTGGCATTTTTGAAAGTAAATTGTTTGTCGGGGTATTCCTCAATGGCAATATCATACATATGACGGATTGTTTCGGCTTGAAGAAAAACGTCCGTACCGATAACAGAATTCCAATTACTCCGCCACATCAACTGAATCCACAACATATAAATAAATCTGTGTCATTGTACTACCGCCCCACTGACGTGCTTTATCCAAGGTAATACGGATAGGTTTTCCGTTTAAACGCAAAGATTCCAAATGATGCAAAAGTTTTCTTTGACCTGCATGGAGTTTAAAAGGTATCAGTACTCCTGTTTCCTTGTCTTCAATCTTAATACGGGTAAAACAAAAATATTCAAAATCGTGCTTAATACGGAGATAGTCTAAATTGTTAAGAAATTGTATTTTCCAAGTATCAGAAGTCTGATGAGGTTGCAATGTCGGTTGATATTTATGCAGTCCTCCGCAAGAAACAATATCTTTGATGAGAGGAAAAGAAAGTAATACTTTGGGAAGATAGATAGTATAGTTATTATTGAGGACAAAAGCAAAACGTTTTTCCGAAGACCCTTCTCCCGTCAGTGCATTATAATAAGGAAAGAGTTTATTATGACGAGTGGTATTCTCTTGTAATAATTCATAATCGTTGGACTTCATCATCTTTTTCTCTTATACGGTCTAATAAATCCATATAACGCTTATGTATAATATCTGAAAGGGCTACGACATACATTTCTGGAGCTTTTTGTTTTAACTCCTTTATACAATCTTGTTTTGAAAGGTGTTTTATTCTTTTGTTTTCTTTGGAATAGAAAATATTTTGAGCTCTGCGTGCCGTTATATTTAAAACTTCCGAAGCAAAATCAAACCGTTGATTTTCTGTTGTAATAAAATCAAATTGATTGGATAAATATATCCTATACCTTATAACTAATGCATTTATTTCTTCTCTATGGCACACTGTAATGTAAATTGTAATTTTTAGTTTGCAAAATTATAATTTAATCTTGAATTTTAATATATTATTCATAATAAAAAGATAATTTATTATAATAAATAAGATAAAAATAATAATTTTATTATATATAATAAATACATATAACTCATTTATACTAATAAATCTCCAAAATACACAAAATGTGCAAAGTAAAATTAAATGTAATTATAATTTTGCCAAATAATTATTATTCATTATTATAATATGAAAGAAAATATAAATAATAATCCTCAACAGGAAACAATAATGGTTTCACAGGAGGGACAGGCAACAAAGCCCAAGACAAACAGGGAGATATTCGAGCAAAATATCAGGGATAAATATCCTGATTTGGATGAAGAGGGACTTTATAAATATGCACAAGAGAGTTATGCAAGAAAAAAGAAAGACCTTTCTGATTTGCAAGAAAGTTCGGGGTCATTGATTGATGTTTTGGAGACTTCACCCGATGCTATTGCTCTATTTCAGGCAATAAGTTTAAACGGGGATTTTGAGGACGGATTACAAGTCTTAGATGAAGATACCTTGCAACGTGCATTAGAAAGAAAACAAAGCGGATATAAACTTTCAGACGAAGAGTTAGAGAAAAAGATTTCAACTCACAGACAAAATTTATCTGACAGAAAGGCTTTTAAGAAACTTCTGGAGAAAAATTCTGCAAAAACATTAAAGAACATTGAAGATTATGCAAAGAATACAGGCAAAACTCCCGAAGAGGTTATAGATAGTTTAACTCCTTTCTTACAAAAGATACACGATAACGATATTGATGAAAGTATTTTGAATGCCTTGTATTTGGATAATATAAAGAATGCAGAATACGAAAGAGGTTTGACGGACGGAAAGAACGGTAAAATAAAGGAAACGACTCTGAAAGGAGAGAAAGTCAGTGGATTGCCAAGACCGAAAGGTTTCACAGGTGAAGAAAAAGGTACTGAACAAAAACATAGAGAAGAATACCCTTTTGCTTTTATGGTTGATGAAGACTAAACATCAAAAAATAAGGATACCTCAGAAAAAAGGTTAAAAGAAAAAGATAATAAAAAAGATTAATCAAAATAAAAACAATAAAAATTATGAATAATAGTAACAGAATAAACAAGAGATTAAGAATTTTATTGGGAAGTGTGTCAATTATTTTGACTATTGGAATGATACTAAGTTATCTGTTTTTATTTAACGAAGAGATTGTAAGGCTATTGTTCGGAGGAATAAGCGGAGGTTTATTGGCAATGCCGTTGCCTACCGGAACGGGGACGATACCACCGACAGGTACTCCGACAGACCCGACAACACAGACGGTTGAGAAAACCGTCTCCGACCTTGACACAGAGGAATTAGACCAATGGGATGTTGATAAGAAAGTTCTTTGGAAAAAAGCAGATAATGCTCCGCTTAATTGTCTGACAAGAAGAATAAGAAAAACTAAAAATATCAATTCACAGGTATTTAAGTTTTGGACATCTACACAGAATGACGGAATATATGAAACCAAAGCGGCGAGTGGGTCAAATACGGTTATCACGGCAAAAGGTGCGGAGGCAGGAGGTTTTGACTTACCCCTTGCAGTATCGGCTTCGGATTTATTGAAAGATGATGTATTGGGAATAGTCATAGACGATACCACAAAAAGTTTAGGCTATTCGTGGAATGAAAAAGGGTCTTTAGTTTCACAATCACCGCTTGTTCCTGTTATTATTCAAATCGTAGGAAAGGTGGATAACAGCAATTACAAGGCTATTGTTGTCAATGATAAAGGCGGAGTCAATGATACTATAAGCATTCCTATGGGTTCAACGTTTTTTAGGATAGGCAATGCAAAGGATGAGTTAGATGTTATGAATGATGCCTTTAACTTAATGCCAAGAATTGATGCTAACTTTGCACAAAGGTTTATGAAAGTTGTTTCGGAAAGTGATTATCAGTCCAGAATAGGAAAAGAGGCAACGTGGGGATTGGAAGATTATAAACGTGCCTGTATGTATGCCTTTATTCACGAAATAGAGTTGAGTATGTTTGTAGGACAAAGAAGAACAGTCAGACCTTATACGGATAAAGGAGATGTTTATTATACAGGAGGTTTTGATGACTTTTTGAAAGGCAATGTTATCAATCACGTTCTATCATCTTTAACTAATTTAAAACTTACGGATTTGCAGGATTGGGGAAGAAGAGTATTTACTACTACAAACGGTTCTGCGGAAAGATATATGTTTGTCAGTCCTTTATTTATGCAACGGATTTTGGCTATACCTGAACTTATGAGTGCAAACAACACAATATTAAGAGCAACGGATGCTATGGATTTGGAAGGTCATAAGTTAGGATTTTCATTAAGAAAACTTGATACAGGGTACGGTATAATCAATCTTGTAATGCATAAAGGTTTAGCAGGAAGAAGGGATTACAGAGGATATATAATAGATTTAGAGAATATCCAAAGATGTATATTAGACCCAGCACAAACAAAGAAAGTGGATTTGGAAGAGAAATTAATCAAGAAAGCCAACGCATACATTATAGAAGAATGTTCGGGATTGAAAATTCAGAATATAGATTCTATGGCATTGGTTGATTTGAAAGTGGCATAAGTAAAAAATCTATAATAAACACAAAAACTCATATAAAAATGTATAAAACATATAAATCAAAGATACATCAATCTTTGTCTTATACTCTGCTGACCAAGAATGACAAAGGAGATGAAATATCAGTAAAAATAGAATTCGGGAAAGGGACTAATCTATCCAAAGCATACTTTACGACTAATGATAAGATAAAGCAAGAACTTTTGGAAAATACTGCCGACTTTAAAAACGGTATAATCTATATTGATTCTGTTGTCATAGAAAAAGAGGATAAAGAAAGTTCGGAAGAACAAACAAAAGTATTGAAAGACATAACAAAAGAAAATATAAGAACAGATGAAAGGCAAATACATACCTATAAAAATAAACAGGACTTATATCAACAACTGATAACCATTTTGCCTGATACGGAGTTAAGTTCATCACTAAGTGAGAAACTATTGACAGAAATTGCAGAACAAAACGGAGTTCTGTTTAAGAAAGGTTAAAAAATTAAAACAATAACTTCAAATAAAATATAAACAAATATGACAGAACAGGAACTTATAGAAAAAACGACAATAGTCTATGATGAATATCAACCTTCGCAAATAGTGGATGAAGACATAAAAACTTTTTTGAGAGAGTTTTTAAGCGACCATTTTAATGACTATTTGTTGTTACTT
Organism: Bacteroidales bacterium; assembly: GCA_017480245.1. Lineage (GTDB taxonomy): Bacteria > Bacteroidota > Bacteroidia > Bacteroidales > P3 > Scybalousia_A. The sequence continues at coordinate 125,111 of JAFVBA010000024.1, read as the reverse complement.
CCTGCTTTCTGTATAAATAAAGACTTTGTTATAGACAGATTACTTTCGGGTATTAGTATTCAGCCTATTAATTATAAGGGCGGTAAGATAGCGTTATCTTTTCTTGCCGCCCCTTTTTTAAAACTTTTAACCTTTAAACACTCTGAATGGCAAACAAAATTATTTTCAGATGATTTATCCGAAGGCAATGACCCTGCAAGAAAATTGCAGGACAGCAAATGGACAAGTGGAAAAACTTCACGACCGTTTATTTGTTTGGAACACAGCGGAGGAGAGAATTGTTTGTGTTTTGGGGGATATAAAAATAATCTTAACGATATAGAAGAATTTACCTACATAAAAAGAGTGTCAAGCTTTAAAGAATTTTTAAAACTTGAAGATGATTTACTTAACGCATATATTTATTATGTTGTCTTTTGTTTTTGGAACAACAAGAGAAACGGAACTTCAACAAAATGCTTTAAATCAAATGAAGCAACTGCTTTCTTTAAGGAATATCTTTCCGACTATGCCAATAGTATTCAATAATCAGAAATAATAAACGATAAGGCTATAGGTAAAGATTATGAAGAAAATAACGATAGGCATAACATTATCCAAAGAATTTGAGAGTTGCCAGCAGTGGAGTCAAAACCGTGCGTGGCAAAAAGATAATCCCAACAAAAGCCGTGATAATCTCAATTTCACTTACGCAATGAGTGAAGACGATGAGATGTTTTTTGAGGAATACAGCGAAACGGTCGTTGCCGAAGTAGCGGTTGATGATTTGTTTAAACTTTTCAAACGATACACAAGAAAATGTTTTACGGAAGATTATGAGTTTGACTACAATCAGGATTTCGCAAAATTCAATTATGTAGTAACAAATAATTTCTCCGCAAAGGCACTGCATACATTGTTATTCCAATATATCAAATACAGGATATTGTATCATTGGTATTGGGAAAAGAATATGTATGAGGATTTGCAGTATGTTGAGTTGGAGTTGGACAAGTTGGCAGAGAAGATAAGAACAATGGCAATCAACGAGGCACAAGCGGACGATGAAGACATTGACGGCGAGCCTATGGACATAATTCCTTATAATGATGGCTTTGTTATCAATCCGCCGAGAAAACGCAGAACAATACCGACAGAAGAAGACGAAACAGAGACGATAGGCGTACCTGTTAAAGCAGAGGCAGTAGAGGTAACAAGTTCAGTTCAAGTATATGTAGGTCAGACAATACTGATAAGCAGTCTGTATTCATTAAAACCGAGCGGTGCAACTCCAATAGAAGTGAATACAAGAATATTGATGTATTACAATAACGATTGGGTAGATATATCACCGCTATTAAATCCTTTTGAAATAAAGGGAGATAAATTAACAGGGCATTCTGCATTATCAAGCGGAAGATTTGCAGTGGAAATATCCAATAAAGAAGATAGTACTATGTCGGGTATTTGTGAAGTGGAAGTGTTGCCTGATACATTGACAATAACGAAAGATTTGGGAGAATAAGAAGATGATAACACCAGATTACACAATAACGGTTGATGACCCGAAAGATGCCGATATGTCGGTAGTAGTGAATAGCGTACCATACGGAACGGAAATACAAATAACTATGAGATACGCACAAGATGAAAACACTGCTTACAAGGATATAGAGGAGGTTGCTCAATGGACAGAAACATTAAAACAAGGAGATAATACTATAAAACCACAGCAAGATATTGATAAGTTTGGCATTTATTGGTATGAGATACAAGATACAAGGAATAATAAAACAAATCCTTACATAAACAGTGCTAAACTTAAAGTAGAATCAAGCGGAGTTTATACCTTACAATACAACGAATCATATAATTAAAGCCTTATGACAAAAGACGAGTTAATAACAAATATAGATAATGCCATAACGACAAAGACGGAGATAAACAGCATAACGCCGTTGATACACGGAACAGTATTAAAGGCGGTTGTGGAATATTTGTATAACGGAATAATTGCAATGGGAGTATCTGCCGAAGATTTGACAGGTATTTTTCAAGCAGCACCTACAAATAAGATATTACCAGATTTGCAAGAGGGAGAAGCACGAATATATTTTGTAAGTGAATCGGGCGATTATAAGACAGCGGATTCTTCACAACAGATAACCGTTGCAGAGAGTGAAAAGGCTTTAATAAAGTTTGACGGTGAGAATTGGGAGAAAGTATCAATAGACAATCTTGCACAAGACATAGCAAGCAATAGTAAAGACAAAGCCGTAAGTCAATATCTTATAAAGAAACTATTTAACGAGATAAACGAAAAGATAGACAACATAGTAATTCCCGATAGTGTAGAACAAGTATTGAACACAGCAGGAAATACACAGAGTTCGGAAAGGTTGTATCTGACGGGAACGCAGGAAATATCGGAAGAAGCAGGCGGCAATGCACAGACGTTTGTACATTCGGATGTGTATATGCAAAACGGAGTTATTTACGGAGAAGTGAATAACTACCGATATATGAAATGCGGAATATGGAATACATTAGGCGGTAATATTATCAAAGATTTGTATGACGAAAAATTGCTAAATGCAGAGATTACAAGTAAGGCAGATACAAGTTCTTTGATAAACGGAGGAATGAGCGGAAAGGCATACTTGCGTTTGGGACGAATATTTGCAGAGAAAGAAAACAGAGGATATAACACAACAATTTTATTGCACGTTCATAGTCAAAGAAATCAATCAGACGGACATTTCGGCAACGGTTTTACTTGCTTTGTCAATAAAGCAAACGGTAGTGATAAAGTGAATATTACTACATTATTTTTGAATAACGGAGCAAGTGTAAGTAAAGCAGGAATAGTATTCAACCAAATACTTACAAAAGAGGTAACGGACTTTGACGGACAGGACGGAGTTGATATAATATTGGAATATACCAAAGGGGAAGGAAACAATGCAATATGTGCAAGTGCATTGTTATTGTCTGACGCTGCCGACTTGTATCAAGGAGAAGAATATCAAGGATGTTTTGATTTTACTTATAACATCAACTTACAAAAAGAATATATACAAGAACACAATAATTGTACAATTCCGACAAACAGAGAAGATTTGCCTTACAATAAATCGGCGTTGTATATCTCAAAGACAAAGCCCGAGGGTTGTACTGAACATTCAATAGAGAGTAATATAAGCGGTAATGATGATTATGTAATAAAAGATACGGCAAATGATACTGAGTTATCATCACTGCAAGATAGTTATAATTACAAAAAAGTCTTTTTCCGTTTGTATGACGAAAACGACGACACGGTACAGAAAACTTCAATTGAAGCATTTTCATCAATACTTGTTGAGAAGTTTAAATCATTAGGGTTATTGCACCGTGAGAAGACATTCAAAAAACTTAAAATTGCCCATCCGTCCAATTTGGGATTTGTGGCAGACGGTAGCAGTTTTGAATTTGATACTTCGTCAATATATTGGAACGGAGTAAGATTATTCCCAGACATATCATATTCTCTAACTCAGGATAATATGATAGAGTTTGACGTAACAGACGATAGCGGAGAAAATATTTATCCTACAAATAATGACATATTAATGATTGAGGCATACTTTGAATAAAACACTGCTATGAATATACCTGATGCACAGACAAAGAAAAGTAACGGACAAATACTTCGGAAACAGGTACAAAAACCAGACCTAACGGAAATAGAAGAGAGATTATCCGCCGTGGAGAACAGCACGGGACTTGGGCAGGTAGTGGCGCAGATAACGGAGCAGGATTCAATGAAACTTATTGCTCACGGCTACCCGTTTAAACCCGTAGTAACGGTAGTAAAAGATAACGGCAACGCAGGATTGGAACAAATCCTTTGCGATGTGCAGTACGTTTCCGACACGATGATAGCGGTAAGTTGGAACGGTAAGATAAGATTCAACGGGTGGATATTTCTTAGGTAGCATATAGCAGGTAGTATGTAGCATATAGAGTTAAAAACAAAATTATAAAAGAGATGCAAGTATATAATAATTTGGATTTGCAGTTATTGCAGTTGATAAACGCAGTGGCGGAGCATGTAAGCGCTTTGCCATCAGCAAGCACGGCGTATAAAGGACGTTTTTGTTATCTGACAACAGATGATATTCTGTATTTTTGCAACGGTACGGCGTGGGTGAAAATGACAGGTAACAATGTAAGTATCACAAAGAAGTCAAACGGCGTGATAACCGTAACGGTTGATGGAATTTCAACAGAAATTACCGTATATGAACATCCTAATCATTCGGGAGATGTAACTTCGTCGGCAGACGGCACAACAACTATCGGAGCAAACAAGGTGACCAATGCAAAACTTGCAAAGATGGGTGCAAACACTATCAAAGGAAATAATACTGCATCCTCATCTGATGCGTTGGATTTGACAGTGGCGCAAGTAAAAACTATGTTAGGAGTGCCAACGGTTGATGCCGCTATGTCGGATTCTTCTACAAATCCCGTGCAAAACAAAATAGTAAAGTCGTATATAGACGATTTGATTGGAGGATTGGGAAGTGCGTTGCAATTCAAGGGTACAATAGGCACAGACGGAGATGTTACGGCGTTACCAAATGCACACAATGTCGGAGATACTTATTTGGTAAAAACGGCAGGAACTTATGCAGGTGCAACGTGTGAGGTCGGCGATATGATAGTGTGCATAAAAACAGGCACGGCAGCGGCAAACGTAGATTGGACGGTAGTACAGGCAAATTGGACAGCAGTAGCAGGTGATAGTACTTTGGCGTGGAATACAGAGAAAACACTTGCAACTATCGGAGGTATAACAATAAAAGCCAAACTTCCTGCGAATCCTAATACCGACCGTTCCGTAACCAGTGTTGATTACCACTATTCCCCTGTTGAAGATAGTAATGAAATATTAGATGCAGACACAAATACTTATATATCAAGTATTAAAAGAGATGCAAAAGGACACGTAACAGGAATAAGACACAGAGAACTACCTGCAAATACTGATACAAAAGTTACAAGTGCAGACAATCATTACATTCCTACTGAAAATTCTGCAAGTCAAATAAATGCAGGAACAGGAAACTATGTAACGGGAGTAAAACGTGATACAAAAGGGCATGTAACAGGTGTAACGACTGGCTCGGCTGCGACAACTTCAACAGCGGGTTTGATGAGTGCAACAGATAAAAATAAACTGAACACTTTAAATAAAGTTGTTTTCAGTGAAGTTCCTCTAACAGCCAGTTCAAACGGTAGTATCAATACAAACGCTACTTCATTAGACAAAATAAGAAGTATAGAATTTTATTCCTCAGATGGAGAAAGAGTTTGGATAGATTATGCCCTATCAGTGAATTCCTCTCATGTGGTAATAAATTGGAGAAGTGAAATAGAACTTACAGCAAATGCTTTTATAGTTCGGTTTGCAGAAATAATCTCATAATAAAATTTCAGAAGTTTTAATATCTTTACTTTATAAGATACAATGAATATCTTTAATAATACCGCAATAAAGAATATAGTTGAGGCAATAGGTTTTAAGAAAACCAACGGAACACATATGCAGGTACTTATGGCTGACGGTAGTAGTAAAGAACTAAGCGAAATATATTGTTACGGAATATGTTCTACTGCGACAGCTACACAAGCAAAAACTGTAGATATGAACGGTTTTGTATTATATCAATATTGTAAAGTTACAATAAAATTCATTAACGGAAACTCAGCTACTGCACCTACTCTCAATATTAATAATCAAGGTGCTAAATATATCAAGTACAATAATTCTTCTCTTATCTCGGGACAAATTAAATCTAATCATACTTATGACCTCGTCTATGATGGTGCTTATTGGCAGATTGTAGGAGATTTTGATACTGATAGTCATTATACTACTCATATAAAAGGAACTAATGATAATTCTGCCGTCAGTAACCCATATATAAAAGTATTGGATAATACAACATACAGAGAACAAATACAACTCAAAGGAGCAGGAAACGTAAGTGTTGCAAGTGATACTAACGGTGTTATAACAATAACTGGTTCTTCTTCCGGTTCGGGTACATCTTTTCCAAATGAATATATTCATGCTAATTTGTGGTACAAACAGTTGATAATACAAGAAAGTTCATATTCAGGAGATATTACCGATTTTGTATTTAGTTCTATTAGAAGAGGATTTTCTGTATTTTTTCTTGACGGTATAGGAAACCAAGATATTTATTTAGATGAACTGAATAGTTTGACAACAGATGCTCTAAATAGTGATGGAACAGCACTGAACACTATATTTGAAAGATATATTACACATTCCATCAGGTTCATTGCATTGCGTTCTATCAGAGACAGAACAATTTTAGGCGGATGTTATTTTAATATGGATATATACGGTCGCAGTCAAGCAAAAAAACTTCACAGCATAGAAATAATATGGGCAGGAAAAACGGTTGGCAAGTCATAGATTATTTAGATCTAATACAACTTGGTAGAAATAGAAGAATACTTATTTATCAGAATTAATATAAAAAGTGTTATGAATACATCACAACAAGGAATTGAGTTAATAAAAAAATTTGAAGGATTGCATGACGGCGATTTGTCAATGATAGGATTGCAACCCAAGATGTGTCCTGCGGGTTATTGGACTGAAGGTTACGGAACATTAGTATTGGATAATAAGGGTTGCCGAATTAAAGGTATTGAAAATAAGCAGAAGGCTTATAAATTTTCAAGGATTCATACCGTAGAACAAGCTGAAGATTGTTTGAAAAAAGATTTACAGAAATTTGAACATTTTGTAGGTATGTTATTACAAGGTTGCAAATGGTTTGATGAATCTAATACAAAATCCGCTACTGATACAACAGACATATTTTTGGTTACTAAAAGTCAATGCCGTTTTGATGCGTTAGTTTCGTTTTGCTATAATGTAGGATTTGAGAATTTAAAGAGAAGCACTCTTTTAAAAAAGATAAAAGTCAATCCTAACGACTCTTCCATAGCAACGGAGTTTTTACGGTGGAATAAATCTGACGGAAAAGTTTTATTAGGATTAACAAGACACAGACAAACAGAAAGTGATTTGTATTTTCAAAAACTAATTAAAAATTATGAATGATTTGATAAGAGAAATAGCATTACCTATTCTTACGGGTATCATTGGTTGGTTCAGTAACAATTATATGAGTAAGCGTTCAAAGAAAAAGGATGACCTGTCCGTTATAACTGACTGCACTCAAAATCTTATAGAGGCTCTAACAAAGGCTAATGAAAAGATTAATGATTTAACTAACCGATTAATAAAAGAAACCGAAGAGAAACTGCAATATCTTAACCGTGTTACTGCTCTGGAAAAAGAAAAAATATCCCTTAATGCCAAGATAGATAAAATGCAACGGGATATTAATGAATTGAAACAAGTTATAAACCGTCTGTCTAAAAATAAAACAAAAAATGAAAAATAAAGTAATTAAATTTCTGATAATTCTTTGCGGAATTTTGATTTTCTGTGTTGTATTTCTTACAAAAAATAATCAAAAAGCAAATGAAGAAATATGTCGTTTAAACAATAATCAAACAACGCTTAAACAAAAATTAAAAACTTGGAAAGATAAAGATTCTGCAATGGTTGCACAGATAACGGTATTAAAACTCAGAAAAGCGGAGTTTCAAACTCTTTACTACAAAGAAGCAGAACAAGTCAAAAATCTTAACATAAAACTTAAACACCTTCAAAATTATTCAGAAACTACACTAAATAGTAGCTACACTATTCACGATACAATATTTGACAGCATTGTTATACCTGCACAAAACGGGTTTGATATTATTGATACTTTGTCCTGTGTAAATTATAAAGATGATTATATACAAATGAACGGTTTTATCAATAAAAAAAACGTTTTCTTCGGAGGAATCCAAACTTTTGATACTATCATCTCTTTGGTGCATATAATTCCAAAAAAATTTTTGTTTTTCACTTACGGAGTAAAGTTCGTTGATAATACTGTTGTTTCCAAAAATCCTTATTCAAATATAACATCTCAAAAATGTATTCAAATTGAAAAGTGAAGATAAAATATTTTCATTAATGAGCATAAAAATATTTACAGCGTTCAGTGGGTACGATAGTCAATGTTTAGCCTTAAAGTATTTGGGTTTGGATTTTGAACTTGTTGGTTGGTCTGATATAGATAAATATGCTATACAAGCCCATAATTTATTATTTCCGCAATATAAGGATAGAAATTTCGGAGATATTTGCAAAATAGATTGGAATAATGTACCGAACTTTGATTTATTTACCTATTCATTTCCTTGTACAGACATATCAATAGCAGGACGCAGAAAAGGATTTGCCGAAGAAAGCAACACGAGGAGTTCTTTACTTTGGCAATGCAAAAAAGCAATAGAAGTGAAACGTCCGAAATACTTATTAATGTAGAATGTTCCTGCTTTGCTTTCTGATAAGTTTAAACTATCCTTTATAAAGTGGTTAAATGTTTTAAGTGAGTTTGGGTATATTAATTTTGTAAAGAAATTAAATGCAAAAGATTTTAATGTGCCTCAAAATAGAGATAGAGTATTTGTTGTTTCATTACTTGATAAAGAAATGTTTTACTTTCCAAATAAACAAATCTTAAAAAAAAGATTAAAAGATATATTAGAAGATAGTGTAAATAAGAAATATTATCTATCCGAAAAAATGTTGAAATATTTTTGTTCAGTAAGCAAGAATGGTATAAAACGAGGAAGTGGTATTATAACAAAAGATTGCTTATTTACCAATACCTTATTAGCCAATCAATATAAAACATCCGGACAAAGTATTTTACTTAATTGTTCAGATAAAGTAGTGCAAATTGCTAACTTAGCAGAGACGTTATCAAAGGAAAAATCCAAACGTGAAAATCCTAATACGCACCGTTTATATGACTTCAGAGGAATATCTCCGACATTAACAACGGCAGAGGGCAGTGGCAGAACTCCTTATATAATATCTTATTCAAGGGACGCCAAAGGTAAAGTTATAGACCGTCATCTCAAAGATACGGCAAACACTATAACAACATTTACAGGAAGAGGACACAACACAGACCAATATGCTTTGATAAATTCAAAGATAAGAAAACTTACACCCAAAGAATGTTTCAGACTTATGGGCATAAGAGAAAATGAGATAAACATTTTATTAAGCAGCGGTATATCTGACACACAGTTGTATAAAATGGCAGGAAACAGCATTGTAGCAGATGTCTTAATGGCAATATTTTACAAGTTATTCATAAATAAGCGACCTGATATTAATGACCAAATAAATTTATTTGATTATGAATAAAGCAGATTTATATCTCGGTGATTGCTATAAGTTATTACCGACATTAATCAAGAAAGGCATAAAAGTAGATTTGATATTAACAGACCCTCCGTACGAGTTTCACACACAAGGAGGATATACAGGTGCTTTCGCAAAGAGAAGTGATAATAAACGTTTAGCAATAGAAAATTTAAGTAAATCCTTTGATTTCAAGATTTTCAAACTCTTTAAAGAAATTTGTCCATCTCAAAATTATCTTATATGGTGTTCAAATAAACAGATAAGCAGATTAATGTCATACTTTGAGAAACAAAATCTTAATGTAACATTGCTTGTTTGGTACAAACCTAATTCTATGCCATTAGGTAATTGGGCATATATATCGGATTTGGAGTTCTGTGTCTTTGTGAGAGGACAAAAAGCCCATTGGAACAATAAACTTCCTGCGAATATGAAAAGCAAACATTTTACTTGCGGAGTGAATTTTTCAGAAGTAAGATACCACCCAACACAAAAACCTATTGCAATTATGGACAGATTAATAAATCTTCATTCGTTTAAAGATGATACAATATTAGATTGTTTTATGGGTAGTGGTTCAACAGGGGTAAGTGCCGTAAAAAATGGCAGAAATTTTATTGGCATAGAACAAAACGAAAAATATTATGAGATTGCACAACAAAGAATAAATGCAGAGAATAATCAAACACGGCTTTTTGTGTAAAAATTTTGTTATATTTAAAATCTGTGTAAAAAATGTGTAAAAAGGAAAATTTTAATTTAAAGAAAAAACGGCTTAACTAATTTATAATTAAGCTGTTTCATTATGTGATTTTAAAATAAAAAAGTGATCTAAGAAGGATTCGAACCTTCGACCTACTGCTTAGAAGGCAGTTGCTCTATCCAGCTGAGCTATTAGACCGTTTTACTTCTTGCCTTCAACCTTTCGGACTAAAACATTTGCTGTTTGATTCTTGCTTCTTAGTCTTTATCAGTCTGAAGTCGGGGTAGTAAGATTCGAACTTACGACCTCCACATCCCAAATGTGGCGCGATAACCGGACTACGCTATACCCCGAATACATTTCTAAGACCTAATTCCTCAAATCCTTTCAAGCTGGCGGAGAATGGGGGATTCGAACCCCCGGTACCCTAATCGAGTACGACAGTTTAGCAAACTGTTGGTTTCAGCCACTCACCCAACTCTCCGTATGGCTGATTTGGGATTGCAAAATTACTACAAATTTTATTACTGACAAATTTTTCAGCAACTTTTTTTGATTTTATTTTCCTCTAATCTATATTAATCATTGATTTATTGTATTTTATAAAATTATCTCTACTGTTTATTATTCTGTAATCCTATATCTGTTTTACGATACCTAATCTTGAATTTTTAATTGTACAAAACAAATTTGCAAAGTGTGATAAGGATTTTTTAATCACTGAAGAAAATTTTATAATATCGCATAATATTTTTGTTCAGACCGTCCAAAATATAATTTTGAACCGTTCAGAATATAATTTTAGACCGTCTGAAATATTATTTTGGACGGTTCAAACAAAAATAATTTCAGATATTGTAAATTTTTTTTCAGTAATTAAAAAATTCTCTTCAAGAAATGTAAAAATGATTTCAATATCCAAAAAATCAAAAAGAAATTTGGTCATATTAAATATTGTTATTATTTTTGTAAATTATATTTAGACGGACAGATAATGGCTGAAAAAAGAAACGAAAAATACATTCTGTTTGATGACAACTTGAAAATGTACGACGCAATGTTGGAAGACATCGGCAAGGCGAAGCGTGTAATCTTTTTGGAGACATTCCGTTTCGGCAGAGGTGCGATGGGAGATAAATTTCTCTTGGCTTTGTACAAAAAAGCAAAGGCAGGAGTGATGGTAAAACTGCTTTTGGATGCGTGGGGAACGGGAAGCGATTTGTCATATTTCAAAGACATTATTCAGGCAGGGGTAGAAATCCGTCTGTACCGCAAAGTCCGTCTGACAAAAGGGCGATTGGCAAAAAACCATTGCCGTAACCACAGAAAATTACTTATAATTGATTCGGAGATTGCTTATATGGGTTCGTCAAATATCACTGCCTACAGTGTGAGTTGGCGTGAGTTGAATCTGAGAACCACAGACCATAAACTTTTAACCGTATTCCGCAGAAGTTTCCGTGATTCTTTCCGCACGTATAATAAATATGATATTCCTATGGTGGCAAGTAATAAAAGTTATCACGTAGATAACTGGACTTTTATTCAGGAATATCCCGACAGTGTGCGTCAAAGAATCAAAACAAAGTACGAAAAACTTATCCGTGAGGCAAAAAAGAAAGTTATTGTTGAAACTCCTTATTTTCTTCCGGGGCATACGTTGCGTAAAGAGTTGATGGACGCTGCGCAAAGGGGGGTTGATGTTACCATTCACGTACCTTACAACTCGGATGTGCGGGTTGTGGATATTTTAAGGCGGCATTATACGGGTAAATTGTATAAAGCAGGCGTTAAATTCAAATTCTATGTCCCTGCAAACTTGCATGCTAAAAGCGTTATGATAGATGATGAGACATTTTGCATATCTTCGGCTAATTTTGACTACAGAAGTTTCCGTTATCAGTACGAATTGGCTCTTGTCGGTAAGGAAAAATCCATTATTGAGCAATTGCAACAACATTATTCCTATACTGAGCAATACAGCAGGGATTTTGATTATGACAATTGGAGCAAACGCCCGGGTATTGAAAAACTTATAGAATATATTTTGTTACCTTTCAGATATTTAATGTAGAATCCAAAGAATCATGGCAGACATTCAATCAATAAAACAACGTTTCGGAATAATAGGTAATGACCCCCAGTTGATGCATGCGATAAACGTTGCCGTAGAAGTGGCGGTTACCGATATGAGTGTGCTTGTTACGGGAGAGAGCGGCGTTGGTAAGGAAGTGTTTTCAAAAATCATTCATACCAATTCGCCCAGAAAGCACAACAAATACATAGCTGTCAATTGCGGAGCGATACCTGAGGGAACTATTGAGAGTGAATTGTTCGGTCATGTGAAAGGTGCTTTTACCAATGCCGACAGAGACCGCAAGGGATACTTTGCTGAGGCGGACAATGGGACTATTTTCCTTGACGAAGTGGGAGAACTGCCGATGAATATGCAAGTTAAACTCCTTCGAGTGTTGGAAAGCGGCGAGTATTTACCTGTCGGAAGCAGCAAAACTATGCATTGCGATGTCAGAGTGGTCGCCGCAACGAATGTAAATCTGATTTCAGCGATAGAAAAAGGCACTTTCAGAGAAGATCTTTATTATAGATTGAATCAAATCTCCATAACAATACCTCCGCTTCGCAAAAGAAAGGACGATATTTATATGCTGTTCAAACGTTTTGCCGTAGATCAAGCCGAAAAGTACAATATGCCTCATATTTCTCTGACGGCAGACGCACGGGAGTACTTAAAAAACTATCCATGGCAAGGAAACGTAAGACAATTGAAGAACATAGCGGAACAAATCTCTATAATAGAACAGGACAGAGAGATAAACGCCGAAACACTGCGCAATTACATTCCACCTGTTTCCACTTTGCCGGCAGTAGTTGATAACAACACAGGAGCAATTGACCAAGACGAAGCATTATTTACTATAATGCAAAACAAAAACGACATAAAGAATCTGCGCAATGACGTAGAGCAATTGAAAAATGTCGTAGCCTCGCTGCTAAATCATATAAACCCGACTGCGCCATTGCTGTTGGATTCAGCAGATACTTATCAAAATTCTAATTTGCAGCATATTAACGAGCCGATTGTTAATAACACACCGTACAACAGCGAAGAAAAAGAGCAGGTTATTGAAATGGAGGAAAAAACTCCTATAATGACGTTAGAGCAAATGGAAGTCAAGATGATAACAGAGGCTTTGAAACGCAATAACGGACACCGTGCAGCAGCAGCAAAAGAACTCGGTATATCGGAAAGGACATTGTACCGCAAGATTAATGACTACAATATTGCAAACTAATGAATTACGATAGTCTAATCTTAAAAAAGAAAGACAAAACTGCACAAAATCCCATCGTAAGCGTACCTTATTCAAAGAGTATAAGCAACCGTTTGCTTATAATAAGACATCTGTCAGACAGTAAGGCGGAAATCAAAAATCTTTCCTCTTCTGACGACACTATAATGCTGCAAAATTTTATCCAATCCATTGCAAACAAGACTAATAACTCATTTTATTGCAAGAATGCGGGGACAACATTACGCTTTCTTTTGGCTTTATTGTCTTTAACTGAAGGGAAATGGATTTTAGATGCGGATAAACGAATGCAAACCAGACCTTTACTTCCATTAATTGACGCTTTAAATAACTTAGGAGCAGATATTAAAATAAAAAACAGCGAAGAAGTCTTCCCGATAACTATCATTGGCAAAACACTTACAGGAAACAAAACCATAGAACTAAAAGACAATCTTACAAGTCAAATAATCAGTGCATTAATTCTTATTTCTCCGTACATCAAAGGCGGAGTAAATCTTATATTACCGCCAAACCAAGTTTCTCTGCCTTATATAACAATGACCGTTTCGCTTGTCAATAGATTCGGAGGGGATATTAATCAAATAGATAACACTCTTGTTTGCAGGCAGTCCGAATATAAATTTAAGGAAACCTCAGTTGAGGGAGATTTTTCCTCTGCTGCTTTCTTTTACTTGTATGTTGCGGTAGGTAAAATCAAAAATCTAAGAATTAAAAACCTGCAAACAAGTTATTTACAAGGAGATTCAATTTGCAAAGACTTGTTTTCGCAATTGGGAGTTGAGACAAAATTTGACGGTAACGGCGCTTTATTATCCTATAATGAAGACTTAGTATCTGCAAATCAACAATATGAATTTGATTTAAAGGATTTCCCGGATTTGTTTTGTCCGTTGGTTGTTGCATGTTTTGTTTCGGGCAAGGCAACACTAATAAAAAATCTTGCAAGTCTGAGAGTTAAGGAATCCGATAGGCTGCAAAATATGATAAATGAATTGAATAAAATTAACAACCGTTGCAAAGAAGGTAACGATTACTTGATTATAGAACCTCAACTCACGGATAACTACTTTGAATTGTATAAAGAAGAAAACGTTTTCTTCAATACCTACAACGACCATCGAATTGCAATGTCTTTAAGTGCTTTCTCTCTTGTTTGCAATGAGATAACGTTAGAAAATCCTGCGTGCGTGGAGAAATCTTTTCCGGACTTTTGGCAGCAAATCTCTAAAATATGAATGCCCCTCAAGTCTAAAATGCCGCCTTTGAGGATATCTTTGCCGCCTTTTCCCATATTAATTTGAAAAAAACTCTTTTTTTAACCCTAAAAAACAGTTTTTTTATATCAAAAAAAGAGTTTTTTTCAAATTCTTTTCCCAAAGGGCAGCAAAAAAGTAACAGAAAGCGGCAGTAATAAATGAAAAAGCAACATAATTTTACGAATAAATAACCCTAATAACTAATCATAATATATTTTTCCGACCCAATATTAAAGAAATATCTTATCTTTGCACTTTATTTATACGAATAAACTATGAGAAAACTAATTTTATTATTTACAATTTTTATATCTCTATCGTCTTTCTCACAAGAAAGATTACTAACAAAGAAGATAGTATATAAGATTAACGTAACGGATAACAAAGTGAGGCAATTGGCTCAAAAAGACAGCATTGAATACAACTATATTGTAAATAAGCGGTTCTTTTGGGAAGCAATGGACGGGTTAATATCCGATTTAAAATCAAAAAAACTGTACTTAAGAACCTTTAACAAGGACAGTGTTGTTTGGGATTCAATGATTAATAACCTAACTAAGCAACTTAATGCAATTGATTTGAAGAAATATTCTAAGAAAGACATTGAAAAAGTCTTGGAAAACGAAATACGTTCAATTAAATTCATGGAAGAATGGACTTATTTGCCCGAAACAATGATGATTAATAAGAAAATTATCGCTTATTGTCCTGTTATTGAAAGAGATTCCGTTACTTTAGTTGATGAGGAGTTGAAAGCCGTTACTTCTTTTGCTTTTGACTTAGGGTGGATTTGGCAAAATGATGTCAAACCTTCGAATGATACTCTTCTATTGGCAAGAAACCTTCAATACACTATGCCTATATACAATCCTACGCCTTATCGTTGGTGGGAAAGCAATTTAGAGGCAGAGTATTCCATACCTTTCTTTGACGCTTTGATAGAAAAAGCAGATTCAAGGCAGATTTTATGCTACGAAAGTCCCGATGCAGTGGAACCATTCTCGAAAAGTGAATTGGATAAACGCAAAAAACATTCGCAAACTGTCTCAATAATACAAAACATTGGGGAAGATAACGAAATAGAAACGGATACCATCATAACATTAACTTACAATAGCGATGATATTGACCATCTGCGTTTCGGGGAACAAATACTCTATGACAAGAAAAGCCATAACTTTATAAAGAGTGTTAATTATTATTCACCGATTATTCGAATCTTTACTTCAAATAATATATTTATCGGATTTTATCCTCTGTATTACATAAGAAAACAATAAAACATGAAAAGGATTTCAACAATAATATTATTCTTATCGGCATTTGTTGCCTTGTATGCCCAAAGAGCCGATTACAGTATTGAATACGAAACTCATAAAATAGGTGTTTTCAATCCTGAATGGGAAACTTCACAAACTCTTAACCCAAAGAAATTCGAACATATTACGGGTTATTTCCGTGAAGAGTTGGCACAAATCATTATAAACGGAGTTAAGGAAAAGAAAGTCAAGATTTATGATAACAGAAAAAGAGAACTTAATTTGGATTCCGTTATTTCTCAAATTATTTCTTTTGAAAAACAACTCGGAACTTATCTTGACAAAAAAGATGTGTGGAATTATATTATTCCTTACATATCTGCATACGATTTTGAGGAGGCTGTAAATTATAATTACAAGAACTTAACTATTGAAAAGCAAATTATATCTTATCAACCGTACATTGTACATTACAAATCCTTTAATGAAGACGGTAATGATACGGTTCAAATGCCTTTGTTTTGGATTTTCCCTAAAGATACAGCAAAAGACAATCCAAAACACCCTATAGACAGAAGCGTTATCTATATTCCGGATACGGTTTTAAGCGTTTTGCAATTGAAATATCCCGTTAAAATGCCTTTTACCGCAAGTTTGTTTGACAAAATCCAAAACAAAAAGATACCTTTATTGCATTCCGACGGAACAGAGTTCGCTTCGCCGAAAGAAATTGACGACTTATTTGTACTGAAAAGCACTGCAACTATCTATAATGACGAAACAGGTGAAGAAAAAGCAATAGACACTTACTCGGATTTGACAGAAGAAGATATAACTGCAGTAAGGATAGCAGAGAATTGGGCAATTAAACCCTATAATCTTGAAATCTTAAAAACAGTTCAATACTTCTTGCCGCTATATCCTTATGATGAAAATCTTTACAGGCAATTAGGCGTAAGAATTACTTGCAATAAAAATTCTAAATAAGAAACAAATGGAGAGAAATAAACTTTCAATGGAGCAATTGCACAGAATCTCAGTAGAAGAATTCAAAAAAGCAGAAAAAACTCCTATTGTAATTGTTTTGGACAATATAAGAAGTATGTCAAATATAGGCTCTATGTTTAGGACTGCCGATGCATTCCGTTTAAACGGTATCTGCCTTTGCGGAATTACGGCAAAACCGCCTCACAGAGAGATAAACAAAACGGCTTTAGGGGCAACGGACAGCGTAGATTGGCAATATTTTTCTTCAACTATTGAATGTATTGAGTTCTTACGTAAGAAAGGCTACAGCATTATCTCTCTTGAACAGACAGAAAACTCAGTTATGTTGCAGGATTTCAAGATTTCCTCTCTTCCTATTGCCTTAGTGGTCGGAAATGAAGTGGAAGGAGTTCAACAAGAAGTGATAAACCTAAGCGATGATGTAATAGAAATTCCGCAATCGGGCACAAAACATTCTTTTAATGTCAGTGTATCATGCGGCATAACCCTTTGGGAAATAGTAAAACAAATAAAATAAACTATTTTTCTAAATATTTAAGTGCAAGATAAACTTCCAATCCCATAGCATAACGTAATACTTCTTCGTTTGCATTAAACTTAGAAGAATGTAGGTTATATATCGGGTCGCCTTCAATATGCGTTCCCACGCGGAAGTAACACGAAGGAATTATTTGCCCGAAATATGCAAAATCTTCTGCAGTCATTCTCATATCTGCATTCTGTACCATATCTTCTCCTAAATATTCTTTTATATTTGCCGTAATAAGTTTTGTCAATTCAGGATTGTTATAAACAAACGGGTAACCAGGGTCAATAAATACGTCAGCCGTGCAACCGAATGCAGCAGCAGTATTTTCACTTATCCGTTTGATAAGATTATGGCATTGCTTTCTCCAATCTTCGTCAAAAGTGCGGATAATACAATCCATCTTTACCTCATCGGGAATAATATTAGTTCTGCCCTCTGCAATAAATCTTCCGACGGAAAACGTTGTTGGCATAGTAGGATTGGCATTTCTTGAAACAATTGTCTGTAAGGCCGTAACAACATTGCACCCCGCAACAACAGGGTCAATATCCAGATGAGGAGTTGCGCCATGTCCGCCTTTACCTTTAATTGTTATGTAAATTTCATCCGTTGATGCCATCATCTTTCCTTCTCTTATTGCAACATGACCGCAAGGCAGTTCAGGGGTACAATGAAAAGCTAAAACAGCTTCGGGTTTTATGTCGTTAAATATCCCGTTTTTTATCATTGAAACGGCTCCTCCCGGGTATTCTTCCTCACTTGGTTGGAATATAAACATAATTCTGCCGCAGAAGGTGTCTTTTAACTCGTTTAAAATCTTGATTGCACCCAAAAGAGTTGCCATGTGAATGTCGTGTCCGCAGGCATGCATAACTCCTTTATTGATACTTTTGCAATCAAGTGTGGTTTCTTCCGTTATAGGTAGCGCATCCATATCGGCACGCAGCATAACAGTATGGCTTTCGGGCTTTTTACCGTCAATAAAACCGAAAATACCGTAACCATATATATTATTATTGTATTGAATGCCGATTTCATCCAACTTTTTGCAAATAAAAGCGGATGTTTCCTTCTCTTTCTTGGAAAGTTCGGGATATTTATGCAAATGTCTTCTGACTTCAACAATTTCATTGAAGTATTTGTCTGCAAGTTTTTTTATTTGAATTTTGTCAATCATAGAAATAATTTATTGACTGTTAAAAAGAAGAGCCACTTAACAGACTTGAACTGTTGACCTACGCATTACGAATGCGTCGCTCTACCAACTGAGCTAAAGTGGCATTAAAAAAAAGTGTCCTTGCAGGGACTCGAACCCTGGACCCATTGATTAAGAGTCAATTGCTCTACCAACTGAGCTACAAAGACAGCATTTTTCGTTTTGAGGTTGCAAAATTACAAAGTTTTTTCTTACTGACAAAATAATTTTGCAAAAAAGTCTATCGTGAATTCCGTTTTTGGTTTAATAATTTAAGACAACAGGTTTTCTTTTTCTCAAGATAACTTATTAATTCTTAGATTCATTCCACTCTTTCTCTATGTCGAAACAAGCAAATTTCATTCTAATTAACTATCAAACCATAAAAATTCAGTAATCAGTTCTTTTCTGTTTATAAAAACAAAACTAATAATTTTATTATAGCTATTTTATTTATTAAATCTTTATTTACGTAGTATTTCAAGCAAAGAGAATAACGCAAGATTAGTTACTCTGTCAATGAAATTAGTTCTTGATGTTTTAAAACAAGTTTTCTTTACAATAGTATCTCTGTTTTTGGCGGCAATACCGATATATACCATACCAATTTCGGCATTTGTTCCGTCGGAATCTGGACCTGCTAATCCCGTTGTGGATATTGCAAAATCTGTATCATACAATTTCAATACTCCTTCCGCCATTTCTTTAGCCGTTTGCTCACTTACTGCTGTAAAACAGTCCAAAGTCTGTTGTTTTACCTGCAAAACATTTGTCTTTATCTCGTTGCAATATGATACAACTCCGCCTTTGAAATACGAAGATGCACCAGAATTTAATGTTATCGTATGAGAGATATTCCCTCCCGTACATGATTCCGCCACAGATAGAGTTTGCTTTCTTGATTTCAATATTTCACCGATTATTTGGGCAATATTTTTATCATCTTCACTAATAATCAACTCCTTAATCTCCTTTTTTAATTGACAATACAGTAAATCAAATTCTTCTTGTGCCTTTTGTCTTTCTCCTCCGCGCAAAGAAAGACGCAATTTTATAGTTCCGGCAGAAGGCAAATAAGCAAGAGAATATTGCATCTCGTTTTGAGAAGCATTAATTTGCTTTAGATGATTTTCAACCCCGCAAAGTCTGTCAGAAAGGAAACTTTCACTGATTCCACTTAACAAAACAGATTTATGAATTATTGTCTCAGGTTTATAATGTTCCAAAAGAATAGGAACAACTGAGTTCATCATCCGTTCCATCTCGAAAGGAACGCCGGGCATTGAGATAACCAATTTATTATTTGAATTAAAAACCATTCCCGGAGCAGTTCCGACAGGGTTGAATATGATTTGACAACAATCCGATACCATAGCCTGAGAATGATTGGTGTTAGTATATGGCAGATTACGGGCTTCAAAAAACTTTTTTACGTGCTGATTCACCTGTTTATTCTCAACAAGTTTGCCGCCGAACATTTCATTCAAACAATATTTGGTCATATCATCCTTTGTCGGGCCTAAACCTCCTGTAATGATAACACCGTCAGCACGGTTCAATGCTAAATTAACGCTTTTTTTGATTTCCTCACTATTGTCATTGATAACACTTATATATTTCACGTTAATACCGACGTTATTCAACATTTTGGCAATATAAGAACAATTAGTATTTATTACTTGTCCTATAAGAAGTTCGTCTCCTATGTTTATAATTTCTATATTCATAACTTTGTTTTTACTATTCTTGTAACGAGCGGCAAAGTTAGTGAAAATAATAATGCAAAATGCCGTAACAATCTTATATTTTGCCAATTTAAAAAAATATTGTACTTTTGCAGCCAAAAGTTTTAAGTTTATAGTTTAAGATTTAATGAACGTAAAGCGGTTAAATCTCTAAACATTAAACCATAAACCCTAAACTTTCAACTATAAACTATAATAGAAATGAATGAATTTGTTTTGATATTAATAGTTAGTGCAGTTATCATAGCCTTTTGCGGATTGCTTATCGGCGTTAAGATATTCTTTCAAAAGAACGGTAAGTTTTCCCATACTTGTGCTTTTGATTGGGAGAAAGAAAAGTGCAAAGAGTGCAACGGCAATTGCAAAGAATGCACCGTATCAATAGGAAAAATCAACGTTAATTAGATTATGATTTCCAAAGAGGACATCGACAGAATAATGGACGCCGTCAAAATTGAGGAAGTCGTAGGAGATTTTATTGAACTCAAAAGACGCGGTGTCAATTATATTGCTTGCTGTCCTTTTCACAATGAAAAAACTCCTTCTTTCAATGTTAATCCAACCAAAGGTATATTTAAATGCTTCGGATGCGGAGAAGGTGGCGACAGCGTAAGTTTTGTGATGAAATATCAACATTATAATTATCCCGAAGCCTTACGCTATTTAGCCAAAAAGTACAATATTGAAATCAAAGAGGAAGAAATCTCACAAGAAGAGCAACTTGCAAGGGACGAAAAGGATTCTCTGTATCATATCAACGAACTTGCAGCCAAATATTTCTATGAAAATCTGTTCAACAGCGAAGAAGGTCAATCTGTGGGCTTATCTTATTTCAACGAAAGACAGATTACCCGCCAGACAATAGATACTTGGCTGCTCGGATACGCAAAACAAAAAGGTGATGACTTTGCTCAGTACGCTTTAAAGGCAGGTTACAGCGAGGAGTTGTTGATTAAAAGCGGTCTTTGTTTAAAAAGCGAAAGAGATGGCTCACTCTACGACCGTTTCAGAGGAAGAGTAACTTTTCCCGTGTATAATGTAGGAGGCAGAGTGCTTGGTTTTTCCGCCCGTATCTTAACTAAAGACAAGACAAAGGCAAAATATGTAAATAGTCCCGAAAGTCCAATTTACATCAAGGGAAAAACGCTTTTCGGATTGAATTTTGCGCGTACCGAAATGGCAAAACAAGACCTTTGTTACTTGGTTGAAGGAAATATTGACGCAATAATGATGAATCAAAACGAGGTTAAAAACGTTGTCGCCTCATCGGGAACGGCTTTAACCGAAGACCAGATTCGTATGATTAAACGCTATACTTCCAATGTTGCCGTTTTGTATGACGGAGACGCAGCAGGAATCCATGCAGCCATACGCGCGACCGATATGTTCTTAAAAGAGGGAATGCATATCTCAATTGTCTTGTTTCCTGACGGAGATGACCCAGATAGTTTCGCACGCAAACATACGCAGGACGAATTTCAACAATTTTTAAAGAATAATGCTCAGAATTTTATCATATACAGAACCAATCTTGCGTTGGAAGAAGCCAAAGGCGACCCGATAAAAAAAGCCGCTTTGGTAAAAGATATTATTCATTCCGTATCTTTGATTCCTGATTTGATAGAACGGACAACCTATATTCAGCAATGTTCTTCTATATTGAATATGCGTGAAGACATATTGACCGACCAACTCAATAAAGAGATAATTCACAACGCCTATTTAAAGAACAAAGCCGACCAAAGACAACAACGGCAAGCCACTAATTCGACTCAAAATAACACCTTCTCAAACGGCGAAAATAAAGTGCCGAATCACGAAATTAATTTCAAGAAAGATTTTACTGATTCCGAAAAAGAATTTACTGAAGCGCCACCTTATTTTGACCAGATGCAATCTCCTCATTCTGAGATATCTGAAAAAGAGGAAAAATTGGAAAGAAATCTGTTGAAAATATTGGTTAATTACTCGGACAAAACCACTAACCAGAAGATTTTGATAAATAATAATACAGAAATCAAGTCTTTTAACGCCGGAATGTTTATTCTGAATGATATTATAGCAACAGAAATAGAATTTAAGCATCCTCTGTATAAAAAAATCATAGAAGAATATCTGCAAGAGTATAGACAAAATAAGAAAATCCTAACTCCTAAAGATATAATGAGTAAAGGAGATGCTGAAGTTAATAATCTTGTGAGTGCATTAATGATGGAACCTACACAAATAACTATATCGGACAATTGGATTAAATACGGTATGAATGTTCCGGATATTAACTCTCAAAATATTATAGATAAAGATATTAGGAGTACAATTCTTTCCGCCCATTTAAACAAAATAGCTTTAATGATGGAAGAAATAAAACAAAAAATGCAAGAATCACCGCAAGATTCCGAACTTACAGAGGCATTTAATCAACTTTGGCTTATTAGAAGTACAATCGCCAAAGAATTATCCCGCACCGCATTCTAATTTTTGCTAAATAAGTATTTTTCTTAAGAAGAAACTATATCTTTCAACCTCTTTTCTATATTCTGCCAAGTCTCATCCAAATCAACAGTACAGACTTTTATAATATGTTTATGCTTTTTTGAGTAGTATTCTGCATTAAGAGTTTTATCAACTTTCGGATAAATAAGCACTCCTTCGGTACTGTAAGTATAAGGTTGTTTATCATCTTCTTGATGTATAAGATAAGATTCTATTTGAGAGATATGTTCCCTACGGATTTTGTTTTGGTTATAGTCTTTTTTACAGATTAATGTATCAATATAATACTTTGCATCAATAATTATCCTCCTTCCCCTTTCCTTATCATCTAAAGTTATATCTGTTTGCATTATAGGTAAAAGGAATTTATCATTAGAATCGACCGAATTATAATTAAACGAAATGTTTTGCCTGTTTATATTAGAAAATTCAGAAGAACATTCCTTTTTATAAAAATTACGTAAGAACTCTTCAAATAAATAATTCATATTATCTCCTCTTGTAAAATCTATAAATTGATATCGCCCTATAGAATTCTCAACAGGAAGTAATGAATTATAATAAAGGTAACAAATATTCAATATTAATTTATAAAAAGAGTTATTCCTCTTCAATTTTACACTATTAAAAACTTGGGAAGAAAGAGGTAAATATTCTATATGAGGTATTCTGCAAAATACTTTATATAATTCACTCTTGAATTTTGTTACAATAGTCTTGTTATTAAGCATATTAAATATAGTAGAATACAATATCCGATTGATAATTGTGTTACTTGTTAAACTGTCATGCAGACATATCGGTTTTTTATATATTAATAAGTTTTCTTTTATTGAGTCAGTCAATAAGACTTTGCCTTTTATTAAAGTAAGACTTTCTTTTTCCTCTGTATATTCCTTATTTAATCCGCGTTTAAGTAAAATTGTTGTAATATTTGTAAGCATACGTGCAAACAAATCACTAACGGATTTACAATCTTCTGCATTCAACAGTATCTTATTCCGCTGTTGAGGAATATTCCAAGCATAACAGAGGATATAATAAAGATTGCGGATAGGAATAAGTGTATGAGGTACTTTATTATTCATTTTCTGCAGTTAAATTTGCTAACATATTGTACCACCTTTTATTATTGTCTTCATTATCAAAGCAAATCTCATCCAAATACGGCTTAACATCATATTCTAATATATCATTAAACCATATTTTTTCGTTTTCAAATTCTTTAAAATTGCAAAAATAACTATGACCTATACACATACCCTCACCTAATGTTATTTCCTTGCTTATTTCCTTATTAATTGCTGAAACAGTTCGGCATATTTTATTGGCAAATTCAAGAGAAATTCCTTTATCTGTTATAAAAGATTTGAACGTTTCATTAAATACAGGTTTCAATGTAACAAAAGAAAAACGTCTTCTCAATGCATAATCCACTATTGCCAAAGACCTGTCCGATGTATTCATACAACCGATTATATAAACATTATCCGGAATAAAGAAAACTTCATTTTTATTGCCGTAAGTCAATTGGATAGCATAGTTTTCATTGCGTTTGTCTTCCTCTATTAACATCATAAGTTCGCCGAATATCTTGCTGAGGTTTCCTCTGTTGATTTCATCGATAATAAAGAAGTATTCCTTATCTTGATTTTGCTTTGCACGATTACAAAAATCATAAAAAATACCGTTTTGTATAGCATAACCATCAGAAGTTGGCTTTATACCCTGCACAAAATCCTCATAAGAATATGATTGATGGAATTGAATCATTTCTATCCTGTCATCATCAATTTGTTGCATTATTTGGTAAGCCAATTTCTTTGCAATAAATGTTTTTCCTACGCCTGGAGCTCCCTGTAATATAATATTCTTTTTACGTTTTAATAATCTGACAGCCGTATTGAATGTTTCTTCCGATACAAACGGCTTGTCTGTGTCATTTTTAAAAGAATAAGTATTAAAATTTTCTTTTCCAAGACCGTTAGAAGACAAATTAGTTCCGTGTAAAGTATTTTGATTAAGATAACTCATAATTATTTTATAGTCAGATTCAGTTATCTCAAATAAAGATCCTTGATTGTTTTGGACAACTCTGCAATTCTTTAGTTTCTTATCTGTTTTTATTTCATCCCATGTTAGTTTGTAATGCGGTTTTCCTACTATTTGCAACTCTATTACTTCATCTCCGTTAGAATCTTTATGAAGTCCTCGAGTTATTTTCATTAAAGATTTTACTTTTTTCACAGGAGAGGTTTCATAACCTATAACTAAATCACCCTTTTTGGCTTTTTCAAAACATGAAGCGACATTTCTTTTATTTCCTTTTTCATTATAATATGTATAAGTCTGAATTTCGTCTATTTTATAGTCGCTTATCTTCCATATCTTCGGATTTGCATTCAACCAAAAATAGTTTGTATTGCCGTCTTTCTTCTCTTTTTTGTCTTCTATCGGCTTATCTACGTCATAATTTTCCTGGAGAAGTTCAAGGCCTTTAGAATTAATCTTATAATATCCCGAAGAAGTTCTGTTAATTACTTGCCTTCTATTACACAAATCCCATGCCTTTGCGTTGATTGTTTTAATTACTTTTCTCTCTCCTGCATTATTTTTGATATTTTTCTCATTCTCTGAAAATAAATCTCTATTGCTTAATTCCTCTCCTACTTTATGAACTTCGTTATCACTCAACAATTTCAATATCTCTAAAGATATCTTGTCTAATCTTGTATTCATAGTCCTGTACTTTTATTTTATTTCAGTAAAATTACCACTTCTTCACTCTTTTCTTCCAAATTTTGCAATTTCTCTTGTAATAATAATCTTCAAACAATGCTTTTATTAGTACAAAAGTGTATTTTATTAATTTTTATCTCTATACGACAATATTTTTTCTTAGCTTGATATAATTATATCTGCAATTCATAATCTTTAACTTTGAAGTTGATAGCGATAAATCAAAAAAGAAGAGCATGTAATATAAATATAATACATACTCTTCTGCTTTTATTGAATTAAAACTACTCTTCGTCTTTGCTTGCTTCCTCGTACGCTTTAAGAAGATTGTTCTGTACGTCCGTAGGAACTGCTTGGTATTCGCTGTATTTCATTGAGAACATACCGCGTCCTGATGTCAATGATGACAATGAAGTAGAGTATCTGTTCATTTCAGCCAAAGGTGCTTTTGCTTTAATAACCTGATGGTTGCCTTTGCTGTCCATTCCCATAACTATCGCTCTTCTTCCCTGTAAGTCAGTCATTACACCGCCCATCATATCTGCAGGCACATTAACTTCCAAATCATAAACAGGTTCAAGAATCTTCGGTCCTGCGTTTTTGAATGCCTCCTTGAAAGCATTACGTCCTGCAAGTTTGAATGCCATTTCGTTGGAATCAACCGGGTGCATCTTTCCGTCAAATACATTAACCACGATATCGCGTGCGTAAGAACCTGTCAAAGGACCTTCTTCCATTTTCTCCATTATACCTTTCAAAATAGCAGGCATAAATCTTGCGTCAATAGCACCACCGACAATACAGTTGTTAAATATCAATTTTCCGCCCCATTGCAATTCTATCGTCTCGGTTCCACGGATAGGATATTTGGTTTGGTTAGGCATTCCTTCATAATAAGGTTGTATGTAAAGATGTACCTCTCCGAACTGACCGGCACCGCCTGATTGTTTTTTATGACGGTACATTGCTTCAGCCTCTTTTGTGATTGTCTCTCTGTAAGGAATCTTAGGAGAGTAGAATTCGGCTTTAACTTTATAAACATTATCAAGGTACCACTTAAGTGTATTAACATGGAATTCACCCATAGCAGCAACGATAGTTTGTTTTGCTTCACGGGCAATATAGTTCTGCATAGCAGGGTCATGTGCAGTATAGTCATTCAAAGCAGCGCCCAATTTTTCGTCTTCAGTGGATTCAACGGCACGGATTGCTGTTGTGTAGATAGGTTCAGGGAATTCAACAGTTTTAACTGCAACTCCTGCATTCTTAGCACTTGTAAGAGTAGCGCCAAGTTTAACATCTTTCAATTTGATTGTAGAAACAATATCTCCAGCAACCGCCTTATCAACCGTAGTTCTTGTTTTTCCTGCATTAACATTGATTTGGGAAATTCTTTCTTTAGAACTATTAACCGTATTGATAACATCTGCTCCAGTAGTAAGCTCGCCTTCCAAAACTTTCAAGTAAGTAACCTCACCAACATGCTGTTCATTAGCAGCTTTGAATACATAAGCAACCAAATCTCCCTTTTCGTCATATTTAACTGCTCCGCCCTCTTTGTATTCCAATTTGTGAGTTGCTTCATTAGGCGCAGGAACGTTGTTACAAATGAATTCTATCATACGATCTACACCCATATTTTCTTTAGCAGCCACACAAACTACAGGATATACGGAACGGGAAGCAATACCTTCCTTCAAACCTTTGCGCATATCCTCTATAGAAAGGTCGCCTTCCTCAAAATATTTTTCCATCAAGGCATCGTCTCCTGTAGCAGCGTTTTCTACCAATGCAGCACGCAATTCTTCTGCATGGTCTTTCTCTTCTGCAGGAATATCGCTTATCTGTGCTTTACCGCCACCCTTTGGATATTTGTACATCTTCTGGGTAAGCAAATCAATGAAGCAATCAAATCCTAAACCAGCATTAACAGGATACTGAATTAAGGTAACCTTTTCACCGAAATTCTCTTTCAATTGTGCAAGTGTTTGATTGAAATCGGTTTTTTCTGCATCTAATTGATTGATAGCAAACATAACAGGAGTATTCATCTTGTCTGCGTGCATCATTGCTATTTCCGTTCCGACTTCTACACCGCTCTGTGCATTAACTACAACAACAGCTGTTTCAACTGCAGAATATGCAGTTACAACTTCGCCCTGAAAATCCGTAAATCCGGGAACGTCTATAATATTTACCTTTTTATCATTAGCCTCAGCATATAATACAGTGCTGACAACCGATGATTTTCTTTCAATTTCTATATCTCTGTAATCGGAAAGCGTATTGCCTGCCTCAACTGTACCCAAACGGCTGATAAGTCCTGCATTCAATGCTATTGCTTCAGCCAACGTAGTCTTACCGCTTTTGTTTCCGCCAACCAAAGCGATGTTTCTGATTTGTGATGTATTATAAATTTTCATCTTATATAAATGTTATTAATTATTTCGTTAGAATGAAGTTGCAAATTTACGCAATTACGTCCGAATAACAAAGTTTTAACTAAAAAATCTACTAAAAAACTTTACTATGTTTAGTTTTCATTTTGCAAAACAGTCAATTTAATTTTTTAAGATTCAAGTTTAATAAATCAATTCTTGACATCATAATTGTTTTTCTGTAAATTATTTCTGCCCAAAAGAGATTTTTTAACGCTTCTTGGTAAGTATCCGCCGCCCTTTGCGGAAAGAATTTGAAAAAAACCCTTTTTTTGAGGTAAAAAAACAGTTTTTTTGTATTAAAAAAATAGTTTTTTTCAAATTCTTTCCGCAAAGGGCATAAAAAAAATCACATTCAGCAGTAGTCAAATGTGATTAAGCATTATTTTTATTTGATGACTTTATGCTATTAAATCAAATTTATTTATTATTTTAAGATTAATTTCTCTGTCATTGAATTGTCTTTATCTTCAATTTTGACATTATAAACTCCTCTTGGCAAATCATTAACATCAATCATTATTTCTTCCTGATTTGCAGACATTTTAATATTTTTAACCGTTATTCCCAAACTATTTACTAATAATATAACTCTTTTGTTTGCAGAAGGTTGCATAATAATTTCAAATACCGAGGTCGCAGGATTAGGAAATATGGTTATTTCTTTCTGAATTTCAGTGTTTTCAAGAGAAGAAACTACTTTTAAATCCGTTGTTACTATGCTATCGCAACTGCTTATTGCAGTGAGTGTATCAATATATTTTCCGCTTTCGGTATATACACTCTCCCCTACTGAATATGAACTGCCTTTTTCAATACTAACTGTTGTATCTTTGTGATATACAGGATTAACAACCAAAGTTAATGCAATAATACTGTCGCAACCGAAAACATTTTGCAAAGTGTCAAAATATTCTCCCGACTGCGTCAATTCTTTTTGTGCAAAAAGATAAGTTTCACCCTCACATATCTCAATAGTTTGCGTATTCTCGGCAGTAAATGACGATGGCAATAGAGTAAGATTATACGTTACAATGCTATCACAGCCATTTATTGTCTGCAAAGTGTCATAAATAACCTTTGAAACCTTATTTTCAATCAATTGTTTGCCGTAATCCGTGCCGTCAGATGTGATAAAAGATTGATTGGAACAAATCTCAATATCAACAGTTGTGTAAAGAACGGAATTAACTGTCAAATCCAAATAAACAATACTGTCGCAACCATTTGCACCCGACAATGTATCGCAATATAATCCGCTTTGGGAATATTCTTTGGAATTAAAAGTATATGTATTTCCCTCGCAAACAGAATCTTTCAATAATGTAGGTATTCCTTTTATGGAAATATTATCTATAATTGCCCCTGGCATAGTTCCTGCTGAGTTATCATTGCGCCAAATAAAAACAAGATATACATCTAAACAAGAAAAATTATTTTTTATCACAGAAGTAAAATGCTCTTTTCCCTTTGTTTCAGATACATACCCCTTATCATTCTCAAAAACAAAGCAATTATCTTTATAATAAGCATCTACAAATTCCAAATTTGAAGCAGAAGGAGACGGAAGTTTAAAATCAAAATCCTCAGGTACAACAATAATTTTTAGATAATCCTTATTACCTTCACCGCCTACGATTGCATCAAATTCTATTTGCAAACTGTCATCGGTAGATAATGTAATCTTCCTGTAAGCCAAAGTAATAGATGCAGATTTTTTGCCGTAAGTTGTATCTTGTGCATTCTCCGAAACATACAAACAAGTATTGCTGTTGTCATATGAGCCTATAGTCCATTTGTTTTTGCCTGTAGAATGTTTAAACTTCCATTGGGTATTCTCTGTTTCAGTTTCAAAATCACAGGAATATATACCCGTACAAGTAATTGTGTCATTGGTTGCATTTAAATTAGTTACAAAAACAACCAATGACCACAACATTATAATAAATTTCGCTCTTTTCACTGCAAATTAAGGTTTTATGTCGTTTTTAGAAGTTTATAATGTAATCCATACGCATTTGAACGCCTTGCATTTCGCTTATATCCTTCAGTTGCAAGAAAAAATAATAAGGTTTTCCTAATTCCTTAGTCAAAGATTTCATTTTAACTTCTTCGGAAGAATTATCCATAATCTGTTCTAAGATACCCATAGTTTTAGGATAGGTAACGATGCCGTAAGATTTCAGATTTGCCTTGTTTGCAGCCACTTGGATTGCTTTCTTTAGTCCTCCGAATTCATCGACAAGGCCGATTGGTTTAGCGTCTATACCACTCCAAACTCTGCCTTTTGCAATGGTGTTGATATATTCAGGAGTCTTGCCCCTACCCTGCGCAACTTTTGTAATAAAGTTAGTATAAAAGTTTTCTACGTTGCGTTGCATCATTGCCTTTGCTTCTGCTGTCATCGGGGTAAATACACTTATCGGATTACTGTTAGCATGCGTTTTCACCGTATCAAAAGTTATTCCTATCTTATTTTTTAATGCTCTGCCGAAGTTTGGAATTACGCCGAAAACTCCTATAGAGCCTGTGATAGTTGTTTGGTTTGCAATGATGTAAGAAGCATTTGATGACATTTCATAACCAGCCGATGCAGCCACATCGCCCATTGAAATGATGACAGGCTTTTTCTTTTTAGCCTTTATTACTTCGTTTGTAATCAATTCGCTGGCTATGGCATCGCCTCCCGGAGAATTTACTCTCAAAACAATAGCCTTCACTTTGTCATTATTAGCCGCTTTCTCAATTGCTTTACATACCGTTTCGCTGCCTATACTCAAATCACTGCCCTTGCCTTGATTGACATTGCCGTAAGCATATACTATGGCAATGTTTTCATTCTGTGATTTGTTTATATCAGTTACAGTTTTGCGGTACTTATTATATGAAATGTAATTAATCTTTGTTTTAGCCGAAAGTTTATTCTTTGCAATGACTTCTTTGTTTATAGTGTCCTTATAATCGGATTTGAAACCAAGGTAATCTATTAATTTATTATTGTAAGCATCCTGCGGAAGAAAACCTTGCAAAGATGCAATCAAATTGTTGAATTTCACCTCATCAATACCTCTTGCCTGAGCCATTTGCGAAGACAGAACGCTCCAAATAGAGTTCAGATACTGACGTGTCTGAATGCGGTTGGAATCCGACATGTGATTCATAGTATATGTCTCTCCTGCCGATTTGTATGCGTTGCTGACAGGACGGATTAAATCAACGTCAATGTCAAGTTTGGTAATCAAATCCTTGTAATACATAACTTCACCGCCAAGTCCCGACAAAGTTACCATACCCGCAGGATTTACCATAATCTTATCCGCAACGGTTGCGATGTAATATGATTTTTGGTCAATCATATCTCCGTATGCATAAATCTTTTTGCCGCTTGCTTTGAAATCTTCCAACACTTCTCTTATTTCCTGTGCTGTTGCTACACCGTTTGCCTGAAATGTTGAAAGATTAAGCATTATGGCTTTGATGTTTTTGTCATTTTTCGCCTTGTCTATCACTTGCATAAACTCCGTAAGTCCTATTGCTTTATTGTTTATGCCGTCCGTAGAAAGCATTGATGAAATATCTTCTATTTCACGGTCATACACAGGATTGGAAAGGTCAATAACCAAAATGGAGTTGTCTTTTACCTTAACGTCATCGCTGTTTTTGGAAACGGATGCTATCATTGAGGAGATAATTCCGAAGATTATAAAAAACGAAAGTATCATTGCCAAACCGCTGCCTAAACAGGAGGCAAAAAGGAATTTAAAAAACTGTTTCATTGTTGTTATCTATTATCTGTTAATTATTGATTTTTTTATTATTACTAATGAGCGTACAAAATTACGAAAATTTTACCTTTTGTTGTGTCATTCAAAAAAATAATTGTACCTTTGCAACCGTAAAACAAGATTTTATGACTGAACAAATTTTACATACAAACCCTCAAAATAATATTCTAACTACCTCATTTAGAACTATATGGGGGGGATTTATGTTCTGCTCAAGAAAATAAAAATTCAGTTTGTAAGATAAATTTCTTACGTCTTAATAATCAAAACCGAAAAACAGATAAGTGCAACACTTGTCTGCTTTTTTACGTTCATTATCGGAAAATAAACTTTAACAAATAAAATCAATAAAATGGAAGAATTAAAAGACAAAAAAATCAAGGTAAAAGTTCAACGCAGTGTGCTTCATATACCTATAGCTGTTGTGTGTATACTTGCCGGTTTGGATCTTGCTATTATAGAGGGTACAACTGTATTTGAAGTATATCCGGGAATAGTACTGATTTTTATGGGAGTGTTGAGTTTGACTTCCGTACCTAAAATTACGGTTTCCTTTGAAAAAGACAACGAAGAAAAGAAATAATACAATAACATCAAAAATTTTTTTATTATGGTAAGAATAAATGACGCAAAAGCCGTTATCAGCTTAATGCAAAAAGAATTTGATTCGCATGATTTCATAAAACAATACATCGCATCCTATCCTGCGGAATACATAAGCGGATTGGCAAGAAACAGACAGGTAAGAGTTGCTGTCAGAGAGCTTGACAGACAAATCGGAATGTTCCTTGCAAAACACGATGACGACCTTTATATTGAAAGAATCGGTGACAGTGAAAGTGAAAACATATTAACCAACATCACACCTTGTGCATTATGGAGAAGAACGCAATAAAAACGATTTTCAAACTTGCACCGTGCGGATTGGCATTATTGTTTACAGCGTGCGACGGCCCATCATTGCAACAGCAAAGCAAAACAGAACAAATTGTAATTGAGGAACCGGAAATAGAAACCAAATCTGATAATATCCAATTTGTCAAGGACTATGTTTTTCCTGAATATCCGACCGTGAAAGTCGGCAGAATGCTTGAGGGTTATCAGTATTTCTCTTCGCCGAAATGGGACGAATACACCACATCACAGGGAGAAAGAATTGTACGTTTTACAGCCGATTACAAAGCACCCAAAGACTATTCGTCGCATGATATTTACGTTATCAAAGGAAGCGTTGAACTTTATTTTGCAATTGCAGAAAGGCAATACGGAATGAAATATGTAGAAATGCAAAAAATGGTGCCGTATCTTTACGATAAATTGGAAAAATGCAATAGACAGGATGAACATAAACACGGTAAAGAGGAGTTTGAATGGCAGGAACGTTATGATTGGGGTAAAGGTGAATCTCTTAAATATTATTATCATCATATAAAAAAGAATCGTCCATTAATCTAGTAAGACTTATATTATTATAACGGTAAAGGTATAACAAAGAAAAGCAGCACGAGGAAAAATGTCTGTGAAAATTGCGGTGGTGACGGTTGTACGAAGTGCAAAGGTGACGGTGGATACCTTGATGCTTTCGGAGAATGGCATGAATGTACAAGACCATTCAAAAAACAAATGTCATTCGTGTTATCAAAACTGGATAGATTCGTTATTTTTATAAAAATTAAAAAAGTTTAGTAAAATGAAAAAGTTAGATATATGAATATAGCATATTCAACCCTTCATTAATTGCAGGAAATAAAAACAATCCTAAACCCCGTATAGTTTTTATTAAAGGTTTAACAGTGAAACTTTTGACTTTTACGGAGTATATGAATTGGATTTAAATCAGTGTAAGAATAATCCTGATTTATGCGTATGGGTAAGGAAAGAGAATCTAACACCCAACGAAATAAATTTGTTATCTAAATTAGGGACAGCATTAGGTGCTAATTCTATGCAAAACTATACGGAATTGCTCAGTTAGTTTATACTATTCCTCTTACGGATTATTGAAAATAATTGTAGAAACAAAAAAGGCAGAGAAATAAAATCTCTGCCTTTTTACTATAAATATTCTTTACCTTATATTAAAATAAAGAATTGATAAATGCCTCGTCGGTTAAGTTCGGTAGAGTTACCGTTAGGTTAGGATTCATATCCATTGCACGTTTTATGGCAAACATTGCACCTTCATTTCTTGCCCAACTTCTTCTTGAGATTCCGTTATTAACATCCCAATAAAGCATATTGCTTATTCTGCGGTCTGCTTCTGTTGTTCCGTCAATAGCCATTCCGAATCCGCCGTTGATTACTTCTCCCCAACCAACGCCGCCGCCATTGTGAACACTTACCCATGTAGCACCGCGGAACGAATCGCCGATAACGTTTTGTACCGCCATATCTGCACAGAATTGCGAACCGTCGTATATATTGGAAGTTTCTCTGAACGGAGAATCAGTACCGGAAACGTCGTGGTGGTCGCGTCCTAACACAATAGGAGCCGATATTCTGCCTTCACGTATTGCTTTGTTGAATGCCAACGCTATCTTTGTACGGCCTTCGCAGTCTGCATAAAGTATTCGTGCCTGCGAACCGACAACCAAATGATTTTCTTTCGCACCTTTTATCCATTGGATGTTATCACGCATCTGCTGTTGTATTTCCTTAGGAGAGTTCTTCGCAATCTCTTCCAATACTTCCATTGCAATGTGGTCGGAAGCATCCAAATCCTCAGGTTTTCCGCTCGTACAAACCCAACGGAACGGACCGAAACCGTAATCAAAGCACATCGGACCCATTATATCCTGTACATAAGAAGGATATTTGAACGTTCCGTCTTCTTTCATTATGTCAGCACCTGCACGGCTTGCCTCCAAAAGAAAAGCATTACCGTAATCAAAGAAATACATTCCCTGTGCAGTCAGTTTATTTATGGCTGCAACGTGACGGCGTAAGGTTTTGGCAATTTCTTCTTTGAATTGCGTAGGATTTTCCGCCATCATCTTTTGGCTTTCTTCCAATGTAAGACCGACAGGATAGTATCCGCCTGCGTAAGGATTGTGAAGCGAAGTTTGGTCAGAGCCTAAATCAACTTTAATATTATGTTCTGCAAGATATTCCCACAAATCGACGACATTGCCGTCGTATGCAAAAGACACAACTTCCTTATTCTCCTGTGCCTTTTTAACTCTTGCCATCAACTCATCAAGGTTTGAATAGACCTCATCTACCCATCCTTGTTCTTTTCTCTTGTATGTTGCTTTCGGATTGATTTCTGCGGTTATGGAAACAACGCCTGCAATATTTCCTGCCTTTGGTTGAGCTCCCGACATGCCGCCAAGACCTGCCGTAACGAACAACTTGCCTGCCAAACCCTCACCGTGTTTTGATACCTTACGGCCTGCGTTCAATACAGTGATAGTTGTCCCGTGTACAATGCCCTGCGGACCGATGTACATATAAGAACCTGCCGTCATTTGTCCGTATTGCGAAACTCCGAGTGCGTTGTAGCGTTCGTAATCATCTTGTTTGGAGTAGTTAGGTATAACCATACCGTTTGTTACCACAACACGCGGTGCTTCTTTGTGGGAAGGATACAATCCCATCGGATGTCCGGAATACATAACCAAAGTTTGTTCGTCCGTCATCGTTGCCAAATATTTCATAGCCAGACGGTACTGTGCCCAATTTTGAAATGCCGCTCCGTTTCCGCCATAAACAATCAACTCGTGCGGATGTTGTGCTACCGCAGGGTCTAAATTGTTTTGTATCATCAGCATTATAGCCGCTGCCTGTCTGCTTTTGGCAGGATATTCGTCAATACTGCGGGCGTACATGTCGTAATCAGGACGGTAACGGTACATATAAATACGTCCGTACGTTTCCAATTCTTCCAAAAACTCGGGTGCAAGTTCTGCATGAAACTTTTGAGGGAAATATCTCAACGCATTCTTCAATGCTAACTTCTTCTGCTCCTTTGTAAGTATGTCTTTACGTTTAGGAGCATGGTTAATGTTTGTGTCATAAGGTTTTTTAGCCGGTAAATAATCCGGAATACCTTCCAAAATCGCCTGTTTAAAATCCATTTTTATTATATTTTTCTTGTTATTATCTATAATTTGACTTGCAAAATTACGAATTTATTTTTTATTGACAATAGCAACTATCACATTATTTGATAATATAACCATAAAATTTACAATATATTTCTCTCTGTTTTAAAACACTTTCGTACTTTTACAATTGCTTATCGGGTTATAAGCGGAAGCGTTTATGCTTTATAACTTGAAACTGAAAGTGTGAGAACTTTTTCCTATCAAGTTGGGCATGATGGTCTTGTTACGCCTTTTGTTTGGCGTGAATTATACTGTCATTATATCTTATAGGAAAGGTCATTTAATCAATAATTTCTCACACACCTCAGTTTGAGATATAAAATAATGTGATTTCACGCTTTCTTTTTATAATTTAATCGGTCGTGGGAGCGACCTTTCTTTTGAAATCACAGAAGAAACTAAAACAAATGAACAAACAGTTCAAAAAATTTTGTTTGCCGTATTAGCAACGGCATTTTTCGGAATATTTGCAGCGTGCAGTGATGACAATGACAGCAAAGATTCAAAAGGTAACCAATCTTCAAGTTTCTACGGAACTGAAGTTGAGTTTTGACAATTCAACAGGTACATTTACTTGGGCGGATATGAATAAATGTCTGAGTACCGACCCATTAAAAGTAAAACAAGCACTGTTGAATACAGGTTTTAGGGACGGTGAGTACGGCGATTGGATTAAAATCTCAGGTGAAGATTCAATTGTAGTTGAATTCGGGGCTTTTGACAATTTGTATATGTATATATACACCAAAAACGATAATAAATATATACCTATATTCAAACAAAACCTTGTCAATATGGATAAATACACCTCCGAATTATCACAAAACAAGACTTTTGAGGGATATATCGCAAAAGAATGGTCAAATCAACTTGACGAATACAACTCCTACTCTACTTTTATCAATACTGTGAATTTATTAAACATCAATAATTGGCGTCAATTCGTAGAAGGAATTTTTAAGGCTGATAAGAAAACATTCGAATGCCATATATCTTATAATGAATATGACAATTCTTGGATTTACAGAGTAAAATTGGAGAAAGATTGGGATGATTGAAAGTAAGTAAATACTAATTGTTCATCATAAGTAATCATTTTATATTTTGCAATTCCGATATTCTATAAACGCTGTTACTTAAAAATGATTACTTATGCCGAACAATTTTTACAACAATATATTCTATTGAAATAATCATGCAAAAGAATTTTTTAAAAAGGAGTTTTATTTCACTGAAAAGAGTATTTTAGTGAGGTATTATGTATATTATATTTTACGAATTTTTTTTCTTTATATTGTAATATGAAATCAAGAGTTTTCTTCTTTATTAAAATATATTAAAGTGCAATATGTTTATTATAACTTTGTACAATACGAAATAAATCTGTAACTTTGCAGAGTTAAAGAGATAAAAAATACAGTTATGAAGAAATTTAGTTTTTTGATCATCACTATTATTTGTAGCGTATTGGCATATTGTCAAAGTTATTCTTATGCACGTGAGATTGTCAGGCAATTAACGGATAGCAGTACTTGTGGTCGCGGTTATGTAAAGCAAGGAGATAAAAAAGCTGCTGCAATTATTGAAAAGGAATTGTATAATAACAGCTTCAGAAAGAATGATAATTTTACTATTTCAAATAAACAATTTACCTACCAGCCGTTTAACATAAGTATAAACAATATTGATTCCATATTTTTGGCATTCGGACATAAAGACAGCGTAAAACGTGAAGGTTACGACTATATTGTCTATGGTTTTTCGCCTAATTGTGATATTGAATTGAAAAACGAAAAGTGTCTAATCTTTAATAACAAAGACAAATTATTAAATTATAATAAGCAGAAGTTGGAAAATAAAGTCATTATCTTCAATCAAAATATTCTCTCGTACAGAGAAATTTCTTTGTTCTTAAGAGAATTAGACAAATTATTGATTCTTCCAAAACTTGTTATAATTCAGGGTTACGAAAAGTTGCAATACCCAATAAGTACCTCTCTTTTTTCATTTCCGACTTTATGCTTAAGTGGTGAAATTATGAAAACAAACAAAATAAACTATCTTCATTTAAAAGTTTTCTCTACTTACTATAAGAAATACGAAACTCAAAATATTTGGGCGATAATTCCCGGTACTGAATACAAGGATTCCTGTTTTATAATTATGTCTCATTACGACCATTTGGGAATGTGCGGCAGTGCAATCTTTCCAGGTGCTAGCGATAACGCTTCAGGTGTCGCAGTTACTCTTGATTTGGTACGGTATTACGCAAATAATCCTCAAAAATATAGCATGGTTTTCTTGTTTTGCAGTGGCGAGGAGATAGGTTTGTTTGGTAGTAAATTTGCATCCGAAAATCCATTATTTGATTTAAATAAAGTGAAATTCTTACTTAATTTGGATATGTGCGGAACAGGTTCTGACGGAATAAGTGTAGTTAATGGTAAAAATATTCCTGACAAATCAAAAATATTAACCGATATTAATGACTCAGTACAAGCATTTACAAATATAAGAATCAAAGACAATGCATGCAATTCCGACCACTGCCCGTTTATTGAGAAAAACGTTCCTGCATTTTTTATTTATACGGAAGGTAAAGAGGATTTGGAATATCACACTGTATATGATAAAGAAGAAGTTCTGCCATTGACAAAACATATTGACCTTTGTAATTTAATAAAAGACTATTTTAAAACATTACAATTTAATTTAAAAAATTCAACATCCAACCCTACTGATACAATTATACTAAAGAATATACGTTATTAACTAAAAAGATTTTTAAAACGTTGTTTCACGTGAATAAAACGGCGTTTTGTTGTGAAAAGTTACTGTAATTCATTATTTAATAGTAATTTTGTAATTCTAAAAACAAATAAATATAAATTAAAATCATAAAACACTATGAAAAAAATCCTGTTTGTTGTCGGCTCGCATAGAAAACAATCTTTTAATATGCAAGTTGCACAGTATGTTAAGGCGCTTTTGGATGGTAAAGCACAAGTAAAATTTTTGGATTATGCAGATATGCCGTTCATAAATCAAGACACGGAGTTCCCTACTCCCCTATCGGTTCAAAATGTCCGCAATGAAATATCGGCGTGTGACGGAATATGGGTCTTTTGTCCAGAATACAACTTCAGTTATCCTGCGGTAGTTAAAAATCTTTTTGACTGGATGTCGCGCCCGATGAAACAAGGCGACACAGTTACCGCAATAGAAGGTAAAAAACTGACAATAACAGGTGCAGGAGGAAAAAATGCTACTAAAAACTGCAGAGAAAAATTATCAGAACTGTTAAAATTTATCAAAGGTGAAGTTTTTGATTTCTCAGTAGGCATCATAATTAATACTGAAGCGTGGGTAACAAATGAACTTGTATTAACAAATGAACAAAAACAAAAGTTACAGAAACAAACTGAAGAGTTTTTGAAATTTATTGATTAAGTTTAAAAATAAAGTAGCATTTTAGAAAATCCTTTTTTAAAAAGAGTAAAATGTTTTCAGAAAAGAATTTATTAAAATGCCACTTTATTTTAATGATATTAAGAATTATTTTTGCTACAATTATAATTAAAAATACAAATTAATTTATTACTCTAATTCGTTAGAGAAAATTAAAACTCTTCTGTTATTCCATTGTTTTTTCCACTCATCTTCAGGAATTATTTCACCATTAAGATCCAAGCTTTCATAGTTTTGGTTCTTTTTTATAACTTTTGCCTGACCAGAATTAATAATTTCTTCTATTCTTTTGATAATAAGAGAGTTTTCTATTTCTTCTTTACTAAGTAAAATTCCTAACTCATTGTTAAATAAGTCCATCTGCATTCCAACACTGTCGTATCCGCTGTTCTCTATTGTGGAGTAAATATAATAACCATAGTTTTCATAAATCTGACCTATTCTTCTACTGCACTCCTCCTCTATTTCACTACTAAGACTATACATCCAAAAAATATGACGCAACGCATCAAACTTTCCTCCCTCAGAATTACCGCCTAAGAATTTCTCCTTATTCAAAGAATCCATAATTTGCATAACATTTATTGAAATATCAATTGCCGAAAGTACGCAATCATAATTTTGAATACACCAAATTTTATCTTTAAATGACATACTGCGGTAAATTTTTTCAAAATCCTGAGCATGTAATGTCATCACAAAAAAACAAATCGCAGAAGACAAAAAAAATTTCTTAATAATACTAAATTTTTTAATTGTCTGAGAAAATAATATTCTAATTACAGGGTAATAAAACAAAAAAATATTCAATTCTCAACGTTAAAAAAAGTGCTAATTTATAAGTTTTACTTTTATAAATCAGCACTTTATTATTGTAAATTATTAAAACAAAAATTTATTTAATTATTCCGAGTTTTTTACTTAAAGTAAGCATCTCATCAATTGGTTTTCTGGCTTTTATAATTGTTTCTTCGTCTAAATTAATCTCAAACTTCTCCTCTTCCAATGACGCAAGAATTTTCTCCATCGTGTTAAGTTTCATGTGACGGCAATCATTGCAAGCGCAACTCTCCTTTTGAGTAACTACAACAAACTCTTTATCCGGATTATCTTGCTGAAGTTTATGCAAAATTCCGTTTTCGGTGGCAACAAGGAATTTTTTATGCTTGCTTTCCTTGACATACTTAATCATTCCTTTAGTACTGCCGACATAATCTGCCAATTGCAAAACTGCATCATTGCATTCAGGATGTGCAATCATAATATGGTCAGGATGTTGTTGCTTCATCTTAAGCGTATATTCCGCCGTAAGCAAATCATGTACCTCACAACTACCGTGATACAATACCATATTTCTGCCTGTCATACGATTAATATAACCACCTAAGTTTTTATCGGGTGCAAATATGATTTTCTGGTCTTTAGGTAAGGAATTAACTATTTGAAGTGCGTTACCCGAAGTGCAGATTATATCACTGAGAGTTTTAATTTTCGCACTGCAATTAACATACGAAATAATGATGTGGTCAGGATATTGCGCCTTAAATTCTTTAAACTCTTCATAAGGACAACTGTCTGCAAGAGAGCACCCTGCATTCAAATCAGGAATGATAACTTTCTTTTTAGGGTTAAGAATCTTCGCAGTTTCGCCCATAAAATGCACGCCGCAGAAAAGAATTATACTTTTATCGGTTTCAGCAGCCTTTTGAGCCAATGCCAATGAGTCTCCGACATAGTCAGATATGTCTTGAATTTCAGGAATCTGGTAATAATGACCAAGGATTACAACATCCTTTTTTCTTTTCAACTCCAAAATTTTTTCTCTAATCTCAGCACTCATCTTTCACTAAGTATTATTTATTATTCTTTTTATTTATATAAAATAATAGTATTTAATAATCTTGTTAAAAATGTTAATAAAAAAATGAATTAACAATTGATGTGCAAAATTACTGAATTTTTTAACATTTTTATTAAATTTATTATTAAAAAATAACTTCTTAATTTTTAAAATAATAATAGTAATAAAATAAGATTATTAACAAAATTAACAATTTATGTTTTTAAAGAATTAACATTTTAAAAAGTGTTGATAATACGTTGCAAACTAAGGTTTTTTATTAGTATGTTTTCAACAATAGACGGTTTTAATAATATTTTTCACATTCTTATTATCACATTTATTAACACTTTTTTCACAATATTTGTTTTTAACCTTATTAATAAAGTTTTCTCCACATCCCTTTTTCTTTTCATTATAGCCTTATCGTATCTTTTCGCCGCCTTTTGTGATAAAAAATTTAAAAAAACTGTTTTTTTATGTTAAAAAAAGAGTTTTTTTGATATAAAAAAAGGGTTTTTTCTGAATTATTATCAAGAAAGGCGGTATAAATATGTTAAAAGGCAGTGTATATTATAAGTAAAGCAAAGTTTAGATGCAAAAAAAAATTTATTTTGAGGTATATTATCTTTTTTTGTACTAACTTTGCACTGCTAAATAATGTAAATAACTAAAAGATATGACAAAAATTGTGCCGATAGCAGCAGATCATGCAGGTTTTGAGTTAAAAGAGTATCTTAAAAAGTATCTTGAAAATAAAGGCTTTGAAATTAAAGATTTCGGATGCTACTCTCAAGACAGTATTGATTACACTGATGTTATTCATCCTATTGCAAATGAGATAAATAACGGAGAATACGAGTTTGGATTCATAATGTGCGGAAGCGGAAACGGAGTTAGTATGGTTGCTAACAAATATCCTAATATCCGTTGCGCATTATGTTGGAATGCAGAGATTTCCGCTTTGGCTAAAAAGCACAATAATGCAAATATTATAGCATTACCAGCACGTTTTATAAGTGTTAAAGAGGCTGAGCAAGTGATTGATTCCTACCTTTCTTCTGAATTTGAAGGCGGAAGGCATCAAAGAAGAATTGAAAAGATACCTGTAAGAAAATAAATGTCAATTTGTAATGAATACAAGTGATTACAGAGATTTTTTAACGGCTTGTAAAAAGAACTTAAGTAAAGATAAGAAGATTAGTTTTCAAGGCGATAATTCGGATATTATTGTCTCTGAAATATTCCGCAATAAAGAATATGTAAAACAAATAGCCGCTAATATCCGTAATAAATTCATTAACACAATTGACGATAACCTTATAGCCTTTGATAAGAATTTTTCCTCTAATGGCGGAATTATTAATTGGTGTGTTGATTACAATGATTTTCTTTTGAAATTAGATAAGACTTTACAGAGAAATAAAGTTCAGAAAATCAATTTGTTTTCTTCGTATTTCACTAAAGAATTGGGTATTGAGAGATTTTGCGAGAAGAATGAGTACATTTCTGACAGCGAATCCGATGATTGTATAATTTTCACTCCTCAATTCGGAATTGTTTCCACAGGAAGTCTTTATCTTAACTTCAATTCTGCGTATGATATGGAGTTGGTTTTAAACAGTAAGTTGAAAATTTTTGTTCTTTCAATATGTGATTTTCTGTTTAAGCCTGAAGAAACCGAGATTTTCTCACATTTGTATTCTGTTTATAAGAATCAAGTTAATTTTCCTTATCTTACATCTTTATACACACCGTCTCCTGTTTCCAAAAACGAAAATGTTTATCTTTTTTTGGTAGATAACGGACGCAGTAACGTTTTAGAAAATAAGGAAATAAGAAGTGCTTTGACTTGTATCAGTTGTGATGCCTGCAAAAATGTATGTCCGGTTTATAAGATAATAGGGGAGGAGCCTTATAACAATGTTTTCAGCGGTCCTGTGGCAAATGTTATTCTTCCTTTCATGGAAAATACCGAGAACTACAAACATTTGTGTTTTTCCTGCGCATCCTGCGGTAATTGTTCTGCTGTTTGTCCGATTAAAATACCTGTTTCCGAGCTTATTGTGGCAAATAAAAAATATTTCTTTGAAAATAAGCTTATGGAAATGAAAGACGAGCGTTTTGCAAAGACAATCGGTAAGTGTGTAAGCGCAAGAAAAAAGATGAATTCAAAGAAATGGTTAAAGAATTTCAGATTAAGATATTTGAATAATTCAAAACTGCTTGACGAATATAAGTTTGAGAAATCTACTTTCAATCAACAATACATTGACAATAGATATGAAAAATAATATTACTGATAAACAACTGCTGAATTTGGCATTTACTAATCCGCAATCGTTTAGAATGCGGGTAGATAAGCTTATTAATGAGTTGTTAAGTGATATTGATAAAAGGAAAATACTAAAAAAATCACTTTCTTTACTTGATATCACGACTTTACACGATGATGATTACAAAAATTCACTTGTTAATATTGTAAATCAAAGTGTTTATAACGTGGATGGTGAAGATGGCGTTGTGGCAGGCGTATGTATTTACTCAAATTTGCTTCCTGTTTTAAATGAATTTAACCTTGACAAAAGAGTATCAAAAGTTGTTGTATCGGCTGGCTTTCCTACCGCCCAGTTATCACTTGTCGGCAAACTGAATGACGTAGGTTTTGCAATAGAAAATGGAGCTGACGAAGTGGATGTACCTATTAACCGCGGTCTTTTCTTTGAAAACCGTGAGGAATTGAAAATAGAATTGACTGCGATCAAAAGTATAGTTAAGCAAAACGAAAAAGCAAAACTTAAAGTTATATTAGAAACTTCTGAGTTGAAAAATTACGGAAACGTTTATTCGTCTTCGATGTTTGCAATGCGATGCGGAGCTGATTTTATCAAGACTTCAACAGGTAAGGTCGCTCTTGGTGCAGATGTTTATTCGTCTTGCGTTATGATGTTGGCGATTAAAGATTTTTTAGAGGAAAATAAAGATAGTGTAGTGGGATTTAAGGCTGCAGGAGGCATAAGAGAATGCGCTCAAGTGCTGCAATACTACGCCCTTATGCAATATTTTTTCAATGAAGAGTATATTGATAAAAATACTTTCAGAATAGGTTGCAGTAATTTAAGAAATGAGATAATTAATAATATATAACGATAAATTAAAATAGTGTTACGATGAAACAATTAAGTGCTAAATTAGGCAAAGCTCCCCTTTTGGAAGAAGAACGTCAGACAAAGGCTTTGGGAATCTACCCTTACTTCCGTCCTATTTCCTCAGACCAAGATGCAGAGGTAACAATAAACGGTAAAAAAGTCTTGATGTTCGGCTCAAATTCGTATTTAGGACTTACAAATCACCCTAAAGTAAAAGAAGCAGGCATAGAGGCGATACGAAAATACGGAACAGGATGTGCAGGCAGCCCTTTTTTGAACGGATATATGGACATACATATTGAATTGGAGGAAAAATTGGCTAAGTTTGTCGGAAAAGAAAAGGCTATCGTGTATTCAACCGGATTTCAGTCCAATTTAGGAGCTTTAAGTTGCGTTGTATCAAGAGGAGATTACATTATATGCGATGAAAGAGACCACGCATCAATTGTAGATGGCAGAAGATTGTCGTTTGCTACGCAATTAAAATTCAAACATAATGATATGGAGTCGTTGGAAGAGGTATTAAAGAAACTTCCTTTTGATGCCATTAAATTGATT
Organism: Bacteroidales bacterium; assembly: GCA_017480245.1. Lineage (GTDB taxonomy): Bacteria > Bacteroidota > Bacteroidia > Bacteroidales > P3 > Scybalousia_A. Next base: position 80,156 of record JAFVBA010000024.1, on the reverse strand, counting down.
GTTGTAGATGGTGTTTTCTCTATGGAAGGTGATATTGCGCCTTTGCCTGAAATAGTCGCTTTGGCGGAAAAATACAATGGCAGTATCTATGTTGATGAAGCCCATTCGTTAGGTGTGCTTGGTAAAGAGGGTAGAGGGATTTGCAATCATTATGGTGTAACCGACAAAGTGGATATTATCATCGGTACTTTCTCCAAATCTTTAGCTACTATCGGAGGTTTTGTTGCTGCGGACTCAACTGTGATGGATTTTTTAAGACATCATTCCCGTCCTTACATATTTTCCGCAAGTATTTCGCCTGCTGCAACCGCCAGTGTGCTGACTGCGTTAGATATTATGCAGCAAGAACCAGAACGTTTAAAGAATCTTTGGGACATGACCAATTATTCGCTTAAGCTTTTCAGAGATTTCGGTTTTGAAATCGGACCTACACAAACTCCTATCATACCTTTGTATATTCATGACTTGAGAAAAACTTTTGCAGTTACAAGAGATTTGTTGGAAGACGGAATTTTCGTTTCTCCGGTTATGCCTCCTGCTTGCGCGCCCGAAGATACATTGATCCGTTTCGCACTTATGGCTACCCACAACAAACAACAGATTGACCATGCAGTAGATAAAATTGTCAAAGTGTTCAGAAGATACGATATTATAAAATAAGACTGAAATAAAGTGCGACTTTAAAAAATTATTGTCGCACTTTATTTTACTGAAGTGAGACTTTAATTTTCTAAAACGCCGATTTATTCACGTGAAACGCCGATTTATTTTTATAAGATAACTATTCAATATTTCAATTAGTTAAACTAATAAAACAATGAGTAATATTACAATAAAAGAAGTGCCATACAACAGCGGGAAGTACCGTTTGACTTCCTCAAAGTTATTTAATGATTTTTTGGATTTGCCGTTTAAGATACTGAAAGGCGATAAGATGTTTGTTCCTCCTTTATACATGGACGAGAGAAATACATTTAACAAAACAATCAACCCTGCGCTTGAATGGTGTGAGTATAAAATTTTCTTAGCTTATAAAGACGGTGAATTGTCTGGTAGGATTGTCGGAATAATTAATAACCGTGCTAACGAGATTTGGAAAAGAAAATACATACGTTTCGGTTGGTTTGACACAATTGATGATATTGATGTAGCAAAAGCGTTATTTGATGCGGTGATAGAGTGGGGGAGAAGCAGGAATTTGGAGAAGATAGTCGGTCCTATGGGATTTACCGATATGGATAAGGAAGGAATGATGGTTGAGGGCTTTGATACTCTTTGTCCGATGGCATCTTTGTACAACCCTGCGTATTATCCTGTGCTTGTGGAGAAACTTGGTTTCAATAAAGAGGTGGATTGGGTTCAGTATGAGATACCTGCCAATCAGCCTGTGCCTGAAAAAATGAGCAGAATCAATAATTTGATTAAAGAAAAGTACAATTTGCGTATTGTTGAAGGACTTTCCAAAGACGAGATGGCGAAACGTTACGGCAGAAAGATATTTGTAACTCTTAATAAGGCTTTTCAGGGTCTTTACGGCTACGTTCCATTGACGGAAAAGATGATTGACTATTACGTAAAACAATATTTACCGTTTTTAAATAAGGATTTGATTTGTTTGGTTGTCAATCAAGAGGACGAAGTTGTGGCTTTCGGAATATCAATGCCTACTTTGTCAAAAGCACTTCAGAAATCCAAAGGGAAATTGTTCCCGTTTGGTTGGGTGCATTTGCTTAAGGCGTTGAAAAATTACGAATATATTGATTTGTATCTTAACGGTGTTGATCCGGATTGGCAAAACAAGGGCGTACATTCAATATATTATGCCAAAATGAACGAGAATTACATCCGTTTAGGATCAAAATTGGCGATTGCAAACCCACAATTGGAAACCAATCAGGCTGCTCATATTTGGACAAAGTATGAAAGTAAGATTGCAATCAGAAGAAGAGCATATATTAAGGATATTTAAGATTATGAAAAAGGTTTTGGTAACGGGAGCGAGCGGATTTATAGGCTCAACATTAGTAGATATGTTATTGGAAAGCGGAGATTATGAAGTCTTTGCAGGAATAAGGAAAACATCATCAAAAAAATATCTGCAGGACAACCGTATAAAGTTTATAGATTTGAATTATACGGACGTTAATTCACTTGCGCAGCAGTTGAAATCGGAAAATTTTGCTACGATATTCCATTTAGCAGGTCTTACAAAAGCAAAAAAGACGGAAGATTTCTTTAAAGTGAATTTTGAATTTACCAAAAACTTGGTTGAAGCCATAAAAGAACTTCCTGTTAAATTGATTTATATGTCATCTTTCGCTGCACACGGTCCTGCAAAGGCAAATCCTTTTATTCAGGCGAAAGTTACGGACATTAATGAGCCTAATACTTGGTACGGAAAATCAAAACTGAAAGCCGAAGAGTATATTAATAAAAATTGTACTAATAAATATATTATTCTTCGCCCGACCGGAGTTTATGGACCGAGAGAAACGGATTATTTTGTGTATTTCCAGACTATCAAAAACCATATAGACGCCACTTTGGGCAGACCTGAACAACGTCTTACTTTTATTTACGGAAAGGATTTGTGCAAAGCGTGTATTTTGGCGGCAAACAGCGAGATAAGCGGCAAGACTTATTTTGTTTCGGACGGCAATCTTTATCTTGATACCGAATTTGCAAAAATTACAAAGGATATTCTCAAAACTTGGGTGATAAGTATCCGTTTTCCTTTGTGGATTGTCAAAGGTATTTCTTCCTTTTTGGATTGGTTCGGCAGAATTATCGGCAAACAATTCACGCTTAATAAGGACAAATACAATATCCTTGCTGCAAGAAACTGGGATTGCGACATAGAAGACTTAAAAAACGACCTTGGATTTTCACCTGACTATGATTTAAAGCGGGGTTGTGAAGAAGCAATCAAATGGTATAAAGATAACAAGTGGCTTTAAAATTGTGAATAATTGAAAGAGTATTGGTTTATAAGATAAAAAGGAGTATTTATTACAATTGATAAATCTCCTTTTTATTTTTAATAGTGCCTTTTTGTTGTTAAATTACGCCTTTAATCTTATTTCTGCCGCCTTTTGTGAAAATATTTTGAAAAAAACTCTTTTTTTAGGTGAAAAAAACTGTTTTTTTATATTAAAAAAAGGGTTTTTTTCAGATTCTTTTCGCAAAGGGCGGCAAAAACATTAATAACGGCGTGATTTTTTTATTAAAAAGCAAGGATGTTATTGCTTTTTTGCGTAATTTTGCAACAAGATATTACCGCGATATATGGAAACGAAGAAAAATTTTATCATAAGGGCTAAAGCACCTCTGCGTTTGGGATTGGCAGGCGGCGGGACAGATGTTTCTCCTTACAGTGATATATACGGAGGATTGGTTTTAAATGCCACAATCAACCTTTATGCTCATTGCATTTTAGAAGTTACCGATACGAATACAATAGAAATTTTTGCAAAAGATATAGACAAAAGAGAAATTCACCCTTCCGCAAAAGAATTGTCTATAAACGGCACATTGGATTTGGGTAAAGGAGTCTATAACCGAGTAGTTAAGGATTTCAATCTGCCTGCTTTGTCTTTTAAAATGACAACTTATTCCGATGCACCGGCAGGCAGCGGTCTTGGTTCTTCATCTACTATGGTTGTTTGCATACTTAAGGCTTTTGTTGAGTGGTTGAAACTTCCTGTCGGGGATTATGAATTAGCGAGATTGGCGTATGAAATAGAGAGATTGGATTTACAACTTAGCGGAGGCAAACAAGACCAATATGCAGCGGCATTCGGCGGATTCAATTATATGGAATTTTTAAAGGATGATATGGTTATTGTCAATCCATTGAAGATTAAACGTTGGATTGTGGATGAATTGGAAGAAAGTATGGTGCTTTATTATACGGGAGCATCAAGACAATCCGCCCAAATCATAGACGAGCAGAAAAACAACACGAAAAACGGTAATACAAAGACTATTGATTCGCTTCATAAGATAAAACAAAGTGCCAAAGATATGAAACAATGTCTTCTTTTCGGAGATATTAACGGTTTTGCGTCCATTATCCGTCAGGGATGGGAAGATAAAAAACGCCTTGCCAAGAGTATTTCCAACGAAATGATAGACGGGGTTATGGATATTGCATATCAAAACGGAGCATTGGCTGGTAAAGTCAGCGGAGCGGGCGGCGGTGGATTTATTACCTTTATTTGCAAACCTGAAGACAAATGTAATCTTATAAAAGCGTTGAGTAAGTTGGACGGCGACGTGATTCCTTTCCAATTTTCCGACGGCGGTCCTCACGGTTGGACTATATATTAGAATGAATTGTTTATATAAAGATAGGAATTAGGATATTGTTGTATGGAAGCGGTGATTTTGGCTGGAGGATTGGGAACACGTTTGCGTGAGGTGGTAAGTGATGTGCCTAAATGTATGGCTCAAGTAAATAAAAAACCTTTTCTTTGGTATTGGTTGAAATATCTGAGTAATTATGATATAACTAAAATCATTCTTTCTTTGGGTTACAAGGCTCAAATCATAATTGATTGGATTGAAAAAGTGAAAACAGAATTTCCTTTTGAGATAATATGGGTTAAAGAAGACGAACTGTTAGGCACAGGTGGGGCAATACGTTTTGCACTTGAGAAAACAACGCAAAATGATGTAATGATAATTAACGGAGATTCGGTTTTCAAAGTCCCTGTTGATGATTTGTACAAACAATATAAAGAAAAAAATCCTCCTTTGGCATTGGCATTAAAGCCGATGCAGGATTTTGAACGCTACGGTAACGTAACAATAGATGAAAACAATATAATAACTTCGTTTGAAGAGAAAAAATTTTGTAAAAAAGGATTGATAAATGCAGGAGTTTATATTTTGAATAAACAAAAAGCGGATTTGTCATCTTATAGTGAAAAATTCTCCTTTGAAAAAGAGGTTTTAGAGAAAAGAAAAGACATCTGCGGATTTGTTTATGAGGGTTACTTTATAGATATAGGCATTCCCGAAGATTATTATAAGGCACAGACGGAGTTAAAAGAGAAGTTATTTTAAGATTATGGCACAGGATAAAAAGAAAATTATAGTTGTAGCCCCTGCACACCCGTACCGCGGCGGTCAGGCGTTAGATGAAGCTTATCTTTACCACATTATTTCGGATATGGGGTATGATTATTTTTGTATTTCTTACACTTTGCTTTATCCGTCGTTACTTTTCCCTGGCAAAACGCAGTATGATTCTTCTGAGGTAATCAATTACGAACACAAAGACAAGATTAAACGAATTCTTTCCAGTGTTAATCCTATTACGTGGCTGAAAACGTATAAAGAAATCAAAAGACAAAAACCAGATATGGTAATCTTTCTTTGGTGGATGTTCTTTTTCGGTCCTTGTTTGGGATTTGTGGCTTGGATGTTGAGAAAACGGCAGAAAGAAATCAAAGTTTGTTTCCTTGCGGATAATTATATTTCCCACGAAGAGCATTTTTGGGAGCGTATAATAGTGAAACGTACGTTCAAACAGGCACAATATTTCATTGCACCCTCAGAATATATCAGTAAGGAGATAAAAAAGGATTTTCCTTTAGCACCTGTATGCACTACTACCTTATCTGTGTATGATTGTTACAACCTTCACCGTTATGATAAGCAATCTGCGAGAGATTTTTTGAATATTAAAACTAAAGAAGTAATACTTTTCTTTGGTCTTATCCGTCCTTACAAAGGTCTTGACAGACTTATAGAGGCTTTTAAGGAGATTAAACAAGACAGAAAGGATATTACGCTTTTGATTGCAGGAGAATGTTATGGTGATATAAAGGTTTATACGGATAAAATCAAAGAGTACGGTTTGGAAGACAGCGTTATGTTGTTCAACCGATACATTGCTAACGAAGACATCGAACCTTACTTCATTGCCTCTGACTTGGTGGCACTGCCTTACTATTCTGCGACACAGAGTGGCGTAGTTATGACAGCGTATGCTTTCCGCCGTCCCGTAGTTGTAACAGACGTAGGAGGTATTAAGGAAGAGGTTTTGCAGAATTCAACAGGTATTGTAATAAAAGATAATTCTGCGGACAATTTAATTAAAGGTATTACCGAGATATTGGACAATAAGGAAACAATTGATTATTCTGCCAATGTAGAATCATTTATTGATACATTCGGAAACCAAAAACTGAAAGAATTTTTACAGAGTATTTAACAAAATTAAAATAAAAGATTATGGAAATCACAATTCCACAAGGTGTAAAGGGATATCAAACTCATATTGTCAAAGAAAATGATACTGCCGTTGCATTTCTTAGCGGTGAAGCCGAGGTTTTGGCAACGCCTAAGTTACTTGCGTTGATGGAAGAGGTATCTTCAAAAAGTGTTAAGCCATATTTGCCTGACGGATATATATCTGTCGGAGTTGAGATGCACGTTTATCATTTGAAATCCTCAAAAGTAGGCGATGAGGTGCAGTTTGAAAGCACTTTTGTTAAGCAAGACGGACGTAAATTGTTTTTTCAAGTCGTTGCAACCTCAAAAGGAGAGAAAATCGGCGAAGGAGAATGCAATAGGTTCATTGTTAATAAACAGAAATTTGAGAGTAAATAACATAAATTATCGTTTAGGTAAGATAAATAGTATATTAGACAGATGGAGAAGGAATTTAAAATGATTGCCAAGACAATGTACGGTTTGGAAGACGTACTTGCCAAGGAGTTGGAGCAATTAGGAGCGAAAGATATTACAAAACTGCACCGTGCAGTAGAATTTTATGGCGATATGAGGCTGTTGTACCGTACCAATTACTGTTTGCGTACAGCTCTCTGCATACTTAAACCTATTGCTGCCTTTACTGCCAAAAATGAACAGGAACTTTACAATAATATTTACAAAATGCAATGGGAGAAATTCATGAATCCTGACGGTACGTTTATGATTGACGCCTCCGTTTCCTCAAAAGTTTTCAACCATTCGTTATATGCCGCCCAGAAAACCAAAGATGCCATCTGCGACAGGTTCCGTAAATATTTTAATGTTCGTCCTTCGGTTGATAAAGAGAATCCTGATTTGAAGATTGACTTACATATTTCGGGTAATGACGTAACTCTGTCTTTTGATTCCTCGGGTGATAAACTTTTTAAGCGTGGTTACCGTCAGACTACGGGACAAGCACCTATCAATGAGATAACTGCCGCCGGTATTATCCAACTTTCGGGCTGGCAAAAGGATTGTAATTTTATTGACCCTATGTGCGGTAGCGGTACGATTGCTATTGAGGCCGCTATGTACGCAATGAATATTCCTGCGCAGTATTTTCGTAAGCGTTTCGGCTTTCAAAAATGGAGCGAATTCAACAATGTGCAGTGGAAGCAAGAGAAAGAAGCTGCTGACAATAAAGTTACCGAATTTGATTACGAGATTTGGGCTACCGATGTGTCGCAGGAAGCCGTTGATAAGACAAAAGAGAATATTAAATACGCAAAACTTAACTTTGATATCAATGTCTGCCGCTCCGCTATGGAAGAAGGCGACCGTCCTGAAGGCAAAACGTTGGTTATAATGAATCCTCCTTACGGCGAAAGATTGGAAGTAGATGATATTGTGGCACTTTACGAACGTATCGGCGACACTTTCAAACGTTATTACACGGGTTGCACTGCTTATGTTATAAGTTCGGATGTTTTTGCCTTGAAAAAAATCGGTTTGAAGCCAAGTAAAAAAATAGATGTCTATAACGGCAACTTGGAATGCAAACTCTACAAATTTGAAATGTACGAAGGCAGCAAAAAGATGAGCAAACAAAAAGCGGAAGACAGTTTGTAGAGAAGCAAAAAGGAATAAAAGAATTATGTCGCAACCAGAAGCATTACAATTATTTGAAAGTAAGAAAGTCCGCACTGTTTGAGACGGAGAGAAAGAGAAATGGTATTTTCCCATTGTTGATGTTGTCGCAGTCCTTACGGATAATGACTATCAAGGAGCAAGAAATTATTGGAAAGTTCTGAAAAACATGCTGACCAAAGAGGGAAATAAAACGGTTACAAATTGTAACCAGTTCAAATTAGTATCGGAGGACGGCAAAAGAAGATTAACTGATGTTGCTGATGCCGAACAGTTATTCCGCCTTATTCAATCAATCCCTTCCCCGAAGGCAGAACCGTTTAAGGTTTGGATGTCGCAGGTCGCAAGTGATAGGATTGACCAACTGCAAGACCCCGAGAAATCCATTGACCAAGCAATGCGTGATTACAAACGGTTAGGTTATAGCGATAAATGGATAAATCAACGGTTGAAATCCATAGAAATTCGCAAAGATTTGATACAAGAATGAGAACGTGGCGGAGTTACAGGTCAGCAATATGCAACACTTACGGATATTATCACAAAGACTTGGAGTGGTTTCACAACGGAGAACAAAGACTTTAATGGATTGAAAAAAGAAAATCTGCGGGATAATATGACTAATAAAGAATTAGTGTTGAATATGCTTGCCGAACTTTCCACTACCGAAATATCCAAGGCAAATAATCCTCAAACAATTTTGGAGCATAAAAAGATTGCTGAGCAAGGTGGAGAAATAGCAAAGACAGGACAAAAAGTTGTAACCTCCGCCAAAGCCAGCGATTATTTATCAACAGAAGAAAACAAATAAATACCATACATTATTATAAGTGTAATAAACGGCAGGAGATTATTTTTATTTCTGCCGTTTTTATTTTATTGTTATTTCAAAAAACTTTTGTACTTTTGCAAGTGCTTACTGAGTAGTAAGCAGAAGCGTTTTGCTTTATAACTTGCATGTGAATAAAAAGCCTGAGAAACTTTGAAGCCGCAAGTTTTAGCATAGTAGTTTCATATACGCCAATTTGGCGTGATTCTACTATCATTATATCTCGGATTCAGGTTATTTTATTCTCAGGTTTACCTTCACATGAAGATATAAATCACTATGTGGTTTCACGCTTTCTTTTTATTAATCAAGTAAGATTCCTTTTGAAACCGCAAGGAAAGGAGAATATATGAGTAATAACGATGAGAACATAATATGGGACGAGAATCCGTCTATTAAATTCAATTTTCCTGCACAAAAGACACAGCAGCCAGAGAAAAAAGTAATTAAGGAGAAAGAATATTCTTCTTTGTATGAGGAATTGAAAGATAAGTTGAATCCTGAAAATTATATGGGAGATAACTATGATGCAGAAAAGTTAGAAATCTGTAATGATTTGTATTCACAGTTATTACAAATAGAGGAAACTAATGAAGAACAGCAGAAACACATACGCAATGAAGCAATAGATAAACTGCAATTGCATTTCTCTTCTAAAAAATTGTATAAGGAATTATCCGAATACTGTGACCCCAAGCAGTTTATGAATCCTTATAACAAAGAAATGGTTAATCTTGCCAATGAATGCTATAAATATGTGCAGGATAATAAAGATAACATTCTTCAATTAGAGAATATCGCTAAATTAGGTGCGTATTCTAATCTATATAATTATAAGGAAGAAAGACGTATTGAGGAAGAGATATTGCGAAAAGAAAGGGAATTAAAAGAAAAACAAGAATTAGAACGCTTAGCAGAACAATGCGAGAGAGAACGTGCCGAAAAACTTCAGAAAGAACAAGAAGAGGAAATAAAAAAAGAAAAACAAAGACAAGAGTACCTTGAAAAATTAAAGAAACAAGAAAAAGAAAAGGATAAAGCGTTGATAAGAGCATTGATAGTGTTTTTTATCATAATAGCAGCCATTACCATTATAATAGTCATTGGTTATATAACATCTTCTAATAATTATGCAACGGAAACAATAACAGAAACAATCTCAGAAAATAAGAAAGATGAATTATCTTTTACTACTTATTCTAATAAATGGTATAGTATATCCTATCCGTCAGAATGGAGGTATCAAGAATTGGATTCACAATTATATATGATGGATGTTTATATTGGTGCCGAAGATGAATCTGTAGGTTTTTCTATTTTTCATTTTCCAACAGATTATACATTACAAAAAGTCAATAATATCGGGAACGAAGATTTAGAAAAAGGAGATGCAAAAGTTTTATCTAACAATTTACAAGAGATTAACGGATTTCAATGTTATGTTTCAAAACTAAAATTGAACAATCACACGCAATTGTCCTATACTTTCAAGAACAATAATAATATCTATAATGTTAAATTTACAAGTCCGACAGATTGGATAGATAGGCATCGGGATATAATATACCGAATAATAAATACATTTAATATAAAGTAATTTATGGCATTTTGGAATAAAATAGTAGAATGGTTTCAAGACCGTTCAGACAGAAGCAGACTGATAAGGAGTTTTAACAGTGCTGCAAGGGATGCATTCGTTAGTGGGTTTGCACCGACAGTATTAAAAGCAAGTACGTCAAGAGGAGACAGCAGATACAAAACGGCTTTCTCTAATATCTTCGCAAGCGGTTTCCGTATTCAAGCATTATCGGGAAAACAACTGACTAAAGAGGAATTAGTCGCAATCGGCAGTGTCGTATTGGATAATATAGAACTTGTCAGAAGATTGGTATCACTCGGTTTTGATACATTGGAGGTACATAGCGATGTAGGGAATTATGGTTGCAAATGGAGATTAAGCGATTATGCACAAATAGGTATAATGCTTAATAGTTAAAAGAAAGGAGAATAAAATGACAGAGACAATAACCGCAACAGTAACGGAAAGTACGGTAAATCCTTGGTTTTATATTGCAATAGCAGAATTCGTTGCAATAATAGTTGTAGTTGTTTTGTATTTTAAAGAGAAACACAACCATTCAAAGAAAAATGAAATAAAACAAAAGTTCGGCAATAGGGAAATAGATTTCGGTAATGTAATGATGAGTTCATTTCATGCAAAAGAAGTCTATGACGAATTGAAAAAGAAATGTCATCCTGATCGGTTTGTCGGAGATGAACATAAAACAGAAATTGCCGATAAATTGTTTCAAGAAATAACAAAGAATAAAAACAATTACAAAAGACTTGAGGAATTGAAACAACAGGCAATTGAAGAATTAAACATACGTATAAATTAAAAAAATCAAGCAAAATGGAAGCAGTAGTAATGATTATTATCGGAGTGATTCTTGCCTTTTTGATTGGCAACTGGGGCAAGAAAAGAAAAATCGGTTTCGGCTGGGCATTTGTAATCAGTTTGATATCGCCTTTAATCGGGGTAATAGTAGTAGCATGTTCTGCAAAGAAAGAAGAATTTGTAGATATGAGCAAATAAAAGGGAGATAAGATGAAAGTAATCGGAATCATATTAGTCATTGCTGGCATAGGAGGAATAATAAATCTTATTGCAAGTGGCGGACAGATGGTCGGAAATCCCGGATATATTCTTGTTTTTCTTGTGTTGGGAGCGTATCTAATCCACCGAGCAAATCAAAAGAAGGAAGACCAAGCAGACAAAGAACGTTGGGAAAAAGGAGAATAAGGGGAAAGTTGTACAATCTGTAAAATCAAAGCAACGCTGTTTTAACGCAATTGTAGAAATTTTCGTAAATTTGCAGTCTTGAATTACATAATACGTAGCAATTAGTGTATAGCCTGTATCCGAATGCGGCAACAATGTGCTACATTCTACATGCTAAATGTTAAATGAAGGAAAAATGTTTGATTTTACGGCGATAGACTTTGAGACGGCGGCGGGATATGTACCGTGTTCCATAGGAATTGCGACAGTCCGCAACAACGAGGTTACAAATGTGGAAAACCACCTTATAAAACCCATTTGTTTCCCGTACTTTCAGTGGTATGCGCAGAAGATTCACGGAATACACAAGGAAGACGTGGAAGATGCGCCGACATTTGACGTTTTATGGCCGCAGATAGAACATCATTTCCAACACACGATGCTGATCGCCCATAACGCTGCATTCGATATCAACGTCTTGCGCCGCACACTTGCCCACTACAAGATACCCAGACCAACTGCGCGCTACATGTGTTCGTACATTCTCGCCAAACAGACGTGGCGCGGCAACCAAAAGTTCTCCCTTGATTACCTTTCAGCCCAAGAAAACATACAACTGAACCATCACCATTCCGATTCAGATGCGGAGGCGTGCGCACGGTTGCTTCTTCGGGAAGCGGAAGTGCTGCACTGCGAAGATTTTGCGCAGTTAAGACACGTTACGCAGATTAAGTCTTACAAATTTTAGTTACCCTCACGGCAAAAATTCCTTACACCATGGCAGCCAATCCATTCTTCACCGAAGTAAATGTCGCACAATCGCAAAGGAAACTTACCCACAGCGACAAAATCCTAATGCTCGGCTCGTGTTTTACCGACGAGATAGGTAACAAATTTGCAATCCACGGATTTGATACACATAGAAACCCTTTCGGAACTATCTACAACCCCGTAAGTCTTGCACATTTGATAACCAAAGCCGCCGATAAGGAATTATTTACCTCATCGGAGGTCATTCAAAGCGGAGAGTTTTTCTATCTGTTCTCCGCACACGGCGACATAAGGGGGACAACAGCCGGAGAGTGCCTACAAAACGCCAATACAACCTTACTGCAAACCGCCGAATACTTACGCCAAGCGACTGTAATCATACTAACCTTCGGCACGGCGTGGAGTTATTGGTACAAACCTAACAATCTCCTAATGGCGAACTGTCATAAGATTCCCCAACAGTTGATTTTGCGCCGTATGTTCAGTGTCGGGGAGATTGAACGCTCATTGCATGATATGATTTGCTGCGTTCAGGAAAAAATCAACCCTCAAATCAACTTTATTTTCACTGTTTCGCCCGTCAGGCACATTAAGGAGGGAATGAGGGATAACAATCTTTCCAAATCTGCCTTACATCTCGCTGTCCAGAGTATTGTTGAGCGGGAGAAGAACTGCCAATATTTCCCGAGTTACGAGATTGTTACGGACGAATTGCGTGATTACCGTTTTTATGCTAAGGATATGGTACATCTGAGCGAGACGGCGGTTGATTACGTGTGGCAGAAGTTCTCTGAGAGTTACTTTGACGTCAAGGAGTGCTTACTGAACGACAAGTATTTTAAACTTTTTCAAATGAAGAGCCACCGACCGTTCAACCCGAGCAGTGACGGTTATCAAAAACACTTGCTTAAAATTCAAGAATTGGAGCAGGAATTGCAACAAATCCATTCTGCACGTTAATTTACTTTACCTTTCGGGAATTTATACTTAACTGTCTGCCGTTCAACGCTGCAGATACACTAAGAATTGCCCTCAATTGCGGATTATTTGCCGTCATCTTCCGATTATTTGCCGACATTTTAAAAACTAAAAACGGTTTTCAATGGTGCTAAAACCAGTTTTAAGCGATGTTAAAACCTGGTTTTAGTAAAGTTAAAACCTGGTTTTAGTTTTCAAATTGAAGGCAAATAATTCTTTTGCGCCGTCAATTTTGTCGGTTTCGGTAAGTATAAATTCAAAAAATACGGGATTTGTTGTCCGAATTTGAGAAGAAAATTATAATTTTGTAACGCTGAATTTTTTATCGGCAGTTCCTTTCCCTCAAATTGCGAATTTTCTTTACGAAAGGGTAAAAAATTTTTTATCAAAGAATGGACAGAAAACGGAAAGGGAAGAATTTATTAATAAACAGGTAAGATATGAAGAACATAAAATTAGAAATCTGTACGTATAATATGGACTCCTGTCTGGCAGCACAAAACGGAGGTGCCGACAGAGTTGAACTTTGCGCCTCAATGCCTGAAGGGGGCATCACTCCGTCATTTGCTCTGATTGAAGCGGCGGCAAAAAATCTCAAAATAGATACTATGGTTATGATACGTCCGAGAGGCGGCGACTTTCTGTACGGCAATTACGAGTTTGAGTTAATGCAACGCGATATAGAAGTATGCAGACAATTGGGAGTTAAGGGCGTTGTTTTCGGAATCCTCACCCCTGAAGGCAGAGTGGATAAGCACCGAAACAAAATACTGTTGGATTTGGCGGGCAGAATGGAGAGTTGTTTTCACAGAGCGATAGATATGACGGCGGATTATCTGCAATCGGCCAAGGATATAGCGGATTTGGGATTTACAAGAGTGCTTACCTCGGGCGCATATAACAAGGCAACAAACGGAGTGGAGAACATACGGCAAATTGTACAACTTGTGGGCAATGATTTGGAAGTTATGGCAGGCAGCGGCGTTAATCCTGACAATATAAGGGCACTTTACGAGCGAGCTAAGCCAGCTGCGTTTCACTTCTCGGCGAAGAAAATTATTGCGGGCGGTATGCTGTTTAAGAATCCGTCAGTTTCCATGGGCGGAGTGGGAGAAGTGAGCGAGTACGATGTGGCTTTGAGTGACGAAAAGGAAGTCTTGCGTGCGCGCAGTGTAATAAATTCGCTCTGAAATGCAATAAATCAAGTATAAAAGCGTTAAGTTTGTATTAAAATTTTCGGCGATGAATAAGAAAAATGTAATATTTACGGTTTTGGCGGCGGCATTACTTTTTGTGATGTCATCTTGCGACAGATTCGAGGGAGAACAGGAAGTGCCATCGTATATAAATGTCAAAGGATTCAGACTTGTGGAGAACCCCAATGCAGGATTCAGTTTCATACAGGATTCATCTTTTCTTACAAATGCTATTACTGAGGTTGCGGTGTTTGTTTCCGACGGTAAGAAGCAAGAAGAATTGGGCGTATATACACTTAAGGAGGACGGAAGTCTTACAATTCCTATCCTGAAGAAAGGAAAAAGTTACATAGAGTTGGAACCTGTCGTCAAACTGAACGGAATGAATGCCACGCGGGCATACTATTATTTCTATTCGTCGGCACTTGATACCGTGGAGTTACAGGAAGGCAAAGTAACAGTAATAGATACTAAAGACGTGTATTACACTGCAAATACATATATCGCCAAAAGATTGTTTTTTGAGGACACTTTCAATCCGTTTGAGAACGTTGAGTTGGTGGATTCTACGATTGAATGCCGTCTGCACATGATTGGCGGCACAGATTCCGTTGCTTACGGGACAAAGTGCGGCGCTTTCTATTCTGCATCCTCATCTGAAAACTATAAAGTCATCACTAAAGACAGTATTGTCGGCACAGGTAACAAAACAATGATATTAGAATTGGATTACTGCTCCAATATTCCATTTGAAGTCGGCATTTACGGACAGGCTTCCTCTGCTTCGCAGCCTGCGTATATCTCCAGCGTGAGAATGGCAGCCAATTTTAATCCTGCACTCAAGGCTTCGGATAAGAACAATTGGCACAAAATGTACATAACACTTGGAAAAGTTTGGGCTAATATTAATTACGCACCGTTCAAGTTATGGTTTATGCCCGTAAATTCGGCAAATAATCCTAAAGGGTTTGTACATATTGACAATATTAAACTTGTTACTTACCGCTCGTCAGGAAAATAACTCAAGGTGATGAATAAAAATTTGCAAACGGCTAAATATCTTATCGCGGACTATGTTTCCGCTGCTTTGGCGTGGGTGATTTTTTTCATGTTCAGGAAACTTACGATTGAAAACAATCAATTCAATGACATCAATGCGGTATTTGCCGACGCAAATCTATATAAGGGTATCATATTTATACCTCTGTTTTGGCTGTTTGTATATTGGTGCAGCGGAGAGTATGCAAAGGTTTATAAGAAATCACGTCTGAAAGAGTTGGGGCAGACACTTATCGTCAGCATTGCGGGAGTTATTGTCATCTTCTTTGCATTTCTTTTGGACGACTATGTATCTACGTACAAGAACTATTACTTTACGTTCCTCATTCTACTGCTGCTGCATTTCACTCTTACGTATCTTCCGCGTTTGATACTGACTACCGTTACCGTGCATAGAGTTCATAGCGGCAAGATAGGTTTTCCGACGCTGTTGATAGCATCTGACGCCAAAAAGGCACTGAATCTTTATAAGGATATAAGCAATCAAGAGATTTCTTCGGGATATAAATTCGTCGGTTACTTGACTTTGGAGCAGAAAAGACTGCATCCGTTGGACAAAAAGTTAGACTGGTTAGGCACAGTGCAGGACTTACAGAGCGTTATTGAGCAGAAAAAGATAGAAGAGATAATTGTCGTTTTGGACAGTGAGCATGAGAATGAAATATATAACATAATCTTTTCCGTTACCGACCCCAACATTGAAATGTTTATGCCTTCCGACCGCAAAGACTTACTTACGGGTAGCATAAAGTTAAGCGCAATCTTCTCCGTTCCGCTTATAAGAATATCGCAGAACCTTATGGAGCCGTGGGAGTTTGCACTCAAGCGTCTGTTTGATATTTTGGTGGCACTGGTGGCGGTGATTATTTTGATACCGTTTTATATTCTTATTGCGGTGATAATAAAATGTACTTCAAAAGGAGGAGTTCTTTACGCACAGGAACGTATCGGCAGATACGGCAAACCTTTCAAGATGTACAAGTTTAGGTCTATGTACGTAGATGCGGAGAAAAACGGTCCGATGTTATCCCACGGCGACGACGACCCGAGAATTACGCCTTTCGGGAGATTTATGCGTAAGATAAGACTGGACGAGACGCCGCAGTTTATACACGTGCTTACCGGCGAGATGAGTATGGTCGGCGTAAGGCCTGAACGGCAGTACTTCATAGATCAGATTGTTAAGATAGCTCCGGAATATAAACTTCTCCAGAAAATAAAACCCGGCATGACGTCTTGGGGTCAAGTCAAATTCGGTTACGCTGAAACGGTGGAACAAATGGTTGAACGCCTTAAGTACGACCTTCTGTATTTGGAGAACATGTCTTTTGCGACGGATATCAAGATTCTTCTCTACACATTCTTAATTATCTTCCAAGGCCGCGGCAAATAAACAAATAAAGACAGAGTTTAATTTAGTGTTAATAAAATAAAATTTAATGATTATGGAAAAGAAAAGATTATTTTCGGCATTGATGTTTGCAGTGTTACTATTTACTGCAACTATAAGCCTTAACGCAAAGAATTTATCTGCTATTGACGGCGCAGATACACTTACTGAGGCGGACAATTCACCGTATCTTATAGTGGATAATTGTGTTATTGACACAAGTTACTATGATTACGGCGTGTATAACGGTATAACGGCGATAGTTAGAGTATCTGAGAAATTCGATTCATATAAATGGATTAACATTGCGGATACGAGTTTGTCGCAAACGGCATTGGAAACTATGTTTGACGCACAAAATCCATTGTCAAAGGACTCTGTCTTGCGTATCAATGCAGGTCAAATGGTGAAGATGAATGAGGGTTTTTCTTATTGCAGTTTTGCAGTTGAATTAACCGATAGTAATGAAGAAAAAACTTATCTTAAGTGCGCCGTAAATAAAAGCGCAGTTATTTTTGATGAATTTAGTCATCAATCGGCGGGATGTAGTCCTGTGTATTATTGGTTTTTGAATGATGTTTATCCTATTAACCCCGATTATATCATTGTTCAACACAAAATAGTGTTTAAGGATGAAAAATTCGCCGTATTTGAGTACGACACTACGACAAATCAATGGTTTGTTGCGGAAGAATCACAAGTTGAAGATTATTGGTCTAACAATATGAACTTTAATTCACAAAATGGAATAGTTGAGTTCTATTATTACAAATGGGCAAAAATGTATTGGTATGTAACCGTAATGAATGTTAATGACAGTTCGTTATGTACTCATGCGACAAGCGCAGAGTGTTGCCCAGGCGGAGGACTGCAAGATGTGGAAAACGTGTCTTCGGTTCAGATAAAAACTTACCCGAAGCCTGCAAAAGATGAGTTGAATGTTGATATTAATAATTTGACTTCGCAAGCGGAGATAGTAATAACGGATATGAACGGCAGAAATCTATATACTGAGAAAATCTCTGCAGGAGTGAAGTCAATGAAATTGAATATTGATTTCTTGCTTTGCGCAATGTATAACGTAATATTGAAAACCGACAAAACAATTGCTCAAGACCGCTTCATAAAACAATAAACCAACTGCAGAAATTCCGACTTTGTCAAAATAAAGTGGTGCAAGCCGCATTGGCAATTTAATGTTTTTAACTCTCTATATAGCAATATCAAAATAAAGTGCCGAATTAGTAAATTCTTTTCTGAAAACATTTTACTCTTTTCTGAAAACAATTTATTGATTTGGCTCTTTAGTAAGTTGTAAATATACAATATTTTACAAAGGTGATAATTTGCTGTTTTTAATCAAAAGAATTGTTGGTTATTTATTCAATTGCAATCAAAATTGTTATATCTCTAACTGGAAATATTTAATGATTGAATATTGTATTTCAATTTAAATAATATACGATAACATAAATTTGTAAATATTTTCGTATTTTTGCAACTTGTTTTAAAAGAATATTTTTTGATATGAAGAAAAACAGTTACGCATTCAGTCTTACCATCATTGGTATTCTGTATTTTACTTTCGGATTCATAACTTGGTTGAACAATCAATTGATTCCGTTTTTGAAAACCTCATGTCAGTTAAGCGACACACAGGCTTATTTGGTTACCTTCGCTTTTTATATCTCTTATTTTGTGATGGCATTGCCGTCAGCAGGGATTTTAAAGAAGACAGGCTTCGCAAAAGGGATGTCTTTGGGATTGTCGGTAATGGCATTAGGCTGTTTGATATTTATTCCTGCCGCAATGAGCAGAAATTATCTTGTATTCCTTATAGGATTATTCGTTCAGGGAACAGGATTGGCTCTGTTGCAGACCGCAGCCAACCCATATGTTACCATATTAGGACCTATTGAGTCGGCAACCCAAAGAATGTGTATAATGGGATTGTTCAACAAGATAGCGGGAATAGTAGGTATTTATATTTTCTCAAAAGCCTTGCTTTCCAATTTTGATGCCGTGTCGGCAAATATAGCATCTGCAACCGGAGCAGAGCAAATAACATTGTTGAATGACCTTGCCCACAGAATAGTATTACCTTATATTATAATGGCTTTCGGATTACTTCTAATAGCATGGATGGTTTATTTGGCAAAACTTCCTGATATTAATTCCAGCAGCGACAGCGAACCCGTAAGTAATGACACTGCCAAAACCAAATTGCCTGCTTATTTGTGGTTAGGCGTATTGGCATTGTTCTTTTACGAAGGTGCTGAGGTAATGGCTATAGATACTTTGGTACCTTACAGCAAATCCATAGGCTTACCTGACACTATTTACTCAAAGATAGGAATGTTTGCCTTGGCTGCACTACTTGTTGGCTACATATCAACAATTATTTTAATACCGAAGTATTTAAGTCAGACCAAAGCATTGATTTATTGCAATGTTCTTTCACTTGCATTTGTTGTTATAGCTCTTTTGACAAGCGGAGTAACGTCATTAGTATTCCTTATCTTGCTTTCGTTCTCCAACTCTGTAATGTGGGGTGCTATCTGGGCATTGGCAATCGATAAATTGGGGAAACACACTTCTTTTGCTTCCGCTTTGTTGATTATGGCGATAGTCGGCGGTGCATTAATCCCGTTGTTGTACGGAGGTTTGTCGGATATTATCGGCAATACTAAAACTCCTTATCTTTTGTTCTTACCTTGCTACCTTTATATATTATGGTACGCAGTCAAAGGCCACACCATCGGTTTGAAAAAGTAAATTTAAAATGGCAAAACAAGAAAATAACAATATAAAAGAAGTTTGCGCTTTTTGCGGACGTGATATAAGTCAGATAAATACCTTTGTCCCGTCAATGTTTAAAGGAATCGGTATCTGCGATGACTGTATGCGTGAGATAAATAAAGCAATGGCAAAAGAAAACCGCAATAATAATCACGCAAACAGCGAAAACGTTGAACTGAAAACCCCGAAAGAGATTTTTTCTTTCCTTAACCAGTACGTGATAGGACAGGAGAGGGCAAAGAAAATACTTTCCGTTGCCGTGTATAACCATTATAAAAGATTGAATTATATTGCGGGCGGAAAGAATGTTGATGATGTTGAGTTAGATAAGTCAAACATCATTATGATTGGCGAAACGGGTACGGGGAAAACCCTTCTTGCGCGCACGATTGCCAATCTTTTGAATGTTCCTTTCTGTATTGCTGACGCTACAACCTTAACTCAGGCAGGTTATGTGGGAGAAGATGTTGAGAATATTTTAACGCGTTTGCTTCAAAATGCCAATTATGACGTAGAAAAGGCACAAAAAGGAATTGTTTTCATTGATGAGATAGACAAGATAGCAAGAAAAGGTGATAATCCTTCACTTACAAGGGACGTATCGGGAGAAGGAGTTCAGCAGTCTTTACTTAAAATTCTTGAAGGCACACTTGTAAATGTTCCGCCCGAAGGTGGAAGAAAACATCCCGAACAAAAATTTATTCAGGTGGATACGCGCAACATTCTTTTCATTGCTGCCGGAGCGTTTGACGGAATTGAGAGAAATATTGCCGCACGAATGAATTCCCATGCGATAGGTTTTTCCGAGTCTTTGCAAAGAGACCATATTGATACGGAAGAATATTTGAAGTATGCGTTACCTCAAGACCTTAAGAAGTTCGGTTTGATTCCTGAATTGATAGGACGTTTCCCTGTTTTGACATCTTTGGATAAGTTGGACGCCAAAGCCTTAAGGCGTATCTTGACAGAACCTAAGAATGCCATAACTAAGCAATACCAAAAGTTGTTTGAAATGGACGGCAAGACACTTCATTTCGCAGATGAGGCACTTGATTACTTTGTTCAGACTGCTTTGGACTACTCTTTAGGCGCAAGAGGTCTGCGGAGTATCATGGAAAACGTTATGAATGACTTAATGTTCTCCATTCCTGACGAAAAAGAAAAGAAAGACATAACCATAACGAAAGAATATGCCGAAAAAATCTTGGAAAAAGAGGTTTTGAAGATGGCAAATCAGAAATAAACAATATAATTTATAATAATATGAAAAGAATATTTGTTTTAACGGTATTAACACTTGTTTTCTTTGCAGCCAATGCACAAAAGGAAGGCGGGATAACGGTATTCGGAACGATTTATCAAGGAGATACTATTCCTTTGTCATATTTGGAACCTGTTATTGTCAAAGGTTATATTTCTCCATTGACACCTGAGGAACAGAGAAAGTATTCTAAGTTGATTAGGAACGTGAAGAAAACCTATCCTATCGCAAAAGACGCCCAACAATTGTTCAATGCCTACTCTGCTATGATAGATAAGTCTGTCAATGAGGCGCAAATCAATAAGATAAAGAAACAAGCCTACACTGACGTTAAGAATAAATTTACCGACAGAAGCAAAAGTTTGAATAAAGACCAAAGTAAGTTGCTTTCAAAACTCATTTACCGACAGACAGGTTACTCTTCGTATAATCTAATCAAGACTTTCGGCGGCGGAGTTAAGGCAACGATGGCTGCAGCGACCACAAAAGCGATGGGAATTAACTTAAAGGGAACGTTTGATGCCCAAAATAACGAAGAAGACCGAATGATAGAGCGTATAATCTACTGTATAGAAGCAGGAAAACTGTAAATGACGGACTGCATAGTATTTTAATTTCTTTTGAATACGGATTTTCTTTTTTCAAAAGCTGTCATTTTGTTATGAAACATAATAAAAGGGTGGCAAATTCCTTGTTTATGTAACGTTTGTTAAAAGGTTACATAACGTTTCAATATCTAAAAATCAACACTTTACACGTTGTTAATGTAACCTTTGGTTTAACTGTTATTATTTTTTATTTTAAAAAAAAAGTTTAAATTTAAAAAAAGGTTACATAACGTTACAGAATCCTTATGTACAAAGGCTCTGTAACGTTTATGTAACGTTACAAAGATTTTTGCCGAATTTTTTTAAACGATCCTGAAATTCATAGAATCTTTAATGCAATTAAAAATACTCAGTTTCCTAATCGTAAAAACAATGTGGTGCGAGCCGCCCAGGCAATTTAAAGTCTTTAACTCTCTCTATAACAACATAAAAATAAGATGCCGAATTAGTAAATTCTTTTCAGAAATTAGTAAAATGTTTTCTGAAAACAATCTACTGATTCGGCTCTTTAATAAGTTGTAAATACACAATATTTTACAAAGGTCATAATTTGTTGTTTTTAATCAAAGAAATTATTGGTTATTTATCGGAATGCAATCAAAATTATTATATCTCTAACTGAAAATATTTAATGATTGAATATTGTATTTCAATTTAAATAATGTGTTATTACATAAATCTGTAAATATTTTCGTATTTTTGCAAATAAAAAGAATATGCGTTACGGTTTTTGTTATCTTGGTGTTGTGCCTGTAAGAAAAGAGGCAAATAGTTCTTCGGAGCAGGTTACTCAGTTGTTGTTCTCAGATACTGTTTCTATTATTGACGAATATAAAGGGGGCAATGAATTTACGGACTCTTGGTTTAAAATACGCAATATTTACGATGACTACGAAGGTTGGGTGGATAAACGTAATATTCTATTATTTAATTTTGAACAATTGCCCGATACTGTCAATGAAGAGGTAATTTATATCAAATTATCCGTATTTCACAAATATATTATATCTTCTCCTATTGCTAAAATCAAAATGGACGGAGATATTATTACAATACCTATCGGTGCGGTCTTACCCGATAAAGTTTTTTCCGTAAGTAACCGTAATTTTTCATTAGTAGAAGGCAGCGTTATTCCGATGGATAAATGCAATCCTTTGCTTTTGAAAGCTGTTTCTTTACTTTATTTGAATACTCCGTATCAATGGGGTGGTAAAAGTATATTCGGAATGGATTGCAGCGGATTTACTCAGATTGTTTTCAGATTTGCAGGAATTAAATTGAAAAGGGATGCTTCCCAACAAGCCACTCAAGGCAGTAATGTAAGTTTTGAGCAAATTAAATCCGGCGATTTATGTTTTTTTGACAATCAACAAGGCAATATAATTCACGTAGGAATATATTTGGGGGAGAATCAAATAATCCATTGCAGCGGAAAAGTCCGTATAGACTATATTGACAACAACGGTATCAAACCTGAAAAAGAAAATAACTTATATTCCCATCATCTTTGCAGAATACGACGTCTGTTTTAGAAGAATTACAAAAATAACAACCCATTACCAAATAGTAACAGGTTGTTTTATTTTAATAAGAATTGTTATAGTTTTTCTAAAACTTCAATCAATTTAACAGAAATTTCTTGAGGAGTTCCGTGTTCGCCGTCTATAGAAATGTAACCGCCTTTTTTCTTGTAGTATTCGGCAACTGCTGCAGTTTTGGCATCATACTGGTTGAATCTTTCGCGTATTGTCTGCTCGTTATCGTCTTTTCTTCCCTCTATTTCCGCACGTTTCAACAATCTTTGCATTAAAACGTTTTTATTTACTTCCAATTCCACTACTTTAGCTTCACCTCTTTGCAATGAATTCAAAATTTCATCCAATGCTTCTGCCTGTTTAACTGTACGAGGGAAGCCGTCAAGAAGCAAATCTTTGTTGTTATTTGCACTAATGAAAGATTTAATCATACCAACAATGATGTCGTCAGATACAAGTTCCCCTCTGTTAATGATTTCTTCGGCCTTTTTGCCTAATTCTGTGCCGTTTTTAATTTCATTTCTTAAAATCTCGCCGGTAGATATGTAAGCGAAATCAAATTTTTCTCTTATTATTGCACTCTGAGTCCCTTTACCCGCACCCGGAGCGCCGAATAAAATTATATTTCTCATTGCTGTTGTTTTTATATGTTATTTCCGAATGCAAAATTACGATTTTTTTGTTAAAAATTAAATATTTTGTATTTTTTCACCTTATTTGGAGAAAATTTCGTAACTTTGCACTATAAAAATAACCGCAATGGAGAAGTCAAAAATATTATACGTATCACAGGAGATTTATCCTTACATGCTGTCGAACCAAATGGCTGATTATTGTAGATACCTGCCGCAGACAGTTTTCGAAAATGGTAAAGAGGTCAGAATATTTATGCCGCGTTTCGGTAATATCAACGAGCGTAAAAATCAATTACACGAAGTAATCCGCCTTTCCGGATTGAATATTATTATTGATGATACCGACCATCCTTTAATTATTAAAGTGGCTTCTATTCCTACTGTAAGGATGCAGATATATTTCATAGACAATGAAGATTTCTTTACAATAAAAGCAGATGTTAAGGACGCAAAAGGGAAATTCCTTGCGAACAATGACGAAAGAAGTATTTTCTTTGCACGCGGCGTTTTGGAGACTGTGAAAAAATTGGCTTGGAGACCTTCTTTGATTCATTGCACTGGCTGGTTCTCTATGATGTTGCCGTTTTTTGTTAAACGGACTGAAGAATACAAAAATAATCCTTACTTTAGTAATGCGAAGATTGTCGTAACCCTTATGGGCGAACCTTTCTCCGATATGCTGGATGAGAATCTTACCCGTAAGATAAAAAGAGAATCGGCAGGCGGAACGCAAAAGGATTGGAAATTCTACAAAGAACCTACTTACGAAAACATAATGAAGGCTGCAATTTCTTATGCTGATGGCGTAGTTATAGGACAACCTAACGTAAGTAAGGAATTAATAGATTTTGCAAAGGAAAATAAAAAAGATATTATTCCTTTTAAGGCCGATAAAAAAGAGTTTTACAAATCTATAAACGATTATTATGATTCCATTATTGAAATTGAGGAAGATTAAGTGTGTATTCTATACACTGTTAATTGCATTCTTTTTTGTCGCTTGTGTGAATGAAGACAATCAATTGGGATTGGATTTGGTTAAAACAAGTGGAGGAATGGATGTTTTGTCTTCCGGAGATAATATAGTGAATGTTTCTTCTGCTGTTTTCGGGATAGATTCTTTGGAAACGCAGCAAAACGATAATTTTGTCTTAGGTTCTTATAATGATTCCTACTTCGGAACTGTTAAAACCTCAATTTACACTTCTTTATCTTTGGAAGAAACCAGTGGAAAGGATTTTTCCAATATGGGAGTGATAGATTCTGCCGTTCTTTGCCTTGCTTATTCTCGGGGCGGGGCGTTTGTGAAAGATACTAACATAAAAAATGATAATTTATCCGTAAATGTATATCTTCTTTCGCAGGAAATAGACTCTACTAAGAAATACAGTAAAGATGAGGTGCCTTGTGAAAGTAATAGTATCTTTTCCGGAATTGTCAATGCCGACCCTTTGCACGGTATAAAGTTGGAAGGAGACACTGCGGACAGGATTCCTCACATAAGAATGACACTTAATGATTATTTTCTTAACAAATTAAAACAAGGAAAATACGCTTCACACAATGATTTTGTGGCAGATTTCAAAGGAATAAAGATAACGGCAACAAGTTCCTCCAATTCATTTCTTGCATACATAAATATGATATCCTCACAATCGGGAATATATGTTTATTATCACGATGAAGCTGGCAATAAGGGAGCATATATGATTAATTTTACCAAGACAGGTTACCGTTTTATGCATATAGATAAAGATTATACCTCTTCAGCGTTGTCAGTGTTGCAAACTCCGTCTTCAAATGACACTTTAAAAACTCAAGATTATATTTATTTGGCAACAATGGGAGTTGCTGAAGCCAGTTTGGACTTAACAGGATTGGATGTGTGGTATAATCAAGACTCAATTAAAGGAGCGGCATTAAACCGTGCGGAATTAATTTTACCGGTTGCCAAAGTTAATACAGCAACTTACCTATTCCCTGCGGATATATTAACATTCAGAAAACAGGATGGCAAATACTATTATTTGGAAGACCAAGTTGCAGTCTCTAATTGGACAGGCAATAAATACGATTCTAAGATTAATGCCTACAGAATAGATGTTACGTCATATTTGCAAAATTATTTGAAAGGTAATTATGACAATTGTGTTATTTATTTGGTACCTGACGGCAGAATTTCTACGGCTTCGAGAGTTATCTTGTCTGGTACCAATAGCAGTAACCCGCCTAAATTGAATATTATATATTCCCATCCTTCTGCAAACTAAATTAAAAACATTGTATATAAATATGAAAATAAAATCTTTTGTATTTTTAATATGCTTATCTGCATTTACATTATTGAATGCACAAGATAAAGATTCCGTTTCATTTAAAGAATATTTTTCTAACGGGAAGATAGCGACAGACGGTTACAAAAATTCCAAAAATATTAA
Source organism: Bacteroidales bacterium (assembly GCA_017480245.1). Lineage (GTDB taxonomy): Bacteria > Bacteroidota > Bacteroidia > Bacteroidales > P3 > Scybalousia_A. The sequence continues at coordinate 54,024 of JAFVBA010000024.1, read as the reverse complement.
AATAGGCAAATGGACTTGGTATTTTGAGAACGGAAAAGAACAAATGACGGGAGAGTATAATAACAAAGGATGGAAAATCGGGCTTTGGCAATGGTTTTATTCTGATGGCAGTTTGAAAAAGCAAGAAGTCTTTACAGGCAACGGTGAAAACAAAGCGTTTTATGATAACAAACAGCTTTATTATTCTTGCAAAGTGGAAGACGGAATGAAACAAGGTGATTACAAAGAGTATCATAAAAACGGTAAGTTGAAAATGCAGGGTACTTATAAGGATAATGAATTGGACGGAAAGGTGAAATGGTGGTTTGCCAATTCCAATCCTGAGATGGAAGGTACTCTTAAAGCAGGTAAAAGGGATGGTCATTGGATTTATTACTTCCATGACAGCGGTAATAAGAACAGCGAAGGTGATTATGTGAATGATAAGGAAGAAGGACGTTGGATTTATTATTACGAAACCAAAGAAAAGTGGCGTGATGGTGAATATATCCATGGTAAAAGGGAAGGATTGTGGAAGACTTACTACGAAAACGGAAAAATATTGCATCAAGGTTCTTATGTAAATGGCAAAGAAGAAGGTATTTGGATTTCTTATTTTGAAGACGGCGAAATTCAAATGCGCGGTAAGTTCATTGGAGGCAATATGGACGGAAAGTGGGAGATGTATAACTCAGACGGCTCCCATAAAACAGACGTTTCTTATTCAGACGGACTGAAAAACGGTACCGAAATCCTATATGACGAAAACGGAAATATATATCAAAAAGCCGATTACACAAACGGAGTTCTTAACGGCAGATGGGAGAGATATTTTAATAATAAAATAGTAGAGAAAGGTTCATATAAAAACGGTAACAAGACAGGTAAATGGACTTTTTACGACGATAGGGGAAAGGAAATAGAAAGCCGTAGTTTTTAAGTTATGAAAGATTTTTTTTATTTGTTAGGTTGGAAAGATTTGATAGTGGTTCTTCTTGCGCTATTGATAATTAGAATCAGTATTATCATACCTTTTTATAGTTCTTGGTTTTTACCTGCTACGGTTTCTTGGGAATATTTCATTATGTTTGCTTTTGGTATTTGTTTTATCTTAGCAGGCAATAATGTTTTGATACAATTTTCTGAGGAAAAGAGAAAAGTTCTTATTCAAAATCAAGTTTCTACCGTTGATATCAAACAATATCCTGACTTAATCCGCCTAAGAGGAATGTGGATAGTGTTTTGGTTTGTCGGAGCGGTTGCAGTAGTATGGTCTTATGCGGAAACAGGACAGAATATTCTTTATTTGTCTTCGGCAATAGTTGCTTTGGTTTTAGGACATGCTTATGCTAATTTCTTAAGAACGAAATTTCTTGCGGGTAATATAGCATTGGCGTTAATATATTCTTCAGTTGTTCTTTCACAATTGCCTAACGATTGGGATATGTTAGTTCCTTTGAGTTACAATTTCCCGAATCCTACAGCGTTAAGTTGGAATGAAATTTTTTATTTGCTTATTTTCCTTGCAGCTTTAGTATTTGTTTTAACATTGATAAGAGATATTACGGGTGATGTAACAAATACTCCTGACGATAAGAAAAAGAATTACTCAACAATAGGAGTTAAATTAGGAGAAAAGAAAAGTAAGACGCTATTGTACGCATTGAGCGTTTTGTTTATCCTGCTTACCGCCGTATTTTTGTATTATTACAAAGACGGGTTGGGAGCAGTACAGATTTTCATTGCCGCTGCAATCGTTATAATACCTATTATATATTATATGATGACACTTCAAAAAGCCCAAAAGCAAACAGATTACAATTATTTGTATGTCTTTTTGGGTATGATTTATATTTCTTTGATTTTTGTCATATCATTCTGTAAGTATTTGTTTATTAATGGAAATATTCAATAAAAAGATTCTTCTTAACAGCCGTTCTCCGAGAAGAAAACAAATTCTTACCCAGCTGGGATTTGATGTACAGACGGTTGTCAGCCATTGCGAAGAAACATATTCTCCAAACCTTTCACCAGAAGAAGTTGCTGTCTATTTGGCAACGAAAAAAGGTCAGGCTTATTCGGGAAAAATTGCAGAGAATGAAGTTTTGGTTTCGGCAGATACGATAGTAGTTGCAGGCAATACTATTCTCGGCAAACCGAAAGATGAAAACGATGCATTCAATATGCTGAAAAATCTGTCAAATTCCGCCCATAAAGTTATTACAGGCTGTTTTATTAAAGACAATAGTTCTTTTAAGCAGTTTTTTGAGACTACTCAGGTTGTTTTTTCCGCACTTACCGATGAAGAAATCCGATATTATATCTCCAAATACTCACCTTTGGACAAAGCAGGTGCCTACGGAATACAGGAATGGGTGGGAATGATAGGTATAAGTGAGATAAAAGGCGATTATTATAACGTTATGGGGTTGCCTGCCCATAAACTATGGCAGCATCTTCACGCTTTAAAAAAATGACAGATATATTCCAACTTGCGTTATCAAAAACCTACGGCATAGGTTCGGCAATTGCCCAAGAGATTATCAAAAATATCGGCTCGGCAAGGGCATTGTTTGAAATGAATGAGGCGGATTTGAGATTTATTTTCAAAAACAGAGAAAAGACAATCCAAGATATTCTTTCCAGACGTATGTTTAACGATTGCGAAAAGGAGTTGGAGTTTATGCAAAAGTACAATATACGTTCCTATTTCTTTACTGATGAAGACTATCCTTCACGTCTGAAAAACATTCCCGATAAACCAGTTTGTCTTTTCGTTCAAGGTAACGGCAGTTTGGAATATCCGCGTATAGTTGCCGTAGTCGGTTCAAGAAAATGCAGTGATTACGGACTGCAGATAACACAACGGATAACGGAAGAGTTACAAAAATTGGGTGCAATCGTTATCTCGGGTCTTGCATACGGCATTGATTCGGCTGCACACAGGAATTGTCTGAACAGAAACATTCCTACCTTTGCTGTAATGGGAACAGGGTTGGACAGAATCTATCCTAAGGAACATTTTTCTTTATCTCAGGCTATGCTTACTAACGGCGGACTTGTTACTGAGTATTTCACGGGAACAAAACCTAACCCGTACAATTTTCCTGCAAGAAACAGGATAATAGCAGGGCTTAGCGATGCCGTTATAGTGGTAGAAGCTTCAAAGACTGGCGGAGCGCTTTTGACGGCACGGTTGGCTAATGACTACAACAGGGAAGTTTTTGCAGTGCCGGGGCGTATTGACGACAAAAACTCCGAAGGTTGCAATTTCCTTATTGAATCCCACCGCGCAAACATCCTTTCCGATATGACAATTATTGAAAAAGTTATGTCGTGGAACCAACATGCCACAACGCAATCCGTATTCAAACAAGAGGAAGATAAAGGCACGGCACTTATAGGATTAGAGAAGAAAATATATTACAAACTCAAAGAAAAAGGAGAACTGGATATTGACACGTTGTTAGTAGAGATGAACGTAAGTGCTAATGATTTGTCCTCGGCATTGCTTAATATGGAACTGAGTGATGTAGTTATATCCAAACCCGGTAAAGTCTATAAAGCATTATAAGAAAATTGCCCGCAAGAAAGAATATTCTGACGGGCAGGAAGTAAAAAAGTTTTATTTTAGCAAATAAATGCTATCTCATTATTGAATCAACTTTTCCGTTTTTGAAGAAAATGTAGAATGAAGCGTTATACATCCATTGTATTTCCTTACCTGAATCAATTATTGTGCGGGGTTTTCCTACTGAAAGCCTGACTTCGTCTTCATTCATTCCTTTAACGACGTTTTCATTAGCGATATCTGACCAATGACTTATCTTTTGCATATCGTTAATATTGATGAAAGCAAACATTTTATTCAATATACTTGATTCACTGCGTACAAAATCGTCTGCAATTTCCTTATCTTTTGCTTTTATTTCTATCTTTAAGGAATTAAGAGCGACAGTCTTTCTTATCAATCCATTTTGCCCTTCAATCCATACGTCGCTTATATAAAAGACTAACTTACCCGACAGTACTTTTACGGAAATCTCCATTGTGTATATATTTTTCAGTTTAGAGGTTTCTAAAGATGTTGCTTTGACATTGAATTTAAAACTTTTGTTTTCAATATCCATATCTTTTATTTCATCTTTCCTTACCGTGCAAACATTATCCAATACCCAAAAATAAGCATTGGCAAAGATATGTTCATCACTTAACGGTTCAAATGATACAAACCCCGTTACCACAGCCTTATCTCCGTCATAAGAAATAGGATAAGAGGATTTTTGAGCCTGCAGTTGAGAAAACACCGCCGCAAAAAATACTGCCAGATATACAACTAAACGTTTTTTCATATTATGTTAAAAGAAATTAAAATGAATAACCTACACGGAATAGAATTGTACTTGTATGAACATTCAATCCTTCATAGTCGCCGTGTCTATCTTGGGATTTAATAATATCAACAAATCCATTCTGTAGCGTAATATCAAAGTTGAAGTTATTATACCAAATTCCAAATCCTAAGTTTGTTCCTATGTCATAAGGAATATATTTATGATCACTGTCTTTCAACCAATCTTTTCCTTCAGAGAAAGAAAAATCATCATCATCTTTCCAAGAGTCATCATAATATTTATCTTCTTCTTTAGTTTCGGCTTTGGCTTTACCGGCAAAATCCAAACTAAGATATAATCCGAAATGAACGTCTAAACGGATTTCATTGGTTAAAATAAAATCCGTTCCGATAGTAATCGGTGAGATTTGAAGATTATAAGCAATAACGCTGACATCTTGCGAATAAGAAAAATATTCGTCTTCAGCTTTGTCTTCAAATTTTAATCCTCTTGAACCTAATCCAAATTCCATTGACCAATATGGATTAAACATATTGATGTCTATATTTATTGGATTTCTGAAACCGAATGTAAAATTATAACCAAGTTTGTTTTTAACTTCACCGTTATAAGTTTCGGATTTAAGATAAGCATTCACGTCATCACCGCTTACAGACATGGATGCAAATCCGACTCTGATAAACTTATTTGAAGATGTTACACGCTTAGTTTTTGTTGTAGTTACTTTTTTACTTGACGAAGAGATTATTTGTGCTTGAGTAGTTGCGCCAAGTACAAATAAACAGACAATCAAAATTGCTTTTTTCATCTTATTCCCTTTTTTTAATCAAGAATTAAAGCATAAAACCGATTTTGAACAACAGGTTGTTGGTATGAATATCCCCGCCATAATCAACAAATCCTTTTTGCCAACCAAATTCTATGTTAAATTTATCGTACCATATACCAAGACCAAAATTGATTCCTACATCACCGGCATGAGGACCGTCAAACCAATAAGAATCTTTCTCATCTCCATTGGAATAGTAAGTTTCATATTTAGTTTTATCTGTTACAAGATAATCACCACTTATATATGCTCCAATATGTGCATCAAGAATTAAATTTTCCAAGAGATTAATGTTTGCACCTATGTTTATAGGAGCCCATTGTACATTATGACAAAGACGCCACACCTCATAATCACCATAGTTACGATAATTGTTATAGTAACTATACTCATATTTATATCCTCTTGAGCCTAAAGAAAAATCCATTCCCCAATATACAGTAAGCATATCCATAGAAGAAATAGGTTTTTTAAATCCTAAATCAAATTTATAACCTAATTTTCTTTTCCAATCATCACTTTCTTCATCGCCTGTAAATTTCATACTATTCAACCCTGCTTTGAAATACCAAGATATATTACTTGGTGTAGTATTTTTTGTTGTAGTTACTTTTTTACTTGACGAAGAGATTATTTGTGCTTGAGTAGTTGCACCAAGTACAAATAAGCAAACAATAAAAATTGCTTTTTTCATTTTATTCTCCTTTTTTTATTTAGTTTTTGTAGTTGATAATGACATCAACATCCTCTTTTGCGTTTGAGTTGCCCTTGTAGAATTTGTTTAAACTCATCCAAACAGAGTCTTTTGCCTCCAAAGATTTCCAATTGACGAAGTTGCCGGGATAACCTATTACCGTAAGTCTGTAAGTTCCGTCTTCTGCTGTTCTAAGGTCAAAAAGAGGAGCAACAATTATGTCAGCATGATAGAATTGTGCCGTTTTATAAAGACCGTTTGCACGAATATTTGACAAATCTCCACCCATAGCGGCAATATCTTCTTTAGTGTAAGGCCAAGTTTTCTCAATTCTTCCAGCCTCTCTGTCTATTTCCACCTCAACAGTTAAAGGTTTTACATGAGCATCGGCTCTTACGTCCAACATTCTTGCCTGCGTGTATTGTTCATCAACAGACGTTTTTTGCATTGCACAAGACATCATTGTCAATGCGATTGCTAAAGTCATGATTACTTTTTTCATCTCTTTTATACTTAAACTTAATAAACCCTTGCCTACATCCTTTCCAGCGATTTGGCTTTCTCTGTTTTCAGACTGCAAAATTACAAACCTAATATCAGAATCTTTGGAAATTGTTTGGTAACATTTTCCAAAATTTTGGTAATATTTACCAATAAAATCTAATAACAATCCGTTTATAATACATATTATAAAATCCTTTTCAGGAATTAATTTTAAAAAACCTGGGTATTTTAATCAAAAAACCTATGTTTTTGAATTTAAAAACCAGGGTTTTTTGAACGGAAAACATAGGTTTTTTAAAATTGTCTTCAAAAAAGAATTTTATTTAATGCAATTGCAATTACTTAAATTTTCTTATCTTTGCATCCGATAACCAAAGGGAACGTCCTTTGCCAAGTGAAAATAAAGAAGCGTTATTCTTGGTATTTGCGAAGAAAAGCCTGAGAAACTTTTCTATTTATAAGGGGCAAATATTGAGTAGTAGAGCAAATGTTCTACGTGGTTCTACTATTAAAATATGTCTGATCCTTATGGTATTCTCAGGGCCTTCTTCTCAGATGTATGAATTAAGTTCCACGTTTCTGTTATACGAATAAGTGTCAATAGGAACTTACGGCACAAAAAGAGTGAAGAATTTATGCATATAGGAGACAAAATTAAAGAGGTGATGAAACAAAACAATGTTTCCGTAGAACAACTTTCCGATACCATAGGGAGCGAACTTTCCAATACATACCGTATTCTTAAAAAGGAGAATATGGATATTACTTTATTAAAACGGATATCAAAGGCGTTGAATCACAATTTTTTTGACGACATTTCCCAAGATATATCCCTACAAACAAATAAGCAAACCAATACACAATAGACAGAAATGATAGTTTATTTGTAAATCATTACTACTCTGAATTTTGTTATTACATATTATTTTATTAATTTTGCAAAATAAAATAACATAGAAAGCAAATGATAAAGAGGGTTTTATATATTATTTTCATTATTTTTGTACTAAGCGGCTGCAAACAAGATAATATTATTACGGCCTTTGACCCCATAGTAACAAATGGCAGAAAGACTGAAAAATTACAAGACAAGACAATTGTACAGATGGATTTTGATATGACCAATTCTGTTTTTGAGGGATTGTCTTTGCCTTCTAAAGACTCTGTTTTTGAATTTACATTTACTATTGACAATAAGGAAAACAAAAAGTATTATTACAAAATATTCTGGCAAAATATCTCTTATGCTTTTGAAGACAGCCATCCATTAAGTTATGAAAATTTCTACGGTTCTTGGGAAGATACAGATACGGAGTTTAAATTGGTAAAGACAAATACCGTTAAAGACAGTTTCAAAATAGTAAGTAATCCCCGTAATGAAAGAAAATATTTCGGTGATGACTTCCCTAATCAATATACGGACAAGACTATAGAAGATGGATTCAGGGTTATAAACGCCGACAAACAATGGTATGAAGTTATTAAGAAGAAGGCAGAAGAAAACAATGTACCTTTGGAAGAGCAGATGTACAAAGATTTGATGTGGAACATGGAAAATACCCGCAATCAACAGGGTGCTACCAACCGCAGAGAAAGACGCAATGCCCGTGTGGGTAATTATGAATTTATGTTGGTGGTTGCAGAGGAGCAAGCCTTGAAACAAATTCCTGAGTACATAAAAAATATTGCAAAAACCAAAGATTCTCTTTTTGTCAATCCGTTTGATTATTTCCTTAACAAAGATGGCAAAAAGATAAAGGGAGTATATACCGTTGTTTCTTCCAAACAGTTGAAAGCAAGGGCAAGATTTGACGTTTCCAAAGGGGTTTATATCAACCGTGCGGCATATCCTTATTATGATTTCAAAGTTTTTCCCGATAACAACAAGGTAGGTAATACGGATTCATTATACCGTTATGCACAATTTGAGGAATATTATCATAACATCAATACTGCCCGTTATATAAAGCAAGTTCAAACTATTGCAGACTATGATACATTAGCGGAGTTTTCTCTTCAAACACCATATCCTACATTGAATATTCATCCTTTTATAACCAATTACCCTGGCAAGAATATACGTTGCAACGGTTCTGCAATAGAGATTTTTAATCCTGCAAATACGGACATAAAGACGGCAAAAAAAGAAAATGTAGGCATAAAAGGACGTGTGGGATTCACTTACGGCAAATTTATTTACAAGATTAAATTCCCAGAGATGTTGAATAAAAACGGTATTTGGAACGGTCTGACAAATGCAGCGTGGCTTGTTTTTCAAAATACTGCCGAATGGAACAGCAGAAGGGAAAGTAAGAAAGGTTATGTAAAGGAAAATTACAATGAAAACGAAACTCAAAGGGTTAATAAAACCAATTATTCCGAGATTGATATAGAGATGATAAAAACATCGCCATATTGGCCGGCTCAAAATAAGGAAAACCCTTCGCCAAAAGAGATAAGAAACAATCATAAATTCGTTTTCGCAGCTACAAATTGGGATTTGGCAGACGCAGACAATGATTTCATAAAAAAAAATATGTTATTTGAAAAACAATATAAAGATAAAACATTTACATATAACCGTTGGAATGAAAACTCCCGCAATCTGACTTCAAGAGTTGAGGTTTCGGCGGATATTTTTTCAGAACCGTTTTATTATTATGTGATAGAATGGAAACCGACAGAGATAATATGGTACATAGGTAAGGATTTGGAACATTTAACAGTGGTAGGGTATATGTCAGACGAATTTACATCAATACCAAATAACCAAATGGTGCCTGTAATTACGCAGGAATATCATTATTCTGAGTATTGGCCGCCGATAATCTTTGAACAAGGTCTTTTACCTTACTCTTCCAAAGATACAAAAGGCGTGTTATATGAACTTATTGTAGAATAAAAATATTAAAAAGATGAATACAAATATTATCACTGAAAAATTCAGCAGTCTTTTCGGAAAAGAATATTATTTATACACATCTCCGGGCAGGATTAACTTAATCGGAGAGCATACGGACTACAACGGCGGATTTGTTTTCCCGGGTGCGATAGACAAAGGTATATATGCAGCCGTTTATCCCAATAATACGGACAAGGTAAGGGTATTTTCCGTTGATTATAACGAAAATGCGCAGTTCGGTACGGAAGAAAATGATATTCCGTCGCTTTCTTGGGCTAAATATATCTTCGGTGTGGTAAGGGAAATCAAGAAAAAAGGTCTTGAAGTGAAAGGTTTTGACGCTGTGTTCGCAGGAGATGTTCCCCTTGGGGCAGGTATGTCTTCTTCGGCGGCACTTGAGAGTTGTTTTGCATACGCTCTGAACGATATGTTCGCTTTAGGATTGGATAAACTCTTACTTGCATACATCGGACAGGCAACCGAACACAATTATTGCGGAGTTAAATGCGGTATTATGGACCAATTCGCCTCTGTTTTCGGGAAAAAGAATTCTCTTATCCGATTGAATTGTGCAACTATGGAATATGAGTATTTTCCTTTCAATCCTCAAGGTTATAAACTCGTACTTTTAGACACTTGTGTCAAACATGAGTTGGCTTCTTCGGCATATAACAAACGCAGAGAGTCTTGCGAGAGAGTGTGTGCTGAGATTAGGGCAAGGAATCCGCAAGTCGTTTTCTTAAGTGATGCAACCATGCCGATGCTTGAAGAAGTTAAAGATAGGATTTCTCAGGAGGATTATATGCGTGCGCAATACGTTATCGGGGAAAAGCAACGTGTGCTGACGGTTTGCGATGCCCTTGAACGCAATGACTATGACACGGTAGGCAAGTGTATGTTTGAAACACACAACGGTATGAGTAAGCAGTACGAAGTAAGTTGTGAGGAGTTGGATTTCCTTAATGACATAGCAAAACAAGAAGGCGTTACAGGTTCGCGTGTTATGGGCGGAGGTTTCGGAGGTTGTACGATTAATTTAGTAAAAGACAATCTTTACGAAGCGTTTATCCGGACGGCGAAATCTCAATTCAAAGAAAAATTTGCCCATGAACCTAAAGTGTATGACGTAATTATTTCGGACGGTGCAAGAAAAATCAAATAAAAATCAATAAACAATGAAACCAACATTATTAGTATTAGCGGCAGGTATGGGGTCGCGTTACGGAGCATTGAAACAAATGGACGGAGTCGGCCCTAACAATGAAAGCATTTTGGATTATTCCATTTACGATGCCAAACGTGCAGGATTCGGTAAGGTAGTCTTTGTCATAAGAAAAGACTTCGCTGAAGCGTTTGAGAAAATCAATAATTCCGAAAGGTACAATATGCCTGTGGAATACGTATATCAATCTTTGGATAAGTTACCTGAAGGGTTCAATGTCCCTGAAGGAAGAGTTAAACCGTGGGGAACGGCTCACGCAGTGTTAATGGCAAAAGATAATATCAAAGAACCGTTTGCCGTTATCAATGCCGATGATTTCTACGGCAAAGAAGCCTACGAGGTTATGGCAAAATATCTCACCGAATGCGAAGGAAAGCACGGTGCATACTCAATGGTTGCTTACAAATTGAAAAATACCCTTTCCGATTTCGGAACTGTTTCAAGAGGTGTCTGCACTAAGGATAGAGAAGACTGTTTGCAGACAATCGTTGAGCGGACAAGTATCGCTAAAACCGCAGACGGCGCCGAGTATGAGGAAAACGGACAAAAGCATAAGTTAGATACCGATGCTTTGGTGTCAATGAATTTCTTCGGATTCACGCCTGACTTTTTCAAATACACTGAAGACGGATTTACAGCTTTTTTAAAAGGTGATGCAATGACCAATCTTAAAGCCGAATACTTTATTCCTTTTGTTGTCAATCAACTTCTGCAAAACAAGACTGCAAAAATGAAAGTTTTGTCAAGTGATGCGGCGTGGTTCGGCGTAACTTACAAAGAGGATAAGCCTGACGTGATGAATAAAATCTTAAAATTGATTGACAAAGGTACTTATCCTAACCAACTTTGGTAACATAGCGGTAATATATATAAGACGGCACAGAGTAAATATTAAACTTTGTGCCGTCTTTTCAAAATATATTATCTTTATTTCTTATTTCCTGTCAAAGAATGGGTTTTTTGCCGTGGCACTAAGTGATATTGCCAAACACTGAACGCAATCTTCTGCCATATTAAGCCTTGACGCTGCCCTGCCTGCCGAAAACATCACGCGGGAATCCACTCTTGAATCCGCAGCAACCGACACTGCCGAGCCTATTGCCAGACCTAAATCTTCCGAATTGAAAAAACACGGAACGTTTTTGTTAGTTTGATTTTTTTCTGCGCAAGTAGCAAATCCGCAATAGCCGCAATTCAGTCCCAAAACCTTATTTCTTGTTGCTATTAACACAATATAAGGCGCCGAAAGTATATTCTGCGAATCTCTTAAAAGGAATTGTTCAGTTTGATTGGTCTGTTCGTAATCTTTAACCAACTGCTCGGAAATCTGTTTTATCTCCTCACCTCGGCAAATACGGATAACCAAATTGTCTGTTCCCCTTGCCTTGGGAGCAGTCCTTGCCGCAACCGCCATTTTCTTGGCAACAGACAAAAGATATTCCTCATTAAAATCCTCTTCTCTCAACATAACGGATTATTTTTTCAAAAGGTAATTGATAAGTTTCCTGGTGGCGATGCCTCTGTGGGAAATCTTGTTTTTATCCTCCCCGCTCATCTCGGCAAAACTCTCTCCGTGGTCGTCAGGTATGAATACAGGGTCGTAACCGAAGCCTTTTTTGCCGTAACGCTCGGTTGTGATAACTCCGTTGCACTCTCCCTCAAAATATTTCTCCTTTCCGTTCTCTATAAGACAGATAACCGTACGGAAACGTGCCTTGCGGTTGGTTTTCCCCTCCAATTCGTCAAGCAGTTTGTCAATATTGTCATCAAAACTGCACTTTTCTCCTGCATATCTTGCCGAATAAACGCCTGGTCGTCCGCCTAAAGCATCCACTTCAAGCCCCGTATCGTCTGCAAAACAGTCTTTGCCGTATTTTTCATATACATACGCTGCCTTTTGACGTGCATTTTCTTTAAGGGTATCGCCCGTTTCAGGAATATCTTTTCTTTCTCCCAAACTGTCAAGCGAAACAATCTCTATTTTATCTTTTACCAACTGCTGAATTTCCTCAGTTTTGTGTTTGTTATGCGTTGCGAAAATTATCTGTCTCATATCCGTTATGTTTTTTCAATAAGTTGCAAAATTACGATAAAAAACTAAAATTCTTATATTTCTTTTCAAGTTATTTATTTGTCTTTTTGCAAATTCATTACAGATTATTAATTTATTCTTTGTAATTTTGCAAAACTAAAATGCAGATACTATGATTTTAAAGATAATTAACAAAAGTAACAACGCCCTTCCTAAATACGAGACGGAGCAATCTGCGGGAATGGATTTGCGTGCCTTTATAGAGGAGCCGATAGTTTTAAAACCTATGCAAAGAGTTTTGGTTCCGACAGGGTTATTCATAGAATTGGAAAAAGGATTTGAGGCGCAGATACGTCCGCGCAGCGGTTTAGCATTCAAAAACGGGATAACCGTACTTAATTCCCCCGGAACAATTGACGCAGATTATAGAGGTGAAATAAAAATCCTGTTGGTGAATCTTTCTAACGAGGAATTTATTGTTAATTCGGGCGAAAGGATTGCGCAAATGATAATAGCCAAACACGAAACAGCGGAAATAGTTGAGGTAAAAGAATTGTCAGATACCGAGCGCGGCGCAGGAGGATTCGGACACACGGGCAAGAAGTAAGCAAAAAATTTATGTTTTTCTGATTTGACGGAAACGGCATATCATAAAAGCATTTTCTTTTGTGATATTAGTAAATTAATTTACGATATTAATTTTAAAAAACCTATGTTTTTTAAAATTATTTCTTGAAAACGTTTTACAGAATTGAGTAAAATATTTTGTAATTCCTCAAATTATTGCCTTAAAATTACTATCTTTGCAAATCCGTTTAATATTAAGTATATGAAAACCAAGAAAGGTTTGTATATATTGTTACTTCTTGTTCTTTTGCTGCTATGTGTGGGTAGCATAAAGCCTTTTTATACGAGCAAACAGCTAAACGGATGGAGAGAAGAAGCCAAAAAACCTTTGCTTTACAAAAAAGTACTTTTAGACGGTGTGTTTCAACAGGAATTTGAGGCATATTATAATGAAAAAGTGAAGTTCCGCAATGATTTGATAAGACTTCGCAATCAAATATACTATTATTGTTTCAACGTTATATTGAATGATAAAATTATTGCAGGAAAAAATAATACTGTTTATGAGAAAGGGTATATCTATAACGCTTTATTCGGAATGTATTCGTCAATATGGGCGGATAAAAAGGAAGAAAGCCGTAAGATATTTATGATTCAGGATACTTTAACAAAGATGGGGAAAGAGTTTTTGTTTATCTGCGCCCCTGGAAAAGGAACTTATTGCCCTGAAAACATACCTTCATATCTTCTTCACGTACCAAAGAAAATTCCTCCGCAAACAGAATATATGCAATACTTTAAAAAAGACGGTGTCAATTACATTGATTTTGACAAATGGTTTATTGAATTGAAACAAAAAGGTATTGCGCCGCTTTATTCCAAATACGGTATTCATTATAATAAGTATGGATGTTATCTTGTAATAGATTCACTAAGTAAATACTTCAATAAGAAATATGACTTTATGCCTGAAGTCGTTTTGGACAGCATTGTTGAAGATTATTCTGTATGGGAAAATGAAAATGATTGCTATGAGAGTGCCAACCTGATATTTCCGCCTAAAAAAGAGAAACTTTCCCATCCTTATTTCCATTATCAAAAGAAGGAAGGCAAGAGATTGAAATGTATTTTCGTAGGAGATTCGTATATTTGGCCGCTTGTTCTTCTGAACTTTGACAAAGATTATTTTCAAGACTCGCAATATTGGTATTATTTTAACGAAGTATCTTTTGCAGACGGCAGACAAAAGACTACAATTGACAAGATAGATATATTAAAAGAGATAGCAGATGCCGATGTTATGATATTGGTTTTTACCAATGCGACAACATTGGATTTGGATAACGGTTTTACGGAAAAAATCTATGAATTATACTATGGAAAACAGGACAACAAAAACTAAGATAATATTATATATAATTCTGTTGGCTGTTTTAATTCTGCCGTTTATGAATTATTGTTTCGGATTTATAACAAGTAAAAGTCTTAGCGGATGGAAACAACCTGAAGTCAAACCCGAATTTTCGGCAAAGGAAGTTTTCAGTACGGATTTCCAAAATCAATATGAAAAATATTGTAATGAAAATGTGGGATTTCACAATGATTTGGTTAGGTTGAGAAATCAAGTTCATTATTCTTTGTTTAATATTTCCATGAACAGATATGTTGTTATCGGAAAGCAAGGTTATTTGTACCAAGACTTGAATATTTTGGACGGAGTGTTGGGTCATGATTATGTAGGGCAGAAAGTAATTGACGAAAAGAGCGAAAAAATCAAACAATTGCAGGATACTATCAAAAAAGAAGGAAAATACTTTCTTGTTGTACTTGCTCCCGGCAAAGGATGCTATTATAAAGAGTATATTCCCGACAAATATTTTAAACTTAAGCAAAATCCTACTAACTATGATGAATATGTAAAAGCTTTTACCGAAAAAGGAGTTGAGTTTATAGATTATAAATCCTATATCATGTCATTAAAAGATAAGGTAAAGTATCCTCTTTTCACTAAGGTTGGCATTCATTGGAATAAATACTGCGTTACACTTGTTGTTGATTCACTTGTGAAATATTTTGACAAGATATATTCCGATATGCCGAAGTTTGAAGTTGATTATTCCGTAGTTGATAAAAATGTTTGGTCGGACGAAAATGACAATTACGATAATCTGAATCTTATCTTTCACAATAAAAAACAGTTGTTGTGCCATCCGAAAACGGAATTCATCAGTAACGGCAATAATAACCGACCTACAATAATAACAGTGGCCGATTCATATTATTGGGATGTGTGTTGGTTGAGGTTCGGTGCCGATTATTTCCAACACAGTCAGTATTGGTATTACAATAATGACATCTACTATTCTGACAGTCAAGAACCAAGAAAGACAACCGACGAAGGATTTTCTTTTGACAAAGAGATAAAACAGGCAGATTGCTATATGATGCTTTTTACCGAAGCAACATTAAACGGATTTGACAGAGGATTTGTAGATAGTTTGTATTCATATTATTTTAAAAACAATTAGAAGTTATGGTTTTCTCAACGAGTATTTTTTTATTATTATTTCTTCCCTTGTTTCTTTTAGTCTATGAACTGACACCTAAGAAACTTAAGAATTATACGCTTCTTGCAGCAAGTATTCTGTTTTATGCTTGGGGCGCTCCTAAATTTATTTTCGTCCTTATAGGATTCTCCGTAATAAATTACTTTGTGGTTAATCTGTTGTCAAAACAAACGGAAGAGAAAAAGCGTAAATTTTTCTTAACTTTGAGTGTTACGCTCAATTTGTTGCTTTTGATTGTCTTTAAATATGCAAATTTCTTTGTGCATTCAATAAACGATGTTTTGACTGCGCTCGGTATGACGGCATTTTATTGGAAAGAGATAGCGCTTCCGATAGGTATTTCGTTTTTTATATTCCAGAGTATAACTTATTGCGTAGATGTTTTCCGCAAAGAAAGTCTGCCTGCACGCAATTACGCAAACTATCTACTGTATATTATATCCTTTCCGCAGTTAATAGCAGGCCCTATCGTAAGATACAAAACCATTGCCGCAGAAATAGAAGACAGGAGGGCAACTTACGATGACAAACTGATAGGATTCTACCGCTTTTCCATAGGATTGGCAAAAAAAGCAATCATTGCGAACTTTATGGCAATGCAAGCCGATATGCTTTTTAATGGTTCGGTAAGTCTGGAGAAGTTTATGGCACTTTCCACTACTGAGGCGTGGTTAGGGGTTGTTGCTTTCACGTTTCAGATTTATTTTGACTTCTCAGGTTACAGTGATATGGCAATCGGTCTTGGCAGAATGATGGGTTTTCATTATCCGGAGAACTTTAACAATCCTTATATCTCAAAAAGCGTCAGCGAATTTTGGAAACGTTGGCATATAACGCTCGGAGATTTTATGATGAACTACCTTTATATTCCTCTTGGGGGCAACCGTACCAAGACAAAGGCACGTCATTATCTTAACCTGTGGATTGTCTTTCTTTTGAGCGGACTTTGGCACGGTGCGGCGTGGAATTTCTTGTTTTGGGGTGCATTTCACGGTATTTTTATCGTACTTGACAAGATGGGATTTCAAAAGTTGTTGAAACGTCTTGGCACTTTACCGTCCGTAATTATAACTTTCTTTATCGTAATGGTGGTTTGGAGCGTTTTTGCTGTGGATTCTATGGAAAAATGGTGGTACTTGGCTAAGGCGATGTTCGCATTCAGGGATTTAAATACCTTTATGATTGAACCGATATTCATACCTATGATATTTATTGCCGTGTTCTTCGCATTTTTCTTTGAACTTACGCCGCTAAAAAAAGTTCAAAATTTCTTCTTTTATAAAGATAACTACACAAACAGGCAACATA
Source organism: Bacteroidales bacterium (assembly GCA_017480245.1). Lineage (GTDB taxonomy): Bacteria > Bacteroidota > Bacteroidia > Bacteroidales > P3 > Scybalousia_A. The sequence goes on along the minus strand of JAFVBA010000024.1, from coordinate 37,065 downwards.
TCTTCGTCTTTACGCTGATGCTTTTACTGTTTGTTATAAGTGTGGCTCACGTTACGGCATCTGGGTTCAATCCATTCATATATTTCAGATTTTAATTGCGGAATTGTTTTATAAAATTGTGAAGATTTTTCCGCAAAATTCCGTTTTATTATAAAAACAATTATTATCTTTGCAATAAAATTTGATAAAATGAAGCCGAATACTGAAATAAATCCGTTTATTGTGGGAAAATATGTCTCAGATGAGTACTTCTGCGACAGGAAACAAGAAACCGAATTTTTGATAAAGCAAATCCGTAACGGAAGAAACACTGCCGTTATATCCCCTCGTAGATTGGGTAAGACGGGATTGATAAAGCATTGTTTCAATCAAAAAGAAATTCTGGAGAATTACCATACTTTTTTCGTGGATATATATGCCACTTCATCCTTATCGGAATTTGTTTATCTGATGAGCAGAACTATTTTTGAACAATTAAAACCTAAATCTGTAAAAAGAAAAGAAAATTTCTTCAATATTATAAAATCCCTTCGTATTGGCTTTAAAATAGACGTTATAAGCGGACAACCGTCTTTGGATATCGGACTTGCGGATATTCAATCGCCCCAAACAACCATTGATGAGATATTTCAGTATTTGGAACAGGTGGATAAACCTTGTATTGTCGCAATTGACGAATTTCAACAGGTGAGTCAGTACTATGAAAACAACATTGAAGCCCTTTTACGTACGAAAATACAACAATGCAAACAGACTTCGTTCATTTTTTCGGGCAGTAAGAGGCATTTAATGACCAATATGTTTTCTTCAGCCTCCAAACCGTTTTATCAAAGTGCGGTAATAATGGGATTGGAACCTATACCTATGGAAACATATTGTGATTTTGCTGTAAGTTTATTTGAAAAAAACTCAAAGCATTGCGAAAGAGAGGTTGTTCAACGGGTATATAACGATTTTGATGGCTATACTTGGTTTGTCCAAATGATGATGAACGAACTTTTTGCCTTAACTAAAGAGGGTGAAACGTGTAAAGAAGATATGATTGTTACTGCTCAACAGAATGTTATCCAAATTCAGCAGCATAGTTATATGTATATTTTAGCCAATATGTCCGTTAAACAAAAACTTGTCTTGACTGCGATAGCCAAAGAGCAGACTGCCAAAAATATTACTTCATCGGAATTTATCAAAAAGCATAAACTGTCTTCTGCGAGCAGTGTTCAAGCTGCTGTTAAAGCACTTTTGAATAACGACATCATAACTCAGCAGGATAATATCTACCGTGTATATGATTATTTCTTCGCTAATTGGCTTAGAGGCGAATTATAATAAACGGATTATCTGAGAAATTATAATACAACAAAAGAAAACCTCCTGCATTTGAGATTTGCGGGAGGTTTTTTGTTAATTATGATTTGCTATGTGCTTATTAAAGGAATTGTTTTTCGTTTAGGCAATCATAATCGGCTTATCTTTTTCTTCCTCTTTTATTTCTGCTTTCGGAAGAGTAATTTCTAATACGCCGTTTTCTACTTTTGCAGAAATGTTTTCCTTATTTACATCCTCAGGCAGCGAGAAATTTCTTTCGAATTTGGAATAAGAGAACTCTTTTCTCCAATATTTCTCTTCTTTTTTGCCTTCTTCGGATTCGTTTTTCTGTTCAAATTTAACCGAAAGTACATTGTCTTTAGTCAAATTCACTGAAAAATTCTCTTTTTTTGCACCTGCTGCCCCCAATTCCACACGATACTCTTTGTCATTCTCAACAACATTGATTTTAGGTGTCGTTTCGCTGAACTGTGGCATACAACTTACGCCGAAGAAATCATTAAACATTTCTGGTAAATAACCGTTTTTTCTCATTACTGGTAACATAATTTTTTCCTCCTATTTTTTTAATGTTTTTTTATTTGTTTTAACTTTTCTGTTTTTCTCTTTCTATATGTTTTTTCTTGTTTTTTCCTTCCGTGCTTCACTTTTTGTTGTTTCGCACTTTCAAGAGAAAATTTACAAAATTGATACCAATGCCATAAATTGTCAAAATGGCAGATATTTTATTGATTTCAAATAAATTAACCGTCAAAATGTCATTTTCTTATTACATTTTGTCAGTTTGTGGAGTCATTTCTTTAAAATAAAGTGGTGCGAGCCGCATAGGCAATTTCAGTTTGCTAACTCATTATTTCACAGTGTCAAAATAAAGTGCCGAATCACGAAAATGTTTTCTGAAAACATTTTACTCTTTTCAAAAAAGAATTTACTGATTCGGCACTTTATTTTTGTGAAATCAAAACGGCAAAAAATTTATTTAAATTGCCTGTGCGGATTGCGCAGAGTTATTTTGATTATATGTATAAAGAAGTAGAGGATTAGGGATAAAAGAAATTTAATTATACGGAATATTATATTTTTATATGTTATCGTTGTTTGGAAAAAAGGTTTTGGATAAAATTTTCCGTAAATATTTTTGGTGATTGTGCAAAAAGTATCTATCTCTGCAAAATCAAAGAGATGTAAATGTACATCAATGGCTTTGAATAAAAGCGTTGTGCTTTATTTTGTTAGCAGAAACCTCAGAAACTTCTTATAACAAAAAATCATACAACAGAATCATATTAGTTACCTGACTTTTTTCGGGCACGTTCAACCACTTTGCGTGGATTATTGTTCGTAGCAAAAGAGTAAAAGGTAATTCTAAGGACCTCTGTTAGCAAGGTGGGCAAGCAGTTCCACGCTTTTTCATAACAATTTATTAAACATTCCTTTTTAAGAACTGCGCTAAGGAAGTAAAAACCGAAGGGCTTAATGGTATATAACTAAGCAAAAGTAAAGAAATGAGAGTAACTAAGCAGTTATTAGTTGTTGCAATTGCAGCAATGTTTGTTGCATGCGGAAATAAAGGCAACACGGAGTCAGACACTACAACTGCGACAGAGCAAGAACAAGATGCTGTTAAAGTTGTAAGCAAAGTAACTCTAACAACATTCAAAGCGGACAAATATTTTGTTAAAAACGGAAAGGAAATTAATTCCACTGTTATAGAATAAGACAGAGATGGAAATATTTCAAAGATTACAAAACCAAACGGACTTGATATAGAATGCAATGTTGAAAACAATCAAATAACATCTGTCGTTGGTTTGGGAGAGTGGAAACAATACAAATTTTCTGTAAAAGGCAACACGGTTAGGTACGATAACAATTCCACTGCAACTAATATCGCCATTAAATTTGATGACATCTTAACGTAGTAAGTTCAGATGCGAAGATAAATTTCAACAGTTGGGAAGGATTATCCTCTGAAAAAACGTTTAAATACGACAATAATGGCCGTTTGATAGAGGAATTTATGAATATGGGCGGAGAAGAAGCTCATGAAGAGATAACTATAAAGTATAAATACGATACAGACGGTCAGGATTGGGCAGTTTGTAAAGCAGATGTGGTATGGACTCGCCATGAAGTAAATTTTGATGCTGAAGACCCTAAAGATATGGATCAGATAGTAGGCAAAAAGACTTCTTGCCAGGTAATAGAGAGAAATGTAGAGTTTTACGAATAAAGTAAAGGAGGAAAGAGAAATGAAGAAAACAATTTTAGCGATAATGATGTTAGGTTTATCGACAACTTTAATGTCATGCAATTCAGGAAATACAGATTCCAAAACAGAGAGTTCCGCAGAAACAACGGTAGAAACAACAGAAGCAGAAAGTAATGAAGCTGCCTCTGCAAAGAAAATCAAAAAGTCTGTAGTAAAAGAAGGTGATTTCAATGAGAAAAACGAAGAAACTGTTACTACAATAGAATATAATCAAGAGGGACAGAAGATAAAAGAATCGCAAGTAACTAAAGAGTAGTCTGCACACGGTCCTTTTGAAGAGAAAAATGTATATATTTTCAACAATCTAAAACTTGTAAAAGCTACTCAACAGTTTTGCAGATTTGATCCTGACACATATGAATATTATGAGTGTGATTACGTGGAAAAAATCAATATAAGTTCCGTTAAGATTGATGCAAATGGAAATATAATAAGTAACAGTTATTCTACGTATAAATATGATGACAAAGGATGGTGTATTTCTAAAGATGATGAGAAATATACATATACTTTTGACGCAAACAGACAATGGAAGACAAGAAAAGGTTCTGACGGTTCCAAAGCAGAGAGAACTGTAACCTATTGGTAAAAGACTGTTTGTCTGAGAGAAGACCTTATTGTTTTGTTTTAATAAGATTATTTATTGAAATGCAAATCAATAAGGTCTTTTCCTTTTGCAATAGTCCCAACAATTAAAATTCTTTTGTCTTCAAAACTTTTTGATTTTGCCATTGGTTGTAAATATATACAGACAAGGACAGAAAAAACGTCGAATTATTTTTAAAAATTATAGAAAGAAATTAGTATATTCAATATTGATTTTACAAATTTCTTTCACCTAATAAACATTGCCTCAAAAGAATTTCGTATATTTGCACGTTGAATTTTACAATTGAAAAGATAAGCAAATAAGATAGTCAAAGAATAATCTAAAATAACATATTAAGATATGAAAGCAGGTAAAATGCTTGTGCAATACGCACTTTTGTTTTGCATAACGGTATTATTGGCAGGAAATTCTTACAGTCAATACACTAAGTTAGGAGGTTATTTTTACGGGGAGCGTTCCCATCCGACCGGAAACGAATGGCAGAGTGTTGATTCGTTGGCTTACAACAAAGAACAGCCTCATGCATGGTTCTTTTCTTTCGAATCATTGGACGATGCACGCAAGGTATTGCCGCAAAACAGCAGTTTATACAAATCTTTGGACGGAAAATGGTTTTTTCATTGGTCAAAGAATTTCATGGAGCGCCCACAGGATTTCTACAAAACGGATTTCAATGTAAATAATTGGGACAAGATTGACGTACCCGGCTGCTGGAATGTTCAGGGAATACAAAAGGACGGAGCGTTAAAGTACGGCACTCCGATATATTCAAATGTCCGTTCCATCTTTGAACATCAAATTGCAGTAAATGACTGGCAAAAAGGTATTTTGAGGGAACCTGACAGCGATTGGACGACATACGAAAATCGTAATGAGGTAGGTTCGTACCGCAAAAACTTTACTTTACCTCATAACTTCAAGGGTAACGAAATTTATATCAACTTTGACGGCGTTGATAACTTCTTTTATCTTTATATCAATGGCAAATATGTAGGTTTTTCCAAAAACTCCCGCAATACTGCGTCATTTAACATTACTAAATATTTGAATCTTAGCGGCGATAACACTGTTGCCGTTGAGGTTTATAGACTTTCGGACGGCAGTTTCTTTGAAGACCAGGATTTCTTCAGACTTCCGGGTATTATTCGCTCGGTTTATCTTACTGCTAAGCCAAAAGTAAATATTGCGGACTTGGTTGCAATTCCTGATTTGGATTCTGCTTACAAGAATGCTACGCTTAACATCACTGCGACAATAAAAAACTTAAGCGAAAGCAATATTAAAGATTATAAACTATACTATTATTTATATAAGTGCGACCTTTACGGCGATAATACCGAAATTGTACAGAATGTTGTTGCATACGAAAATCTTAAAGCGTTGGCAATAGGTAATCAAATCAAGATTCAAACGGTTATGAATGCCAAAGACCAAGTTAAATTGTGGAGTGCCGAAGAGCCGAACAGATATGTCTTGGTTGTTATGCTTAAAGATAAAAAAGGATACACACAGGATATTGTTTCAACGACGGTTGGTTTCCGTAAAACCGAGATAAAACAGACTGAGGCCAAGAATGATGAATTTAAATTAGCAGGCCGTTATTTTTATTTGAACGGAAAACCTATTAAATTGAAAGGTGTCAATCGTCATGAGACCAATACGCAAAGCGGACACGCAATTACACGCGAGCAGATGGAAAAAGAAATCTTTATGATGAAACAAGCCAACATCAATCACGTACGTACTTGCCATTATCCCGATGATCCTTATTGGTATTACTTATGCGACAAATACGGAATCTACATTATGGACGAGGCAAACGTAGAAAGTCATCAGTATTACTATGGTAAAGAAAGTCTTTCCCATGTTCCTCAGATGCTTTACGCACATATTGCACGTAATATGGAAATGGTGCATTCGGATATCAATCATCCTTGCGTTATTATGTGGTCTATGGGTAATGAAGCAGGACCTGGAGAGAATTTCAGACACACTTACGACGCTATCAAGGCATTTGATTCTTCCCGAGTTGTACAATACGAGCGCAATAACGATTATTCTGACATCGGATGCAATCAATATCCGTCTGTCAGATGGGTTGAAAAAGCCGTTAAGGGAAAAGAAAAAATCAAATACCCGTTCCATATCAATGAATACGCACACTCTATGGGCAATGCTGTAGGTAATTTGATTGATTATTGGAATGCAATTGAAAGTACTAACTTTTTCATCGGCGGAGCGATATGGGATTGGGTTGATCAGGCTCTTGACAAACCTACTTTGAGAAAACAAGGCGAGACTTACTGGGCTTACGGCGGCGATTTCAACGATAAACCAAATGACGGAATGTTTTGTATGAACGGATTGTTGCGTCCAGATTTTACACCGAAACCTCAGTACTATGAAGTCAAGAAAGTTTATCAAAACGTGAGAGTTAAAGCCATTGACATCAAACAAGGCAAGATAGAAATATTCAATAAAAACTATTTTACTTCATTAGATGATTATGATATCGTATGGAGTTTGTATAAAGACGGAGTTCAAGTCGGCAATTCTAAAATAATAGAAGGTAATGACGCATATATTGCTCCCCGTCAGAAGAAAATAATTACTCTTCCGATAGATTACGGTCATCTTGACACTCAAAGCGAATATTTTGTAAAGATTCAGTTTCAGTTGAAGGCAAATAAACCTTGGGCAAACAGATATTACGTTCAAATGGAGGAACAATTGCCCGTTAAACAGGCTTATTTCTATCCTGTTGTTAAGAGTAAAAACTCTATGATTTCATCTCAAACTACCAAGTTGGTATCTTTCAGTGGCAAAAACTTTAATGTTTGCTTTGACCGCACAAACGGAAGTATCTATTCTTTGGAATACGGCAATCAAACTATAATTCAAGACGGTAACGGTCCGAAATTGGATGTTTGGAGGGCAATTGTGGATAATGATAATTGGGCTGAAGAAAGTTGGTTGAAAAACGGATTGAATCAATTGTATCATAAAACCAAAGACTATTCATATCAAAAGAATGAAGACGGAAGTTATACCCTTAACTTCACAATAGAAAGCAAGGCTTACTACAGTGGTATAGATATTTACCGTAATCAAGACAGACAGCCGAATGATGCTCATGATATATTCCCTAATGTAACCGAGCCTTTGGGGGAAGACGGATTCAAATTCATAACTTACCAAACTTGGAACATATATGCAGACGGTACAATCACTCTTCAGTGCCGATTCTCCTCAACGGATAAAGATGCTACTCTGCCAAGATTGGGATATTCTATGACATTACCGTCAAAACTTGACAATTACACTTATTATGGTCGCGGACCGGTGAATAATTATGCCGACAGAAAGACTTCTCAATTCATAGAAATCTACTCTTCTAAGGTAGAGGAACAAGGAATTATGCTTCCTAAACCGCAGGCTATGGGAAACAGGGAAGAAGTTCGGTGGTGTGCATTGACAGATTCGGAAGGTGAGGGCGTAATGTTTATTGCCGACGGAACAATGTCTGCAAGTGCTTTGCCATATACGCAAATGCAACTCACGCAAGCGGCACATCCTTACCAATTACCGAAATCCAATGCAACCATATTGCATTTGGACGCAAAGGTTACGGGACTTGGCGGCAATTCCTGCGGACAAGGCGGACCGTTAGATAAAGACGTTACCAAGGCAGCGAATATCGATTTCGGATTTATTATCCGCCCTGTAACAAGCAGTGATAAAGATTATTTGATTAAACAATCCAAACTTCGTATTGCGAAATAAGAAAGACTAAACCATCAAACCTTTGTCGGCAAATGCTATCAAAGGTTTATCTCCGTCGCTGTCTCCGTACGCATACAGAAAATAATTATTACGGGAAGGTTCTTCTATGAGGAATCTTCTTACTTTTTCTTCCCCATAACAGTTCTTGCTTCTGAATTTTCCTGTAAGGCGGTTATCTTTATCCACCTCGCTTAATGTTGCTATGACTTTATCAACACCGTTTTTCCTGCACCAATATTCTATCCACTCTTTACCGCCGGCACTTATGACGTAGATTTTATGACCTTGCTTTTTATGTTCTTGCAATTTGAGAAAAACATCTTTTCTTATGAATTTGTCTATTTCTTTTGCAAATTTTTCTCCGTAAGATACGAAATCACCGTATTTCATTCCTTTATAAAAATAAGAAAATATCTTTTGCTTAGCTATATAATTAGGAACAATCTTGAGTTTGTAAGCAATAATAAACGGAGTACATACAACAGCGCCCCAATAAAAAGAAATACGGCTATGAGTGAATTTGATAAACTCTCCAAAAGTATCTTTAGTGGTAAGAGTTCCGTCAAAATCAAATGCAGCAATGATTTGTTTTTCCATTTATAAGTAAATAATTATTGAAAAGTTAATAATCCAAAAAAGAATACACGCTTGAATAAACTTGTCTTTGAGAAGAATTTTTGTAGGAGAGCCACTGCGGTTATCAACCATCGTAAGTTTCAAATAACGTATGATTCCTGCCAATACCCATAGGCAAGTAATGTACAGATATTGCGTATTGAATCTGGAACAAACATCATCACTGACGGCATACATAATATAACAAACCATAGTTACGGAAGCAATAATTCCAAGTGTTTGATTGAGAAAAGCAAGATTGTATCCGTTGGAGGCTTTCCTTATTTTAGAGACTTCATTTTCTTTTATAATAATATCATCTCTTCTTTTGGCGAAAGCAAGAAACAATGCCAACAGAAAGGTCATCAAAATAATCCAATGGGAAATATAAATTCCGCAAACCAATCCGCCTGTTACTACCCTGAGAACGTAACACGTAGAAACAATCATCACATCTACGATAGCAATATGTTTTAACCAAACGCAATACAGCAGATTTATTACCCAATATACGCATAATATTCCGATAAGATATAAGAAATATAAAGAGGAGACAAGTAAAGATGTCCCTAATGCCGCCCAAATACAAATTGTCATTATGATGTATGCTTGTTTAATGGAGATTTCCCCGCTCGCAATAGGACGTTTGCATTTTTGAGGATGGAGTTTATCTTGGTCAATATCCATAATGTCGTTAAAACAATACACTGCAGAGGCTGCAAAACACATGGCAACAAATGCAATTGAAGAGTTTTTCAAACAAGTTATATCAAACAGTTTGGCATCAAAGAACAAGGGAAGAAAAATAAACAGATTCTTTACCCATTGTTCAATCCTTAATAAGTTTATTATGTTTCTTAGTGTCATATTTCTGTTGATTAAATTCTCTTTGCAAAAATAATAAAAATTATTTTAACGCCGTATTATATCCTAATAATTCAAAAATTTTGTCTAACTTCGCAAATCATTTTTATTTACGCAAGATATGAAAAAGATACAGATGGTTGATTTGCAAACGCAATACAACAATATAAAAAGTGAAATAGATGGTGCAATAAAACAAGTGATTGACTCCGCACATTTTATTAAAGGAGAAGCCGTTGGGGAATTTGCGGACAATTTGGCGCAATACCTTAACGTAAAGCACGTAATCCCTTGTGCAAATGGGACGGATGCTTTGCAGATTGCGTTGATGGCTTTGGATTTAAAGCCGAGTGATGAAATTATTTGCCCCGATTTTACTTTTATTTCCTCTGCAGAAGTTATCGGATTGTTGAAACTTCATCCTGTATTGGTAGATGTTGATGAACATTCTTTTGTTTCCACTTTGAAAAATATAGAAAACGCAATCACAGTCAAGACAAAAGTAATTATTCCCGTGCATTTGTTCGGACAAGCAGCCGAGATGGAGGCGATAATGGACTTGGCAAAGAAATATAATCTGTATGTAATAGAAGATACTGCGCAAGCATTGGGTTCGGATTACATTTTCTCTGACTCATCGCGTAAAAAACTCGGCACAATAGGACATATCGGCTGTACATCTTTCTTTCCAAGTAAGAATTTAGGCTGTTACGGAGACGGCGGAGCGTTATTTACTGACGATGATGAGTTGGCTGAGCGGATAAAAATGATAACAAATCACGGCAGTAAGCAGAAATATTATCACGAAATAATAGGAATCAACTCACGTTTGGACACTTTGCAGGCAGCAATACTCAATGTTAAGTTAAAATACTTGGATTCTTATATATCTTCACGACAAAAGGCGGCACATTATTACACAGAAAACTTAAAAAGCATAGACGGATTGATAACACCTCAAGAAAACGGCTATTCAGTGCATACTTATCACCAATATACGTTGAGAATTCAGAACGGAAAGCGTGATGAACTGAAAGAGTTTTTGAATAAAAAAGATATTCCTGCAATGATATACTATCCGGTGCCGTTACATAACCAAGAAGCGTTCAAAACAATTGCACGTACTCACTCGTCATTGGAAATATCGGAGAAATTGTCAAAAGAAGTTTTGTCTTTACCGATGCATACCGAACTTTCTTTGCAACAACAAGACTATATAATAGCTGCAATTAAAGAATTTTTTGATTAATCGTTTGACTTTTCCCAAGTTAAAGCTCCGTTAGGGCAGAGTTCTATGATACGGATAATTTCTTCAGTGGGTGCGCCGAAAGGATTTACCCAAGGACGTTCTTTAGGTTTGAAAACTTCGGGTAGTTGTTGCCAACAAGTTTTTGCACCTACGCATAAATCGCTGTCCCAATGAATAATAATCTATCCGTTACTGTTAATCACGTTTTGCCATAATGATAAAAATCTTTTAAAGATAAACATTGTACTATTTAATTACTGCAAAAGTATAACATTTTCAGAAAACAAGACAAACCGTGTTGAATATTATGATTAAAAACAGTCAGTTGCTTTTATGCAAAATAATCCATAAACAAGCAAATCTCCAACGGAATCAGTGCAAATAATATTCCGTAACCGAGAGCCATCATAAACCTGTTTTGAAACAACTCAACATCGGACAGTTTCCAAAACAATCTCGGCGGACATTCCAATGCCCAATTAGTGAATCCGAGAATAAAGCCGACGATTCCTGTTACAATTACTAAATTGACGATCATTTCTTCGCGAGTGGATTAAAGAGATTGATACATAATCTCTTTATTTATACAACATTCGTATAATTGCATTATTATTTAGTTAAGTTATTCTTCTTTATAAGGTTCTATTTTCACTAAAGCCTTAGGTAGAGAGTCATACACTTCGTCAAGAAAACTTAAAGAAAAACAAGCATTAAAATATGAAAAAAATACGGGAGCTTTATACGAATCAGAATAATCTAAATATATAATCATAATTAATAAAAATACACTGTAAAAAATCATAATATTTGCAAATATTTTACATTTAACAGCATATAGCCTAACGGCACACACAATAAGATAGACAGCTAATATGAGAAGGCAAAGGGCTATTGTACCTTCAAATCTATTTGTAAATAAGAATAAGAGTGTAAACACTATAAAGGCTTTATTATTAAATAATAACTCATTTGCAACATTATGCTTTGTAAATAAGGCAGGAAAATGAGATTGCCAAGGTTCTGTTATTTTCAACATTTTTTTAAATGTAAAGATAGAAATAATTGGAGGTAGCAACCAAAGTAATATTAGCAGAATTCCGAATAATGTTTCATTCGCAAAATATGCATATATTTTTAATCTGTTGCCATCAAGATAGCGTGCATTAAAATACGGGTAAATACCGAGAATCGTTATAACTGTATTTGCTATGCGTATAAATTTTTTAATTTTACTGTTATCTATATTTGTCGTAAAATATTTTTCATTTGTTGCTGTACTTTTCTCTGTACTATTATCACTTAACCATTCATGACAATATTTACATTTACGGGCATCTGCCTTTATCTCTTCTCCGCAATAAGGACATTTCTTTACTTCCTCCATAATTGTATCTGTTTTAGTTCTCGTTTTAAAATAATTATATAACCGTTTCTACAAATAAAATTTCTTTAATTTTGAATAGACTTTGAATCATCTGATGGTTCGTAGTCTTTCAATAACTCTTTTATTTCTTTCAGACGTATATCATACTTACTTTTATGGTCTTTTATGTATGTGTCTAAATCCTCAATATGTTCTTCAAAGTGCGGATTAACATGTTCTTTTAATGATGAACTTTTTTGATCTGTTATCCTTGAAATAAGTAATATAGTCAAATCTAAAAGACGGTGCAATGGTATATCTTCACTTTGTCTTGACCATTTTTGTCCTGTATGTCTAAATATTTTTGCAGAAATGACAGTATTATCCCAACCTGCCATTCCTAACGAAAGATATTGCGTGTCTCCATTTGGCTTATCATTTGCTTCTATATCCTTTTCATAATAATCTACTACATATATCGGTTTATGTTGTAAATTTTGCGGTAACGCTTGCTCTTTTATTGATACTTCTTTTTTCATAAATAGATTATTTTTAAAGTTTAACTTATTTAATTATTTAACAAGCTATAATGCTTTATGTGATCCTTTTCATTTTATCATATACTATCTCCATATGGACGCACATCAGGATAATGAGGTTTGTTATTATATATATCATCAAATAGTTCTATTTTGCTGTAATCATCAAATGAATGAGTACCTGTGTATATTCTCCATTTAGATCTGTCATTTGTCCATATATATCCATCATCTATGAATAATTGTGCGCTTTCTAGTGTATCCACTGTTCCTATGTATCCCCATTCTCCAATATAGTTATTATCTAATTTATACATAATAAATTGGAAAGAAAACCAATGAACTCCTTTTTCATATTTTCCTTCTACTTCATACTTTGCTCTGAATTCTACAATCTCTTCTCCATTTTCTGTAGTAAATCCTTTCCAACTTTTTTCCGTGAAATATTTATAATTTTCTAATAAATCTCCAATAGTAACAGAAGGGTAATTTTCCCATACAGAATTCTTTACTTCATCAATATTGCTTTCCTCTGTAATGTCGCTGACCAATTCTTGTAATGCGGCTTTATCACAAGAGCCTAACAAAGCAATACATAGTGCTGTTGCAATAATAAAAAGTACTTTTTTCATTTTATCTGTTTTTGAATGATTCAATAAATTGTTTTTCTGTTTTGCAAAATTACAAACTACTTATCTATTTATAAGTAAAATTTTGTCGCAGATGTTTTCTCAAATTGTGAAAGATTTTTTCACAAAACCGCATAAAATTTCTGCCAATGGTGAAGATTTTTTTGCCAGTAGGTGATTTATTTTTGCCACTTGCGGAAAGAGTAGCGAAAAAAGGGGGTTTTTTGAGTGAAAAAACCGGGTATTTTTATCAAAAAAAGGGGGTTTTTTCAAGTTATTTCCGTAAGTGGCAAAATTTATATCGCAAGTAGCAAAAAAGAATAGGCTAATGGCCGTATTTTTAGCGCTATTCAATAAAGTTATTTCAAGTAATTGCGGATTTATTTCACAAGTCTAAAGAGAATTTATTAGTCATAAAACCTTAAAAAGTATCTTCGGAGAGGTCTTTGAAGAAATCGTGTTGCAGGGCAATAGAAATACGTTTTAATAATTCGGTATCAATACATTCCCGTTTGAATATATCGTAAATATTCCGCCTGTCGCAGTTAATTTGTTTAGCAAGCCAAACGGCGCTATAGCGTTTCTCGTTTAAAATCTTCTCAATCTGTCTGCCGATATGCATCTTTTCCGTTCTCTTTTATAAGACATAAAAAAATCGTGAACTTTTTGATTATTTGTCTTTGAGGTTCTAGCCTTACCTTTACCATACAAAATTTAAAGAACACGATAGCAGAATGATATAACTATAATCATTACTGCACCCTGGGCTTTTGTATGGTTTGAAATTGGCTAGATTTCAAAGACAAAAGTTGCGTGAGTTACGCATTAAGTTTTTATTAATTCAAAATCTCTTTTTCTGTCTTTTTTGTTACATATTATTATTTTCTTATGGTTTAACGCCTGCAAAATTACAAATATTTTTCCATTCAACACAAAATCTGATTGTAATTTGTTGTAAATTTGCAGCACAAAAATTAAAAGCGATGATAACAATTCAGGGAAAACAGTTCAGAAAATATATTTTGCAATCGGAAATACAGCAAATAGTAGGAAATTTAGCCCAAAGAATAAACAAAGATTATAAAAATAGGGGAGATATTGTGTTTATCGTTATCTTGAACGGGGCGTTTATGTTTGCAAGTGATTTATTTAAAAATATTGAAGGGCTGCATAAAATTACTTTTGTCAAACTTACTTCTTATGAAAGCGTAAATTCAACCGGTAAAGTTAAGAGTTTGATTGGTTTGAAAGAGGATATAACAAATAAAAATGTAATAATAGTAGAAGATATTGTAGATTCGGGAAAGACAATGGGCGATTTGTTGCAACAATTGCAAGAAAAGAATCCGAGAAGTTTGGAGATATGTTCGTTAATGTTCAAACCGGGCAATTTTAAAGGCAATTACAATATTAAATATATAGGTAAAGAAATTTCCAATGAGTTTATTGTCGGCTACGGCTTCGATTTAGATGGTTTAGGCAGGAATTTACCCGATATTTATCAATTATCCGAATAATAATATTGTGTTTATTTACTATGGAAACCTTACAAACTAAATTAAACCGTCTGCAAAAGCAAATCAATTGCGAAATTCTTACAGACAATACCACTCTTATTCTCTATTCTACCGATGCCTCTGCCTACAAAGAGCGTCCCGTTGCGGTGATATACCCGAAAACAACTGAGGATATACAAAAGATTATCGTTTTTTGCAACCAGGAGAAAATAAATCTAATATTCCGTGGTGCAGGGACTTCACTTGCCGGTCAGGTTGTGGGTAACGGTATTGTCGTTGATATAAGCAAACATTTTAATCATATACTTAAAGTAAATACTAAGGAGAATTATGCCGTTGTTGAGCCTGGCGTTGTCCGCGATGTGTTGAATCATCATCTTAAATCCTTTAAAAAATTCTTTGCACCCGAGACTTCAACTTCCAACCGTTGCACTTTGGGCGGTATGGTAGGCAATAACTCTTGTGGATTGCACTCTGTGGCGTGGGGAACGACAAGAGAAAATATTTTAGAGTTAAAGTGCATTCTTTCTGACGGCTCTTTGGTTAATTTTCACCGCTTAACAAGGCTGCAACTTGAGGAGAAGTTAAAGCAAAATGACAAAGAAGGAGAAATTTACCGCTATATATATAATGTATTAGGCAAAAAAGAAAACAGGCAAGAGATAATAAACAATTTTCCTGACAAAAAAGTTATCCGAAGAAACAACGGATATGCTTTAGATGAGATATTGGACTTTGAAAATCTTGATTTGTGCAAATTGATTGCAGGAAGTGAGGGAACGCTTTGCTATATCACAGAGATAAAACTGCGTATTATGGATTTGCCTTCGGATAACAGGGCGGCAATTTGCGTACATTTTAATTCTTTACGTGAAAGTTTTTTTGCCAATCTTGAATGTCTGAAATTTTCTCCTATTGCCGTGGAATTAATGGACGATAATATATTAACGGCTGCGAAAAGAAATGCACAGCAAAGAGAAAATCTTTTCTTTATAAAAGGAAATCCGAAAGCGATTATTGTAGATGAACTTTGCAAATCCACACCCGAAGAGTTGGAAACTGCAATTAGCGACACTATTACCGCACTTAAAGAAAAGAATTTGGGATATGAATACGTTGTTGTGCGAGGTGAAGACATCAAAAGGGTATGGGAACTGCGCAAAGCGGGATTGGGACTGCTTACTAACGTACCCGGGGATAATAAACCCGTAAGTGTGATAGAGGATACCGCAGTTGCCGCAGAGAATTTGCCTTCTTATATGGACGAATTCGCACAAATTTTAGATAAATACGGTTTGCAATGTGTTTATCACGCACATATTGCCAGCGGAGAGTTGCATCTGCGTCCTGTATTGAATTTAAAAAATAATGAAGACAAGATTCTTTTCCGTAAGGTTGCAGAGGATGTTGCTTTGTTGGTGAAAAAATATCACGGTTCGCTGTCGGGAGAACACGGAGACGGAAGATTGCGCGGTGAATTCATTCCTTTGATGTACGGCAAGGAAGTTTATTCTCTTATGAAGGAAATAAAAAATGTTTTCGACCCAAATAATATTTTCAATAAGGGAAAAATAATTGATACTCCCCCAATGGATGAAAGTCTTAGGTATGATTATAAAGACAAATCTGCAGATGCTTACAATATAAAGACATATTATTCTTTTGACAAGGAATTTTCGTTTTTGCAATCCATAGAACAATGTAACGGAGCAGGTGTTTGCCGAAAGGATATGCTGTTCGGTGGCAGTATGTGTCCTTCGTACAGAATCAATAATAACGAAGAAAAATTTTCTACGCGAGCAAGAGCGAATATCTTGCGTGAAATGTTTTCTTCCTCCTCACCTGACAAGGCTTTTGCAAGTGCAGAAATAAAAGAAATGTTGGATGACTGCCTTATGTGCAAAGGTTGCAAAAGGGAATGTCCGTCAAACGTGGATATGACTAAATTGAAATCCGAGTTTTTGCAACATTACTATGACAAAAAGGGAACTCCGTTGAATGTAGTGTTAATGTCTTATCTTCCTTTGTTTGAAAAATTGGGCAGTATCGCACCTAATGTTTATAACTACGTAATTAAAAACAAATTTACTTCGTCTTGGATAAAAAAGATAATGAAATTTGCGCCCCAGCGCTCACTTCCTTTACTTCAAAAGCAAACATTTTCTCAGCAGTACTCGCATTTTATCCGCAAAGAGAGTTCTTTTAACGGCAATATAACAAAACTAAAACCTGTATATCTGCTTTGCGACGAGTTTTCGCAATATCAAGATTCCCATATCGCAGAAAAGTTTTTGGAATTGCTTACCCGTTTGGGTTATCAAGTAATTAAAGCGCCTGTAAGCAATTGCGGAAGAATTCTTTTCTCCAAAGGTTTGGTTAAAAGAGGAAAAAAACTTGCAAGAAAGAATATTGACGCTGTCAAGAACTTAATTAATGACGATAGTGTATTAGTTGGTTTGGAGCCTTCCGCCATTCTTTCTTTCAGGGACGAATATCCGTTACTTGTTGAGGAAAATATAGAACACATAACCAAGAACTGCCTTTGTTTTGACGAATTTCTTTACCGTGAGATGCAAAAAGGTAATATCCGCAAGGAGCAATTTACCGATAAGGAGGCGAATATTATCTATCACACCCATTGTCAGCAAAAGGCAATCGTAGGAGAGAAATATATGCAGGCTGTTTTGTCGTTTCCTGAGAATTATCACGCCACTGCAATCCCGAGCGGTTGTTGCGGAATGGCGGGAAGTTTCGGTTACGAGCAGAAACATTATAAGGAGAGCGAAAAAATCGTCCATCAAGTTATAACAAAATGGGTTAAAAGGGCGGACGAAGAAACACTTATCGCAGTATCGGGAACTTCTTGCAGGGAACAGATAACTCATTTCACACAAAGAAAAGCACTTCACCCTATAGAGATACTTTACAATGCACTGAAATAGATTGTAATTTGATTTTAGCGGACTTTCTCTTTAAAAACAGCAGACTTTTGATTAAAATTTAGCAGACTTTCCGCAAAAAGCCTGCTGTTTTTTTGAATGTTATGCTAAGAATAAAGAATTTAATACCGTACTTTCCTTTACTCTGTCGGTATATCCTTATTTACATTTTTGGAACCCACAAGAGCGTAGAATAAAATATACACTGCGCAGGCTATTACTACAACGTAACTTGTCAAATAACTGCCTGACAAATCCGCTAACCAACCTTGCAAAGCCACCATCATTGCGAATCCGCAGACCATCGTCATAAATGCACCCGATGCAACAGCCGTGTATTTACCAAGCCCTTCCGTTGCAAGATTGAATATACCGCCCCACATAACTGAGGAACACAGTCCCGTAAGAATAAAAGCGAATATTCCGACAGGTACTTGTACTTTTATTGTTGATAGATTCGCCCAGTCTATTCCGATAACGCTTACCTGAATATCTGACGGCATTGCAATACCAAATGATAACAAGACAATAGCAAGTGAAGATACCGTTGCAATCATCGTTTTGGTTGAAACCTTACCGCCTATCGCTCCGCCGATAAAACGCCCTATCAACATCATAAGCCAATATACTGCAACAATCAAACCTGCCGTTGCTGCACTCATACCCAACCCTGCGACATTGTCAGTAGATTGCGAAGTGAGATATTGAAGTATGTAAGTAGGAATACCTATCTCTATGCCGCCGTAAAGAAATATTGCAACCAATCCCAATTTGAAATGACGGAAAGAGAATGCAGAATATTCTTCTTTTACATTTGACGTTTGGTTTTGGACATTGGATTTGGTTTCATTTGCTGTTTGCGGTTCTTTTATATTAGTGAATAAAATAACAAAGAAACCTATAACAAAGATAGCCAATGCTATCAAAAGGGCAGGCGTTGCGTCTGAAATCTTTGCCTTTGTTACATCAGCAATCAACGCTCCCATAATAATATATATAGCAACTGCCGCAGCGGAATTGAATACGTTGCCGATTTGTATCAATTGGTTACCTTTGTTACCGCCTCCGCCTAAAATATTAAGCATAGGATTGACAACGGTATTAAGCATACACATACAAAATCCCGATATAAACGCACCGATTAGATAAACACCGAAGCCCAATCTGCCGCTTGCCCATTGAACAAGAATACCAACAATTCCCGTTGCCAAGGCTATCAATGCCGTTTTCTTATATCCATAGCGTTTTATCAACATTCCTGCCGGCATTCCCATAATCAAATATGCAATAAAGTTACCGTAATTGCCTATTTGCGAAAGAACGTTGCTCGCCCCGAATTGATTTTTCACTATTACCGACATAGGAGAACACAAATGCGTAACAAACGCTATCATTGCCAGAAGTGCAATCATCACTATTATTGTTCCCCATTGTTTTGTTTGATTACTCATAAACGAATGATGATTTAAAAGGTTGAAAATTTGAATTTGATAATATTTCTGTACTCTTCATTAGGACGGAGTATCACATTAGGAAAATTACTTTTGTTTGGAGAATCGGGAAGCGACTGACACTCTAACGCGACTCCGTCATAATCCTGATAATTCCTGCCTTGCTTACCCTCAGGAGAACCTTTAAGCCAATTACCTGTATAAACCTGAATACCGCAAGAAGAAGTATAAACATCAAGTTTCCTGCCCGTCTTATCACATGACAACTCCGCCGCAGGAAAAACAATATTGGATTTGTCAAACGTTGTGTTATTATCCAATATCCAACAATTGTCGTAACCTTTGCCGAAATTAAGGGCGTCAAAATCCTTGTTAATATCCTCGCCTAACAATTTGCCTTGAGTAAAATCCATCGGAGTGTCTTTAACCGACATAATCTCACCTGTTGGTATCAATCCGTTGTCGGTAGGTAAGTATTTGGTGGCATAAAGTTTCAATTTGTGGTCAAGAATATTGCCTTGATTTTCTCCTTTCAAATTAAAATAAGAATGATTGGTCAGATTGCAAACCGTAGGAGCATCACTGAGAGCAGAAAACTCCATTGTAAGTTCGTTATCTTCGCTCCAAGAATAAACAACTGTTGCTTCAAGATTGCCGGGGTAGTTTTCCTCACCGTCTTTTGAGAAATATCTGAACGTAACTATGTTCCCCTCTTGCTCACTTTCCCAAATCCGATTGGCAAATCCGTTATTACCGCCGTGAAGATGGTTTTCGCCGTTGTTAATCGGCAGATGATATTCTTTTCCGTCTATTTTCAAAAAACCTTTTGCTATTCTGTTGGCATAACGTCCCGGAGTTTTACCCATACACGCCCCGTCGCCGAAATAATCTTTAAGATTCTTGTAACCCAAAACGACATCCGCCATATTGCCTTCACGGTCGGGGACAACAATTGAGGTAATTCCTGCCCCGATATTGCAAAGCACAACACCCGCCTGCGAAGAGTTTTTCAGTTCAAAAGTTTTTATTTCTTTTTCCATAGGAGTTTAAAGTTTATGGTTTAGAGTTTAAAGTTCAGAGCCACACTTTGCACTTTAAACATTAAACCCTAAACCTTAAACTTGCATTTGCAAATTTACAAATTATTATTTAATAATTCTCATAATTAAGAAAACTTTTGTACTTTTGCAGGCAATTGCACAAAAGGGTATTGCCCCTTTTGTTACGCAAAGAATTAAGAAACGTTATTCTTAATATTTGCCTGAAAAGCCTGAGAACCTTTTCAATTTAATAGCGAATATTATAGTAGGTTTCAACGCTGTTGCGTGGATCTACTTTTATTATATCTGCTATTATGGGTATTCTCAGGCCCCTTCAGGAAGGATGTAAGAATTTTCAGTTCCACGTTTTCTGTTTTAATAAATAATCAAGTGTTGAAAGGAACTGACAGCACGCAAACATAGTTTATATAATGCATATAGGCAAACGTATCAAACAAGTTATGGACGAACAAGGCAGAAGTGCATCTTGGCTCGCCGACAATATTCATTGCGAACGTTCAAATGTATATTACATTTACAGACGCAGCACTATTGACACCGAACTTTTGAAAAAGATTTGTACAATTTTGAATTATGATTTCTTCAAAGAACTTTCCGAAGACGTTTTTGAGCAGAAAGAAGATTGATTTTGTAGAAAATTATTCAACAATTTGTTGAAATTTATTCAATAAGGTTTTTATAAATAATAAATACCTTATTCGTAATTTTGCAAAACAGAAAAACCGAATCGCTTTAAAGGACGTAGGAGAAAATAAAAAAATAATTGTAAGTAATGAAAAAACTAATAATTTTGGGAAGTATCTTATTGTCGATGAACGTTAGTTCTATATGCCAAATAAGAGTTCATACAGAATTTCACCCTATATCATATGATGAAGTATATAGAGTTTATGCTGAGGCAACTCAAGCTTATAATCAAAATCTATATAGATTTGAAGACTATTATGAAAAAGCTATGGCTTATTATAATAACCAAAATTATGATATGGCAGAGTGGAACTTTGAAAATTGTAAAAATTTAAATAATAGGTGGAATTTTATAGATAAGAGCATAATTGAAAAAAATATACAAGCATGTCAAAACATGAAATTGAATCAAAAGAAATTTAAAGAATTAGAATATTATTGGCAACAAGGAGTACAAAAGTATAATCAAGAAAATTATTTAGAAGCAAAAGAATATTTTTCAGAATGTAACAAAATAAATTCAACCTATAGTTTTGGTTATGATAAAGCAATTAATGATGTAATTGTTGATTGTAGAATAAAATGTGATTGGCAACAAGGAATACAAAGATTTAATCAAGAACGTTATTCAGAGGCTAAAGATTATTTTTCAGAATGCGCAAGGCTAAACACTACATATAATTTTGGCTATGATAAGGTAATTGATGATATAATTAATGAATGTAATAGACGAATTAAACAAAAAGAAGATATGAGCAAATTTCAACAAGTCATACCATTTCAAGGAGAAATACATACCTTCAAAGGGGTTAATTATACAAATTTTTCTAAACGCACTAACAGACCATCTTATACTACACCTGTTGCTAACTCGTTATGTAAAATAACACGAATATTGCAATCAAAATCTGAGACGAGAGTTGAATTTGAATATGTAAATAATTTCGACGCTGAAGGTTGGTGTAGCATTAATAGTATGACAAAATTAATAGAAAAGGAAACAGGGAAACAATTAATATTAAAAAGAGTAGAAGGAATAAAGATTACTCCTCAAAAAACAATATTCTCTTATAAAGGCGAAGTTTTGTATTTTGCTTTAATCTTTGATGCTCTATCGCAAAATGCTAAAACTATTGATATTATAGAAGAAGATATTAACAGTCCATGGAAATTCTTAAATATTTCTTTAAATTAAATAGTAATTAAAGATGAAAAAGTATATATTAATATTATTTGCGGTTGTATTATTCGGCAATGTTGTTAAAGCGCAGTCTTGGGGTTATACTAATTCTCAAACTACGAAAGTGAAAGGGTATTATAAAAGTAACGGTACTTATGTACAACCTCATAACCGAACAAAGAGGAATAATATTAGCTACGATAACTATTCTACAAAAGGGAATAGCAACTTTTATACAGGAAAGAAAGGTTCGCGTGCAAAAGACTACTCTTTAGATGCATATAATTACGGAGCAGGTCGTCAAATAAAGACAGGTCCCCGTGGCGGACAGTATTACAATACCAATAACAAGACAAAGAAAACTTACGTTCCGAAAAGATAAACCAATTTAGTTTTATAGACAAACAGCGTAAGAATTGCTCTTACGTTGTTTTTTATTTTTGCTTTTGCAGATTTTGTTCAAATTTGACTATCTTTGCAGGCAGAAATCAATAATAAACCGATAAGATGAAAAAATATTTTTGTATAATATTATTTGCGTTCGTTTTGTTGGCAAATAATACCGTTAAGGCGCAACAACAGCAGAGTTTTCCGCAGTGGTTTGACAGCGTTAAGTTAGGAATAATGATTCATTACGGACTTTACAGCGTTCCGTCCTACTCCGACCGTGAGCAATATGCAGAATGGTTTTACAAAGGCTTTGTTACCAATGACACTTTGCGGCAAAACTTCGTTAAACGTGTATATGGAGAGAATTTTTCTTACTTTGATTTCACCAAATACTTCAAAGCAGAACTTTTCAACGCAAATCAATGGGTTGATTTATTCAAAAGGTCGGGCGCAGGTTACATAGTATTTTCTTCAAAACACCATGACGGCTTTTGTTTGTGGGACACCAAGACGACAAATAAGAATTCTATGTTTGCTCCTTCGCACCGCGATTTCCTTAAAGAACTTAAAACTGCCTGCAATTCGCATAATATCCGCTTCGGATTGTATTATTCTTTGATGGAATGGGACAATCCTATTTATAGATGGACATTTGACACTGCAGGAATAGAAAAATATGTTGATAAATATTTACTTCCGCAGTTCAAAGAGTTAGTTGATATGTATAAGCCCTCACTTGTCTTTGCTGACGGGGATTGGGATTTTGATTACAAGACATTACGTAGTGAGGAGATGGTAAAATATCTTACCGATAAGGTAGGAAAAGATGAGGTAATTGTCAATAACCGTTGGGGTAACGGCAATCCTTTCGGTTTTCTAACTCCTGAATATTCTGCAGGCATAAATGTAAAAGACCATCCGTGGAGTGAATGCAGAAGTTTGGCAAGAAGTTTCGGTTTGAACAGAATTTCTCCTTTGGAAGACTATCTTTCGGCAGAGGATTTGATAAAACATTTTGTTCAGTTGGTAAGTATGGGCGGCGGATTGATGTTAAATGTCGCTCCAAGCGCAGACGGACAAATCCCGTTGATACAACAGGAACGTCTGTTGCAACTTGGCGATTGGCTTTCCACTAACGGCGAAGCTATCTACGGAAGCAAACCGTGGTACAAGTCCAATGATTTTACAGAGAAGGAAGATTATTTGTATAGCAAGACTCTTTATTTTGATTGGGTGCGCAATGCTCCTGTTAAAAACTGCAGTGAAGATAATTTTTCTATATCTTGGACTAATACTTACATACCTAAAGAAGACGAATCATTGACTTTTAGTCTTGATGTCGATGATGAAGCCGAGATTTACATATCAGAAAGCGGCAAACAGACATATTACGGCAAGGCAACCAAAGATAGTGTTTTGGAATTTACTTATGATTTCAAAAAAGATAAGACTTACTCAATCAATATCAATTATAAGGAAGTAGATATTGATGCTCATTTAAGTTTTTTAGCAAAAGACAATGACAAAAAAACGTTTGCATTCAAAGGTGATAAGGATTGGAAAGGTAAAGTAACGTGGAGGCAACCTACCAAGTTTTATACAACCAACAATAATAATCTTTATATCATTGAAACGCAGGATTTGGAAAAGCAATTGTCTGTATTTTTGGATGAAAAGCCAAACAAAGATATGAAAATTACACTTTTGGGAAGTGAAAACATCGATTTGCCTTGGAAATATAAGAACGAAATTCTTACAATTGACTTATCCGCCTTGACAATGGCAGATGTAAAAAGCAAATATGCCTATGTATTCCGCTTAGAAGACTATTTGAAAAAATAATATTTGATAATAATAAAATAAAGTGCGTAATTAGTAGATTAATTGCGCACTTTATTTTGTTTATGTTAAACTTGCAGATACAGTTCGTTTAGTTTTGATTTGCTTAGAATCTAATTCCGAAAGTTGCTTGTATCAAATGTTTCTTTGTATCTATCTTTGCAGGGTTGTTATCTGCATACCAAGTTTGGTCGGTTAAGTCATAGACATCATAAGAGTAGTATTTGTTGTCTGAACATTTGCCGTAAGCGTACGCAATATCGAAACTGAATATCTTTCCTTTGTAACCTACGCCGCAAGTTATATAATTCCAACCTGCATTGTTTCTATCTTTGCTTTCATACGGGTTTCCGAAATATGCATAGCCCAATCTGCCGCGCAAAGCACCGTATTTCAATTCTCCGCCTAAGCGTATAGTACTTGCAGAACCGAATGCATTCTCAATACTTGTGTTCAATGTGTTTTCCAGCCAAGGATTCTCGTCAAATGTCATTGACATATTGCTGTAATTTGCATATTCGTAATCTGCACTTATCGTTCCCTGAACCTTATCGGTAGATTTGCCTAAGATAAACGCAATACTGCCCATAAATCTCCAAGGGGACTGCATATTATACTCAAAGGTATTGAACCAACCGCCGGAGCTTTTCAAATCTGTTACATTCTGAAAGAAGTCATCATCAACGCTATACCACGTAGGAGTATGTACTGCAACGCCTAAACGCAACCATTCGGCAGGTCTTGCAATTGCGCCTAACTTAAGGTTGATTCCCGAAGCGGAAAGTCTTTGTTCGGTTGTGTATGTGTAACGGTTACCCGACGGATTGCCATTTACCAAAACTTCTTCGGACAAAGCAGTCTTGCAAGTATAATCTCCGAAAGGAATACCTAATGTTGCACCCAAATAAAGCCAATTCTCGTAGTTAGTACTTAAAGACATTGAAAATTCATTCAAATATCCGCTTTCCCTTACTGTACGTATTTGACGCAATGGGGAGTTGTCGTAGTAAGAAGATATATTTCCTGTTGCGGAATCATAATCAATAACACCACTTCTTACCCAATCGTTACTCAACAGTCCGTTAATATCATTGCTGTAAGAATCTATAAGGCGTTGTTCTATATTGTCCCAAACGAATGACGTAGGGAGGTTATCCTTAATTATTTGTGTGCGGTTGTTAAAGTTCATTAGTCTGTCGATTCCGAAAGAAAGTTGAACATGGCGGAAAGGATTTTTGCTGCCGTTGTTGAAATCAAACACCATTCCCATATTGCCGTAATTGAATACAGGGTGAGAGTCTTTTGCTTTCATACCATTCCAATTTGCAGAGGAAGAAGTGGCATCCAAACCCATGGAGAAAGTAATTTCATTGCCTCTGTAAAGTCCTAAACCTGCAGGGTTGTAGTGTGCGGACATAATATCGCCGCCTAAAGCTCCTATTGCACCTGCTTTGCCTATGTATGCGGCTGTTCCGTTCATACCGTATTGGCTGTAATACAAAGGAAATGTTTCGCTTTGCGCATTTGCACCCATATAAGTCAGTGCTGATAATGCTAAAATCAATATCTTTTTCATTGTTATTTAGCTTTTAAATGATTTTTATTCTTGTTATAACTTCAAATTTGCTGTTTTAGTATTTTTTGTGTCAGATAAAATTTATCTTCTGCCGCCGCCGTGAGAGGAAGAACCGCCTCTGGAAGAAGAACCACCGCTTCTGCCCATTGAAGAGGAAGAAGAACGGGAGGAAGACATGGAAGAACTTCTGGAAGATGAAGAATTGCGCGAAGGAGTTGCCGTACTTCTTGACGGAGTACTTAGACTGCGGGAACGGTTCATATTGTTGTTGGAATTTCTGTTCATATTAGTGCTGCGGTTAGAGGAGTTGCTGCGGTAACTATCTGAACTTCTCTGCTGTCTTTGTGCAGGGGGAGTGTAAGAACGCCTTTGAGGAGAGTTATTCAAGTTATTATTGCGGTTAGTTGTGTTGTTACCACGGTTAAGAGCGGAACCGTTGGATTGAGTTGAGGCATTACCTCTGCTTAATGTAGAATTGGTTGTGCGCGTTACTGGTTTTTGCAAACGGTTTGTTTGTCTTGTAACATTATTTTGGTTAGTTGTTGTGCCTTGACGGGAAAGTGTTGTGGCATTTCCTCTTGTTAAGTTATTGTTTCCGAATCTTTGATTGTATCTGTCGCCGAATGTTTGATTGGAAGTGTTTCTTGACAATCCTGCATTGCCT
This sequence comes from Bacteroidales bacterium, assembly GCA_017480245.1. Lineage (GTDB taxonomy): Bacteria > Bacteroidota > Bacteroidia > Bacteroidales > P3 > Scybalousia_A. The sequence continues at coordinate 10,508 of JAFVBA010000024.1, read as the reverse complement.
CTTGCTCCTGTTGAATTGTTAGAAGAGTTTGTTCTTGTCAATCTTCCGCCTTCGTGTTCAGGACGGTAAAATCCTGAGTTGCGGTCATGGGAGTTGTAATAGTGTGGGTTGTGAGCCCAATGTCCGTGATGAGGTCCGCTATACCAGCCCCAAGCCCAATCATATCCGTACCAACCGTGATGCCATCCCCACCAGTCGCCGTACCAGCCGTAATGACGCCAAGGACTCCAGCCCCAGCCCCAAGCAAATGAATAAGAAGGCCACCACCATCTGTAACCGTAATAAATACTTGTCCCCCAAAGCAACGGGTCTCTGTCATACCAATACAGATTGGTATAATAATCGTCGTAATACCCGTAAATAGGAGCGGGGTCGTGGAAACGATGCAAACGGGCAGTGTAAGCGTAGTCGTAATAATCGTCCATATCAAAATCTTCACTCAAAACGCTGTCCTGAACTACCTCCGTATTGATTTGCTCTCTGTATTGTTTAGGAGAGTGTGAATAACGGGGGTCTTGATATACCTGTTTGTTTTCCGTACGGGTGAAATTCTGTTCTTCAAATGCTATTTGTTCGTCGTCAGCATAGATATCGTCATATCCTGCCAACCCTCCTTCAACTCCGCACGAATTAAGCACCAATGCCGTTGAGACAACTGTAAAGCAAAGTGCCAAATTCCTAAAATTTAATATTTTCATAAAATAACCTCCTCAAATTTCTTTTAAATAGTTCAACTTTTTGTAATTTTGCAATGCCATTCGGCGAAAGAATTTTGCAGAACGGCATTTCGCAGTAGAAATTTAACAAAAACTATACCAAAACACAATAAAATAATGGCAAAAGATTTTGTAACGAGAAGTGAAAACTATTCAGAATGGTATAATGAGCTCGTAGTAAGAGCTGATTTGGCAGAGAATTCTTCGGTAAGAGGTTGTATGGTTATCAAACCTTACGGCTATGCAATATGGGAAAAAATGCAGCATACTTTGGATAAGTTGTTCAAAAAGACAGGACACCAAAACGCTTACTTTCCTTTGTTTATTCCTAAGTCCTTTTTTGAAAAGGAAGCGGAACATGTAGAAGGTTTTGCTAAGGAATGCGCTGTTGTAACCCATCACCGTTTGGCTAAAAACCCTAACGGCAACGGTCTTATTCCCGACCCGTCGGCTAAATTGGAAGAAGAATTGATTGTAAGACCAACTTCCGAAACTATTATCTGGGATACATACCGCAAATGGATAAAATCCTACAGAGATTTGCCTATTTTATGTAACCAATGGGCAAATGTAGTCCGTTGGGAGATGAGAACGCGTATGTTTTTGCGTACTGCCGAATTTCTTTGGCAAGAAGGACACACTGCACACGCAACGAGCGAGGAGGCAGAGGCAGAAACAATAAAGATGATGCACGTTTATGCAGATTTTGCAGAGAAATATATGGCTATGCCTGTTATAAGAGGAGTAAAAAGTGCCAACGAAAGATTTGCAGGTGCAGTAGAAACTTATTGTATTGAGGCAATGATGCAGGACGGTAAGGCTTTGCAGGCGGGAACATCGCATTTCTTGGGACAAAACTTCGCAAAAGCATTTGACGTTAAGTTCCTGTCAAAAGAAAATAAGTTAGAATACGTTTGGGCAACCTCTTGGGGTGTATCAACGCGATTGATGGGAGCGTTAATTATGACTCACTCAGACGATAACGGTTTGGTATTGCCCCCTTATCTTGCACCGATACAAGTTGTCATCGTTCCTATTTACAAGACTGCGGAAGAAAAAGCGCAGATAGACGAGATAGCTGACAATGTTATCTCAACCCTGAAAGCAAAAGACATATCCATCAAATATGATGACGACGAAAAGACAAAACCGGGTTGGAAATTCAACGAATATGAGTTCAAAGGAGTTCCTGTCCGTATAACATTAGGTGCAAGAGACTTAAAAGAAGACAAAGTTGAGATTTTCCGTCGCGATACCTGCGAAAAAGAGATAATACATAAAGATGAAATCATATCAAAGTGTGAATCTCTTTTGACGGATATACAAGACAACCTGTTCAAAAAGGCGTATGACTTGCGTGCATCAAAGACTCGTAATGTTGATACTTGGGAAGAATTCAAACAAGAGATAGAAAAAGGCGGATTTTTGATGTGTCATTGGGACGGAACGCCTGAAACTGAGGAAAAAATCAAAGAAGAAACCAAAGCAACCATACGTTGTATTCCTTTGGATGCATCTGAAGAAGACGGTAAATGTATTTATACAGGCAAACCTTCAAAACGCAGAGTGGTATTCGCAAGAAATTATTAATAATTTGTAAAAGATATAATCAAGATGGGGTTTATAAGTTTATCGGGCTTATAAACCCTATTGTAACAAATAACTGAATAAAAAAATGAACAGAAAACCAATCTTCCTTTTTATTTTCAATCTTCTTTGTGCGGCAATTATTTCATTGGCACAAGATACCTTATATTATAAAGGAGATTTGAATGTAGCGCAAGGGCAATCCATGCCATTAACCCTGCGAATAGTCCAAACGAAAGACACTACTATATTATATATGGGTTCTCCTGCCCAAACCGAACAACTGTTTGCCGCCACGAAAACGAAATTTACTAATGACAGCGTTAAATTCAATATCTCCAATATGGGAATCAAGACCCGTTTGGCATATTCTGAGGGCAAACAAATACTTAAAGGCACGTTCAAACAAGGTCTTCTTAATACTGAAATAACTTTTTACAGAACTGAATCATTATTTACTTTCGCCCGTCCGCAAACTCCCAAACCTCCGTTTAACTATAACGAAAAAGAATTGACGTTTAAAAATCCTAATAGCGAATATACTTTTCACGGAATGCTGACTTATCCGAAAGATAATAAGAAATATCCGCTTGTTGTGTTGGTTTCGGGAAGCGGATGTCAGAATCGCGACGAGGAAATCTACAAACACAAACCTTTTATGGTGATTGCCGATTACTTAACAAAGAACGGAATTGCAGTTTTCCGCTATGATGACAGAGGATTCGGCTCAACGGATACCAATATGTACAAAGGAACGACTTATGATTTCTCTATGGACACCCGCCATGCAATAGAAATGCTCAAAAAAGAAGAAATGATAGACAAAAACAATATTTTTGTTCTCGGACACAGCGAGGGAGGAATGATTTGTCAGATTTTAGGAGCGCAATACTCGGATTTGAAAGGGTTGATACTTATGGCTGCGCCTTTCGTGTCGGGAAAAGATATTTTGATTTCACAAACCGAGGCGATTATGCGTTTGAACGGTGCAACGGAAAGTGAAATTACCGAAGCACTGCAAGAAATCAACAGCGCAAAGTACGATACTAACACGTTGAACGGTCTTTGGTTGGATTATTTCTATAAATTTGAGCCTGCGAAGTATCTGAAAAAACTCAAACTTCCGCTTCTTATCTTGCAAGGCGGTAAAGATATGCAGGTATTGGCGGAAATAAATTTGTCGGCGATGGAAAAGAATCTGCCGAAGTCATCTAAAACTAAAGAAGTGAAACTTTATCCTGAACTCAATCATCTGTTCCAGACGTGCAAGACGGGAAATCCTGACGAATATTCACAGATAGAACAAACGATTGCACCGCAGGTTTTGGAAGATATAAAGGTTTTTGTTCTGAAAACGGCTGAAAATTAGCAAAGAAATAAACGTACGGAACGTTGTTCATGAGGTTCCACACTTTTTCGCCGATTTCACAAAAAAAACGCCGAAAAACGTAGTAACCTCAAAAACGTTAACACCTCAAAAATTCTCCACAAAACCAAATCTCCAAAATCACCAAAAATAACACCCCGTTTTACAAAATTGTTTTCAAGAAACATTTTACTAATTTCAGAAAACAATTTACTGAAATGGGATTTTATTTTAATAAGTAAAAATTGCCTGTGCGGCTCGCACAAAATGGGATTTTTAGGCAATTGAGTAAAGAAAATAAGCAGTTATATTGAAAGATTAAAATAATATATTATAAAAATAATATTATGATTTACAATAATTTATCGAGGGGGGGGGGTAAAAAAGTGTTAAAAATTTTTGGTTGATAGAGAAAAAAAGATTATCTTTGCAACTGTTAAAGCGTTTTTATTAAATAGGAGTGTTAAACAAGACTGACAAAACTTTTCCGACTTACGAATACTTTAACATGGATAATTAAACAAATTAGAAAAAATTAACATTTATGTACAACTTAATACAAATTTTAAGATGAAAAAAACAATCGGTTTTTTGCTCGGGGCAATATTCTTTGCCGTCTCGGGTGGTTTTGCTCAAAACAAGTTAGATGAGGGTTTTGAAAGCTATACTTTCCCTCCTGAAGATTGGGTTTTACAGTATGCTAATAGTGGCTCCTATTGGGAGTGGAATTCATCCATGGCTAATGGAAATAGTAGCGGATGTGCTTACATGGACTATAGTGGCACTTACAGTGCATACTTGATTACTCCTTCATTAAAACCTCAAGAAGGTGATTCTTTGATATTTTATTTGTTGTTAGAATCTCCGAGTAATTATAACTCTTTGGACGTTTTGACTGTTGAGGTTTCAACTCTTTCACAAGATTCTTCCACAATGGAAGTATTGGAAACTGTTTGGAACAAAGCAGATGTCGGTTACGGAATTACTTCTGACAATGCTTATTACAAAATTGCAATAAGTTTGGAGGATTATGAAGGACAGGATATTTATCTTGCTTTTCATAAAGCAGGACAAAACGGCGGACATATGGCAATTGATGATGTTGCAATTGTCGGTAAATGTTCCAAAATTTCCGGTTTGGCTTCTGCCGGCGTAACTTCTTCTTCTATTAATCTTAGTTGGAATGCGAAAGAAGACGTTTCTGAGTATTATGTTTATTACAAAACAGCCGACGATGAAGACTACACTATGATTGGTACTACCTACGAAACATCCTATACTTTAGAAGGATTGGATGCCGGTACTGCTTATTCTGTTTATGTAACTTTTGATTGCGACGGAACGGAAGTATCGTCCGCTGCTCTTACTGTTTATACCGCAGCTGAGCCTGTAGCTCTTCCTTTCTTTACAGATTTTGAGGAAGACAATTCAGGCGTATCTATTAAGAATGTTGATGGTGTTAATCATTGGATTATAGGAACTGATACTTATACCGGAGAAGATGAAGACGGACATAGTTTGTATGTATCCAAAGACGCTTCTTCATACGCTTATGATGGATATACCGCATCCAATTCTTATGCTATTATCAATTTTGAGACAGGCGACGGAATGGGTTATTTGGTAGAGTTTGATGCTAAATGTGAGAATAAAGACGCAATGCATTCTTTGCATGCATTTGTAATTCCAGCCGATACTACATTGCCTACAACTTATTACGCTCTACCTACAACTTATTACGGTTCTATTGTTTATTCTTTACAAGATCAATTGAACTGGACTAAGATTTCTAAGGAAATAACTCTTACTCCTAATACTGCTTACCAGTTAGTATTTTTCTTTACTAATGATTCTTGGGGAGATAATACTAATATGAAACCTCCTGCTGTTGATAATATTTCAATTAAAGAGGTTACTTGTCCTGTGGTTGCTTCTTTAAAGGCTACAGAGGTAACTGCCCACACTGCAACTATTACTTGGGAAAGTGATGCAAGTTCTTTCATTGTGGAATATTTTGACGGAGAAGATACTGTTTCTACCGTCGTAACAGACACTCAATTTGAGTTATCTGACCTTCCTCCACAGACTTATTATACCATTTATGTTAAGGCGGACTGTGGTGCTGAGCAATCCGGAGTAAAATCCGTTTCTTTCACCACAGCCATTGCTTGTAAAGTTCCTTCGGCAGTAACTGCAAGTGATGTAACATCCAATTCTGCCGTTATTACTTGGACAGCAAACAATGAAGAAACTGCATGGAAAGTTTATTACAGAAAAACTACTGCAGCAGACTGGGATTCTATTGAGGTTTACGATGATGCTACTGTTACTTTGAGTGATTTGTCTCCTTCATCATCATATTATGTATGTGTTGCTTCAGACTGCGAAGAAGAAGGTTGGTCTTCCAAGAGTTCTACTTATACATTAAAAACAGAATGTGTCGACTTGACAGAAGAGAATCTTCCTTATGCAACAAGTTTCGAAGAATATTCTAACGTTATTCCTAATTGTTGGACAAAATTGAACCCTAACTCTACTTACCCTTATGCATATAACTCTACTTCTTATGCAAATACGGGTAATAAATCTTTGTATATGTACAGTAATTATAACGGTAACAACTTTGTTGCACTTCCTGCTTATATAGGTGATGTTACACAAACTCAGTTGTCTGTTTATTTACGTCCTGGAGGTACATCTTCTTATTACGGTTCTATAGAATTAGGATATGTAACGGATTTGGAAGACACCAATACTTACGTGGCTGTTAAATCTTTTCCTGCTACTTCTTGGACTTCTTCAGTATATAAAGAATGTATTGCTACATACGAAGACGTAACGTTGGAAGACAATGTAAAATTCTATCCTACTATTAAATACGTAGCAGCATATAACTATTATACTTGGTATGCAGACGATGTTGAGTTCGGACATATTCCTTCTTGCGACAAAATATATAACGCAACGGCAGATGCTTTGCCTACTTCTGCAACTATCAAGTTGAATGACGCCAAAGAGGGTATAACATACAATCTTTATTACAAAAAGACTTCTGATAGTGATTGGAGCGACGCAATAGAGGTTACAGATAATCAAGTAGAATTGACGGGTCTTACTTCTCAGACCAATTATCAATACAAGATAGAAACCATTTGTGAAGAAGACGGAAAGACTTATCTTTCCAAGATATTCACATTCAAAACTGCTTGCGCAGAGATTACGGAATTGCCTTGGGTAGAAGAATTTACAGATATGAGTAATACCGACCTTGGTTGTTGGACCGCTATCAATAATAGTTCAAACTCTTGGAGCTTTGCTACAAATTATTATAGTTATATTTATTCTATGACTAATGGCGGCAAATTCGCTTATGTTGCTTTTGGAGATTCTGAGGAATCTTGGTTGATTTCTCCTATATTTGATTTGTCCGAAACTCAGAGTCCTTATATTAGTTTCTATTCTTGCAGACCTAAATATAGTAGTAAATCTTCTGAACTTTATCTATATTACAGAACATCACCTGACGGAGAATGGGTAGAGTTGTGGTCAGAGATAGAAGTAACCGACTATGAAACAGCACAAGGAGACACAGGATGGGCAAAGACAACCGTTGCATTACCTGAGCCTTCAACTACATATCAATTTGCATTTAAAAATATAGCAAAGGACTCTGATGGTACAGGATTGGATTCTGTTTATGTTTGGGATTCTGAAGGCGAACTTGTAGTTTGTTCTGCTCCTGCCGGATTGAAAGCAGAGGATGTAACACCTACTTCTGCTACTGTTACTTGGGTAGAAAGTGACTATTCAGTAGAAGCAACTTATACTAATGCCAACGGTGAAGAAGTTACAGAGACTATAACTGGCAATTCTTTGGAATTAACTGATCTTAATCCTGGAACAGATTATACCGTTACTTTGAAGACAGTTTGTAGTGAGGATTTATCTTCTGACGAAGTTAGTTTAACTTTTAGGACCAAATGCGTTAATCTAACTGACGATGATTTACCTTATATTGAAAAATTTGATGATTATACTTCATCCACAGGTTTATTACCTAACTGTTGGACAAGATTAAATACTTCTCATCCTGATTATCCTTATATCTATTCTTACGGTGCTAATACTCCTTCTCCAACAAATGCAATGTATTTCTATTACAACGGAACTTCAGTAGCACTTCCTGCTTATGAAGGTGATATTACTGCTACACAATTGGAGTTGTATTTGCGTCCTGTTGGTAACAATGCAACCGACTACGGTTATATGCTAATCGGAGTTATGACAGACCCTACGGATGCAACTACATTGACTGTTGTTGATACTATTAAGGCAACTGAATGGAGTACTCCTACATCATTTGAACCGAGAGTGGTTAAGTTTTCTGACTACGAGGCTGACGCAGACGCTGAGGTTTATTATCCTGTTATCAAATACGAAAGTACCAACGGTTATGGTTGGTATATAGACAATATTACATTCGGATTTGTTCCAGAATGCGAAACTCCTACATCTGTAACAGTTTCTGAGATTACATCTTCCGGTGCTAAAGTTACTTGGAATCAAGCTGGAGATAACATTTCTTCTTGGATTGTTTATTACAAAGAAAGTGATGCAACAGATTGGCAGCAAGAAACTGCTAACGAAACTGAATATTCATTCTCTGATTTGGCTGCTACTACAACTTACGAAGTTAAAGTTGCTGCCGTTTGCGGTGGCAGTGAAGAAACTTATCCTACATCTATAGTTAAGAAATTCACTACTACTTGCGAAGGTTTGACAGAAGCAGACTTGCCAAAGACTTGGGACTTTGAAAATGACAACACTGCATATACGTCAGATTATCCTATGCCTACATGTTGGATAAAAGGAGCAACAACATCTTCTTCTTCAAATTATCCTTATGTAAGCAGTAGCAGTTGGGCAGTTATTAACGGTGGTCAGTCATTGTACATTGGTTATGCCGGAAACTATACTGCTGTTCTTCCTATCTTGGATGAAAGTTTGGATGTTTCAACATTACAAGTTTCCTTCACTTCTAAAAAATACTACGGAAGCGGATATAATGCAAACATACTTGTAGGTGTTATGACAGACCCTACAGATATTGATTCATTTACTGAAATAGAATCAATCGCATTGACAAATTCTGCAGAAGAATATGTAGTATCTTTAGCTTCTTATACAGGTGAGGGCAAATATATTGCTTTGAGGTCAGAAACATCTGATGATTATGTATTTGTTGATGACCTTACATTAGAGAAAATCCCTGCTTGTGCTACAAGTAAGAAGTCTTCTGTTGCAGCAACCGGAACTCAGGCTGTAGTTACTATAGAAGACGCCGTAGAGGGTACTTCTTACAATGTATATTACAGAAAATCCGGTGCAACCGAATGGTCAGATGCTGTTGCAGTCAGTGATTCTAAAGCAACTATTACCGGTTTGGATGCTTCTTCTTCATACGAATATTATGTAGAAACTGTTTGTGAAGACGGAGAGAACACTGTATCTAAAACTAAGACATTCAAGACAGCTTGCGGTACAGTTACTACATTGCCTTGGGTAGAAGAATTTACAGATATGACTAATACTGACCTTGGTTGTTGGACAGCTAACAACGGAACAAAGCCTTGGAAATTCACCTCTTCTGCTTATAATAATTATATCTATCCTATGACCAACGGAGGCAACTTTGCTTATACTGAATATGGTACAGGAGCTTCTTCAGAGGAATCTTGGTTGATTTCTCCTATATTTGATTTGTCTGCGCAAACTGCTCCATATATCAGTTTCTATTCTTGCAGACCTAAATTTAGTAGTAGTAGCGGAACATCTTCTGAACTTTATCTATATTACAGAACTTCTGATTCAGAAGAATGGGTAGAGTTGTTTTCAGAGATAGATGAAACTGACTATGAAACAGCACAAGGCAGCACAGGATGGGCTAAGACAACCGTTGCATTACCTAATCCATCTGCTACTTATCAGTTTGCATTCAAGAGCGTACCTCAAAACTCTGATGGTATAGGATTAGATTCTGTATATGTATATAACGATGATGAAGCGCCTGTTCCTTGTGCAGCACCTACTAATTTAGCATCATCTAATGTAACTGAGACATCTTTCACAGTTTCTTGGACAGGTACTGCTGCAAAATACAATGTACAGCGTGATAACGAAGCTGCAGTTGAGGTAACAACGAACACATATACTTTCAATGGTTTGACTGCAGGAACAGAATACACTGTAAAAGTACAATCTGTTTGCGAAGACGGTACAACTTCAGCATGGTCTTCTTCATTGAGTGTAACGACTACAGAACCAGCTGTTCAACCTTGTAACGAACCTACAGACCTTGCAGTAACAGGCCAGACACAAAATTCTGTTACTATCGTTTGGACGGGCAACGCTTCTTCATACGATGTTCAGTTGGATAACGGTACAATCCAGAATACCACTGCTACTACATATACATTCAACAACTTGACGCCTAACACTTCTTACACTGCTAAAGTTCGTTCAAACTGCGGCGAGGATAAGACATCCGATTGGGTAACAATCTCATTCAAGACAGACCCTGCGGGTGCTGAGGATTGTGTTGCTCCAACCAATGTTCAGGCAGTAAGTGTTACACAGACCGGTGCAACAATCACTTGGGAAGGTGAAGCAGATTCTTACGACGTACAAGTAGGTATTTCCGAGCCTGTAACAGTAAGTGCAAAATCTTATGAATGCACAGGATTGACAGCAAACACTACTTATACGGTTAAGGTTCGTGCTAACTGCAGTGATGAAAAACACTCCGACTGGGTAAGTGTTACATTCAAGACTCAAGAATC
>JAFVBA010000023.1 GCA_017480245.1 Bacteroidales bacterium | reverse complement strand
TCGCAAAAGAATATGAGCAATACCCTCCGCTACGCTCCGTTTATTGCTCATATTCTTTGAGTTAGCCTATGTCTCAGCCTACTTTTTGACCAATTGACACTCTAAAACGCAAATTCAGCCTACTTTTTGACCATTAAGCCTAGTTTTCTTATTTCGACTCGGTTATTCAGTGCTATTTTTACTAAATAATTGCCTTTAGAAAAACAACTCAAATCAATTCTAACATAATTATTAGATAAATTTTTTGAATAAACGATATTTCCCAGAGAATTTATCAACTCTATTTTTGTTATCATCTCATCAGAAGAAATATTTACTTCTTCTCTTGCTGGATTAGGGGCAATTCGTATTATATTTCTTTCATCAATATCTGATTTGAAGATTTTAAAAGATTTATTCTGTACTGTATCATCTGTCATTGATGTTACAATATAAGGATGATGATCCGTTTTTACTCCTCTGAAATAAAGTAATCCTTTTGCCACTATCTTCTCTTGATCATTACCATTTTCTAATAAAGATAATAATTCTTCATCATCTTTATTATCCAAAACAACTATGTCTTTGTCTGAAGTTACATTTAAAGAATTTAAAGTTTTTTGCTGTGTCAGTAAAACAGATTCCGAAGTCAAACCATAAGAATTTGTTGCACAAAAATCAGATGAATACACTGTATCTTGCAATCCTACTAAACCCGAAATTGTAGGTAATGTCATATTATTTGTATTATCAAAATAGAAAACAACAGGTGTGTTTGTTGTATTTTCAACATCAACAACATTGTAAATATAATAATTCAGTCTATCCTGCACTGGTTTTATCCCATTATTAAAAATATTGGTAGAATCTTCTGCAATAGATATTCCTCTTACACAACCTTCAAAAATATTGCAGCCATATAAAATACCGCTATAAGTCGGATTATCTGAATTCAAATTCGCTCCAATAGCCTGCGAACCATACGATAATGTCAGAAAATAATTTCTTTCAATAGTATAAAGATAATACGGATTATTCTTCACTAATAAGCCTACTGTATTTAACGCACTAGGATTTGATATTCCATAAAATTCGTTATCTTCTATACGAGTTCTATATGTACTTTCAACTGCAATCCCGATAGCCTGTGGAGATACAGGTTGAAAAAATGTTGTAGGCACATTATATACAAATCCCAAGCGAGCAACCAAATAAAACTTATTATCCATAAGAGTTAAATCTAAAGTATTATTCGTAAATATTCCGCAATAATTACCTCTAAATACACTATTCTTTATAAAGGTTTCCCTCAATTCAACTCCACCTTCCATTCTTATACCATATGTAAGATTACTAAATAATGAAGAATTGCCATTTTCAGACTTCAAAACTTTTATTCCTGCATTGAATGTCAGAATACCGTGAGTAAGTACAGTTTCGGGGAATTTTTCGTTTATAAAACTACACCCATTAAACGTTATATGCAGTCCAATCTGACCGATATAGACATGAGACAGAAAAGGAATGCTACTTATATTCATCGTACTATCCCATATAAAAGTACAATCACTAAAGAAACTATTATTTGTATTACTACAACTATAATTACTGCTCTGAGTTATCTCAATATCTGTAATATTGTTTCTGAAAACAGATTTATTTGCTTTTATAACACACTTTGCTCTATTGTAATTATTCATTGTATTACTTATAGCACAAACTGCATTCTCTATACAGGCTTTGCTTAAAATAACTTTACCTGCATTTAAAACGGATTGTGTGTATCTTCTTCAATTAAAATACCCTGCCATAATCCATCGCAAGCACTTGTAATTATTCCGCCTTCAACTACCAACGCTCCGCCTTTCTTAACTATAATCTGAGAATTCTTATCCATTCTTAACACAGACTTAACCGTTAATGTCGCACCTGAATCTATCGTTATAGTACCGTAACCAAATGTTGTATCAATCAAAATTCTGTCTGTGGAAACATGATTTGATACAGCATAATTTTCACCGGAATAACATGGATAATATTCCAACGCCTTCTTTACTGCGGCAAAGGCATCAACTAATCCATACCCCATTTCTATATTCCAAGTTCCATTGGTATGTACTCCGTCATTTACATAATTACACCCTCCTACTTTCTGTGCTGTCTGCTCTATTATATCTCTTACTTGTTGCCCTGTTAAATCTGGATTAATAGATAATATCAAAGCTGCAACTCCAGAAACTTGAGGCGCAGAAAAAGAAGTACCGTCACTGTAACAAAAGTATTATTCAAAGAAAGACCATATATACCTTTACCTGGTGCTACAACACTTAATTCTTCACCATACGCAGAAAAATCAACTCTGTCGTTTGCAGAAGTTGTAGCACCTATGGCCATAACATTCGGATTTATTGCTGGATATGTTATATTTTGATAAGTATTACCGCTTGAGCATACAATCAACACGTTATTTTGTATTGCATATTGTATTGCAGCCTCTATATCATTAGAAAAAGGACAACCTAAACTAAGCTGTATTATTCTTGCTCCATATCCACTGCATGTATAATTGCATCATCTAAAACCAATGGCTTAGGAGTACTCTTTCCAACACAATATGGTAATATGTTTACTCCCTCATCTGCATATCCTCCTGCTATACCAGCAATACCATAATTATTATTCGTTTTTGCTGAAATTATTCCAGAAACAAATGTTCCATGAAAATAATTAGGTCTACAATCATTATTATTATAATCAAAATCCCAACCTTTCCAATCATCTATTAATCCATTTCCATCTTCATCAATACCATTAGCGGTTGTTGGGTCATTATCTATAATCCATGTATCTTCATTATGATTAAGATGTATATTTTGGTAAGTATCATTACCAAAACCTATGTCTAAATTCTCCCAATCAACCCCAGAATCTAATACAGCAACTATCACATCTGAATTTCCTGTATTTAAATTCCAAGCATTATATGCATTTATTACCGAAAGATACCATTGATTAGAACTTTTTAAATCATTAATTGATGCGTTATATTGTCCATAACTCCCTATTACAATATCCACAATCTTTTCATCTTGTTCCAAGACATTAATAAAATTCATGTAACTAATGTCTTGAGGAATTTGTATATCAAAATAACCCAATTTATTATCTCTAATTATATGATAAGTAGATCTCATATAATCCCTATAACTAGACTTAACAGATATACAAGTTGTATCTACTCTATATTGCCGAGTCCTATCAACTACAATATAGGAATTCTCACTTTCTTGTAGATTTTGCGAAGTTTTTGTAACCTGTGCATTTAAAACATTTGCTACCGCCAACAAAACTAAAACAATAACTTTTTTCATATATTTATTCCTCCTCTCTTAATATATAATATTTTGATAATTCAACATCACAATCAAATTTAGTATAAACATCCCAACACCTAAACGTCATAAGTACAGTATAACCTGTAACTTTATCTCTGGCTGTTACCGTATATACATATTTATTTTTAGCATTATCCCAATACAAACCATGAGATTCCAAATCAAATCCGGTATGAGCCACCGTAATTGTTCCTATAATTAATATATATTGTGAAAAATCTATATTCAAATTACCATTACATGTATTCTTTAAAATACCAGCATTAATCAACTGCTGTAATTTTAATGTATCATCTATAACATAAACACTATCGTCAGTATTTATTGAATTTTGTAACGAACATAGACAATTAAGATAAGCCTCAGTTGCAGCATCTACTTGAAAATATTGAAAATCTTCTCCGCAAGGAGAATTTTCATCTTCTTTCTTTGGCGGCCATTCTGTCAGTGTGCCGTCAAGGTTCTGTTTTCCTTTATTATGGTCTAATATTGAACCGATATTATTACTATCAAGTAACACTTTCGGAAAAGTATCCATAAATATTAAAGGTTTCTTTATTAATTCTTCTGAATTTAATAATGAATTTCCTTGTGCAACAGTTTTCTTCTGCAAAACAAATTCTTCCTCATCCGTACAAGATATTGCGATAAACAATATCACAAAATTAACTAACAGAAGACCTAATTTGAGTAATACTTTTTTCATAATTTGATGTATTTTGAATTAACAACTGCAAAATTATAAAAAAAATTTTATCTCTGCAAAGAAAATCACATAGAAATCCTATAAAAATAAATTGCGTGATTAGTAAATTGTTTTCTGACAAAAATTCACTAATCACGCAATTTAATTTTGCAATTTGTTATGCTTTGCCCATAGGATTAATTTCCGTGTAAGGAACATTAGGAACGGTATCTTCCTTTATCTGTCCGAAGGTCATTTCATAACGACCTACATTTTCTTGAAGCGCATGCAAAAGTTTCTTTGCATGAACAGGGTTAAGAATTACACGGCTTCTTACCTGTGCTTTAGGAACGTTGGGCATAATTTGAACAAAGTCAATTATAAACTCCGTAGGAGAATGCTGAACTATTTGTAAGTTGCTATAAACTCCCGGTGCCATAGCCTCAGATAATGCTATGTCCAATTTATGTTCATTATTATTGTTATTCTCTGCCATATCTGTATTTTGTTTTTAAGGTTTCTTAAAAAAGGGCAGACATATCAATCATCTGCCCTAATAAATGTTTAACTTAAATCTTATTTATTTCTTTCTGCCTCTTCTTACGGATTGAATACCAGCTTTAGATGCTCTGTCCAATTGTTCTTTGTTGGCAACAAATACATTTTCATATTCTCTAAGTCCCGTACCTGCAGGAATTAGATGACCTACCAATACATTTTCTTTCATACCCAACAAATTATCTTCCTTAGCACTTATTGCAGCTTCAGTCAATACTTTCGTAGTCTCTTGGAATGATGCCGCAGATAAGAAGCTCTTCGTTTGAAGTGAAGCTCTGGTAATACCTTGTAAGATTTGGTGAGCAGTTGCAGGCTTAGCGTCTCTTGATTCCATAGTTTTCTTATCCTGACGAACCAAAGATGAATTTTCGTCTCTCAATTCTCTCATTGAAATCATTTGACCGTTCTGGTAATTTTCGCTGTCGCCGCAATCCGTTACCACTTGCATTCCGTAAATCTTATCATTTTCTGCTTGAAAATCAATCTTATTTACGGCTTCTGCCTCTAAGAATTGAGTATCTCCCGCATCGTCAATCTCAACTTTACGCATCATCTGACGAACTATAACCTCAAAGTGTTTATCATTGATTTTAACACCTTGCAAACGATAAACGTCCTGCGCTTCATTGACAATATATTTCTGAACTTCCAATGGTCCTAATACATTAAGGATGTCTGCCGGAGCAATCTCACCTTCGGAAATAGGAGTACCTGCTTTAACGTAGTCATTTTCCTGTGCAAGAATCTGACGTGAAGTAGGAATCAAATAAGAAACCTGTTCTCCGGTCTTGCCTGTGATAATAACTTCACGGTTACCACGTTTAAGTTTCTTACCGAATGAAACAACACCGTCAATTTCGGCAATAACGGCTTGGTCTGACGGGTTACGAGCCTCAAATAACTCGGTAACACGAGGAAGACCTCCCGTGATGTCGCCGGCTTTAGCACTTGCTCTTGCTTTGGTTGCCAAAGTGATGGTAGGTTTGATAACTTCGCCGTCTTCTACATTAAGGTGAGCGCCTGCAGGCATATCGTATGATTTGATAATGATATTAACATCAAGTTTCTTTGCTTCCAAAGTTTCTTTATCGGCATTGATACTCAAATCAACCGTACCTGCTATTTCACTTACGACATCTGCAAATCCGTTTTTAGCAGTTTCATCTTCAATTTTGAACAGAACTGTACCTTCTTTAACTTCCTGACCTTGTTGTACAAGGACTTCAACGCCGCGTGGCTTTTGATAAGTAGCACCTATGATTCCCACAGATGGAACGATACCTTTCTGTTTAGTTTCGGTGATAATCTTCTCAATAAGTCCTGTCTGAGGGTCAGATTCACTACGGAATGTAGTTCCTTCAATGATATTGAAGAATTTAACTTTACCTTCAACGGCTGCAATTATATGGGAAGAATACAAATCCGGTACTGCAACAGCTTGACCTGCCTTAACTTCTTCACCTTCCTGTACATGAATGTAAGCTCCGAACTGGATATGGGCTTGTTGTAAAACACTGCCTGTACTTTTATCTATTACCTGCATTTCACAAGTAGAACCCATTTCACGATATACTCTTACATCACTGTCATTCAAATATTCCTTACTGAAATAATTACCTTTATCGTCCTTATCTCTTATGTATGCAGGAACAAGATTTGAACTATCAAAATGAACTATACCGTCATATTTTGCATGAATAGTTGCAGAATCTCCGCTTGCGACACCACCGACGTGGAATGTACGCAGTGTAAGCTGAGTTCCTGGCTCACCGATAGCCTGTGCTGCAATAACTCCTACGGATTCACCTCTTTGAACAAGTTTTCCTGTTGCCAAGTTTCTTCCGTAGCATTTTGCACAAACACCTTTCGTTGCCTCGCAAGTTAATACTGAACGTATCTCAACTTCTTCAATAGGAGATTCCTGTATCTTTTGACAAATATCTTCCGTTAATTCATCTCCTTCTCTTGCAATCAATTCTCCAGTTTGCGGATGAATGATATCATGCAATGTTACACGACCTAAGATTCTGTCATACAAACTTTGAACTTCCTCGTCGTTACGAACCAATGCTCTTGTAGGAATACCTCTCAATGTTCCGCAATCTTCCTGAGTTATTATCACATCATGGGCAACATCAACCAAACGTCTGGTCAAGTATCCTGCGTCTGCAGTTTTCAAAGCCGTATCTGCCAAACCTTTTCTTGCACCGTGAGTTGAAATAAAGTACTCAAGGACATTCAAACCTTCTTTAAAGTTGGAGATAATAGGATTTTCAATAATCTCAGCGCCGCCACTACCTGCTTTTTGTGGCTTAGCCATCAATCCACGCATACCTGATAACTGACGAATCTGCTCTTTACTACCTCGGGCTCCGGAGTCCAACATCATATATACGGAGTTGAATCCTTGTCTGTCGGCTGCCATTTGTTTCAATACATGGTTAGCAAGTGTTCTATTGGTTGTAGTCCAAATATCAATAACTTGGTTGTATCTTTCACGGTCGGTAATGAATCCCATTTGGTAGTTGCCCGTTACTTCATCAACCTGTCCTTCCGCTTGTTCTATCAAATCAATTTTTTCTTCAGGAACAATAACGTCAGCTAAGTTGAAAGATAAACCACCCTTGAATGCCATGTAATATCCCTTGTCCTTAATATCATCAAGGAACTGAACAGTACGTGCAGAACCGCAAGTCTTCAATACACCTCCGATAATATCTCTTAGGACATTCTTCTTTATCAATTTATTCACATATCCGTAATCATCAGGTACCAATCTATTGAATAATACACGACCTACGGTTGTATGAATTCCGTGTTTCTTTTCCAATACATCGGCATCGGTAATTTCTAATTTCAATCCGTTAGGGTCAAAATAACCTCTGTCTCCTATACAAATACCTTCATTATTAGTACCGGCCTTTTTATCGAAATAAACTATATAGGATAATTGTTCATTATTGCTGTTACGGTAAAGAGTTATACCTGCATGCAAATCAATCTTCTTTTCATTATATGCAATTTGAACATCCTCTATAGAATAGAATGATTTTCCTTCTCCAAAAACTTTATCATCACCTTCTGTCTTGCGTTCCTTAGTCATATAATACAATCCAAGAATCATATCTTGAGAAGGAACTGTAATAGGCGCACCGTTAGCAGGGTTAAGAATATTATGAGAAGAAAGCATTAGCAATTGAGCTTCCAAAACAGCTGCATTACCCAATGGTAAATGAACTGCCATCTGGTCTCCGTCGAAGTCAGCGTTGAATCCAGTACATACAAGAGGATGCAAACGGATAGCTTTTCCTTCAACAAGTTTTGGCTGGAATGCTTGAATACCCAAACGGTGCAGAGTCGGAGCACGGTTCAAAAGAACAGGATGTCCTTTAACCAAATTCTCCAATATCTCAATAACAACTGGCTCTTTCTTATCTACAATACGCTTTGCACTCTTTACTGTCTTTACTATACCTCTTTCAAGTATTTTACGTATAATAAACGGTTTGAATAGCTCCGTTGCCATATCCTTAGGAAGTCCGCATTCATACATTTTCAAATCCGGTCCTACAACAATAACGCTACGACCAGAATAATCAACACGTTTTCCTAACAAATTCTGACGGAAACGACCTTGCTTTCCTTTCAATGAATCCGAAAGAGATTTTAAAGCACGATTAGAATCGCTACGAACAGAAGAAACTTTTCTTGAATTGTCAAACAGAGAATCCACAGATTCCTGAAGCATACGTTTTTCATTACGCATGATGACATCAGGAGCCTTTATATCCAAAAGACGTTTCAATCTGTTATTTCTTATTATAACTCTTCTGTACAAATCATTCAAATCACTTGTCGCAAAACGTCCTCCGTCAAGCGGAACCAATGGACGCAAATCTGGAGGTATAACAGGAACAACTTTAACGACCATCCACTCTGGACGGTTTTCTAATCCTCTTTGCTCCATTTTTATCATAGATTCTCTGAAAGATTCAACAACATTCAATCTTTTCAAAGTATCTTTTTTTCTTTGCATTGAAGTTTCTCTACTTGCAGCATCTCTCAATTGATAAGACAATGCATTGATATCAATACTTCTAAGCAATTCATAAAGAGCATCACCACCCATTTTAGCAACAAACTTATTCGGATCATCATCCGGTAGGTATTGATTCTCTTCAGGAAGATTTTCTAAAATATTTTGATACTCTTCTTCTATTAATAGGTCTAACTTATTAACTCCGTCCTTCTCTGCAACACCAGGATTTATTACGACATATTTTTCATAATAAATAACCTGTTCCAACTTCTTACTTTGCAAACCAATCAAAGCACCAATCTTATTTGGCAATGAACGGAAAAACCATATATGAGCAACCGGAACAACCAATTGAATATGTCCCATGCGCTCCCTTCTGACTTTTTTCTCTGTTACCTCAACACCGCATCTATCACAAACAATTCCTTTATACCTAATTCTTTTATATTTACCACAACTACATTCCCAATCTTTTACAGGTCCGAAAATCTTCTCACAAAACAAACCGTCTCTCTCTGGTTTATATGTTCTATAATTTATGGTTTCCGGTTTAGTTACTTCACCTCTTGAACGTTTAAGAATAGATTCCGGCGAAGCTAAACTTATAGTCATTGATTGGAATGATGAATTACTATTTTCTCTATTTGCTAAAGCCATAATATTAAATATTTTATGGATTATATTTCTTCTGTTAATTAAATGTTATCTCAAGGTTAAGACCCCTTAACTCATGAACAAGGACATTAAATGATTCAGGAAGTCCAGGTGTAGGCATATTATCTCCCTTAACTATTGCTTCGTAAGCCTTTGCTCTTCCGACAACGTCATCGGATTTAACAGTTAGCATTTCTTGCAAAACATGAGATGCTCCATACGCCTCCAAAGCCCAAACCTCCATTTCTCCAAAACGCTGTCCTCCGAATTGAGCTTTACCTCCAAGAGGTTGTTGAGTGATTAATGAATAAGGTCCTATACTACGAGCGTGCATCTTATCGTCAATCATATGATGCAGTTTCAACATATAAACATATCCAACCGTTGCAGGTTGATCAAACTGCTCACCTGATTGTCCGTCATATAAATAACATTTTCCGTTCAAAGGCAGATTAGCTTCCACAAGCTGTTCATTAACTTGCTCTAAAGTTGCTCCATTAAATATAGGAGTTTGATACCTTCTTCCAAGTTCATGACCTGCCCAACCCAAGATTGTTTCAAATATTTGTCCCAAATTCATACGGCTAGGAACTCCAAGTGGGTTCAATACAATATCCACTGGTTTTCCATTTGATAAGAAAGGCATATCCTCTTCTCTAACAATTTTTGCTACAATACCTTTATTACCATGACGACCGGACATTTTATCACCGACTTTCAACTTACGTTTTTTAGCAATATATATCTTAGCAATCTTGATAATGCCTGCCGGTAAATCATCTCCTATTGTCTGAGCAAACTGTTCTCTAGCTAACTTACCTTGATAAGTTCTATATCTAAGACTATAATTATTCAATAGTTTTTTTATCAAAGAATTTGTCTGTTCATCATCTGTCCAATCATTAGGATTTACAGTTGTAAAGTCAATAGAAGTTAATAGCTTTTGATTAAACTTAACTTTCTTTGGAATAATTTCCTGCCCATAACTAGAATAAACTCCATTGGAAACTTTACCTGTCAATAAGATAAATAGTTTATCTACAAGTTTATTTTTCAAATTCTGGACTTTATCCTCAAAATCATCTTTTAGACGTTTTAGTATTAATTTATCTTTTTGCCTAGCTTCTCTGTCTTTAAGGAAGCGTTCGAACAATTTCTTATCAATAACAACACCATCTACAGAAGGAGGGACTTTCAAAGAAGCATCTTTAACATCTCCAGCTTTATCTCCAAAGATTGCAGATAATAATTTCTCTTCCGGTGTAGGATCACTCTCTCCCTTAGGTGTTATCTTTCCTACCAAAATATCACCTTCCTTTACAACAGCACCTATACGAATCATTCCGTTATCATCAAGGTCTTTTGTAGCCTCTAAACTAACATTAGGAATATCTTTTGTAAGTTCTTCCAATCCACGTTTAGTCTCTCGAACCTCTGTAATAAATTCATCTATATGAACAGAAGTAAACCAATCTTCTTTTACAACCTTCTCCGATATAACAATAGCGTCCTCATAGTTATATCCTTTCCAAGGCATAAATGCAACTTGAAGATTTCTACCTAAAGATAAAACTCCGTTATTTGTTGCATAACCCTCACATAGAATTTGACCTTTTTTAACCTTATCTCCTTTTTTAACAATAGGTCTAAGATTAATTACCGTAGAATCATTAGTTTTTCTGAACTTAACTAAGTCATATACTTTTCTATCATCATCAAACGAAACTAAACGTTCATCTTCTTCTCTATCATAAATAATAGAAATTTGACGGGCATCTACAAAATCTACAATACCATCTGTTTCTGCTGTCAACAGATTCCTTGAGTCCATTGCAACATAAGGTTCTATACCTGTTCCAACTATAGGAATCTGAGGATTTAATAAAGGTACAGCCTGACGCATCATATTTGATCCCATCAAAGCACGGTTAGCATCATCATGTTCTATAAAAGGAATTAATGAAGCAGCAATAGAAGCGATTTGATTAGGAGCGACATCCAACAAATCAACTTCCTGTGGAGTTACAATAGGAAAATCTGCCTGTTTTCTTGCTTTTACTCTTCTATCTGCTATTGTTCCGTCAGTCTCAACATTAGTTACAGCTTGAGCAACTATCTTATTTTCCTCTTCTTCTGCTGTTAAATAAACAGGATCTGCATTGTATTGTACTTTACCGTTTTTAACCTCATAATAAGGTGTTGCAATAAATCCTAAAGTATTAATCTTTGCAAAAACACTCAAAGATGAAATCAATCCAATATTCGGACCTTCAGGTGTTTCTATTGTACAAAGGCGTCCATAATGTGTATAATGTACATCTCGCACCTCAAATCCTGCTCTTTCTCTTGACAAACCCCCAGGTCCTAATGCAGAAATACGTCTCTTATGCGTTAATTCAGCCAATGGATTAGTTTGATCCATAAACTGAGACAATTGGTTTGTTCCAAAGAAAGAATTAATTACAGAAGACAATGTCTTTGCATTAACTAAATCTGTAGGAGAAAAGACTTCATTATCTCTAACATTCATTCTTTCTCTTATTGTCCTAGCCATGCGAGAAAGACCAACACCAAATTGAGAATGTAATTGTTCTCCGACTGTACGAACTCTACGATTGCTTAAGTGGTCAATATCATCTACTTCTGTCTTAGAATTTATTAATTCTATAAGATATTTGATTATAGAAATAATATCCTCTTTAGTTAAAACTCTAATATTAGGATCTACGTGTAGATTTAATTTCTTATTTATTTTATATCTACCAACATCTCCTAAATCATATCTTTTATCGGAGAAAAATAACTTATCAATTACATCTCTAGCCGTTTGCTCATCTGGTGGTTCAGCCGAACGTAATTGCCTATAAATATATTCTACAGCCTCCTTGGCATTATTTGCTGTATCTTTTTGCAATGTATTAAAAATGATAGAATAATCTGCAGATGCCACATCCTCCTTATGTACTAAGATTGATTTTATTCCAGCATCTAATATTTTATCTATATCATCTAATTCTAATACTTTCTCTCTTTCTACTATTGTTTCAGTCCTCTCAATAGAAACAACCTCACCTATATCTTCATCTACAAAATCTTCAACCCATGCTCTAACAACTCTCGCCGCTAACTTCTTTCCTACATATTTTTTCAAGTTACCTTTTGACGCCTTTACCTCTTCCGCTAAGTCAAATATTTCTAAGATATCTTTATCTAATTCATATCCGATTGCTCTCAAAAGAGTAGTAATAGGTAACTTTTTCTTCCTGTCTATGTAGGCATACATTACATTATTAATGTCCGTAGTAAATTCCATCCAAGAACCTTTGAAAGGAATAATTCTTGCAGAATACAATTGCATTCCGTTATTATGCGTTGATGTTCCAAAAAATACACCAGGAGATCTGTGTAACTGAGAAACTACAACTCGTTCTGCTCCATTAATAACAAACGTACCTTTAGGAGTCATATAAGGAATCATTCCCAAATAGACATCCTGTATTATTGTCTTAAAATCTTCATGATCCTCATCAGTGCAATATAATTTAAGTTTTGCTTTCAGGGGAACAGAAAATGTAAGTCCTCTTTCAATACATTCTTCAATAGAATAACGAGGAGCATCTACGAAATAATCTATAAACTCAAGTACAAAATTATTTCTTGCATCACTTATAGGAAAATTTTCAGAAAAAACTTTATAAAGACCTTCATTCTTTCTATTTTCCGTATCTGTTTCTAATTGAAAAAATTCTCTAAAAGACTTTAACTGAATATCAAGAAAATCTGGATATTCAAATTTTTTTACAGTCGCAAAATTGACTATATTTGAACTATTGTTTGCCAAGGTTTTAAAAATTATAAAGGTTAAAATACTATTTCTACTGCGAGGAATTTTTTCCTACAACAAATGTAAAATAAGGAACAGATACTCTCTTTATTGAGAGTATATCTGTTCCAATATCAATTGATTGCGGTGAAATGTTTTATTTAATTTCAACCTTTGCACCAGCTTCTTCTAATGCAGCTTTCAAAGATTCTGCTTCTTCTTTTGTTACACCTTCTTTCAATGCTTTAGGAGCACTGTCAACTAATTCTTTAGCTTCCTTTAAACCAAGGCTGCAAAGATCTTTTACATGTTTTACAACGTTCAACTTAGAAGGACCAACCTCTGCTAAGATTACATCAAATGATGTTTTCTCTTCAGCTGCAGCAGCACCTGCTTCTCCAGCTGCAACAGCAACTGTAGCTACTGCTGGTTCAATGCCATATTCTTCTTTCAATATGTCACCAAGTTCTTTAGCTTCCTTAATTGTTAAATTAACTAATTGTTCTGCTAATGCTTTTAGATCTGCCATTTTTATTTTCTTTTTTATTGTTTCTACTATTTTTCTACTATTTTTCTACACTTGTTGCAGTTTCTTGCGTATTATTGTTTCTTTCTTCATTTGTTAAACCACTTATAACATTTCTAACTGGTGATAACAATGCAGAAATAACATCAGCAATTAGTTCATTCTTAGATTTGATTGCAACAAGTTCATTTAAATGCTCATCTCCGATATAGAATTCTTCTTCTACGTATGCAGATTTCAACAAAGGTTTTTCTTTTTTATCCTTTTGATTTCTGAATTCCTTTATCAACTTTGCTGGAGCATTATTAACTTTGGATAACATCAAAGAAGTTTGCCCTTTAAACGTTGGAATTAGCTCCGAATAATCTACATCCAAATCTCGTATTGCTTTTTTCAAAAATGCATTTTTTACAACTAATAACTTTATTTCCTTCTTGAAACACATTCTTCTCAAATTAGCTGTATCTTTAGCATTCAATCCTTCAAGATCTACAACGTATAAGTAAGGATATTCCTTTAAATGCTGTCCAATACTTTCTATTAGTCTACCTTTATCTTCTTTTTTCATTTCTTTCAATAGGTATAAAGAGATTTACTTACTAATAGATTTTGCATCTACTCTAACACCAGGACTCATTGTTGATGACACTGATATGCTTTTCATATAAGTACCTTTAGCTGTAGTCGGTTTCAATTTTTCTATCATACGAATTACTTCCAAAGTATTATCTATGATCTTTTCTACAGGAAACGACATTCTTGCCACACTTGTATGAACGATACCGTATTTATCAACTTTGAAATCTATTTTACCGGCTTTTACTTCTTGGACTGCCTTTGCTATATCCATTGTAACCGTGCCGGTTTTAGGATTAGGCATAAGACCACGAGGTCCTAATATTTTACCTAATGCTCCTATCTTTGGCATTACACTTGGCATAGTAACTATAACATCGACATCCGTCCAACCGCCTTTTATTTTGGTGATGTATTCATCTAAACCAACAAAATCAGCTCCGGCAGCCTTAGCTTCTTCTTCTTTATCTTCAGTACAAAGAACCAAAACTTTTTTAGTTTTACCTGTTCCATGAGGAAGTGTTACAGTACCACGTACCATTTGATTTGATTTACGTGGATCAACTCCCAAACGAACATCCAAATCAAAAGAAGCATCAAATTTTGTAAAAGTAATATCCTTTACAACCTTCACAGCCTCTTCCAATGTGTACTCTTTAGAAGAACCAAACTTTTTTAAGGCTTCAATTGTTTTTTTCGATTGTTTTGCCATTTTTGCAATTTTCTATTTTAACTTAATTATTTAACTGTGATACCCATACTGCGAGCCGTACCAGCAACCATACTAATAGCACTGTCAAGAGTGAAACAATTCAAATCCACCATTTTGGCTTCCGCTATTTCTTTTACTTGGTCTTTAGTTAATGAAGCCACTTTTTTTCTGTTTGGTTCTCCTGAACCTCCCTTTGCTTTAGTAGCTTCAAGAATCTGTACAACTACAGGAGGTGTCTTAACAACAAAATCAAAGCTCTTGTCAGTATACACATTAATTATAACAGGTAGAATTTTTCCAGCCTGTTTTTGTGTTCTGGCATTGAATTGCTTGCAAAATTCCATTATATTCACACCTTTAGCACCTAAAGCTGGTCCTACTGGTGGTGCTGGATTTGCAGCTCCTCCTTTGATTTGCAATTTAATTAATCCTGCAACTTCTTTTGCCATTTTAATATTTTAAATTTAGTGTTAATGTATTTGTTTTTACAAAAATATTATTTCTCTACTTGGTAATTTGACAGTTCTACAGGAGTTTTTCTTCCGAAAATCTTAACAATCACCTTAAGTTTTTGCTTTTCATTATTGACCTCTTCAATAACTCCATCAAAATTCTTAAACGGTCCGTCTATAATTCTTACTGTTTCACCAACAATAAACGTTTCTTCTGAAAATTCGTTAGAATCCAAACTACTATCAACAGTTTTCAATATTCTTTTTACTTCACTTTCTAACATAGGGATTGGACTACCATCCTTTTCAGTTATAAAATCAAGTACATTCGGAATATTTTTTATTACATGAGCAATTTCACCTTCTAATTTTGCTTCAACAAAAATATATCCAGGAAAAAGAGTGCGTTCTTTACTTGTTTTTTTACCATTGCGCACAGAATAAACTTTTTCAACAGGAATTAATACATTGGGAACAAGTTCATTCAAACCACGTCTGTTTATCTCGTTATCAATGTATTCCTTAGCTTTCTTTTCTTTTCCGGCTACAGCCTTAAGGACATACCACTTCTTTGTCTGTTCGCTCATTGTGTTGATTAAGTATTAGAAAGATTTTTTATAAAAACTATTACTTATTCTTCATATCTCAATATTCTATACGAATTTTTGGGAAGCAAGATATAAGAAGAACTGAAAATTAACCCATTAATTGATACAGATAACCTAACAATCCTTTCCAAAACATAGTAGGATGAACACCAAATGCGATATCCATTATAAATACTATCAATGCAATAATTAAAGATGCTATGAAAACAACAACCGTACTATTCATTAATTCATCCATAGTAGGCCATGAAACTTTTTTCATTTCATCATAACAACTCTTAACATAACTTACAACTCTGTTAGCCATATCTATACTGTTTTTATTTTATAAATGCAGGGGCAGAGAGAATCGAACTCCCACCAACGGTTTTGGAGACCGCTATTCTACCATTAGACCATGCCCCTGTTTAAAAGCAAGTTATAATACAATAACTTGCTTTTTTATTATTATTTTATTAATCCAAAATCTTTGTTACCTGACCCGCACCAACTGTTCTACCACCTTCACGGATAGCGAAACGTAAGTTAAGGTTCAATGCGATTTCAGAAAGTAATTCAACTGTAATAGTCAAGTTATCACCAGGCATTACTAACTCACGTCCTTCAGGAAGAGTGATTTCTCCAGTAACATCAGTTGTTCTGAAATAGAATTGAGGACGGTATCTATTCTGGAACGGAGTATGACGTCCGCCTTCTTCTTTCTTAAGGATATAAACCTCTGCTTGGAATTTCTTGTGAGGAGTGATTGTACCAGGTTTAGCAATAACCATACCTCTGCGGATTTCGTCTTTATCTATACCACGAAGTAACAAACCTACGTTATCTCCAGCTTCACCTTCATCAAGAAGTTTTCTAAACATCTCAACACCAGTAACAGTTGATTTAAGTTTTTCTGCACCCATACCAATGATATCAACAGGGTCGCCAACCTTGATAATACCTGTTTCAATTCTACCTGTAGCAACAGTACCACGTCCAGTGATAGAGAATACATCCTCAACAGGCATTAAGAAGTCTTTATCAACATCTCTTGTAGGAAGAGGAATCCAAGTATCAACTGCATCCATCAATTCAACAACTTTTTCTTCCCACTGTGGTTCTCCGTTCAATGCGCCAAGAGCAGAACCTCTTATAATAGGAGTATTGTCACCGTCAAATTCATAGAAACTCAACAAATCTCTAATATCCATTTCAACAAGGTCTAACAACTCTGGGTCATCAACCAAATCCACTTTGTTCATGAATACAACCATACGAGGAACACCTACCTGACGAGCTAACAATATGTGCTCACGAGTCTGAGGCATAGGACCGTCAGTTGCAGCAACAACCAATATAGCACCGTCCATCTGAGCAGCACCTGTAACCATGTTCTTTACATAGTCAGCGTGACCAGGACAATCCACATGAGCATAGTGACGATTTTCCGTTTGATACTCAACGTGTGCAGTGTTGATTGTAATACCTCTTTCCTTTTCTTCAGGAGCAGAGTCAATTGAATCAAATGATTTGATTTCAGACAAACCTTTCTTTGCTAAAACCTGAGTAATAGCTGCAGTCAAAGTTGTCTTACCATGGTCTACGTGACCGATTGTACCTATATTAACATGTGGTTTGGTACGCTCAAATTTCTCTTTTGCCATAATTTTTGTCTATTTAATTGTTATTAATCTTTTCTAAATTAACCATTTTGTTTCTCCCTTGAGCCGTTGACGAGGATTGAACTCGTGACCCCTTCCTTACCAAGGAAGTACTCTACCACTGAGCTACAACGGCATAAACTTCACATTTACAACAATAAGGACGAGCCTAACGCAAACTCCTCCCCTTTCAAAGCATCCGACAGCTCAATTTCAGAGCGGGAAACGGGGCTCGAACCCGCCACCTATAGCTTGGAAGGCTATCGCTCTACCAAATGAGCTATTCCCGCTTGTTTTAAAGTCTTTAAGATATTTAAATAAATATGTAAATATATCTAAAAATAAGAAAATACCTTTTGACTTTGTGGGGAAGGGTGGACTCGAACCACCGAACTCCGAAGAGGACAGATTTACAGTCTGTTGCAATTGCCGCTATGCGACTTCCCCGAAAACTAAAAATTGAGCCGATAGAGGGACTTGAACCCCCGACAGGCTGATTACAAATCAGCTACTCTACCAACTGAGTTATATCGGCAATTTTTATCTCACTTTTGTTTCTATTTCAAATAACATTTCTCGTCTTTCTTACTCCACCTTCCTAACCTCAAATCTTTCAACGATTATCTCTCAAAAGGCGAATGCAAAAGTACAAACTTTCCACATACTGACCAAATATTTCTATGATTTTTTTTCATTTTTTTTTGTAAATCATTGTTTATTAACAAGAAAAATTTTACAACAATTTTCTAATTTCCATCAAAAATACCCTATTTTTTTGAATACATTTTCTCAAAAATTGCATTATTTCATTCAAAATTCATCAATAAAAAAATAATTTTACAATAAAATTTCCTCAACTTGAAAGTTCGGTTATCCATCCTTACATTTATTATATATAAAATGATATTCACAAAATTTTTGCAAAATTAATATCGTTGATTTAATGAAATAACGTATCTTTGCAAAACAAAAAATCAATGAAATAAAGAATTTTAATAATTAAATAACAAATAATCATCATGAACGAGATATTGGATACATTACAACCGCAAGAAGTGTTTGCTCAGTTCAAACCTATTTTAGCAATTCCGCGTCCGAGTAAGAAAGAATCTAAAATTTCCCAATATTTATATGATTGGGGAACCTCAAGAGGTCTTGAAACCATAAAGGACGAAGCAATGAATATTATTATCCGAAAACCTGCTTCTAAAGGAATGGAAGACAGAAAAACAGTTTGTCTTCAGGCACACATGGATATGGTTTGCGAGAAAAACAGTGATAAGGTTTTCAATTTTGAAACTGACGCTATTGAAACATTTGTTGAAGACGGCTGGTTAAAAGCAAAAGGTACAACCTTAGGTGCTGATGACGGTATAGGCGTTGCGACAGCTCTTGCCATATTGGACAGCAAAACAATAGTACATCCGGAATTGGAGTGTTTATTCACAGTTGATGAAGAAACAGGTCTTACCGGTGCTATGGCATTATCTGCTGATGCGTTAAAATCTTCTATTCTTATCAACTTGGATAGTGAAGACGAAGGAGAAATGTTTATAGGTTGCGCCGGCGGAGTGGATACTTTGGGATTTATGCCTATACAAAGAGAAAACGCATGCAATCATGGAATCCCTTATTTGCTGACTGTAAAAGGTCTTAAGGGAGGTCATAGCGGCGATGATATAAATAAAGGCCTCGGATGTGCAAACAAAATCCTTAACCGTATATTATGGATTATCAACAATCAATGTAAATTCCGCTTAGCAGAAATAGACGGCGGTAATTTGCGCAATGCCATAGCAAGAGAGGCTAAAGCCCATATTATGATTAATCCGGACTTTGAAAATCAAATGCTTGAGTTTATTAAAACATTTACTCAAAACGTTAAATACGAACTTCGTACTACCGAGCCTTCATTGGAAATAACTATTGAGAAGACTGAGCGTCCTCAAACGGTAATTGTAAGAGATGATGTGGATAAATTATTGAATCTTTTGTATGCAATACCTCACGGAGTTTTGGCAATGAGCCGTGAGATTCCTAACTTCGTGGAAACAAGTACTAACTTGGCTTCCGTAAAATCAAAAGATAACATAATAGAAATAGTTACTTCTCAACGTTCCAGTGTAGAAAGTGCTTTGGATGCTGCAAAAACAAGAGTGGAAGCTTGTATGCTTATGGCAGGTTGTGAAGTAAAGCACACGGACGGTTATCCTGGATGGGCACCTAACACAGACAGCGAAATTTTGTCGGTTGTTGTTGCATCGTATGAACGTTTATTCGGCAAAAAACCTATCGTAAGGGCAATACATGCAGGTTTGGAATGCGGATTGATAGGCAAAAAATATCCAAATATGGATATGATTTCCTACGGGCCTACACTACGCGGAGTTCATTCACCTGATGAAAGAATGGATATAAAAACTTTGGAAATGTTTTGGCAACATACATTGGATATCTTAAAAAATATTCCGAAGAAATAACACTTAGATATTTCTTATCCAAAAGAAAACAAAGAATTATAACAAAAGAAAGAGGTATATTTTCATAAATATACTTCTTTTTCATTGTTTAATAATATAAATATTCCAAATAATGTAAAATTGTATCTAAACATAAAATTTTTTCGCCGTATTACTGAATTAATTTCAGAAAAGAATTTACTAATTTCAAGAAAGAATAAAATGTTTTCTGAAAAGAAAAATAGCAGTAATGATATGATAATTACAGAACAATAATTCTCTTTTTGAACTTAAGAATTTCAGACATATAAAAAAAAGGTGCAAGTTTAATCTCTTGCACCCTCTTTTTTAACTCTTGCTTTATCTGTTATTAAGTTGAATCTGCTGCTATTCAACTACGAATTTACCTGAATTATTGCCGTAACGGTAGATATAAACACCCTTTTTGTAGTTGGAAGTATTTATATTAACTTGCTTTTGTGACGGGTCAAGTAAGTAACTTGCTACTACACGTCCATTAATATCCACAATCTGCATTTCTTGCATCCGTCCTTGGATGTCATATTCTAAAGTAACGGAGTTTCTTGCAGGATTTGGATAAAGTTTTGAATTTTGGTTGTATGCTATTACAGGATTGATACTACTATTGGCGTTTCCGTAAATATTAAAAATCTTACTGTAATATTTATTCCCGTTAGGGCCATCATTATAATTGACAACCAATTTATTTCCTACAACAAAAGGTAATTGCCAAGTCCAATGCCTATTTATCTCATAAAACTTACCATCAAGACAACCATTACCTCCGAAATCAAACACAAGGTCTCCGTCTTCGTTATAGATACCATAGAAATTGTTTGTTATGTAATTATCACCATCACTGGTACTAAAATCTCCCATAACGACAAATTCATACTTATTACTGTTCGTAAATAAGTTTTTAGACATACAACAAATACCCAAATAATCATGAACTTTTCCATCACCGGTTACAGAGTACTTTACTAATTGAACAGTCTTTACACAAGTAAAGGTTGAATCGAAAATTCTTACAACACCATTGCAATAGGAATAACTGGTATTAGGACAATATTCAGCAGGAAAGAGAATGTCTCCGTCTCTGTCATATCCCTCAACCTCATCTATTGTTTTATATTCTGTTACTTCTTGGGCTGATGTAATCTTTACAAGTCCGAACATTAATACAGCAAGAGTTAAAAGCGTAATGATTTGCTTTAATCTAATCATTATAAAATATTTTTCCTGTGGTTTCAAAGGAGAGGTCGCTCCTTCGACCCTTGTTTAAATAATACAAAAAAGCGTGAAACCACATCTCATTTATATCTCTATCTAAGGTGCGTGAGAATTATTTAAAACCTGAACGTAAAAATATAACTATAATGGAATACACGCCAAAACAGTATGGCATTACCATTATGCTAAACTTGTACGTTCCTAAAAGTTTCTCACGCTTTTTAGATACAAGTTATAAAGCAAGAACGCTTTTGCTTATCACCCGACAAGCGATTGCAAAAATACAAAGAAATTCTGAACTTACAAGAAAAAGGAAAGGAAATTTATGGATGTATCCTATAACTTACAAAAGAAAAAACGGTACTTTATTTTAATTAAAGCACCGTTCGGATTTATGAATCTGCTATTCAGATTTTATTTATACGTTCTTATTGTCTTTTATCTGTTTATGTTGAATACAAGTTCGTTGTTTTTGCAATCCATTTGTATCTTTGCCCCGTCAAAGAGTTTATCGTCCAAAAGAAGCATTGATAAACGGTTGGTAACAAGTTTTTGTATTGCACGTTTTACTGGTCTTGCTCCGAGAAGTGGGTCATAGCCTTCGTCGGCAAGGTAATCTATCGCCTGCGGAGTATATTCTAATGTGATGTTTTTACTTCTCAAGGTTTCAAGCAGACGTTTCATTTGCAAGACTACTATTTCCCTTACCTGCTCTTTGAATAACGGTTTAAAGACTACTATTTCGTCTATACGGTTAAGAAATTCCGGTCGGATAGTTTTCTTCATCAGTTCCCTGACTTTAGTTTCTGCTTCTGCAAAAGCATTATTATCGCCACTTAGTTGCTTTTCCACTGCCTCCTGAAGAAATTCTGCTCCCAAGTTACTTGTCATTATTATGATAGTATTCTTAAAATCTACCACACGTCCTTTTCCGTCCGTAAGCCTTCCGTCTTCCAATACTTGCAATAGGATATTGAATACATCGGGATGCGCTTTCTCTATCTCGTCAAGCAAAACTATTGAATACGGTTTGCGTCTTACTGCCTCGGTTAATTGACCTCCTTCTTCGTAACCTACATATCCCGGAGGCGCTCCTATAAGACGTGATACCGAATAGCGTTCTTGGTATTCCGACATATCAATTCTTACCATCAAATTCTCATCGTCAAAAAGCAACTGCGCCAATGCACGCGCCAACTCCGTCTTTCCAACTCCCGTTGAGCCAAGAAAAGCAAATGAACCGATAGGTCGTTTCTCGTCATTCAACCCCGAACGGGACCTTCTTATACAATTACTAATCGCTTCTATGGCTTCGTCCTGTCCGATTACGCGTTTTTTCAATTCATCTTCCAAATGCAAGAGTTTTTCTTTCTCCGAAGTCATCATTCTTGACACAGGAATACCCGTCCATCTGGAAACAACCTCTGCAATGTGGTTTTCATCCACTTCTTCGGTAATCATAGCCTCGCCGTTTTGCATTTGGGAGAGTTTTTGTTTGTAATCAGCCAAATCTTTCTCCGCCTGAGGAATTTTTCCGTACCTTAATTCAGCTACTTTTGAGTAATCACCCTCACGTTCTGCGTTATTAGCCTGAATTTTGTAGTTCTCAATCTTTTTAACCTCGCCCTGAATGGCATCAACAAGCGTTTTCTCGTTTTTCCATTTGGAAACAAGAGTGTCTTTTTGCTTTTTCAATTCGTCAATCTCCTTTGTAAGAGTCTCAACTTTGACTTTGTCATTTTCTTTTTTGATTGCAACTCTTTCTATTTCCAACTGACGCAATTTTCTTTCCACTTCGTCAATCTCTTCCGGCGAAGAATCTATCTCCATACGGAGTTTTGCTGCCGATTCATCAAGCAAATCTATAGCCTTATCGGGTAAAAAACGGTTGGTTATATATCTGTTTGACATCTCTGCCGCACTTATTATCGCAGCATCCTTAATCCTTACATGGTGATGTACTTCGTATTTTTCCTTTAGCCCTCTTAATATACTTATTGTATCTTCCACACTCGGTTCATCAACCATAACCATTTGGAATCGACGCTCCAATGCCTTATCTTTCTCAAAATATTTCTGGTATTCATCAAGCGTTGTCGCACCTATCGCTCTTAAATCACCGCGTGCTAATGCAGGTTTAAGGATATTAGCAGCGTCCATAGCGCCTTCACCTCCGCCTGCTCCGACAAGGGTATGTATTTCATCAATAAATAATATCACCTCACCGTTTGACTTAATCACGTCATTAACTAAGCCTTTGAGTCTCTCCTCAAACTCACCCTTGTACTTGGCTCCTGCAACCAATGCCCCCATATCCAAAGAATACAGTTTCTTTTGCTTCAAATTCTCAGGGACGTCATTAGCGAAAATTCTCTGTGCTAACCCCTCGGCAATGGCTGTCTTTCCTACGCCGGGTTCTCCTACAAGTACGGGATTGTTTTTAGTTCTTCGGGAAAGGATTTGTAACACCCTACGGATTTCTTCATCTCTTCCGATAACGGGGTCAAGTTTGTTTTGTTTGGCACTCTCTATTAAATTAATGGCAAAGCGTTCCAAATTAGGATACTTGCTGTTTGCCGTGTTGTTATATGTATTTTCCATAATCTTATGTTATTTTAAAGTCATTATTATATATGTCATTGAGATTTCATTTGATTTGAAATCCGAAAACAAGTGAATCAAAATTCGTTCTAATGATATAACTATGACAAAAAGTCCTAATAATGAACTAAATAACTGACAAAACGACTTTTTTTTAAGAAAACCAACTGACAAAATCTCATTCTTCCGCCCAAAGATAAGCAACGCAACTGACAACAGTATTACTTATTGTTCCTACTTGCCCGCCTTCTACCATCTGCTGCGCAACGAACTCTGCATCCATAGCAGACATACCATAGACATTAAGTATTATCTCCTCCCCTGCGTCAGTTACAACATTAACATCATAATAATGCCCAGTATCCATACTATTTAATAATATAAAAGGTGAATATATATTCTATATTTTATCAAAGGCTTTCAATATTCTTGAAATGCTTTCATGGATTTCATCTTTGGTTATATTCAACGGAGGTTTTATGCTTATTGCATTGGAATTAAACAAATGCGTTCCCGTAATTATTCCGTTATTAAAGCACGAAATCAAAACTTTTTGCCAATCTACGCCGTCATTAAGGTATATTGCGTTGAAAAGTCCCAATCCCACTACTTCTTTTATATGTTTGTGTTTAAGTTCTCTGCGGTATATTTCGCCTTTTTCAAAAACCGTGAGTTCATTTTCACCTTTAACGTCCTTATCAAGCAATGATGTTATTTCGTTAAGTTGTGCAAGAGCAGCTGCAAGGCAAACGGGATTACCGCCGTAAGTTGTTGCGTGTCCGATAAGCGGATGGTGATTGTTCAAACGTTGCATTATATCTTCTTTACCTATAAAAGCACCGATAGGAAGCCCTCCGCCCATAGCCTTAGCAATACACAGAATATCGGGAGCGAAACCGAACTGCTCAAAAGCGAATAATGTTCCGCTGCGCCCGAATCCCGTCTGAATTTCGTCCAATATCAAAACTGCACCTACTTCATTGCAACGCTCACGGAGTTTTTTCATATAATTGTTTTGCGGTAATTGCACGCCTTCACCTACTGCCAACGTTTCGGCAACCACACAACAGGTATCTTCATCAATTTTGAGTAAATCTTCTTCACAATTGAATCTTATATTATCCGTACAAGGCAGTAGTGGTAGGAAATCCCTGCGGAACTTATCATCACTTAGCATTGATACGCAACCTATCGTTGAACCGTGATAAGAATTTGCATAACTTATTATCTTGTTTTTGTGATTGTATAACTTAGCTGCTTTTATTGCGCCCTCAATTGCTTCGCTTCCCGAATTGACATAGAAAATTTGTGTCAATTCCTGCGGTAAGAACTCTTTAATCCGTAAAGCATAATCCAATTGCGGTTTTTGAATAAACTCACCATAAACCATTACGTGCAGATAGTCTTCACATTGCTTTTGAATTGCCTCCACTACTTTCGTATTCTTATGTCCTGCATTACCGACACATATTCCCGAAAGCATATCTATGTATTTTTTGCCGAGAATATCCTCAACCCAAACGCCGTGAGCCAACTTTGGCTCTATAATTATGGGGTCTATCTCCGAAATCTGCGCAACGTGTCTGCGGAATTGTTTAAGTTCTATTGCCATTTGTCTGAATGCTTTTTGATGATTTTCAACTGCAAAGTTAAAGAAATTTTTTGTTTTGCCGAAATAATTTTGCAATACTTATTTTTCTATTCCTTTAATTTGTCAAAGACTTTTCAATAACAAAAACTCTATAAAAAATTTGGCAGATTAAATTTTTATTTCTAGCTTTGCCGCAGATTAATTAACATAAAACAAAAAAAAACAATGAAAAGATTGAAATTTTCTTTACTGCTGCTATTAGCAGTAATCTTGTGTCCGAAGATTTGTAAGGCACAAATGGCGACAACAATGACAACCTTTAGGACAGAAAGAGAAATTTCCAATACAAAAAATTTCAATGCTGTCAAATCAATGGAAGTAAGGGACGGCTATATTATTTCTTTAGCGCATGAAAAAAAATTCAGATATTGAACGTCCATATTATGTAGTTACCAATGGAGATGGAATATATCCTCCATTTGAACATGTGAATAGTTCTTATTTTATGCTGACGATGGACGGAAGTGCAAATATAGAATGTGCATATCTTCAGAATGTAACCATTACAGATTTTGATTACGATAAAGAAGAGGATATGATTTATTTCTGCGGAGTTTTAAATTGGAACTATACCACATATTACAATATTGTGGGCTGGATAAATCTTGCAACTCTTTTTAACATTTCTACTAATGTAGTAAATCTTTATCAAATAAATCCTCCTGCTTCTACAAGTTATCTAAAGAAGATAGATTTTTATAGAACATACGAAACAAAGGAGAAAAAATTGTCCTTAATTGCTAACGACAATGACAATACTATTGCATATCATGCAGTGGCTCTATACACTCATCCTCGTTCCCAGTTTATTACTTTTGATATAAGTAGTAATTCTTATCACATTCTTGAAATAAGTGGTTATAGACTTACAGATGTAATTCATACCGAAACAAGAGTTGCTGTTGTCGGAATATTAGACAAAACTCATTTAGTTCTGTTCTCCCATGATCAACAGAATGTGGATAATTATATTGGACAAATATTTGAAACATATATACTATACGATTATGCAGAAGATATAACGTATAGTATTGCTCCTTTAAAAGAAGATAAAATAGTGGTAGGTTCATCATTGGTTGCAGATGAAGGACATGGTAGATTAGAATTTACTATGTTTGATATATCATTTGGAATAAACTTGATACATACACAGGCAATAGTAAATTCAGATAACTATTTGGAAGGCAGAAGTAAAATTATAGATATGGAATTTGATAAAGAAACAGGAATATTGCATATTTTGGCTCTTAATGGTTGTAATTACATTTACCTAAAAGATATGATACTACAAATACGCCCATTTGAAACAATAGTTTATCCTGCTTATGTTATCGTACCAGATAAAACGGTTACAGGATATAATCTAATGAAAAGTTTTACTTTATATAGAAATAATCAATATTACCTAGTTTTCGGTGCAATGGCAAACAATCATTTATCCAGCGGTGGTTTGGGAGGAAATCTATATTTCTTTGATAAAATAGCCTATGTCTATACTCTTAATGAATCTCATTGTGAAGAAAATTATTATTTTGATATGGAATTGATACATAGTAAATATATTCCATCGTCAATTGACTACAATATGAGGATAGATTCTTCTGCAGCAATGCACATATATACGATACTGCATACAAACAAAGTCTATCAAGTAATCTGTAACGACTAGATAATAAGGAGGCAAAATTCATGAGAAATATCATAAGTTTAATCATTGTAGTGTTATTTACAATATCATTGCAAGCTCAGACAACAGACAGCATCGTAAATGTACGGGAACATGGCGACCAGCACCTTCTTTCCGAGCCGTTTCAAGATAGTTGTATGTTATTGGATGTATATGAATATACCGACCCATCAGAAAATGAATGGGGAAATAATGCTGAATTCAGTGAATATTGGCAGCAGAATTCGGGATGTGGTTCTGGAGTAAGTTTATTATATAGTCTTCAATATATGGCAGATATAGCCCAACCTTTTTATACAGATTCTACATTAGAAATTATAGGAGTCGCAGTGTTTTCTCCGGCAAGATACTATATGGGTAGAAATGCCCTTATCTGTATAGCAGATAGTAATTTAAATGTATTGAGAACTACTCCTATGTATGACACTCCAATACCGTGGGATATGTGTGAAAATATTTGGCTGAATTATGATGAATTCTTCTTTGATTCATCTGTATACGTCAAGGACACATTTTATGTTATCTGGGATAACCCAAAACCGGATTCTGCTCATAATTGGAGAAATATTGTTAATGATTTAGAACATAACCCTTCTCAACTAATGCACGCGTATGTTTTTGCTGCAACCCAAAATTTAAATCCGTACGTTAGTCAGACAGAATGTTCCGCAACAATGCTTCCTTTAATAAAACGGTATGGAATAACAGATTCTACATTGACAATTACAGATACAATTGTTCTTGTAAATCTTTTCACAGATATAAATGCCACTTTATGCACAGAATTGTCTGATACCGCTTGGCGTGAGGTAACAACAGAAACTTACAATTACTCTATTTCATGGAAGCATAAAAAAGTTTATGCTTACTATATGTTCCCTATATTTGCGGTACATAATGACTCAATAGCAGATTCTTCTTCGGATGAAAGTATTGCTGTTGATAATTACACTTTTGTTTTTCCTAACCCGACGAGTGCTAATGTTACGGTGCAGTGTTCTTTCCGTATAAAAACTATTGAAGTGTATAATTCATTAGGGCAAAAGGTTGAAGAGTTTACTGTTGATGGGTATAACAAATCAATCAACACGGAAAAATATCCGAAAGGCAATTATATCTTAAAAATTATCACCGAAAGCGGAACGACAGATAAAAAGTTGGTTGTGCAATAAAAGGAAATCTAATGTTATAGAAAAAGGCTGTTTTGCAGAAATAATCTTGCAAACAGCCTTTTTAATTTTGCAATCAGTCTTTTTAATCTTGTAATCACTCTTTTTAATTTCGTAACATCAAGAAAGAATTTTGTTAAGACGGTTCAAAATCATATTTCAGACGGTCTAAAATATAGTTTTGGACGGTCTGAAATTTCATTTTGGACGGTTCAAACAAAAATAATATGCGATATTACAAAATTCTTTTCTGATATTACAAAATTTTCTTCTGCTATTAAAAGATTATTTCTTGATATTGCGGAATTGTTTCTTGATATTAAAAAATTCTTGTGATGGATTACAAAAATTCACTCACAAATAAAAACCATTTTTCGTGGCAGGGTATCAATATTTGGTGATTTTACATTATCTTTTAATAAATTTTTGTAATTTTGTAGATAATTTATTAAAAGGAAATAACTATGAAATTCTGTAAATGCACAGTTGTTTGTTTTCTATTGACTGTTTGTCTGAATTTTATGGCAAAAGCACAATATGACATCACGCTGGAGATAAAAAACTGCACAAGTGATACTATTCTTATGGGATATTATCGTTTTGGCGGGACTTATGCTGCTGATACGGCGGTAAATAACAAAGGTAAATTCGTATTTAAAAACAAAAAAAAGAC
Organism: Bacteroidales bacterium; assembly: GCA_017480245.1. GTDB lineage: Bacteria > Bacteroidota > Bacteroidia > Bacteroidales > P3 > Scybalousia_A. Next base: position 17,030 of record JAFVBA010000023.1, on the reverse strand, counting down.
TCTTGAAGACGGTATTTACTTCTTTACCGACAATCAAGGGCATTTTTGCGAGTTTTTAATGATGAAAGACAGAAATCTTAAGTTCAAAACAGATAACGACAATTGGACTTTAAACCTTGAAGTTAAGGGTAGTAAAGACGAAGAGTTGTATGTAGATTTTATTACAAAAAGTGAAAACTTTGGCAAGCAATACAAACAAATTCTTAACGGCAGAGAATCCGTCGGGAAACAAGAATATGAAAACGAAATGAAGATTCTTGTCCAGAAAAACGATTCTTTGAAAGAGGATTTCATCCAAAAACATCCTAATCACTTGCTTTCCAAAATCCTGTTGGCTGCCAAACCTGTTGAACCGCCAGATTTTCCTATGGTTTTTACACCTGAAGGTAAAGCGGACTCAAATGCTTGGCGTATGCAGGGATTTTATTGGTACAAACAGCATTATTTTGACAATGTTGATTTGAGTTGCGATGCCCTATTGAATACCAACAAACAGATTTTCATAGATAACTACAATTATTATTGGGAAACGGTTATGAAATACGAGAAAGCCGACAGTATTTTGTATTATGCAGATTATTGGATAAGCAAAACAGGCAACGGCAAGATGTTTAATTTCTTTGTAAAGGATATTTCAACCCGTTATTTGCAAAGTCCGATTATGGGACACGACAAAGTCTATGTCGGTATGATGGATAGGTATCTTAAAACAGGTAAATATACCGACCTTGTGCCGTCAGATATTGAAAACAACATACACCGTGCTGACATTTGGCGCAATCTTCTTATCGGAAAACAGATTCCCGACCTTGCATGCCCCGACAGTACAAGTGAATCGGCTTGGCATCATTTGGACGAGTTGAAAACAAAATACAAATTCTTAGTCTTTTGGTCTGCAACGTGCGGTCATTGCACTACGGAGATACCTAAACTTTTTGAATTCTACAAACAATACAAAAAGACTTATGATTTTGATGTTTTTGCCGTACATACCGAAGGCGAAATAAGCGAAATGAAAGATTTTATAGACAAACATGGTATCAATTGGATAAATGTAAATGGTTTGATTGCCAATTATGATTGGCGGGAGTATTTTAATATTGAGAAAACGCCTGTTATATATATTCTTAACTCAAATGACGAAATTTTGGCGAAGAATATACCTGTTGATAACTTAAAACAAATTATGGACGTGTTAGAAAAAGGAGGTTTTGACTTATGAAAAAAATAACAATTCAAATACTAATGACTTTCGTTGCACTATTGTTGTCTTTAGGTGCAATGTCGCAAAGCGATTATAAGGTTTCATTCTTTATACATGAGTACGAAGACAGCATAATCTACATAGAAGGTTATTGCGGCAGCGATAACAAGGTGATGGATTCCGTAAAAGTTGCAAAAGACGGTGGATTCTATTGGACGGCTAACGGTTATCTGATGGGGATGTATATGGTTAAAAGCCACAAAGGTGATTTGTTTTCATTCTGTTTGGATTTGAGTAAGGAGTTTTCAATAGAGATTTACGAAAACGGTGAATTCTTTGTAAAAAACTCTCCTGAAAACGACGCTTATTTCCTATATCAAAAAGAGAATAAGAAATGTCAGACGGCTATGTACTACTATAAAATCAAGGCATCGGAAAAAGGCGCCAATGTAGATTCACTGCGTACGGATATTCTGACGGTTATTGATTCTTTTAACGCTTTTCAAAAAAGTTTTTTCAAAGCATATCCTTACAATTTGATAACTGTAGTTTCTGACGGTATGAATCAATCCGCTCCGTCTTACTTTTTTGAAAACGGAAAGGTGAAAAAAGGAATGGAAACTCAGTATGCAACTTATTACAGACAGCATTATTGGGACAGATTCCATTTCAACGACCGCAGAATCTTATATACTCCTTATTTTATCAAACAATTCAACAACTACATCTCAGAAATAACCGTCCAACAGCCCGACAGCGTCTGCAAATCAATAGATGAATTTATTGCTAAGGCAGATAAAAACGGCGGAAAAGAATATGCAGACTATGTTATAGCGTGGTACTTGGATAATTCACCCAAGATGCCGTTCTCTTTCAACGAGATAATTTACTCTCACATAATAAAAAATTACCTAGAACGTGCATCAAAATATTTAATGCCGTCAGTAATTGAGTTTCATCAAGAAAATATCAAAAGAATTACTCCGTTCTTGCCGGGCAATACTATGCCTAATATAGTATTAAGGGATTTTAACGGAGAAGTTCATAAACTTTACGCTCTTAAAAACGCATATACCGTTCTTTATTTCTTTTCTTCCACTTGTGCAAGCTGCAAAAAAAACATTGATGATTTGAAAAACTTTTATAAAGAATATAAAGACAAATACAATGTTGAGATTTACTCCATCGACATAGAACAAGATTACGCTCTTAGCAAAGCCCATCAAGAAACAGAGCCGTTTGATTGGATTGTTACGCATGCTACGGCAGAGGAATTGGCTCCTTACAATTTCCAATTAGACCATACTCCTTCCCTTTTCATACTTGACAAACACAAAAAGATACTTAACAAAACGGCAATCTACAATCACGTTCAACAATCAATAGAAAATGATATTAATTCCCCAAAACAATAACATCAATATGAAAAACATTAAACTTTTACTTATCCTTGCGGCAGTAGCATTACAACCTATTGTAATAAACGCACAACAAAGGCATTTTGATTTCACACACAAAACAGGCAAATCAAAAGTCTATTACAAGATTACGGACAAACAACTTCTTACTGCAGAAGTTACTTACAAAAACAGCGAATTAGGCTCTTACAAAGATAACGTAGAAATAGCGGACAGCGTAAAATTCAGAGGCAAAACATATGTTGTTACCTCTATCGGCGACAGTGCTTTTTTCGGTTGCGAAGAATTGGACACGGTTACCCTATCCTCTACCATTAAATCCATAGGAAGAAATGCTTTTTCGCTAACCAATGTTCGCAATATCAAATTCAACGAACAATTGGAAGAAATCACCGCAGAGGCTTTTGCAAACTGCAATTTAATAAGCGAATTTACGGTAACAAATTCTATAAAAAAGATAGGCGATTTCGCTTTTGAGAACTGCGGATTAAGAAAACTTATCATAAATTGCAAAGAAATTTCTTCTCCGCGTGCATTCAATAATATAAGTACGCTTAACGAAATAACGATAGGCGAAAACGTACAGACTCTATCTTATGAGATTTTTTCGGGTTGCGACAATATCCGCACAATTAACTACAATGCAACCTCTTTTATCGGATTTTCTCCTATTGAATCCTTACCTTCGCTTACTAAAATCAATATAGGAAGCAACGTTGTCTCATTACCTGAGAATTTTATACGCAATTGTGTTAATGTAACCGAAGTTACTTTGCCTGAAAACTTAAGTGCTATCAGCAGTATGGCATTTGCAAATACTTCCGTTAGGGAAATAACCATCAAAGATAAGATCAACGAGATGGGTATTGCGGTTTTCAAAGATTGTTTGCAATTGGAATTTGTTTCCTTGCCGAATAATCTTGCCGTTATTCCAGATTTAACTTTTGAAAACTGCGAAAAACTCTATGAATTGGCTATTCCCGACAATCTTACCGAAATTGATACCGGCGCTTTTATCAATTGCAAATCTCTTCCTGCATTTGTCTTTCCTAAAAGCGTGGAAATTATCGGCAAGAATGCCTTTGACGGTTGTCTTTCTTTGAAACAATATATTGTTGAAAGCAAAAATCCGCCTGTATTGGAAAACAGTCTTTATATGTCGTCAAATGCGTTTGTGGATATTGACTGCAGCGCAATATTATCCTATAAAAATGCTCCGTTTTGGGATTCCTTGACTTACAATTGTGATATGGACAACGTAACTGTACAATCCACGATGGAAAGAGAGGTATTTGACAAAACAAGAAACAAATCCTTTACCGAAAGAATAATAAACACGGGCGATTTGTCTTACGTTATAACCAACGAAAGAAATAAATATGTTTCGTTGATTGCCTCTGCTACTTCTTACCGCGACGATATTACTCGCACTATTGATATTCCTGCCAGAATATCCGACGGTGAAAACATTTATACCGTAACGGGAATAGAAAGTATCGGTGTTTGCCAGTCGGTATTTATTCCTGCAAGTATAAAAACAATAGATACTATGGTATTTTCGGGAATTGATTTGGAAAATATTGAAGTAGATAAAGACAATCCTTATTTTGCTTCCTTAGACGGCGTACTTTATTCCAAAAATATGAAGACTTTGGTTGCTTATCCTCCTAAAAAAGCGGCTAATGATAATAATCAAGACCCTATCGTGCTGCCTGACGAAGTGGAAGTAATACGTTACGGTGCTTTTGCAGCAAGTAAATTTCCTGAATTAATAATCGGTAAAAACGTTAAGTCAATAGGTACTAACCAAGACATACTTGCTTTTCATATCTCTGAAGATAATCCTTATTTTATAGGAATAGATAGATTTGTTACAACGAAAGATTCTTCCAGAATAATAACAGCACCTAAGCAAACCACACATGCTCTTGAAACTTTCACTATTCCTAATTGTATAAAGAGGATTGATAACAATGTTTTCAAATATTGGCAATTTGATACCTTGATTATGCAATCTACTGTTCCGCCCGAGATTTTTGAGCAGTCATTTGATTTGACTAAAAAATTTATTTGTATTGTCCCGAAAGGAAGTCTGAATGCTTATACCAAGAATCCGTATTTTAAACAGATGAATCTTCAGGAAGAAAAGCCTGCAAAAACCACTAAAAAGAAGACTTCCAAAAAGAAAAAGTAAAAAAAATTTGGTGCGTAATGAAAAGTTATGTAAGTTTACAAAACTTAATAATTGAGTAACAAATAAAAAAACGAATAATAATGAAAACACAGAAGAAATTGCTGTTATTAATATTAACGGCATGTGGTTTAGGTTTCATTTCCTGTAATGATGACGAGGACAATTTGAAATCATTTAAGAATTGTAGAATTGAATCTGTCAAACATACAGGAGCAGATACTAATGAATACATCTACTATTTTATTAACTTTTATCAAGATAATGATAGGCATTGTGCCGATTATTATTTTGTGAAACGTAATACAAAAACAAAGAATTTTTTGCCTAAAAATATAAGTGATAGTCTGGGCATTGGAGGTTATGAAGTAGATGTTTCTTTTTCGGGTTGTATGGAAGAAATTGCAGACCCGACAAACGCTTTTCATGACAGCTTTCACAAATACCGCTTTTATAGTATTTCGAATATAGAAGGTTTTAAAATTAATTCAATAATTAAAAACGAAAGGACAGTAAAATGAAAAAAACAATCAAAAAGTTTTTCCTGCTATTAGCATTAGCAGTTGCAGGAATAATGCAGTCTCATGCACAAGTCAGCAAAAACATTGTTGATTCAACAAAAGTTTGGCATGACGGACTTATTTATCCGGGAGGAATAAGTACATTTACTTTTCAATTCGGAGAAGATACTATCTATAACGATAGAACTTATAAGCAACTAATAGCTTCTTCACACTATTACGTTTCTTATAGCCTCTTATTCAGAGAAGATTCTAACAGAGTTTATTTTGTTAATCTCGGTTGGAAGGATTCAAAAGAATATCTCATATATGATTTCAACTTAGAAGTCGGTGATACTGTAACTATACGTGGTCTTACCCAAATTTCATTTTGGGAGGATACTTTTTACGAAGTCAAAAGTACTGATACCATCATAATAAACGGCACACCTTTAAAACATCTAATCCTCATAGACAAATACAATAGGGAACTGGAATGGATAGAAGGTATCGGTAGCCTATCAGGTTTATTACATCGTGATGGTTCTTGGGTAGATGGAGCCACGCATGAACTATTATGTTTTTCTCAAGACGGAGAAGTTCTATATCAAAGTTATACAGCAAAGCAGTATAACGAATGCTTTATTGAGGCTGCATTGGATGAAATAGATAATTATGATGTAAGTATCTTTCCGAATCCGACGGAAAATAAAGTCTATATTACTACCCCAAGACCTATGTTTGTAATTATTTCTAACACGGAGGGTAGAAAACTATTCCGAAAAAATTTGAACACAAGTGATACTTTAGACTTGACAAATTTAAAATCAGGCGTGTATATTCTAACTTTTTCGGACGGAATAAAAAAATTCAGTAAAACATTTATAAAAAAATAAAAAATTAAAGATGAAAAAGACAATTGTATTTTTACTATCATTAGCATTCTTAATTAATGGAATGGCTCAAATATCACCGTCTAAACCATCTGAATTTGGGCATAGTTTTACGCCATATAATGATTTACGCGTCCTTGTGGTCTTCGTAAATATTGATAACTTTGATACTATAATAATTATAATTGGCCTATAGGACAACCTATCCCATCTTGGGCATTGAACAATAATTATCTATTTCATGATTTCTCCGAATTTGATACTATTACCCCAACAAGTCAGAATCCAAGTTTCTCCAACTATTATTATCAACTATCACAAGGAAGATTCAGAATGATAGGAGAATATCTTCCTATAACAATACATCTTCCATCAACTCAAAAATCTTTTTATTGGTCATTTTTAGACACATTGGTATTTCAAGAATTGGGAAAGGAGAAATACACACCAATTTTAGCACGGTGTGATATGAGAGGCAGTGCTCCAGGGAATACAGGTATACAAAGTAATTGTCCTGATAGTGTAATAGATTTTATTGTTTTAAATTACAGAGCCTTTGACGATAATAATCATATTATTCCCCAAGTTTTGAACATAGCCACTAATGGAGGTGCATACATAAATGATACTACCTTATACACTTTATCTAATGGTTATAGGATAGTCTATGGGCAAATGACAGAAATTTACACTGGAACATCCAAAAGTAAGGCTTTTGTTCATGAAATAGGACACTCTCTACTCAGTGATACTCATTACGGAGGATGCAACAGCGTAACAGGGAATAACCTACATATAACAAAAATGGGAGGCATGATGCCTTCTATAAATAATGAAGTGTATGGAGGAGCAAATGCATGGGAACGATGGTATTTAGGTTGGATAAATATAAAAAATGACTTAACCGAGTCAAGTGGCACTGGAGAATATTATTTAGATGACTACTTTACAACAGGTGATGCTATAAGAATAAAGTTACCTTATAGTAACCAATATTTATGGTTGGAAAATCATCAGCAAATTAGTGTTTGTGAAAAAAGAATAGATTGGAAAACTGAACCATGCGATACAAATGAATTAATAGAGCCGATACAAAAAGGATTGATCACCTATGTTGAAAATGTTACGGATAATAAATCGGAAGTAGAGTTATTCTGGAATAAACCCAATTTATTTAAATTATTTCATAGAGAGGGTTGTTTTGATTTTGATACCATAGATATGATACAACCTGGGTGGCATGTATTATGTAATAATGTCATACCAAGGTATGTTATAAAAGAATCTAATCCCTATAGTGGATATAGTAAAGTATCTGCTATTCGTATGGATTTTGATAGAAACGGTGTTATTAATTATTCATACGGAGCAAATAGTGGTGCAGGAGATTGTATGGATATAGCTTTATTGTATTCAGATAATACTAATGGATATGAAAAAATCCATGGTAATCTAGGACGAGAGGCAACATTTCTGGAAGGGCAAAAAATTGGTATATCAACAAATCCTGCAATAACACAAATTCAATCATATAATTCCATCTCTCAGTTATTAGAACCAATACAATTATGTGGTGTATCTGTGGAAATACTACATATAGATGCCAATGGCAGAATGAAATTAAGAATCCGTTTTGACGATTATGATTTTAATAACGATGTAAGAATGTGCGGAGATATTATTTTCCCTGCCGCAACAGTTAATGTGAATGCGGATATAACGATGGATAAAAGCGGAACAATAAACAGAACCGCAAATGACACTGCATTAGGCATTACAGACTTTGTCAATCCTTCTATCATCAAAACACAGTCAGGTTCTCATATTAAAGTTAATCCTGAACATACAATCACCGTTCAAAACAGAAGTACATTCGTTATAGACGAAAACAGCACTCTTGAAGTTATGGGCGGAGCAAGAATTATTGTAGATTCAGGTGCAACATTGATTGTAAGACCAAATGCAGAATTATTGATTCATAGCGGTGGTAATATTCAAGTTAAAGACGGTGCTTTTATCTGTATTTCTGATTCATCTACAATAAATATTGATGATACGGGATTAGTAAATATTTCAGATAAGGCAAATATTGGAGTCAATGATTATGCTACATTCAGAGGCTATAACAACAATTGCTCTGACATCGAAAATATAAAGCACAACGGTTGCGGTAAAATAGTCGTAAGTACTGATACCATAACAAGACAATCTATTGAAGTATGGAATACCTATAAAACATTAGCCGAAAATTTCACAGTTAAGGCAGGTACTACTCTGCAAATAGAAAACACTACAATAAGTATTTATGCGGATAAACATATCGTTGTAGAACCTACAGCAAAACTTATTATAAACAATGCTACTCTAACAAATTATAAATCCAATACCTGCAATGAATACTGGGAAGGTATTTATATTGAGGGGAACAGTGGTTTATCCCAAACAGAAGCAAATCAAGGTACAATTCAACTAATTAATGCAACAATAGAAAATGCTAACCTCGCAATAACTACCATAGGTAATGGTTACATTTGGACAAAAACCGGCGGAATTATTCAGGCAACCAATACAACTTTCAGAAATAATAATAAAGATATTGAGTTTATGTCCTATACCAATAAAAACAGTAACGGCAATACTATTGATAATATAAGTTCATTTGACAGATGTACATTTACCTGGGATAACAATATGATAACTCCAGAAAACGGATATATGGGCAGTCATGTAACAATGTGGCAGGTGCAAGGTATAACATTTATAGGTTGTACATTTAAAGATGAAAGACCATCGAGACCAACGGCAACCTATATTACGCACGGAATACTTACAAATGAATCCGGTTATAATATCCAGAAATATTCTGCAACAGTTTATGATATGTCTGGAAATGTAATCTATATCAATACTCCTACATCATTTAGTAATCTTACTTACGGAATAAAAACAAGTTCATCTTATTCCAAACCATGTACTATTACCCGTTCAGTATTTACAGATAACTACTGCGGAATATTTGCTACAAACAGTTATGCTTTAAGTATTACAAACAATACATTCAATCTTCCTTATTGTAGCAATCATAGCGGAGATTACATGAATGCAAAAGCGTTGGGTATTTCTCTTCAATCTTCAAGAAGTTTTAACATAAGCAATAATGAATTTATAGGTAAATCTTCTTCTCATCATACTTCAGGAGTTCAGATTGATAATATTTCTTTTGATCCTCTTACATTAAATATCCGTGATGAAAACATAAATAATAACAAATTCAATAAAGTTTGGTCTGCTATACAATCATTAGGTAAAAATTTCACTACAAAAACTATAGGTATAGGAAGTAATGCTATTACTACTTATTCCGGATTAGTATTTAAATGCAACAGTTTTGATAATGTTCAAATCCCTATGTATATAACAAATCAAACTAATACAAATATTCCAAATAAACAAACAGGCATAAAATCCACACAAGGCACCTCTACTTATCCTGCGAACAATGAATTTACCTCTGTTTCTAATCTTATACACAATTACGGAAGTTTAGATATAAGATATTGGAATTATTCTGGAATTCCTATTCCGACTGGCACCTTAGGAAATGTAACGATTAGTACTACAAATAATGCAGGAACAGATTGCGGAATAAAAGGAGTTACCAATGATAATTGGATTCCACCTATTATTAATCCACCTGTAACTCTAAACAAGCAATCTGCAGCAAGCACGGAAGAAATGAAGGATGAAGATAATGCCGAGGTATTAGATAAACAACTTTGGGAATCTTATCTTGAGCAATATGGAAGTTCGTATAATATTCCTGACGAAATATTACTTGAAATGGCAGAACATGAAACAACAGTAGGTTTAGCTGCAATTGAGATGCTGTATTTCAAAGGAATAAAAACCGACTATCATCCGCAGGTAATCATTGATGAAGATAATGCAGAATCAATAAAAGACAACACAAAATCTGCGAAAGTGCCGACCAATAATCTTCTGGAAGAAAATGTCTTTGTATCACCTAACCCTACAAATTCAGATATTATCGTTGTATATAAATTCAATGAAGAAAGCAGTTATCAATTCATTGTTTGTGATATAAACGGAATTGAATTAATAAAAGAATCTTTACAAGGAAACAATAGTGAGCAAGTTATAAATCTTAACAAACTTTCAGCAGGTACTTATCTTTATAAAGTGATAAGCAAAGAAAAGACAATTAAAATAGATAAACTTGTTATCATTAAGTAACAATATTCTAAAAGATATTATAAAAATAATAAGATAATAAGTTCTCAAAAAATCATTATCACTTAACAGAAAAATAATCACGCATAAAAATTTACTAATATGCGTGATTATTTTATTAATATCAGTGATTACTTTTGCCTATTGCAACATAGGTTTCAAGTCTTTTGAAATAATCAAAGTGGCTTCGGTTGCAGCCTGAACCTGTTCAACTGTAAATTCAGGATTTATCTCAGTCAATACGATACCTTCTTTGGTTATTTCCATAACTCCCATTTCGGTTATAATCATATTAACTTTTCCTGCAGCAGTTAAAGGCAATGTACATTTCTTAAGGATTTTCGGATTGCCTTTTGCCGTATGCTCCATTGTAAGAATTATTTTCTTTGCGCCTTCAAGTAAATCCATTGCGCCACCCATACCGGGTACTTTCTTACCAGGTATCATCCAGTTAGCCAAATCGCCGTTCTCTGCAACCTGCAATGCTCCTAATATGCTGGCATCAACATGTCCGCCGCGGATTATAGCAAAGGATGTTGCGCTGTCAAATGTTGCAGCACCTTCCATAGCAGTTATGTACTGACCGCCTGCATTTATCCATTCGCCGTCTTCCTTTCCTTTTTCCGGAGCGGGTCCCATGCCGACCATTCCGTTTTCTGCCTGAAGTATAACTCTTACTCCTGGCTTCAAATAGTTAGGAATCATTCCCGGTATTCCTATTCCCAAATTTACAACGTCTCCGTCTTTCAATTCCAACGCAGCTCTTTTGGCTATCGTTACTTTTATCTGTTCTTTATCCATGATTTATGTTATTTATTATATACATCCTGTATTAATTTTCCCTCTTCCATTGCTCCGTCATAGCGAACATATTCGTAAATGGAATCTTTATCGTCTTTATATCGTAATACATTGTTCTCTATTGACAAGACAATATATTTTCTTGTCTGCAATTTGTAATCTTTTATGGTAAGGGTATCTTTATTCAAGGTATAATGTCCCGTTCTTGTCAATCGCAAATAAGGATAAGCCTGAGTTGAATCATATTCATAGGTAACGGTTTTGTAAGTCCGTTTGTCATAAACATAATTATACGGAGCAAATTCCATATAATTCATAAAGTCTGTTTCTTTTGCGTCTTCCACACCCAATGTTGCCGCATTACGCCATTTGCCTGCAATCAAATCATTGTCTTGGTCATCAAAATTCTTTTCACATCCCGCAAAAAACATTGAAGGAATTAAAAACAAACACGCAATTACAATCTGCTTATATTTATTTGCCATATCTATCTATTATTTTCTTGTTTATGTTCTCTAATCGTTTGCATTGTGGTAATGGTATCAAAAATCATATAAACCAAATACAACCCCAAATATGCAAATGCAAATTTAATATTTTTTTCCAAACCACACAACAAAACAACGGCAAAAATTAACGCATAGATAATTAATTTTGCTGTTCTGGAAATCATATAAGCCTGTTCAAACTTAAGAATATTGTGTTTGGGTACATAGTATAAAAATGTCCAAAAGGCAAGTGTAACAATATAGTACATACCTATATAATACGGAGCGCTGCGTAAATATTCCCTTATCGGAGTAAGCCACAACAACATCACGGCAAAGCAAACCGCAATGGAAAAAAAAGTTATCTTTTGCAGATATTTGATAAACGGATTCTTAATCATTTCTCTTTATTTTTTATGTTATTATTTCGTCATTTCTTCCTATCAAAATAAAGTGCCAAATCAGTAAATTCTTTTTTGAAATCAGTAAAATGTTTTCAGAAAACAATTTTCTAAAACGCCACTTTTTTCTTACTTATCTTCTTCTCTGTTATTCAAGTACATAATTCTAAAGAATTTCATATAAGCCTCAATGTTTCTTTTTGAGTAGAAGGTAGCATAATTCTGCATACTAATGATAAAACATTTGTAATAAGAATTATTCATTGCCTCAAAAGTGCTGTCCTTTTGGATTGAATCATAATAAACAAAGGCTTCATCTATATTTTTGAACTTCTTAACATTCAGAATTTGGTATGTAGCCGTAAAAAGATTGGCACTGACAGACAGATTGGAGGATTCAAAATTCTTTTGATTGAACTCATTAATCTTTTCAGTCAAAAAGTCAGCATCCAATTTGGAATCATCTGCCAAAAGTACGAAATAATGCATACCGTCTTTGTACTTATAAACCAAACTTTCGGCATCCAAAATATCATCTCTATTTACCGCTTCTTGATTAGCTTCTTCAGTAAGTTGATTGACTATTTCCTCGGCAGTCTGTGCGTCCTTTTGTCTTTTAGCAGCCTCTTCCCTTTCCTTATCATACTTGATATCAAAATCTTTTATATTGTAGTTGGATGCAAGATACTGCAATTGTTTCTCTATTACGGGAGCAACATCGCTGCTTGGGTGATTGAAAATAATCATATTCAAGTTATCCGCCAAAGAATCCACTCCATACAATTTTCCTTTCGCCAAAGCGGCTACATAAAGCAAACGCGGGATATAAGCTCCCGTTTTAATACTGTCAATTGCAGAATAAGAAGCGTTTATTGCACTTTGAAATTCATTGTTTGCGTAATAATTATAGGCTTTTTCGTACAAAACATCCTGTTTTTTCACGGCCTCGTCATTATTATCCCAAAACGAAGGATTTTCCAACATCATAGCAAACTCACTTTCGGGATAATCATTAAGAATTTTGTTCTTATAATAGTTAGATGAAGGAAAATCACCCAACAAATCGTATTCCTTGTAAAGATGATAAGAAGAAGGCAAAACATTCTTATGGTCAGGGTAACGTTTGTGTAAATCCAAAAACGTTTCTATGGACTTAGGCATATTATTTATACCTTGCCAAAGAATATATCCTGCTTCCAACAAAGCATCTGCAATTTGAGCATGTGCAGTGTCCTTAGCTCCTTGTGTATAAGGTATATCTTTAGTATAATATTCCTTTTTATCCGGAGTAAGTGATGAATTGGACTTACTCTCCGCCCCATTTGCCGTGCTGTCTTCTGTATTTTCCGCCAACGCTTCTTCGTCTTCAAATCCTATCTCCTCTTTTTGTTCCAATCGCCAGTTGTCTTCCAACTCTCTTTTGCCCCAACGTCTTTCAAATTCTATCTTTCCTGCCTGCACAGTGGTAGGATTATAGAAATAAAATGAAGATTGTTTGTTCAGATTATTCATCGAAAAGTTATTAATTTGAGAATTACGCTGTGCAATTGCTTTTTCTAATTCCTCCTGAGCCTTTTTCTTTTCCTGTTCGTACTTATAAGCGGCAATCCATTTGTCTATTTTGGCATTAAGTTCCTCTTCCGGCAATTCACTAAGCGCCAAAAGAGAATCCCATCGCTCAATGGTATTGAGATTCTTAACCAAGGTAGTCAAAACTCGCTGACGGTCATTTACTCTTTTGAAGTCAGTATGCGATTTGTCCATCAAAGTCAGCGCAGTATCGTAATACATACAGGCTTTTGTGTAATTCTCCAACTCATCATAATAAACATCGGCTGCACGCAGCGACGAAGCAATTTTTTGTGTGGTATTATTTTTTGAACTGCTCACACTTTGTTCCCATTTCTTGCAGGCAATCTCTTTACTTTTGTTTCTGTAATAGATTTCTCCGATAGCATAATAGATTTGGTCCTGATAATCTTTATTAATTTCCTTATCAAGCATATTTTCCAAGTCCTCAATAACCATAACCGACCGTTTGTCGCCAGTTTCAAAGCAAAGAGCCTGGTTAAGTTTGGAAACAAATTGCATATTGTAGTCTTTGGCTTTGTTATATGAAGTCTGGAAACATTTATAAGCCAAATCATATTCTTTATTGCGCAAATAAATTTGTCCCTCTATGAATTTGATACGGACATCTTGCTGATTGGTAAAAATTTTCTTCTTTCTGAGGTCAAATTTCTCGGTTGCAGCCATCTCTTTTCCCGCCGCAATATCATTTTCCGCCCAAACGATATACATAAAGTCCTTTAATTTCTTCGGAGCTTTCTTATTCTCTATCGCCTTTTGTACTTCTTTCAAAAGGATTTCGCTTTCCGATGTCTTGTTTTGCTTTGTGTAAGTAAGGGCGAGCCAAATCATCGGCTCGTATATGCTTTCCGATTTCTTCCAATTGGCAATAATATATTTGAATGCCGCTTCCGCTCCGATAAAATCCCTGCTTATCAAACAGGATTTGCCAATCAACAGATAAGCATCGTCTATCTCGGGATTTTTCTCCACTCCGTGAAAACGCATTGAATGTTTCTTTATAACCTTTGAGGATTTCTCTATGGAGCGTGTTATATTGGATTTGATAGATTGTGCAGTCTTTTCGTCTGGTATCTTATATACGGGAATAATCTTGGTAAAATCGTCCTTATAATTATTATCTATCGTAGTTATTGCTTGTTTGTATGCCTCCTGACCGTTCCAAAGGGCGTTGTAGTGTGCAACTATTTGATGGTATTTGCGGTTCTGCCACTTGTCTTTATTTGTAGAGCAAGCGACAAGTAACAATATCACAAGTATTGCGGAAAATATGCTGCAGATTCTGTATTTTCGCTCAGTCATATATAAATTTTTCTTCTTATAACGTCTTTTGCTAAGTTTTATTGCTTATGTTATAGTTTAAAGTTTAGGGTTTAAGGTCTAAAGAGCGCTAAGCGTTGCCTTATTTTTATAACAAATTTTTATTAATTCACAAAATACCCAACCATAAACTCTAAACTAAACTCTTAAAATACTTGTCAATAAGGTTTTGTGCGATAATATAAGCACTCATTCTGTTATCCAAAACATCATCTTTGGCAACAGCAAGTTCTTTTTTGATTGTCTCGTTATTATAGAAGTTATCCAAAAGAGATTGTTTGATACTTTCGTCCAAAATACGCAAGTTCTGCTCGTTACGGTTCTTATAAAAATATCCGTTCTGCTTTGTAAGGGCGACAAAATCCATAACACAATCCCAAACCTCCTTTATACCCTCTTTAGTGTAGGAACTGCAAGTATAAACACGCGGCGACCAACCGTTTTCATTCATCGGAAACAAATGAAGTGCGTTTCTATAGTTTGCGGCTGCAATTTCGCTTATTTCTTTCATCTTTCCCTCAGCTTTATTGACGGCAATAGCATCCGCCATCTCCATTATACCGCGTTTAATCCCCTGCAATTCGTCCCCTGCATTAGCTAACTGCAAAAGCAAAAAGAAATCCACCATACTATGAGCCAAAACTTCGCTCTGCCCTACTCCAACCGTTTCAATGATTACCACATCAAAACCTGCCGCTTCGCAAAGAATTATAATCTCTCTTGTTTTGCGGGCAACACCTCCTAAACTTCCTGCACTCGGTGAAGGTCGGATAAAAGCGTTACTATCCTGCGACAATTCTTCCATACGAGTTTTGTCGCCAAGTATTGAACCTTTGCTTCTTTGACTTGACGGGTCTATGGCAAGTACAGCAACTTTATGATTATCGGCAGTAAGCATCTTACCGAGTGCTTCAATAAAAGTACTCTTACCCACTCCTGGCACGCCCGTTATTCCCAAACGGACACTACCACCCGAATACGGCAGACATTTTTCAATAACTTTTTGCGCCAACAGTCCATCTGCATACAAACTACTCTCTATTAAAGTGATAGCACGCGAAAGAATTGTTCTATTGCCCGATATTATCCCCTGCAAATACTCATCGGCGGAAAGTTCCCTTCGTTTTTTTACCTTAAAATTAGTATTCACCATAACGGGATTGGCTTTTCCTTTGCTAAGACTTAATGCCGAATCTTTATTATCCTTATCTATTATTTGGTCGTACATAATCCACAAATTTTTACCAACTATGACAATTTGCAAAGTTAGAAAAATTTTTTAATATTAATTGTTTATTTTACAGTTTAATCACTTAGGTATTCTTTTTTCTTACAAAATACACATATCCTCACAATTAAACTATATAAAATCCTAATTCTATACTTTTTAAAGTAATCCTACAACAATTTATCCTAATATTTACAAAGATAATGTGATAATCCTGTATTGTAACTCCATTGATAAAATAAAATTTATCAATATATACGGAGTTAAATAAACGTAAAAATCTATCTATATCAAACACTTATTAGTTAATATAATAAGTCTAAATAACGAATTATGAAATCATCAAGAGTTATTGAGATAAAGAATTTTTCTTATAGCCTTTTTTCAAACAAAAATAAGCAATAACAAAACAGAATTATCATCATAACACACTAAATTAATATTCCACAAAACGCCGATATGGATATACCAAAATAAAGTGCCGAATCACGAAATTCTTTTCAGAAAAGAATTTTTTCTTTCTTGAAAACATTTCACTCTTTTCTGAAAAGAATTTTGGGTGTTCTCTTCTAAAGAAAAACAATTGCTAATTGATTGTTTTTCATCTCTGTTTAAAAGTTGATGTTGTGTTGCCATAATTTTACCTTTTTTATTGTTTTTAATTTTTAATGACGTTTCGTCTATTTAATAATAACTTTGATGGCAAAATATGTACTAAAAATTTCAACTTTTTTTCAAAAAAACG
>JAFVBA010000028.1 GCA_017480245.1 Bacteroidales bacterium | reverse complement strand
GAAAATGCCCTAAAATAGAGTATTTGAATTGCTTTTGAGAGGATAAAACGAGATGAGAAAGAAGTTGTATTGACAAAAGGGTATAAAAAATATAAAAGTGAAAATCAGGGTATTAAGAAAAAAAAACAATAAAAAAGTGAAAAAAGTTTGAAAAAAATTTGGTCAGTATTGAAAAAGGTTGTAATTTTGCAACGTCAAATAATCAAAAGGATATATTATACATATCCAAAATAAAATAAAGATAGTATAAAATACTGCGAGGGTGTGCAGATGGAAACTAAGCACAAAATTAAAAAATGGATAATTTGATTATTTGACAGCCCCCTGCAGTTTTTGTTTAATTAAAAAACTTATAATAAAATGTCAAATAATCAAATCAGCAGTGCATTCGCACAATCAGAAGTAATCAGTAACGGCATAGAGATAGCCGTAACCTACAAAGACGTATTAAACCAGAATACGTTATTAAAATCAAAGAAGTACGAGGATGTCAGAGCCTATTTTGTGGCAATGGTTGGTACAATGACAGCAAACGACGATGTAAAGATAAAGAGTAAATTTGCAAACAAGTATCTACCAATAACAGAGGAGGAGGCAAAAGAGGCTGGCATAAGATTCACGGCAAAAGGTACATCGTGTTTTTTTCTACTTCAATATTTATACCAAGTAATCAAGGATAAAAAGAAGGCAACGGATTATGCTGCAATGATGAAAGCGGCAAAGGATAGCAAATAGGATATTTGCAGGGTTGCCGTTCCGTAGTGGCTTGTATGGTGCAAATCCATAAACGGCACTAAATAACCCATACCGTTGAATTGCCGTATTGTTAGGGTCGTATTGTTACGTATTAGATGATATATATTATATATGTACTAATAATAACAAAAGGACAAAGCAAATGGGAGTAACGAGGAAACGGGACAATAACAGCCGTAAGATACCGCCGCAGGTCTATGGGTGAGATGTCGGACTTGTCGCATTGGATTACGGACAGACTGAATAAATATGATACGCAGTAACAAAGCAATATTATCACGTTAGTTAATATCAGTGAATATTGTGGATTATGTCAGCTGGGAGTATTGAATAAGTCTATATTTGCAAATGGTATCGTTCTGTATTGCAAATATTATATCCGAACAGGTCTTAAACGTACCGATTACAAGGGAGCAATAAAGACTATAAATAAATAGGTTGTGCAAATGTAGAAAATATTTTGCACAATCACAAATCAATAAAACAAATAATCAAATGAATACAAGAAACAATAATGCCGTGCGTGGATATTATGCACGCAAAAGACAAAAGGAAGTAAAGGATGAGTTTGCTACTGCAATACTTCAGTTAAGATGTATTCAAACATTAGAGGATTGCGGACAGAGGCAAAAAAGAGTATTAACGAAACAACCTACAATATACGATGATTTACGTATTGCATATTGCGAGGGGTTAAAAAGGAGGATAAGATAATGAATAAAGAAGTATTAAATGAATTAATGCCAAAATGGCGAGAGGTGGCAATAAATTATTTATCTGAATTAACACCGAGAGAATTACAAAAATTTATCTGGACATATCGTAGGAATAAATATCGTTTGTCTAATTTAGACAAGAAAGCACAAAGGGAATTTACTTTAATGTATTGCGATATGTTACGTTTGGGTGAGATTGAAACATTGCAAATTGATGTGCAATACAAACTTTTGAAACAAAAATTTTCTTATGTTAAGAAAAAGTAATAAATTTGCAAACGGTTTGAATAATTAAACTATGGAGAAATTAAAGGAAAAATTTGCGGATTGGCTATTAGATATAGCGAAGTATGTTATTACGGCAGTAATAATAGCATCAAGTTTAAGTAACTTTGGCGAATGGACAATAAGGGGAAAAGTAGTTGCAATTGTGGTTGTATTACTTATAACAATAGTAGGTTTTGTATTATCAATAAACAAGAAAGGAGAATAGTTATGGGAGCCGATTTTATGTTAATAACCGTAGGAGTTATTGCGATTGTAGGTTTTATCTTTTTTAAGATATGGGACAAAAAACATTCAACGCAAAATAATTAATATGCGTTTGAAAATTTAAAAGACACTTAGAAAACTGAGTGTCTTTTTTTGTTGTCAGACGGTTACAAATGTAGCCGTCTTTTTTTGTTTTGCCGTTGCGAGATGGTCGCAAATATAGTTCAATTCTATAAACGGCGCGAATTACTAACTAATAAAATAATAAAGCAATGAAAAATTTAGAAGAAAAGAAAGAATTGTACGCAAAATTTATGCGTAATTGTGGAAAAGAAGACAGACTAAACAAGTTTAGTTTTGAGTTATTAACGGATAAGGCTTTCCGCTCTCAGATGAGAAATTCAGAGATTTGGCGTAAAAAGTTCGCAGAATTACAATGGACGGATGATTGTCTATTGGATAACATTGACGAGTTGGGAGAATCCAGAACAATTTGTTTTGAGAGGTTTGGAAATCGGGCGTTTATATTGTTTATTCCTGAGTTTTCAAAATTCCGTGTTTCCGTAAATTATGAAAAACGTAGTAAATATATTGCTTATTCACGTGAGGGACATCCTAATGTCAGAGAAAAAGCCAGCGTATTGTATCTGAAAAGTTTGAAGAATACGGGATTAAGCATACCTGAAAGGGTATCGAATAGATTAGCTGAACTGTTTTCGGCTAAATGGAAAGCATACGTTGAAAGCAATGATTATAAATTGCATATAGACCACGAGTTTGAACGTATCTATTCAGGCGAACAATGTGAGGGGAATTTCCATTCTTGTATGGAAGATAGAGGATTATGGCGAATGTATGCAGACCATACAAGAAAAGAATGCCACGCTGCATACTTAACAAACAATGATGATAAAGTTGTTGCACGTGCGATATTGTGGGATAACGCACAAGATTGCGATGGTAATACTTACAGATACTTGGATAGACAATATTCAACAGATTGTAAGCCTGAGTTACAACAAATTCTTGTGGATATGTGTATAGCACAAGGAAAGATTGATTTGTATAAACCTGTCGGATGTAGTTGTTCAAATGCAGACAATATCGTTAATCTAAAGGGTGAGCGTTTTAAGGAAGAATTGAGCGTATATTTAGATGTAGATTACGGAGACCCTGTTTGCTATTTAGATACATTTAAATATTATAATATGGATGACCACGCTGCTTATGATTACAAAGACGATTATACGCACATATTGGAAAATACGGACGGAGAATTAGAAGATAATCACGAGGGCGAAGTATATTCTTCTGTCCACGATTGTTGGATTGATGAATATGAGGCAGTGTATTGTGAAGATGCAGATGATTATTATTACGAAGATGATGAAGAAATATGCTATCCTGTTGATAGAAGCGGAGCGTATTTGGTGGAGAATTGCGTTAGAACATCTGATACTGAAGAATGGTACTACTTTACTGATAACCTATATTATACTGAAGACACCTATGAATATTATGCTCATTGTGATGAATTGTATTATTGCGAGAGTGATGGTTGTTGGTATGAGAATACTCGTTATCTAAGATATAGCAAAATGCACGAATGTTATATCTATGAAGATGATGCCATTTGGATAGAAGATTTGGAGGACTATGACTTTGAACGCAATAAAGATGAATATTGTGTGCGTACTGATGGCAATTATTACACAAAGGTTGTTACGAAAGACGACCGAAAATGGCTCAGGGCAGCCCATACTCCGCACGTTGAAACTATTGATTATAACGGAATAACATTATTTACAAGAACGCAAGCAATAAAATTGAAATTTGCGGATAATTTGAATGCCGATGAGATGATAAAAAGATATAAAGCAGCGCAAATTCTTTTGGCAAAAGATTATTCGGAAATATTGCAAAGTAAATCTATTGAAGAATTAATAAAATAAGATACCATAATGAAAAATGTAGAGATGTTGAGGGAGTTGTATTCAATACACTCCCTTTCGGGACAGGAAAGAAAAATGCGTAATTATCTTAAGCAAAAGATAAGAGAGCGTAAAGCAACATTTACACAAGACTTTGCAGGTAATTTGTTTATAACAAAAGGCGAGGCTGAAACTTATCCTTGTGTTGTTGCTCATATTGACCAAGTGCAGCATTTTCATCCAAAGGATTTTAAGACAATAATCCTTGATGACACAATAATAGGTTGGAGTAATAAACATAAGAAGCAATGCGGATTAGGTGCGGACGATAAAAACGGAATATTCATAGCGTTAAATTGTTTGGAGCGCTATGATAATATAAAGGTTGCGTTTTTTGTCGGTGAAGAAATCGGTTGTGTTGGTAGTAGTCAGGCAGATTTGAGTTTCTTTAAAGATTGTAGGTTTATTATAGAACCCGACAGACGTGGAAATAATGATTTGATTACGACAATGTGCGGTGTGGATGTGTGCAGTACGAATTTTATTGATAGTTTTGATTATCAGAAATTCGGTTATAGAATAGCAGACGGTAGCGTTACAGATGTTTTAACTCTGATTGAAAACGGGGTTGGATTAAGTTGTATAAATCTTTCGTGTGGCTATCATCATCCTCATACAGACGCAGAAGTTACCGTATTAAGTGAGTTGGAGAATTGTCAAAACTTAGTCTTTGATATTATTGAGAACTGCACGGAAGTTTATCCTTTTGAATATATTGACCCGTGGGAGCAATATTATTCAAGATATGATAATATGACCGATGACGAATATGAAAGATATTTGAATTGGTATTATGGAGCGGTTGAGGAGGATTGGGAAAGTTGGGAGGATTACGAAAAGAAACATAGGTTTAATAAAGAAATAGTATAAGAAGATGGGAACAAAAATTTTATTGAGTATTATCACCGTATTTATGGCGATATACTCTGCAAACGGAGTTGTAAATTTCCTGTTGATTGATAAGACAATAGGATTATTATTCGGAATAGTTGTTGTCGTTGCCGTTTCGGTGATGATTAGTTTAATAACAAGTTTAAAAAGTGAGTAAAAAAATGAAAACATTATACGGCAAACGTAACGGGTATAAAATGGAGATATATAGCGATAGCAAGTGCAAAAACCTTATTTGCAATTGACCCGTATCGTTATTATCTTAAAAGTCAGGTAATAACGCTTAATTGTTGGAATTATTGGTTACAAGTAATTAAAAAAATAAAAAAAGGAAGAAATGAAAGTATTTGTTTTAACAAGAGAGATTAGAGAAAAAAACTCCTACAATGTTGAAATATTAGGAGTTTTTAAAGACAAATGTATTGCAACGGTTGCAATGCTGGAAGAAGTTTCACGCGCAGAAAATGACGGTTGGAAAATCGTCTTGCAAGGAGATACGGCGGTTCAAATGGATAATGATTCGTCGGTTATTAACTACACAATAACAGGAAAGGAGTTAGAATAATGAGTGCAAAGAAATTAAGTAACGTATTTATTGTTGTTGATGAACACGTAGAAGATGGCGTACAAATGCCAGCAACAAATATCACGGTGTTTGCGAAAAAAGAGGACGCTATGGATTTTAGAACCAATCTGCTTAAAGAATATACCAAACAAGGTTGGTTTTGGTCGCTTACGAACGGTTGTTTGTATAAAAACATAGAAAGTCTTGACTATAGAATTGAAATATCCATAATAGAAAGAGAGGTGAAATAATGGCAGGAGTAACAAAAGAAAGTAGGCAAAATATGTTTGGTAAGTGTGTTAAAGCACTTACCAACCTTATCGCCGAAGACGAGATAAAATGTAATGATAAGGATTTTACTCTGTCTGTAAATATAACGGGGAAGTCTTACAAGATAGTATCTTCAATAATCAAAGCAATAAATAATTGCCAAAGATACTATAAGGTTGATGAACTTAATTCTGTTATAACAAATGATGTAACTTCCTTTGATAATGCGTTGGTGTTGTCATTTTATTCTCCCGTATATGACAGAATGTTTGGCAAAAAATAAAATAATTAGTAACTTTGCAAAAAATTAAAGACAATGGAATTTAATGTAGGTAAAAGAAAAATTCAAGACGTTAAGAAATATGCGTTGTGGGGGAAACCTGCAATGATAGTAACTCTTGATGAATTCGGAAACAAGACTCTTGTATTCGGAGAGGGTGAGAGGACAAGAGCGTTTGTCTTATATCTTATTGACAATATTCAAAAAGAAGTTAAGAATGTAAGTAAGATTGAGGATTGCGAGAGTTATAAGATACTTGATAATTACTTAAATCTGTTATTTGTACAGATTGAGTTGTCAAGCGGTCAGTGGTGCAGTGAATATTTTAAGCATATCTCAATGTTTATTGAAGAAAAGATAAACGAAGCAGAATCGCAAGAAGTATCTGATGAAGAAAACGCAGAAGCCTTATCGCAGGCAAGAGTTTTGGAACAGGCATTAAAGGTAGTTAGTAACAATTAAAAAACATAGGAGAAAAGAAATATGTTAAGTATATTGTTAATCATAGGAATGATTTTTAACGGTATAGAAGATTTCTTTAACGCAGGAAAGAAATTCTAAACCAATAAGCCGTTTTAGTAAATTCTTTTCTGAAAAGATTTTAACGAAGTAAGAGAAGAATTTACTAATGTGGCACTTTATTTTGAAAATTAAAAAACTTATAAAATGAACACTACGAAGAAGCCAAAAATTATCGGTAATCCTTATTTTCTGACAGATGAGAAAGCGCAGGCAAGACATAATGAAGTCGTTGATATTCTTAATGACTTGATACAAAAGCGGTGCTGCACCATTACAGAGATTGCGAAAATATCGGGAATACAACAACCGGTATTGTCGGATATGTACAGAAATGTCAGGGTCGTATCGGAAAGAAATTTAAGCCGATTAAAAGCCGTCTATGATAAGCCAATATCACAAACGGAGATTATTGACAGTTTGATTAAGGAAATAAACGACCTTAAAGGGCAGTTTGATGAAATAAAAGAAATGTCAAGGCAAGCCGTTGAGATGTCCGAACGTGCCGAACAGGTATTACAAGACAATCATTTTCTCTTGCAGACCATTAATAGACTGCAAGAGAAATTAAACAATGCTGAATAATTTATTTACTGTCAATCAATTTGCTGACTTGTTCCTGTAATGTTGCAATTTGCTTATCTTTCTCTATTAGAGATTGTTCAAGCATTGTTAATAATCTATCTAATACCTCAATATTCTTTTCAGAAAAGACGCTTTTTCTTTCCGTGGTTGCTGAGAAAGGCAATTCTGCTTCTTGAGGAAAGCAATAAGGGAAAACTGATTTAAATTTTTTAATAGTTTTTCCTGTAATAGTCTTTCTCCCTGCTATCATATCGGAAATATAACTTGCGGGAACATCTAATTTTTCTGCAATTTCTTTTTGAGATAAGTTCTCTTTTATTTTTATCTCTTTTAATATTTTCTGAATATCCATTTTATTTTTAGTTTTAAATTATATTAAAATTCTCTTTTTGTTCGTAATTTTGCAAAATCAAATACAAAATACTATGATACTATTTATTGTAATTTTTATTAGCATTCTTTTGTTATTATACAAAACGTATCTTATATGGATTTGCTATTCTTTATTAAAAAAATATTATAGAACAAGGGCGGCAAAGGAATATAAGACTATGTTGCAAGAACAACTTAAATCATTTTTTATACTCTTTACTTCTCTTACTGCCATATGCCTCTCTGTATATAACATATTTACTTAAAGAAAGCAGAATAAACAGCAAGTCCAAATGCAAGAATGGTTATAATCGGCTCTATGATATTTTGAAATATTGCAGTGTTGGTTAAGAGATTTTTTTTCCTATTTTCACGATTATTTTCCTTAAGTATTTGTTTATAATACTTATTAAATCCATTTTTACATACATTTTCTCCCTTTAATGTTATCCTGTAAACAGATTTTGGTTTTGCTTGTTCTATAAGTTCTAACTTACAGAATTCTTTAAGAATTTCATTAATCTCATTTTGAGTTAAATTTAACTCATCAAAGTAATTATATGGCATAATCTTCTTTTTGTTTAAAAGATTTAGCAATTTTTCGCCATTTTCTTTTAATAAACTTTCAATATAACTCATTTTCTATTCATTTGATTTCTAAAATATTGCAAAATATTTTAATCCTTTTATTCTCTTTTTATTCTAAAATTATTCTCTATTTAGAATATTTGTTGTAATTTTGCAAAAAGTTTGAATTATTCAAACGGCTGCAAATTTACGAATTTTATAGAAACTGACAAAAATGAAAAAGAGAATACGGATAAGCAGAGAGAATATTAGAAAGATTGCAAAGGTTTTTGATTGTACGGAAACATCTGTATATAATGCCTTATGTTTTCAAAGTGAAAAATCTGAGCAGCAGAGAAAAATCCGTTACATAGCACTCAAAGAATATAACGGAGTAATTTTAGAAGATTAGGTACTTTAGTCTTGGGTAATTCCCTTGGTATAAGAGAAAGAGATTTCTTTTATACCGCACAAGAAAGAAAAGTTCATTGACACATTGGGTTTTTAGCGGCAAAGCGTATAACGATGGAAGTTATATCAATAAAGCCAAAGCAAAAAACAAGAGTTAAATAACGGAGAAATAAGTATATCAGTAAAAATCTTTGTAAGTCTTATTTAATAAGATACTGCAAAAACACTGAAAGACTTATATAATTAGTTTAGAAAACAATAAAATTTCATTAGCAATGACAAGCGAAGAAATAAACGATATAAAAAACGAACTCAATTCTCTAAAAAATGAACTTCAAATTATCAACAATCATTTTGAAGTGAATTTAAAGCGAAGCAAAGAAATTGAAGTTCGCATTAAAGAACTTGAAGATTTGATAAGACCTTAATTGGTTTCATTTATATAAGTTTTTTAATTTGTCTGCAAGTGATTGAGTTTGCTTGCAGGCGCTATTTAATAATAAAAACAATTAAAGATTATGGCAACAGGATTAAGTATTGATATTGCGAATATTCAATATCAAAGAGAATGTGATTTTAATGACATTCTCCAAAAGTTAGAAGACGTCAAAGTCGAATCGATGTATTTTATACGGAAATACGTCTTTGCTTTGGGCAAAATATTTTCAAAAAATATTTTTGGAAGAGAGTTTCGGCAGTATCATTTTGATAAATACAGATACATTACCGCCGAAAATCACACAGATGACATCTTTTACTATGACGGCGAAAATGAACACTATGTGCCGAAGATGTCTTTGCAAGAAGTCCTTGATATAGCAAGGGAGTTACAAATCAATAAATACAATTAATTATGGGCAACAAGAACTTAGATTTACTTATGACCTTTTGGGAAACGTTAAATCCCAAATATCTTCAAATTGAAGCAGAGAAGATGCAGGAAATAATGCAACAGAAGTATGAGGATATGTTTCCGTCTGATAACTCAATGACGGAATATGAAAGAATAAGACAATTAATAAAAGCGTGTTAGTTATGGCAGACGAGAATAAAAAACTTTCTCTTATGGAGAAAATCAATAAAATCCGTATGGAGATGAATATTGATAAGAACAATAAAAACGATTTCGGAAAATACAACTACCGAAGCGTAGAGCAGATATACAGTAAGTTAGTGCCTTTGCTTCAAGAAAATAATCTCAACTATTCCATTATAAAGGAAACGGCGCAACAATGCGGAAACTTCCTTGTAATACATTTAGAAGCACGTTTTGAAGATTTGGAGAACGGCAGAGCGATGACAACGGAGATGGATGTCCCGATGACTTGCTTTGAAAAGAAAGGAATGGACAGCAACCAAGTCTATGGCTCTTTACTGTCTTACAGTAGAAAATATATTATCTGCCGAGATTTTCAGATAAGAGCAGGTCTTGACGAATTAGACAGCGACAGCAATCAAACTTCGGAACGTGAAGAATTTACCTTAAAGATTGAGATGTGCAATACTTCAAAGG
>JAFVBA010000026.1 GCA_017480245.1 Bacteroidales bacterium | reverse complement strand
ATTGTATGCATTTTTTGGTATAGCTTTTACAAATCGAGGTCACCAGATTCTACAAATCCGTGCATTTATCGACACGAATTTATGAGGTATAATAGTAGTGTAGGAAAGTATAGACATAAATAAAGGATAACTACAAATTATGCTTTAGTAAGGAGTACCATAATGAGAGAAGAAAACCTTAATGTTTTATTCTTGGCAAAGTTTGCCCCCGAAAGCGGTGCGGATTATCCGTTGGCTACTGAAGAAAGCGATGGAATTTATGCACAGTATCACTACGATATTTATCAAATACTAAAGCGTGTATTTCCCAATACAATATGCGCAAATTCAGTTGACATTTTAATGGACAAATCAATTAAATTTGATTATGTTTTTTCTTTATTAAACCGTGCGCCATACAGAAACTCAGAGATTTTTGTATCTGCTTTACTGGAGTATCTAAAGGTTCCCTATTTAGGAAGCACCCCAAATATTCGCGCATTGGCGGAAGATAAGCACTTAGCTAAAATAGTAGCAGTATATTCAGGACTGAACACACCTAATTGGATCACCATTGACTCAAATGCTCCAATCTCAGATAAAGAACCTTTCCCTGGACCGTTTTTTGTTAAGCCTCGATTTGGCGCCTCTTCTGCATTTATTGATGAAAGCTCAATAGCATATAGTTGGGAACAAGCAAAAACAAGAATCAGAGAATTGCAAAATCACAATCTTGAAATAATTGTTGAGGAGTTTGTTAAAGGGACTTATTACAGTTTACCCATTGTTTTTAATGAAAACGTCCCTACCTTTCTTCCTTCAGTAAAGGAAGAATCAATTTTAAAGGGAAATGTAGTTACATATAGACAGAAAAGGAAACTTGAAACCGGACTTAAAAGATCTATTAATACTGATCCTAATTTGGAGTTAGGCTTTCAGAAACATGCAAAAAACTTTTTAGCCAATGTTTCTCCTTTGGATTATACGCGTATAGACTTTATCGTTACAAAAAAAGCAATTAAGTTTATTGAGTTCAATATATGCTGCAATCTCGGGAAACAATCTTCTTTTTGCTTATCTGCAAATTCTGTTGGACTTTCTCAGGAACAATTAGTAAACAATATATTAAACAATAGTTTAACAAGGCAAAAAGTTATTATCTAAGACATCAATCGAATTAATTGTCCAGTATTCTAAATAACAAGGTGAAAACAGATCGTCCCACATATTTTCCGAGTAAACAGTCTTTTCATGAATTTTTTGAGATAAAAATAATAATGAGGATAGATATTTGTTTGCTGTAGTAGAGTAACTATGATCTTTTGCTAAATCTATTTTTTCAGATGCAGTATCAAAATCGTTATCAATATATTTTATCAAAGCAGACTGATAGTAGTATCGTGCTTTAAGTCTCGGAAGATTACTATTACTTACTCTTTCATCTAATCCGATAATGCAATCATTAGCTGCTTTTATTCTTCCCATTTTTATATATAAATTTGAAAGATTAATTGAAGCGTATGTAATCGGCATAATTGTTTTTGCGATTTCTATGGCAAGATTAAAATACTTCATTGCAAGCAAATAGTTTTCTTTATATAGGTAGCATATTCCCAGATTGTTAGCTGCAAGATGTATTTGTTGTGCATTATATTGTTGCAATTCCTCAAATGACATTTGAATTTGATTTACTGCATAATCAAAATCCGCCTTTATATAGTAAGGAGAAAGATTTATTATCGTTGTATAGTAACCAAACAAATCATTCTTCTCTTTAAAAAGGCTTTTTGCAGTTAATCGTAGTTTGTTAGCTTTGTCAAAGCCAAAAATGGTTGCAGCATTTCTAAGAAAATAAGGATAATTGTTGCATGATTTTAATTTGTCATTAAACATCTCAAAAGTGGTTTTAGCTTGATTGATATTTCCGCTGTGTACATAATTGCTAATTAAAAACGAGACAAGGATTGTTAGCTCATCTGCATTCTCTGATGTAGAAATCAAGTTAAGAAGATTTTGCTCAGCTTCACAATGCAGTCGACATCTGTTTAATGATATAGCGTGCATTACTTTTATTGATCTATTATCATTCTCAATTAATAACATATCAAACAAATCTTTTGCTATCTGATACCTTGCATTACAAAAACAGTATGTTCCAGCTAATAACATAGAATTATTTGTCTTATCATGAGACAATACTTCAACAATTTCGTCATCAACAATATACCCCATTTGCAATGCGGATTTGACTATTTTTGTTGCAAAGTATAATTGCATCTCCATTTCTTTTTGTTCAGTTGCTATTCTAAACGCTTGATTTAGATGATTATAATCTATTCTTTCGTTTTTATAATAGTATTGAAGCAAGGCTTTACAGATAATTATGCTATCAGCTAAATCAATTTGTGGTTTATAGTTCGATAATACTTTGTATTTCTTTTGAGAATCTGATACTGAAAGGACGCTAAAAATAACATTATTAGCCTCTAATTTGTTTAAACAATCAGCAATTATCCGTTTTGTAAAAACCGCGCTATAAGGACTATAGTTACATATTTGAAACAAATCTTCTTCACTTAAAAAGTCATTATGAATAAAAAGAGTTTTAACTATTTGAAATTCAAAATCGCTAAGTGTGTAATTATACTTTTGTTTTCTAATCAAGTATAATAGTTTTCTAATGTTCTTTTGGGATTCAAATATTAATCGACTTGCTTCTTCATTAGTAAGATTTCTATCATAAATTGTTGCAAGTTCTTGAGCATATTTTATGTTTGGTTCCGGAAAGTCGATCTCAACACATGGAATCGTATACTCTATCTCGTAGTAGAATTTATCAAAATTATTGCTCTCACCAGATTTAAACAAAACTAATGTAATGTTGTCTTTTTTACATAGCGAGTTTAGTTCATATATAGATCCATTATCCATATATTGAATATTATCAATAAAGAGCACTATTCTTTTCTTCTTAGAAAGACTAGAAATAAGTTTAAAAAAATTCTCTTTTAGCCTATCTTGATAAAACCCGGTATAAATAGGTGCGGCTTCTTTTTCTGCAAACAATGAAGCTATTGTATCTGACTGAGTTAAATCTCTAACGATAGTTGAAATAGAAAAAGGAATTGAATAAATACCATTCTCTTCATCAGAAAACATTTGAAGCGTGTGATACAGTTCATTGTCTTTACACACTATATTCCTTGTTATTATCTGAAGAGAATTTGTATTATGTGGAGATAATTCTGCGGATAAAACTTGAAGAGATTTTGTTGTTTGAAGAAGAAATTGTATTCTGCTTATAAAGGCAGTGTTTCCATATCCTTCTTTACTATGATAAATTATTACTTTGTAATCATTATTAAGGATATATTGTGTCAGTTCATTAACTTCTTTTGTTCTATTTTTGTATGATATTTTTTCCATTTTTTACTCCAGAGGTGTTTTTATGTATCCTAAAGCATATTTAGAAATAATCTATGAAATATGTCAAAAATATAACATTTCTATTAAACAAATAAATCAAACCTCCATACTTGAATTGAATTATAATAAATCAACTCATTTCATATGGAGTAGACGCTTTGATATAAATTCGGCAATTTCTGCTAAAATAGCAGATAATAAACATGAAACTATTAAAGTATTGGAATCACATAATATTCCGGTGGTGAACTGCAAAAAAATCGCAAGACCGTATTCAATAGAGTACGATGATTCGATATCGAGCAATTATTGTATTTGCAAAGAGCTTTTAGATAAACACGGTGCTGTTGTTATTAAGCCGAATAACTCCTATGAAGGTAATGGAGTATACAAATGTATAAACGGAAAACAAATCGAAGAGGCTTTAACTAACTTATATGCTAAATATAAATATCTAGTTGTATCTCCGTATGTAAACATTAAATCAGAATATAGAGCTATTTTTTTGAAAGGAGAAGTCCTCTTAGTATATAAAAAAGATTTGCCGTTTATAGTTTCCGATGGAAAAAACCAGTGGTTGAATTACTCTTGCAGAAATAGGAATACTTTTCATTTATATCATCGTTTAAAGAGATAGAATTAAAACAAGTTTACGAAAAAGGAGAAAAAATATATCTAAACTGGAAATTCAATTTATCTCAAGGAGCGTTTTGCAGTATAGTTCATGAAAAGAGTTTATATAACAAGCTTTCTTCTCTTGCTATTGCTGCTGCCAATACAATTGGAATCGCATTTGCATCTGTAGATATTATTGTTGACGATAATGATCAAATGCGTTTACTTGAAATAAATTCGGGTGTTGCTATGGATCAATTTATTCAAAAAGAAACGAGTGGAAGGCAAATTGCAGCGTCAATATACGAAAAGGCTATAAAATATATGTTTGATTTCTAACTGCCTATGATAATTTGTAGTTATCCTTTATT
>JAFVBA010000022.1 GCA_017480245.1 Bacteroidales bacterium | reverse complement strand
GAAAGTCAAATAAAAAAGTTAGTAAAAAATTTGGCTATATTGCTGATTGTCTATATCTTTGCATTGTAAAATTAAACAGAAATATTAACCTTAAAAGTGGGATTCACACTATAAACGATAACAAAGAAATGACAACACAAAAGAAACAATTTGAATTTTCAGAAAGAAACCTTGAACTTCTTTGTAAAATGAACAGTGCTTTAATAAATTTATCTAATATCGCACTGGAACTTTGTTTAACAGAAAATAAAACTGAAGGTGATACAGTTGTAAAAGAAATTGCAAGTCTTATCCTTTCACACTGCAATAAAATATCAAGCGAAAGACAGGAAATTGTAAATAAAAGAGATTCTTTTTAATTTAAAGTATTTGAAAGTCAAATTAATTACTACAGAAGCGATGAAAAGAGCAAGAAAAATGAGAATAAAAGGTTGCGATTGCAAAGTAACTGTGTGGGAAGAAAGACGCATTTTAACTTCAGTATATGATAGTTGGGATAGTATAAATGAAGCAATTAATGACGTGTGTTCAAGAAAGAATATTAGACATCCTCACTTATGTGGTTTTCAAATTGTAAACTTGACAGAAGGTCAAATTGCACATTATAGAATCAGTAAAAATTCAAAAATTAGGAAAATATCATAATGGGAACATCACATGAGATTTTGAAAAACAGAATAAATGTCTGTAATTTACAGATAGAATACTTAATGGGAATGGTGCAAACTTATATGTCTTCAAGTACTCAGTCTGAAATAACGGCAAAATTAAAAGAAATAGAGGAAGATTATTATAAACCCGAAGAAGACGAGGAGTAGAACAATGAAAGTATATGTTTTAGCAGTAGAAAGCGTTGATATGCCTGAATTTGAGTTCAACATCTTGGGCATATTCAAGGAGAAAAAAGATGACAAAGAAAGAATTAGAAGAAATACATCAATTTCTTCTTGATATGAAAATAAACGAAGATGATATAGAAATCTTGAACAGGATTTATAAGTGGGTTAGAGAAATATATCATACACAAGGGAAGAAGAAGTTAAAAATTTACGATAAAAACTTATAAAGACAATGAAAACATTACATTTGGTTTTAAAGAAGCAATGGTTTGATATGATAGCTAGCGGTGAAAAGACAGAGGAATACAGAGAAATAAAACCTTATTGGCAGAAAAGAATCTGTATAAATTGTAATGAATTGTATTGTGAGCGACCGTGTTTAGATTGTTATAGAAATGATATGAATACATTTAATCATTATGATACTGTTACATTTTATCTTGGTTATAAAAAAGACCGTCCGAAGATGACCTTTAAAATTAGATACATTTCTGTCGGCTATGGTAAAGAAGAATGGGGAGCAGAAAAAGGAAAAGTTTATTTTGTAATCAAATTAGGAGAAAGGATTAACTGATGAAAATATCAATAGAAAAGCAGATAATCAAAAGACGTTTTGGGTATCATATCCCAAAATGTCAGTGTAGAGATGCCAATGACAGAGGCATAAAAGGTTGGAATGTGATAGGCATATCATTATATGCTTTCGGATATGTAATGTATATCCGTTGGATGCCAAGAAAGTGCAGGAAATTTTGTGAAACATTAAAAGAAGATTAATCTATGGCTGTAATAAGAAAATTCAGAATAGGCAAGTATGAAGACGGAAGCCTGTATATAGAACGTTGTGTTTATCCACGTTTCCGTGCAGACATCAAATTTGAGAACATCATCAACTTTGACGATGTAAGCGAGGAGAAACTTCAAAGTAACATCCGCAAGGCAAGAATATTTTTGCAAGGTGTAAATTGGAAACCACAGCGGGAAATAAGGAAAAATGCAGATACCAGAAGTGATTTATTGTAAGATAAATTGATAAAATCAAAAATCCGTTTTCCATTCTAATTATTTTTGTAATATTTTGTCATAAATTGTTGTGTTAAGTTGCACAAAATACGCTGTTTATATAAAATAATAGTTGTAATTTTGCATTCTAAAATCTTTTAATTACAAATCAAACAAAAAGAAAGGAAAACGACAATGGAAAACGCTCAAAACGGATCAGGAAAACTGTATAATTGCAACGAAGCATCGGAATTATTGGGCATAAGCACGCAAACGCTCTTACGTCTTCGCAAACGTGATGAAATAAGGTTGTTAGGCATCACGGGTAAGTATTTCTCTATTGAACAGATACGTCAAATCCGTAATTTTTTAATCCATAATAGATAATGTATTTTTAAAGTTCATTTTCTTTAGAAGAAAACGAACCAAAAGAAGCGTTCTTTTACCGTAAAAGAACCAAAAGCGATGGATGCGGACAGAGAATGCGGACAAAATTAGCGGAATAAAAATCACATCAAACTACATAAGAGCCTAAAAACTACACAAATAAAACCAACCGAGTTATATAGTTTTTGCTTCTTTTCCTAAAAAGAACGCTTTTCTTGGTACTTCTTTTTAGAAAAGAAGTACTTTAAAAAAGAAAATATTATACATATAAATATTTATAATACAACAGGTCCGCCCCTACATTTTTACGTTTTTTAACAAGAATTAAACAGCATTTTACACTAATAAAAAGCCGTTTGATTGCAACAAAACGCCGTTTTACAACCTTGAAATGCCCTTTTGCAGAATTTTTTTCAGAAAAGAGAATTTTCTTTCTTCACTTCACTGAAAAAACATCAAAACTTGTACTTTTGAAGTATGCAATAATTCCGTTTATACCAAACCCCGACAAAAACAGACAACAAGAAAACCCGACAATTTGTTTAAGAAATGAAAAATTATGAGCAATTAATAATTCATAATTATTAAATGCTCGGCTTTTTTATCATTACGATTCATAAAACTGACAAGGTATGTTTTATCAAATGTCTTTATATTCAAATTTTTATTATTATACAATTCATATATAAACGGCGTGTTTTTTATAATCATCATCCATTTTGCTTTACATCTATTAATTAGATAATCAGCCAACCGTTTCTGGTCATCTTTTGTGAATTGATTTTGAGCATAAGTACTGAATTCACTGTCGTACGGAGGGTCTAAAAACACGAAATCATTTTCATTAGGTTGAAATTTCTTAAAAAATTCCTCAAAGTCTAAATTTGCAATTGTTGTATTACCGAAATGTTCTGTCAATTCAGAAGATAAATAGTAATCCTTCTTCTTTTTCAGCGATTTTTTGTTATAGGCAATTCCTCCGTATGGAACATTAAATTCTCCTTTATCATTATATCTGAACATTCCGCTGTAAGAATAATTGCGTATAAATACAAATAAAGCCGTAGCCAAAGGAAGATTTGTTTTAAGTATATTTTTGTCGTTATACAATTTTCTAAAGTACATATACAATGACCCCATAAAAGCAGTTTCTATATTTTCATAAATATCTTTGTCGGGCATAATATTGCGTTCTAATTCAATTTTATGCATTCGTAATAATTTACTGCATATATTTCTGTTTAATTCTGAAATATAGTCATCTTTATGCCAATCAAAATTGTTTATAATCAGTAAAAGCGTATCCTTATTTTCCTCTATATTGTTTTTGACAAAGGCTTTAATCTCTTTATCAGATAAAGCATTATCACGTATTTTTTTATATAATACTATGTAATCGTTTTGCCGATTTACATAATTCAACATACTCTCCCATGCAATTATAATATAATTCAGCCATTTATAAAAATATGTATTTTTTTCAGCAATACAATTATACAAATTAATTAATTCCTGTGATTTATCATTAATGTAATGATGATTTGCATTAAATGACGTAAAGACAGAACCGCCTCCTACAAATGGTTCATAATAACATTTAAAATCTGAAGGAGTATTAGGGATAATGTATTTAATCTCTTTTTCTTTTCCTCCTGCCCATTTGATTATAGGTGATAAATTGCTCCTATTTGTTTTATTGTATAGCATTTTCTAATTTAGTTTCAATTCGTTGTTTGGCAGCTTCAAAATATTCTTTGTTAATTTCAAAACCAATAAATCTGCGTTTTAATTCTATTGCAGCAACTCCTGAAGAACCTACGCCCATAAACGGGTCAAATACAATATCATTCTCATTGCTTGCAATAGTTATCATTTTCTTTAATATAGATACAGGTTTTTGTGCCGGATGTTTAGGATTTTTTAATCTTTCGGGCGACATACAAATCGGACTTTCAATAAAATTGTGCATCTCTGCTTGTGAAATGAAATTCCAAGTATGTTTTTTATTCCAACAACAAAATATCATTTCACAACTATTTAAAAAGCCTGCTTTAAAAATTTTAGGAGCAGGATTAGTTTTGTGCCAAATCATAAATTGTGAAGTGTCAAATCTATGATCCAAACAGTTATACCACCGTCCCAATTGATTGTATGAGGTGAATATAAAAAGGTTTCCTGTAGGTTTTAAAATACGTAAAAATTCATCTGCCCACTCCTCGGGATTAAAATCTATATGATCCCAATCTGCAACATCATTATTCATCGGAGTTCTACCCGGCAAAGGAATATTACCTGTTGAAAATTTACCTATGTTATATGGTGGATCTGTAAGTATAAAATCTACAAATTTATCCGGAATTCTTTTTATCAAATCCCTGCTGTCGCCTTGTTTAAGTCCAATATTCCAATTACTGTTTGATGTCATATTATTCAGACAAATAAACATCTTTTATATCAGATAATGCAGAGATAATATAATGTGCATTTCTTTTATACTCATCTAATACAATATTGTAGCCATCGGATGATTTGCAAACAAGATTCCAAAAATCACTGCTAATTAATAGTTCTTCATTGGCAAAAAATTGCAAAACTCTGCCTTGTTTCCAAGGTTTGCCCTCTCCGTATCTATTATACGCAGTAGCAAAACAAACTTTTATTTTATCTTCACTTTGTAAGTTATTCGCAAGTATGCAATATTGTTCAAGTAATGCTTCTTTTTCCGAACGTGCTTTCTTATTATCTAAATCTCCTCCGATTTTCAATTCTATTAAATAATGTAATCCTGATTCTTTGTCAAATAAGTAATAATCACTGTCGTGTCTTTTATTTATTTGCGAAGAAACTGAAAATTTTTCAGATAATCCTCTGTAATCATCAATAGACGGTTTTCTTACATGTCGTTTGTATTCTTCCAAAATATCTGCAATATATTCCGTTTGTTCTTTTGATATAAACCCTGTAACGCTTTGACTTACCTCATAATGCAATTTTGCTATGTCAATAGCCATATTCTCAAGCATATTGCCTAATGAACTGTCCAAAGAACGTGACAGTGCAGAAAAATATGCTATTTCATCACCTAATATAGAAATAAAAACATTATGTATTTTAGAATTAATCACACCATCTGGATTATCAACTTCAGATAAATGCCGTGTTGAAAAGCCCGAAGCAAATGATTTTACCGCAGAACTTACTATTGACCGTATTGCTTTTTCATTATCTACTTGCATAACACATATAATTTCTTGTTTTGCCGTTGCAAAATTACAAAAAACATTTCAATTAGTTTCACTTTCTGCCAATATTTACGGATTTTGTTTTGTGTATCAATATTATACCTAATTTTGCACTCGGTAGCACCGGGAAGCGATTTGCGACAAGCGGTAAAAATTGATTTTCGGATGTTATATTGACTTAAAAAATATTTATTAACAACAAAAAGAAAGGAAAAAATTATGATTCAGTTTGTTAAAGCGAAGAGAACGCTCTTAATCAGCGGCACGAAAGAAGACCGTTACGTTGCAAAAATCTTCCGCGCACCCGACACGTCGTTGGATGCCATCGCAAAGGAAATATCGCACGCAACCTCAGTCAGTTATCCTGATGTTGTGGCTGCATTGAAAGCCTTTGAAATACACGTTTCCAATGCCATAATGAAAGGTTCTGCAGTGAAATTCGGAGCATTGGGTTCGTTTATCCCTGCCATAAGAAGTAAGGCGGTAAGAAAAAGTGACGACGTTGATGCGGATATTGTAAAACGTATCACCTGCCGTTTCTATCCGTCAAGTGCATTCCGTAATGATATGAAATCTTGTCCGTTGGAATTTAGGGATTTGGATAGTGTAAAACATGTGTAAGACTATGGATAAAAAGAAAATAAAAAAGGTGATAGACGTATTGATTTACGTTTTGACTGCGGTTGCAGGTTGGCTTACAGGGTCGGCATTCTGCTGGATTGTGTAAAGCAGTTGCGAGAAAGTGCTGCAGTTTTCGTTGTGTCAGGTTCGGTTTGATATTACTTGCCGAACCTTTTTGTTTGATACTGCCTAATAAGAGGTTGTTTTATTCACCGCAAGGTATAGGTATGGCGATAAGCAATATTACCAGCCAATTGTTAGCAACCTTTTATTTATCGTTCTTTGAGTAAATTTATCTCCTATGAAGGCGGTATGTTGATAGGTGCTTGTGTAGATATTCTGATACATTTCAGCAATATTTACAAGTTGTTTCATTTGGATAACATCTATGGTGTTCCTATTGTAACTTGTATTGTCGGAGTTTTCCTTTGTATTGTTGAATGGCGGAGCATAAGAGAGAAAGCCGATGAAAAGACCCGCAACGAATTGGAAAAGATAGAACAGGTTGCAAGTAAAGTCTTGGATAAACAAGAGTTGGCAGGAGCATTGAAAGAAGCATTATTGGACGCACTAAAAACAAATCAAGTACCCGACAACGACAAATAAGGTACGCCTGTTTTCAAATATGTACCCGAAATATTGATTTTGGGTACATATTTAATCGTGTTAAAGAAATTAAGATTTTTTAACGTGAGGCAGTTGTCAAGTTAAAAATTTGCAGCAAATTTAACACTAACAAGTTACAGGCAAGTTAAGTGTGATTTCTTGCGACAATAAAAACAGATTGAAAGATAATAAGTTATAAATATTGTGGATTTATTCTGCAAATAAAAAAACAAGTTAGAAATGGGAAGTGATATTATAAAGAAAATCAGTCATTGTCTTATATTCATACTGATTGCAATGTTTTGTGTGGAATATTGCAGTAATAAGACGTTAAAAGAAGAAAATCAAAGGTTGTCAAACAATCAAACTGCACTGAAACAAAAGATGTCCGAATACACAGACAAAGAAGGTCGCTTGGTAGCACAAGTGCAGAGTTTGTCGGTAAGTAAGGACGAGTTTATGCGGATTGCAAGTGATGAATCCGAAGAAGTAAAGAAACTGAAAATACAACTCAAACGTCTGCAATCTTATAGCGAGAGCGGTATGCATACGGAGTATAGGATTGATACGTTAATGTTGTATGACAGCATTTTTATTCGGGACAGCATCATTGATACAGTGCGTTGTATAAGCTATTCGGATAATTGGCTAAGTCTGCAAGGGTGTATAGAAGATGACAGATACACGGGAAAGATACATTCATTTGACACATTGATACAAGTTGTTGAACGGATACCAAAAAAGTTTTTGTTTATCAAATATGGTACAAAAGGTTTTCGGCAGTCAGTCAAAAGTAAGAATCCTCACTCACGGATAGTGTATAGTGAGCATATTCAAATAAAATAATCTTTTCTTTAATTGCTGTTTGAGAGGTTGCCTTAATGGTAGCCTCTTTTTTAATAGTCCATTATCCTACGAAAATATGCATATATTTAGATAAGACATATTTTTTCCCTCTTTTTCCTCCTGTTATTTCAGAAAGAATACCCTTCTTTGTCAATCCTTCTATAAGATTTCTTGCAGTTGGAAAAGATTGTCCTATTATAGAAGATGCTTTTGTAATATCTGTAAATGGATTTTGATACATAGAATCTATTAATTTCAAGGCATTCACAGAGCGTGTTCCCATACTTTTAATTTCTTCCTCATATTCTTTTTGTATAACCATTATGTCATTAAGTGCTGTCGTACCTTTTTCTGCTGTCGCGATAATGCCTTCAAGAAAAAATTTAACCCAACCGACTACATCATCATCGAAACGCACATTCATGATTTTATCATAATAACTTCGTCTGTGGCTCTCAAGATAGTCTGAAAGATATAGAATTGGACGTTTAAGAATACCCTTACTAACAAGATATAGTGTTATTAATAATCTGCCGATTCTCCCATTTCCATCATTAAACGGGTGTATAGTTTCAAATTGATAATGGATTAGTGCTATTTTTATCAAATCCGGTAAATCACAAATAGGGTTATGTATAAAGTTTTCTATATCCGATATTAGATTTGGGATTTCTCCAAATACAGGTGGAACAAATATAGCATCATTAGGAGAAGAGCCACCTATCCAATTTTGAGAATGTCTAAACTCACCAGGACATTTATTTTTACCTCGTACCCCATTCATAAGTATTTTATGAGTATCCCTAATAAGACGGGAAGATAGAGGTAATGTTTTAAGGCTTTGTATTGCTTGATTCATTGCCAATGTATAGTTTTGAACTTCTGACCAATCATCACGTTTATCCAAAGGCACATCCTCTTCTTCAAGTAATGCCTCTTCTATCTTTGTTTGAGTGCCTTCTATATTAGAAGATTTTGTTGCTTCCTTGTAAACGTGCATACTGATAAATAAATCTATATTCGGGACATATTCGGAAAACATATCCAACCTTCCTACCACTCTGTCGGCTTTACTAAGAAGATTGATAATCTCCATATCATCAATTACCCAATTTCTATTTATTGGATTTGGCAAATAACTGTTGTACCATCCTTGACTTACATAATCGCCTGCATGAAAACTATTCATAATAACACCTTATTAAAATTTTTGTTGCAAAATTACAATAAAATTTCTGATTATTAAAGAAAATGCTTAAAAAATTTAATAACGTCATAAAATGATTCTTTGACTTATAGGTAAGTTTTAGGTAATAAATTACTTGTTAAGTATGTAGTTTATTACCTTTCTGTTGGCTTCATCAACTTTTTTCTGATTGAAGTCAATGTAAATGTCAGTTACTGAATTACCGCCGTGTCCTAATGCAGCCGCTATTGTTTCCTTTGGTATTTCAAGTTCGGAAGCAAAGGTTGCCCAAGTATGACGTGCATAATATGAAGATAGTTTCGGCTCAATAGGAGTTATTATCTTTTTGTTGTATTCTCCGTATTCAACTTTGCCGAGTTTTTTCAATGTCTTGTCAAAACGGTTTGTAAAGTTTTCGGCAAAAGGAATATCAAGTAAAAAGTCAGTACCTTTATATTTATTGATTATTTCCATTGCTTCGGGTTCAACTTTGACGGAATATAACCTACCTGTCTTAAATCTTTTGTATTCTATACGGCCATTTGTGATTTTTTCAACGTTTAATAAGTCTTTTACATTTATTCCTATCAAATATACCATAAGAAGAAAAATATCCCTTATTTTCGTTTTTTCTGGCGTTTCAGGTTGTAAGTCTATAAATGCACGCATTTGTTCTATTGTTAAGGAGCGTTTGCGTGTTGCCTCTTGTTTTATCTTGTATTTTCGGAATGGATAGCAATCCTGCGGTATGATGTTTTCGTTTATTGCATAGTTGAACACTGCACGGATATTTCGGAAGATGATAGATATTGTATTTGTTGAAAGGTTGTTTTGCTTTAATGACAACTCAAAGTCGGATAGAAACTTTGTTGTGATGTCTGCAAATTTCTGTTTATTCAGATTACAAAACTTTTGCAAAGACGAAAGCATATACTCAACGGCTTGGATTGTTTTCTTTTGGTCTTTGGTAGCGATAAACTTATTGGCAGTGTCTTTGAATGTCGGAGTTTTGTCCTTGATGTCGTAATCCGATACAGCCTCTTTGATTTTATCACGAATTTCATCAATAGAATATGTCTGCAAAGAGCCGTCAAGTTTCATCTTCAATAAGACTTCTTCCATTTTGAAGCGTTTTTGTGTAAGAATGGTATTGTATATTTCTGCATTCTTTGTATTTATGATTGTGTTATTCATTAGACAACCGTCATTCACATAAATATTAGTTGATATTACTATGCTTCCCTTTCCTGCGATGTTGCAGTAAAGTTTGACAGGATATGTATTGTCGTCAAGTTTTCTTCGTTTATCTATTGTTGCTTTAACTTTTCCCATACGCTTGGCACGTTTTCTAATTTTTTGTTCATTTACGTTGATATTTGCAAAATATTTGCAAAAAAAGTACAAAAAGAGTCTTACTAAATGCCACGTTTTTCCTATAAAGTACAAAGTTCTTTCAGTATTTGGCAGTGCAAAAAGTGTTTTAAGGACAAATAAAAAATCCTTGTAAGTTTAACATTTACAAGGATTTTCTCTTTTGTGGGAGTAATAGGAGTCGAACCTATGACCCTCTGCTTGTAAGGCAGATGCTCTAAACCAACTGAGCTATACTCCCTTTTGCTAATTGCGTTTGCAAAGTTACAACATCTTTTTATTCTGACCAAATAAAATGAAGAAAAATTTTAAATTTTTTGCATTTTTCTTTTAATTCTTTGTGCAAAATTCACCGTTTGTATAGACAATCTTGCCATTCAACATTGTCATTTCCACAGAATTATCAAACGTCTTGTCTTCTAATGGCGACCAAGAGCAAAGAGATAAAATTTTTTCTTTACTTACTGTCGTTTTTTTCGCAGGATTGATGATTACAAGGTCTGCAAAGTAGTCTTTTTTGATAAATCCGCGCTGTTTTATGCCGAATCTTTGCGCAGGATTGCCACTCATTTTTTCTGCAATCAAAGATAAATCCCAATTTTCTTCTTTTGCAATCTGCAACATCATAAGTAACGAAAATTGAATGGAAGGTATTCCACTCGGAGCCGAGAAATATTCCCTTTGCTTTTCACTTAACAAATGCGGAGCGTGGTCTGTTGCAACTATATCAATATATCCTTCTTTTAAAGCTTGACGCAAGGCTTTTCGGTTAGCAGAAGATTTGATTGAAGGGTTACATTTGATAAGATTTTTGTAAGTTTTGTAATCTTCTTCGCAGAAATAAAGATGATTAGGCGACACTTCTGCTGTTATTTTCTTATTTCCCAATCCATCATTTGACAACAAAGAAATTTCTTTTGCCGTTGTGATGTGCGCAATGTGGAAATCCGTCCCGTATTTCTTCGCCGTTTCAACTGCAAATCGGCTGCTGTTGTAACAAACCTGAGTGTCGCGTATCAAAGAGTGGATATTATAAGGTAAAGGCGACAGATTTTCGTAGCGTTCTTTGTTGTTACGGATAAGATTCTCGTCTTCGCAGTGCGCAACTATGATTTTATCGGATTTTTTGAACAGTTCTTCTATTGCATCTTGGTTATCCACTAACATATTTCCCGTAGAAGAACCCAAAAATAGCTTTAATCCTGCAAGATATTCGCTATTTAATGACAAGGCTTGGAAAATATTGTTGTTAGTCAGCCCGAAAAATAACTTGAAATTGCAATTCATTTTCTTTTTTGCCAATTCCAATTTAGCAAAGAACGCATCCTCTGTCGTTATTGCGGGAGTATTGTTAGGCATATCAAAAACCGTTGTAACTCCTCCTGCTAATGCTGCCAGAGATTCGCTGTTCATGTTGGCTTTTTGTTCGTTTCCGGGTTCTCTGAAATGAACATGAACGTCTATTATGCCGGGTAAAATAACCAATCCCGTACAATCTATAATTTTTGTGCCTTCCGGCAAGGATAAAGAAATATCCTCAAAGGAAACTTCCCTGATTTTGTCGTTTTCAATGAGGATATTCTGCGGTTGATTTATAACCTTACCGCCTTTAAGATAAATATACATTTAATTAAATATGTCTTCTTTATTTACTTCTTCGGCAATAGCATCATCAACTAAGATTCTGCCGCAATATTCACACACAAGAATTTTTTTATGCATCTGAATATCCATCTGTCTTTGGTGAGTAACTTTGTTAAAACAGCCTCCGCAAGAATCTCTATCCACTCTAACGACAGCCAATCCGTTGCGGGCGTTGCCTCTTATGCGTTTGAAAGCCTGAAGATATCTTTCACCTTTAGGCTCTTTCATAAGATTTGCTTCTTCTTTCAATTGAATATTCAAAAGTTTGTCTTCCTGCTCCGATGTTTCCTTAACAATAGTCTCTAATTCGTTTTTCTTGTGGTCAAGGTCGCTTTGTTTTTGCTCCAATCTCTCTTTTGCCTCTGCTATTGTTCTGTCGTATGATTCTATTTCGTTGTTGGCTTCACGGATTCTTTTTTCGCAAAGTTCTATTTCCAATTGTTGAAACTCTATTTCCTTTGCAATAGAATCATGCTCACGGATATTTTTTACTTTGTTCAATTGATTTTCAAACTTAGCAATCGCAGCGTTATGTTCTTCTATTGCCTGATTGTATTCAGCAATTCTGTCTTTGCATTCCTGCTGACCTTCTGTTTGTTTTGCTATTCTGGTATTCAAACCCTCAATAGTATCTTCCAAAAGTTTTACTTGCTCAGGTAATTCTCCCCTAACCTTACGGATTTTATCTATTTCAGATTCTATTTTCTGCAATCTGTAAAGAGAAG
The DNA here is from genome assembly GCA_017480245.1 of Bacteroidales bacterium. Lineage (GTDB taxonomy): Bacteria > Bacteroidota > Bacteroidia > Bacteroidales > P3 > Scybalousia_A. The sequence continues at coordinate 87,395 of JAFVBA010000022.1, read as the reverse complement.
TCAATAACTTTTCAATGCTTTTATCCGCATCAATTGCATGAAATATAACTTTAGGCTCTTCTTTTTTTGTTTTCTTTGCCATATTTTTATAAAAATTTTACTCTATTTTTCTCTTCTGCGAAATATAAGGGTGCAAAATTACACATTTTTTTTGAAATAATATCAAAAAATCGCTGTTTTATGAATTGTTCGCTCTCAAAATGACCGATATCTGCCAAAATAATATCATCTTCATACGAAAGAAAATCGTGATATTTCAAATCCCCCGTCAAAAATATATCACAATTGTTTTTAATTGCTGTCTGGGTAAGAAAACTTCCTGCTCCGCCGCATAAACCAACCTTTTGAATGTCTTGTTCCAAGTTACCGATAAAACGGATTGCAGGCAAATTGAGTTGTTTTTTGACAAAAGACAGAAAATCTTTTGCTTGGGTCTTTTGTTGTAACATTCCGATGGCTCCCTCTCCTAAATAATTCTCGTTTTCGGGGAATTTGGAATTGTCAAGGGGTGAAATATTCTGCAGACCTAACGTTTCTGCCAATACGGAATTAACCCCGCAGAATGCAGAATCCATATTGGTATGCGAAGCATAGATTGCAATATCATTTTTCAGTGCAAGGGTTAAAATTCTTTCGGTTTGAGAGCCGTACAACAGTTTTTTAATACCCCGGAATATAAAAGGATGGTGCGAAATTATCAAATTGCAGTTTTTTTGTATCGCCTGCTCAAGAGTACCTGTGAAGACATCCAAACAAATCAATACTCCGCTGCAATTATTCTCCTTATTACCGACAATCAATCCTGCATTGTCATAATCTTCCTGCCATTGAAGCGGCGCAACTGCCTCTATACAATTTATAATATCCTTAATTTTTACATTATCGTCCATAACTGAAATATCAAAAGCCCAATATCCAAAATATTATATTATCATACCGCTACCGTAACACAATTTGCAGTCGGTATCATAGATAACGCCGTATTGCCCTTGCGCAACACCCTGCAGTTTATTGTCAAAACGAACGTGATAAATGTCTTTGTTCTTACTAATCCACCCTTTAGTAAATTCAGGAGTGTGGCGGATTTTTAAACGTATCTCTTTTTCGCCCTCAAATTCCCCGAAAACATCTTCGGATATAAAGTGCATACCTCCCAAATCCATCTCCGCTCCGTATTGCGTGATTGGGTCGTAACCTTGTGAGACATACAAAACATTATTAGGAATATCTTTTTTGACAACAAACCACGGACCGCCCGAAAGTCCCAATCCTTTTCTCTGTCCTATGGTATGAAACCAAAATCCTTTGTGTTTGCCGAGCTTTTTGCCCGTTTCAAGTTCAATAATATCACCTTCTTTTTCCCCGAGATAGCGTTTTATAAAATCATTGTAATTAATCTTACCAAGAAAACAAATTCCCTGCGAATCCTTACGTTTTGCTGACGGCATTTTTTCGTCTAACGCTATCTGCCTTACTTCACTTTTGTCCATGTGTCCGATAGGGAAGATAACTTTTTGCAACTGCGGATAAGTTATTTGGGCTAAGAAATCCGTCTGGTCTTTTACGGGGTCTTTGGCTGTGGAAAGAAATTTTTTGTCTCCTATCATCGTGGTAGTACAGTAATGCCCCGTGGCAATAATATCAAAATCTTTACCCCACTTATCATTAAACGCACCGAACTTTATTAGTTTGTTGCACATAATATCGGGATTGGGCGTAAGACCTTGGGCAACGGTGTCAATAGTGTATTTAACCACGCTGTCAAAATATTCATTCTGCAAATTGACTACTTCCATTTTGCAACCGTATTTCTTTGCTATGTAAGTAGTTATTTCAATGTCTTCTTCTTTCGGGCATTCGGAATCGTCCATACCTATCATTATATAAAAGATAGTAGGCGTTATGCCCTGCTCTTTCAATTTATAAACCACAACGGAGGAATCCACACCTCCCGATACTAAAGCCGCTACATTCATAATTTGCAAAATTACAAAGAATTTTCATAACACGAAAATAAAGTGCCACTTTAGTAAATTGTTTTCAAAAAACATTTTACTCTTTTCTGAAAACAATTTTATGATTCGGCACTTGATTTTCACTATATCTAACTGTTTGATTTTCTTAACGCCTGCCGCCACCTTGATTTGTACCGTTAGAGCGGTCATCAAAGTTTTCAAGTTGGCGTTTTTTGATTTGCTTGTTGTCATAATATTTTCCGAATTTATAACGTAAGGTAAGCGAAATATTAGGCGGAGTTGCACGCGACCAACTTTCCGTTATGCTGTTCAGATATTCGGTTTTGTTGTAATCTTTTTTGCCGACAACCCAACCGATTGAGAAATCAACGTTCAGTTTGTCCTCAAAGAAAGATTTACCTGCGTCAAAACTCAACCATTGCCACCCATTGTATTTGGTAAGTCCATATTGACCTGCAGAACCACATCCATAATAAACGGAAAACCGCCATTTATTAGGAAGATTCAAGGATGTATATAAATTAAAATTATATCCCCAAGTGTCAAGAGAAGTCTGATTGCCGTCAAGTGCCATATCGACGTAAAGATAATAGTAAGTAAACGACAGATTTATGTTCCAGATGTCAAAAAGCAACTTATCAAAACTTATATTTCCGTTCAAACTGTGGCTTTTTCCCGTATTAACAGGACGGGATATAACAGCAAGGGGATTATATGCAAATCCGTAAGAGTCATTCAGCGGAGTGGAAAGATTATACAGGTGATCGGTTGTGTAATAATAATAAACGGATGTGAAAAGCATATATTTATATGAATGGGATAAGGAAATAAGGTGGGAATATTGCGGTTTGAGTTCGGGATTGCCGGTTTCATAAGAGTATTCCGACATTTTACGGATAAAAGGATTCAAATTATCAGAATAAGGCCGCGATATACGGTAGTAATAATTCAAAGAAATTCCGTTATCATCCTTAAATTTCCAACCCAATTTGACATTAGGGAAAAGATTTAAGTAATGCGTCTTTATAGTTGTGTCATTAACAACTTGCGTTCCCTTTGTATTGGTTTGTTCCAACCTTACGCCCAAGCGGACAGACAGTTTAGAAGAGAAAAACTTATCCGTAACGGAAGCATATAAGGAGTTGATGTTTTCTTTATACTTAAAACGGTTCGTTTCCATAGAATTGTCTATGTAAGTTGCCCCTTGCAACACCTCAGACTTGTAATCATTGTCGCTAAATGCAAACGCAGTCTTTGCACCTGCCTCAAAAATCAAATCTTTTGTAAAAGGTTTGTAGTAATCCGCCCGAAAAGATAGATTTTGTTGCTTGTTATCAAGTTTTCTTTTGTTATCAGTGCTGCGTGATAAAGAATTGCTGCCGTCAGGCAATACATTATAATAATCAAGTATGGTTTGACGCTCACTACCGTTAAAACGGTTGTTGTAATCTAAGTCCATGGAAAATTTACTATCCATCGTGTCCATTTTTTTTACGTAGTTAAGCCCGAGATACACCAGATTGTTCTGTGTTTTCACCTTTCCCGTTTGGTTATACAACGAATCAGTGAGGTAATATGCAGGATTGTGGGACATAAATGTGAAATGCTTGCCCTCAGATGTAGGTTGGTGATAATTACCGTAGTAACTGTAAAAGCCAAGTGTGGAAACGCTGTCTAAAGAATAGGATGCAGAGAAATTAAAATCCAATCCCTTGGTATTACCTTGCCATTTATCGTCAATATTGCGGAAAAGAACGGTGTCTTGTCCTATCCAAGTGTAACGGTTGGAGGAATCCGCTCCGTAAGGGTCGCCGTAATAATTGTCAGTGTAGGAAAGACCGCCCGAAATTATCCATTTATCATTGACATAATTCAATCTGACGGACGGATTATAATGATACGTGCGGTCATCTCTGTAATTACCGACCAAAGATGCCGAACCGTTGATACCGTATTGCTGATTTTTCTTGATTTTTATGTTTATAATTCCCGCAGTTCCCTCGGCATCATATTTAACTCCCGGATTCTTCAGCACTTCATACGAATCAATCATTTCAGGCGTCATTCCCTTTAACATATCTTTCACCGCAGACCAATCAAGTTTCATATCCCTGCCGTTATATTGGAACTGAACTCCGCTTTGTCCGTTAAGAGTGATATTTTCAGAGTTATCAATCATCACACCCGGCACAAGTTTAAGCAGTTCAAAAGCATTGGTAACCATATTTGCCATTCCGTCATCAACATTCATAGTAAGTTTGTCGCCTTCGGTAACTATACGCTTTCTTTCCGCAACAATTTTTACTTCTTCTAACGCTTCGTCCGATTCCAATGCAATCTCACCAAGATTAATATCCACTCCACCGTCAAATTGTGAAGAATTAATTTCTTGACGGTACGTTTTATACCCGACAAATGAGATTTTAAGAATTAAATCACGCTTTCTGATTTTCTTAAACGTAAAACTACCGTCATCTTCGGTGATAACGCCTTTGTAAATCCCGACAGTATCGGTTTTATATTGCAATATGCAGTTGGCGTATGGCAGTTTGTCGTTTGTTTGAGCGTCTTTAACCGTTCCTTTTATGCTTATGCTCTGAGCAAATAATGTATTGCAAATCACAAGTGCAATAACAATCAAATTCAGTTTCTTCATTTCAACTTATTTTTAGACTCTTTTAACGTTAGTTATTATAAAAAATTGTCCTTACATAAGTATAACAACTGAAAGGGGCAAAAAGTTACAACCAAGTGCAAATTTTCTTCAATTTTATTATCTTTCATTTAATCTATATCAAAATCTCCAAAATTATAACTAAATTATCTTTTAAAGAATAGTGAATTGAATTATTTATTTTCGCTTAATTATGGTCTATAGTACAAATTTCTGTTCTTTTTTCCTATTTTCTATTATCTGTTTTCCACTAAACTCTACATCATATTATAAAATGTACTACTTTTGCAAAATTAAAGTTACATTTTAAACAATTTGAACGCAATGAAAACCTTATTGATTAAAACAACAACACTTTTTGCTTTGTTTTCTTTAATCGCCATACAAAGCTGTTTCGCACAAGAGACAATGAAACACAATTTCGGTCTCGGGGTAGGTACAATAACCACCTCTTCAACTAATCAATTCCTAAAATATTCGAATGATAGTCCAACAAATGGAATAAAATACGGAGAGATTGATAAAAACATTGACTTAAATTTGTCTTTTATCTATGAATATTCCCTAAAATCTAATATGTCTTTAGGAATCAATCCGACATATAGACTGAACCGTGCAGAAATCACCAGAGTTGTCAATCCGAATTATATTGTTATCGGAGACAATAAAGCAACTTACACTTCGCATGATTTAGATATTCCGTTGTATTTTGATTACAAATTGCACTTGTTTAGTAATCTAAACCTAATTACAGGTATAGGTGCATCGGCAATGGTCAATCTGGACATTAATGATTGGAATACGAAACGCAAAGACATTACTCCTTACGGTCTGTTGCGATTGGGATTTGAAGCAAAGGCTAATCATAAAATACAATTTATGATAAAATATCGCTGGAACATCTCAAAGGACGCTTATTACTACAATAACCTGAATAAAAAAGAGTCTTTCCGCTTAAATACCTTTGATGTCGGAATCAATATCTTTTTATAGAAAATTAATCACGAATAATAATTGAATAATCACGCACAATATTTTACTAAAGTGCGTGATTATTTTTTCGGCTTGCGGTCAGAATTATTCAATAATTAATTTCTTTGTTATACCGCCACTTTTCACATAATACACTCCACTTTTAAGGTCGGAGATATTTATTTCCTTAATGCCTTTCACGTTCCTAATAAACTTAACAACCTGCCCTTTATTATTAAATATTGATACTTCACCGTCAGTCTTAATTGTAACTTTGTCTCTTGCAGGATTAGGATAAACAGAAATGGTTGTCTCATAGTTGGCGTCATTAATTCCATTGTCGTGTTTATAATGTATTGTTGTAGTAACTATACTGTCGCAACCGAATTTACTTTGTAAGGTATCAATGACTATTTCATCATACTCTTCAACTGTCAAATCTTCCAAAACTCTTGTCTCCTCTGCACTTACATTATATGTAGGATTAACCGTCAATGTCAATATTATAACACTGTCTTTATCCACATTGACATGTACTGTATCTGTATACGTGCCTGCCACTGTCAGTTCCTCTCCGTTAAAATCATATATGTCGCCGTCGCAAATAGATGCTGCGATATTGGAGGTAACTATTTCTTTATTGCATCCTACCTCTATATAATTGGTAAACATATTCCACCATGCTGCAGATTTATATGTATTCATCGTTCCGCAAGGCACAAAGACAGGAATTATATTCAAGACTTCTTCAAATGTAGAGTTGTAAATCGTAGGAGGAACTTCTGCATATAAAACTATTGTGTCCATATTCTCACAAAATGCAAACGCTTTTTTGTCTATCTTGCTGACATTGGATCCTATCTCCAAATATTTAAGTCCTTCACACTCACTGAAAGCAGACTCTCCGATGACCTTAACACTATTAGGTAAGATAATCTTAGTTAATTTCTTAAACTTTGAAATAAATTTATAACTGTCATAATCATCTCCATAAGGATTATACCCCAATTCTCTGCCTTGAAGAATTCTTGCAGGAATATTCTCAACCTTATTGCCTATGATAAACACAGATAGATTAGTGTCGCCGTCAAACATAGACGCTTCGTTACTATAGATATATTCTGCATCAACTGCATTATATATAACAGTATCTAAAGAAGTACAGCCTGCAAATGCCAGCTCGCCTATTTGTTCTACATTCTCCGGTATATTAATTGTTTTGAGATACTTGCAGCCCTTAAAAGTTTTCTCTCCGATAGTTTTCAATACATTAGGAAGGGTTATACTATTTATGTGCAAATTCTTAAACATTATATCAGGTAGTTCCTCAACATTGTTTCCAATATTTACAACTGTGATATTTGTATCGTTGTCAAAGGCTGAGAAAACTTCTGAAGCATTAGAAACATTATAATTTAACACTTTTGCATTATAATTATTAGCAAACGCACCACTTTCTAATATATCAATACTCTCCGGAATAGTTATTGTATCAAGATTACAGTTCTGAAATGCAGAATATCCAATATATTTAATTCCGTCAGGTATATTTACTTTAGTAAGATTGGTACAAAAATAAAATGCCATATCTCCTATACGTTTAACAGTAGAAGGAATAACGATTTCTGTAATCTTATCAAATCCTTTTGTAAAAGCATACCCAAGATTTTCTCCAGATAAGAAACTATTAGGAATCGATATGACACCTTCTCCAATATTTACTTCAGATAAAAGAGAATCACCTCTAAACACATAACCAAAAAATTCTGCATTCTTTGCATTAAAGTTTACTTTAGTCAAACTTGTAATTTCCGCAAAAGCATCTGCTTTAATGGTATCTACATTCTCAGGAATAGTCAATTCTGTTAATCTGGTATTATGAAAAGCATGTTCTCCAATATATTTCACGGAAGAAGGAATTGTAATGGAAGTAAGTTTCTTATATCGGTTATCAATTGTGTCATCAATAGGATTGTATTTGATAGTACCTGTTGTTCCGTCATACTCATAACCCTGCTTAATGATTTCTAATTGTCCATAAAGAAAGTTGTCGGGGATACACTCAACACTTTCGCCAATGTTTACATTTGCAAGCAGTGTATCTCCATAAAATGTACGGTACTTACTTTTTGCATTTATTGCATTGTAGTTAAGAGTAATAAGGTCAGGAATCTGGTCAAATGCCTTTTCTCCAATACTTTTTACATTGGTGGGTATTGTCAAAGAAGAAATTTTATGAAAGCACATATCTACAGTATAAGAACTATCATAAACATTTTCTTTATTATGAAAGAATACTCCTCCACGCAGAAAGTAATCAGGAATTGCTTCCACAGTGTTTCCTATATTGACATTCTCAAGATTTTTACAAAATGGAAACATTGATGTATGTATACCTTGCGTTCCATATGTCAAGATGTTTTTACCTACGTATGCATTTTTTGCATTGTAATTTACTGTTTTTAAGGCAGACATTTGCATGAACGCTCTGGATTCTATTGTATCTATAGTCTCAGGGATAGTTACCTCTGTTATAGTGCTGTCATTATAGAACGCCTCTGTTCTTATCCGTGTTACTGTATAATTTGTTCCATCGTATGAAATGCTTGACGGAATGACTACTGTACCATAATTTGCGGTAGAAACAATAGAAACAGTTGTATCACTTAAACCGTAGAAAGTGAATCCGTTAGTTGTATCGTATAAATCCGTCACAGTATATAGTCCCCAATAGTTTGTAGATTTATAACTACCAACAGACTCTTTAGGAACAACTATGATGACAGAATACGGAAACTCATAACTATCCATCTCTGGAGGTGTAACAGCATCACAAAACACTAAAGATAAGTTATTGCAATACTCAAATGCATCTATAGAAATGTAAGTACAACCGCTCCCAATCGTTACCTTTAACAATCCTGTACAATTAAAAAATGCCTTATGGCCAATAGAGGTAATACTATTAGGAATCTCAATACTTGTTAATCCTTTGCAGTTATCAAATGCTTCACTATTGATAAAAGTAACAGTGTTAGGAATCTCCACACTTGTTAAATTCTCACATCCGGAAAATGCTTTCCCGTCTATACCTACAACATTATAAGATGTTCCCATATAGGAAACATTAGAAGGTATGACAATGTCTCCAGAATATTCTTCTGAATTAGACAAGGGTGCCACAGTTACACCAACGACAACTAATTCATTGTCTTTATTGTACTCTTGCCAATAATAGTAAGCAATTCCACCTACCTTAAAATCGTAAGCAAACAGATTGTTGCTGAATCCTGTCAGCATTGCAATTAAGACTGATAGTCTTAAAAATTGTTTTAAAGATGGTTTCATCTCTTTTTGATGTGCAGATAACCCGCTGCAACTCCCGAGTTTAATGTTAATAACTATAATTAAAAGACATAATAAAAAGATGTGAGCTTACTTTCTCCGATGTTGGAGGTCCTCGAATTACCTGATTTACCAAATAAGTAAAGCCCACAGTTACACACTGCGAGCGTCACTACTGTGTATTACTTATTGATAAATCGTATTGAAATTTTTCGAGGATTCCAACATCAATAAATAAAGCGTAACGCCTTTAATATGTCAAAGGATTGACCACATTGTCAATCAATTTGCAAAAATACAAAGAAAATTTGAATTGACAAGATTATCAAGAAAAAATGCAGAATATATGTTGATATTCTGCATTCTGATAAGTAATTATTATATCGTTTCGGTGATTAACCGCCGAAGTTATCGTACATAATGTTTTCTTCCGGTACACCCAAGTTGTCAAGCATTGTAGTAACAGCTTTGGACATCGGACCGGGACCGCACATGTAGTATTCAATATCTTCAGGTGCTTTATGGTCCTTAAGATATGTTTCATACATAACATTATGTACAAATCCAGGAGTGTATGCAACTCCCGCAGCATCTGCAGCAGGGTCAGGGCGGTCAAGAGCCAAGTGGAATTTGAAGTTAGGAAACTCTTTCTCCAAATTTAAGAAGTCTTGCAAATAGAAAACTTCGTTCAACGCTCTTGCACCGTAGAAGTAATGCATCTGACGGTCGGTTGTGTGAAGAGTTTTTGCCATATGCATAATCTGAGCTCTCAACGGAGCCATACCGGCACCGCCTCCTACCCAAATCATTTCATTCTTTGTGTCAAAATGAGGATGGAAGTCTCCGTAAGGTCCGCTCATTATCACCTTATCACCTGGTTTCAAACTGAAGATATAAGAAGATGCAATACCCGGATTAACATCCATAAATCCGCTTCTGTCTGGTTTGAAAGGCGGAGTGGCGATACGAACCGTCAGCATGAAGACATTGCCTTCTGCTGGGTAGTTTGCCATAGAGTAAGCACGGATTGTAGGCTCGGTGTTGGTACATTTCAAATCAAACATCTTGAATTTCTCCCAAGAAGGTAAGTATTCATCCGTTATCAAACTCTTATCATAATCGGAATAATTAACTTTGAATGCAGGAATCTTGATTTGAGCGTAAGAACCCGGCAAGAAGTCCATCTGAGCGCCCTCCGGCAACTGAACTTTGAACTCTTTGATAAATGTAGCAACGTTCTTATTAGAAATAACGGTACATTCATATTCTTTAACACCCAAAACAGACTCGGGAACTTTCAACTGAATATCATTTTTCACCTTTACCTGACATCCTAAACGGTAATGATTCTCCTGTTCTTTGCGTGAGAAGTGGGATTTCTCAGTCGGAAGAATTTCTCCTCCGCCTGCCAAAACCTGACATTTGCATTGACCGCAAGAACCTTTGCCTCCGCAAGCCGAAGGTAAGTAAATCTTCTGTTCGGAAAGCGTAGAAAGAAGCGAAGAACCCGTTTGAACGGTTACATCTTTCTTACCGTTGATATTAATTGTAACATTGCCAGAAGGGACAAGTTTTTTTCTTGCAACCAACAGCACGGTTACCAACAGCAAAACGATAATCAAAAATATTATTATACTTAAAACTATTTGCATTTCCTATCCTCCTTATAGTTTTATACCGCTGAATGCTTGGAAAGCCATAGCCATCAAGCCGGTTATTATAAATGCTATACCCAATCCTTTTAATGCAGGCGGAATATTGCTGTATTTCAATCTTTCTCTTATAGCCGCAATACCGATAATAGCCAACAGCCAACCGATGCCACTGCCCAATGCGAAAGAAAATACTTCGCCTACGTTGGAATAATCTCTTTTTTGCATAAACAAAGAACATCCCAAAATAGCACAATTCACTGCTATCAAAGGAAGGAATATTCCAAGTTGTGCGTACAATGAAGGTGAATAACGTTCAACAAACATTTCCACCAACTGAACTATACCTGCCACAACTGCAATAAAGATTATGAACGAAAGGAAACTCAAATCAACATTTGCAAAACTCTCGCTTATCCAACTCAAAGCCCCTGCCTGCAAAAGATATTTGTCTATAAGATAATTGACAGGTACGGTGATAACAAGTACAAAGGTTACCGCCAAACCCAATCCCATAGAAGTTTTAACCGTTTTTGATATTGCCAGGTATGAACACATACCAAGGAAGAAGGCAAATATCATATTGTCAATAAAGATTGACTTGATAAATATATTTAATGCTTCCATATTTTACGCCTCCTATTCGTTTTCTTGTAATTCTTTGTTTCTGCCTCTGTGTATCCAAATAATGATACCCAAAAGTATCAACGCCATTGCAGGCATTACCATAAGGCCGTTAGGAATGTAACCCTCAGGCATTATTCTTTCGTCCCAAAGTGTTCCGCTTCCGAACAGTTCTCTTACAAAGCCTACAATAATTAATATAATACCGTAACCCAATCCGTTGCCTAATCCGTCAAGAACCGATGGCCAAGGTTTGTTACTCATAGCGAATGCTTCCAAACGTCCCATAACTATACAGTTGGTAATAATCAAGCCGACATATACCGAAAGTTGTTTGCTTACATCGTATGCAAAGGCTTTCAATACTTGATCCACTATGATTACAAGGAAAGATACCACAACCAACTGAACAATGATACGGATACGCGGCGGAATGGTGTTTCGCATAAGCGAGATGATAAGGTTACTCATCATAACGACTACCGTTACTGATATTGCCATGACGACGGCAGGTTGTAATTTTACCGTAACTGCCAATGCTGAACAAATACCAAGCACCTGTACGATGATAGGATTTTCTTTTGAGAACGGAGTCTTCAATAATTTCATATCTCTCGGACCGAACAACGGGTCCTTTTGTTTTTCTGTATTGCTCATATCCGTACTACTTTTTTAAAGTTTTGAAATAAGGTAAATAGAATTTCAAACAATCTTCAATCATTGCGGAAACACCGTTGGAAGTCAAGGTTGCACCCGAAAGAGCATCCACTGCGTGAGGATTATCAGTACCTACACGTTTTATAACTTTAACACTGGTGAATTTTTCTCCGTCAAAGATTGTTTTATTTACGAAACTCTGTGCAAAAGACGGGTCATCGGTAATCTTTGAACCCAATCCAGGAGTTTCACTCTCGTGGTCAAAAACAACACCTTCAACTGTATTCAAATCACTCTTTAAAGCGACGTTACCCCATACGTCTCCCCAAAGACCTGCTCCCCTTACAGGAACGATATATGTGATTTCACCGTTATCTTTTTTGCAAACATAAACAGGAAGTTTTACTTCATTGGCTTTACCTGCCTTGAAATCTTTATATTGTGCTTTAACGTTGATTTCAAAAGGGCGGTCGCTTCCTTTTACCTGCTTACCGTCAGAATATTCATCAATAACTTCTCCGTTACTATTAACCGTATATTCCGCAACAATGTATTTATTGTAATTTTCTTCGGCTACGTTTCTTTCAACTTTGATTCCTGCGGAAGAAAGTAACTGTTGCATCTGCTCTGCTTTAATATTCTTTTGTTGGAACGGTTTTAAACCTACGGCAACAAGTGCCAATACGGTTGCAACTACCAATACCAAAACAGTAGAATATATATATATGTATCTGTTACTGAAATTTTTCATATCTCTGTCCTCCTATTTTGTATTAGTTGCACTGACCATTCTTTTCTTTCTGCGGTTGATATTCGCATTGACTACATAGTAATCAATAAGCGGTGCAAATACGTTCATCAAAAGTATTGCCAACATCATACCCTCAGGATATGCAGGATTGACAACACGGATAAGTACAGCCATAATACCTATTAAGAAACCGTAAATATATTTTCCGCAATTTGTATGGGCTGCCGTTACAGGGTCTGTTGCCATAAATACCGCTCCGAAGGCAAATCCACCAAGTAAGAAGTGATACCAGAAAGGCATCTGCATATATTCGTTTGCTCCTATCAAATTAAAAATAATTCCCATCACTGCTCCGCCGCAGAAAATGGAAAGCATTATTCTCCAAGAAGCAATTCCCGTGAATAACAATATACATGCACCGATTAAGATTGCAATTAAAGAAGTTTCACCTACAGAACCGGGGATAAATCCGCAAATCATATCGCATACACTTGCCATAGGAAGAACGGCACCTGCCAACATTTCTCCCAAAGGTGTAGCACCCGTTACTCCGTCAGGCATATCGCAAATCCAAACCATATCGCCTGACATCTGAGAAGGGTAAGCAAAGAACAAAAATGCTCTTGCAACTAATGCAGGATTCATAAAGTTCATACCAGTTCCGCCGAAAACTTCTTTACCTATGACAGTACCGAAGATAACTGCCAAAACCAACTGCCAAAGCGGAGTTGTAGGCGGTACAATCATAGGAATCAAAAGTCCCGTTACCAAATAACCTTCATTAACTTCCTCTTCACGGATTTGAGCAAACATAAACTCAATGAAAAGTCCCACAACATAGGAAACGATTATCATCGGCAAAACTTTCAAAAAGCCGTACCAGAACATTTCCCAGAATCCTACCGAAGCAACTTGTCCCAATGAGTTGAAATGTTGCCAACCCACATTGTACATACCGAACAACAATGCAGGTATCAAGGCAATGACAACGACTATTATCGCTCTTTTGGAATCTATTGCGTCCCTGAAATGAGCGCCTCTTGCCTTTGCCGTTTTATTACTTACGAACGAAAAACTTTCAAAGGCTTCAAAAGTAGAGGCTAACCAATGCAGTTTCTGCCCTTTTGCAACCTTTTCCCTGTTTTGTTCAAAGAATTTCTCTACAAAGTTCATTTTTAAATTTGTTTTAAATTATATTATGTATAACAGCGATGATATTCATATACTACACGCTCTATACTAAATACTACATTAATTAAAGTCCTTGTTCACGCATTAGGTTAAGACCCTGTCGGATTATATCCTGAACATCAGTCTTGGAAACGTCTATAACCTCGCATAAAGCAAAATCTTCTGCATCCACCTCATAAATTCCCAACTCTTCCATACGGTCAATATCCTTTGCAAGACACGCTTTTATCAATTGCATAGGATAAATATCCATTGGCATAACCTTTTCAAAGTCTCCAGTGAAGATATATGCCCTTTGGCTGCCGTGCATATTGGAATCAATATGAACAGGTTTCTTTGAACAAAATGCAGTGAAGCCTCTAAGGAATGTTTTGGAGATACTGAATTTTTTTAATCCCGGCATCATCCAACCAAGACCTTCCTTGTAATTACCTTCCTCTATAACGGTGATTTGATTGTCGTAATAACCCAAATAACCATCCTTTTCAATACGCATACCCGTCAAAACATTGCCCGAAATATAGCGTAAGTTCTTGTCAGTTACGTTACCGCTGACAAGTGTTGCAATGTTAGTTCCACGGATTACTTCGTAATAACAAGGATTCTTGACTTCTTCACCCGTTAATGCTACAATCTTTTTGTTATAATACTTTCCGTCCAAGAACAATCTGCCTATAACAATCAAATCCTGCAAATTGACATACCAAATACGCATTCCTTTGTTGATAGGTGAGATTTTTTCTGCCTGAACTGACACATTACCGTAAGGATGTCTTCCTGTGAAAGTTTTTTTCTCCACATTCTGCAAAGAAGCAATCTCTTCGTCCGTTTCTTTGTTCATGGAAAGATACAAAGTCTTGGAAGTAAGTTTCTTCAATGCATCAATACCGACTTGTATTGCAGCTTTTTCTCCTTTAACAAGCAAATTGTAGTCTGGAGCAAGCGGTGCAGAGTCAAATCCCTTAATAATAATATATTCAGGCGTTGCATCTGCATCAGGAATAATGTCATAAGGACGCTGACGAAGCAATGTCCAAACTCCGCTTTCCCACATCTTCTCACGGATTTGCTCCGCAGTAAGTTCTGCAATGGATTGCTTACCGAAATCAACGCTGTTATCACTTCCGTCAGATTTGATACGGATTTCTTCTATAACACGCTTAGCACCTCTCTTGACCTCTGTTATTTCACCTGCGACAGGAGAAACGAATTTTACCTTAGGATTTTGTTTGATATAAAATACAGGCGAACCGATTTGCACCTTATCGCCCACATCTACCAAAAGCTTGGGAGTAACTCCCGTACAATCCAAAGGCTTTAAGGCAAAAGAAGACTCACTTGTCTGCTTAACCTCTTTGGATGCTTCACCGTAAAGGTGAATATCCAAACCTTTAGGTATTTTTATAACTTTTGACATAATATATTTAGTTTTTATTCTTTTAAAAATAAGTTGCAAAATTACAAATCTTTTATCAGAAAAAAGAAATTTTGAAGAAAATTATTTATTTCTTGTTCTTTTGAATGTGAAAATAAAGATTTTGGCATAATTTTGGGATTATCTTTTGTTATTCATAGAAATTTATGTATTTTTGCAACTCAGTTCAGAAATTATAAACGAGAAAATTAAAAAACATACAACAATGAAAAGAATAACATTAATGTTTGCGCTTGTAATAGCAATATTCTCTGCTACAAGTTGCTTATCTCAGGAAGAAAAAGCCTCAAAAGTTAAATGGATGAGCGTTCAGGATGCCGTTAATCAAGGACAAAAAGACGGTAAAAACGCAAAACTTATTTTTATTGACTGTTATACTTCTTGGTGTGGATGGTGTAAAGTTCTTGACCAGAAGAGTTTTTCCAATGATACCGTAGCTGCAATTCTCAATTACTATTATTATCCTTGCAAATTCGATGCAGAAGGGAAAGATGTCATAACTATCGGCGGTGAAACTTATAATCCGTCTGCAAAAAGCGGCAGAGGAGCTTCTCATGAATTGATGAAAGTTATCTGGGCTGGTCAAAACGGCGGCGGATATCCTACAATGGCAATAAGAAAAGGAGATTTCAAACCAGTTGATTGCTTAATGGGTTACTTAAGTCCGAATGAATTGGAACCTGTTTTGATTTACTATGCAGAAGGTTTCAATAAAGAAATGTCTTTTGAGAAATTCTCAGACAAATACGCAGACAAATATCGTCAAGACGTATTGAAAAAAGTATTAAATAAGTAAATATCATAGTTTTTTCCGTTATGGATAATTCGGATTGTATCAAAAAATTGATGCAAAAGAACATTGTCATTGCTGTTGGCTGTACTGAGCCGGTAGCAGTGGCATTGTGCGTTGCAAAGGCAAAAGAAATTTTGTCGCAAGATGTTATCAAAATAGAACTTTCGCTTTCCAAAAACATAATTAAGAATGCTATGGGAGTAGGAATCCCTGGTACGGGAATGATTGGACTTCCCATTGCAGTGGCATTAGGTGTGGTTTGCGGAGATTCATCTAAAAATCTGCAAGTATTGGATGATGCCAAACAGAATGTAAATAAGGCGAAAGCGTGGTTGGAAACCCATTGCATAGATATTCAACCTGCAAAAACAGATGAGAAACTCTACATAGAATGTACTGCAAAAGGCGAAAACTCTTATGCAAAAACCGTTATCGCACAGGTGCATACCAATTTTATTCACGCAGAAAAAGACGGCAATATTCTTTTCAGCAAAGAGTGTTGCAATGACGCTGACGTTTGCAGTGAAGATGATATTTTGAATATCCTTAACGCCAAAATGATTTGGGATTACGCCACCGAAGAACCTCTTGAAAATTTAGCGTGGATAGAAGATACAGTAAAACTGAACGCAAAGTGCAGCGAGGAAAGTCTTAAAGGTACGTACGGATTGCAAATCGGTAAAAAATTATTCAATTCTTGGGACAAAAGTATAAGAAACGAGATAATAGCCCGCACTTGCGCTGCATCGGATGCGCGAATGGATGGAATAACTCTGCCTATTTATTCCAACAGTGGCAGCGGCAACCAAGGCATTACTTGTACTCTTCCCGTATACTATTATGGTGTGAAACGCAATTCCGATAAAGAATCCATAATACGCGCACTAACCCTTTCGCACCTTACATCTATTTATATAAAAAGCAAAATCGGGCGTTTGTCTGCACTTTGCGGAATAGTGAATGCCTCAATGGGTGCGGCAAGTGGTATAACTCTTTTAGCAGGCGGTAATTTCAATCAAATGTGTTATGCAATCAACAATATGATTAACACAATCACGGGAATGGTATGCGACGGTGCTAAACCTTCATGTGCATTGAAAATATCAGCAGGACTTAACAGCGCTTTTGACAGCGTTATGCTCGCAATGAATGATATTGTCGTGGATTCCACTGACGGTATTGCCGAAACGGATATTGACAAATCAATAGAAGATGTCGGAAAAATCGGCCGTTATGGTATGGATACGATGGACGATTTAGTTTTGGAAATAATGACTAATAAAAACTGTTGCGGTAAATAACAACGCACAAAACCAATCTCGCACTTTAGTAAAATGTTTTCTGAAAATAATTTACTAAAGTGCGAGATTATTTTTATGTTTTCTTTAGAAAATCAAACTTACTGCCAAATAAACAAAATGGGCAATGACACCTGCACACAAACCTGCGATGGTATGTGCCAAAAGAGCCTTACTGATACATTTTCTGTAACCTAAAGAATCAAGCATTGCCGTATGGGTGGAAAGGAATCCCGACCAGCACATACCGATTGCAGTACAAACCGCTACGGCATTGCCGTCAAACAATCCGTTTTCAAAAAATGTCTTCGCCAAACCAAGTGCCGCACCTACCGAACCCAATGCCGTCATAGGAAAGGCAATCAATTCCATGTGGTTAAAGCCGAACAGCCATTCAAACACCCAATGTATTTTTTCCGCAAGCCAAGGCAAGATAGGAACACCTTGAGTTGCCGCACCGGTATAAGTACCAGTAGCAGGGTCTGCACCGAAGGTTACCATGATAACCATTGTTGTAATAATCAAAACGCCGGGGATTATCGCAAGACCAAGTTCCACTCCGTTTTTTCCGCCGTCAAGCAGCGCATTAAGAAAACGCATAAACGTGCTTTCTTTACTCTCTGCCACCAATTCTTCCTGTTCTACTTCCTCAGGGGATAGTTTTGATACGGGTTCGTTCAATTCAGGATATTTTTTCAACAAGAATCTCTGCATTAAACGTGTTGAGATTACCGAACCACAAATAGCACCGATAAATCCGATAACAGCGCCGTCAGCATGGCCGTAACCAATCATCGTTATTATAACTATGAATCCCATTCCGAAAGCCGTTCCGAAGTTTGTTAAAGAAATCAATTGATATTTCTTGAAATAGGCTGCAAACCTCTTGTCTTTGCTCAGCGCTATGATAGCAGGGTTATCGGAAAGGAAAGTCATCACGCCTCCCAATGCAGCAACGCCGGGCAGATTGTACAATGGCTTCATCAACGGGCGCAATACCTTTTCCAACAGATTGACAATGCCGAATTCTGCGAACAATTTGCTTAACGCTCCCGTCAAAACGGTTATACCCATCAAATAAAAGCAAGTATTCATCAAAAGATTGTGTGCCGTATTCATAATGGTATTAAGCATATTTGCCATTCCCATCTTCCAACCCAGCACGCAGCCGCAACCAATCAACACCGCAAGGAACACTACCGCCTCAACGATTATTCTCTGCGATGGTTTCATCTTCGTTTTCATACAAAATCCTTTTAAAGTTATTTTTTCTTTATAACGTTCAGCATCCAAGTGGCACCTATACTGAAGTTGTGGATTCCGTCAGCCTTATCTTCCCAATAATATACGGCATGCAAACGTAAATCATTATTTTTCAAAGGGAAATATTCGATACCGCCGCCGAAATATGAATAATCTTTGTCATATACGGAGGAAGAAATCGCCCAAACAGGAGCATTGACAGGAGTTTCGTCGTAACCGCCTTTTACAAAGAAGTTAAAATCTTTGTAATGGTAGTTTAACTTGCCGACAATGTTCCAATCCGTGAAAAGAAAGTCGTCATAATCGTTGCAATATTGGTTCATAAAATCCACATCCAACGTAAAATCTCCGAAAATAAACTGATTACCCAAAGCAATATAGTTCATAAATTTGCCGTCTTTGAATTCAACCTCATTAACCGACCAAATAGTTTTCCACCAAGGCGCAAACTGACCGAACCAAGCCAAGTTATAGGACAATTTGTTGGAAAAATCAGCATAATAAGGAGAGTTACTCAACTGGAATATGAACTGTTGATTTTCGTCTAAGTTATAAAACAAACTTCCTGCGAAACTGTAACACTCTGGCAAGGTGTTGCAAAAATCGGAATAGAAATAGACGTCTATCGGTGCATAATCATACTCAAAACCTCCAATAAAAATCTCCTGCTTACCGAAAGCCATAGACCATTTATCGTTTATCTTCCAATCAAAATACAAGAAATCGGTTGCATTCAACGGATTGTCTGCCGAAACTGACTTGGTAAATCTCTGACGTATGCGGTAAGAAATATTATCGTTGATTTTGCCGAGCATATTGAAGTTAAAAAATTCAGCTTTGGCGCCTTTGTCTTCCAAATGTTTGCCTTCCTGAAAATTAAAACTTCCTCTGGCGTTGAAATACAACTCATCAACATAGTTCTGAGCCTTTGCCGTGCAAAATATTCCCAAAACGGAAAATGCAAATACTGCAAAAATCTTCTTCATTGTCTTCTAAATTTATATTAATGTTTATTCTGTTTTTCAAAATCAATTTGCAAAGATACAAAAATTCGTTTCAATACGTTATTTATTGAATTTATTTTTTCATTTTCCCTTAATCTTATTCTCTTTTCCGATAACAATTTTGAAAAACCAGGGTTTTTATTTCAAAAAACCTATGTTTTTCGAGTAAAAAACCCTGGTTTTTTGAGTAAAATACATAGGTTTTTCAAAATTATTATCCGAAAAGAATTCACAGAAAAGCCTCCTTACAAAATTTTTTACTCATATTAATATATGAAAAAATCATATTATGAAAAAATATTGTAACTTTGCATTCGTTATAAGACAAAACATATTTTTGAATATTAATTCTAACATAAAAACATAAAGAGATGGACTTCAGAAAAGAGTTTCAGGCATTCGCGACTAAGGGCAGAAACATCAATTCCCTTACTTTGGACAGATACAACAAGTATTTCAATACCAAGAATGCATATATCAATCCTACGATTATAGAAGAACGTCAGTTGAATGTGGCACAGATGGACGTTTTCTCACGTTTGATGATGGACAGAATTATTTTCTTAGGCACGGCGATAGATGATGACGTGGCAAATATCATTCAGGCTCAGTTGTTGTTCCTTGAGAGTTCCGACAGCAAACGCGATATTACCATATATCTTAACTCCCCGGGCGGATATGTACAGGCAGGTTTGGGAATATATGACACTATGCAGTTGGTACGCCCTGACGTTGCAACGATTTGTACAGGGTTGGCTGCAAGTATGGCATCAGTTCTTTTGTGTGCAGGTGCGCCTAAGAAAAGAGCGGCATTGGAGCATTCAAGAGTTATGATTCATCAACCGATGGGAGGTGCCGAAGGACAGGCAAGTGATATGGCTATCGCAGTAGAAGAAATCCTTAAGACGAAAAAAGAACTTTATACCATTATTTCAAAACACAGCGGACAACCATACGAAAAAATAGAAGCAGACGGCGACCGCGACCATTGGCTTACAAGTAAAGAGGCTTTGGAATACGGTATGATTGACGAGATACTGTCCCGCAAACCGCAGGCATAAGGATTTTTGCTTATTTCATCACAAATAAATTACCGAAATGAAGAAAATATTGTTGGCAATAGCCGCCGTATTGGGATTTTTCCTAACCTCTTGCTCCAACAATCAGAAAGTGGTTATTGAAATGCCCGAGATGAACGAGGCACAGGTATATGTCATTTACCAAGACCCCGATATGATTAACGCACGTACGCAGGAAGAGATTGCGAAAGCGGAAATCAAAGACGGGAAATGTGAATTGAATTTTGACACTCTTACATTTGAGGGCAAAAGAAAAGAATGTACGGTTACAATAGTTAATCAAAACCGTCAGTTCGGAGCAAATCTTCCGTTGATAATAGAAAAAGGTAAGACAATTACGGTGAAAATTACAGGCGTAAGTGATTATCTTGACGGAAAGAATATTCTTAAAGTTTCATATTCGGGAAGTAAGTTTGCGCAAACGTTTTCTGAGTTTTGGCAAGGCGTCAATGATTCTTTTATGGAGTTAAGCCGCAATAACAATGATAAGAAAACATACGATAAACAGGTTGATTTGTATAAGAATTTTATACAAAAATTCCCTGAAAGCGGATATGCGTACTCTGTTTTGATAGGAGAAATGCAGATGTTGCAGGAAGATGAGAATCCGATAGTGAAATATTGTGCGCAGTTGGCAAATGAAAAATCCGAAAACGTATGGCATAACTATTTAAGCGAAGCATACAAATACAGATTGGCACAACAGAAGACTGCAGCAACACTTGTTTTTTCCGCACAGGATAAAGACGGCAACGTAAAGACGGAACGCGATGTCAAAGGCGAGTTAATTCTTGTCGATTTCTGGGCATCGTGGTGCAAACCGTGTATAGAGAGTATTCCGAAGTTGGAAACAATTTACGAAAAATATAAAGACAAAGGTCTGACGGTAGTTTCCGTAAGCGTTGATACCAATCCTAACGATTGGTTGAAATACTTGGAAAAGCATTCGTTTAAATGGCTTTCTTTGTTGGGAAACGGTCAGGAGATAACACAAAGATATAATTTCAAATACATACCTTACGTCCTTATAGCAGATAAAGACGGTAAGGTATTGCAAAAAGGTATTGAGATAGACAAACTTGAGGGGTTTATTGAGCAATATCTTAATAAATAAACAAAAAGAAATAATTAATAATGGAATTTACGGCAAAACAGATTGCGGAGTTTTTGGGCGGAATGGTGGAGGGAAATCCGTCAGTTTCGGTAAAAAATGTCTGCAAGATAGAAGAGGGTGAGCAAAATGCGTTATCTTTCCTTGCAAATCCTAAATACGCTCCTTATTTATATACAACCAAGGCGTCAATAGTAATCATCAACGAAGATTTTAAATTAGAGAATCCCGTAAGTGCTACACTTATCCGCGTGAAAGACGCTTACAGTGCCTTCGCATCACTTTTGGAATTGTACAATCAATACCGCTTTTCCCGCACAGGCGTATCCTCTTTGGCGTTTGTTAATGACAACGCAAAGATTGGTGAGGACTGCTATTTAGGAGAATATTCCGTTATTGACAAAGGGGCGGTTATCGGGCAGGATACGAGAATCTATCCTCAAGTGTATGTAGGCGAGAACGTAAAGATAGGCAACAATGTTACCATATATGCAGGCGCTAAGATATATCACGATGTCGTTATCGGAAACAATTGTATCATTCACTCAGGAGTGGTAATAGGTGCAGACGGATTCGGATTTGCGCCGTTGAATGACGGTACTTTCAAAAAAATTCCGCAAACGGGTAACGTGATTATAGAAGATGACGTAGAGATTGGGGCAAATGCCTGCGTGGATCGTTCAACTATGGGCTCAACTGTTATTCACAAAGGCGCGAAGATTGACAATTTGTGTCAGATTGCACACAATGTTACCGTGGGTAGCAATACCGTTATGTCCGCACAGACAGGTTTGGCAGGCAGTACGCAATTGGGCAGTAATTGTTTCGTAGGCGGTCAGGTAGGATTCGCAGGTCATATCACTATCGGCGACAGAGTTCAAATCGGAGCGCAAAGCGGTGTGATGAGTAACGTAAAAGACGACAGCAAAGTCTTTGGTTCGCCTGCTATAAATCCGAAAGATTTTATGCGTTCGTATGCTCTGTTCAAGAAATTGCCTGAAATGGAGAAGCGTTTGCGTGAATTGGAAAGCAAATTGCAAGGACAAAACGGTCAATAAGCAATTTAAAATATTTAAAAGGTAATGCCGAC
Source organism: Bacteroidales bacterium (assembly GCA_017480245.1). Taxonomy (GTDB): domain Bacteria; phylum Bacteroidota; class Bacteroidia; order Bacteroidales; family P3; genus Scybalousia_A. Next base: position 64,480 of record JAFVBA010000022.1, on the reverse strand, counting down.
GGTTAAAGACATACAACAATATATCCAACCGCTAACTAAAACGGACTGGTGCGATATTTTTTGTTTTGCGGTGTTAATCGGCGGCATTATCTATTCACCTTTTCTTTTTACCATGGGATTAATCTTTATGGTTTTGAGAATTCTATTTATCGGGAGCGTTAAAGAAAAAATCAACAAACTGAAACAATCTTACAGTATCTTACTTTGTCTTCTCAGTATCTATATCCTCAATATTGTAGGTATGCTTTGGACTGAGAATTTGTCAGGAGGATTGTTTGAACTCAATCATAAACTTCCGTTTTTGATACTTCCGTTTTTTGCGTTGGTAATTTCGCCGATGAAACAGCGAAGTATCAATATTATTTTCGCACTTTATACTTCTGCCGTTACGGTCGGAATTTTTATTGGCTTCATTCATTATCTTATTGACCCGTATGCCGACAGCAGAGTGTTAGTTCCTACTGCCAGAAACATATCTTTTGCGTTTCATATCTGTTTTTCACTTTCCGTAATGGTGATAACGGCATACAGAAATAAACATTTACGCAAATATCTTGTACCCTTGTGTGTATTGTTTGTAGGTTATCTTTTCGTGGCATCGCTGATTAGCGGAATAATATCGCTGCTTATTTTATTTTTATCGGCAGTTATTATTATCTTAAGACGAAAGAACAAAACCTATTCGCTTATCGTAATAATTTTGTCGGTACTTGTCGTTATTTCGGGGGCATATTGGATTTACAAACAATGGGATAATTATTTCACACCTAAAGAAGAATTTGCTTTTTCCGAGAAAGAAAAGACGGCGTTGGGCAATGATTACATCCATTTCAACAATAAAGCAATTGAAAACGGATATTACGTAAATAAATACTGCTGTCCGAAGGAGATTGACTCATCTTGGTTACAAAGGACGGGAACAAAAACTACCGATTATTGCGAAGGAAAATACGGCATAGACAATTACCGTTACAAAAGCGTCATTTACCGTTATCTTACCTCTAAAGGATTGCGTAAAGACGCCTCGGGAATTGCCGAACTCACAGAAAAAGACATTCAAAACATTAAAAAAGGATATTCAAATGTCGTTTATACCGAGCGATTCTCCTTAAAACCGCGCTTATATCAAACTTTCTACGAATTTGAGCGCTATATGCGGACTTCGGAAGTGGAAGATATGTCGATAATTCAACGCTATTTTTGGTCAAAGAATGCAATCAACATAATAAAACAACACCTTATCATCGGATGCGGCACTGGCGATACAAGGGATTGTCTTGTCGCTCCCGTAATTGACGAACATCCCGAATTATGTACCACAGGCTGCAATCCGCACAATCAATTTATTTACATAATGGCGGCATTCGGTTTGTTGGGACTTGCAGTTATGCTATTCTATATACTTTATCTTCCGATAAGGTTACAATTGTTCAAAAACAAATACTTTGTTGCTTTCTTTATTATTGCACTCTGTTGGATGTTTGCCGAAAGCAGTTTTGAAAGTTTTGAAGGTATGACCTTTATTTCGGCATTGATGAGTATGTTTGCTTATTTCAAGCGTTTTTCTATGGATTTGGCTACCGTAAAGAATTGATACGAGGCATCATATTTTGCTTTTATAAATCCTCTTACGCCATATCTTATTCCGCCTTGAAGAAAATATGATTTAATGAAACTCCACATCGGACGGTAAAACAGAGCGAATGCCGTGTAGTTACGTTTGGATTTCTTTTCTACTTCAAAATCAGTATAGCGGTTAAGCTTCTCCAATCTGTTATGCAAATTCTCTTTATCCAAATGAATCAGCAATGCATTATGAACCGAAGAAGGAATCTTCTCTACTCTTCCCTGAATCTTCGGAACTGAATGTATTGTTTCAGGCCAATAAGTCCCTTCTTTGGTAAAGAACCTCAGCTGCCAATCTCCTAAAGAACCGCCCATATAATGACCCATAAATTGATTTCTTCGCGGAATCATCAAACCCTGAGGGCAATTACTTTCCTGCACACATTTATACAAATATTCTTTCAACTCTTTGGTTACAATCTCGTCTGCATCCACTACAAGCACATAAGGATTTGATGCACTCTGCACGGCAAAGTTTCTCGCAGGTTCTACAATACGGAAATTCTTTCTTTCAAAAGTTACAATCTTGCAACCGTATTTCCTTGCAATGTCAAGAGTTGAATCCGTAGACTCCATATCGCAAACAACGATTTCATCAAAACCGCTCACGCTTTGCAATACTTCTTCCAAATATTGCGAAGCGTTGTAAGTATTGATAACAACCGTTATTTTCATTTTTGATTTAATGGTATTATAAACTAATCTCTGCTGTAAAAAACAAGGCATGCGTATGCAGAAAATCCACATACTGCATGCTTTACTTTATATAATTTAAAGGATTTGCGTTAATTCTTTAAAGATAGATTCTTTTATGGCAGGCAATAATGTTTTTACGTCAATTATATTTACTTTCTGTTTAGCAAATCTTGCATCCATTCTGCCATCTACACTATTGGCTATACCGTCTTCGCTGTTTTTAGGAAATTCTGCGTAAATAACGATAGTTTGAGGCTTTTTCTCTACTGCGGAAACGAATTCCTGGTGAGCGTATGCTTTAATTACCTTTTCTTCTTTTAATGCCGCAACAAGTTTATCAACTAATTTTCTACGGCTGTAACGTGCAAACCAAGACGGTTTTCTTTTCTTCTCCTTCAAGCCTTTAACCAACTGCTTGTTTGCGTCTTTATTTGTCATAAGATTAGTTTAGGTTTTAAGGGTTATTGTTAAGAAATTATTGTTTCCCGTTTAGATTTTTACAAGTCCTGCAAAACCCATGAAAGCCATTGCCAAGATTCCTGCGGATATTAATGCTATCGGCGTACCTTTAACTCCCTTAGGAACACCTACTAAATCCAAATGTTCGCGTATTCCTGCGAAAAGAACAAGAGCCAAAGTAAAACCAATGGCAATTGAAACGGAATAAACAAGTCCTTGCAACAAATTGAAATCTTTTTGAATAACCAAGATAGCAACTCCCAACACTGCACAGTTTGTAGTAATCAAAGGAAGAAATACTCCCAATGCCTGATACAATGACGGACTTATTTTCTTTAATATAATTTCTACCATTTGGACAAGGGCTGCTATAACAAGAATGAACATAATCGTCTGCAAGAATCCCAATCCCAACGGGTCTAATATACAATGTTGAATAAGGAATGTAACTAAGGTTGCGATAACCATAACAAATACTACCGCCATACCCATACCTGAAGCAGTACTTACTTTAGTTGATACTCCAAGGAAAGGACATATTCCCAAGAACTGAGACAACACTACGTTGCTTACGAATACTGCGAATACAAATAGCTTTAAATATTCCATATCTCTTTATTTGTTTTATTTGTTTCTGTCTTTTGTTTAATTTCAAAGTGCAAAAATAATGAAATTATACGGATTGAGGAAATTTTCACTTAACTTTTTTATTTTTTCTGCACTTTTCACATTCACCGTTACTCTATTTACTGTTATATTATCTGCGCATACTGTTTTTATTATTAAAATTTTTACCGCCCTTTCGTTTAATCTCTCCGCCCTCCCCTAACCTTCTGCCGCCCTTTGCGGAAATAATTTGAAAAAAACTCTTTTTTCACGCTAAAAAAACTGTTTTTTTATCTATAAAAAAGAGTTTTTTTCAAAATCTTCCCGCAAAAAGCGGTGGGAATACTCAAAAGGGCAGCAAAAAATAAGCAACGGGCAGTATGAAAAAACACACTAAAGATAAAGAAAATTCATTTCAGTAAGAAAATTACACGACTGAATGCCTTTATTTGCAAAAACGGTAATTTTTTAGCCAGTAACAACATTTTTTATTTGCATAATAACAAAATATTAATATATCTTTGCAAAGTAATATTTGATTGAAGACTTATGAAAACTCTGAATTGCAAAACGTTTTGTATATTTTTTATAGTGATTCTTTTTGTCTCTATATTAATATTCATTCCTATGGACGCAATTGTCTATAAATCTTTTACAAATATAAATACCGAATATTTATTAACTAATATCTCGGTGCAAACTCCTATAATTGTAATAGTTTTATGGATCATACATCTGACAAATACCAAATTATTGAGTATGCATATACTTCTGAAAATCTTGATTCAAGTATTAGTTACATTTTTTGCCGTCATTGCGGTAATTTCAGTGGGAGCCCATGTGGAATATGCAATTAACGGTCAGTACTTTTCATTCAAAGAAGAATTGATATTCCGTATCAATCAATCGTATTTCTATATTGATTTGATGGAAGGGCTTTTTATTCTGTTCATTTCTAATATGATTTATCTTTATGAACGCAAACGGCAGATTGAATTGGAAAAAGAAAAATATAAATACGCAAGATTGAAAAAGCAATTGAACCCTCATTTTCTTTTTAACTCACTGAACAATCTTGCGGCAATGAATTACGAACATAATCAAGACGAAATTGCCGATTATGTATCTTCTTTGGCGGATATTTACCGGTATTTCATTCAAAACGAGCAGAAAGATATTATCACTGTCAGGGAAGAATTGGATTTTGTGGGTAAATACGTCCGTATATTGAAATACCGTTTTTCCGAAAACTTGATTATAAACATCAATGTCCCCGAACAATATCTCAATAACAATATTATGTTTCTTTCATTGCAACTTCTGCTTGAAAATGCCATAAAACATAATATTATTGACGCTCAAAATCAGCTTATGATTAATATTGATGTTCAAAAAGACTGTATTACAGTTAGCAATAACATAAATGCAAAAGATGTTGTTCCTGCAAAAAAAACTAAAATCGGGCTTAACAACCTTAATGAGCGTTACGGAATTTATGCAAACAAAAATATTTACGTTGAAAACAACAAGAATTTCTTCACCGTTAAAATTCCAATGATATGAAAGCAGTAATAGTTGAAGACGAATTGCATGCACAACAGTTTTTACGTGCATTAATTGAAGACAATTTCAAAGACATTGCAATTGTTGCCTGTCTGGATTCAGTAAAGAGTTGCATTGATTTCTTCTCTTGCAATAAGGTTGATTTGATTTTTATGGACATTCAACTCAAAGACGGATATTGCTTCAAGATATTTGAAACCGTTAAAATTTCTTCCTCCATCATTTTCACCACTGCCTACGACGAGTTTGCGCTTAAGGCTTTTGACCAAAACGCAGTGGCATACGTGTTGAAACCTTTGAATAAACAAAAGATAGAATCGGCAATAGAGAAATACAAAACGATGACAGATTCCGCCAAAGAGAGTGAAAAAATATCCGATTTATTGAAAACTCTCAACCTTTCCTCTACTCCGTCTTACAAACAAAGATTTGTTATCCGTATCAACTCAAAAATCATTGTCGTTGAGGAAAGTAATATTGCTTATTTCATATCCAAAGAACATACATGCTACCTTTACACCAAAGATAACAGAATATATGTTATCAACTACACTTTGGATTCATTGATAAGAGAATTGAATGCCAAGAGATTCTACCGCATTTCCAGGAATTGCATAGTCAGTATTGACAGTATCAAAGAAATTTCCAAATATCCCGCAGGCAGATTTAAAGTGAAGCTGCTTCCCGAATACAAAGACGATATTATAACCATCAGCCGCGATATGACGGCCGGTTTTCTCAAATGGGTCGAAGAAAACTAATAAGTTTAGTGTTTAAGGTTTTGATTTCATCCGATTTTTATCGCTTCTTACTATCTTAAAATCAAATATATAAATAAAGATATGTAATTTTGGAGAGTTCATTCTCCGCAATTACATATCTTTTGGCGGGTTCGGTCGCCGAAATTACAATCTTATAGGTGTAACTTCACGCCGCCGATAAACCATCTGCCCGCTTGAGGTATGTTTCCTATATCAAAGTACTCCTTATTAAAGATATTGGTGCAATTAATATAGAAATCAAATTTCTTATACTTATAATTGACATTGCAATCCATAGTAAAGAACTGGTCATAAGTGGTTTCTTCGCCTGCAACGGTGTTCTCATATTTGATATATGACCCTTCACGGACTTGATAACGCATGGCGGTGTTGAATGTTAAGTTTTTAACAATCGGAACTGTCAGTTTAGCGGTTGCTTTATGCTTAAGATAGTTCAGAGCGTAGGAAGAAATATAATCAATGTCCCCTTGCTCTTGGTGCATAAAGGAATAAGTAAGGTTTAGTGTGGTTCCGCTGTTAAGAAACGTGAAGACCTCGGAAAGAAATATCTTGCTGTCAAAGTCAAATCCGTATTTGTTCAGATTATTTATATTTCTGCTTTGCCATTTGTCATCAGTAGCGTTTTCTTTCATCCAATCTATCATATCTTTTCCTTGCATATAATAGATATTCAGAGATGTTACGGCAATGCGGTTACGGTTCTTTGCCCCCAATTCCCAACTTGTTGATTTTTCTTGCTTCAATGACGGGTTAGGTGTATGAACTGCGTCAGAATAATACAACTCAGTAAAAGACGGAAGGCGTGAAGAAGTGTTGAATGCCGCATATACTTCCCAATTTCTGCCAAGAGAGTAATTCAAATTCACACTCGGATACACCGTAAATATATCTTGGTTAAACGAAGTATTTTGAAAACTCATCAACCCCACAGTTACAAGCAGGTTTTTGTAAGTATAATTGCCCTGTGCGAAATAAGAGAAGTTTATTCTGTCTTTTTGATGGTTGTAATGCTCACCGTGCAACCCGCAAGGCTCACCTAAAACCGATGAAAGTATCTCTTCGTAGCGTACATCACTGCCGAAATTCAATTTAAAGTTGTTATAAGTATAGACAAACGCCATGTTGTTTCCAAGAGTGTTGGATTTATGATAATTGGGTGTGGAAACATCTTTGATTAACTCAAATTCGTCAGTGTGTAAATTGTAATACGCAGACGGAATGACAGAGAAATTGTCCGCAAGATTGAAAATACCTTTCAAAGACGTAAGAAAGGAAGAGGTTTTCTCGTATTGGTTAGGGAATTTTGCGGAATAAAAAGTGTTTGCTCCGTAATCCTTGCGGTTATATCCTATCTGAAAGTCCAATTTGTTGTTGTCTTTCAAATTAACTCTGTTTTGATACAATACATTATATATATTGTAATCGGAATTGGCGATATAACCTTCGGAATTTTTGAATCCGAGCGAAAGATAGTTCTCAATGTTTTTGTATGTCTTCGCTCCGCTTATCTCAGTATTGAAAAAACCATGCTCGCCTGCCTCAAGGGTAACGTCCAATGCTTGATTGACGGATTTTTTTGTGATGATGTTGATTCCTCCCGAGAAAGCGCTGGCTCCGTAGATGATTGCCGTAGGTCCTTTGATGATTTCTATTCTTTCAATGTCGGAAATATTGACGGGAATGTCCAAAGAATAATGACCTGTGTGGGGATTGGTGATGTTGATTCCGTTAAGAAGAACTGCTGTTTGGTCAAAATTGCCGCCGCGTAGGGAAATGTCCGATTGAACTCCGTGTCCGCCTCTTGTTTGTACGTCAATGCCGACGGCGTAATCCAATAATTCGGCGACGGATTGCGGTTTGAGGTTTTCAATTTCCTGTCTTGTGATAACGGTAACGACTTTGCCTGCTTGATTAATCGGAGTGGCGAGTTCGTCTTCAATTGTTACCGTCTCCAAAGTGGAATACATCGCAATGGAATCGGTATTCACCGTTTGTGCATTGATTGTTTTACCCGCAGATGTGGCAAGTGTCATAACGGAAACCACACCTATTGTTACTGCTTTGTGCATTGAGTTGTATGCACTGTAACCTTTCTTTTCAAAACGCTTGAATCGGAAGGTCTTTTTCTTTAAAAACTGTTTTTTAAACATAACTTGTGTTTTTAAATGGTTAATAAATTAATTTTCTTTTGCTATACACTTGTATAACACGTTGCAAAATTACAACATTTTAATATATTGCAAAATTTTTTTAATAATATAAAAAAGAAAAGAGCGTTGTAAGATATACAACACTCTTTTAATATCAACAAAACAACGCTTTTATTCGTATTGTTGCAATTGCAACTCACCGTTTAGGTACATCGTTGCATTCATTGCCAAAGCGCCCATTTCGTCTTCACCAGGATAAACATAGATAGGAGCAATCCAATCAATACGGTCGGATAATTCTTTTACAAACGGTTTTCCGTATGCAATACCTCCCGTAATCAAAATAGCGTCTATCGTTTTTACTTTACCGTGAAGCACTGCTGCCTGTGCGCCTACTTCTTTCGCTACTTGGTATGCCATTGCAGACTGAATGAAAGCAAATTTCTCATCACCCTCTTTGGCTTTTATCTCAACGGTAAGGGCATCGTTTGTTCCCAAGTAAGCAACAAAACCGCCTTCTCCGACAATCATCTTACGGATTTGCGCTTCCGTATATTTGCCGCTGAAACATAAAGAAATCAATTTGGTCATCGGCACACTACCTGAGCGCTCAGGTGAGAACGGACCGTCGCCGTCCAAAGCCTGATTGGCATCTATAACTTTTCCCAAGTGATGTGCGCCTACTGAAATGCCGCCTCCCAAATGTACGACTATCAAATTAAGGTCTTCATATTTCTTTCCGTTTGCATGTTCTCTTGCATAACGGCGGGCAATAGCCTTTTGGTTCAAACAATGGAAGATAGAATTTCTCGGCATCAAAGGATGACCGGAAAGTTTTGCTATTTCCTCTCTTTCATCTGTAACTCCTGCATCGGCAATAACGGCTTTAACCCCGATTTCTTTCGCTATCTCGTTGGCAATAAGTCCTCCCAAATTGCAGGCATGTTGTCCTGCGTAACCTATCTGCAAATCGTGAATCATAGCAGGTGTTACTTCCCAAATACCTCCTTGAGTTGATTTGGTAAGTCCTCCCCTACCGATAATGATTTTAAAATCTTTGATATTGAAACCGGCATCGGCAACTTCTTTTAAACAAAGTTCCTTTCTGAATGCATATTGGTCGGCAATGTGTTCAAAAGGTTTTAAATCCTCTGCTTGATGTTTGATATTCTTATCAAATAGTTTCTCTTCTCCGTTAAATACAGCTATTTTTGTTGATGTGCTGCCCGGATTAATTGCTAAAATTAATTGATTATACATATTTCTTTTTATTTTGTTTGCAAATCAAATCAGTTGCAAAGATAAGAAGAATTTTTTAATAATTTGCATTTTTATCTTGTAATATTGATTTTTTTTATAATTTTGCACAGTAGTTTAAGTAAAAACAAACATTAAAACAATACAATCATGGCTTTAGAAATTAATGACACTAACTTTGAAGAGTTAGTAATGAATGAAAAGAAACTTGTTGTTTTAGATTGCGGTGCAACATGGTGCGGACCTTGCCAACACATTGCTCCTATTATTGAAGAGTTGGCTAAGGAATACGAAGGCAAAGCTGTTGTAGCTAAATGCGACGTTGATGAAGCTCCGGACATTCCTTCCAAATACGGTATCCGCAATGTTCCTACTGTTTTGTTTATCAAAAACGGAGAATTGCTTGATAAAATGGTCGGAGCCAACAGCAAGAATGCTTACAAAGAAAAGATAGAACAATATCTTTAAAAACAAATGTCCTATAAGTTGATTTGATGCTTATAGGACTTATTTTTATGATACAGAATTTAGAAAAAATAAGTTACTCTTCAATAGAACTCAGAGCAAAACAAGTCGTTGAAGGTTTTTTATCAGGATTGCATAAAAGTCCTTTTCACGGTTATTCGGTAGAGTTCGCAGATTACAGAGCATATAATACAGGCGAGAGTACGCGTTTTATAGATTGGAAATTATTTGCAAGAACGGATAAGTTGTTTATAAAGAACTACCAACAAGAAACGAACCTAAGATGTATGATTGCACTGGATAACAGTCTGTCTATGTGCTTCCCGTTTGACAAAAAGCAAATAAGTTTCACTAATCCTAATAAAATAACTTTCTCTGTCTATGCTGCGGCAGCAATATTGCAAATGCTCTACAAACAACGCGACGCTTTCGGGTTAAGTCTTATATCCGACAAAATAGATTATATAAGTGAAGTAAAATCTTCCGAAGTTCATAAAAAACATATCTTTACTCTTTTGGAGCAATTGATGCAAAAGGATTACAAAGACTTCTCCCAATCCACCGACTTAGCACCTTTGCTTCACAGATTGGCGACACAGATTCACAAACGCTCACTTGTCGTAATTTTCACAGATTTACTTTCCGCAGAAAACCAAACGGAAGAATTTATCAAGTCTTTGCAACATCTTAAATTTGCAAAACACGAAGTTATATTGTTTCATATTTTTGACAAATCATTGGAAGAAAACTTACAATACAAAGACCGTCCTTATAAATTCATTGATGTAGAAACCAAACAGGAATTAAAAGTCAATCCGTCCGAAATCCGCGGGAAATATCAGCAATTAATCAAAGATAATTTCTCAAAAATCCATTCTGCATGCGACGATATGCAAATTGATTACGTAGAATGCGACATTAACAAAGGATTGGACCAAATACTTATCCCTTATTTCAACAAAAGAATAAGAATGAGATAAATTAAAGTGGTGAGAGCCACACAGGCAATCTTCTAAAAAAATAGCAGACTTTATGTTGAGATTTTGCTGACTTGTTAGAAAAAGCCTGCTGTTTTTCAAAAGGAAATAAAAGATTTTGATAATGATAAGTGAAGTAAAGAAAAAGAGCAGCCTTTTTGAAAAGACCGCTCTTCAGTGCAATTAAATTAATACTTATTATTTCTTAATCAATTGCTGAGTTCTGTTTATCTCGCCATTTATTATTCTAATATAATAAACTCCGCTTGCTAAGTTCTCTGCCTTGATTTCCATAGTCTCAACACCTGCTTTCAAAACTTCCTCAGAAATCACTCTACCGTTAATATCTGTTACTATAACATTAACATCCGTTGTCAAACCTTTAACTCTCAACGTTGCGTTTGTTGTTGTAGGGTTAGGATATGTAACTATGGTAAAGATATTTTCTGCATCGCTTAATGAAGATGGTTGAGTTTTGAATTTGGAAACTAATCCGGTATAATCTTTTCCGTCTTCTGTCTTAACAAAAGCCATAAATTCATATTCCGTTTCTTCTTCCAATCCTGTAATCTCCTCAGACATCAATCCAGAAGCCTGTACTTCTGCTTCAACTTCATTTGTCCAAGAATCTTCATTTGCTTTTCTGTATTTGAATCCTGAAGCAACTATCGCAGATTTACCTTTCACTACTGTTGCATTCAATACAGCTGTTGTGGTTGTTGTGGTTGCATTGCCTGTTGTTACTATAGGTTCGTCAGGTTCAGCCTGTTGTTCTGCAGTTTTTATAGACAAAGGAACCCAATCTGAGATATTATTGCCGCAATTTGAACGCAATTTGATAGAATATACAGTATTAGGTGTTAAGTTATCAAACGTATATGTAGTTGCTGTTATGTTTTGAATTTCTTCGCTGTTCAACTGAACATCATAAGTAGCAGCCTCACCGTTCCAAGATATTGTTATCGTTGTTGATGTTACGGCATTCGTACTTATTGATGTTGGTTTGTTGCAAAGTTTAATCGTCTGGGCAGATAATGATTCTGTCCATTCGGATGTTACATTATTATCGCAAACTGCCTGAACTTTTATACTGTAAGAAGTACCTGCTGTCAAACCAGTGAATGTATATGTATTGGTTGTTACCTCTACTGCAGCTTCTTCATCACGCTGAACATTATATTTAGCAGCTGTACCGTTCCAAGTAACAGTTATAGAAGTCTCGGTAGAATCTGTAACCGCCAAATCCGTAGGCGCATCACAGATTATAGGATTATCCAAACTTAATGTTACGTCATCAACACAAACATACCAATCATTATCTTGAGTTCTGAATGCAATATAATGACCTGAGCCTTGATAATCTTCAAAAGAAAATTCATACAACTCATAGCTGTTGGAAAGATTACCTGTTGAAGCAATCTGTTCGAATGAATTAGTATCGGTAGGGTCTGTCATAACTCCGACTTCCAATGTTGTAGTATAGTAATCTGCAACATTGCTTGCCCTTGCATACAACGACAATTTAACCTTAGTCATATCTATTTCATCATCTAAAGCAGTCATAACTCCGGTATAAGAAGAACTACCATAGTAGAAATACAATGAACGTGTGCCGTTGTTGGCATAAGTACTATAATTATATATATAAGGATAAGTACCGTTGGTTCGTTTCCAACAAGTAGGAAGAGGATAAGATGCAGTTCCTGCAGTATTGTCTGTTTCGAAATCCCAAGTCTTAGGTAAATCTGCTTCAGTCAATGCAACGCAAGAAGTAACGAATGTCTTTGATACCACAGATGTTGTCGTATCTGAGCAAACACCTTGAACACTTACCGTATAAGATGTAGCCGGGATTAAAGTATTTACTTCTATTTCAGTAACAGAACAAGTATCATTCTCATAAGCTACAGTGTTTCCGTTAGAAACTTTTACCTTATAAGATTGAGCGCTTCCGTTCCAAGTAATCTTTGCAGAGTTTGCGTCAATATCACTTACAGTTACGCCAGTTATTTCTTTACATGCAGGAATTAAACTAACAGCAACGGAATCAATAAAGAATTGTTCGTATGAAGAACCTGCATATTCTGAATTGTCATGACGGAATGCAAAATAAGCATCATTTACTCCGTCCAAAACTGCAGCAAAATCGTCCATATAAAGATTTTCCAACAACCAAGTATTTTGAGTTTTCGGAAATGATTTCAAAGCAACAAATGTTGAAGTGTCAGATAGGTCTGTTATATAACCGAAACTTAAAGTTCCTGCATTGTTTGCACTTGAAGAACGTAAATAGAATGATACAGCCAAAGTATTAAGGTCATTTGTAAATTCAGGTAATGCAATAATAGCAACTTTATTGGCTTTTCCTGCTCTTAAAGTCAATACTTTTGAACCCGATATTTTGTTTGTAGTCGTATTTACTTGTATTCTCATTGACGATTTGCCTTCCCGAACTTTTGCCCAGCAATCAGGAGAAGACAAAGAATCTGCTGTATAGGATTCAAAGCCCTCTATGTATGGATTTTCTTCAGTAACTGTAATAGCATCGCAGTCTGTTTTGAAGCTAATCACATCCGAAACAGGATTATCTTCTACACCGCAATCTGTTTCTATATAAACATTATAATAGGTATTGGATTCCAATTCTGTAATTGTAAAACTTGTCTCAGTAACTGAAGTATATTCATAATCTGTATCGGTAACTTTCTTATAATATACATTCCAAGAAGAACTGTTGTCTGGTTGCATCCAAGTAATAGTAGCACTATTCTTTTCTATCTCCGTAACTGCTATTTGCATTGCCGCAACACAAGAAGGAGGATTCAATTCATTATAAACAGAAACATCATCAATAGTTAATCCTCCACCGTTCTTTCCTTCAAAATAGAAACGAAGTTGATAAGTCTGAGATGCTTCAGGTAATGCCACAGAATCTTGAACTAACACATTTTGTTGTTCTGTATAATCCTTAAGTTCTTTCCAGGATTCGCTTACTGAAGTGCGGTAATAAACTGTAAATTTATCTACATATTGATTACTTCCGTTGTTCCTTACAGGTAGTTTATATTTGTACTTCAAATAAGGAGTAGTTACGGCAGATATGTCAAACAAAGGAGTAATTGCAGAAGCCTTTGCCGAAGAATAATCCGGTATATCCAATGTTCCGTTATAATATTCAAGTTTGCTGTAAGAACTTGTCGAAGATAATTGCCAACAACTTAATGCTGACTCTGAAGCAAACGGTTCCGTGTATTCGCTTTCGTCCGTTACAACTACCGTGTTGCATAAAGTCTTAAAAGAAATAATATCCGAAGAAGGATTATTCTCTCCGCACATACTTGCTACATATATATCATAGGTAACATCAGGAGTTAAATTCTCAAGAATATAAGAAGTGGTATGTAAAGAATCATCACACTCCGTATTTACAGTAGAACAAGTTACATCTACATTTGTCCAAGACGTCTGAGTAGAACTCTTGTAGCAAACTTTCCAAGCAGTAATGCCTTCATCCTCCTGTTTCCAAGTGATTACGGCAGAAGTAGGACTAATATCACTCATAGTAATATTAGTTGCAGCATCACAATCCGGAAGAACATCAACTTTAACGTCATCTATATACCAATAAGAACCGTTTTGATGAACAATAACAATATAAATATTGTCGCCGGTAGTGGTTATATTATTAAAATTAATAACCTCTTTCGTATATACCGCACTTGCATACTCAGAACAATTCTTTGTCCAAACATATTCTAAATTGTTTGTATCGGAAATATTGTTTGTAACACATACAGATATACTTCCTGCAGATTTAATATTAGTAGGTCTTGATTGGAATGTCAATTGAAGACTCTTTACATCCGTAGTAAATAACGGTAAAGCCAATATATTAGGAGAATAAAAAGCGTATAAATACAAACATTTTTCTCCTGCATACGAACTGTAAGAAGATTGGAATATGTACGGATAAACATCCCCGTAAGAATTAGTATAGCCATTCAATAAAGTCCAACAATTAGGAAGTTCATAAGCATCATCTGTTTCAAAAGAAGTACTCCATGGAACATCAAAAGCTGAACAAGCAGTTTTAGCCGTTAGAATATTGGATGAATCATTACTTTCTTCATCACAAACGGTTTGTACATATATTTCATATGTTGTAGAAGGTGTAAGATTTTCAATAGTTGCAGTCTTCTGCGTTACAGTCTGAGGAGCGCTCCATGCAGCAGTACCTTGCAAACGGTAATAAACATTATAAGAAGCTACATCTTCCTCATCACTTTGACTCCAAGTAACAGTAATCTTATCTCCTTCAACTTCCATTACGGCTAAATCCGTTGCTTTAGGACACGTCGGAATTTCTTCCAAAGTAATATCATCAATACAAAAATAATCTCCCGTACCATTAACAATACGTATAACAGGATAATATACTGCAGCGTATTGTTCCAATGTAGGATTCAAAGTAAATACATTTGCAAAAGAAGCTGTAAATTCTGTATATTCTTCAGCTGAAATTTGAGAACCCTGCCAAGAAACAATTTCCGCAAAATTGGTTGTATCTGTCAAGTCAGTTGAAACTCCTATCTGTATTGTAACATTAACGGTCTCTGAGTAGGCAAGGAATGCCTTTCCAAAGAAAGAAAGTTGCAATTGAGATATATCTTCAGAATAACCAGGTAAAGACAATATGAAATCATTACCCGAAGAAGTTAATACAAACAAATGTTGCTTTCCTGTATTTGGATCATAACTAAAGATATCAGCCTCTCCATTCACTAATGTCCAACAATGAGGGACTACCTCTTCTGTTTCAAAATCATTTGATATCGGAAGTTCGTTTGCAGTTAAAGCAGAACAAACTGTATTGAAAGTAATTATATCACTTGCTGCTTCTTCTCCGTCACAAACAAGAGCAACATACAAATCATAAGAACTGGACGGAGTTAAATCATCTATAGTTGTAGGCATTTCGAAAGATTGAATAAGATCTTCCCAAGAAGATGAGGAACTTTTCTTGTAATATATCTTCCATTCAGACCCGTTTCCCATTTGGTACCAAGAAACATCCGCCGTTGTGGTAGTAACATTTGACACAGTTACAGCTATTGGGGCGGAACACTCGGCAACATTTGTCTGGTTATAGATTATTAGGTTATCAATACTTACACTTCCGTAACTGGCGTTAAATTCAAACTTCAATTGATATGAAGATGAAGCATAAGGTAAGCCTAAAGAATCTTTCTTGAAATCAGCTTGAGTATCCTGGAAAGAAGCAAACTGAATCCAAGGAGAATCTGAAGAAGTACGATAATAGACAGTAATTCCACTATTATATCCCCAGTAAGGTTGTTGTTTATGTTCAAATTGAATATAAGGAGTTGTTAAACCTGTCAAGTTAAATACAGGAGAAAGAATCTCTTCCGTATTAGTTCCGCCATCATGATGCAATGCGCCACTGCTGATTGTCCAACTACCTAAAGAATTTTGCGACCAACAATTAAGAGAACTTGCATCATCAAAACTTTCAGAGTAAGGGTCATTATCACTTACAACAATGGACACACAATTAGTTTTGAAAGAAACATTTTTCCAAGAAGACTGCTCTGTAATACAATTATGACGGATACGTACATTGTATTCCGTATTATCATCCAATGTTCCTTCAAACTCATAAGAATTAGAAGTTACATCTATAGTTTGAGTAATATCTTCCCAATTCTGATTAGATTTTTTATACTGCAATTGATAAGCAGCCCCTTCCTCTACATCTGTCCAAGACAGTTTTGCACCACTGGAAGATAAGTTGGTTACAGATACATTTCCCATTACAGCAAGACAATCTCCTTCTGCTGCAAAAGTAATTTTGATTTGCGGAAGATAATCATAAGAAGAGCCATTCTTTGCTGACACTTCCCCATCCTCATCATAGTTTTTAAAAACACGACCTGACTTATCATCAACTTTCCAGTAAGGAGTATTAGAAACCCAATCTCCTGTTATGTCCTGGATGTCTATAACAAGGTTATTACCTGAATAATTAAACGGAGTTGTTAGTTCAATATCTGTCCAATCATTAGCGATAACACTTATCGTACCTGAATAAACCAACGTCATGTTGCTAACATCCATAACAGTTGATGAACTTAAGGAGGTAATATCAGACATAGCCATGTAGACTTTTACAATTCTGTTTCCTCCTGTTTTATTAGACCAATAAGAAATCTTACCTATCTTTCCCGTAGTGCCGATTTCATCAGCTAAATACAACATTTGGGATGCGGAATATTCCCATTCCAAATTTATCGGTACTTGATAAGACGTTGTAGAACCATTTCCTATGGTTACCTCCTCTTGTGCGCTCAAACTTATGGCTAAAAAGACTGCCAATAAGACGCTTAAAAAATGTTTTTTCATTGTGAAACTGGTATTAATTATACATTTATTTTAATTTTTTATCAAAACTTGCGGCAAAGGTATTAATTATTTTTAACACAACCAAATAAATTAAAACCAATTTAACTATTAAATTTCTTAAACAATTGAAAATCAAATATACTTTATTAAATTATCACAACTGTATTTCACCTTAGTAACACACTATCATATAACATTTTACTAATCACGCAAAAGAATTGAATAAAATGTGAGATTACTCAATTCTTTTGCGTGATTATTTTTATAGGATGTGATACCTCTAATTTCTTATTTCAAATATTCGTATTCTCCTTTGTCATCTTTGATGGTAACAAAGGTTTTATCGGATTTTTCTACCCTTCCGCTAATACGTGCAGCGATATTGAAACTTTCGCTTAACGCTATAATATCGTTTGCAACCTCCTTAGTGCAGTAAATCTCCATACGCTGTCCCATATTGAATACTTGGTACATTTCCTGACGCTCTGTTGCGGATTGTTTTTCTATCATATCAAACAAAGGAGGCAAAGGGAACAAGTTATCTTTGATAATATGAACATTATCACAGAAGTTAAGCACTTTACCCATACTTCCGCCCGTGCAATGTATCAACGCATGAACTTCTTTTCTGTACTCTTTAAGCAGTTTTGCAATAACAGGAGCATAAGTTCTGGTAGGCGATAAGAAAAGTTTGCCTGCGGTGGTGGTAAATGTTGAAAGTTCAGGATTTAGTGTTGAATACACGTTACCGAATTGTTCATTTTTTACTTCGATTTCGTCCAAAAGTTTCATTTTACCGCAATATACGACTTCGTCAGGCAAATTGGTGTCAAAACTTTCAGGGAACATTTCTTTCAGTGCGTGTTCAAAAACGTCATGTCTTGCACTCGTCAGTCCGTTACTGCCCATTCCGCCGTTATATTCCGTTTCGTATGTAGCCTGACCGAAAGATGCCAAAGCAACAATCACATCGCCGTCTTGAATATCCGCACTGACAATCTCGTTTCTTTCTGCTCTTGCCGTAACGGTGCTATCCACGATAATAGTTCGTACCAAATCGCCCACGTCTGCGGTTTCTCCGCCCGTAGAGTGAATACCCACTCCCATATCGCGCATTTTCTGCAAAAATTCTTCAGTTCCCTCTATAACGGCTTTGATAACTTCGCCGGGGATTAGTCCTTTGTTTCTTCCGATAGTGGAAGACAGAAGAATATTGTCAGTAACGCCTGCACACAAAAGGTCATCGGTATTCATAACAACTGCATCCTGCGCAATGCCTTTCCATACTGACAAATCGCCTGTAAGTTTCCAATACATATAAGCCAAAGAACTTTTCGTGCCTGCCCCGTCTGCGTGCATTATGTTGCAAAAATCTTTATCGCCGCCTAATATGTCGGGGATAACTTTGCAAAACGCATTAGGAAATAACCCTTTGTCAATGTTTTTTATCGCATTATGTACATCTTCTTTCTTTGCAGAAACTCCTCTTAAGTTATATTTTTGCTGTGTCATATTATTTTGTTGTTTTATTATTCGTATTCGGGGATTTCTTCTTCGTAATGGGAAGCGAAATCTTTTATTTGGTTAATCAAATCATCCATTTTGTCAATTTCTTCTGCGTACCAATCCTCGTCAAGTAACATAATCTTCTTTTGACGGTAGGAAATTTCAAGATAAGGACGGATAAGAGAGAAAAATGTTTCGGAAATATCAATACGCAAATCCTCAATACCCCAATTTTCGCACATAATACACAAATTAAGATAGTAAGCAATTTGTTTTGCAGCCTCCAAACGGTTCTGAGCTTGGAAACGGATAGTTCCGATATTGTATCTGTCAATATAAGTTCTAAAATTCTTAAGACTTCTCTTCATCATATCCTGCGATTGCTGTTTATTGCCGAGCAAGTATTGCATAGCGGCAAAATCTGCGAGTGTCAGAGGATAGGAATGTATGCTGTAAGGAATGTCATTTGTGATTTTGTTAATCAAAGCAAGGGCTTTATCATATTCTTCCGACTGAATAAGTTTGTAAGCCAACATTCCTGCATTTTCTATATACAAAGAGATAATGTTTCTTTCGGTTTCGTTGAAATAAATATTGTTTTTGAAATTATAAAATTCAAAATCGTGCATCATATTTGAGTACATCTTATCCGCATTGATGTTGTCAAACGGATTTTGCGAAGTAATCTTGTTTGTAAGTCTGTATGCAAAACCTTCCAATGACAGATAATCGTCCAAAGATAAGAAATCGGTATTGGAATATGAGGAAAAATAAACGGGTCTTTCGCTGTTGGAAGCGATAATATCCATAATAATCATATCGCTTTTGCTTATCACTCCGTCATTTATTGTAAATACAATATCTTTTCCGTCAATGGCTGCAAGGAATTTATTATAATGAAGATTTTTTACGTGATTACCCAATTTCATATCGGGAGTTTTGTCATCTTTTACCAATTGCACCGCTTTAGCAAGGGATATTGTATCAAAATTAGGCAACAACTGAACCTCATCCATCACTCCAGTTTTGTAATCTTGGTAAGTAAATGCCATATTAAGCGGTTTGTTGTCATACATCGGGGATTTCAACAGATTGATATAATAATCGTTGTTAAGCATTTGGCGGTTTATTACTCGAACATCCGTTCTTATTTTCTCAACGTGCTGTGCGTACCAAAGTGAATAAGTATCATTGTCGCCATCAACGAAAAGTATTGCATCTTTATCGCAAGAATTCAGCATAGATACTGCAAAATTTCTCGCAGTGTAGTTATGGCGATGGCTGTGGTCATTAATGTTTTGAATAAACATCCATATCGGCACAATAAGAAATACAGGCAGGATATAGCGCGGGTGTTTTACTCTGATGATATTTGCAATTATTTGCGAAATACCTAACATCCCTATTCCAATCCATATACTGACCGCCATAAATGAAGGTAAAAAAACATAATCTCTCTCTCTTGGTTCATAAGCTGCCACATTGGTATAGACAACTATCGCAACGCTGTACATAATAAAGATTGTACCGACAAAAAGAAAGCGTTTGCTGTCCTTAATTATATGATAGAAAACTCCGATTAAGCAAAGAATTAACGGAATTGCAAAATAACGGTTGTTGGCTTTGTTTTCCGTGCTTTGAAAAGTCTTTCCTTCATACACACCGAGCAGTTTATCGGTATGAAACCACCCTGTCTGCCATTGTCCTCCCGTTATATCTCCGTAGCCTTGAATATCGTTAGTTCTTCCTGAGAAGTTCCACATTAAATAACGCCAATACATATAACCGAATTGGTAATTGATGAAAAATTGTAAGTTTTGCCAAAAGGAAGGTTTCTCTCTTTCTTCACCGTTTATCAATACTGTATTTTTAGGTTTGCCTACCCAAGAAGTATATCCGTCTTCGTAGGATGCAGAGGTGTAATTCCACATACGCGGAAAGAACGTATAAAATTCTTTGTTGAAAACAGGTTCTATTTTGTCCTTATTAATTTTGAAATCCTCCGCAGGCAGAGCCGTATAATACGCTCCGTAAATCAAAGGTGCATGAATATAAGATTGGCGTGTGATATAGTCGTGCATACTTGCGGAAGTATCGGCGGCGTATTCGTTCATCGGCAAAGGTTGATGGCTTCTTATTGCAATAACTGCGTAAGAAGAACAACCGATAAAGAAAAATAAAAAACAGAATATTATACTGTTTAACAGGGCAAGTCGTTTGCGGTAAGATAAGTACAATAATCCGCCGCACAATATTAATATAACACCAAGTGTTCCACAAACGGAGATACCTAACAGTTGTACAATCCAATCAAATGCGTTCATAAATATAAACAACGCACAAATCGAAATAAGGATTGAGTAAATAATTCCTTTGATTGTTATCTTTCGGTAATGAAACCACACAATAAAAACTATTGCGGGTATGATTAAAAGTGTTAGAGGATGAACTCCGTAGGACATTCCCAAAACTAAGGACAACAACACCAAATATTTTTCTTTAGGCTTTTCTTCCCATTGGATTATTATGTGCAGACAAAGAGTTGTGAATAGAAAAGAAAGAGAATAAACCTCTGCTTCCGCTGCCTGCGTCCAAAAAGAATCCGTAAAAGCGAAAGTTAAGGAAGACATTACCGCCGCTGCCGTGTTTCCTATCGGTTTCGGAGAATATTTATTGAATAAGTATAAAAATAGATGGTACAATAGCATTATACTTAAGCCCGATGCTACTGCCGAAAGGGAATTTACAATCGGAGCAATAAGTTTTTCGTTACCGAACGACAGAGAAGATAATAATGATGCTATAAGTTGGTATAACGGAGCACCGGGTTGATGACCTACTGACAGATTATGCGAAGACATAATAAATTCTCCACTGTCCCAAAACGTAACTGTCGGATACATTGTAAAGATATACAAAAGCGTAGATAGAAGAAAAACTATCCAACCAATAATATTTTTATATAGTATGTAGCGTTTAGTATGTAGCATATAAGTTGCGGATTACTTTTCCTTAATTTTTTTAGTTATAGAGATTAATAATTTTAATAATTGCTGACAATCTTTGTATATTGACTCATATTCTTGTTGTGATAACACTTCTGAACGGTATAATAATTTCAACCAATAAATTGTTTCGTTTGTTTCTTTAAGTGCTATATATGTTTTAGCAAGAAAATCATTGTTACTGATAGCGTATTGAGCCTCTGCAAAATTGGCTCCTATACTTGTACCGCAGCGTAATAACTGTTTGGAAATTACATATTCCTTCTTATCTTCTGCAAGATATTTATATAATTTCACAATTCTGACCGCAAAATTAAGAAATTTCTCTTCTAAAAATTCTCTTGTCTCCATATCTCAGTTATATGCTACATTCTACATGCTAAATACTATATGAAATCACCAATTTACGAATGCTTTATTAAAGATATCATCAACAAGTTCTTCATTTATCTCTTTGATTAATGCTTCTTCCACTGCGGAAAGCGAGAGTGAGGCGTCATAATCCTTATAACGCGTAAAACTCTCTTCAAAATTGCTTTTGCTGTCCGTTCTGTTGGTATATTTGACTTTAACGGTGATGGTAAGGCGGTTTTTGGCAGCTTGGTCATTGGAAGATATGGCAGTAGGCGACACTCGGTAGGAAGTAATCGTACCGGTGAAGACTGCATCGGCTTCATCTTCGGTTTCGTTAAGCGAAGTGCCTGAACGGATTTTATTAATCAAGGCGTATGTCAATTCAGAAGACAATATAGGTTGAACAATACTTGCTCTGTTGATAAAATTCTCTACATGGAAAGTTTTTGTTTCAGCATTGATGGATGCCCCCGTGAAAGAATATCCCCCAACACAAGAGTTTAAAAACAAGAATGTTGCAAGCAGTAAAATAAAGTGCCGATTCACGAAATTCTTTTCAGAAAACATTTTACTCTTTTCAAAAAAGAATTTACTGAAGTGCCACTTTATTTTCAGGAATTGAATCTTCATTAAATTTAACACTTATTTATAGATTATTCAACAGTGATTTTAGCCGTTTTTCCGCCCGACAGAACAAAATAAACTCCCGACTTATCCAATTTAATTTCGCTCTGAGGATTATAAGAAGTTATTTCCTTTACAAAAACTCCGACAGAATTATATATTTTGACGCTCTGAGGTTTTTGAGTGCTTAATCTGAAAGTTTTATTAACGGCAGGATTTGGATAAACTTCCCAATTATCCGCATTTTCTGCGAACAAAACAACAGGATTAGCGACATCTTCTCCGTCATACTCTATCGTAATCTTGTCAAGGTATAAAGGAGTGGCAGAAGAGTTGTCCATAGAAAAAGAAGATACAAAGGCAATGAAAATAAGTTCGTCGCCGTCGGAAAAATATGTAACAGGAATAGAAAATTGCGTAAATTCTTCACTTGCAGCAGACTCTTGATAAACACCACCTCCGACAACAGTCCGTTGATTACCTTCCTCGCTTACAATCAATGCCGCAAGCATAAAATTATCTGCCATACTCTCAGGACTAAACTTATAGTAACCGTTGATATTCTTTACCCAAACATCACCTTTAGGTAACACCAATCCGTCAGATAACGCATTGACAAAAGAAGAAAACAACTGCGTAGCATCTGTTTCCGTCATATCGCCTCCGCCTTGAAACATATCTCCCAAAGAAGCCAAACTCTCCATAGAAAGATTAACCTTGGCATTGGTAAGTACTGACGGAATAACCATATCTGTTAATCCTTCGCCCATTCCGAACTGCTCAGCTAACTGAGTAAGCATCTCAGGTAAAGGAGCAGGCGTAAGTTTGACGCTATAATTGCCGTCAATTGAAGAATTATCCTTTTCAATATTGCAAAGAGGGTAATCTTCTAAGAAAGGTACGCTTATTGAAAGAGTATTCCACCCTTTAGGTAAGCCACTTGAGATGTTCCAGGTCTCAAAACTATTGTTATCAAATTGTTCTTGACTTCTGACATTACCATATATAATAATAGTAAGTAACGTCCAAATAAATATCAACTTTTTCATATCCGCAATTTTTTTATGATTATATTCAACTATATTTCTTTTGCAGTTGTAACCATCTTTTCTATTGTCCATACTTATTAATAAAGTAAATCCTCATCAATCGGACTTCTTCTTCCGTATATTCGTCTTCGCCGAGTTCTTCCAGCACTTGTTGAACATCGTCTGTCTCCATTTCCTTAAAGCATTCCATAATTTCCTCTTGATGTTCCTCCTCTACAACTTCATTTATATAATACGTAATATCCAATTTGTTGCCGAAAGATATAATCCTCTCAACGCTGTCTAACAACTCGTCCATCGTCATATTCTTTCCGCGGGCAATGTCTGCAAAATCAATCTTCTTGTCAATGCTTTTGATAATATAGGTCTTTATTCCCGTTATCGTACCCACATTACTTTTGACGATAAGCTGCTCCGGCGGAACGATGTCGTTATCTTCAACATATTTCTTTATCACATCGCAAAACTGCTGCCCGTATCTGCGCGCCTTGGCCTCACCGACGCCGATTATCTTCGACATTTTCTCCAACGAGGTCGGATACTGTATGGTCATATCCACTAACGAGCGCTCTTCAAAGATTATATTCGGCGCTAACTTCTCCTTGTTGGCGATGGACTTGCGCAAATCTTTCAAGACTGCGAACAAAACACTGTCTCCGCCCGTATCAGATGAGCCGGGAGCAATGCTTTCTATCTCGTCATACGTATCAGGATTGGAAAAATCGTGGTCTTCGGGAACCAAAATCTCGTACGGATGCTCTTTATACTCGTACGCCTTGTCCAATAACTTTAATAATCCGAAAGATTCAATGTCTTTTTTCAAAAATCCTTCGATGATGCACTGACGTACGACGGCCTTCCAATGCAATTTGCTTTTATCTTTGCCGAATCCGAAGAGTTCCAGTTTGTGATGTCTGCACGTTTTGACGTCAGTGTTTGCGTTTCCGATAAGAATATTAATCAAATGGTCTGCTTTGAACATCTGTTTGGTCTGTTCGACTAACTCAATCACAGCCAAGACGTCCTCTTTTGACTCTACCTTCTTCTTAGGATGCAAACAATTGTCGCAATTGCCGCAGGAATCCTGTGCATAATGCTCTCCGAAGTAACTCAACAGCGTAGTACGGCGGCAAACCGAACTTTCGGCGTAAGAAATCGTCGCTTCCATCAGCTGAACGGCAACTTCGCGCTCCGTTAATGTCTTATCGACCAAGAACCGCTCAAATTTATTCATGTCCTTTTCGGCATAAAAGGCGATACATTTGCCTTCACCGCCGTCTCTTCCCGCACGTCCCGTTTCTTGATAATATCCTTCGACGCTCTTTGGCATATCATAATGTATCACATAGCGTACGTCAGGTTTGTCTATACCCATACCGAATGCTATCGTGGCAACGATTACATCTATATCTTCCATAAGGAACTTATCCTGCGTGGCTGCGCGCTGCTTTGCGTCCAAGCCGGCATGATACGGCAGAGCTTTAATCCCGTTAATGTTCAGAATTTGGGCTACTTCCTCCACTTTTTTGCGGGCAAGACAATAAATAATGCCGCTCTTATGCTCGTTATTCTTAATAAAACGGATAACTTCCTTAATCAAATTCTTCTCATCTTCAGGCTTAGGGCGGACTTCGTAGTAGAGATTAGGACGGTTGAAAGAGGAGATATACAAAGAAGCGTCCTCAATTTCCAAATTTTTGATGATATCCGTCCTTACTTTCTCGGTTGCCGTGGCAGTTAAGGCAATGACAGGGATTTGTTGTCCGATATTGGTAATCATTTCCCTTATCCTTCGGTATTCAGGTCTGAAGTCATGTCCCCATTCGCTTATACAATGGGCTTCGTCTATTGCAACGAAAGAAAGTTTAACATCCTTTAAAAACTCCACGTTTTCCGCTTTCATAAGGGATTCCGGCGCTATGTAAAGCATCTTAGTCTTTTTGTCAATCACATCCTGCTTAACTCTCATCGTCTCGTGCTTACCGAGCGAGGAGTTTAAGAAATGCGCCACCGAATCCTCACCGTGCATGCGTCTAATCGCATCTACCTGGTTTTTCATCAGTGCAATGAGCGGCGAAATCACTATAGCCATACCGTCCATTAACATTGCGGGCAATTGGTAACACAAACTCTTCCCTCCGCCCGTAGGCATTATAACCATGACGTTACGGCGGGCTAACAAGTCCCGTATAACCTCCTGTTGATACCCCTTAAACGTAGAGAAACCGAATATACGGTGTAATTCAGTCCTTATATATTCATCGGTGAAAGTTTGTATTTGTCCGTCCATAGCTGTTGTTTTTTAAAAAGTTTGTAACTTTGCAGCCGTAAATCTTACGTTTGCGATAACAAAATTAATAAAAAAAACAATATGAGCAGCAATTTTGACATAAAAACTTTCATAAAAGATACGATTTTGCAGGAAGCACGGGCAATAGAGCATCTTACGGAGTATATAGATGAAGACTTTGAGCGTGCAGTGCAGACAATTTTCGCTTCAAAGGGCAGGGTTATCATAACAGGGATAGGAAAATCGGCAAAAGTGGCGGACAAAATAGTTGCAACGCTTAACTCTACGGGAACACCCTCACTGTTTATGCACGCAGCGGAGGCAATTCACGGCGATTTGGGAATGATACAGCCTTCGGACGTTGTCATCTGCATATCCAAAAGCGGCAACACGCCCGAAATCAAAGTCCTTCTGCCGCTCATCAAAGCCTTCGGTAATAAAATCATAGCCATCTGCGGCGAAAAATCTTCCTTTTTGGGTCAGAATGCCGACTGTTTTCTCAACAGTTATGTCGATAAGGAAGCCGACCCTAACAACTTGGCGCCCACTTGTTCCACTACGGCGCAACTTGTAATCGGCGACGCTTTGAGTATAGCACTTTTGCGGTTAAGAGGTTTCAATTCGTCCGATTTTGCCAAATACCACCCGGGAGGGTCATTAGGCAAGAGATTGTATTTAAGAGTGAGCGACTTATACAAAGCCAACGAGAAACCGTGGATTGACTTCTCAACGCCGTTAAGTGATGCTTTGTTGGAAATATCTTCCAAACGGTTGGGATGTACTGCCGTTGTGGAAGGCAGCAGAGTTACGGGAATAATAACCGACGGCGATTTGCGCAGATTTCTCTCCGCCCACAAGGAGAATATCAACATGCAAAGTCCTGCGCACCTTATAATGACCGCCGATCCGAAGACAATTCACGAAGAAGACTATGCAGTCAAGGCGTTGAACATTATGCGCGAGAACTCAATCACACAACTTTTGGTAACGGATAATGACAATAATTATTTAGGAGTAATCCATCTTCACGACTTATTAAGAGAGGGAATAATCTAACCTTCTTTTACAAAATTAACTTTATTCAAATCGACAAAATGCAGTGGCTCTTCGTTGATGGCTTGTAACAATTCTTTGTCGGGTTTAAAGTTTATGTTGATATGTTTAATGTCTTTGTGGGTCAAATCTTCCGGATTTTCTTTGGAAGCAGTGGTCATAGTAAGGTAAAATGTCCCGATGTCATTGAGTTTAACTGTTTGGCCGTTGCGCAGTAACTGCATAAGATTCCAACCTATCTGTTGAAGCGCCAACTCCGTCTCTCCGACCGCCAGAGTTGAACCTTTGTTAATACGTTTTGCCAATTCACGTGTAGAAACTTTCTCTTGAGGCAAAATCCTGTAGAAAAACCGCTCAATCTTCCGCCCGTTTATACTTACGAGCTGTTTTACTCTATAATAAGGTATAGGCATAATACTTTTATTTTACGTTTTCTTAATTCAAATCTTACTTTCCGCCGTTTAACTTAACTTTTTAGTAGAAAAGTGCTGCACTTGACGGAAAAATACGTACCGATATTGAAAAATCCTGTACTCTTTTATAACGCAAAAGTGATAATTTTATTATTAAAACCAGGTTTGAGTTTTATTAAAACCTGGTTTTAATAATACTTAAAACTGGTTTTAGTTTTAACTTTGTCGGCAAATAATTACGAATTGACGGCAAATAATTGAAAACCGTCGGCAAAAAATTTATGGAAAACACCATTCCACGCCCAAATATCACCTAAACCCGTTGCGGCGTCGGGAAATTTTTGTAATTTTGCAGCAAATAAATCAAAACTGTTACAGGAAAAATTAGAAATTCTACAAATAAACTGAAAACTATGAAGAAAATTCCGCATACGTACGTCATTATTTTCTCTCTTATCTTGTTAGCTGCCGTTGCAACCTGGTTTCTGCCCGGTGCAGAGCCGCAAACTTGGCAAATATTCAGCGCTTTTTTCAAAGGTTTTAAGCGTTCTTCGTCCATTATCGCCTTTATCCTTATTATCGGCGGCGCTTTTTGGATTCTTAACGAAACAAAAGCCATAGAAACGGGAGTTCATCTTCTGCTGAAGTCATGTAAAAATCTGGAGAAGTATGCTCTTATGCGCAAATTGGGAGTAAATAATCTTATAATTGCTATCGTGATTACGCTCTTCTCACTGTTCGGCGCCGTATTCGGAATGAGTGAAGAAACGATTGCATTCGTCTTGGTTATGGTTCCGTTAAGCAAACAGATGGGTTATGACGAAATCGTCGGCATTTGCATGTGCTTCTTGGCGGCGGGTCTGGGTTTCGCAGGCTGTATGTTAAACCCTTTTACGCTCGGCATAGCCCAAAATATCGCAGGAGTGCAAATGTTCTCGGGAATAGAGTACCGCTTCGTTATCTGGGTGATTTTTACGGCGTGCGGTATTGCTTTCGTTCTCAGATACGCACACTCTCATGTAGTATGTAGTACGGAGGATGTAGCATATGGTGAAGATTCCGTTCGAAAGGAAGGTTCGGACTTTTCAGAAGTAAAGACGGAGAATAAAAATACGAAGCAAAAAGTTGTGTTGGGAGTTTTGGGGGTTGTGATTGCGGCATTGATTGTCGGGGTTACGGCATTTGATTGGGAGTTTGAACAGATTGCGGCGCTGTTTTTTGCGATGGCGGTCGTAACTGGACTGATTGACGGCAAGTCGCCGAGTGTTATTGCCAAGATGTTTATTGACGGTTGCAAGGATATACTGTCGGCGGCGTTGGTGGTGGCACTTGCGGGCGGAATAATAGTGATTTTGGAGGACGGGAATGTTATTGATATGATTTTGTCAGGCATTACGTCTTCCCTGGGCGGCACTTCGCAGTTGGGGACCTTGTCTGTTATGTACGTGTTCCAGACTTTGTTGAACGCTGTCATCACTTCCGGCACGGCAAAGGCCGCTATGTTGATGCCTATCTTCACCGAGATTTCCAACAGTGTGGGTTTGTCGCTGCAAAGTACGGTTACGGCGTTTCATATAGGGGACGGCTTTACGAATTTGCTGACCCCGACCAGCGGAGTACTGATTGCGGTGCTGAGTGTGGCGAAGATAGAGTACGCACGTTGGGTAAAATTTGCGTGGAAGTTTATATTGGCGATGATAGTGTTAGGTTGGCTTTTGCTGATTCCGACATTATACCTCAACCTGCCCGCATTCTGAATATGAAAATATAAGATTTATACCTGTAATATATAAGAACAAAAATGAACAAGACAAGAAAAATTTTCACCATTACGGCATTTATTGCACTGTCGGCGGCATTTCTTCCCCTAAAAGCACAACCGACGGACAAAAATATACAGTTGGATGTCTGGCAGACGGAACATTTTGTAAGAAAGAATCTGCAAGATTTCCCCTACTCAACTCTTCAGGATCTATACAAAAGTTTTTTTCAATCTATATTCGGCCCTGAACACCTTGTCTCCGACACTTCTAAGGTTATTGCTTACATTGATTGGGAAATAACTCAGGAATTTAATTACATATACCCCATTTACGAGCCTGTCGGTTTGAACGGAGATTTCATTCGGGTGAATCTGTCCGCCGTTATTCACGGTTACATATCTAAAGAGAAGCTCGCAGATTGTTTTATCCGCTCCTCACAACTACCCCATAAGTACTCCTTGGAACAATTCAAAGATATGTGGCATCAAATAATCAACTGGATTGAAAACAATAACCTCTCCTTACCGAACTATCAACAGGACAAACAATTTATAGAGGATTTATTGGCTAAAGGTGAGTACGCCTGGGTACATTCGTACAGTTACAGGGACTATTATCACCCCCACTATAGAATTGTAGAGAAAAACATATTCTACAAGGAGATATATCCGCTGTTAATACAGAAATAATTGTTCAAAAACTTGGTCAGAATGAAAGATTATCGTATTTTTGCACGCAAATTCTACGGTTGAATGTAATAAATACAAGAAAAGATAATGAAAACGTTAAGAAAATCATTAAAACTTGCAGCATTGGCTTCCGTTTTCTTTGGTATGGGCGTCGGATTGACGTCATGTAGCGAGGAAGATGGAGAAAAATGTTTGGAATGTGCGAAACTTGTTCAAGAAAGAGCAGGATTTGAGAAAGTAAAGTTTGCAATTCTTTCCGTAAATCCGAACCAACAGGATTTCCGCTCTTACTATGACGGCAGTTATTTCTTCACTGTTGATGGAAAGACCGACACTGCTGTTTATTTTGTTACAAATCCCGAGATGTTCGGCGAGTATAAAGCCGACAGTTCTTACTCCTTTACGGCAAACGTATATAATACTACCGACGTGTTGTTGCAAAATAATTACAACGGTAAGTTCTCCTATTACGAAATAGTAATATTGGAGATGGGAACTAAGAATGCTGCTTCTTCTGGCGGCACGGGCGGAAGCAATACCGGTGGCTCTGCCGGAGGAAATACCGGAGGCGGTAGCGGAGATACAGGCGGTGGTTCCGGAAGCGGCAACAATCCTGGCGGAGATACAGGAGGCGGCACTGGTGGCGGTGGTACTAATCCCGGAGGAGGCGGACTGAACCCTGGTGGCGGTGGTCTTAACCCAGGAGGCGGAGGACTTAATCCCGGCGGCGGTTTGTAATCCTTTTGCTTAAGTATGGAATAAATGTTTAAAAGTCTTTGCACGGGCGAAGGCTTTTTTGACTTAAATAATATATTGTTACACTATAATAATCAAATGTAAGCTATGCTTTTCAATAATATTGTCGTCGGCCCGATACATTCAAGACGGTTAGGAACATCGTTAGGAGTTAATGTTCTGCCGACGGAGAAAAAATACTGCAGCTTTAACTGTATTTACTGCGAGTGTGGTTGGAACGAAGTGGATACACGGATAAAAGTTCCGTTCAATGACCGCAACGCCATAAAGTCGGAACTTGAGGCTTGGTGCAATGAAAACAGCGAAGAAAACAGAGCAAAAGTAACCTCAATTACATTCTCCGGTAACGGAGAGCCAACACTTCACCCCGAAATACTCGGCATTACGCAGGACGTTATCATGCTCCGAAATAAGTTTATGCCGCAGGCGAAAGTTACGATTCTGACTAACAGCACCACGTTATCACGTCCTGATGTTTGGCAGGCACTTCATCTTATTGACAATCCGCTTCTGAAAATCGATGCGGGAACCCAACGGATGTATAACCTTATTTCAAAACCCGTAAGTGCGGACTTTGAGCAAATAAAGGCAGACATTATCCGCTTCGGAAGAGATTGTGTTATCCAAACGATGCTTCTGCGCGGAGAGAATGACGGAGAAATTATTGACAATACTACAGATGAGGAGTTTTTGCCGTACTTGGAAGTTGTAAAGCAAACTAATCCGCGCGAGGTGATGTTATATTCTTTGGACAGAGTACCTCCTGCCAAGAATCTTGTTAAGGTTGAAAAAGAAGAATTGGAGAAATACGCCGACATAATAAGGGCTTTGGGAATTAAAGCCACCGCTTATTAATATAATGTAAGCACTTGGCGGCGTATTGTATGCAGATATTTTATGGAAATTAAAGAACAAAAGAAAGAGTTAAGGAAAAAAATCCGTGCCGTTAAGAATGAATATTCTTTAGATAAGAAAAAAGAATTGTCTGAGGGCATTTTCTCCAGAGTTGAAAGCACTGAAGAGTTTATAAACGCTGAATGTGTGCTTTTGTACTGGTCTATGGACGACGAAGTCTTCACTCACGGTTTTATTGATAAGTGGTACGGCAAAAAAGTCATTCTTCTGCCGTGTGTTGCCGGCGATGATTTGGTTTTAAGAAAGTATGAAGGCAGGCAGTCTATGGTTGCAGGCGAACAGTTCGGCATTGCGGAGCCTACGGGCAGCATTTACGACGATTATGCCTCTGTTGATTTGATGATTATCCCCGGTATTGCCTTTGATGCCGCCAAAAACCGTATGGGAAGGGGAAGAGGATTTTACGACCGTTTGCTTAAAACCTGCAAATGTAAGAAAATGGGCGTCTGCTTCGATTTCCAATTGGTGCCGACTGTGCCCTCAGAGGAGTTTGACGTGAAGATGGATTGCGTTGTTACGTCTTCACGGATTTATTAACGACATTTACATGTATATTATAAGGTATGAAAAAACGCAGTCTTGTATTTATTTCATTCTTGTCGGGACTTTTGATGACATTGTCATGGATAAATGTTATGAGTTTAGGATTTCTTATGCTCATTGCTTTTATTCCGTTGTTGTTTGTGGAGGATTATATCGCTAACAATAACTCTGAGCGGCGATTTTCCTCTTCCGCAGCTTTTACGTACTCATTTCCTGCGTTTTTTATCTTCACTTTTACGAATACTTGGTGGATTAGCAACGCTTCTGCCGTCGGTTATGTCGTTCCCGTCGCCGAAGCTGCCTTTATGAGCGTCATTTTCCAACTTTATTCCTTCTCCAAACGTATTGCAGACAACAAACAAGGAGCCTACTTCTTCATTGTTTTCTATTGGGTCGCCTTTGAGTTTCTGCAATTCAAGTGGGACATCAATTTTCCATGGCTTAATCTGGGTAATTCCTTCGCTGCTTATCCACAGTTAATCCAATGGTACTCTGTTACGGGCATGGAAGGCGGTACGTTGTGGATTCTTTTGAGTAATATATTGATTTATTTCCTTATCATTACAACTCACCGAAATAAAGCGGCGCTTTACGGAATTAATCTCACGAAAGAATTTTCTCTTTCTTCAAAAGAATTTTCTAAGAAATCCTCTTTTTTCGGTAAGTACAAGTATTGGATTTTCGCAGTGCTGATTCTTGCCGCTCCGATTACATGGTCGCTTATCCTTTGGGTAGATTACGAGGACGAATACTCACAAACGGCGGACGTATTGGTAGTTCAGCCTAATTTAGATCCATACAACGAGCAGTATGTGCTTAGTCCGCAGGAGGTGATTGCACGTGTGGAGAATTTGGCGGCACCTCAGTTGGATGAGAAGACGGATTTTTTGGTTCTTCCCGAAAGTTGCATTCAGGAATACGCATGGGAAGACCGCCTTATGTATGTTCCAAGTATTGAAGAATTAAAATTATTTACCTCAAAGGCGGCAAACTGCCAAGTAATTGCGGGAATATCCACCCAAAAACTACTGCCGCAGGGACAAAAGACACAGGCGGCGCGGCCGATTGCTAATCACGAAGGGCTATACTATGAATCGTGTAACACGGCTCTTATGTTTAATAAGTATTCTTCACAAAAGGATATCCAATCGCGGCATAAGAGCGTCTTGGTGGTGGGAGTTGAGAAACTGCCGTTTAAAAAATATCTGCCATTTATAGAAAAACTTGCCTTGAATATGGGAGGCACTGTCGGAAGTTTGGGAACTGACAAGACAGCAGTTAATTTCTTTTCTGCGGACAAAAAAATAAAAGTCGGCGTTCCTATCTGCTGGGAAAGTATTGACGGTAATTATTGCCGAGAGTTCGTCAATAGCGGCGCAGACTTCTTACAAGTTATTACCAATGTCGGCTGGTGGGGCGATACTCCCGGATATAAACAATATTTTGCCATAAGCCGTTTGCGTGCAATAGAGAACCGCCGCTATGTGTGTATATGTGCAAATACAGGATTCTCGGGTCTTGTCAATGCTAAGGGACAAGTGGTTGATAAAGGAAGATATTGGCAACAGGAAGTATTCAAATACGCCGTTCCGCAATTGAATAGGCAGACTTTTTTCACCACTCACGGCGATATAATAATGCGTCCGCTTTGTTTCTTCGCCATTCTGCTATTGGCGTACTCAATTGTGAGAAATAAGACAAAAATTAAGGGAAAAATAAAATAAATCGGCGATTTTGTATTGAGATAATAAAAATTTTTGTACATTTGCCACGAAATTCTAAAAAGAAATAAATGAGATGAAAAGGATGAGCATTTTATTTGTATTGGGACTTATGGGGTTGATGTCAGTATCTTGGGCGCAACCGTCAATAGAAGTTTTCAGTGTTGAGAACATCTCTGCCACAAAAGCTAAATTCAGAGGTAATATTCAGAATCTTGGCAGCAAAATGGCGGAAATTAGAAAAAGAGGATTCATAATTGCCCCTGTCAATAACTATTCTGCGGGTGATACTATCAAATATGAAGAGACTGCCAATAAGAAAAATGAGATGTATACTTATGAAATAACTAATATGTCTCAATACTTACGGCCTGGAACTGACTATTGGGTGCAAGCATATATGAATTTCAAAAAGACAGGTAGCGATACCGAATGGGTTTATTCGGAAAAGTACGAATTTACTACCGCTTCTCCAATCAATGACTACTCAACAGTAAATTATGTTGATAATGCATCTTTGACAACCGCCACTTTAAAAGGCACAATAGACTCTGCAGGTAATGCAGATATACTATTTGACTGCGGTTTTGTTTATTCCACCCAACCTAATCCCACCATTAATTCAGAAAACAGCGAATATACAAGAAGTACTTTTAATGACAACAACATATATCCTAAATCCATTTCATCGGATATAATAGAATTGGAGGCTTCAACGACATATTATTACCGTATTTGGACTATAAACAAATATACAAATACATATTATGATACTGCTTATTCAGCTCAAAAATCATTTACGACACAACATGCTTGCGGTGCTATACCTAAAAAACTTGATACCGTATATGTTCATACCGATGAAGTGGAATTGAAATGGGAAGCACAGGAAGGTCAAACTAAATTCGAAGTTGAATACGGTTTTTCGGGACATACAATCGGCGAAGGCGACACTGTGATTGTTGAAGGAACTCATGTCGTTCTTGACAGTTTGGAAAGTAACCGTTCTTACACAAGTTACGTCCGTGCTATATGTCCTGACAAAAACAGTGAGTGGAGTGATATGCGACCGTTCCATACTCAAGCCGCTCTTTGCGAAAAAGTAATGGGACTTCACTTAGATAATGCTACCACTATCACGGCAAAAGTTTCCTGGACGGCAGGAAAAACAGGTGATAATAGATGGGAAGTTCTTTTTGCAAGAAATGATGACAGCTATCCTTCACAACCTTTTACCGTTTATGACAAACCGATTTATTTTCCGGTAGGTCTTACTCTTAACACCGAATATAAACTCAAGGTTCGCACCGTTTGCACGATTACTTACGACACTACGGAGATTATTATGTTGGATGACGGAACCTTTGACACGATTGAAACGACAGCAGATTCACTTACATACGGATTGTGGAGTAATGATTTGGTATTTACTACCGCACCCTCTTCATTAGAAGAAGGATTTGAAATAGACTATTGCGTATCAGTATTTCCGAATCCTGCAGAAGATGTAATATATTTCAAAGGCAAACCGCAGAATATTGATAAAATAGAAATATATTCTGCAATGGGAACTTTGGTTTATCAATCCTCCGTATTGCCGGAGCAATTGAGCACAAAGGCTATCGGCAGCGGAACTTTCATCATTCACATCTATACACAAAAAGGCGTACAAACAGAAAAGATAATAGTAAAATAATCAATAACTAATCACTTAAAAAAATTAAAGTAAATGTTCAATTCAGTGTTATTACAAGTAGGTGCAGCAGTTGAACAAACGGCACAAACCACTACAAAATCGCTGGACATATTCTCTCTTGCCAAAGCAGGCGGATGGATAATGATTGTCCTTGCTATTCTTTCCGTAATAGTGATTTACCTTTTCGTTGAAAGATATTTAGCATTAAACAAAGCATTAAAAGAAGACACTTCTTTTATGAACAACGTTAAGAACTGCATTCATAATTCCGATTTGCAGGGTGCTAAAAATCTTTGCATGGCTAATGATTCCCCTATCGGAAGAATGATAGGTAAGGGATTGTCCCGTCTTGGCAGACCGCTAAATGACATAAACCAGGCAGTAGAGAACGTAGGTAAGATGGAGGTTGCGAAATTGGAAAGCGGCGTTAGTATGATTGCAACAATAAGTAACCTCGCCCCGTCAATAGGTTTTCTTGGTACGGTAACGGGTATGATAAAGGCTTTCTTCGATATGGCAAATGCCGGCAACAATATAGACATCCAACTATTGTCAAGCGGTATCTATGAAGCAATGGTAACAACTGTCGGCGGTTTGATAGTAGGCCTTATCGCATCTTTCCTTTACAGTATATTGGTCGGAAGAATCAATAAGGTAGTGTTCATATTGGAAAGCCGCACTAACGAATTTATGGATTTGTTACACGAACCGGCTGCATAATTTTTCCGCATTATGATTCAGAGTAGAAATAAAATTTCTCCGCAGTTTAATTCTTCGTCAATGTCTGACCTTGTGTTCTTGCTATTGATATTTTTCATGCTGACAAGTACGCTAATCAGTCCTAACGCAATTAAAATGCTGCTTCCGCAATCAACATCCGGACAGACAATGGCTAAACAGAATGTAACGGTATCTATTGACGATAAACTGAATTATTATGTGGAGAATCAACAAAAACAATTGGACGAAGTAGAACCTTATTTGGAGGCATTGCTTACCGATACTCAGGAAGGGACTGTAAAATTGCATGCCGACAAATCCGTTCCCGTTCAATATATTGTTAATATTATTGATGCAGTTAATCACGTCAATCAACGTAATAATACAAAACACAAAGTTATTCTTGCAACTGAGGCGCCGAGTACTGCAAACAGTGTTTCAAAATAAGCAATGGAAATAAACAACGAAAAAAACAGGAAGTTAGTAAGTGCAGGCGTTACCGTCTTAGTCCATATGCTTATATTGATATTGCTTCTGGTAATCGGATTGCCGTATCAAGACCCACCGCCTCCCGAAATCGGAGTGGTGATGAGTGCAGATGATTTGACAGAAGCCGAAGACGGATTTGCAGGAACATTAGGCGGAGGCGAGACTACGCAAGACCCTTCTTTTTCTTCTAATAATGATGACGAACCATCAATAACGCAGAATACAGAACCTTCACCTATTACAGCAAAACCTACAAAGAAAAAACCTAAAACACAACCTAAAGAAACAACTCCGCAAGTTGATGAAAACGCATTGTTTCAAAAAGGAAAGGTTAATAAAGGCGGAAGCGGTAAAGGCTCAGGCGGAGGCGACGGTTATTCAAACGGTTCGGGCAGTGGCGCAGGAGAATCCGGAAGCGGCGCAGGAAGTAACGGTGTTTCTTTTTCTTTGAGCGGCAGAGGGTCAAAAAGTCTATCCACTCCTAAGACAAACACTACCAATACGGGAAATGTGGTTGTGGAGATAAAGGTTGATCAACAAGGTAACGTAATTGAAGCCCATGCAGGCGCAAGAGGAACGACATTGATGAATACTAATATTTGGCGTACTTGCGAACAGGCTGCCAAACGCTCCAAATTCACCGCCAAAGAGGACGCTCCCGAAATTCAAAGGGGAACTATAACTTACAAATTCGTAAGATAGCTTATCGTATTGGCAATTTATAACAACAAATTCTCTAATAAAAAGAGGTGTTTTAATATCAAAAAAAAACGCCTCTTTTTATTATCAAAATAAAGTGCCGAATCACGAAATTGTTTTCAGAAAACATTTTACTCTTTTCAAAAAAGAATTTACTGATTCGGCACCTTATTTTAAGGATATAAAATTGCCTATGCTGCTCACACCATTTTATTTTGATGAATCTTTTTCATTTGGTCGTTTTACACCATTTTAGTTTTGGCAGATAAAAATTATTTATTACCTTTGCAGTTGTAAATAAATTTGCAAGGCTATGAAAAGAATTATATCATTTATTGCAGTTTTTATTTTATGCTTTTGTCAGATTATCTGTGCTCAAGAATGGGATTTTGGCAAACTTCAAAAAGCCAATTACCGATATGCCATATATCAGACAGTCATTTCACCAAAAGGAAATATATTTGTCCTTACACGCGGAGGCGAAATATTCAGAGCAAATAATGAAAACAGTCCGTTGGAATTGGTATTTAACATCACAACTTACAACAAAAAGAACAAAGAATTCTTAATTTATTTTGACCAAATTATGTTTTTTAACTCCGATACTGCAATTATAACAGGTAATATGGATTATTGGCTTGATAGATTTAATTCCCGTAAGTATTACTTAACAACATACGACGGCGGCAAGACATGGAAGAGAAGAAAATTCCCGAAAAATAATCATTACGACATAGATAAAGCCTGTATAAATCAAAAAGGAGAATGTTGGGCGGTAAATACTAACGGTACAATCTTTTATAGTAACAATTACGGTAAGTCTTTTAAAATTCTTTCAAAGCCTTTTTCACCTAAAGAGTGTGGAGGTTCCATTTATATGCAGTCTTCCGAGGCAGGAATAGCAACTTCTTACAGATATGATAAGATTTATTTGACTGATAACAATTGGCAAACGTACGATTCCGTATCAACTCCTTTTCAAGAAGGATTTCTGCATGATAAAAACTTATCTAATATCGGTTATCACAAGTGCGGTATTTGGAAAGATTGGTATCTTGTCCGTTCTAACGAATATCCTGAAAAGGTTTTCTATTCTGAGAAAGACAATATCAAATGGCAAAAATTTGATGTTACGGCATTGGATTTTGAAATACAAAACGACAGTCTTATCATTATAACTAATGACAATAAATACTTATTTACTGAGAATATCAACAGCAAAGAACCGTACAGACCTAAATATCTAATGACTTCTGACGGATATAAAGTAAGTATAATAACAAATAATGATACAGTTATCAAACCTCTGTATCTTAATATCCCCAAAGACAGTAACTCGTATGAGGATTTAGATTCCGAATACAACATAATAACTCCTCCGCCTTACAATCTGTTGAAAGATTTTGCCACTTCGGATATAAAACAATTGATTTTCAAACATACACAATACAATATGCACGATGACCCCTACGAAACAATTTACAATTTCAAATCTTCGGGGGATTCTTTGGTGTGTTCAAAAGCAAAAGGTTACTATGCAAGTAAGGAATTTGACACAACATCTTACCCTATTGTGATTAGCAGAAATGAAATTAAGGATTTGATAAAACATATTAATGAAAATCCGCAATGGATTCCTGATTTAATGGATTTTAATATTAAATCTGAAGACATCGATACCTATAAAAAAGAAATAGATTCAATGTTTAGTCCCGGTAAAGGAGGATTTGAAGCTACAAAAATGATAAAAGATTCTGCTTATTACAGAGATTTCGGGACGCAATTGGACACAATAGGCAGCGAGACATTCAAAACGTTTTTATTAAGAGACAATTACAAATACTCTTATTATGCCTTACAAAATGAAATAATGATTATAAACAATACTGACGACACTTTGTTTATTTCAAATGCAGGAATATGGCCGTATTCTTTTGATTTGCCGTTTTTTATTTCGCTTAACGGAGAACGGTTTTATATTTCCTACGATATTAACATAACAAAAATTTTGACAAAGTATTATCCGATGTCAATAAAAGAGCAACAACACAAAGTAAAACTTATAAAAGAACTTGCAGAATTTATCCTCCATAAATACAGATTAGAGAATTATTAATTATATTCTCCCCTGAATATCATACTTCTGCACAAAACTAAAATAAATTTATATTGTCTGTACAGTTCGTAACATTCTATTTTATTCTTATATATCTTGAGATTATCCTTCCAATATAATGCTGACGCAATCCATTTGTCCGCCGACAGGAGGATTCATTTTAGAGATTTTTAGTTTGATTTTGGTAATTCCTTTGAAGTTTTCTTTGACGGCATTGATAATCCTGCGCCCGACATGTTCCAACAAATGAGACGAAACAGACATCTGCTCTTTGATAACGGCATAGACTTGAGAATAATCAACCGTATCGCTGACCTCATCGGTGATTTCAGCCTTTTGTGTATCGGTTTCAAACCAAATACTTACACAAAAATTTGTGCCTATCACCCGTTCTTCATTGAAACATCCGTGATAGGCATAAAATTTCATATTTTCAATTGATATTGTGGCCATAACAATCTTTATATTGTTGCTGCAAATTGGTTAAGGAAGCGGATGTCATTCTCAAAATACTGACGCAAATCCTTGACATCATATTTCAACATCGCAATTCTTTCAACGCCCATTCCGAAAGCAAATCCCGAATAAATGTCAGGGTCAATACCGCTTGCTTTCAGTACATTCGGATCAACCATTCCGCAACCCAATATCTCCAACCAACCTGTGTGTTTGCAAATATTGCAGCCCTCGCCGCCGCAAATAGTACAGGATATATCCATCTCAGCACTCGGTTCGGTGAATGGGAAATATGACGGACGCAAACGTATTTGCGTTTCACTGCCGAACATTTCCTTTACAAAATAAAGCAAAGTCTGTTTAAGGTCTGCGAAACTTACTCCCTTGTCTATATACAATCCTTCAACTTGATGGAATATACAGTGTGCGCGTGCGGATATTGCTTCGTTACGGAACACTCTTCCCGGGGCAATAATACGAATCGGCGGTTGGTTATGCTCCATCGTTCTGACTTGTACCGAAGATGTATGGGTACGGAGCAATACATTGTTACCGTCTTCGCGGTTTTCTACAAAGAATGTGTCTTGCATATCCCTGGCTGGATGTTCCGGCGGAAAATTAAGGGCAGAAAAAACATGCCAATCATCTTCCACTTCCGGACCTTCTGCAACCGTGAAACCAATATGCGAAAATATGTCAATGATTTCCTTTCTTACGGTAGTCAATGGGTGAATGCTTCCCAAGGAAAGCAAATCTGCCGGTTTTGTAAGGTCTTCTTTAGGTTTTAATTCTTCTTGCCTCTGTGCTATTGTCTCCTTTAGTTGTTCTATCTTCTGCTGAACGGAAGTTTTTAACTCATTTAAAAGAACTCCGGCTTCCTTTTTCTGTTCGTTAGGTACCTCTTTAAATTTGGCAAATAAGTCATTCATCAAACCTTTCTTGCCAAGATATTCTATTCTCGCCTTTTCAATCTCTTCAAGTGTGGAGGCAGAAAGATTTTTTACCTCTTCTAACTTTTGTTTTATGATTTCCTGTAACATATTTCTGATATTATCGGCGTTAATCTACTCAATAATTTTGACAGTCATACGAATATCCTCCAAAGGTCTGTCATTGGCATCCGTTTTTACGGCGGCAATCTTGTCAATTACCTCCAAACCGTTGGTAACCTGCCCAAAAACAGTGTAATCTCCGTCAAGGAAAGGAACACCTCCCACAGTAGTGTAGGTGTTGCGCTGAAGAGAAGAGAAACTCTTGCCCATACGGGATTCAAACTGGTCAAGTTCGGCAGGAGTATAGACTTTACCTTGACAAATATAGAACTGACAAGCCGAAGATGCCTTTTGAGGATTCATATCTCTTGCCGCAGCCAACGCACCTTTCTTATGAATAATGTTACTGTTGAATTCAGCCGGCACTCTGTACCCAAGGTCGCCGTTACCAAGCATCTGACCTTTGCGAGCTGTCTTACTGTTTGGGTCTCCTCCCTGAATCATAAATCCTTGTATCACTCGATGGAAAAGAGTTGAGTCCAAAACGCCGTCTTTTACGATTTTAATGAAATTATCTCTGTGTTGAGGCGTTTCATTGTACAAAACAGCCTTCATATCTCCGTAAGGAGTAGAAATAAGTACCGTAGTTTGTTTTTCTTGTATCATTGTATTTTCCGTATTTTCAGCCGTTTGTGAAGTTTTGTTTGATTTACATCCCGCAAAAACGACACTTAAAACGGCAAATAAAGTTAAAATTTTTTTTGTACGTCTCATTTTTTTCTTACATTTGCAAACTGAATCAACCAGTTTTGATTTAACTAAATTTTAAAGTGCAATATTACAAAAAAAATTTGATATGAAGAAGAATATTTGGAAAACTTTTGCGGCGATATTATTTTTTTCTGTCGTAATACCTGTTTTCAGCGGATGCGGTGATGATTTGGACGGTTGCGGATTGACAGTTGTTGCAGTAGATGGCTACAGTACTACTCCGGACGGGCAAAACAACACCAGATTAGTCGGAGCCAAAGTTCATGTCGGCAAAAACAACGGAACGATAACAAGAGATGACGTAACGGATAATCACGGAGAGGCATACTTCTTCTTTTACAATGAAGCCATTTTTGATGTAACGGTTTCGTATGGAGTATCTCCGGATATAAAAACCGGAACGGCAACAGTAAGATTAAAAGAAGGCCAAGTAGTTACTAAAGTAGTTCCTTTATACTAAGGATTCAGAACAATCAAAGCGAATACTGAGCGAATATTTCCTCAATTAAATCGGTTTCAAAGCCATGAGAAGACAGGAAATATTGCAGTCGGTATTTCTTTTGGTATTCATCATCAACATTAAGTGAAGAGAGTTTCTTTTCAAACAGGTATTGCAAAACTTGTTTGTATTCTTGCTCGTCTATTTGAGAGAAAGCATTTTTTATACATTCCCCGCTGATGCCTTTACTAAGTAACATACGTTTGATTTTTATCTTTCCCCAATGGCTTTGTCTTATTTTACTGCGGGTATATAACAATGCATAACGTTCATTGTTGATATAATCTTCGGCAATCAACGTTTCTATCACCTTATCTGCCGAATTACTGTCCAAACCATACTTCAAAAGTTTGTTTTTTACGTCTTTAGCACTGCTTTCCTGCAAACTGCAATAACGCTTTGCATATTCAACAGCTTTCCCCAATGTTTCAAGTTTTTTCTGTCCCATAAGAAATTAAATTTTTGCAAAATTAAATTATTTTTTCTAAAAAACGCTCTATCAAACAAATATTTAATAATTTTGCAAACTATGAAAACCAACTTCAAATCAATTTATACAATACTTTTAATAGTATTTACAATATTTTTTTCTTGCACCAAAGAAAAGAATAATCTTTACAGTATATCTATTTCGCCGAACACGATGGTAGGTACTCCTGCAGAGAATTTTTCTTTGCAACAAATCAAAATGTTTCAGGCAAGTAATAATTTTATTTCGCTGCTTTTGACAGACATTGCCAAAGACAGTTCAATAAATAACTTTGCCGTTGCACCGCTTTACCTTATCAATACTCTGCTCAATGATACTACTTACGAAGTTTGGCAAAAAGGATTTTTAAAACATTACAACCTTTCGGAACTATCGCATAGGCAAAGACTCAATAGCGAAAAATCATTTTTGCAAACCGTAAAAGAAATTGATTCATCAATAAATATAACGACATCTATTGAAGCGCAAAGTGATACAATACTTAACATCTTTCAAAATTTTGAAATAAAACTAATGTATCCGGATGCTGCGCCTAATAATATTGATAATATATTTACGACTTTTGATAATAAAAAACCCCGTTTGGAATTTATCACAATAAACGGTGATATACGTACATATAGAAATGATAATGAAATAGCAACTGAACTTCCTATCGGCAACGGTAACTATATGCTTATATTGATTCGTCCGTTGAATGAATCCATTAAAGATTATACGGCACATTTCAGCGAAGAAAAATATTCTACTCTTATCAACAATATGCAGGAAAGGAAAATCAATGTATCACTCCCACTTTTTGAGATAAACGATACCGTTTCCAACCTGCCGATGCCGCAATACACTTACGAAGATTCCACTGTTATTTTTCCAAAAAGACTAAACATTCTGTCTTGTTTCAAATTAACTAAAGCCACTCAAGCAGATTTGAACGCCAATACAACAAGTACCGCAAACAACAGTATTTTTCAAAGTAATAACAGCGAAATTATCAAATACTCCTCCCCTTTTCTTTTCATTGTAAGAGGCAAAAACTCTAACCTTATTATGTTTTGCGGCATTTTCTGCACCCCTTAAATTAACAAACAGTCTCTTTTTCTATTTTGATTGGCAGATTATAATAATTATTTCTTAATTAATCATTGCCCTTTGCTACTATTTTGACGCCCTTGGGGAAGTTCTTGCCGCCCTTTGCGGAAAAAATTTAAAAAAAACTCTTTTTTCGGAGTAAAAAAACAGTTTTTTTGACCTAAAAAAAGAGTTTTTTTCAAATTTATTTTGCAAAGGGCGGCAGATATTAAGCCAACGGCGTCGGATTTTCAGCTAAGGGCTTGGAAGATTTCTGTTTTCGTTTTGCAAAATAAGAAATCCAAATTAACCATAACGAAAAAATAATTATATACATCATAGGTCTTGCAATCCAATCGTGAATAGGTTTAAACAAATGAGGATTATCGGCAAAAATTGAGGTAAGAAGAAAAATTCTTACAACATTAAAAAACAATATAACCAAACATCCCACCACGAAATAAACACCTTTTTTCCAAAAATTGCCTCTGCATAAAAGCATAATCAAAAGAAACTGCAACAATTGTTTAACTCCGGAACAGTCAATATTGATTTCCATTGTTCTATTGTAGTATTTAAATCCGTTAGGCAAGATTTCATAAAAATAATAAGTAGTATCTGAAATATCAAAAGGCTTGTCTATAAACGCTTTGCAAGGAATCAAAGACAGATTGAAGGCAAGATGTCTGAAGAAATCATAAACGTTTTGGGTAAAAGGACCGAATATCCAATCATTCATCCCACTGTACCAATAAAGAAAATGAAACACTATGGTAGCTACCGCAA
Organism: Bacteroidales bacterium; assembly: GCA_017480245.1. Lineage (GTDB taxonomy): Bacteria > Bacteroidota > Bacteroidia > Bacteroidales > P3 > Scybalousia_A. The sequence goes on along the minus strand of JAFVBA010000022.1, from coordinate 20,016 downwards.
GTAATGCAACGTCTTTTATTATTTGTCTGTTACTTTCTAATTCCCAAACAGCAACAAGTTCTTTTTTTACTCTATCTTTTAAATTCATAATTTGCAAAAGTAGTAAAAATCCGCTTAACTAACGAATAAAAATACTTTTTTGTGAAAATAGAACAATTAAAACAGAAAACTAAAACCTAAGATTCGGAAAAATACTTTTATATTTGCAAAAAATTTGTTTGATATGCAAGAATTAAATTTAGAAACCTTAAGACATGCCGATTGGATTGAATATAATGACGGCAATTTGGTAATAGTAGATGATGTAAGTAAGATTGCTGACGGAAGTTTAAGAAAATCCTACATTGATATAACAACTATGATATTCTGTATCAACGGACATGCCGATATATTGATGAATGACAACAAATGGAACGTGAATAAAAACGACGTTTTGATATGTCCGCCCGACACCATCATAGATGATTATACTTTAAGCAAAGATTTCGATTGCAAAATAGTCGGTTTTTCTACTTCTTCCGTAGATTCTGCTTTGTATATCAGCAAAAACGTTTGGCAGAATCTGTATTATGTTTTGAAAAATCCTGTAATACATTTAAAAGAAAAGGATATGCAGATTCTGTATTACTATTATTATATTGCAGAAACGAAACTAAAAAATCATAACAACTTATATCATCAAGAAATCATGCATTCGCTTTTGTCATGCTTGATTTACGAATTTTTAATCATAACGGACAGATTTTCTTCAAAAGAAAAATCCTTTGAAAATATGGATATACGGCAAGGAGATATTTTGTTTAAACGCTTTGTTGAGCTGTTGGCTTCAGAAAAAGGAATGATTCGCTCGGTAAAAGAAGCAGCCGACAGACTGAATGTATCAAGTAAATATCTTTCTTCGGTAATTAAGAACACAAGTGGGAAAAATGCCTTGGAGATTATCCATGCCTATATTCTGAAAGAAATAACCCATAGATTGAAATATACAGATAAGAGCATACAAGAAATAAGTAATGATTTGAATTTCCCGAGTGTTTCCTTCTTCGGCAAATTCTTTAAAACACAAATGGGAATATCTCCGAAACAATTCCGCCAACAATCCAGTAAAAACAACAACGACGAAGAATAATCCCGATTTTGCGATAATGGTAAGTGATAATTAAATAATTTTATGTAACTTTGCAACCGTTTTAATTATTAACCTTTAAATTTATTGCAAAATGAGATTAGGAATGCCCGAAATACTTGTAATAGCATTGGTAGTTTTGCTGTTATTCGGAGGAAAGAAGATACCGGAATTGATGAAAGGCTTGGGAAAAGGCGTTAAAAGTTTCAAGGACGGTATGAACGGTGAGATAGAAGAAGACAAAAAAGAAGAAAAATAAGTTTTTCATATAGTATTTAGCACGTAGATGTAGCATATATACGGGTGCGTCAGCCATATACTACATTCTACATACTAAATACTACATATAATATAATTATTATGGAGGAAACTTTTTGGGAACATCTGGATGATTTACGCTCTGTAATAATCCGTATAATTATTATAGCATTGGTATTTTCATTGGCAGCATTCTTTTTGAAAGATTGGCTGTTTGATATTATTTTTGCACCGAAAAGTTCGTCCTTTATAAGTTATAAAATCTTAGGCGGAGAAGATTTCAACATCTCTTTAATTAATACCGAACTAACGGGACAATTTATGATGCATTTGAAAGTATCCGTTGTGGCGGGAATAATAGCCGCTTCTCCTTATATAATATATGAACTGTTCAAATTCGTTTCGCCGGCGCTGTATGAAAACGAAAAGAAATATTCTTCGCACATTGTCCTTGCGGCTTATTTGATGTTTATCTTGGGAGCAGTGATTAACTATTTCTTAATATTTCCTTTGACGCTGAGATTTCTCGGTACTTACGAGGTGAGCGCAGAAGTAAGAAATATGCTTACATTGGATTCGTATATGGATACTTTGCTTATGATGACATTAGTGTTCGGTATCGTGTTTGAAATACCCGTTTTGTCGTGGCTGCTCGGTAGATTCGGATTATTAAAAAGCAAATGGATGCGCAAATACCGCCGCCACGCAATAGTAGTTATCTTGATTATGGCGGCAATTATTACTCCTACCAGCGATATATTTACCTTAACTATTGTATTCTTGCCCATTTGGTTGCTGTACGAAATCTCCGTCATAGTAGTGAAAAGAATCGAGAAATAAGGAACAAATTTTTAAAATATTTATTTTATGAACAAAAAACTATTGAGAACAACAAGAGTAATACTTGCAAGTATTTTCTTTGTGCTTATTACTTTGTTGTTATTAGATTTTACGGGAACGCTTCAGCGCTATATCGGTTTTATGGCAAAGATACAATTCCTGCCGGCGCTGATGGCTTTGAATTTTGCAGTTATCATCGTCCTAATCTTACTTACTTTGATTTTCGGACGTATTTACTGCTCGGTTATTTGTCCGTTAGGAGTTTTTCAGGACGTTATTTCTCATATTCATTCGCTGAAAAAGAAAAACCGTTTTACGTTTAAAAAAGAAATTAAATGGTTGCGTTACGGCGTTTGGGTGCTGTTTATCGTTGCGATGATTATCGGAATAAATTCTTTCGTGGCTTTATTGGCGCCTTATTCGTCATGGGGACGCATAGTTCAGAATTTATTTCAACCGCTTTATATTTGGATAAATAATTTCTTCGCATTCTTAGCCGAGCGTGCCGATTCTTACGCATTTTATTCAAAAGAAGTGTGGATAAGAAGCCTTAGTACGTTCGTTATCTCCGCAGTTTCTTTCCTTGTAATCGGATTTTTGGCTTGGAAAAGCGGAAGAACTTATTGCAATGCCGTTTGTCCTGTCGGTACAACCTTAAGTTTCTTTTCGCGTTTTGCATTTTTCAGAATACATATTGATGAAAACAAATGTATCAAGTGTGATAAATGTACCAAGAACTGCAAAGCAAACTGCATAAACGGAAAAGAACATCACGTTGATTATTCGCGCTGTGTTGTGTGCGGCAATTGTCAGTCAGTATGTCCTAAAAACGCAATTACATACTCACATATTAATAATAAGGTAAAGAAAAACAGAGATAACGTGTCAGAAAAAGCAAATAATGTCAATGAATCAAAGCGTGCTTTCTTGTTTTCATCGGCAATAATTGGAACAACGCTCGCAATAGCTCAAGAAAAGAAAAAAACTGACGGTGGATTGGCGGTGATCGAAGACAAAAAAACGTACAAACGCTCAACGGAAATCGTACCTGCGGGAGCAAAAAGTTTGAAGAACTTGCAGAATAAATGCACAGGTTGCCAATTGTGCGTAAGCAAATGCCCTAATGATGTTTTAAGGCCATCAAGTGATTTGTTGCATTTGATGCAACCCGTTATGAGTTTTGAAAAAGGTGCGTGTAGGCCTGAATGTACGGCTTGTTCGTCCGTTTGTCCTGCGGGGGCTATTACTCCCGTTACTGCGGAGGAGAAAACAAGTATTCAGACGGGTGTTGCCAAATGGGTGAAACAGAATTGTGTTGTTGTAAGCAATGATCACAATTGCGGCAACTGTGCAAGGCATTGTCCGTCGGGGGCTATAATTATGGTACCTTACATTAAGCCTGATGTACGGAACAATAACGGGGAAACGGAAATTAAAAACTCCACCGAAGCATTGAATAAACAAGAAGTAAGGCAGTTGATGATTCCTACGGTTAATGAAAGCCGTTGCATAGGGTGCGGAATGTGTGAATACGTGTGTCCTTCGCGTCCGTTCAGTGCCATTTACGTTGAGGGAATGGCTGTTCATAAAAATATATAATCGTGTTTATGTACGGATTGTTGATTATAGTGTGCGGTTTGTTGATGCTTGCGTGGCGAGAGTTGTGTTTTTTTGTCAGAACACACGTGTATTACGACACAAACAACAATCCTGACACAAATCACAACAAATACGATACAAATTACAATCAATCCGACACAATGGACAATACGGTAAATTAAATAACAATATCAACAATACAGATAATAATGGAAAGTAAAAATATATCAAGAAGGGAATTTTTAAAGAAATTGGGGCTGGGCGTTGCGGCAACTTCGGTTGTAGCGGCTGCCTGTTCGGATAAACAAAAAGAAAACGCTGTTGAAGGAGATATTCCAAAGGGTAAAATGACTTACCGAATGAACCCGAAGACAAATGAAAAGGTATCTTTACTTGGTTACGGAATGATGCGTTTGCCGATTATCCAAAGCGAAAACACCAAAAACGCAGGAAGCGCGCGTGATACCGATGCACCGATTGACCAAGAGGCAGTAAATCGTTTGGTGGATTATGCAATCGCACACGGTGTTAATTACTTTGACACATCGCCTGCGTATTGCAAAGGTAAAAGCGAACATGCGACGGGCATTGCTCTTTCGCGCCACAAAAGAAACGAATTTTTTATTGCAACCAAACTCTCCAATTTCGCTCCTCAAACGTGGAGTTACAATGCAAGTGTGGAAATGTTCAACAATTCTTTAAAAGAGTTGCAGGTTGATTACATTGATTATTTACTTCTGCACGGCGTTGGAATGGGTGAAGACGGTATGCAGGTGTTGCACGGCAGATATTTGGATAACGGTGTATTGGATTTTCTTTTGAAACAAAGGGAAAAAGGAATTATCCGCAACTTAGGTTTTTCGTATCACGGCGATGTAAATGTTTTTGACTATCTGCTTTCGCAACACGACAAGTATCATTGGGATTTTGTGCAGATTCAGATGAATTATATGGATTGGGCGTACGCTAAACAAATCAATGCGAGAAATACCAACGCGGAATATTTGTATAATGAGTTGGCTAAGCTGGATATTCCCATAGTTATTATGGAACCTTTGCTCGGCGGCAGATTGGTTAAAATGCCTGACGCAATTGTCAAGCAAATGAAAGAAAGAGAACCCGAAAAGAGTGTGGCTTCTTGGGCATTCAGATTCTTGGGTTCGTATGATAAGGTTTTAACTTCACTGAGCGGAATGACGGAAATGCAACATTTGCAAGACAATCTGCGTACCCATTGCCCGTTAAAACCTCTTACCGAAGAGGAAAAAGACTTTCTTTTCTCAATTGCAAAGCAGATGGTTGAGAAAAACAACATTCCCTGCAATGAATGTCAGTACTGTATGCCGTGTCCTTACGGTCTAGACATTCCTGCAATCTTTACTCATTATAATAAATGTATCAATGAGGGAAATATAAGCGAGAGTATGCAGGATAAAAACTATTGGAAGGCAAGAAAAGCGTTCCTTATCGGATATGACCGCAAAGTTCCTAAGCTTCGTCAAGCCAATATGTGTACAGGTTGCAACGAATGTTCGCCTCATTGCCCGCAAAGGATTGCAATACCCGTTGAAATGCAGAAAATAGACGCCTACGTAGAGAAAATAAAACAGAATCTTTTATAAAAAGACGGTATTATAACTATTAATTACGGTGCCTTGCAGTTTTATTTAAGCAAAGCACCGTAATTTTTCTATCTTTTTATTAAAAAAACTAAAATACTCTTACATTGATGTATTTTTTAGGATTTTTCTTAATGTCTTCTATCAATTCGTTAAGACTTTTTGTACTTTGTGTCAAATTATTGTACAACTGCTCGTCATTAAGAAATTGCCCCAAATTACCGTTACCCTTTTCTATTTTCTTTAACATTGAATTAAGATTGGTAAGTGAAGAATTCACGTCATTAAGAGTAGCAGCAATCTTACTTCCGTCTATACTATCCGTTATAGAAAGGATGTTCTCGGTTATGGTTTCAATATTCGTTACAATATTGTCTAACTTTTGTTTGTCATTGTCTATTAAATTGTCAACATTAAGGGCAATGTGGTCAAGTTTCTTACTTACCGAATTAATGTTGTTAAGCGTCTGACGGATATTCTCCTGGCTTTGCGAATTGAAAGTATTATTCATCGCCGCAGTAAGAGTATCTATCCGTTTAATCACCGAAGACAAATCCGTCATCATCGGGTCTATTTTGGAAGAAAGTCCGTCCATCATTCCGTTTTCAATATATCCGATAATTGTATCTTTACCTGACAACATTATATTGCTGACTCCTGCGTCTATTCTTAAAGCTTTTCCGCCTAACAAGCCATCAGAAAACAATGTTAAACGACTGTCTTTCGGTATTTCAAGTTTTTTATCAACGGCAATCTCAACTAAAAACTTCTTGTTGAGTTTATCCATCGGCGTTATCTTCTTTACATAACCTGCCTTCAAACCGTTGATGTATATATAGGAACTTTCGTGCATTCCGCTGACGTTATCGTAAATAGCATAGTAGTTTCGGTTGGACGAAAAGATATCCGTACCTTTCAAAAACTTTATTCCCAAGAATAAAATCACAAGTGTAACCAGTCCGACAAGACCTATTTGAAATTCATTGCGTATTTTCATCTTTATTTTCTATTCTTCTTTTCTTGTTATTTCTTTTGTAACCGTCCTGCTTCCGCTATGGTAATACGTTTTCCGTTATGAAAAGCCACAACAAAAGCATCTGCATATTTTTCTTTCACTTTCTTTTGATAATCCAACGCCTCTTTTTGTGTAGCAAACATTCCTGCGGTATATTTCCACACTTCTTTATCCTGATAAGCAAATATATCTTCCAAACCTGAGAACCTACCATCATTTTGCGGCAGTTTTGTAGGCGAAGACATAAATTGAATACGGTAAATTATCTCGGCACCGGATTTTTGTATGTTTTGTATAGAATCTTCTTTGATTTGTTGCTCTTTTATCTTGTTTTCATCTTCTTCGGTTTTGTTTTCCGCACTCTGAGTTGAAGTTTCTTCTATTTGTTGTGCCAACAATTCTTTTTTCATCTGCTCTTTATTTTGCACATCTTTAGGAATAAGTTGGTTTATTTCGGGGATAGGGTCATTAAGGTTATCAACTTTGTTGCGGTATTCGCATATAGCACGGAAAATACAAGAAGCAATAACCCATTGTCCGTATTCGCTGCCGATATATTCCTCTTCGGTAGGATTGCTTATAAAACCAATCTCGGTAAGTACGGCAGGCATGGCTGCTTTCCACAAAACAACGAAATTTGCTTGATGGACACCTCGGTTTTTAAAGGGAACATTCTTTTGATATTGCGATTGAACTTTGGCAGCAAAGTCAAGGGAATTGTTAAGATAAGCATTCTGATACAAAGACATCAAAATATCCGTCTCGGGTGAGTTCATATCAAATCCTTCATAGTTCTGAATAGCGTTGTTTTCGGTAAGAATTTCGGCATTTTCTTTCTTGGCAACCTCTAAATTGCGGTCAGTTTTGCCAAGACCCATTGCATAAGTCTCAGTTCCGCTTGCGGCTTTGGTAGTTGCGGAGTTGCAGTGAATGGATAAGAAAAGGTCAGCGTTTAGTTTGTTTGCAATAGAAGAACGTTTGTATAAATCAATGTCTTGGTCAATAACACGGGTGTAATAAACCTTAACACTTTTCAGATTCTCGTTAATAAGTTTTCCGAGTTTGATTGCAACGGCAAGAGTTACGTCTTTCTCTTTGTATTTGCTGCCGATAGCCCCAGGTTTGTTGCCTCCGTGTCCCGCATCTATTACAATCTTATCAAAAACATTTGAATTTTCCTGCGCAACAAGAGACTTGCAACCGATAAGATTACAAATTATAATTGAAAAAATAAAGAAAATCTGCCTTTGTTTATACATTAATTTATTGTTATTAGTAAAAAAAAACTTAAATTTGCAAATTCGTTACAAAGTTACGGATTTTAATTTTTATAACAGTTGATTAAGGGCAATAAAGTAAATATTTTTTTTAAAAGAAGTGTGATTCCGCTGCTTTTTTTCCTTTGTTTTTCCTCTGTAAATGCAAAGATAACAAATTGTTATCTCAATGACAGTGCTTCTGTTGCCAATACGCCCGACTCTGTTCTCACTTCCGATTCCGTAAAGGTGATAACGAACACAAAAAAGATAAAAAAACGGATAAATTACACGGCAAAAGACTCAGTTTTCTTTGATTTGGATGCAAAAAACATCTATTTGTACAATCAAAGTAACGTAAAACAAGACCAAATTGAACTTTCAAGCGGATTGATTACAATAAATTTTGACTCAAATATCCTTAATGCTAAACCGATATGCGACACCCTGCCCGACTCTTTGCGTCAATATCCAGTTTTTTCCGACCACGGCACTTCATATAAGAGTAAGGAACTGACGTATAACACAGATAACGGCAAGGGTATAATAAACGGAATGTTCACCAACCAACAGGAAGGATATTTGCACGGAGAAAAGATAAAGAAAATAAATGACAGTACATTATATGTAAAAGGCGGAACATTCACTACTTGTTCCGATGAAGAAAATCCGCACTATGGTTTTACATTTAACAAAGCCGAGATAGTAACTGACGACAAAATAATAACGGGACCGATAGGCATTCAACTAATGGGAATACCTCTGCCGATAGGATTGCCGTTTGCATATTTTCCTTTTACAGACAAACAAAAGAGCGGTCTTTTAATGCCGACATACGGCTACGCCAGCAACAGAGGTTATTATCTAAGGAATTTAGGATGGTACTTTGCTATAAGCGATTATATAGATTTGGCATTGCAAGGGGACATCTACACCAATTTATCATACGCCGTAAATGCAAGGAGCAACTATGTCAAACGCTATAAGTACAAGGGAAATTTCTTAGTACGTTTTGAAGAGAATCATTCGGGACTTAAAAATACTGATACTTGGACTTCGCAACAGGATTTCAAAATTCAGTGGTCGCATACTCAGGATTCCAAAGCCCATCCGTACAAAACTTTCTCAGCCAACGTAAATTTGGTAAGTGCCAAATACAATCAAAACACGTATTCGGTAAGTGATTATTTCAACAACACAACTACCTCCTCCATTGCCTTTTCTACGCGGTTCGGTTCTTCATGGAATTTCAGTATTAACTTAGGAGAGAGTTATAATGTCAATAATAAATTCATTTCGTTGAGTCTTCCGTCCGCCACTTTGTCTTCTTCGCAATTTCATCCTTTCAAAAGAAAAAAAGCACAGGGCAAAACCAAATGGTATGAAGACATAACTATCGCTTACCGAATGAATTTGGTAAATAATATTGACACTTACGATTCCTTACTTTTCAAATCGGATATTTTCAAACGCATGAACAACGGCATTCAACACTATATACCTATCCAAACAAGCGCCAAATTATTCAAATACATGACTTGGACTAACTCTGTTAATTATACCGAGAGATGGTATCTGCATTCAACACACAAAGCCTACAATTCCGCAACAAATCTTATTGATAAAGATACAACTTTCGGCTTTACGGCAAACCGAGATGTTAATTTCTCGTCCTCACTCAACACAAGAATTTACGGAATGTTCGTTTTCAAAAAAGGTTATGTAAAAGCATTGCGCCACGTTATGAATCCCTCTTTGTCCTTCACCTTTACACCCGATTTTTCCTCTCCTTCATTGGGATTTTATGACTATTACATAGACGCCAACGGCAATAAAGTCTATTACAGCAAGACCGAAGACGGAGCATTTGGCTCTCCGCCGTCCTCACGGAGCGGAGTAATCAATTTTACGTTGAATAACTCCCTTGAAATGAAAGTAAAATCACCTTCCGATACCGTAACAGGAACGCAAAAAGTGGTATTATTGGAGAATTTTGCCATTTCAACGGGTTATGATTTAGCAAGAGACACTTGCAATTGGCAACCGCTGCGTATTTCTGCAAGAACAACATTATTAAAGAAGTTAATAGTCAATTATTCCGCTTCTTTTACACCTTATGTTATGGATTCTAACAACAGTATAATCAACAAGTTTTTGTATAAAGAGGAAAACAAATTATTTACCCGACAATCTTCGCAGTGGAATCTGTCTTTGTCATGGCGGCTGAACTCAAAAAGCAAACAAAACAACAATTCCGCCGATAATATCTCCCCTGCCGAAATGCAATATTCGCCGTTCGTCAATAATTTGGAGATATTACCCGATGTTGTTGATTTTTCTGTGCCGTGGGATTTGACCTTAAGCGGCAATTATTCCCGTTTAAGTAATTATATAGTAGCAATAGCAGGTTACAATACCAATAAATCTTTTACCTTATCGGCAACGGGTAACGTAACGGTAACAGACAATTGGAAGATTGGCTTTCGCACCGGTTACGATTTCGTTAATAAAGACTGGACTTATACATCCATTGACTTCTTTAGGGACTTGCACTGTTGGGAGTTGCGCTTCAACTGGGTACCATTCGGATACCGCACGGGTTGGAACTTTACTATCAACGTCAAAGCCTCAATGCTTCAAGACCTTAAGTACGAAAAACGCAACGATTTCCGCAACCGTCAAAATTATTACTAAACCTAATTTAACATTTCAACAAATTACGGCGATGAATAAACAAGATATTGCAATATTATTTGATTTAGACGGAGTGGTATTTGATACCGAACATTTTTATTCTGAATTTTGGAGTGAAGAAGGCAGAAAATACCGTCCAGATGTGGAACATTTGGAAATGAAAATCAAAGGACACGGACTAAATGATATATTCGCCGAGTTTTTCCCTGAAAAAGAAGTTCAACAACTTATCCGTGAAGATATAAAACTAATGGAAAAAAGAATGACATTCCCTTATATCGCAGGAGTTGAAGAATTTATCAAATCCATTCACAGAGAAAAAATAAAGATTTGTTTGGTTACTTCCTCAAAAGACGATAAAATGGCAAGGGTTTTCCGTCAGCGTCCCGAGATTTTGGAATATTTCCCTTTGAGAGTTACTGCCGACGATATAAAACACTCAAAACCTTCACCCGATTGCTATCTCAAAGGCGCAGAACTATGCAACATTGCCCCTGTTCATTGTATCGTCTTTGAAGATTCTCTTGCAGGAATAGAATCTGCGACTACCGCAAAAATGAATGTTATTGCCCTTTCAACAACCTATCCTGTCAGTGATTTGCAAGGCAAAGCAAAGATGATTATTGAGGATTTCACCAAAATAACTATAGATGATATATTGAAAAATTTTGTTTTCTAAAAATCAACTAAAAGAATTAGTAGCACAAAGTCTTTTTTCGTCAAAAAACTTTATTGATTCATTGAAAAGAATTGTCGTTTTATCAAAAAAAAATCGCCGTTATTCTATTGTGTTACACAAAATATTTGTAATTTTGCAGTAGAAAATTAAACAATACAATGCAATCTAAATACTACACACAACAAAGCAACAATACAACACCCTTATTATCAGTTAAATACTGCATAGGGGGGGTATTTCCTAAACTTTTCTCATCAGTTTGTAATCAAAAATTCATTTTTAATAGATTCATAAGAACAATCAACGTTGTCCTTATGTTTTTTTGTTATAACAAGAATACAAAACCTTTAAAGGCGGAGGCACCGCTGTAAAAATTGTCATTATCAAATGAAAAAAATTCTCTTATCTTTGCTTACAATTCTTTGGGGCGTCGGAAGTATGGCACAATCCGTTGAGATTTACCCTTCCTTTGATGTAAGCAAACAGAAAACCCAAACAACGTTAAACCAACCTAAACACCCTGTTGCAATAAAAGCACCGGGCGTTACGATAACTGACGTTCAGTCGGGAACAGACCCACAAAACGGAACATACGTTACCTGTGTTATAACGCCGAATGACGAAACCGTTAAGATTGCTTCATTGATTCAACCGACAGGACACTTTGAACAATACATTGATATGGGTTATCCTATCGAGCAGATATTTGCTCAGGCCGAGCAACAGTACAATCAAGCAGGTATGAGCCTTTACGAAGACGTTACTCCTAATGTTCCCGTATATAAAGGCTTCGGTCATTTGACTATCGGCAACGAATATACCGTTCATGTACTTGCTTTTGACGAGCAAGGGGCGTTTGAATACACTTCTGCCGTTGCAACAATAGAGGTTACAGGCGGCGGAGAAGGTGAAGCCTCCGTTACAATAACTATTGACAATATAACGGATAGTTCCGCTAAGGCAACCTTTGAGATAAACGACCAAACGGCATACTTCTATCTTCTTTTCGGAACGACAGATGATTTGGAAAGCGAAGGAGTGATGAGTGTTGAAGATTTTATTGACAACTTATCCGTTCCTGAAGTTAATCAATATATCCAAAAGTTCTCTTCTACAACGAGCAGCGACTTAGCCGAATTGGTAAAAGGGGAATCATATAGCATAGTTGCCGTAGCGTTTAATGCAAACGAAGAAGCAGGATTAGGAGATTTCAAAACTTTTATTGCAGAAAGCGATGTAAGTCTTAACGGTGTGAATACCCTACAAATCAATGTCTATCCTAACCCTGCAAAAGACGTTGTTTATATAGAAAGCACCGAGAATATAACAACCGATGTCTATGACGTACAAGGTAAGTTGGTTGTATCAGAAACAAAACCAAATGCTACCTCATACATACTGAATACTGCATCACTTAAAGGCGGTGTTTATATTCTTAAAGTGAATACCGATAAGGGCGTTCGTTCAGAAAAAATAGTAATTAAATAACAAACTTAAACCATAACGAAAATGAAAAACACAAGTAAATTTATTGCATTAATCATTGCAATAATGTTGAGTTCTTCAACCTTTGCTTATCAATTAATAATAGATGGTATCTATTACAATAAACAACCGCATTCAGGAAGAATTTGCAATGCAACGCTAAGTGTAACATACAGGGACTTTGATTACAATACCTATTCGGGTGATGTTGTAATCCCCGATATAACTTCATACAAAGACGTAAATTATGAAGTTGATGCTATCGATATCAGAGCATTTATGGACTGCAAAGACCTTACCAGCGTAAGTTTGCCTAATACTATCAAGATGATACACTACCAAGCTTTCGCCAATTGCACCGCTTTGAAATCTATAACTATTCCTTCAAGTGTAAATTATATTGGAGACAAATCATTTGAAGGCTGCACCTATATAGATACTATCTATATTGACAGGAAAGAACCTCCTATCGTAGAATCAGAGACTTTCGCAGGTTTAAATGAACATTTTGTTATCTGTGTTCCTTGCGGCAGCAGAGAGGCATACGCACAGGCAGAAGGATTTGAGAATGTTATTATCGTAGATTGCGACGGCGTGGGGATAAAGGGTATAGATACCAAAACTTTTAGTATTTATCCTAACCCTGCAACCGATAAAATCACTTTGGATTTAGGTGATTTGACTTTGGATGCCAATAACGAAGTGTCTATAATAAACAATCTCGGACAAATTGTTTATCAAACAAATCTTCAAAGTCAAATATCCAATATAAGTTTGAAAGACTTTGAAAGCGGTGTTTATTTCATTCAAATCGGAAACCTTAGAAGAAAATTGATTGTTAAATAAAGTTTTTTATTTGATTTAGAGCCTAAGGTACAGAGTTTTTTTATTTGGCTTATGAGGCATATAAGATTTATAAATCCTATATGCCTTATTTTATTTGCGGCTAATAATAATGCCAAACCTTAAATTTTAAATGCTAAAATCTGATTTATTTTTGCCACTTGCGGAAATAGTTGCGAAAATACCCCCTTTTTTGAGTAAAAATACCCGGTTTTTTCACCCCAAATACCCCCTTTTTTTGTTACTCTTTCCGCAAGTGGCAAAACTTAATTCGCAAGTAGCAGTTTTTTATTCCCTACTGGCAGTAAAATTTTTTGATAATATTTTGAATTATTCACCAATAAATTTCTTATAGATAGTATGCGATGGAAACAGATAGGGAATGGTTGTCAAAAGATTTGGAATTATCATTATATACACCGTTATATCCGTTCGGATTTTTGTATTCGTATTTGTAATTGTTCATCAACGGATAGAAATTAAACATCAATGACGCCTCCAACTTATGATTGTTACTCAAAGAATAACTGAACGCCAACCCAAGATTGATAAAAGGATTTACTTTTCGTTTCTCCGTCAGTTCAATCCTACCGCCGTCGTTTTTCGGAAGGGTATTTTGCGAATAAGTAGCAAAACTCATCAATTGAGATGACACAGAAATATCAGCACCTACCCCAATAATTCCTGTAAATAGGGCAATATCTTCCTTATGAAACGTATGTCGCAACATAATCGGCACTTCTATATTATGAAAATATGATTTCTCTCACCAAATTTGCGTAATTATCACCCGTATTGCCGCCCGTCATTCCGTAATTCAGATCTTTGTAATTCCATTTAATATGTGTTGCAACAGCGTTCCATTGACTGAAATTGTAATGGTACTCTGCAAAAACACTGAAAGAGTTCTGGGATTTGAGATATACAATATTGTTTGTATTAATCTTTGTGTCAAATCCATTGGTTGCATTGTATGCTAAACCACCTAACAATTGGCTACTACCGAAAAGGTTTGTTGATATTCCGAAACCTACATGATGATTGTTGTTTTTCTCAAAACCAAAAGGTCCGTCATACGCTGCGGCATTAAATGACATCATCGCCGCAATTAATGTTACTATTATCTTCTTCATTTTTGTTAATGTATTAGAAACTCTCGGCAGACAAATACTTGATTATCTATCTGCCGAAATCTTAGTTTATTTCTTTGTTTTATCTTTTGTTATTCTTTCGTATAGAAGGAATGCTATCGGGTAACCAATCCACAACGAAATAAAGAGTGATGTTTTATTGTCCGTAATAACTCCTTCCGATACATTGACTAAGTAACTTTTCAAAAATATTATTAATCCGAAGATTATACCAGCGATAATATAAAACGCATATCTGTTACTTGCCAATCTCTTTAATCCTTTACTCTCTTTCATGATTGATACAAAATTATTCATCAAACTCTGCATTTTTTACAAACCCAACAGCGAATTTATAACTCGAATATTGCCACTCTTTTTCAGACTTTTTCAAATCTTCATAGCGAATATACTCTATCTGCATTAGCGACACTACATATCCTATCTTATCTATATTACGGCATTCTTCCCAAATAACTTCGTCTTTTGATAAATCAAGTTTTTTTAGTCGCTCTATAAATGATGAATGATTATCAAAGAACAGCACGTCCCAGTCATTCTCTTCAAGGAACATTCTCCTTCTGGCTTCCCAAGATGGATACAATAGATAACATTCATTAGAATAGGTTATAAACATATCCCTTAAATTATCTACATTAATATCCGAAACATGAAAAGAAAGTTCTTGTATCGTATCAGCAGAATATCTTACATCTATCCACAAAGAATCTGTTGAATTATCAAATGTCTTAAGAAATCCAACCCTATATACATTATTTGTTGGAGATCCTGCCGTCCATTCTTCAAATCCGTTTTTCTCTGCGTAATCATAGATATTTTCAATATCATTCCCGTCAAACAATTCTTTTATTGTCTCTATCGGGACATAGTAATGTTTTTTCGCCGTTTGAGCAGTATCATCGTCATCTCCATTATTGCACGCAATAAATGTACAACAGATTGCAACAATACATAAGAATCTACTCAGTGTTTTCATGACCTTATCTGTTCTTTTTAAAGATAAAACCCATTTGTATAACTTCCCAAAATATCATAATAACCTTTAATGCTTTCGTTACTTTTGAAATGAAGTGGTGTAACAACTCCCCAGACCTCCCATTGCTTATTTTTCGTTGAAACTTTATGTTTTTTAGAAGTGTGTTGGTTGTGCTTATAAATACTAGTTCTATTACACATTGAGTCATAGTAATTAGTCTCGGCATGAACACATTTACTAAATCCACTAATTTTATGTTCCTTCCACTTTCCTGTATTGCTGTTCTTTACTGTCATAAAGGACTCCAATGTTACTTCTGTAATAGCATAATGTATCCAGTTTGTTCCAAACTTTATAGTAAGATGGCTTCTCATGGGCATTATTCCTAAGAAATAATCAGTATAGTCTCTATATTGAGTTGATTTACTTCTACAATCGCTTGTATTCTCGTTGATATAATATATAACATTCGTATCTTGAGAAATATCCTCTCCATTATAGTATTGTTCAAGTGTTCTAAGGTCTCCGTCTGTTATAGCAAACCATCCATTTTCTTCAACTTTATAAATGGTATCATTAATTTTAATTTCTCCATCTTTATTGAATAGTGCTAAATAAGCATCATCAAAAGGAAATAGATGAGAAGGGTGACGTTCAAAGGAAATATCATTTTCTGAATCATACTCATGAGCGAGCCATTCCCCTTCGGCTTTTTCATAAACTTTCCGCATAGAATTAGAAAAACCTATAGATGTCTCAAAACTTCTCATGGTTCGGTATTCATCTAATCCAATAGAGTCATTATATAAAAACTTCACTCTATTTGTATCTACACTTGCTAATGCTTCATCTATAAGATTGTTCTCATATTCATCTTGAACAGATGTTAGGATATTGTAGATACGTTCTACATCCGTCAAACTATCAAATTCTAACATCTCAAAATGTCTTGAGCCTACATCTGTAGATAAAACATTGACAGGTATTCCGTTAAAACTTGATTTATGAAAACCTGCAAATCGGTTATTTCCTTTTGACATTTCGTCTTCATCGTTGCATGCAACGAAACCAAATGCACTTGTTAGTGCTACTGCACAGTATAATGACATCCTTCGTATTCTCTTGTTCATTTCTTGTTTTGTTTTATTTATTTTAACTTCACGCTACTCTTTTCTTAGGATTTTCGCACTACTCCTTTTAAAGTTTCTTTGTAATTGGGATTTTCTACCTAATTTATTTTGCTTATGTTCCTGTCATATCATTATCCTCCATATTTTAATTGTTAATAAATTTTTTCTCTATCTATAAAAAAGACCTTACTCTCCCATATTGCCGTTTTCGGATTGGTCACTGCTGTCGTCATCGTGGCTTTGCAGTTGTTGTTTCTTAATCTGTTTGTTTTGATAGAACTTTCCGAATTTATATCTTACAGAGAAATTAACGGTAGGCGTCCATTTTACACCCCAACTCTCGTATTTATAGTTAAGATATTCGGTTTCGGAATGTGATTGTTGGAATCCGTTCCAAGAAGATGATACGGAAACATTAAGTTTTTTATCAAAAAATTCTTTACTCAAAGAAGCGTGCAGACTTTGCCACCCCGTACTTTTACCAAATACTGTAATAAGGGAAGAGTTATACATAAACAATACGGAAAGTCTTATATCATACGACAGAGTTCCGAAGACATTGGCTGAAATATTCCAATTGAATCCGTCATTCGACACATTAACCCCGCTTGCAGTAGAGTTGATATATTTGTAATCTAATCCGCAGTTTAAACCAATGAACCATTTCATTCCGATTGACTTATTATAAGAAAGGTGTCCGCTTATACGGTCGGAAGTTCCCAAGTTGATTGGGTAAGTTATCTGTGCAAGGTCGTTATATTCCACCCCGTAGGAATCATCCATCGGAACACGCAATGTTTCTCTGTTATTATATGAATGATTGTAAGATACAGACGGGAAAAAAATGAAATTAGAAGAATAAGACACAGAGATATTATGAGAGTAAGACGGTTCCAAAGCAGGATTACCCGTAGAATAGTTGTAATCGTCCCTTTTACTTAGAAAAGGATTCAATTGATTAGACCAAGGTCTCATCAAACGGTAGTTATAATTGACGCTAAATTCTTTATCATCGGAAAATTTGTAACCAAGACGCACGTTAGGAAAGATATTGAAGTAATGCAAAGTATTTACCAAGTCCATAACGACTTGTTTGCCCTTGGTATTGGTTTGTTCCATACGGATACCCAAACGGACGGACAATCTGCGGTCAAAAAACTTGTTGGTAAGAGAGGCATACAAAGAGTTGATGTTTTCAGTGTATTTAAAACGGTTGGTTTCAAACGGATTATTGACGTAAGATGTTCCGTTATACAATTCAGATAGGTAGTCCCTGTCCGAATAATTCAAATTGGATTTTATTCCTGCTTCAAAACGGTTGCCTTTTCCCAACGGTTTGTAATAGTCTGCGCGGAAAGAAACATTATGTGATTTATTATCCGTCGTTCTTTGGTAGCCTTGGCGGCGGTTGAGGAAACTGTCGTTATATATTGCACCGTCGTAATAGGAAATCTCGCTTTCGGAATATGAGTTATTGTTATTGGTGGAATAATCCAGGTCCATAGAAAGTTTAGTGTCGTCTGCAGAAAGTTTTTTTACGTAACCAAGACCTAAATTCAATCTGTTACCGTCGTTTTTACTGCCCGATGAAGAATAATACATTGAATCAACGTCGTAATAGTTAGGATTATGAGAAATAAATGTGGAAGAAGTGTTGTTACTATACGGACTATTGTCCCAAGAATACCTTGCATCAAAAGACAATGTGGAAGTAGTATCTAAAGAATAAGAGGCGGAAAAGTCAAATGAATTTCTGTGAGATTTGTTTTTCCTTTCGCCAGAATAACCTCTGAAAAACGTTGTATCAATTCCTCTCCAAGTATAGCGGTGAGTGGAATCAGCTTTATCTTGCTGCCCATACCAAGAATCATTGTTATTATAACCGCCTGAAATTATCCATCTGTCATTGACAAAATTCAATCTGCCGCCCTCTCCGAACGAATAATTATATTTATCTCTCACGCTGCTCCGCAAATTAATGCTTCCGTTGATTCCGTAATGCTGCGCTTTCTTCATTCTTATGTTTATAATTCCTGCAGTTCCCTCGGCATCATAACGAACCCCTGGATTCTTCAGGACTTCAAACTGGTCAATCATTTCAGGAGTCATACTCTTCAACATATCCTTAATACCGTCCCAATCCATCTTCATCTCTCTGCCGTTGTATTGGAATTGAACTCCTGATTGTCCGTTAAGAGTAATATTTTCGTCGTTATCAATCACCACACCCGGCACCAAACGAAGCAAATCAAAGGCATTACTTACCATTCCCGTCATTGCGTCGTCAATATTGACCATCATCTTGTCATCATCAATCTCAATACGCTTGCGTTGTGCCACAATCTGCACTTCTTCCAAGTTGTCCAAAACCTCCATCTTGATTTCACCTAAATCAATATCCTGCCCGTTAATAAAATCGGAGGATTTGATTTCATAACGATACGTTTGATAACCGACATAAGATATTTTCAGTATCAAATCACGCTTTTTAATCTTTTGAAA
Source organism: Bacteroidales bacterium (assembly GCA_017480245.1). Taxonomy (GTDB): domain Bacteria; phylum Bacteroidota; class Bacteroidia; order Bacteroidales; family P3; genus Scybalousia_A. The sequence goes on along the minus strand of JAFVBA010000022.1, from coordinate 843 downwards.
CAGGAATTTACCCTCGGTATCAGTCGTTTCGCCCTTGAAAATACCTATCGTATCCGTTTTATATTGCAAAATACAATTGGCAAACATCAAATTCTCGCCGTTTTTTGAATCCTTAACAACACCTTTTATATTTACACGCTGAGCAAATAAACAAACGCTCAAACACATCATCAAAATAAATAATCCGAACTTTTTCATATATCAAAAAACATTATAATAATATGACAATAAAACGAATAAAAAGTTTAAATATTGCATTCCATTAAATAACCTCCCCTTTTGAAAAAGTTTTTATTAATTTCAAAAGAAATTGTCGGAAGTATGGGAAAATTGGTTTTGAAAATATGGAGTAGGTAGTATATAAGACAGATAAGGTTATTAAGGTTTGAACTATAAATGAACGACGATAAAAATTACATAGCAGAGCTTGCTTTAAACATATCTTCTAATAATTTTTTGTTCTTCTCTCTTTGTTCGTATGTGGTAGCATTGGAACTTGGACTATTTTTTATACTGGCATAAAGAACAATTGCAAGAAAGATATAACAAAGTATTTTTCCTAACTCGTAAAGATATGAAACTTGTATATTCGTCATTGTGTTTTTATTCTTTTATATTTTTTGCAAAAATATAAAAAGAGAAAAAGTATTGATTGACATTGAAATTGTCAATCAAAACATAGAAAAATCGGTAAAAGAAGTTGCAGAATTAAGAAAAGAAATCAATTCTTTAACAGAAAATAACAAAGAATTGAAAAGTATGGTGAAGAAAATTTCGAGTAATTATAAATTCTGCAAATATTAAGGCTTTGCGTTCCCAAATCAATCAATATAATAGTATTCT
>JAFVBA010000021.1 GCA_017480245.1 Bacteroidales bacterium | reverse complement strand
CGAGCCTGTAACAGTAAGTGCAAAATCTTATGAATGCACAGGATTGACAGCAAACACTACTTATACGGTTAAGGTTCGTGCTAACTGCAGTGATGAAAAACACTCCGACTGGGTAAGTGTTACATTCAAGACTCAAGAATCTTCATTAAACGATGCAGAAAATATCTTTACAGTAGTTACATATCCAAATCCAACGACAGCAAACGCAACATTGAGTGTTAAAGGTTTGACGATGGATGCAAGAGTTATTGTAGTGGATATCAACGGACGTGTTATTTCTGAAGATGTTTTGAAAGCAGGTACAGAGACAATGGAAATCAATTCTGAGAATTTACCTTCAGGAGTTTATTACATAAGAGTAATAAGCGACGAGATAAACAAAACTCAGCAGTTGATTAAGAAATAACATACAGTAATCACACTGTATTAAAGAGCGGTCTTTCTATAAAGGCTGCTCTTTTTCTTTAATTATAATTTTACCGACTTTTAATCTTCTGTCCTTTGCTTACAATAACATATCTTACATGGAAAAACAGCAGACTTTTTGGAAAATGTCAGCTAAAAGATACCAAAAAGTCTGCTGTTTTATCTTAAAAAATAAGCCATTTTTCTGATTTATTTCGTCATTTCGCAAAGTTTTGGTAATTTTGCATATTTATTTTAATTGAATATTATGAATACTGACAGCGCAAAAATATACAGAGCAGGTCTTGACGTAGGTTCAACAACGGCAAAGACGGTTGTCGCAGACGATAAAGGCAATATAGTTTATTCTACATACAGGCGCCATAATGCCGATATAAAAGGCACGGTTAAGGAAATTTTTTCCGAAATCCGTGAGCGGTTGGGTAATATCCGTATTGCTATGACTCTTTCGGGTTCGGCGGCTATGGGCTTGGCGGAAAGATGTTCGCTTGCCTTTATTCAGGAAGTGGTTGCGCTTAATAATTTTGCTAAAAATATTTCAAACGATTTACATACTATTATTGATATAGGCGGAGAGGACGCTAAGATAATATTTTTGGAGCAGGACGCTTTGCCTGATATGCGTATGAACGGTAACTGTGCAGGCGGAACAGGTGCATTTATTGACCAAATGAGCGTAATACTCGGAATGTCAATACAAGATATGGACGCTGCTGCACAACGCAGTACGCATTTATACCCTATTGCTTCACGTTGCGGTGTATTCAGCAAGACGGATGTACAAAACCTTGTCGCCAAAAACGTACCTAAAGAAGATATTTGCGCAAGTATATTCCACGCTATCGCCGTTCAGGTTGTCAGTGCCTTATCTCGCGGTAAGGATATCAAACAAAAAATTCTTCTTGCGGGCGGTCCTTTGACTTTTATCACTTCACTTCGCAACGCTTTCTTTGAATATCTTAGTATTTCGCAAGATTCTTTGGTTAAAGTTGAAGATAACAATTTGCTTGTGGCAATGGGTTGTCTTTACAACAAGAATGCTGAATTTTTGACGCTTAACGAAATTGAGGAAAAGATAACTAACGAAGACAATTCCAAGATTATAACTAACGATAAGAACCTTAAGCAACTTTTTTCTTCTGTTAAAGAATACGGGGAGTGGAAAAAAGACAAGGAAACGTTGGGTAATAACGACAAACCGATAAAAGATTATAACGGTAAGGCCTATTTGGGTATTGATTCGGGAAGTACGACAACTAAAATCGTACTTATGGACGAGGAGGAGCATATTCTATTCAAGTATTACGCAAAAAATAACGGCAATCCGATAAACGCAGTTATTTTGGGGTTAAAACAATTAAAGGAAACCTTACAACAAGAGAATGCAACGCCTGTTATCTGCGGCGGTTGCTCCACAGGTTACGGCGAGGACTTGATTAAGGCTGCTTTTTCGTTTAATTCTTCCATTGTGGAGACTATTGCACATTACAAGGCGGCAAAAAAAATTCTTCCTGCGGTTGATTTTATCCTTGATATCGGCGGTCAGGATATGAAAGCGATGTACATAGAGGACGGCGTGTTGAATAGGATAGAATTAAATGAGGCTTGCTCTTCAGGATGCGGTACTTTCATAGATACTTTTGCCACGGGATTAGGTTATAAAATAGAAGATTTTGCTTATAAAGCTTTATTCGCCGAAAATCCTTGCGATTTGGGAACACGTTGTACGGTCTTTATGAACTCAAAGGTGAAACAGTTTTTGCGTGAGGGCAGAACGGTTGCCGATATTTCCTCGGGATTGTCGTATTCGGTGGTAAGAAACTGCTTGTATAAGGTTTTGAAATTGGAAGGTAAGTCTTTGGGCGAACAAATAGTCGTTCAAGGAGGAACAATGCGTAATGACAGCGTGGTAAGAGCGCTTGAAATCCTGTTGGAGCGGAAAGTCTATCGCTCAACTTCCCCAGAACTTATGGGTGCATACGGATGTGCATTGCATGCCAAGTCATTTCAGCAGAATAAAGAGTTAGTTCCTTTGAATTTAGATGCCTTAATACAGGCAGATAATTACACAACAAAAAATACAATCTGCAAAGGGTGCGAAAATAACTGCATGGTAACGACATATAAATTCACAAACAATAATATTTTCCACTCAGGAAACCGTTGCGAAAAGGTTTTCAACTCTTCAGTTCAGGCTTCAGTAAAAGGAGATAACATTTATCATTATAAATATAAGCGTTTATTCGGTTCAACTAAAGAATTTGAAAAAGAAAAATACAATACAAAGTTTAAAGATGAGAGTTTAGAGTTTAAAGATGATGAATTCAGACTGAAAGTAGGCATTCCGAGGGCGTTAAATATGTTTGAGGATTATCCTTTTTGGAAAGCTATGTTTGAAACTTGCGGCATTGAGGTAGTATTGTCAGACATTTCCCAATACAGCACCTATGAAAAGAGTTTGAATCAAGTAATGAGCGAAAACATTTGCTTTCCAGCCAAACTTACTCACTCACATATTGACAACCTTATTGCAAAAGGTATTGAACATATCTTTTTCCCGTATATTGTTTATGAAAAACAATCCGAAGGACACGAGAACAATACTTACAACTGCCCGATTGTATCTTCTTACAATGTAATTATCAAACATCTTAAGGACAAATATAAATATGTTGTCATAGATAATCCTGTCTTTTCGTTCAAAGACGAAAAACTTTTGAAGAAAAGTTGTAAGCAATACTTTCAAGAAACTTTTGATATTCCGACAGCATTGTTTGAAAAGGCATTCCAAACCGCTCTTGAGGCAAGAAAGCAGTTTGAGGAGGATATGTACAACAAGAATTTGGAATTTTACAATAAGGCAAAGGCTAATAACCAACTTATTATCTTACTTGCAGGCCGCCCTTACCACACTGACGATTTGATTCAGCATTCTATCGCCAATATTGCTTCACATTTGGGTGCTACGGTGATAAATGAAGACATTGCAAGGAATGAAAATTACCTTGAGGGTTTAAATTCGTTTATTGTTTCGCAATGGTCGTACATCAACAGGATAGAAAACGCTGCCTTTTTCGTGGCTAATCAAGACAATCAGGTACATTACGCCCAAATGACTTCATTCGGTTGCGGCCCTGATGCCTTTTTGTTAGACGATGTTCAGGATATTTTGCACCGTTACGGCAAATCCGCAACGTTTTTGAAAATTGACGACATTCAAAACGCAGGTTCTTTGAAGTTAAGGATAAGAAGTTTGATTGAAAGTATAAAATTGAGTGGCAATCCTGCACCTAAAGAAAAAACAGCGTTTATTGATACCAAAGATTTCTCCGTTGAGGAAAAGCACCGCACGATTCTTGCTCCTTTCTTCACGGATTATATTTCGCCGTTCTTACCTGAATTGTTCAAAATCAACGGTTACAATTTGGAAGTGTTGCCAAAGAGCGATGAAATCTCTGCCGAAGAAGGCCTTAAGTATGCTAACAACGAGGTTTGCTATCCTGCAACTCTTATTGTGGGTGATGTTATCAAGGCATTGAAAAGCGGTAAGTATGATTTGAACAAAGTTGCTTTTGGTATCACACAAACGGGCGGTCAATGCCGCGCTACGAATTATTATGCTATAATCAGAAAGGCGTTAGTTGATGCAGGATTTAAGGATGTTCCCGTTATGTCAGTTTCTTTCGGAGGAAACACAGCCAAAAAACAAGACGGATTCAAACTGAATTGGAAAAAAACTCTGCCATTAACCCTTTCGGCGATACTTTTCGGTGATTCACTTTCGCGTTTGTATTGTTCCACTATTGTAAGGTGCAAAAAGGAGGATAAAACAGCCGTAAAGAATCTGCACGATGATTATATCCGCAAAGTAAAATTACTTATCCTTAAAGAAGACAGCAAAAGTATTGACAACTTATTGAAGATTGCCGTTGAGGATTTCAATTCTTATCTTCCGAAAGACGAGATTAAGCGTCATAAAGTGGGAATTGTCGGCGAGATTTATTTAAAATATCATTCTTTTGCCAATCATGACGTAAGCAATTGGTTGATTGAACAAGGTATTGAGGTTATTCCGCCGAGTTTGATGACGTTTTTCGTTCAGACATTCGTCAATCGCAAAGTTAATAAGCAATATAATATAGAAAAGCAGTCCGTTCCGCAATTTGTTATGGACTTCTTCTACCGTTTGGTTAAAAAACGTATTGCCAATTGCAATAAAGTAATGGCAAAGTTCCGTTATTATCACCCGTTAGACAATGTTTTTGAACTTTCCTCTAAGGTTAAAGGAATTCTTCCTCTATATACCCAATTCGGAGAGGGATGGCTTTTGCCTGCCGAGATTGTTAATATGGTTCAAAGCGGAATAAATACCGTAGTTTCCTTACAACCTTTCGGCTGCATTGCCAATCATATCATTAGCAAGGGAGTTGAAAACAAAATAAAGGAAATGTATCCTAAGTTGAACTATCTTGCGTTGGATTTTGACAACTCTGTTACGGACGTTAATATCAAAAACCGTCTTTTGTTGATGTTGGAAAGTATAGAATAGGGGATTGAATTGCATAAATTTTAGTCTCTTTTTAATGAATTAACGCAAATAAAACAGGCAATTTGAAGTTATCAAAATAAGGAGCCGAATTAAAAAATTCTTTTCTGAAAACATTTTACTCTTTTCTGAAAAGAATTTCGTAATTCGGCACTTTATTTTCTCAACTGAAAAATATGTTGTATCTTTGCAATGAATTAAATAGATAACTTAAAAAAATAATTGCAAAATGTTAAGTAAAAAAGTAGAAAAGGCTTTGAATAAGCAAGTTAATGCTGAATTTTGGTCGGCATATTTATATTTGTCTATGGCATCATGTCTTGAGGACAAAGGTTTGTCCGGAATGGCTAATTGGATGCGACAACAGTTTTCCGAAGAACAGGAACATGCAATAAAATTGTTCAATTACATTATTGACAAAGGCGGAAGAGTGCTTTTGGAACCTATTGCTAAAGTTGATACCGAGTGGAAAGATGCTTTGGAAGTATTTAAAGCAACTCTTAAACACGAAGAAAAAGTTACTGCAATGATTAATGACCTTTGCGCTTTGGCTATAGCAGAAAAAGATTATGCAACCGAAAGTTTCCTTCATTGGTTTGTTGATGAACAAGTGGAAGAAGAAAAAAATGCAAGGGAAATAATAGACGTTTTAACCATGATTGGAAAAGACGGATACGGACTTTACCGTTATGATAAAGAACTTGCTGTAAGAAAGACCGAATAGTAAGTTTTGTTTCAAAAGAATTAAACTGGCGGATACTGTTTCTGTCGGTTTGATTCTTTTTATTATATACATATTTAATATTGTATAAAAATTATGTCTGCAATTTATATTCAAAAATATTCTTCCCCTTGCGGTGATTTGATGTTAGGCGAGTTTGAAAATAAACTTTGTCTTTGCGATTGGATAGTTCCTGTTCATTTAGAAGAAAATATTTTGCGTTTAAAGAAAATCCTTAAGACCCAAACAATAGAAGAAGCAAAGACTGTTACCAATTTTGCAGCTGGACAGTTAGATGAATATTTTAAAAAACAAAGAAAAACTTTTGATGTTCCTATTGCATTTATAGGAACTGATTTTCAAATAAGAGTTTGGAAAGAATTGCAAAAAGTTCCTTATGGTCAAACTCTTTCTTATGCAGGCTTGGCAGAAAAAGCAGGGAATAGAAAAGCTGTGCGCGCAGTTGCTAATGTTAATGCTATCAATCCTATCTCTATTTTCTTACCTTGCCACCGTATCATAGGCAGCAACGGAAAACTTACAGGGTACGGCGGAGGTTTGGCGGCAAAGAAATATCTTTTGGACTTAGAAGGCGGAAATTTATTCTGAAATAGCAGAAAAAAAACGGCATAATCATTTGTATAATTAATAGATAAGATGAAAAAAAATCAAAAAAATTAAAAAATATTTGGTCAGTATTGTAAATTGTTGTAATTTTGCAACTTGAAAATAAAAGCGTTCTCTGATAAGTATGAAAAAGTAAATGAAAATCTTTGATTTTACGAGGGTTGCGTACTTGGGAGATGTTTCAAAGTAAATTGTTGGCTGCAATTGAAATGACGTGTTTATTTTCAACATATATTTGATTTTTAGGTATTGTATATTAATTAAGTTATAGGTTCAATATCTGAAATTCAATATAGTAAAAGTGCCTTTGCAGCCCGAATTATTTCCCGCTAAAAAAGGTTGTATTAAAAAAGAATTTAAAAAGTAAAAAAGAAAAAGAAAGAAAATTTTTTGATATGCCAACAATTCAGCAGTTAGTTCGTAAAGGACGTCAGAAAATGGAATATAAAAGCAAGGCTCCTGCAATGGATGCTTGCCCGCAGAGAAGAGGTGTTTGTACGAGAGTTTATACTACAACGCCTAAAAAGCCAAACTCTGCAATGAGAAAAGTAGCCAGAGTAAAATTGACTAACGGTAAGGAAGTCAATGCTTACATACCTGGAGAAGGACATAACTTGCAGGAACACTCAATCGTAATGATTCGTGGCGGTAGAGTAAAAGACCTTCCGGGTGTAAGATACCATATAATCCGCGGCGCTTTGGATACAGCAGGTGTGGATGGAAGAAAACAAAGACGTTCTAAATATGGTGCTAAGAGACCAAAGGATGCAAAGAAATAATTTTGTAGAACTTTTTAAAAAGGCATTAGAGATAAAATGAGAAAAGCTAGACCAAGAAAAAGAATAATTCTTCCAGATCCTAAATATAATGATGTTATGGTTACAAAGTTTGTCAATAACATTATGTTGAAAGGTAAAAAGGGAGTAGCATACGAAATCTTTTATGATGCAATAGATATTGTAAGCGAAAGAACTAAAGAAGACGGTCTTGAGGTATGGAAAAAAGGATTGGCAAACGTTACACCTAATGTAGAGGTTCGTTCCCGCAGAATAGGTGGTGCTACATTCCAAATTCCGACTGAAATTCGTCCTGAAAGAAAGCAGTCAATGGGTATGAAAAACCTTATAGGCTTCGCAAGAAAGAGAAGTGAAAAGTCTATGGCTGCTCGTTTGGCTTCAGAAATCATTGCTGCATCTAAAGAAGAAGGTGCTGCTTTCAAAAGAAAAGAAGATATTCACAGAATGGCTGAGGCTAACAAAGCATTCTCGCATTTCAGAATGTAAAGAAATAGTTTAGGAAAACAGATAAATGGCAGATTTACGTTTAATAAGGAATATTGGTATTATGGCGCACATAGACGCAGGTAAGACAACAACTACCGAGCGTATATTGTTCTATACTGGAAAGAACCATAAAATAGGCGAAACTCATGACGGTACGGCAACAATGGACTGGATGGCGCAAGAGCAGGAGAGAGGTATAACAATTACATCTGCTGCTACTACAGTATTCTGGAAATATAAAGATAAAGACCATAAGATAAATATTATAGACACGCCGGGGCACGTTGATTTTACTGCAGAAGTAGAACGTTCTTTAAGAATTTTGGATGGAGCGATTGCATTATTCTGTGCAGTGGGCGGCGTTGAACCTCAGAGTGAGACTGTTTGGAGGCAAGCTGATAAGTATAATGTACCTCGTGTTTGTTTTGTAAATAAAATGGACCGTGCGGGTGCAGATTACTTTAATGTTTTAAACGAAATAAAGGAGAAACTTGGCGCAAATCCTGTTCCTTTGGAAATTCCTATCGGACAGGAAGACATGTTTAAAGGTGTTATTGATTTGGTAAAGAATAAAGCCTTTATATATGATGAAGAATCTAAGGGGACAACTTGTTATGAAGTTCCGATGCCTGATGATTTGAAAGAAATTGCTGCTGAGTATAGAAAAAAACTTATAGAAGGTGTTGCCGAAGAAGATGATGCTTTATTAGAAAGATATATGGAAGATGAGAATTCCATCACAGAAGAGGAAGTTATAAAATATGTTCGTAAGGCAACTTGTGAGATGCGTATTTGTCCAGTTTTGTGTGGTTCTGCTTTCAAAAATAAGGGTATTCAGAATCTAATTGATGCTGTATGTGCTTACTTACCATCTCCTATGGATGTTCCTGAAATAGAAGGAACAAATCCAAAGACAGAAGAGAAAGTAGTACGTCCTGTTAGTGTAAAAGCACCGTTCTCTGCGTTAGCATTTAAGATCGCAACTGACCCGTATGTAGGAAGATTATGTTTCTTCCGTGTGTATAGTGGTTCATTGGAATCCGGTTCTTATGTATATAATGCAAACACAGGAAAAAAGGAGAGAATATCAAGAATTATGCAGATGCATGCAAACCGTCAAAATCCTATAGATAAGATTGAAGCGGGAGATATTGCTGCAGCTGTAGGATTTAAAGATATTAAGACTGGAAATACTCTTTGCGATGAATCAAATCCAATCATTTTAGAGTCTATTTCTTTCCCTGACCCTGTTATTTCTATTGCAATAGAACCAAAACAACAAGCAGATTTAGACAAATTTAACAATGCATTAACTAAACTTTCAGAAGAAGATCCTACTTTATCTGTTGAAACTGATGAAATTTCAGGACAGACAATTTTGAAAGGTATGGGTGAATTGCATTTGGATATTGTTACAGACCGTATTAAACGAGAGTTTAATGTAGAGGTTAATGAAGGAAAACCTCAGGTTGCTTATAAGGAGGCTATAACTGCTGATGTTGAACACAGAGAAGTCTATAAGAAACAAACAGGTGGTAGAGGTAAATTTGCCGATATTATCTTTACAATAGGACCTGCAGACGAAGGATTTAAAGGTTTGCAGTTCGTTAATGAAGTAAAAGGCGGTGATATTCCAAAAGAATTTATCCCTTCTGTAGAAAAAGGTTTTAAGGATGCTATGCATAATGGTGTTATGGCAGGTTTCCCTATGGAGAGTATGAAGGTTGTATTGAAAGATGGTTCATTCCATCCTGTAGATTCGGATGCTCTTTCATTTGAACTTTGTGCTAAAATTGCATTTAAGGAAGCTGCAAAGAAAGCAAAGCCTGTCCTTATGGAGCCAATTATGTCTGTAGAAGTTAATACTCCTGATGCTTATTTAGGAGATGTAACTGGAGATTTAAACAGAAGAAGGGCTATTTTGGAAAACATTACTGCTAAAGTTGGAGTACAAAGTGTAAAAGCAAAAGTTCCATTAGGACAAATGTTCGGATATGTTACAGCACTAAGAACAATAACTTCTGGACGAGCAAATTCAACTATGGAATTTTCTCATTATGCTCAGGCTCCAAAGGATGTAACTGATGAAGTTTTAAAAGAAAATAATTAATAAATAAAGGTTTAACAAAATAAATTTGAATAATTGTGAGCCAGGAAAAACAAAGAATCAGGATCAAATTGAAGTCTTATGACCACAATTTAGTTGATAAATCCGCAGAGAAGATTGTCAAGACTGTTAAGTTGACAGGAGCACATGTACAGGGACCAATTCCTTTGCCAACTAATAAGAAAATCTTTACTGTGAATCGTTCAACGTTTGTCAATAAGAAATCAAGAGAGCAGTTTGAATTAAGTTCTTATAAACGTTTGCTTGATATTGACAGTACTTCTGCTCAGACAATTGATGCTTTAATGAAGTTAGAATTGCCTTCAGGAGTTGAAGTAGAAATTAAAGTCTGATACGGTAATTTGATAATTGAAAATTGGTATTATCCAGCCGCTGTAACTCTGTGAAGAGTACAAGCTGGGAAAGTAAAAGTAAAAACAAAAGACAAAAATGTCAGGATTAATTGGAAAGAAAATTGGAATGACCAGTATTTTTGATGCCTCTGGCAAACAGCAGCCATGCACGGTTATAGAAGCTGGTCCTTGTGTTGTAACACAAATCAAAACACCTGAAAAAGATGGTTACAGCGCAATTCAACTTGCTTTCGACGAAATGAAAGAAAGCAAATGTACAAAACCAATGAAAGGACACTTTGCAAAGGCATCTACTACACCAAAGAGACATTTGGCTGAGTTCTCTCGTTTTGAAGAAGGTTCTAAAAAAACGTTTGGTGAGATTTTGACTTGCAATGTATTTTCAGAAGGTGAATTTGTTGACGTTGTGGGAATTTCTAAAGGAAAAGGATTCCAGGGGGTTGTTCGTCGTCACGGATTTGGAGGAGTTGGAGACCAGACTCATGGTCAGGATGATAGATTGCGTGCTCCTGGTTCAGTTGGTGCATCTTCTTATCCATCCAGAGTTTTTAAAGGAATGAGAATGGCTGGTCAGATGGGTAACCATAGAGTAAAAGTTCAGAATCTTAAGATATTAAAGATTTTTGAAGAAAAGAATTTGATATTAGTGAAAGGATCTGTTCCAGGTCCAAAGGGTTCAATTTTAAAACTTGAGAGATGGAGCTAAAAATTTATAATATAAAAGGAGAAGACACTGGTAGAACAATTGTTGTCAGTGATTCATTGTTTCATACAGAACCAAATGATCATGTTATTTGGTTGGCGGTGAAACAGTATTTGGCAGATCAAAGACAAGGAACCCATAAAGCTAAAGAACGTTCTGAAGTTTCTGGTTCAACAAGAAAATTAAAGAGACAAAAAGGCACAGGTGGCGCAAGAGCTGGCGATATTAATAGTCCTGTAATGGTAGGTGGAGGTCGTGCTTTTGGACCTAGACCGAGAGATTACAGTTTTAAACTTAATAAAAAAGTGAAATCTCTTGCAAAATTGTCTGCTTTGAGTTACAAAGCTAAAGATGACCAAATAAAAGTTATTGAGGATTTCTCATTTGAAACTCCAAAAACTAAAAATATGGTTCAGATTTTGAATGCTTTACAAATAAATAAGAAAAAATCTTTATTTGTTTTGCCTTCAAATCAACAAAATTTTGTAATTTTGTCAGCTAGAAATCTAAAGAATGTGAGAGTTATGAGCGCTCCAAATTTGAATGCTTATGAAATACTATATTCAAATTCTTTAGTATTTAGTGAGTCTGCATTGAAAGAGTTGGATAATATGAACGCCAATGCATAATTTAATCGGAAAACATAAAAATAAAGAAAGAAATGAATATTATAATAAAGCCGATTATAACAGAGAAGATGACAAAAATAAGCGAGAAAGATGCTGCTCGTTGTGGATTCATCGTTGATAGGCGCGCAAATAAGATAGAGATTAAAAAAGCAATTGAAGACTTGTATAGTGTAAAGGTGGATAGCGTTAATACTATTAATTATAGTGGAAAAAGAAAAGCTAGATACACAAAAGCAGGTTTTATACAAGGAAGAACAAATGCTTATAAGAAGGCAATGGTAACATTAGCCAAGGGTGAAACAATAGACTTTTTTAGCAATATTTAGTAGAGATGGCTTTAAAGAAATTAAAACCGACAACACCAGGTCAAAGGCATAAGATTGCAAGTACTTTTGAGGAGGTTACAACAAGTAAACCTGAAAAAAGTCTTGTTTTTGGTGTTCGCAAGAGTGGTGGTAGAAACAATCAAGGTAAAATGACTATGCGGTATATTGGAGGGGGACATAAGAAGTTGTACCGTATTATTGATTTTTTCAGAGATAAAGATGATATTCCTGCTGTTGTGAAAACAATAGAATATGATCCTAATCGCTCTGCTCGCATAGCATTAGTTTGTTATGCTGACGGAGAGAAGAGATATATTGTTTCTCCTAATGGGTTGATGGTCGGTCAGACTATTATGTCAGGTAAAGGAGTTGCCCCTGAAATAGGTAACACATTGTTCTTAAGCGAGATTCCTTTTGGAACAATGATACATAATATTGAGCTTCGTCCGGGAGAAGGTGCTAAACTTGTAAGAAGTGCAGGTACTTATGCTCAGTTAATGTCAAGAGATGGAAAATATGCTATTCTGAAAATGCCTTCAGGAGAGACAAGAATGATTCTTCAGGCATGTAGAGCTACAGTTGGAGTTGTTTCTAATACAGAACATAATCTTGAAGTATCAGGAAAAGCTGGTCGTTCTCGTTGGTTAGGAAGAAGACCTAGGGTAAGAGGCGTTGTAATGAACCCAGTAGATCACCCTATGGGCGGTGGTGAAGGTCGAGCTTCAGGAGGTCATCCTCGTACCAGAAAAGGTATTCCTGCTAAAGGTTATAAAACTAGAGCTCCTAAAAAGATATCAAATAAGTTTATAGTTGAAAGACGTAAGAAATAATTAAAAATCAGAGAAAGACATGAGCCGTTCATTAAAAAAAGGACCTTATATTTTTTATAAGTTAGAAAAGAAAGTTTTGGATGCCCAGAACAAAAAAAGTAAGGCTACAATTAAAACGTGGTCAAGAGCTTCTATGATTTCTCCAGATTTTGTTGGTTTAACTATAGCAGTTCATAATGGAAATAAATTCATTCCTGTTTATGTAACGGAAAATATGGTCGGCCATAAACTTGGTGAGTTCGCTCCTACTAGAATATTCAGAGGGCATGCAGGTCAAAAGGATAAAGCTAAGAAATAAAAAGAGTATTAGAAATGGGATCTAGAAAACATAAGAGAGCAGAGTTATATAAGGAAGCACGCAAAACCAGATGTGTTGCGAGATTAAATGATAATCCAACTTCTCCTAGAAAAACTCGTTTAATGGCTAATGCTATTAGAGGACTTGATGTTGATAAAGCTTTAGGTATTTTGCAATATTCACATAGAGAGTCTGCTCCTAAGTTAAGAAAATTGTTATTATCTGCCATTGCTAATTGGCAGGCAAAGAATTTAGGAAAATCTATAGAAGATAACAATTTATACATTAAACAAATATGTGTAAATGGTGGTAGGCAATTAAAACGTCTTCGTACAGCTCCACAAGGACGCGGTTATAGAATAAGAAAACGTTCAAATCATATTATTCTTGAAATTGACAGCAGACTTAAGGAAAATAGTGTTGTTGAAGAAACTGCTACCCAAAATAAATAGTTTGTTGAATAAAAAAGTTGAGAAATAGGATGGGACAGAAAACAAATCCAATAGGAAACAGACTTGGAATCATCAGAGGATGGGATTCAAATTGGTATGGTGGCAGAAAATTTGATGCCAAGTTAGTAGAGGATGATAAGATTAGAAAGTATCTTAATGCTCGTTTGGTGAAAGCGGATATTGCTAAAATATATATTGAGCGTACATTAAAAAGAATAACTGTTACTATTAATACAGCTAAACCAGGCTTTATTATAGGAAAAGGAGGATCTGAAGTTGATAAAATAAAAGAAGAGTTGAAGAAACTTACAGATAAAGATGTACAAATCAATATATCTGAAGTAAAAAGACCTGAACTTGAAGCAACGTTAGTCGCTCAGAGTATAGCAAGACAAATAGAAGGAAGAGTTTCTTATAGAAAAGCTATAAAAATGGCGATAACTTCCACTATGAGAGCAAGTGCTGAAGGTATAAAAGTTACAGTGTCTGGGCGTATTGGAGGAGCGGAAATGGCAAGAACAGAGCATTATAAAGAAGGAAGAACTCCTCTTCATACACTACGTGCTGATATAGATTATGCTCAATCCGAAGCTCATACGACCTATGGACGTATTGGAGTAAAAGTTTGGATATGTAGGGGCTTGGTTTATAATAAAATTGAAATAGTCCCTTCTACTATAGGTGGAGTAAAGGATGGAAGAAATGGACAACGTTCAGGCATGGCAATGCGTCCTCGTAGAAGTAATAGTAAGAATAATAAGTAGGAGTAAAAGTTATGTTACAGCCAAAGAAGACAAAATATAGAAAACAGCAAAAAGGCAAGATGAAAGGCTTAGCTAATAGAGGACATGAATTAGCTTTTGGAAGTTTTGGAATAAAGAGTCTTAATACTGCATTTATTACTGGACGTCAAATAGAAGCTGCTCGTCAAGCTGTTACGCGTTATATGAAACGTGAAGGTCAGTTATGGATACGCATTTTTCCCGATAAGCCAATTACAAAGAAACCTAATGAAGTTCGTATGGGAAAAGGAAAAGGTGCTCCTGAATATTTTGTAGCAAGAGTAAAACCTGGCACAATGTTATTTGAAGCAGAAGGTGTTCCTGAGGCTATAGCAAAAGAAGCTATGCGATTGGGAGCTCAAAAGTTACCTGTTATTACAAAATTTGTTGTACGTAGGGATTATATTGAGTAATAGAAATAAGGAGGTTTTAGTCATGAAGAATAAGTTAGTGTTAAAGGAATTGTCTGATAAGGAATTACAGGAAAAACTTGAAGTTGAACAGATGCAATTGGTTAAAATGAAAATTAATCATGCTGTTTCTCCATTGGAAAATACAAATGTATTGAGGACAGCAAGAAGAAATATTGCTCGGATTAATACGGAAATTAGGATGCGTCAATTGTCTTCTAATACTTCAAAAGTTGAATAATACTGAAATCTTTATAAGTAATGGAAAGAAATTTAAGAAAAGAAAAAGTCGGTATTGTCGTTAGTAATAAGATGGAGAAAACCATCTGTGTCATGGTTGAACGAAAAATAAAACATCCAAAATATGGGAAATTTTTGAAAAAAAGTACAAAATTTTTGGCCCATGATGAAAAATGTGATGCTGGTATGGGAGATACTGTTCGCATCATGGAGACAAGACCATTGAGTAAGAATAAATGTTGGAGATTAGTTGAAATAATAGAAAAAGCTAAGTAAAAAATGGTACAACAAGAAACACGACTAGTCGTCGCAGATAATAGCGGTGCGAAAAGTGCCCTTTGTATTAGAGTTTTAGGAGGTACAAAAGCAAGATATGCATCCGTAGGAGATAAAATCGTTATTGCTGTTAAAGATGCATTGCCATCTGGCAATGTAAAGAAGGGATCTGTCTCAAAAGCAGTTGTTGTAAGAACTAAGAAAGAGGTTAGAAGAGGTGATGGATCTTACATTCGCTTTGATGATAATGCTTGTGTATTATTAACAGCCACTGACGAACTTAGAGGAACCCGTATTTTTGGACCAGTTGCAAGAGAATTAAGAGAAAAACAGTTTATGAAAATTGTTTCATTGGCTCCAGAAGTACTTTAAATTAGAGAGAGGTAAGGATATGAAATTGCACATTAAAAAAGGAGATACTGTAAAAGTTATTGCAGGAAATTCCAAAGGTAGCACAGGGAAGGTTTTGGTAGTCTATCCTAAAGAAAATCGTGCCATTGTAGAGGGTGTTAATAAGATTAAAAAGCATACAAAACCAAATCCAAAGAACACTCAAGGTGGTATTATTGAGAAAGAAGCTTCAATTCATATATCTAATCTTATGGTTGTTGATTCAAAAGGTAATGCAACAAGAATAGGAAGAATGTTGGATGAAAAGACAAATAAATTAGTTCGTTATTCAAAAAAATCAGGGGAGGTGATTAGGTAATATGGAATATACTCCAAGATTAAGAAAGAAATATAAAGAGGAGATAATATCTGCTCTGACTGGGGAATTTCAGTATAAAACAGTTATGCAAGTTCCTCGTCTTTTGAAAATATCACTTAATCAAGGTTTAGGAAAGTTGGCCTTGGCTGACAGAAAAGTGATAGATAAAGGAATAGAAGAAATGTCTATTATTGCAGGTCAGAAAGCTGTTGCTACTATTTCAAGAAAAGATATTTCTAATTTTAAATTAAGAAAGGGAATGCCAGTAGGAGTTAGAGTAACTCTTAGAGGCGATAGAATGTACGAGTTTTTAGATAGGCTTATTGCTACAGCTATACCTAGAATTAGAGATTTTCGTGGAATTGATGTAAAAGGTTTTGATGGTAGAGGAAATTATACTTTTGGAATACAAGAACAAATAATATTTCCTGAGATAGATATAGATAAAATTAACCATATGAATGGAATGGATATAACCTTTGTTACATCAGCAAATACAGATAAAGAAGCATTATCTTTATTAAAGGCATTTGGTTTCCCATTCAAAAACGAAGATACAAAATAAAAATACAGTAGACATGGCAAAGGAATCTATAAAAGCTAGAGAGAGAAAAAGAGAACGTTTAGTTGCAAAATATGCAAGCAGACGTCAAGCTCTTTTAGAAGCAGGTGATTATGAAGGATTACAGAAATTACCAAAAAATGCTTCTCCTGTAAGACTTCATAATCGTTGTAAATTGACTGGTCGCCCAAAAGGATATATGAGACAATTTGGCATTTCCAGAATTAATTTCAGAGAAATGGCATTGGCAGGTTTGATACCAGGAGTAAAAAAGGCTTCTTGGTAGAAAATACCACCAGTATAAATTTGTACAAAACTTGAAAAATAAAAAAAGAAATGTTAACAGATCCAATTGCAGATTATTTGACGCGAATAAGAAATGCGTCTTTAGCAAAACATAGAGTGGTTGAAATTCCATCTTCAAAAATAAAAAAAGAGATAACCAAAATACTTTTTGATAAAGGTTATATCTTAAATTATAAATTTGAAGATGAAACCTTTCCTAAAACAATAAAGGTAGCATTAAAGTATCATCCTCAAACTAAGGAATCGGCTATTTCAACATTAACAAGAGTGAGTACTCCTGGATTGAGAAGATATGCTGGAGTTCATAATTTACCAAGAGTTTCTAATGGTTTAGGAATAGCTATTATTTCAACTTCAAGAGGTCTTATGACAGATAAAGAGGCAAGAACTTTGAAGATTGGAGGGGAAAT
This sequence comes from Bacteroidales bacterium, assembly GCA_017480245.1. Taxonomy (GTDB): domain Bacteria; phylum Bacteroidota; class Bacteroidia; order Bacteroidales; family P3; genus Scybalousia_A. The sequence goes on along the minus strand of JAFVBA010000021.1, from coordinate 7,985 downwards.
TATTTGTTATGTTAGTTAAAAGTGAGGAGGAAAGATTATGTCTAGAATAGGAAAATTGCCTATAAGTATTCCTCAAGGAGTTGAGGTTAAGATTTTAGCTAATAATATAGTTGAAGTGAAAGGAAAACTAGGTACATTGAATCAAGTTATAGATCCTTGTATCTCCTTTAATATAGATAATGGTATTTTGCATTTGCAGCGTAGTGGAGACTCTAAACGAGAAAAATCATTACATGGTCTATATAGAGCATTGCTAAATAACATGGTTATTGGTGTTTCTGAAGGATTCCATACAACACAAGAAGTAATTGGCGTTGGATACAAAGCTCAAGCTCAGGGACAGGTTTTGGAGTTGTCTCTAGGTTATTCTCATAGTATATTTTTTGAATTACCAGAGGAAATAAAAGTGGAGACAATAACAGAAAAAGGAAAGAATCCTTTGATAAAAATGACTTGTTGTGATAAACAATTATTAGGTCAAGTAGCATCTAAGATTCGTTCGTTACGTAAACCAGAACCTTATAAAGGAAAAGGTATTCGATTCCAAGGTGAAGTTATTAGAAAGAAAGCAGGAAAGGCTGCTGCAAAATAATATAAGTAGAGAGTAATAAATCTGAGGATATATAATATGGCAACGAAGAAAGATATTAGAAGACAAAAGATTAAGATGAGGATTCGTAAGAAAGTAAATGGGACTGCAAATAAACCTCGTCTTACAGTGTTTAGAAGTAATAAAGAGATATACGCTCAAGTAATCAATGATGTTGAGAGAAAGACGATAGTATCGGCTTCATCTAGAGAAAAAGGTTTTGATAAACAAGGAACTAAATCTGATGTTGCATCATCGGTGGGTAGAAGTATTGCAGAAAGAGCAAAATCAGTTGGAATAACATCTGTTGTTTTTGATAGAAATGGGTATTTGTATCACGGCAGAGTAAAATCTTTGGCAGAAGCAGCAAGAGAAAATGGTTTAAAATTCTAAAGTATCATGGCAGGTTTAAATATAAAGAGAGTAAAATCTAGTGAAATAGAGTTTAATGACAAATTAGTCAGTATAAATAGGGTTACCAAAGTAACTAAAGGTGGTAGAACTTTTAGTTTTTCAGCAATAGTTGTTGTTGGTAATGGTAATGGTATAGTTGGCTATGGTCTTGGTAAAGCAAAAGAAGTTACTGCTGCAATTGCGAAGGGTTCAGAGGATGCAAAGAAGAATTTGATAAAAATTCCTGTTTTAAAAGGAACGATCCCTCATGAGCAAGAAGGAAAATATAGTGGTGCCAGAGTTTTGTTAAAACCAGCTGCGCAAGGAACTGGAGTTAAAGCGGGTGGTGCAATGCGTGCTGTATTGGAGAGCGTAGGAATAAAGGATGTCTTAGCTAAATCAAAAGGATCATCTAATCCACATAGTGTTGTAAAGGCTACGATTGCAGCTTTATTAAAACTAAAGGATCCATACACTGTAGCAAAATTAAGAGGAGTTGATATGGATAGAGTGTTTAACGGATAATTAGCATAAAAAGATGAAAAAAGTTAGAGTCACACAAGTTAAGAGTGGTATTGGGTATCCACTTAGAGAGAAGATGACATTAAAATCTTTAGGGTTAAGAAGAATGCATCAAACTGTTGAACATAAAGTAACTCCTCAAATCATGGGAATGATTGCAAAAGTTAATCATCTTGTGAAATTTGAAGAATTTGAGGAAAATTAATTAAACCATTAAAAAGTTAATATAGATATGGATTTAAGCAATTTAAAACCTGCACAAGGTTCAACAAAAAGTCGTAAAAGAATAGGTAGAGGTCAAGGTTCTGGTTACGGTGGAACATCAACAAGAGGACATAAGGGGGCAAAATCTCGTTCAGGTTATCATCGTAAGGTAGGTTTTGAAGGTGGTCAAATGCCTTTGTATAGATTACTTCCTAAATTCGGATTTAAGAATATTAATCGTGTAGAATACATAGGTGTAAATCTTGATACTTTACAGCAATTATCAGAAAAGTTAAATACAAAAGATTTAGCTTTAGAACTTTTGCAGAACAATAAGAACGAGAGAATTAAAATACTTGGAAGAGGTGAAGTTAAAAGTGCATTAAATGTAACTGCTAACGCAATTTCCAAAGTAGCCAAAGAGGCGATAGAAGCAAAAGGTGGAGTTGTAACAATAATCTAATACACACACATGAAACGTTTTATAAACACAATCAAAAATATCTGGTCAATAAAAGATTTACGAGATAGAATTCTATTTACTTTAGGATTGATTCTTGTTTATAGAATTGGCTCTTATGTTGTAATACCAGGTATTAACCCTGCTGATTTGGGTACATTACAAAGCCAGACAAAAGATGGCGTTCTTGGTTTGCTTAATATGTTTTCAGGAGGAGCTTTTTCTCATGCATCAATTTTTGCATTAGGAATTATGCCATATATTACAGCTTCCATTGTTGTTCAGTTATTGACAATGGTTGTTCCTTACTTTATAAAAATGCAAAGAGAAGGTGAAAGCGGAAGAAATAAAATTAATCAAATTACAAGATGGCTAACCGTTATTGTAACAATATTCCAATCTTTTGCATATTTGGCAAATCTTAGAGCACAAGTTGGTGGTGCTGAAATTTATAATATCTTTGGTGGAGATAGTTTAACTTTCTTTAACTGGGTATTACCGATTTCTATATTGCTTACTTGTGGGACATTATTTGTAATGTGGTTAGGTGAAAGAATTACTGACAGAGGTATAGGTAATGGAATTTCCTTGTTAATTATGATTGGTATTATAGCACGTTTACCTTTTGCATTATTTGCTGAATTTGCTTCAAGAATGGAGGATCAAGCTGGACAATTAGTAATAGTATTTGTTGAATTATTGGTTTTACTTATTGTTATCATGCTATGTATATTGTTAGTTCAAGGGACTAGAAGAATACCTGTACAGTATGCTAAACGTATTGTAGGTAATAAACAGTATGGCGGTGCAAGGCAATATATTCCAATAAAAGTTAATGCTGCTGGAGTTATGCCAATAATATTTGCTCAGGCTATAATGTTTATTCCTGCGACATTATTTGGTTTTTCCGATTCATCATCTCTTCAAGGAATTAGGGCTGCTTTGACAAATTTTGATGGTTTTTGGTATAATTTAATTTTTGCGATAATGGTTATTGCTTTCACTTATTTTTATACTGCAGTTGCTGTTAATCCAAAGCAGATGGCTGATGATATGAAAAGAAATGGTGGATTTATTCCAGGAGTAAAACCTGGTAAAAAAACAGAAGAATTTTTTGATAATATCTTATCAAGAGTTACTCTACCAGGATCAATATTCCTTGCATTAATAGCAGTACTACCAGCAATTATCCGTTTATTCGGAGTAAATTCTCAGTTTGCACAATTCTATGGAGGAACTTCTTTATTAATTCTTGTTGGAGTTGTATTGGATACTTTACAACAGATAGAAAGCCGATTGTTAATGAGACATTATGACGGTTTGACTAAGACAGGAAGAATAAAAGGAAGAGGAGGTAATTATTAATATTCTATTAGCATAGATAAGAAATGATTCGTATAAAAACATATGAAGAAATAGAGCAGATGAAACCTGCAGCATTGCTTGTAGGGAAGACACTTGCCGAAGTTTCCAAGCATATTGAACCAGGTGTTTCTACGGAGACACTTGATTCAATTGCTGAAGAATTTATACGAGCTCATGATGCAGAACCAACTTTTAAAGGATATGAAGGTTTTCCTGCATCCTTATGTATTTCAATAAATGAGCAGGTTGTTCATGGAATACCAGGAAAACGAACGATAAAAGAAGGTGATGTTATCTCTATTGATTGCGGATGTACATTGAACGATTGGGTTGGAGATTCTGCATATACATTTGCAGTAAAAGGAATAAAAGAAGAAGATTTAAAATTATTGCGAGTAACAAAAGAATCCCTTTATAAGGGAATAGAAACATGTTTGATAGGACGTAGATTAGGTGATATAGGTTTTGCTATTCAGTCTTATTGTGAGTCTTTCGGTTACGGAATTGTTCGTGAGCTATGCGGACATGGTTTAGGTCATGTTATGCATGAGGATCCTTCTATTTTAAATTATGGAAGGAAAGGAACTGGAGCAAAACTTCGTGAAGGTATGACAATTGCAATTGAGCCAATGGTAACATTAGGAAATAAAGAGGTTGTATTTCACAATGATGGTTGGACATGTACAACTATGGATAATTCAACGGCGGCACATTTTGAACATGATGTAGCAATAACTAAGAATGGTCCTCTTATTTTATCTTCTTTTGAGGAGATAGAGAATGCTATAGCAAGTAATAATAATTTAGAAATAATTTAAAAAACTGAAGGTTATGGCAAAACAAGAGCCAATACAATTGGATGGAATAGTTACTGAATCTTTAGGTAATGCAATGTTTAGAGTTGAATTGGAAAATGGACATGTTATTACGGCGTCTATTTCAGGAAAGATGAGAATGCATTACATAAAAATTTTACCTGGAGATAAGGTTCAGATAGAGATGACTCCATACGATTTGACTAAAGGAAGAATTACTTATAGGCATAAATAATAAAGTTAGAAAAATGAAAGTTAGAACTTCAGTAAAAAAGAGATCTCCTGAGTGTATCGTTGTGAGACGAAAAGGAGTTGTTTATGTAATCAACAAGAAAAATCCGAAGTTTAAACAGAGGCAAGGTTGATTAAATTAAAAATAAAATAACAAAACAAAAAACACAGTAATAGTTTATGGCAAGAATTGCAGGTATAGACTTACCGAAGAATAAACACGGTGTTATCGGTTTAACTTATATCTATGGTATAGGACGTAGCACTGCTTCAAAGATATTAGCAGAAGCTGGTATTCCGGAGACAAAAAAGGTAAGTGAATGGAGCGACGATGAACAAAATGCTATCCGTAATGTCATCAGCGAAAAATATAAGGTTGAAGGCGACCTTAGAAGTGAAGTTCAGATGAACATAAAACGTTTGATGGATGTTGGTTGCTACAGAGGTATTCGTCATCGTATGGGATTGCCTGTACGTGGTCAAAGTACAAAGAACAATGCAAGAACACGTAAAGGTAGAAAGAAAACTGTTGCAAATAAGAAGAAAGCAACTAAGTAATTAAAGATTAACAACAAGCAAACTACGGATGCATAATGTTGAATCGTTTAGGAAGTAGTTTGAAAAATTGCAAAAATTAAAAATGGCAAAAAATTCAAAACCAGTAAAGAAAAGAGTAGTAAAAGTTGAACCGCAGGGCAAAGCATTTATCTTTGCATCTTTCAACAATTGCATTATTTCCTTGACCAATAATGCAGGACAAGTTATTTCATGGTCTTCAGCCGGAAAGATGGGTTTCAAGGGTTCAAAGAAAAACACACCGTATGCATCACAAATGGCAGCAGCAGATGCGTCTAAAGCAGCATACGATTATGGTTTAAGAAAAGTAAAAGTATTTGTAAAAGGTCCTGGTGCAGGTCGTGAGGCTGCTATCAGAGAAATAAATACTAGCGGAATCGAAGTTATGGAAATAACTGACGTAACCCCATTACCACATAATGGTTGCAGACCTCCAAAAAGAAGACGTGTATAGTGTTTAATTAAAAAAGAAGATTTAGAAAATGGCAAGATATACAGGACCAAAAACAAGAATTGCAAGAAAGTTTAGAGAGCCTATATTCGGAGCAGATAAATCTTATGACAAAAAGAGTTATCCTCCTGGACAACACGGAGCAAACAGAAGAAAAAAACAATCTGAATACGGTATTCAGTTAATGGAAAAACAAAAGGCTAAATATACTTACGGTATATTGGAAAGGCAATTCCGCAGATTGTTTGAAAAAGCATCCCGTAAAGGTGGTGTTACTGGTGAAGTTTTACTTCAATTGATAGAATCAAGATTAGATAATGTTGTATATCGTTTAGGTATAGCAAAAACTCGTTCACAGGCACGCCAACTTGTATCTCATAAACATATTACTGTAAATGGTAGCGTTGTTAATATTCCTTCATACTTATTGAAAGAAGGTGATAGTGTCGGAGTAAGAGAACGTTCAAAATCTTTAGAAGTTATTACAGATTCTTTAGCATCAAAAGTTTCTTATTCATGGCTTGATTGGGATAATGCTAAGATGGAAGGAAAATTCAGTAATTATCCACAGAGAGCAGATATTCCTGAAAATATTAATGAGCAGGCTATCGTCGAATTGTATTCTAAGTAATAAATAAATAATTAGAACAAAAATATGGCCATATTAGCTTTTCAACAACCTGACAAGGTTATAATGATAGAATCTGATGATTACAGAGGCAAATTTGAATTTCGTCCTTTGGAAAGAGGTTATGGAATAACAATAGGAAATTCTTTAAGAAGAGTGCTTTTGTCTTCATTGGAAGGTTTTGCTATTACTTCAATTCGTATTGACGGAGTTAATCATGAATTTGATACAATTCATGGTGTTATGGAGGATATGACAGAGATTATTCTTAATTTAAAAAGACTTCGTATAAAAAGACAGATTGAGGAACAAGAGAGCGAAGAAATATCTTTTAAAATAGACGGTAAAACGGTCTTTAAAGCAGGAGATATTAATAAACATCTTAACGCTTTTCAGGTTTTGAACACAGATGTTGAAATCTGTCACATGACTCCTGATGAAAACAAGGAACTTCCTTCATTGTCAGTTACTATGAGGATTGAAAAGGGTAGAGGATATGTGCCGTCAGAAGAGAATGTTAAACAGAATGATCCTATCGGAACAATACCAATTGATTCTATCTTTACTCCAATAGTTAATGTCAATTATTATGTTGATGAAAACTATCGTGTTGAAGATAAGACTGACTATGAGAAATTGATATTTGAAATAGAAACTGACGGATCTATAACTCCGAAAAATGCTTTGAAAGAAGCAGCAATGATTCTTATCAAACATTTTATGTTATTCTCCGATGAGAAAATTGATATTCAAACAGATGTTAAGAATGACACAGAAGAATTTGACGAAGAGACACTTCATATAAGACAATTGTTGAAATCAAAACTTGTTGATATGGATTTGTCAGTCAGAGCATTCAATTGTTTGAAATCTGCAGAGATAGAGACGTTGGGAGAACTTGTTTCAATATCCAAATCAGATTTATTAAAATTCAGAAACTTCGGAAGAAAATCTCTTTCTGAGTTAGAGAATTTAGTAAAGTCCAGAGGATTGGAATTCGGTATGGATATTTCAAAGTATAAATTAGAAGAAAAGGAATAGAGATATGAGACACGGTTGTAAAGTAAATCATTTGTCAAGGACGGCTGCACATAGAAGCGCAATGCTTTCCAATATGGCTGCTTCTTTGATAAAAGAAAAGAGAATAGAGACAACTTTGGCTAAAGCTAAAGCGTTAAGAAAATATGTTGAGCCATTAATCAATAAGAGCAAGGAAGATTCAACTCATCAAAGACGTATAGTTTTTTCTCAATTGAGAGATAAGGAAGCTGTTACGGAATTGTTCAGAGAGGTTTCTCAAAAAGTTGCCAACCGTAACGGAGGTTATACCCGTATTCTTAAACTTGGAAGACGTTTAGGCGACGGTGCTGAGATGGCAATGATGGAACTTGTTGATTACAATGAGAATATGCTTAAGGAAGCAACAACTAAGAAAGCAAAATCCACTCGTAGAAGCAGTAAAAAGAAAACTGAAACTACTGAGACGGCAAAAGCAGAAACTGAAGTTGCACAAGAATCTAAAGCAGAGGAAACTCCAAAGGCAGAATAATTGTATTAGCATAATAGTTTCTGAAAAAGAAAGGTTTTGCTGTGAAAAACGAGCAAAACCTTTTCTCTTTTATATACTGAAATAAGGCTTAATGGTCAAAAAGTAGGCTGAATTTGCGTTTTAGAGTGTCAATTGGTCAAAAAGTAGGCTGAGACATAGGCTAACTCAAAGAATATGAGCAATAAACGGAGCGTAGCGGAGG
>JAFVBA010000020.1 GCA_017480245.1 Bacteroidales bacterium | reverse complement strand
AACTTACTGTACGAGTAGCACCTGATTTATCATTAAATGATGCTTCGTACTTCTCTTCGTTCCAACATAATGTTGCTGGACGCTCTTCATTTTCTGGCTTAGGATGTACTGTTATCTTATACGTTACTGTGTATGCACAGTTCTTACTATCTTCTCCGTTGGTTATCGTATTATCCCAAGTCTTTGTGTCATTCAAGTCGCTTGTTACATTCGTAAATTCTAACGTCTCTTTATGTCCATCACTGAACTCGATTTCTTTACTAAACTTTTCGCCGTAACATACTACTCCTTCTACAGTCGTCGGGGCTGGACCTACATTGATGTTCAACTTAACGGTTCTTGTGCAAGTGGTGGTGCCTTTGGTGTAGGTTATCGTTAAGTCTTTCGTGTAGGTTGTGTCGGCGGCTTCTTGTAATGCGCTTTGTGGTATTGTATAGGTCTTCTTTTCTTCACCGTCTATTGTTGTTGTTACTCCTTCGGCGGTGTAGTCATCGGTATAGGTATAACCCTCTGTTGGTATGTCGTTATAACAGATTATCTCGTTTATTGGTTTATCTTCATTTGGTAATATTATTACCTTGTATTTTACATTGACATAACAATTTGTTGTGTTCTTTAGATTGAACGGACCAACATTTTCCGTTGTGCCTACAGACAGACTGCCTAAATTTACGTCCTGCCCATTATATGTAGTATGATAATCCCCTGAACCGTCTTTTGCCTCTTCACAAAATACGACCTCCAAGTTCTCGTTATCGGCAGGATTAACAATAAGGTTCAAGGTATATTTGATACACCCACTGTTATCAGACTTACTTTCTATATAAGTATATGTCCCTGCGGAATTATATGTCTTACCGTCTTTGTCCCAAACATAAGAACCGCCGGAACATATAGTGGCAGTCTCGGCTTCTTTTTCTTCTATCTCAAGAATTTTTACATTGACCTGTTTATATATAGGACAACCGTCTTCTGTTTTGCTGTCAGTTTTCCAAGCATAAACACCGTTCGTTGTTATCTGCTGTCCGTTTATATCAACACTCTCACCTTTACATAAATATTGGTCTTCCAATCCTACGGAAAACAACTTCACGCTGTTTATTACTGCGTTGGCTTCGGAATTCTGCTTACCCGTTCCGTTATTCCACAACAATACTATCTTTATATTTCCCGCAGATGATAAAGGATTCTTTATTCTCTGTTTTACGGATATTGCATTTGTTCCATAACCATTGATATAATATTTATTATTATATTGAACAACGTTCGTGGAATATTCTTTGTTATACATGGCATCTGTTATAGACGTACTGCTCGGAAGAACTAACACTTTTAACCATCCGCCATCTGTTGCGTCTTTTCCGTTGGCAATAAGAGACAAATCTATATCCAAACTGTCAGTAACATTTGCCGTTGATATATTTACAACTTTATAAGCAGATACTTTTCTACTTTCAGGTTTTTCTTTATAATAAACACCGGTATTATATTTACTGCTACTAGTTTCGCCGTTAGTTATGAACAATTTATTTGTACCATATTTATTCGGATCACCTCTATACCATTGGTTTTTATTTTTAGCAGGAGACGAAGCCAAATTCTCCCAACCGTCATTTGAAGAGAAATTGGATTCATACAATATAACGTTTTTCTCTGATTTTTCATAAACAGGTGCTTGCTCTACTACATTATAATATACAGTACTATCGCAACCGTAATAAGTTTTATAAACGCCTTTCTTTGTTATTTTACCTGCTTCGTATTTAATGCCGCCTTCCTCATAATATTTCTCTCCCGCACATAACGTTTTTACAATAGTTGTTTCTTTGGGATGTCCGAAATATAAAGTCAAAACGACCTCTCCTTTACATTTGTCTTCGCCCTCAGACTGTTCTATGTCATGCTCATATTTAAAAGTCTGACCATCTTGTGTTATTGTATGAACATTTCCGTATTTATCAGTATAAGTAGTCGCTCCTTCACAAACAGTATCAACTATTTGTTCCGAAATATACGGAATAATCATATTAATATCCAACTGACTCCACTGTGGATCTGTCTTATATTTTTCCTCGCTACCGCAAGGAACTTTCAATACAAATACAGACTTTTTCTTAAAAGAAGATAATGACAATACATCACACTTCGGCGAAGTAGCAGCATCTGGATTCTCTGTTTCTTTAATTGTAATTTTAGGAGGAGTAGCAGCAGAACAATATACTGTATCTATGTTTGCATAAAACGCACCTTCTCCAATTTCCGTCAAAGTACTCGGTAAATACAAACGATGTATTGATTTATTGGGTACAGCTGGAATATAAAAACAATAATTACCTATATACTCGACTCCTTCATGTATATAAATATTTGCAAGTGAATTATTCGTGTTTAAAGAAAACGGTCGGCTTACTGTATTATCAAAACTATTTCCTGGCATTTTTAAACATTCTCCAGTTTCTATATGTTTTGGATAATAATGAATGGTAACAAATTTATCTTTACCACCTATTGTGAATCGAGTCCCTGTACTTTTCAAATACTGATGTAATCCAGTAACATTTTCTCCGATTGTCAGAACTTCCAATGCAGAAAGATTTGAACACAAACCATATATATCGCCACCCAGTACTGTAATTTCTTTTAATTTACTACATTTATTACTCATATTCCAAATATTGTTCAACGCTTCTATTGTACTGGGGAATGTAATTGAAACTAATTCTGAACAATCATTAAGGGCATTGTCATTTGAACCTGTTACAGTATAAGTTTCTCCGTTATATTCCACATTTTCGGGTATAACAACAGTTCCAGAAAGTGTAGACTGGGTTGCAATCCATACTTTTTTTGCTGTTGCATCTTTTATGGTATATTTCACACCCTCATACGTAAAAGTCTGCGAAAATCCCGCAAAAGAAACAATCAGTAATGCTGACAATACCAGCCATCTAAAGATACTAAATGTTTTAGTCATCATCTTTTAAATATTTCATTAAACCCCAAACGAAAACAATCAAAATATTGACTGTTTATTTGGTTATTTTATGTTATTACTATTAATTAAACTCTGTCAAACTTTCTTCAATTTGCTAAAAGCTCAAAAAAGTTTTCAACAAATTGAGGTGCAAAATTAAAAAAAAACTCAGAAATGAGAAAATATTTCTTGATTTTTTTGCTTCCACAAGGTTTTACAGAAACGGTATATTGAATCAAAAAAAGTTTGACGAAATTCTATGAAAAAATTATGGTTTTAACCAAGAACTTTCAGGTTTAACGATAAGACGGGCATTATTGTATGCCATTTTCAGTGTCAAACAAGTTCTTGCTGTATAAACATTATCACTTATCTTATGTGTAACCAATGCCAAGTCCGGATTAGGAGAATTTGGCGTAAGGTTTAATGGTAATAATAATTGAATCTTCCCGTTGTAATATTGAGGAACAGCTAATTTATAATTAGTTTTTATTCTTTTCTTAACCTCATCAATAGCTCCAGTAAGTCTTCTTCTTATCTCATCGTTATCCAATTGTTGCATATGCAACGGAAAACGTTTAATATTATCTTCTATAATATGGTCTATCTGAGGTATAAGTTCGCAGTTAGGATTAAATATCAAACTTTCAGGATTCTGAAAATAGTCTGCAATATCTGGATGACAAGATTTAAAAATATTCAAAAATTGAGCATCGCTTCTTTTGCAAAATGCTTTAAAATAATAAGAAGATTGTATTTTGGAATTGTTATTACTTTTATTTATTTCAAACAATGCAAATATGCTCTCTAAATTTCTTGTTACAAGACCTGTATTAAAGCAAGAATATTTATTATCTTGCGTATATGCAATCTTATCCTCTTCCTCTATTTTTCTAAAAGTATGTTCCAAATAATTTTTCAGAATAGAATAATTCTTATTACGAGAATCAGAAAAATCCCATTGTTCTTCTGCTGCTAATTTCATTGCCAAATACTCAATAGTTTCCTTATATTTTGGAAAGAATGCAAATTTAAAAAGTCTTTGCTCTGCCATATTATTTCTAAATTTTTATAAAATAAATAAGGTTCTCACTAAACGTATGAGAACCTTTAAATATCTAAAAAAATCAATATCAGTGTTTGTGGATAGACCCACACGTCTCAAAATTCAGAATGCAAAATTATAACAAAAATTTATTATGACCAAATATTTTCAAAAGAAATTAAATAATTTTTATTTAAAATTTGAGTTTGACGAAGACGGGATAGTGGTCGGACGGAAGACGGCGGATGTATTTTTGAAAATCTATCTCCTGCGGGGCGTCATGTCCTTTTATGGATTTATTATTTCCGTTATCTGTCGGCATCCAATAGCAATCGGTCATCACGGCGTAGTTATCCACTTCAAAAGACGGAGAAACAAAGACGTGGTCTATACGCGAAGCGGTTTTTAAATCGGGGTCAAAAGAGTTAAACGTGCCGTTCTCTGCAAAACAAAATCTTGCGCATTCGTAAGAATCTTTTAACAGTCCCGACTGTGTGAATACGGAATAGATTTCATTAGTTTGATCAACGTTGAAATCACCTGTAACGATGACTTTTTTGCCATTGGCTATCTCTTTAATCTTTCTGACAATAAGTTTTGCGCTCTCCATTCTGGCTTTAATGCCTACGTGGTCCATGTGCAGAGTAAAAAAGAAAAATTCTTCGCCCGAAATCCTCTCTTTAAACTGTCCCCACGTGCAAATACGCACACAGGCGGCATCCCAACCTTTAACGGCTTTGTCGGGAGTTTCATTCAACCAAAACCAACCCTCATTTATTTTCTCAACTTTATCTTTCTTGTAAAAAACTGCGGAATATTCGCCCTGTTTGTCGCCGTCATCTCTGCCCACTCCTATATAATCATAGTTATCAAGCATAGAAAGCATATCCTGAAGTTGAGTAAAAAGAACTTCTTGCGCACCGAATACGGCAGGTTGTTCAAAATTTATCTGCCCACATATTCTCGGGCAACGATTGACCCATGCGTTTCCTTTCAAAGAATCACTTGTGTTTTTATTTCTTATATTGTATGTAGCAACGAATAATTCCTGAGCATTAACGAATAATGTCAGCAAAACGAAAAGCAAAAAAACTGTCTTTTTCATAGTAATAATTTCTTTAATTCTTTACACCAAATCTCCGCGAGAGGCATCTTCACGGATAAAAACAAATAACATCAGCGTAAATGCCCACAAAGAAGAACCGCCGTAAGATATAAACGGCAGAGGAATACCAATAACGGGCAGAAGACCGATAGTCATTCCGATATTAACCATAACATGAAAAAAGATTATACTTGCCACGCCGTAGCCGTATATTCTTGCAAATTTACTTCGTTGTCTTTCGGCCATCTTAATTATCTTTACGCACAGCCAAATAAATACTGCAACAATCAAGGCGCTGCCTACAAATCCCCATTCCTCACCTATGGTACAGAAAATAAAATCGGTGTCCTGTTCGGGAACAAAATTGAATTTCGTTTGCGTTCCTTGCAAAAATCCTTTACCTAAAAATCCTCCCGAACCTATGGCTATCTTGCTTTGATTGACATTATAACCTACTCCTTTGTCATCTTTTTTCTGTCCTAACAATACTTCTATTCTGTCTTTTTGATGAGATTCCAACACTTCGTTATATCCGAACTGCACAGCCATAACAACAACGGCGCAAAAGGCAAAAACGCCCAAGAAATAGTAGAGTTTGGCGTGTCGGTTGCGGCGGTGTATAAACAAATAGGCAATCAATGCAATTGCAAACAATATTGCTATCAACAGATAAGGATTTACTATCAATGCCAAGACAAACAAAACGATTGCCGCCGCACCAAATATCAACACAACGGAAGATAATCCTTCGCGGAACAACACAAAGATAAAGGATAAGAAAACTAATGCGCTTCCCGTGTCATTTTGCAACAGTACCAACAACATCGGCAAAGCCACAACGCCTATTGCCGACAAACGAGTACTCCATTGTTTCATATCAACATTGATTGCAGAAAGAATTTTAGCCAAGGCGAGCGCCGTAGCAAACTTGGCAAACTCGGAAGGTTGGATACCGAACTCACCTATTCCCAACCAACTCTTAGCACCTTTGGTCGCAGTGGCTACACCGAGGACTACAACCAACATTCCTATACATATAATATATATAATATACGAAGTCTGCGAAAAGAATTTTGGGTCGGTTACCATAACAAACAATGCGATTACAACAGATGCCGCAATCCAAATCATTTGTTTGCCGTAACGACAGGAGAAATCAAAAATACTTGAATGTTCTGAGTCATAAACCGCCGCATATATGCTAATCCAACCGACAACAACTAAGAAAAGCCATGCAAGTACGACTTTCCATTCAATATTATTCAATATACTTTTCTTTTCACGTTGCATAAATCAATTAGCATTTGTTTTGGTTTTCACAGAATCGGTTTCTTCCTTTTTCACTGCACTTTTGCCGATAGGCAATGGCTGACAAGGTGCCGCTTCCATATATTGTTTTTCTATTTCTTTGCGTTCTACTTCGCGTTTTATGTATTTTTCTATAATAAGTCCTGCAATAGGTGCCGCCCAAGAGCCGCCTCCTCCCCTTGCGTTCTCAACATAAACCGATACGGCTATCTTCGGATTGTTACGCGGGGCAAAAGAAATAAATACCGAGTGGTCTGCGCCTGAGTTTTGGGCTGTTCCCGTCTTTCCGCACACTTCCAAACCAGGTACGTCCGCTCTGTGTCCCGTTCCGCCGCCTTCATGGACAACTCCGTACATACCTGCCACGGCTACGTCCCACCATTGTGCATCTACGGTGGAATAATGTTTCTCTTGATACTTCTTTAAGCGGAAACGGTTGTCCTCATCGCCGATAGAACGTACCAAATGAGGCGTAATATACCAACCTCTGTTGGCTACAAGTGCCGCAAAATTCGCCATTTGTATAGGAACAACGGTAACTTCTCCCTGTCCGATGGAATTAGAATAAATAGTAAAGAAATTCCATCCCGTAGGATACCATCTGTTATAAAAAGCAGTGTCGGGAATATAACCTTTTCTTACGCTCGGTAAGTCAATATCCAATTTAACTCCGAAACCCATCTTATACATTGCCAACGTCCATTCACTAAGTCCGTATTTGCTGTCAATTTTACCCGTTTTAGGATTTTGTCTTTGCACTTCACGTTGAAAAACTCTGTAAAAATACGGATTACATGACATTTTAATTGCATCTCTTACGCTCGGAGCCGACGGATGATTATGACAACCGACCAAACCTTTGTCGCAAGGAAAACCGGTTGAAGGAGTAATGACGCCCATATCCAAGGCAATCAACGCTTGTGCCACCTTAAAAATACTACCCGGCGGATATTCTGCCATAAGCGCACGGTTAAACAAAGGTTTTGAAATATCTTCATTCAATTGTTTGTAATTATTTCCTCTGACTCGCCCTACAAGTAAATTAGGGTCGTAAGTAGGCGCAGAAACAAAACAAAGAACTTCACCAGTTGTTGGTTCAATGGCAACAATACTTCCTCTTTTGTTTTTCATTAGCTGTTCAGCGTATTTTTGCAGCTCCAAATCTATTGTAGAATACAAGTTTTTGCCCGCAATAGCCGCAACATCATATTTACCTCCCTGAAAAGAGCCTTTTTCTCTGTTATGAACATCAACAAGTGTTATTCTGCTGCCTTTAACTCCACGCAAATATTGTTCATAACTCTTTTCCAAACCGCTCATTCCTATATAATCGCCGCGTTTATAATATTCATCTTCTTCAATCTTCTTTTCATTCACCTCACCTATATATCCCAACACGGCAGCAGCCACACTGTCGGGATAAGTTCGCAAAGTACGGCTCTGAGCATAAAATCCGTCGAACAAATATATCTTTTCTTGCAATTGCGCAAAGTCTTCTTTACTTATTTGTTTCTCAAAAAACGACGGAGCATACATACTGAATTTTTTAGCTTTGTCTAATTTTTTGATAAAATCCTCTTTAGTTATCTTAAGTAAAGAACAAAAGTAATCGGTATCCATATTTTTGACTTGACGCGGTATAACCATCAAATCATATACGGCTTCGTTATAAACAAGCAGCTTTCCGTTGCGGTCATATACCAATCCGCGCGAAGGATATTGCGTAACATAACGCAAAGCATTACGGTCAGCCAATTCTTTATAAGTTTCGTCTATAATTTGTAAATAAAGCAAGCGGAGAATATACACAATACCCACCGCAATAAACAATCCCATCACTATAAATCGCCTTCCTGACAGAATATTTTTCATTTGCTTTGTAATTTTTCCCGTTTTTCTGCGTTATTGTCAAATAAGACTGCAAAGATACAATAAAAAATGGATTCAAATTGTGATTTTTTTGATATAAAAAGCGAAAAAGATTTTGAGAAACTCGCCCTTGACACGTTTTATTACCAATACAATAATAATAATGTATATAATACTTGGTGCAAATTAACAAATACGACTGAAATATCAAGTATTAACGATATTAGTTTCCTACCTATCAGTTTTTTCAAAACACACAAAATTACAAGTAAGCAAAATATTCAAGAGGAAGACTTTTTCCTTTCCTCAGGGACAACATCCATGCAACGCTCCCGTCATAATGTTTATTCCAAAAACCTATATATAAAAAATACTTTCGATTGTTTTTCGCAATTCTACGGTGATGTTTCCCAATACTGTTATCTTTGTCTTTTACCTAATTATTTGGAGCAACAACATTCCTCACTTATCTGTATGATGAACGCTTTTATCGGAAAAAGCCGTTATAAACAAAGCGGATTTTTCAAAGATGATTTGCAAAAGGTAACGGATATTTTGGAAAGCAACGAAGAAAGCGGAATAAAGACCGTACTTTTCGGAGTAACTTACGCACTTTTGGATTTAATTGAGCAAAAGAAATTTCATTTGCAGCATACTACCGTCTTTGAAACAGGAGGTATGAAAGGAAGAAGAAAAGAAATGGCGAAAAGTGAGCTGCATAATGTACTAAAACAAGGTTTCGGCGTGGAAAACATACATTCGGAATACGGGATGTGCGAACTTTTTTCTCAGGCATACTCATTGGGCGGAGGAAGATTCGCAACTCCCAAACAAATGAAAGTATTTATCAAAGAAACTAACGATTATAAAAGCAAAAACCTTTATAACCGCAGCGGAATTATCAATATTATTGATTTAGCCAACCGAGATACCTGCTCATTTATCCAAACCGAAGACATAGGACGGCAATCCGAGGACGGAAGTTTCGAAATTATCGGAAGATTAGACCATTCTGCCCTGAGAGGATGCAATCTTATGTATAACGGTTAGCGTTTTTTTGCAAAATATTACTCTTTTTCTTTAGCAGCTAACTTTTGTCTTTGTTTTTCCTGCCATTTCAACAATTCTTCTTCGTAGGCTTTGTCAATTGTAGGGTTCTTTGTGTGCGTATAGTTCAAACGTTGTCCGTATTCATCATAATGTCTGTCAGGAATAAGTTTGGTTTGTTGAACGTGTTGCAGCAATTCTTTGCCGGGTTTGTAATTAATATAGATTTTGGAGATTGATTTAACATTTACATCATCGGGATTATCGCAAGGAGTTGCCGTTATACCGGGTTTGAACCGCCCCAATTCTCCTAAATCCACTGTAAATCCCAACGCAAGCCAACGTTTTAATTGCAAAGTTATGATACTAATCGCCATATCCAACTCAAAAGACGCCATAGTTGAATCATTTTCCGCCAATTTAGTTACTCTGTGCTGCGGAACTGTACCTTCGGACAATATTTTTGCGAAATATTTTTCTTTAATAACGCCGTTATCCATGTACTTTCTCACATTTTTTCTGAAACGTATTCCCATATCTGTATTTTGTTTAATGTTATTCTGTTTTCTCTTTTATTTTTTCCGTCAAATTCAAAGAAGAAATAAAAAAGTCTTTAAAATTTTTTTGCAAAGTTAAGAAAATTTCTTGCCACTTGTCAGAATTTTTTTGCCACTTGGCAAGTTAGTAGTGAAAAAACCCCGTTTTTTTGATTAAAAAACCCCATTTTTCACACTAAAAAACCCCGTTTTTTACATCGTAACTTGCCAAGTGGCAAAAAAATTCTGACAAGTGGCAAAAATATTTCGGGAGTTTTTCACCCTATTTTCAGAACTGGAAATAAATAAACGGTTGGATTGCCGAACTTTTTACCTGAACCAAAACGAAAACCGTCAATATAACCACAAAAACTTTGAACCAAATCGGCGAAATGATGAACTTATCGCGGTAAAACAGTTTAAATCTTTTCGGCAATAGGTGGATAATCAACGCAAGAAGGGTAATTGTCAATGGTTTCCAATAAGCAGCGAAAATAACTCCGAGAGTTGTAATATCCGTTTGGGTACTTTTTTCAATAATCGTTAAAGCAATGTCAAAACTATCGGCACGGAAGAAAATCCACAGCGTATTAACCAAATGAAATGTTATTATTCCTAAGAAAATCCGCCCGATTAATTTCAAAGACAGCTTCTCTGTCAAAGATTTGAGCAACTTATCCACAATTAACAGCAAACCATGTACGCCGCCCCAGAAGATAAATTTCAAATTTGCGCCGTGCCAAAATCCGCCTATTAACATTGTAAGAAAAAGATTGAAATATTGACGCAATTTTCCTTTTCTGTTGCCGCCCAAAGGAATGTAAATATAATCTCTTAGCCATGTTGAAAGCGAAATATGCCAACGGTGCCAAAAATCCGTGATGGTTATGGCTTTATACGGCGAGTTAAAATTCATAGGCAGGTGAAAACCGAAAAGAAGTGAGATACCGATTGCAATATCTGTGTAACCTGAGAAATCGCAATAGATTTGCAGTGAATAAACATAGGTTGCTAAGAGATTTTCCATCGCAGAAAACGCATCGGGAGTGGTAAATATTCTGTCGGAAAAGTTAATGGAAATATAATCGGAGACAAACATTTTCTTTATTAAGCCATTTAATATCAAAAAAACGGCAAGTGAGAAATCAAACTTGGTAAGTTGCCATTTTTCTTTGGTTTGCGGCAGAAATACATCGGCTCTTACTATCGGTCCTGCGACTAATTGCGGAAAAAAAGTAAGATAAAACGCAAAATCTATGAAAGATACCTCATCTGCTAAGCGTCTTTTGTACTTATCTACAAGAAAACTAATCGCCTGAAAGGTATAAAATGAAATTCCTACGGGAAGTATTATCTTTTCTATGGAGAATTGAGTGCCGAAAGTGTTGTTTGCAAACAAAGAAAGGTAATCTTTGGGTTGAATTTGCGCAGAAAAATACGTGTTTATAAGGTCTATGAAAAAATAAGTGTATTTGAAATAAAGTAAAAAGGCAGAATCCAGGAAAATTCCGACAAATAACAAGAGTTTTTTGGCTCCTTTGCTTTTTGTTTTGTCAATCCAAAGCGAAAAACCGTAAGTCAGCAGCGTTGTAATAAGAAGTAAGATAACGAAATTGCCTGAAGATTTGTAATAAAAGAAGACTGAAACCAGAAAAAGCCACAAGTGCGAGAGTTTTAATTTGTTTTTTATCAACGCAAACACCAATAAAACGACAAAAAGAAACAACCAGAAATAAATTTGTGTGAATAACAATGGTTCTCCTGCTGTGTATGCAAATAGATTCTTCATTTTCTTTTACTTTTTCTCCACCGTTTTTAATTATTCCTTTATATCCTACTTCCTTATCTATATATTATATTGCTGTTTCTTTAACTTTCTACCCTACTTCGCCGACATCCTCTGTTATCTCTTTAATTCTCGCTACTATTACCTTATATTATATTGTTGTTTCTGTAACTCTCTACCCTATTTCGCCAACTTTCGCTGTTACTACTTTATATTATAAGGTTATCTCTTTAACTTTCTACCTTGTATAACCCACTTTTTCCATTACTTTACCGACTATCTCAGTTATTTCTTTAACATACGTCCCCACTTAGCCGACTTTCTCAGTTATTTTGCTGACTTTTTGCACTATTATAAGAAAAAAACCTTGCGGATTTTGATTTCTGCAAGGTTTTTCGCTTGTGGGAGTAATAGGAGTCGAACCTATGACCCTCTGCTTGTAAGGCAGTCAGCCTACCGTTTTAAAACCTTGTAAATCAGATTTTATGAATTTAGTAAAATCTATTTGCATAATATTTGCAAAAAATCGACATTTTGTGCTTGAATGTTAATCACTATATTTGTATATAGTTCCTCTGCCTGTTAAAAGCCATTCTGCAGAAAAACCATATTCAGTTACCAACGGTACAAGCCATTCAGGTTTCAATACCGATATTTCAGGTTTATTTCTTACTGTTATCAAGTTCCAACGGTTTATTCCGTTCTCGCGTGTGTATGTTCCTAAACCTCTTATTTTCTTTGTTTGTTTAAGAAGTTCTATTGCCTGAAAAAATCTTTGTGTTATTTCAACACCGTTTTTATTTATTTTCATATTGCTTTTATTTTAATCTTTCTAAAAAATAACTTCCGCCAGGTCGCATTATACAAACGCTATAATCTACATACCTGTCAGAAAATTCTGCATTATATGTTGTGTCATTAGAAATAAATTTGATAGTACTTTCATCACAACTTATAATGTCAGATGTTCCGATAAAATCGGCATCGCATAATTCGTCATCTTTGTTATAGGTTTCATAGCCAAAAGAAACAAATCCAGATGATGAATTTATTGCCGTGATAGATATTACTTTATAGGTTCTGTTAGTTAATACCTGTCCCACTTTTTTATAATATGTCTTGCCATTTATGTTATTCAATACACATTCCTCGTCTTTGTCTGTACATCCTTGTGTTATTATTGTTGTAAGCAGTATCAGTAATATTCCTAAATTTCTTTTAAAGAATTTTGTTACCCTCTCAAAGATTTGTTTATTACATTCTGCAATGTCATCTCCATTCCAATTATCCTGTTGTAACTCCGATAGTGCTTTTACTTCTGATATTTTAGATTCTTTGTATAATGTCTTCTTTTTTGCAAAATAGTAATTGGCGGCTTTTATGTTAAGCACCTTTTCGAAGAGTATCTTGTTTCCAAAGTTTTGTAGTGTTTCCTGTGCCTCTGATTCCGTACCCCCCTCCGCATCGTAAATTGCTCAAAAATGAGTTAATTGCCACCTTCTTGGAAATATATGTTCTATTTCTGAATGTTCTATAAGGTTGATTTTTGTCAAACTCATAAGCATTTAAAAGAAGTATAGAGCGTGTTATCCTTGATGTAGATAATTCATTAAATCTGTCTTCAAAGTCTGACGGAAATTCACAAGAAAAGTTTGCTGTACCCGTATTGTTGATGTCTATACAATATTTATATATGCCTCTACGGATAAAACTAACTGTTGGTCTTTCTATGAATTTCACTAATAAATATGATGTTAATTTAGCAAGGAAGTCTGAAAATTGCTCCTTAAAATTGTTATCATCTTTATGTTTAAAGAAATAGACAGATACAGGATAACGCCAAAAGTCATTCGGATAAGCGTTAAGTATCTGTAAGTATTTTTGTGAAAGTTCGCTGTTGTAAATATCCTCTTCGGGAACTTTTGCATAACGCCAAAACTCCGCAAGAGAAATAAGTTTATCTAATAGGTCAGTTTCTTCGGAGAATATTTTGTATTTGTTTTTCTCTCCTGCATAGAAAAGTCTTAAAGATTTTTCGTCGGAAGCATCGTTATTTCTTGCTCGTATAACGTGTGTATAGTATCTGAATATATCATTAAAGTTTATGTCTGCTTCATTAAGGATTATTTCAAGTTCTTTCCACTTTTCAGTAAATTGTGCTTTTTCTTCGGGAGTTTGTTGCAGTTTGAAAAGTTGTGATTTGAATATATCAGAATCCGCAAGTGGCAGTCCTCTATTGTTAAGTGTTCCGAATATTGTTAATGCAGAATCAAGTTTTGTGCATTCAATAGGTAGGATTATACAACGGTCAAGTATGCAAAGACAAAATTCCTTCCAATCCATAGGATGATTTGAAGCATAGTCGTTGCAATTCTTCATAAAGAATGAGTAATTGGTAGCATACTTTGATTTTGATTCAAGATTTTCCTGTCCTGTTTCAAGTATAGTGTGAAAAATTTCGTTATCGTCAGCAATGGCAACCTTTGAAAATATATGTATATCTTTTTTGTCAGATACCTTTTTCGTAAGTTTATTGATATTCCAAATGCAAGGTTCAATGGACTGCATAAGTCCGATTACTTCTTCGTTGTCTTTGTCATCAATAAGCATCATTTCAAGTTTAGTGTAGAATGCACGCAGTAAAAGAAGCAACGAGGTTATTCTCTGTTGTCCGTCTATAATGTCTATATCATTACTATTATTGTCATCAATACAAGTAACAATAGAGCCTAAAAAGTATTCTTCGCTGTCATTTTTGTGGTCAGTAAAGAAATTCACTAAATCCACCCATAAGGTTTCGCAAGTGTCCCTATCCCAATTATACGGTCTTTGATAATCAGGTATAATATATTTCTTACCTCTTGTGTTAAGGGAGTTAAGGCTTAATAATTCGCTTACCGTCTTTCTGCTTACATTGAGTTCTGCCATAGTATTTATTTTCTTTATATTGTTATTCCTTATTATATTATTGTTACTTATTATATAAGTCTTGAAATTATAGAGTTTTATGCACCTACACATCCGACATTGCCGTCCTCTTGGACAATGGTCGTGGTTCCCTTTTTGGCATATTCATATATTATTTCGTCCTTTTGTCTTATAGAATGTTGAAGAGTTGAGATTAGTTCGTCTTGTTCTTCTATGTGTTTCTGTAATTTATCAATGATAGTAAAGAATTTATTTACATCTATATCAGATGTTTTCAGTGTTTCTTCTTTTGGATTGAAAATATCAGTATTTTGTTCTGAAAGATACGGATAATGATACAATAGTTTATCAAGAAGACTTTTTGATACCTTATGACGACCGTTTAATACGTCAGAAATGTATGTATTCTTCACTCCTAACCGTTCTGCAATGTCCTTTTGGGTACATTTTTCTTTAAATTTTATAAAATTTATTGCATTTCTAATCTCCATATTTTCAAGTTTTTATAAAAAATATTTTGAAAAGAAGTGAAAAAAGTCGCAAAAAATTCAAGTCAATTCAAATATTTTTTATAATTTTGCAAAACAATAATACATTAATACAATATTATATTAATTCATTTGCAAAGGTATAAAGATTATTTGAAATGCAAACAAAGAAAAACAAAAAATCGCAAAAAATGACACTGAAAGACTATTACGATAGTCTTGAAAGGGAAACTCCACCGAAGCAAAAATTTGTTGAGGATATTGCTTCAAAATGCAGTGTTCAGGAGCAAACCGTAAGAAGTTGGATTTACGGCAGAGCAAAACCAAAAGAGGAATGGCACATCAAAGTCCTTGAAGAAATCACAGGGATAGAAAGGAGTGAATTATGGAAATAGAATTTTTCACTTACGAAGATGAAGTTTGGTATCGTAACGAAAAAGGAGAAAACCGACAATTAACTGAAAACGATACGCAGATTATCAATCATCTATTTACAATTATCAAAGACCAATACACAGAGGCTTATGAGCAATTAGAGAAACATTTCTCATCATTAAACTATGATGTCAGAATGTTGCAGTACAGAATTGTAGTACGCTTCGTAAAGTGTAATATGGGAAACATTGATGTAAGCAAAGTAGATTTGGATGATAATCAAACTTTCAGTTTTGAAAAGGTTGCTTGCCCTTTGCGTGGAGAATGTAAGTTAGAAGGCATTGTGTGCGGTGCAAAATTCAACTCACGTTTAACACATCAAGAAGAAAGGATTGCAAGACATCTTTGCAACGGAGAAACAAAAGAAAAGATTGCCGATATGTTGTTCATCTCTCCGAATACGGTACATAATCACATCCGTAATATCTACAAAAAGTTAGGTATTCATAGTATTGTTGAACTTATAAAAACCTATAAGCAATAATGGGAAGACCGAGAAACAAATACATACCTGACGAAGATATGATAGACAAGAAAGATTTCTGTACTATTATAAAAAGGTGTGGAAAATCCTTTGAGAAGTATAAAAAGCAAGGCTTGATAATTCCTTGTGCAAAAGACGGCAACAAGTTTCTGTATAGGAAAACAGATGCTTATCAATTCAGAAAACATATTGTAGAGTATTTATTTTAAAAACATAATACAGCAATGGATAAAGAGAAAAGAAAAGTAGAAATTCTTATCGATGAGATTGATATAGAGAATTTCAAAGGGTGTAAACAAGAACAGCATCAATTTAACGGAAAGAACGTTTTGATAACAGGACGGAATAAGGCAGGAAAATCCACAATCTAGGAAGCGTATTTGTGGTGTTTGTTTCAGAAGTGTGTATCGGGAACGGCGGATAATGTTCAACCGCGTCAGCATTCAATAGACGGAGAGTTAGGAGAGATTATCCACAAGTTAAAGACAAGTGTTTTCGTTACATTACAAATTAACGGCGAAAAGTATTTGTTCGGCAGAACTCTTGAAGAAAATTGGAGCAAACCGAGAGGTAAGGAAGAAGAAGTTTTGACAGGAACGACAAGCGAGTATTACTTTAACAGCCGTGAAGTTCCGTGCGGACTTGCAACATTCAAAAAACATCTTGCAGACATTTATGATATTGATATTTGGTACACTTGTTCCAATATTGACAACTTCATAAGAATGAAAGTCAATGACAGACGTGATTTATTAAAGAGTGTATCATCTTGCAAAAGCGATTATGTGATAGCAGAAAACTATCCGCTTGTTAAAAAGGCTTTTGATGAGAAGAAATCAATAGACGAGTTCAAAAAAGAAGTATCGCAATCATTTACAAAAGCAAAGAATGAGTATGACAGCATTCCAGAACAAAAGAATGCACAGGAAAAATTGAGAGAAGTTGTAGATGAAGATGCCTTGAATAAAGAAAAACAAGAAACGGAACAGGCTATTAAAAATATTGATGATATTCTTCACCAAAATGCAAATTCTGATTTGTTCAAGAATATACAAGAGGAGCAAAACAAAGTCTTGCAATATCAATCATACTTACAAAGACGACAGGACGAGATAAAGAAAAGTTTTGACAAACGCAGAGATAGTATCAATAATAAAATATGAGATATACAGTGCGAAATTGATATGCGTATCAACCGTATTTCAGTTATTAAGACAAATTTAACAACTTATAAAGACACGGTTGCAGACCTTGAAAATAAAATTAAAGATATTGGTCAAAGATGGGAAGAAGAAAATCAAAGAGTTATCAATATTCCTGAAAGATGTGATAAATGCGGTAATATCTTAACTGACGAAATCAAACAAAAGTATCTGCAAGAGGCTACAAATGAAAAGTTGCTCAACCTTAAAAAAATGGAAGATAAAGCCAATGAGTATGATGCAACAATAAAGCAACATCAGGCTATCATAACAAAGGCAAATGAAGAAATCAATAAAAAGAATATTGAAATTGCCAAACTAAATGATGATAAAGCCAATGCAGAAAATGAGTTAAAGCAATTGCCTGACATTGTTACTCTTTGTGCGGAAGATGAAGAATGTTATAAGATAAGTACGGCGTTGGATAAACACAGCGAAACACTTGATAACTTGAAAGCACAAGTATCTACTGACAGCGACGGCGAAGATAAAGCAGAGAAATTGAAAGCCGACAAACAACAGAAGCAACAAAGACTTGAAGAAATCAACAAAGAACTTGCAAAAGTTGATACCAATAAAAGAATAGATGACGAACAAGCAAAACTTGATGACAGAGCAAAAGTCCTTGTTGCAGATATGGATGTATTGGAGCAAAAACTCAAAGAGATTAATGATTTCAAAAAAGAGCGTATCAACTACATTGAAAACAGCGTATCGTCATTGTTTAATTTGTGTCAATTCAAGATGTTTGAAAAGAATATGACCAATGACGGAGAAAAAGACATCTGCACTCCTTACAATAACGGCGTTCCTATTGACGAGCAAAACCTTGCAATGAAAATAGCAATGAAGATTGATATTTGTACAGGTATAATGAAAGCAATAGATTGTAAGTTTCCGTTATTTATTGATAACACTGAAAGTATCTATCCTTTGCCAACGGTAGAATGTCAGAAAATTCTATTAAAACACGTTCCTGACCAATCGTTGTTTATAAGCAAAATTTAATCAACAGGCAATTTAAGTGCATCTAAAAGTATTTGAAAGTCAAATATAATCAACATTAATAACAATAAAAAAGTTTTAACAGATGGCTAATTTAAGTTCAAACACACTTCCAACGGTAGCGGAAAACAATCTTGTTTCCTTGTTGGATGCAGAGCAAACAAAGAAAGAGTTTGCAACAATTTTAAAGGATGACAGTCCTACATTCCTTGCTGGTATTTTGGAGTATTTCAGAAGTGATACTGCCATTCAGCACTGCAATCCGATAGATTTGATTGCCGAATGTAAGAAAGCGGCAATATTAGGATTGCCTGTTAATAAATTCTTAGGACAGGCTTACATCATATCCTATGGCAACAGACCACAGTTTCAAATAGGATATAAAGGGCTTATTCAGTTAGCAATGCGTACTAACTTCTATAAGACAATAAACACGGATGTTGTCTATGAAGGGGAGTTAAGATATACAAATAAACTGACAGGAGAATTTGATTTTAACGGACAAAGGTTAAGCGACAGAGTTATCGGGTATTTTGCATACTTTGAATTGAAAGGCGGATTTGCAAAAACGTTGTATATGAATAAAGACGCAATGATAAAACACGCCTTAAAATATTCAGCATCTTTAAGTAAATACAATTATAGTTCATTGGCAAGTCTTCCGGGTGCAGAAGCCAAAAAAGGAGTTGTCGGATGGTTGGGAAACTTTGATGAAATGGCACAAAAGACGGTATTGCGTTTATTGTTGTCAAAGTACGGATCTTACTTTGGAAATGCAACAAGTACTATCTGCCGAAGATGAGCAGGAAGTGGAGATTACAGATGAAGTTCCAGCCTCTGCAAATTCAGGTGAAACGGTAGGTTTTCAGGAAGTACATCAACAACAAGTACCGCCACAACAACAGGTAGTACAACCGCCTATGCAACCAACACCACAGCAATCTGTTCAACAAGGAATGCCACAACAACCACAAATGCAAGCTCAACCAGTATTTGCTAATCCGCAGTTTGCACAACAAGGAGGACAGCAGGCAAAACCAAGTGTATTTAACAGAAGATAATTTTTTAATTAAACAATGAGATTAGACGTAATAAATAGCGGAAGTTCTGGCAACTGTTATGTGTTACACAATGACAAGGAAGCATTAGTACTTGAAGCAGGTATGCCATTAAGCAAAGTTACCGATATATTGGGCGGTGTAGCAAAAGTCAAAGGATGTTTGATTACGCACGAACATTCAGACCACGCAAAGTATATTGAGCAGTTTATGGCAAGGGGCATCAAGTGCTATGCTACCCTTGGTACTATGGAAAACATAAAGTTTGAAAAGAAGTTCCGTCCCGAAAGAGTTACAATCGGAGAGAAATTTTCACTTGGCGGATTTTATGTTTATCCGTTCAGAACATTCCACGATTACCCTACATTGAGAGTAAAGGAAAGTTGCGGTTATCTTATCCATCACGAAGAAACAGGTACAATCCTGTTTGCAACAGACACGAAGTATTTGGAAAACAAGTTTGCCAATTTGAGTAACATTCTCATTGAGTGTAACTACAAAACAGCATTACTTGAAGAAAATGCACTTCTTGGTATCATTGATAAGAAAAGAGCGGAGAGAACATTACAAACGCATATGTCTTTGGCTACTTGCAAAGAAACATTGTTGGCAAACGATTTAAAGAATGTCAATAACATTGTTTTAATACATTTATCAAAAGACAATGCAGAGCCTGAAAGTTTTAAAACCGAAATATCACTTGCGACAGGCAAGAAAGTGTATGTAGCGAAAAAGGGATTAAGTCTTAACTTTAACAAGGTAGCGATATGACAAAGGAAGAAAAACAATTATACACCGACCAACTGCAAGAGATACAGGATTTTTTGTATGAAGAAGTTGATGACCACAATACCGATTTGTTGGTAGAAAGGCTTACAAAGATGAATAGTTATCTTGCAATGGTTACGGAATTATATCCGCGTTTGGTTGAAATTCAGCAAACGGATTTACAAGTTGCATATCAGCAAAATATTGAGTGGATTTTCAAAGCACCTGCAACGGTAGCAAACAGATACATTGAAAGTCAGACAATAGATGCTAATAAACTTGTCAATTGGAGTGAAAGAATAAACCGTGCAATAGTGCATATCTCGGAAAATATGAGGACGCAAATCTCATACGCAAAACAACAGATGGTATTAACAAGAACGGGGTATTAATCATTATGAAGTCGGCAGGATACATAAAGTTATACAGAAAAGTCTTTGACAACAAAAGATTATTCCCAAAGCCATATACGGAAGGGGTTGCTTGGCTATGGTTATTATGTTTTGCTGCCTACAATGATATGACGGTTGAAGTTAAGAGTAAAAGCGGTATATTTCAAGTATCTTTAAAACGAGGAGAGATTGCAGGTTCGTTATCATTTTTTGCTGAAAAATTTTCTTGGAGCAGAACTTCATTTAATACGTTTTTGAAATATCTGAAAAAAGAGAATATGATAATGACAAGAGTAGAAAACAATATGACGGTTATTCTTATTCTGAATTATGATGAATATCAAAATGGGTTAAAAGAAAGTGTTTGTAATCTAAACAGCAATCTAAACACCGAATTAAACACTAAAATAAACACTCAATCAATTAATAATCAAGATAGTTATAACAATGACTTAAACAGCAATCTAAACAGGCAATTAAACAGCAATCTAAACGAAAAATATAAATATATTAAAGAAATATATAATTTATTTGTTGATGCTAATATACGCGTGCGCGAGAAAAATTTTGCAAACGAAAATTTTCTTTACACCATAGATGCCCGGAGAGAAGAAGAAAAAAGTTTCGCAAAAAAAGAAGAAGTATTTTCTACCCCTCAACCTTCAATAAATACGCAAGGATATTCTGACAGGCTTTATAATATCATCTCCATAATTGCCAACAGTGATGAATGGAAAGATTTTATCAAATCAAAAGGTATCATCACAGCACAAAGCAGAGAGTGGTTGCATCAGTATTACAACGATGAGAAACTTCTGCAAAAGCACGCATATATCCCGTCATTTGACACAATAACCCTCAAACACCGAGTAACAGAGCATTTAAGAAATTATTTCAACAAACAGATTGAGTTACAGCAAAAGGCTTTAAAGAGCGATAAACCGAAATCGGTAACACAGGAAATGGCAGACCTATTGAAAAAACAAGGAATAAAACTATGAAGGAAGTTATAGCACAAAATAACAGCGTTGCAGTTGCAAACAATCAACAAATGTTTTTACAGACATTGATTGTCAATAAAAAACCTGAAGACTTGGCAGAGTTTGTAAAAAATCAAGTGTTTCTTGCCTGTGTGTTCAGAGGCATAAGCAAAACGGAAGAAGAACGGAGTATTATCGCAATGATGGTATTGTCCGAGATACAACGAAGATTTGCTTACTTATGCACCACGGATATTGAACGTTGTTTCAAAGACCACAAATTCGGCAGTGAGTTTTCAAATACGGTATGCCCCGAAGCGTTGATAACCTGTTTGGAAAAATCGGGACACCTCACAACGCAACGGGAGAATAAAACAAAACTTGAAATGCTGAATGCTCCGAAACCAGAGCAAATAAGGAAATCCAAAGAAGAAGTACGGGAAGAAGCAAAGCGTATGCTTGTTAAGGATTACTTGTATTTTCTTAAAGACGGAGCGGTTTATAACTTCAGGAATTGGAATTATCTTTACATCACGCGTATTTTGAATTTTCATCATACACTGACGGAAGTAAAACATTTATTGCAACGTGCGGAGATGAAAGCATACGAAAACGTGCAAGAGAGAAATCCCTTGTATTACAGAAGTATCAAAGCCGTTATGCGTGATTATAATTTCATTCATTCAAAGACATTTAAGGACAAAAAACGCACGGAGTTTTATTACTTGTATGTCGGCTTGTTTTTTCAAAAGGTCAAAAACGGAAAATATCAAAACCCGATTTTTAGCCATTCTAACGGTATTTTAAAGCCAAACCAATAACTTAATCCAAAAATTAAATAAAACCTCTTAAAGATACTTAAAAATGACAAATAACGGTATTTTAATTTCAAACAATCAAAGTGCAAAAGAATATGAAAACAGGAGAAACATAGAAAACGGGCAGTTATCAACACTCTGTGAATTGTAGAAAATTTGTCGGTTTTGAAAGGAAATTGTCAGTTTATAATTCATCGGCATAACGGGATAAAACAACGAAAAAACGCCGTTTTGCATAATTTGAGAATAAAGTGCGGAAAGAAAAATTTGTTTTCAGAAAAGAATTTTATAAAACGGCATTTCACAATCACAAAAGGGCGTCTTACTACAATGAAACGGCTTCTTACAAGTACAAACAGGGTATTGATAACAGGAAAATAACAGACGCAAAATTAAGAGTGTAAAGTCAGAATTTAGTTACTGCTTTACAAAGTTACAAAAAATAATTAACCTGACAAAAAGCAAAAAAGAAAGAAATGAGTTCAGCATTGGAGAATCAAGTAGGCGGTAATCACTACAAAGATATGGTGATACAACCCATAGAGTTTGCGATGAAAAATAATTTTAACGCCTGTCAATCCAGCATATTGAAATATATATGCCGATACAAAAGAAAGAACGGCATAGAGGATTTGCAGAAAGCCAAGCATTACATAGACTTACTTATGGAGTTTGAGAAGAAAGAAGAGTACAAACAAACCTTAAAAGAAGTGATAAAGCAATGAAAAAAGAATTGTTACCCATAACAAAGAAAGAGTACGATAAAATATTCGGCGAAAAGAACAAATTTTTGTTGTATTGTGCTCCTATTCCTGCAAATATCGGGTATAGTATGGTCAATGATGTTGTCCGTGCGATAGAGAAACTTAACGGCAGAGTGAAACAATCGGGAATTAAGATTGATTTTCAATTGAAGAAAGATTTTAATGATATGTTTGCCAATGCCAAGCGTTTTGAAAAGTCTGCACTGCGTACATCAACGACTTACAACAAGATATTTGCAGAACAAAACGAAAAAGGCAGTGCCTTTGACCGCATTCAGTCAATGGATGCCTTGATGTGTATTTGGGAGAGTTATACAAGGCGATTGTACGATTTGTTGTTAAAGGCAGATTCAGAACCTGTCATTTATGAAAAGATTTGGAATTTCTTTGCAACAATGGAAGGTGCAGGAGTTATTGATTGGGAAGACCCTGATTTTAGTTATTTACCCGAAACAAGAAAGGAGAAAAATGATAACGCTACTGAATAGTGCAACGATAATTTTGTGTTTGATTGCAGTTGTAGGTTTAATCTATTTTATTCACAAAGACATAAAGAGAGGAGATTGGGAATAAAATATTACATCATCACACAAGGCAACAAGTATGTTGCAGGAACGGTATTTAAGACCAAACAGGAAGCAGAAGAAAGCATAAGACAAAATCCCGACCCGATAGAAAGAGAAGGAGCAACGGTTGAAGAAATATCCGACATCAAATTATTTAATCATCTTATGCGGTGGATTGCAGAAGTAAGAGAAAGTATTAACACAAAAACAAATAAATAATCAAAACAATGGAAGTTACAGGAAAAATATTTGAAATCGGAAATGTAGAAAAAGGCGTAAGTCAAAATGGTACGCCTTGGTTCAGAAGAGTACTTGTCATTCAGACAATGGAAGATTATCCGAAAACGATAGCGATGACACTTTTCGGAGAGGAGCGTTGCAAACAACTTAACAATGTTCAGTTGGGTCAAACGATTAATGCCAAAATATCGCTTAACAGTAGAAAGTATGAAGGCAGATGGTTTTCCGAAATCAGTTGTATAGGTATCGGAGTTTTCCAATCGGTAGGCAATACACAGCAGCAACAGTATCAAGTACAGCAAACAGTACCGCCTGCACAAGTACCGCCTCAAGTGTTGAATAATCCTGCAGTGCAACAATTACAACAGGGTTTCGGCGGAGATTTTGTCGGAGAAGATAACGATGCTTTCTAAAAGTTTGAAGTGGTTATGTATCTGAAAAAAGAAACGGAAACGACCATTCAGCAAGCGTGCATTAAGTGGTTTTCTATCCAATACCCAGAGGATAGAAAACTACTAATCCACGTTACCAATGAAGGCAAAAGGTCATATTCCAACGGCAGAAATCTTGTCAAGGCAGGACTTGTCAAAGGTGTTGCAGATTTGATATTATTCATTCCTACAAAGGAGTTTCACGGACTTTGTATTGAAATGAAAACGATGAGTAAGTCAAGCCGTCAGACAACGGAACAAAAGCAATGGCAGGAACTTGTTGAAAGGCAAGGTTACAAATATGTTGTCTGTCGTTCATTGGAAGAATTTATAAACATAGTTACAGAATATCTGCAAAATATTGATTATCTATGCAAAAAGTAGAATTATATAACAATCATTTTCAGAATTGGAAACAATACGGAATACCAAAAGCACAGTTGATTATTGCCGATATACCGTATAATCTTGGTAATTGGGCGTATGCATCCAATCCTGCGTGGTACAAAGACGGCGACAACAAGAACGGCGAAAGCGAAAAGGCAGGCAAAGAGTTTTTTGATACCGACAAAGATTTCAGACCTGCGGAGTTTCTGCATTTCTGTTCGCAACTCTTAAAGAAAGAACCGAAAGAGAAAGGCAAATCGCCGTGTATGATTGTCTTTTGTGAGTATGAACAGCAGTTT
>JAFVBA010000027.1 GCA_017480245.1 Bacteroidales bacterium | reverse complement strand
GAAGAAACTAATGTTCCTAATACAGGACTTTGCCCTACGGTATAAAAAACAGAATCAAGTCTATGTTCGCACCCATTCTTATCAACAGCCACTATAGTTACCCAATATTCATTACTTATAATTGAAGCATACACATAAGCATATTCTACGGTATCGCCTTCCATAACAGAGCCGTTACCAAAATCCCAATAGCAGTAATCGTAATCACCCGACACGTTAGCAGTAAATAGATAAGGTGATTCACTGCAAAGATTTGAATTGTCAGAAGGATGGGTTATTGTAGCAGAAATATTGGTTACAGGAGGATATACGGTAATCTCGCGGGTACAAGAAGAATATCCATCAAAGAAATGAACTGTAATTGTACTTCCGTCATTATCTATATTTAAACTTGAAAGCGGTATAGAAAAACTATGTACAGGTACTTGTACCCAATTTCCGTTGTCCTTTTTCCATAGAAGATATGACGAAGGATTTACTGTTATGCCACTATATAATCCGTATTTTATTTCATTAACAACTATTTGGTTGCTGTCGCAATCAAAATACACATTGCAACTTGCATAATATTCCCAAAAAGGATGGTCAATTGAATCAACTATTGAAGGAAGGTCATTATTTGTTTCATATACAGTTCCGTCTGAAACAATATCTCCTGCTTCTTCCAATTCACCTAAAGAATTAGTACTAGTGCAGTTCTTGATGTTAAGTGTTGCAGTCTGTATGTAAGCATTATTTCCGGAAAGCAGTTGATATTTTAGTTTAACAACCTTATGCCCCGCCGTTGTAAATGCAGCATTAACCGTCTTGCCTGTATATGTTTGTCCGTTAATAGTCCAAGTGTAATGAGAGTCGTCGGTATCTGTTCTGTCGGTAGAAAAAGTCAATTGATTGTTTGTACATTTATTTCCGGATATTGTTATATTTGCTTCCGTTACTCCGCTTACTGTTACATAATCAAATGTAGGATTGGTGTAGTCATTGCAAAAAACTCTTTGCAGCCTTATCTGAAAGTCAGGATAAGTTCCGTCCTTAGAACGATTGACAACAAATACAGCATTGTTGGAAGTGAAATCTGTCAAAAGCGTTGCCCTTCCCGACGGTACTGACCAACGGTAGAATACTCCGTGTTGTTTAGGTATTTGCAGATGAATGGTATCTCCCGTTTTTTTACCTGTAACTTGAGTAGGTAAGAACGGAGTTAAATCATCTAATTGAAACTCATGTATCTCAAATGTCGCAACGTCCGATAGACAGCCATTATTATCTTCAAATCTCGCAGTTACATTGCCTACAACACCGTTAAACTTTACAACGAAAGAATTATCGCTTGTCAGATTTTGAGGGCTTGCGCCCGGAACATTGCACGACCATTTAACCCAATAGTTAGAATTTGCATTTGTAACAGTCAAACTGTCTCCGTCATACACACAGACGTTATTGTTTCCTGCAATCTGAGGTAAAGGCAAAGTATGTACATCTATATACATAACTGCCGTATTGCAGTATTCGGAATTAATTGCTTCCAATTGATAATTTCCCGATTGGGTAAAAGTGTAATTGAATGTACTTCCTATATATGTTGCCAATGTCTGTTTGTTTTTAGATAAAGTCCATTCAACAGATGAAGCCGTTTGACTGGTTGCGTTAGTTGTAAAAGAAGAACTTCCTCCGGCGCATATAGAAGATTTGCCGTTTATATTCAATCTTGGTTTTACAGTAATTGTTTTTGATTGAACCGTTAATTCTCCGCAATCCAAGAAAGGACAACGGACTTTACAAGTCAGAGTATATGTTCCTTTTTGTGAAAATGTTATTATTTTCTTATTTGGATGGTCAGCGTCAAGCATCGGAATGCTCGGAGTTATTTCCCAAATATATTCAGTACTACCCCAAAGAGGTAGTTCAAATACGACAGACTCGTCTTCACAAGCATTTTCACTTCCTGCTATTACAACATTACTTGATATAATAGGTATCTTTACAGGGACTAATTTAGGACAAACACCTTCACATTCGCTGCCGTCCAAACTTATTATTCCGTATCCGCTTTCCGGCGCTCCCCATTGTACTTTTACTTGCGGAGCAGTTGAACTGCCGATAATTGTACCGTTTTCAACAACCCAATTGTATTGAGAACAAGTAATACCTTCCGGTTCGTATGTTACAATACTACCTTCGCAGGCTGTACCATGACAGGAAAGTTGTATGGCTCTTTCAGGTAAAACTTCAATAAGGAAAACTTCTTCTGCTTCACAACCGCAATAAGACATTATTTTGTGTGTTACAGTCGTCGGGACACTAATGTTTTCTATCTTAAAGTTTTTTGTACTTGCATTGCCATAGTTGTCCGTTCCCCAATAATAACCTGTTACATTGGTTTTACTAACGTATTGGCTGTTGTCTATAAACTCTACGGTTTCTCCGTTGCAGACTCTTATAGTCTTTACGCCGTTAGGATTCTCTATATAACCTTGAATAACCGTTGTATTCAGTACAGGTGTTTCCACTATATACATATATTTTGTATCCGTACAAGATACACCCTCAGGCGATGTTGCCGTTACTTGCAGGGATACTTGTTGGGCAGTTGGGTCATCCCATGTAACAGTTATGGTCTTGCCGTTATTGGTTATAGTATAATTATCGCTGCCATTAACTGTCCATTCATACGAACTTATACTGCTATTGCCTGTATTATTGGCAGTATAAGTAACGGTCTTGCCTCTGCATACAAGGGTTGTTTCGTCATCGCCGAAATCGTCATTTACAGGAAATGCAGTTTTCTCTTCATACGCAGTCAGCAAACATTCAGGTTCTCCGTCTTCCTTAATTATTTTTATACCGCAGAAAGATTGAGCCATTACTACATTGGTTGATAAGAAAAATATCAAACCAATAAAATAGATTAACTTTTTCATAGTTTTTGATATTTTAATTTATATTTCATTTTTAATTTTCTTCATTCTCATTCGTTATTTTTTGCAAAACTATAACAAAATTTTTTACCTACCAAATAAAATTCAAAAAATACTCAGATATAAATAGTTTTTTATGCTTGACTTCTGTTGTTCCGTGTTATAGTAAGACGAAAATCTTATTGTAAATATTGTATATAGTTACTACTTTATTTTTTTAATAATCAAAAAATGTAGGTCTTATGCTGTGATATAAAACCTACAAATAATAGTAAATTTTTCTTGTATTCAAATCAATCAGATTTCAATACAATTTTGCCATTTACTTTTCGTTGAACAAGTTTTCCGTCCTTGAAAGTATCTTCTAGTAAGATATCTCCATTTTTCCCTGTTCTAGCATAACGGGTTCCATCAGAAAAAGACAATTTATTCTCCACTGCATCAGTTGCAAAATTTTTGCTTTTCTGTGTTGGAGGAAATACAAATACCTCCCACACTTTATTTTTCCTATCATAAAGTTGAGAATCTATTGTATATCCTTCGGCTTTAAGTGTTTTAATTGAATCTAAATACTTTTCCTCTGGAATAACCATTCTAATCCTTCTGTCTTCTCTTTCTTCAACTTTTTGTAATACAACCCTATCTGTATTACTTAATGTATCAGATTGACAATAAGTTTTTCCTAATAAACAGACAGCGCCGATCAGGAATATTATTAACTTTATATTCTTCATATAGCAATATTTTTTAGTTAATTATTAAAGACCTTCTTCCTTATCATACCAGCAATCTCCATCTTCTTCTAAGACGTCATATTCGACGTAATACTCCTCTTCTCCGGTGAAACTTGTTCCATAATGAAGAATTCTAACACATGGCCATCCATTTTTTACTAACTTGTCTACAAACTCTGCGGCTCTAATGTCAGCATTTCTCCCATGAAATAGATGATTATGATTAGGAGCATAAGCTGGATGTCCATTAACCGTACGCTCAACAAGTATATTTCTTTTCCATGTGTCAATAATTTCCATTTTATTACCACTTGACGTGTAATAAACAGCAGTTCTTTCGCCATCTACAACATAATGACTTTCTTTCTCAGATTTCAACATAGCTTCTTCGTCTTTATCATTGCAACCAATAATAAAGAAAATATTGAAGAAACTAAATAATGCGATACTTAATATCACGAAAACTCTTTTTTTCATTTCTTTCGTTTTTTTTTATTGATTTGTTACTATAGCTCATTTCACTTCATTTTTCTTATTAATCTGACTTCTCAGATTTGCCTGTTAAGTAGAGAAAAGAAGTTTGCAAAAACTAAATGTTATGACCATTGCAATTGCAACTACTTAACAGGCAAAGTTTAGGAAGTTATTTTTACAGATATAATGTATATGATCTGAGGCATATACAAAGAAACATTTTACTTTAATAGGGAATGATTCCTCCTCATAACCTTTAAAGCCAACATCAGTATAAATAAAACTTATTCTGTTGTTATCATACAATGAAGACATGTTACATTTCCTTATGATAAAGGAATTTAATTTACTTAATAAAGTTGTCATTTTCATTTCCATTCGTTATTTTTGCAAAAATATAATAAAATTTTTTACTTACCAAATAAAATTCAAAAAATACTCAGATATAAATAGTTTTTTATGCTTGACTTCTGTTGTTCCGTGTCTGTAATAGTATGAGTATTTCGGATGTTTTACTTTAAATACTTTATCCCAATCAACATCACGTGGAAGATTTAACGGCCTATTCCAGACTTCTTTCAATTTCTCAAATTCCTTATCAAAATCAAGGTTTTTGAGAATTTGGTCTGTCGTTTCTTCTTCTTTGTTTTGCTGTTTTTCTTTTGCTTCTATGTTCTCTTTATCATTTTTCATTGTTTAAATTTTTCTCTGACTTTT
>JAFVBA010000019.1 GCA_017480245.1 Bacteroidales bacterium | reverse complement strand
TTGTCATTTCTTTGTTATCGTTTATAGTGTGAATCCCACTTTTAAGGTTAATATTTCTGTTTAATTTTACAATGCAAAGATATAGACAATCAGCAATATAGCCAAATTTTTTACTAACTTTTTTATTTGACTTTCAAATATTTTTTAGCACTTATCTATTATCTAATATGTTACAAACTAATTTTTTTTGCAATTATTTGATAATTAAATATCTAAATAATAAATTTTAGGTGAATTTTATCCTGAAAATCGGAAGATTTTATGCTCTTTGAAAGAAAAAAGAGGGAATGTCGTCACTCCCTACCGTCCTATTTTAGAGTGCAATCTATCTGTTAATTAATGATAGCGGCACTTGAGATTTATTCTGTTGTAGTCATTGATTCGTCAGGAAAAATTACGTCTTTTTCATTAACGTTTAACAATTTTTTATCTATTTGGTTAAATTCGTCCTCATACTTTTTTAAATCATCATTATGCTCATTTACGGCATCTTCTATTCTAATCTTTTTTAATTTAAACCAAACGTTTATCCGCAAGATAATAGCACTAATAGATACTAAGATAAAATATATAATAAACCATATTAAACATAATGGTATTGAAATAATAACAAGAAGATTATCGTAACTTTGCGGTAAATGATAAGTTGTAAAATTTTCTCTATAAAAGAAAGCAATTATAAGAACAATAATAAATAGAGAAAAATATAACATCTTTGTAGGTTTTATTTTTATATTAAATCTATCGGAAATAATACAATGTAATGAAGATACTATTAATAGGATATCAAAAGGTATGATTATTTGCCCAAAATGTACTTCGCTATTTAGACCCTGTAAAGATGCTATAATTAATATTAATCCTCCATACATGGCAGAGTTAAATGCTAAAATATTGAGATACTCTGATTTCGCATGGAAATCTAATTTTTTATCTAACCATCTCAGTCTTTCTTGAATCTTATCTATATTATTTTGAGCTTTGCTGTCTATCAATTTTAAAGCCCCAATCGTTTCACTCTCTAATAATTCGGAATTTAAATAAAATCTAATTTTTGCAATTATTGACTCTTCTTGTTTTTGATGGTATAATTTCTTATCAGCCTGTCTTTGAACCCAGCATCTAATCTCATCTATTATTTGAGAAAAGAAAAATTTATTATCCTCTTCGTTTTTCTTTGGATTAAAAAGTACGTATGCTACCGTAAAACCTATAGCGAGTACATATACATTAGAAAAACAAGAATAAGACAAACACATTTACAGAAAA
Source organism: Bacteroidales bacterium (assembly GCA_017480245.1). GTDB lineage: Bacteria > Bacteroidota > Bacteroidia > Bacteroidales > P3 > Scybalousia_A. The sequence continues at coordinate 7,227 of JAFVBA010000019.1, read as the reverse complement.
ATTGGTTTAGTTAAAGATGAATAAAAGAGTTTATCAAATGATGCTTTCAATGCAGATGCTGTATCTGGTTGATTGAAACTGCCAAAAGCCATCTTTTTTTCAATATCTGTTTCAAATCTGAAAGCCCTATTGTCTACAACAGTAAAATGAACATTTTTCCCTTTATATTTGACATCTCCAGCGTAGGTTTTTATCTTAACTTGAGCAGGGAACTTACTAAAAATTTTTGCTATTTTTGTATGTAAAAAATCTTCTGAATATTTATTGAAAATAATATAAACATTTCTGTTTTTATTCTCTTCTAAAAATGATGTCATATAATTACAATACTCATCATTATTACTAATATCTGAAAGCATATTTCCACAAAAAATAGTCAGGTCATTTTCTGCGTATTTAACAAGAGCCTTGTGTACAATAGATGCATGCTGTTCACTTGAATTAAAGAATACCTTATCACTATGATTCTTTGCTAAATCAAATATTTCATCAGAATAGTTCTGATAGAGCTTATCAATTTTGAACTCCTTATTCTTTTCCATTTTTGAATTTGTCATAGTCTATCTTTCTACACATAAAAACATATATTAGTTCTTGGTCATTGTATTCTTTTATAGGAGTATTTATAGTATAAAAACCCTTAAGACCAAGTTCATTCAATAACATTTTTGCTGTTTGCATAGAATCACATCGCGTAACAGCAAGAATGTTATGGATGCTATTGTAGACTAAAGTTATATCATTAATGACAACACAACAAAAATCAACAAAAGTTTCATCTTTTCTTTTATTGATATTAAATCTTATTGTAAAATTATCTACAGTTTCCTGTATTGTCATACTTCTTATAATTTTTTTTGCAAAATTACTCACTTTTCACATAAATAACGCAAAAAACATTAAAAAATTGCAAAATATGATGATAAATGTAAAAAATAAATCCCCACGAAATTGGGAAATTTTGGCAAGATGGCGGGGCTGTTTATCCACATCCCTCTTCAAAAAAAGTAACCTTTCGCTATTGGCAGGAGAGGACGGTACAAACGCAACCCTATCCTAATTATTTGCAAAATAATAATTTGAATTAGCAAAAAATTTTATATTTTTGCATTCCGAAGCGGTAACTTATTGGCTCAAGGGGTGGGTATTCGTTTTCTCCTACCGACATAAGTTACTGCTTTTTCTTTTTAAAAACTACCGCATACGGAATTTCATATTTTCCCAATCTGTCTTCAAATTGTATTATATATAAAGCATTTTCATTAGTGTATTTATATAAACGATAGCCAATAACGCCACGTTTTATTTTTGCATTCAGGTTATTAATAGGCTTGTTTAAATCCAATTCACGAAAACTATCAGGAATAAGTTGTAATTTGTCAGCATTGTCCCCAATCTCTAACAATAACAACCTTGCATCATTGCTTTTGGTATGTTCATTTTGCATAAAGTCTTTAGCAACCCTGTAATTAATCTCCATTTCTCCAGTTGCTAACTTTTCACTTTTGAATATATTATTATTGTTTTTCTCTAAATTTGCTACATAACTGAAAACATTATTACGCGTTTCAATATTCTTTGAACGCCCGATTACACCTTGATTATCTTTTAGAAAGTATGGAAGTTTGCCTCGCTCTTTTGCTTTGGTTATATCGTCTTTGTGATACTCATACCAATCTTTAAAATTTTGCGGAAGGTCCGTTATTTCGTCTGCATTGTCTTCATTAAGAAACTGCTCATCGGTCATAAGTATAGGAGTAGCAAAACACAAACATTGCACGTGCCAGCCGCCGAACTTAAATGTTTTAGGATATTTGCCTTGCAGTGTATCGCAGATGTCATATTTCGGATGAGAACCTGACAACTGAATTTCAATGCCGATAACAAAATCCATATCTTGCCACCGTTCATAGTCTGCGTATCGGTACGCCATATTTATTTCCGTGCGTGTAAGTCGCATTGCATTTTTGTATGATGACCGATAAACTCCTGCTCCCGGGTTGTATGCCTTTGCATTTTTTGACAAACGCAATTCTCCGAACTCATCTCTTACCCTGCGGAACAATTTATTAGGTTCGTTAAGATATTGCCGTATCTCTCGGCTTAACTTTGCCGCACTTGTACCTTTTTCTATACCTACACTTAAACAATCTTCAATATTTTCCTTATAGACTTCTGTGTATTTCCATACTTTTTGCGATAGATTAAGCCCGTTTGTCTTGCGTTTCAAAAATGCTTCTTTGGCAGGGATATGGTTATTAAAATACTTACTGTATTGTGCATTTTGCCAAGCGTTACCAAGCATTGACTGCACGATTTGATTATTATTTAGGTTCGCTTCATTCCATTCGTTAGAAACTCCGTTTGCAATAACGGTGTTTATCTCATTTGCAAACTCTTTAAATAATTTATCTGCTTTATTGTTTATTTCAGGAAAATCTCTAAAATAGAATAAGCCGTTTTCTTTGTCATAATCAACAGACAAGCCAAGTTTAGCAAATTCTTTATTGTACTTGTCAAAGATGGCTTGTATTTGATTTGTATAACCGTTGATTCGGATATAATGTTTTTTGTTGTTATCGTCTATTTGCATTATTCAAATATCATTCCTGTATTGCCGTTCAGTGCTGATTGTTTTTCTTCTTCCTGTATTTCTTTAAGCGTCTGCTCTGGATTATCCGAATATCCAAACTTCTCAATACCTTCTCGTTGCGACATAACTGCTTTACCGCCTGTTGCTTTTGTTATATTGGAAAGATTTGCAGATTCATCGTTTGGCATAAACGGAGTAATCTCGTGTTCAATCTCAATATTGTCAAGGTAATTCGCCCAATTGACATTCATAAGTTTTAACACTGCTTTGATTATGTTAGCCTCACGGTCAAACATTTCAATAAATCTTCCCTTCTCGTGTCCTGCTTTAAGGTGTGAATCTGTCAGCAACATCTTCATTGCTTCGCCAGACTGAATACCTAACTGTTTTAAGTTTTCAAATGACAAATCAGGTAATTGCAACTGCATAAAGAATAATTTAAGCATCGTTTCAATCTGAAACTTTACGCTTTCCGTTGCCTGTTGCCAAGTAACATACTTCAAATCTCCGTTTTCTCCCATATTGTAAAAACGGAGTATTCCGCCTTTATCTCCTTCTGTGCTTAATCCTTTGCCTGCAAGAATAGGAGCGGCGTTGATACGGTTCACATCACTGTTATCTGAAATGGCAATCTCAATCTCATCAACCAATCCTTTTTCCATAGGATTGTCAGCACAAACATCGGCATATATAGGTTCTTCCCGATAACAATAACTTACGGGGATTTTTCCTATCGGATTGGCACTTACAATAGGTAATTCAACCGATGAACCTTCCATATACTCCCAATTATAAATAAACTTTGCCGTATAGGTGTCAAAGTGTGTTTGCTCAACGATTGTTCCGTTTTTCATTACCTTGCGTTTATATTCAACCGAAAAGGCAATCATATCTCCGTAATCATCAAACAATGGATACAATCTATCCCCGTTTTTAGGAGTGTAGCATTTCAGACGTACTTTGTACTTGCTGTCAAATCCGTACTTTGTATTCTGTTCTTCTTTAAGGTATAGGATAGTAGCAATTTCACAGGCAGAAAACAAGTAATCGCCTCTGTCAAGGTTTAATGTGTCTATCCTCAAACGTGAGTATATATTTTCTATCGCTTTTGTAATTTCTTTGTATGTTTCTTCCTGCTCCTTCGGATAGTTGTATTTCCTTTTAACAGGTATTGCAAACATCAACTCTGACATTCTTTCACTTGCCAACTTTTGCAATGCAACAGGTATGCGTGAAACTTGATATATACTGCCGTCTTTCTTCTTGTCAGGACGGAAGCCTCTATCGTTTATAAGATGATGATTCTTATTGTACTGTTTTTCCAATTCCAACCAATCGGGAGTGTGTATCTCCTTACGTTGCAATAATTGTATTGCCTTGCGTGAGTTTTCTTCTGTCAATTGAACAATAAGATTGTCTATGTTCTGCTCACTTAATTCTATTCTGCTGTTTTCTGCCATTTTCAGATTGTTTATTTTCTGTTGCAAAGATAAATAATATATTTGAAACTCAAATAATTTATGGTTCAAAATTTAAAACCATTCTAAACGTATATAATCATTATCTTTGTCTACCTGCTCATAGATTTCTTTAAATCCTTGTAGAATATAATCATATTCATTATTGCAATATTCGTCAATATCTCCTATATTTTCTCTGTATATTGCAAGTTGTTTTTTAACGAAGTTTTTGATGATAGATATAACAGCGTCTTTATTGTCTGTTATTTTATTCAAAAAATCCTTAAAATCTTCTTTTGAGATTTCTATTATACTGCCGTCTTCGTTAAAATTTGCCTCTTCACAATATTCAGACAAAATTTCGTTAATACATTCGTAAAAATGATTGAAATATCCTGTCTCATATTCTACTTTGTATGTCCTACAGACGTGTAATCTATATCCCATTTTTTATCCTTTCTATTTTAAATTTTACTTAACTCTTTGTAAAGATTATCTAATCTGTGCAAGCCGTCCATCATATCCGCCACAATATCGACAATATGATACGGTGCTCCATTCTTCCCGTGTCCGTCCGCTCCGACCCAAAGGCTCGCCTCGTAGTCTTCATCATAGTTATCAAGATAGTCGTACATATTGTTTAACAACTCCTCAATGTTGGACGCAGAACATTCAAATAACCAATCCTGACCGAAATTCGTCCAAGTTTCAAAAGTGAAGAAATAGCCTCTCCCTTCTTTTGATATGGTGCAAGTAAAATCTTGTCTTTTGCACACTTCTTTTATTCTTTCTTGCTGTATCATTGTGTTTTATCTTTTTAAGTGTCAATTTTGCAAACTTTAACTAGCATTTCCATCTGCCTATGTTTATTTTATTTAATTGTCAATCAAAGTCTTATATTATTATCTTTGAAAAACTTTAACCACTGCTTACCAATCCATAATGATTGATTCTTATTAATTTCGTTTTGAGAAAATCCATATTTTGCACATAATGCAAGGATTTCTTTGTAGATAACTATTGACGGAATATCAAATAAATGGGATTTTAGCCACGTTTTAATCCTTGTCCGACTGCTTATAGTAGTTTTATTGATTACTCTGTCTTTAACTCTGTATATCTGTGATAAATGCTCTATGATTGCAATTTGAAACTGCTTTTGTGTAGCCTTTGCATAAGGTCTGCGGACAAATGTTATTACTTCCTTTGTTTTCTTGTCAGTCCACTTGATGACATCCCCTTTACATTGCATTCTGCCATATTTTAGTATTGCTTCCATTTCTTTTCTGTGTTACACACTTAAGTTATGCCTTGCTATAATCCTGTCGTTATCATTATCTACTAATAAATATCTACTTGTTTGTAGAGTATTTGCAATATCTGCTCCTTTTAGCCTTGCTTCACTATAATTTTGAGCCTCAAACGGTTTGCTTCTAAACCAACAATGAATACTGAAAATTGCAGGCTTGCCGTTTTTATCAACAGGATAATAGATATAAAACTTTGCCATAATTATTATTTTGTATTTAGTGCGTTTTTCAGAGCATCGTTAAATTCATCATCTGTTTCTATGATGATTTGAGCGACATACCCCATAACTTGTACAAAAAACGCTTCGGGATTGCTGAATATATTTTGATAGTTCCCTGTTGCCATTAGATATTCATCCATAGCATCACCATAATTGTATAGGTCTTCAAGTGCTTCTTGTCTTGAATAATGGTATGTTCCATCTGCATTTGCTTTTTCCATAAGGAGTTCATCTATATTAAAGATATTATCTCCTAATGTTTCTGCACCATATTTTTCCAATCTTTCTATTAAATATTTTCTTACAAAGTCTTTAAAAGACTTCCACTTTATCGCTCCTTTCCTATTATTGATTACAACGTCTTTTTACTTGTGCATCTACAATCTCTTTTCCGAAGACATATATAGTTGCATTATATGCTTCCGTATCATCCCAAATGTAACCACACTCGTAATTATTAAACTCAAAATTATAAACCTGCTGTGGCGTACAATTTTCTTTCACAAGTTTTTTAAAGTTTTCTTCTTCATTCTTGTAGGAATACATAAATTTATTAATTCCATCGTTTGTACCACAAAGTCCGTTTATTGGTCCTGCAACAATCAGACTTTTATCGGTTACTCCTATCTTTGCCATTCCTTCTTCAAGTTGTTCTTGAGAGAATGCAAAAAACGCTTCACTATAATCCAGCATTTTGCCTTTGTACCGCTTCATTAAAATATCTCCGTAGTCCATAGTTTATTCCCCCATTTTAAATCTGAAATAGTTTATAAATGCCACTGGTATGTGTAAAGATGTGCAAGCATCTTCATACTCAAAATATCCTAATTTCCTACTCTTTGATAGGGTAATGAGTTTTTGCTCTTGTTCTTTGATATATTCCACTGCTTTTTCAGTAGAAACACCATTCGCCTTTCTTACTTCCTGTATTATCATTGCTTTTTATTATTTGAGTATTTGACTTTCAAATACTTTGTGAGATAAAAATTTTCTCTTCCCGTATTGTTGAATTAATCTCTCTCTGAACAACTGCAATTCTACTTGTTCTTTCAGTTGTTCAATAACGTATTCAGGGTCTTCATATCCATTTAGGATATTTAATAATTGTAATGCGTCGCATTCCTGAATTGCTATCGGTTGTATCATCAACTGATAAATGTACTCGTATGCTCTCTCTCTAATGATTTCATCTGTCTGTTTTTTTTAGATTATTGCTATTTTAAAACCTTCTTTAAGAAGCAAACCAAGATTTTTGCTCAGTGTTTCTTCTGGAATAGATACAAAGGTTACAACTGTATGAGTATAAAGAGGACTGCTACTTTTACGAATTGGGAGCATATTATGAATAATAATGCCTTCGCAAATGTCATTTACTATCTCTGCATCCTTGTCTAATACATCATAAACATTACCGTGTTTTTGTAGCATCAAACCATCCATTCTATCTCTATAATAGAAATAGTTATTAATTGCTTGTTCTGTCGGTTCAAATTCTGAAAGTCTTTGTGTTGTCATTTCTTTGTTATCGTTTATAGTGTGAATCCCACTTTTAAGGTTAATATTTCTGTTTAATTTTACAATGCAAAGATATAGACAATCAGCAATATAGCCAAATTTTTTACTAACTTTTTTATTTGACTTTC
>JAFVBA010000018.1 GCA_017480245.1 Bacteroidales bacterium | reverse complement strand
GCGTGCGGGAAATATGTTGAGGCACTGGGTAAGGATAAGAACAATTTAAACTATGTAAAGGCTGTTATCTGCCGAAGTGCGAAGGTAAAACAGAGTGAGTTCAACAGCATACCGACACATAAACTGCAAGCCCTTTACAACAGTTTCAATTATATGGCAAGGTCATTCAAGAGAGTGATGGATGATGCTGAAAACGTGATAAACGACAAAATAGAGATTAACAAATAAAACAAGTAAAAGAAATGACAGAAGTAAATTTGAGTGCTTTGAGCGAGGAGCAAAAGAAAGCGTTAAAAGAAGAACTTATAAGAGAGGAACAAGCCAGACAGCAGAAAGAGTCGGAAGACAGACTGGCTTATAAGAAGTTAGCGAACGATACTATATTGAAAGTAGTACCTGAGTTAAAAGAGTTGTCAAACAGACTGAGAGAAGTAAAACGACAGGTATATAAAGACTTTCAGTCGGTGTTGGAACTGAAAAGAGAAGTGTTCGGGACAGACGGCGAACAGGCAACGCATACCTTTACGAGTGAGGACGGCAAGAACAGGATAGCGATAGGTTACAGAGTTAATGACAAATACGATGATACGGCTGATGTTGGTATTGCAATGGTTAAAGAATATTTGAAATCATTGGCAAAGGATACGGAAACGGAGAATTTAGTTAAGATTATCAATCAATTGATGAGTAAAGACCAAAAGGGTAACTTGAAAGCGAGCAGAGTATTACAATTGACAAAATATGCAAACGAAAGTAACAGCGATAAATTCAAAGAAGGAGTTAAGATAATACAAGATGCCTATAAACCCGAGAAGACGAAAACGTTTGTTCAGTGTCAAGTGAAGAATGATAACGGTGAATGGACGAATATTCCGTTGGGAATGACGGAAGCGGAGTTTTAACATACAAACACTTTAACAGCGATGAGAACATATAGTATAACGAGTGAGAAGTTACAAGGAGAAATCCTTGTAACTTTTGATGAGAATGACGTCTTGCAAAACATAGATATGTCAAAGGCGGATATGAACATAGGACAACAGACTTGGTTTTTCGCAAACAAACCTTTAAATGAGGAAGGTCTTATGGCATTGAAAAAGGTCAGTAAGTATATAAGGATAACGCTTGTACCTGAAAAAGAAGTAACGTTTGATATGTTTTGGCAGAAGTATGACGACAAATACAATTCATCAAAGAAACGTACTAAACAGAAATGGGATAAGATGAGCAAAAGCGAACAGACAAAAGCGTATAACTATATAAACAGATATTTTTCAAATATTCCGTACGGTACGAGAAAGAAATACGCCGAAACATATCTTAACGCAGAATTGTGGAATAATTAATATGAGAGTACGAGTAAAAATATCAATCAATGATGCAGAGAACGTTTGCAAATTTTTACTGACGATGGCAAACAATACGGACGCAGTGTTGATAAAACAACAAACGCATATTGACTATATCAAATTGTATAATCATTTGGTATTGATGAACAGAGGCAACGGCAGAAAGATAACGAGTTTTACATTGGATGGTTTAACGTTGGTGATGATGAAGATGAGTTCGGAGAAATACTTGGATAAATGGTTTGATGAGCCACATCAATATATGATGAGATATGCAATAGAGCAGACGTGGCACAGTGCGGAAAACTATTTACAGAAAATGAAACTGAAGATATAAAAAAGTCCGACATCGTATGTAATACAAATATCGGAGTAGGGTTAAGAGACTGCAAAGGTATAACAAAAAATTTACATACGATGGCATATACAAGAAAATATTTTCTTCAGAGAGTAAAAAAGGTCAATGAGGTTTATGACTATTATGCGAAAAAAGGATATTATAACGAGTGGATATATAATAATCACATAAGAGAGCAGTTTAATATCTCCCGTAGCACTTTTTATGTATATCTTTATATTGATTGGCAGACAGAGTTGGCAAAGTTGCAGAAGACAGAACAGCAACAGCCTACTCTTTTTTAATATGTATAACTTTCCTTGTATAAACGTTTAAAGCATCCAAAACACTTCTGTCGGTAACGTGGGTTGTATATGTTTCAATATTATGTTGCAGTTCGTCAAAATCCGAATCCGTAATACTTCCCGTAAGCGTTAAAGCACCGACACCGTCATTAGAGGATAAGCCATATAAGGCAATATTAATATCCCTTAACAATTCAAAAATATTTAAAACATCGCTCCAGCGACCGACACGGCTGTCTGTGATTACGTGCAGACGGATGTTAATATCGGCTTCCGTTATACCTTGTAATTGGTGTTGCCAACTAATGTCTGCAAATTCAATAAATACGGCGGGAGTAAAGAAAGCCTGTTCCTGTTGGATATACGCCATTTGTGAGTTGTACAAATCAACGTGCTTTATTATTTGTTCTCCATTGTTGTCTGTTAAGGAGAGTAATTTTTCAGATACTAATTCAAATAACCTCTTTCTCATTTTCTTTTACGGTTAGGTTGTAATAAACTTTTTATATATACTTCTAATTCTTCGTTTATGTTGTCGTCAATAACATTTTTTACGAGTTTATCTACTTGCGGATGGTCGCCTATGAACTGACGTTGCGGTATATGAATTTTAGAACCTACTTTCATCAGAGCCATATTTTTGTACCACATAGCAAGGTCGGATATTTGGGAGTTGCGGGCAGAATGTTTGACAGAACCTTTTTTAGTGTATTCAATTTTGCCTACAAGTTCATAATACTTTGCCCAGAAATACTTTTTCATTTTTTCGGTTACGGTTATAGTTCCTCCGAAGTTATGAATAGAGGCATAAGGTTCTGAAGAGGAGAAAACAATGGAGTTACCTTTTACTTGGCTTTTTACAGACCTGCGGAGTTTTCCCGTAACGAGCAAAAGCGAACCGTTGCCGTCCCTCTGACGTTCTTTCCATTTTTTATCAAAGAATGCTTTACGTTCAAAGTTCTTGTCAAATTCGTCAGAGAGTTCCACACGCAAGTCGTTAAGTATTTTTGATAATATTTCTTCGCTTTTTGTCATTTTGGTGTATTTTTGCAAATCAATAACTCTTAAGATGTATGAATAAATTAGAAATGATATTTACGAGTGAAAGCATTCACAAAGAAAAGCGAATAAATAGCGAATTTTACAGCAGAGTATATGAATTTTTGCGGATAAACCCTGACCTGCGAATGATACCTTATCTTTCAAAGGAGTTAGGAGATTATCGTCTAAATTATAGATTTGAGAGTGAGAGCAAGAGAAATCTCTTGGAAGTTCAATCTCTTTATGTATTATATCAACCTGTTGTTTTGGAAGTTCGGCAAAATCTAAATAAAACAGATGATGAGATTTATCACTTTCTTGCAAAAGAGATAGAGATAGTTTAAGTTTATCAAGTATTTGTATTTTATCTTCATTTTTGAGACTATGAAGATATATGTTAACACCTACGGTATTAAGGTCTTTTTTAGATAAAAGACTTTTGCCGTTGTTATCAACTATGTCAAAACTAAACATTATTCTTCCGATATTTTTTATTCTTTTTTGCATTTTTATATTTGTTTTACTTGTTATTCAAAATCTTTTTGTAATTTTGCACTGTCAAAGGAATAAGATTGATAACGTCAGTCACAGGGAGAGGGTTTTACTTCCGAGATGCAGTTGTCAATCTTATTCTGTTTTATTGAGGTGGAGGAATAGTATTAACTGTTCCTATGTTATCCCTAATGCAATATAATACTTCCTTATGGTCTATTTTTAATACTTTTACATTTGCATAATATGTTTTATCTTGTATTACGATTTCGTAATAATTAAAATATGCGGTATCAGGATGTTTAGGAGGTTTTACAGAAGCCCAACCTATATATTTAAATTGAGTGGCTTTATTTTCAATATCAAACAAACTATTATGGATGTTTAAATTTGCTGTGTGTCCCATAGTATTTCTTACAGAACCACGAGTTATAAGAATTTCACCTGTCGCAAGATTATTACTTTTGATTGATAATCCGTTTTTTTCGTCAATATGTTTCTTTTTCCACTCTGTTATATTTTTTTCTGTCTGTTTTAAACATTCCTTCAATAAATATCTACAAGTTCGGCATTGTGGTAATGCTGGGTCTTTTTTTGTAACAAGATTTATTCTTTTTCTAACATCACACTCACCACACCCTTTGGGAAGATATGGGTGTTTGGACGGGAATATTTTCATTTCCTTTCCTGCGTTGAAGCGGAACATCTTTTTCTTTAGAGTGTCGGTAGCAAGTTCTCCTTGTTTGACGGCTTTGTCGCTGTCGGATAAAGGATATTTGTTTTTGCGTACTTGAACGACAGTACAACGGCAGTTCCAATCAAGCGGAGGATAATAGTTGTTCCAAAACTTGTCAGAGAATGGCAGAGTTGTTTTGTTAAGGGCTTGATGGGCAGGACGCACTTTTCCGTCATTGGCTGTGCGGTATTGAAGATAATAGTTGTCGCCGTCTTTTGCATATTCATTCCATTTTACAGCCATCTGACAGGATTGTACTGCAAAATTATACTCTGCTCTTAAGTAGTTTTCGTTATAAATCTTGCCGACTGTTGAAGCCTCAAGTTTAAACTTATCAAAAGACTTGAAAGTTCCACTGGTGTCTTTAAGAAGAGAGGAAACTTCCTGTAACTCTTTGTAAGTTTTGAAGCCCGAGAAAAAGAAAACGTTTTGGTCTAATGCGGAGGATAATTCCAAAGGGACTTCCTGCGACAGATTGTTGATTAAAGCCTGTTTAAATACCGAATAAACGGCATTTAAAAAAACAGATACAATCCGTTATTTATTGATAAACATTGTAATCAATTGAAATGTTTTTTGTAATTTTGCAACGGTAAAAAAGGCTTTGTGTTATGGCAAATACGAATATAAAGGGCAGAAAAGAAATATTGACGGATAATATTGTAAGAGATTATTTCAAGCAATTTGAAAAGGACGTGATTATTGAGCAGCAGTCTTCTGACAATATTGTTATTGATAAACTTTTAAAGAATGCTTCCAAAAAAGGATTGCATAAAGGTTATCCCGATTTTATTATTCAATACAAAAAAGATGGGAATTTCCTTATTGTAATTGAAAATAAAAAAGACAAGAACTTCCACGAAAGCGTCAGCCACAAACAATATTCCGATTATGCCGTTGACGGTGTTTTGCTTTACGCCTCTTATCTGTCCAAATCCTATGATGTCGTTGCCATTGCCGTAAGCGGAACGGAAGAAGACGATTTAAAAATTTCCCATTATGTACAACTGAAAGGCGAACCCAAGGCATTCAAATATTTTTCCGATAAATTGCTTTCCCCTGACGAATATTACAAAGGTTTAAACACGTCGGAGGAAAAGAAACGGCAGGATTACGACAAACTTTTGGACTATACAAGGGATTTGAATACACGTCTGCATAAAATGAATATAGACGAAGCGGAACGTTGTATATTGGCAAGTTGTATATTGTTGGCATTGCGTCAAAAACATTTCAAAGAATATTACAAGACGGAGGAAAATCAGTCTATATTGGCCGATACAATGATTTCCGATGTTATGTCTTGGTTTAAGAAAAGCAATGTCGGAAATGAGAAAATCCAAACAATAGAATCCAAATACTCAACAATCAGAGGAATGTTTGCAAAAGAATCTTCGCATAATCATTTGCGGGATTTGATTATGGATATGGAGGAAAACATTGATGATTTTGAGAAGACCAACCGCTATTATGATGTCTTGGGACAGTTGTATATTGCATTTTTGCGGTACGCCAATACAAGCAATGATTTAGGTGTTGTTTTGACTCCTTCGCATATCACGGAGTTTTTTGCAGAGGTTGCGGGCGTAAATAAAAATTCAATAGTCTTTGATAATTGTACGGGGACTTGCGGATTTTTGATTGCCGCAATGAGCAAGATGATTGAAGACGCAAAAGGTGATATTCAAACGGAGAACTCTATCAAAAGCAAACAACTGATAGGCATAGAAAAGGGAGATAAGATGTATTGCTTGGCTGCGTCCAATATGGCTATACACGGGGACGGCAAGACAAATATTTTCCTTGATGACGGACTGAATCCCCCAAAGATTGCCCAGATAAAGAAAATGAAACCGTCAGTCGGTATGCTTAACCCTCCTTATAAGGCTGACAAAAAGAACGATGTGGAAGAGTTGGAGTTTGTTAAATGGAATTTGGAGGCTTTGGTGGAAGGCGGTACTTGTGTTGCTATCGTTCCTATGCAGTGTGCTATATCTACAAAAGGAAAGATTGCCAATTTGAAAAAAGAACTGTTGCAAAAACATACTCTTGAAGCAGTATTTTCCATGCCTGACGAATTGTTTTACAATTCAGACAAAAGCGTTGTAACCTGTGTAATGGTATTCACTGCCCATAAACCGCATACAGAGGACAAGGAAACGTTTTTCGGATATTTTAAGGATGACGGCTTTGAAAAAAGAAAAAACTTGGGAAGAATAGACGCTCACGGAAAATGGGAAGAGATAAAAGCCGAATGGTTGTATTTGTTCCGCAACCGTAAAGAAGTATCGGGTAAAAGTGTTATGTATCATGTTACGGATAAAGACGAATGGTGTGCCGAAGCATATATGCAAACGGATTATTCAACACTTACTGACGAAGATTTTATCCGTAAAATGACCGATTATGCAGCCTTTTTAGTACAAAACAATTGATGCCTTATGAATACTGACAATTGGAAATGGTTTAAATACAGTGAATTGTTTACTATAAAGAAAGGTAAGCGATTGACAAAGAATGATATGATTGACGGTAATATTAAATATATAGGTGCCGTTGATTCCAATAACGGTATTACGGCTTATATAAGCAATGACGAGCATATTCATTCCGCTGGCACAATTACTGTCAGTTATAACGGTTCTATTGCCGAAGCCTACTATCAGACGGAGCCGTTCTGGGCAACGGATGACGTAAATGTGTTATATCCTAAATTTGAACTGAATAAATACATCGCTTTATTCTTATGTACATTGATAAGCAAAGAGAAGTACAGGTTTAATTACGGTAGGAAGTGGAATAAAGAAATGATGTTAAAATCCGTTATCAAACTGCCTGTTACAAAGCAGAATACTCCCGATTGGCAATGGATAGAGGATTATGTAAAAAACACTTTGATACCTAAACTTCCGCAAAGAGCCAAAGACGTATGGAATAATAATTTTGATACAACTCCATTGAGTAATAAAAAAATTAAACTCAATACAGATAAATGGCAATGGTTCAGTTTGTCTTCGTTATTTACGGTTGAATTATCGAAAGGTGATATAAAATATAATCTGTGTCAAAAGGGCGGTGTTCCGTTAATCTCTGCGGGAGAATCCAATAACGGTACTGTCGGTTATATTGATACTTTCGGGGACGGTGTTGCAGAGATGTTTGACGACAATAAATTAACAACGGATATGTTTTGTAATTCGTTCTATCAACCGCAAATGTTCTATGCCGTAAGCCACGGAAGGGTAAATATATTAACTCCGTTGTTTGATATGAACAAATATCATGCACTGTTTATTTCAACCTTAATAGCAAAGGAAAAATACAGATTTTCATACGGACGTGCTGTATACAGTAATGAAACGGGTAATCTTAAAATTAAGTTGCCTGTTACAAAAAACGGGAAGCCCGATTGGAAGTTTATGGAAAACTATATAAAATCACTTCCGTACAGTAAAATCATCTAATCACACTTGAAAATATTTTTCGTTAAACTTTTGTTCATTTCTTAAACAAATTGTCCGCTTTTCTCCGTGTCTGTTTTTGTCGGGGTTTGGTATAAACGGAATTATTGCATACTTCAAAAGTTCGGAATTTGATGTTTTTACAGCAAAGTGAAGAAAGAAAATTCTCTTTTCTGAAAAGAATTCTGCGAAAGGGCATTTCAAGGTTGTAAAACGGCTTTTGATTGCAATCAAACGGCTTTTTATTCT
>JAFVBA010000017.1 GCA_017480245.1 Bacteroidales bacterium | reverse complement strand
GCGTGCGGGAAATATGTTGAGGCACTGGGTAAGGATAAGAACAATTTAAACTATGTAAAGGCTGTTATCTGCCGAAGTGCGAAGGTAAAACAGAGTGAGTTCAACAGCATACCGACACATAAACTGCAAGCCCTTTACAACTTAAATGCCTGTGCTAACATCGTGATACCTGAATATCTTGTATCTTCTTTTGCGTTCTCAATATCGGGCGGAGTGAATCGTTTATACAAATCTTGCATTGCACTGACATAATCATCATTGCTTTGTAATAAGGGTTTTGTAATAGTTTCAGAGTATTTTTGTGCTTCATTCAGTGCCTGCGGATAGTTATATTCGTATATCTTTTGTGTTGTTACTCCATTGCCTCCGTAAGTTGTAGAAGTATCACTGTTTATTACTTTATCCGAATAAGGAAGATAACCGTCAGAGGTATTGCTTATCTGAGTAATGTCCTGCGGAGAATTTAATATTTCATTTAGGTTTAACATTTTTTCTTTTTATCGGTATTGCAGATATTTTCTTAAATAATCATTGCTTAAATACATATCATTTGCTCTGTCTATATCTTTCTGTGTTACATTAAAATCTTTCATTCCGTATTTTTTAGGTGTGTTTGTACTGTTTTTAGATAATCCTTCTGCTGTCGTTTGTTTTTGATTATAGTAATTGATGCCTGCTGTTGTAAGATTACCTATTGCCTGTGCCATATTATTGCCCGAATTAACGTCCGATATTGCTTTCTGTGTGTTGAACGAGATTTGACCGTTGGTATATTTATCTCTTGCTGTCTGTAAAAGTGTATCGTAATATTGCTTGTATGCCGTTGATTTGCCTGCTAAGTTCTGCATTATCTTGTTAAATGCATCTTGATAACTACCTTGTATTGCCAATTGTTGCTCCGTTGTCTATCCTGTCTTTATTGCGTTGCTGTTTATAGCTTTTATTACATTTCTTAAAGTTTCGGCTGTCTGTGTTACGATTACTTTTCCTTCCAAAGTGTCAAGGAAGTTTTTCTCTCTTGCAGAATGTTCTGCTTCTGCTCTGGTCAAGTTTTTTTGTAAAAGTTGCTCGCTTTTCTTGTTCTGTCTGCTTGCATCTCTTGTTCCTTTCAGTGTGGATAATAAAGAACCTACCGCTCCTGCTATTGCTAATGCTGTCGTTATACTCATAAATATTTCATATATTAAGTGATTCAAAATGCAATATTAAGTGTTTAAATATAAATGGTTTGCACGAATTGTGCAGATTGTTATCCAAACGAGAAATATCTTTGCAAATAATTATAATATAGATAATTAAGTTAAATCACCCCGCCTCCACCCGTTAGGGTCGGAAAGCGATAGTTTAGTGATTTGGTTGAATTTTAGTGTTTTATGAAGGATAATATAGTAAAAAAAGAAATTAAAACGGTTTTAAGAGAGAAGTTAAAATCCGTATCAACAGACAAGAAAAGAGTTTTGACCTCTAAAAAACTTTCACAGTTACAACAACTTGCGGAAGAAGAAAAAAACGACCCCTATTTCAAACGCCAGAGAGAAGCTTCTTACTCATTCTTATATGGAGGACATCGCAAAACGGGCAAAGAATTATAAAGAAGATGGAAAGTTTCTGTATTTTGCCCATCAGTTACTTGTTCTTTTGGATAAGCATAATGAAATGTTACACCGTCATGCAATGGAACGAGAAAAATTAGAGATAGACAAACTAAAGATTAAATATGCAAAAGAACATCTCGCCTTTGAAACGATGAAAGTTAAGGCTTTATATTCAACGGATGATGAAAACAATAAGAAAGATATTATCAAATCATTGGACGAAAAAAATCTTTGAATATTTCGGAGAGCCTCAAAAATAAAAGAGAGATAATTCCCGATGCGGTTCTCTCTCTTTTATTGGTTGATAAATAATATATTTTATAATTTTGCTAAATCTTCTGCTGTCAGTCCTGTTGCTTTTTGTATAGTAACAACATCCATTCCCATAGATTTCAGATTTTTGGCAATTTCTAATGCTTTATATTTTTCACCTTCCTCTATTCCCTCATTTTTCGCAGTATCAACAATATTGTTTATATCATTATACGCTACATATTCCATTTCATACTGACGTCTTACTTCCGGTGAAAACTTTTCTATATCTGCATTTTCAAACAATGTTTTAAATACACGTTCTTGCAACTCCACAGGACGTTCTTTAAGGTATGATAGATTCTTTAAGACAAATATCCATTTATCATACATTGTTTTCAATTCATTTTCCTTTTTATTAAACTTAGGCAATTCTATCAATGTATATGAAAGTTTGTCATAGAATACTTTATGGGTTGCAACATCTATAAGTTTTGCTGTCCTTTGAAATTCTTCATCGTCATCAAATGCAAAATCTAATATTCCTATTGTATGAACAGGGTTCAGTTTATAATTCCACTTACCCTGCTTGCCTTGTTCTGCTATCGGAAATGAAGAATAATATATCATTCTGTCTTTAAAATATTGCTGACTTGCATTCTGCATCTCAACGATAAATTTAGAACCGTCTTCTGCTTCACAAAAAACATCAAATATTGCCCGTCTTTCGTAGGGTATTATTGCATGTTCATTGCTCAAATATTTTATTTTTATTATATCCGGTTCATCTTTTAATATCGTGTTCAAAAAACTTATCAGCAAATCTTTATTCAATTCGCTACCGAATAAATACTTAAAACCGAAATCAGTTCTCGGATTTATATATTTATCATTATTATTAGTACCCATACTTTATACTCCTTTCCTATTTACTTTTATAACTGCAAATTTACAAAAATATTTCATTCCTTATAAGAAAAAACGATTTCTTATAACTTGTATTAAGAAATCGTTTTACTTTTTTCAAAGATATTCTTTAAAATATATTTTCATTCAATAACTGAACATATTTTTTATACATCAACATATAAATTTCATCCATTAGCATTAATACAAAGAACATTTGAAAATAGTTTTCATTATCATAATCTTTGGATTGTAATTTTTTCAAAGAGGGGAGATTTTCTTGATAAGATTTTAAATTATGGGCGCATCTATTCCTATGTTTATAAACAATATTTTCATAATAATTTTTCAATTCTTCTTCCAAAAAAGATAAATTATTTTTCTCTGACTCTTTATTTTTATTCTTATTATTCTCCTTATTTTTTTTCGTTTTTTTCGTATTTAAATTTAAAAAAAGAGACGGTTTCATATTCTTTAAATTTGACTTAAAAAATATGAATTTTTTAATGTCCCATTGAGATAAGACTGATTTTTCTATTAAGGAAATCAAATCTTTTTGAATCTTTTTTATAATAGAATTTTTTACTTGTGTTGAAAACACAACGTTGTAATCCAATGATGGATTAACCCGTTCTATGACTGTTTTCATTTCATCAAATATAATCTTTTTGTCTTTATATGAAGAACATTCTCCTAAAGGGTTTTGTAATTTTTGATACCTATACTCAAAGTCATAAGTTGCCATCTCCCAACAAATACATTTCAATTTTTGTTCTGATGCTCCTGTCATCTTTAAAAATGTTGTCTGCATAATATATTCACATAACGGTTGAGTCTCTATGCCATTACCTATGCCTTTGCAGGCACTGACAGCCTCTTCCAATATCTCTGATATCGGAGTTGTTATAAATTTATAATGAATGTTACTTTTCATATTTTTCATATATTTTAATTGATTTATCTAATCTGTTTCTTAAATTACCTAACAAGTTAGGACTTCTTTGATACGAATAATTATTCCAATTTTTTGTATCTCGTTTTTCGTCTATCTCTTTGCTGATTTCTGCAATTAGACCTTCCTTATTTGATATTTGTTTGTTTTTAAATACAATACAATAAATTAGACCGAATAACCAATAGTCAGCATCTATCCAAGAAGTAAAAGCATTTTTGCTTAACTTAAAAGCATTTTTTAATGATTGAATCTCCTTTCTTAATTTATCATAACGTTCTTTCCAACAATCATTAGGGAATTTGTCATCAAAGATAAATTTATCAAATTTATCATAGCGGAATTCCTGCTCTAATCCGACAATATAAGATACATAATCTACATAGAAACTTTCTCGTGAGTTATAAGAAGAATAACCTACAAGTGTTTTATTTGCTTCTTCTGTAATACTGTATTGAGATAGTATAGACAAATACCTTACAAAGTCTATTTTACAAGGTTTCATATTTTCAAGCAATTTGATATCGCACAATACATCATCGCCATTATTTGTTTCTCCGTCAAAGTACTTTCTGTAATGGTTATTCAAATAGTATAATGAACGTCGGCTTTCTATTGTAGATAACTTTTGACCTAAATAGTTCATATTTCTGAATGATGTTGAGAAGAATTTTACAACCTTATCACTATCGTTTGTATCCGGAATAATATAAGAAAAACCTAAAAAATGAGTCTCCAAAAAATTTTCAATATCTTCAAAATCTTCAATATATAATCGTTGATATTTCTCATCTTTTTGTATCTTCTTTCTTATTTCTTCAATATCTGTGACATTCTTATCTTTCGGTAGCAGATTGCTGAATTGCCACTCTATAATCATTTTTGAATCATCATTTTCTTTTGAATCATCATCATTGGAAAATTCTTCTGTTCCGTCAAACTTAGATTTGTTAGGGAAATAGCCTAAATATGCTAATAATATAGATGTCAATCTTTGCTGCCCGTCCAATATAAGATTAGTATCTTGTTCAGAATCTTTGTAATGGGCAATAGTTACAGGTTGTACAAATTGTCCGTCTTTTAAAGATTTGATAAATCTTTGTACATCTTTCTCCTCCCACACAAAACTTCTTTGATATTCAGGAAGTTCTACATTGTGCATAAGCATTAAATCTATCCAATGCTTTAAGGTGTATTCACCGTAATAAGTTCTGCTTTCCATTGTCTTTTTTTGTTTTTTAGTATGTAATGGCATTGGTCTGTTTGTGATAAATCAATACCATTACATACGTTGGTTAATTAATTATTTTATTATAACAAGTTTATCTGCTTTTATCACTTTTTCGTTTGTATATACTTTGTAATAATATGTCCCTGCTGGGCAGTTATTCAACGAAATGCTCTGCTTTCCTTTGCCAGTAAGTTGTTTTGTTACCAATTCCTTACCCTCACTGTTGTACAAAACAAATGTTGCTTGTGTATTCTCTTTAATAGTGTAGGTTATCACTACCTCATCTTTTGCAGGATTAGGTGCAAGTTCCACACTTT
>JAFVBA010000016.1 GCA_017480245.1 Bacteroidales bacterium | reverse complement strand
TTTCAATTTCTCAAATTCCTTATCAAAATCAAGGTTTTTGAGAATTTGGTCTGTCGTTTCTTCTTCTTTGTTTTGCTGTTTTTCTTTTGCTTCTATGTTCTCTTTATCATTTTTCATTGTTTAAATTTTTCTCTGACTTTTTTCAAAAAAATTTTCAGTTTTATTATTAATTTATTGATATTCAATAATTAATTTTTATTTCTATTGATGGCAAAGTTACATCTAAAAAATAATTTAAATATTTTTTTTAGTATAATTTATCACATCTATTTATATGACTTTTTGTTAAAAATAACGTCGCTAACCTTAAAAATTATGTCACGTATTAACATTTCACAATATATTTTAATAACAATTTCAAGATAATGTTCATTTGTTATAAAATGCTTGAGCGGCTCGCTCTTTTCAAGAAAGAATTTACTGAATTGCGGTTTTGAAATAGTCAGATAAGCAAATAACGGAATCTAAAGGGCGGAGAATTTGTTTTGAGTGATAGTTTCAATGGTGAAAGTACAATAGCGCATATCGTAACCGCCGTTAAAAGCGTTTTCTTCAAAATAAACGGCAATAGTTTCGTCCTGCAATTGAATCATAGTGGAATATGCCGATGAGGTATGGCTTATCTGAAATTTGCCATCCCAATCCTTAGCAATGTTTTCCGCCGAGGAATAATCATCCAGGGATTTCAATTCCTTATAATATATAGTAACGTCATTTCTGCCACTTCTTGCCACAATGGATTGCAACAACAGATGCACAGGACAATTATCCGATTTTCTGACAGCAGGGATTAAAAGAATTTCTCCGTTACACGCCGTCCCCGAGTTATATATTCCGTTATTGTCTTTTGATGGTTTTACTTCCTTTTGCCACGAACCTATGGCGTTATCAATATCCGTGAATTTAAAAACATTAAAAATCCTACCGAAATCCGTGCGCGAACTCAAAAGAACGCTACCGTCAGGCAGTTCTTCGCATTTGCATTCATCACCGTCTGCAATACAAGATTGGCGATTGCTTCCCAAAACATTCCAATGTCCTCCGAAATCATCGGAATACATAACGAAATTACCCGAAAGCGTGCATAACCCTGCGTAAAGTCTGAAAAATTTATCCTTTTTAACAATTCGGCTCTGCAAAATCCTTCCTGATGTAAAGAAAAGACCTTTCACTTCTGGCAATTGGCTGTATATTTCTTCGGTTACATCTCGCGGTTCGCTCCATTGCCAAGACGATGTTTTTTTATCAAATTTACCTCGGATTAATGCCACTCTGTTGGGATTGTTTTGCGTTGAGGAAAAATAAACAACGTTTCCCGTAACCGCCATTACCAATACCTCGTCAGTCAATCTATCTGCAACTATGCAGGCATCACCATAGCCGCAGGCATTATCGTTTTTCTTGCCATTACCAGCAGCAATAACGAAATGTTCTGACCAAGTTTTGCCGTTATCTTGACTTATTCTGCCTATAATATCAACTTCGCCATAACCTATATCTGCTTTGCATTTGCGGTAATCTGAAAGTGCGATAATATCTCCGTTATTTGCCTGTGCAATAGCAGGTATTCGGAAAGGGATTCCGCTTTTTGCGTTATCAAAAAGGATTGAGTCTTGCGCGGCGTGTGCATTTAACGGAAATAAACACGCAAGAAAAATGAATAACCACGCACAATATTTGACTGATTTCAGAAAAGAATTTGACGGCATCGCAATTAAAATTTTATCTTTCCCTTATCATTCGTTTTATATCCAATTTGAATGCAACGGCAAGGTAAATCAATATAAGAATTGTGGATATTATCAAATTAAATACCGTTCCCAATTCCGCATTTCTTGCAAGTAGCGTAACGAAATACAATGCCAAGGCAAAGAAAATATAAAACAAGCATTTTTTTACGTTATACGCAACGGGATAATGTCTTTGCCCGACAAAATAACAAATAACCGCTATAGAGACATAACATATCAATGTAGTTATTGCCGCACCCATATAATACATAAGCGGAACCAAAACATAATTTCCTGCTAAGGTTATCACGGCTCCTATAATTGCAATAATAGCACCCCACTTAGTTTTGTCGGTTACCTTATACCAAATACTCAAATTATAATATATGCCAAGGAATATATTTGCCATCAAAAGAATAGGCACAACCTCCAAGCCGATACGGTATTCGCTTCCCATAAAATATTGGAACAAATCAATATATCCCATAACCACAAGGAAGATAAGCGATAGGAACATAACGAATGCCGTCATCACGGAAGAATAACTTTGTTTTGCGTCTGCCTTTTTCATCTTTGAGAAGAAAAACGGCTCTGCCGCAAATTTAAATGCCTGAATAAACAAACTGATTACAATACTTAGTTTATAACAAGCGCCGTATATTCCAATTTGTGCCATCTTCCACGAAGCAATTTGCGAAGTATCGGTAATATCCTGCGGTGTGCGGACAAGATGTTTCAATGCAATTCTGTCGAAAGTTTCATTTACCATTCCCGCTAAGCCTCCTATCATAACAGGAAAGCCGTAGGTAAGCATCTTTTTAAGTAAAGAAAAATTAAAATTCCATCTGAATTTGCGGTATTCGGGTATTAGCATCACCATTGCAATAACGCACGCCAAAAGATTGGATAAAAAGATATAGAAAACTAAATCGTTCGGATTGAAAAACGATTTGATTACCGCAATGTCCGTATTTTTGTAAAGATATGGGCATAATGCAATAAAGAACAGGTTAAAAAGAATATTGGAAAATATATCCATGGTCTTGATTAGGGCAAAGCGTTTAGGTTTATTCTCTCTTCGCAGCAGGGCATACGGAATTGCTTTCAGTGCATCCACTGCCAAAATTAATAAAAACAGAACTATGTATGACGGATGCCCTTGATATTCCAACGCATTGGTGATTGGTTTTAAGCAAATGAAGGTTACAAGTAAAAACATTGCAGTTGAACACAATAATGACAACATCGCCGTATTGAAGACTTTGTTTTTGTCGTATTCTTGTGAGTAGCGAAAGAAAGCAGTCTCCATTCCGTAAGTAAGAATTATCATAAGAAAAGCAACGTATGCGTAAAGTTCGCTCACCATTCCGTACTCACTGGCGGCAATATTGTATGTATATAAAGGAACAAGGAAATAATTTAAGAATCTTCCCACAATAGTCGGCACACCATACACCGCCGTCTGTCCAGCTAACTTTTTAATATCACTCATACTGATAAAATGTTATTTTCTTTTTGCAAAAGTACAATAAAAAGAAAATACAAAGGATTGTAATTAAAGAAAAGTTTGTACTTTTGCATTTGTGATTCTGCAATGGGCTGACACAATAAGACATATTAAAGCATTACGCTTATAATTTTACTGTTATAATTAGGAATCCGACAATTCCAGATACACATTAAGTAAAAGCGTAATTGCTCATTGGGATTAGTTTCTCGTGAGCTTTTACTTATTTGAATGTGTATGGTAGTCGGAACCTCTAATTAGCAAGTAAGATGATTTTAAAGGCTCACTTCTTTTTTATGTCGTACATTTAAAAAAAATATTTATTATGATTAATAAAAAGGGAATACACATCGGACAACTAATTAGGGAAGAACTCCGCAGACAAGGGAAAACAAATGCCTGGTTTGCCAAACAAATGAATTTACATTTGCGGACTGTTCAAAAAATATTCAATAAAGAATACGTTGATACTTACCAATTATTAAAGATTTCGCAGATTCTGCATACGGATTTCTTCAAATACTATTCTGAACAACTGGATACGGCGCCCAATTGAGCCACCTGCCCATATTGTTCATATAAATTCTAAATATAATCATATAATTATGTATATTTTTGCAAACAGAAAAAGCCGAATCGCATGAAAGGACGTAGGCAAGAGTGAAATAAATAAATTTAAGATGAAAAAAGTATTTTTAACATTAGCTTTCTTGGTATTAGCTATTAGTGCTAATGCTCAGACAAAGTCAGACATTGAAGCAAGTTATGAACGTGCTATGAAATTGCAGAGACTTATGAACGATGCACCAAAAGGATGTGGAGTAAGTGCTGTAGATAAGTATCTTCAATCTGTCAATGCAGCAGCTATATTGGCAATAGAAAACAGCACAAAATTATCTGATTTTTACTATCGCGAGATAGGAGAAACTAAAGACGGAGTAACAGACGTTACAATCAAGAAACCGAGTGTTGATGAGGTTGTTAGTTTGGGTGTAACCATAACCGGAGAGACTGCTGCAATAAAAACAGCTAAGGAATCTTTAGAAGAAGCTACAAAAGAGACAAAAGATTTGGCAGAAAAGGTAAAAACGGAAAAGAATCCTGTGAAAAAAGGTAAAGCAGCAAAGCAATCAAAAGATGCAGCGGCCATTATGGCATTCAGTTCCGACGCCTTAGCAATCATAACAGAAGAATCCGTCGCTCAAGGAAAGGCAATACAGGAACTTATTGAGACGGTAAAATCAAGAAAGAACTTATAATATGAATAAATATATTATTGCGTTTGCAGTTGCCCTAATATGTTGTTGGGCGACTGCAAACACTCAAACAGATAATCGTACTGTGGTGGGGGTTTCCCAATTTACTTGTGATGTTTCAAGTCCTTACACAAGTCTTGTTACGGAAAAAGTTGTTGAGATGCTGACTAATACTCATCGTTTTCAAGTTGTGGACAGAACGAGCAGGGAAAAAATAGAGGAAGAGTTGGAACTACAGAAGAGCGAGGCATTTTTGGACAGTAAAAACACGGCTGACCAATATTCTGCCGTAGCTGCCGAAAAGATAATTACAGGTCATATTATTAAGATTCCTGTCTATGCTGTAAAAAACCGAAATGGGTCTGTCAGAGGCTATACTGGCAGCGTTGCCTTTCAACTAAAAATTGTTGATGTGGAAACTGGAATTAGTACAGAGGCAACGAGTTTTCAAGGCAAGACAAGTGAAGAGTGTTTATCTGCTGAAAGTGCCGTAACTATGGCTATGCAGTCTTTGCAAAACGAAATTTATGAATATTTCCGCATAAATTTTCCTGTTACTGCGACCATAGACCGTTGCCTTTCCGAAAAAACAATACTTATAGGAGCAGGAAAAGAACAAGGCATCAAAGTCGGAGACAAATTTACGGTAGAATCTATTGAGATAATCAACAATAGACCTTATCCTACAACTATCTGTGAATGTAAAGTCAAGAAATTAGCCGGAGAATCCTTTGCTGAATGTGAGGTTTCTAAAAAGTATATGAAAACTATCGGAGAAAAATTGCAAAACGGCATAAGTGTCAGATGTAGTTTAATAATTAAATAACTCAACCAATGAAAAGAAATATTTTTATTTTAATATTGTCCTTAATTGTTGTGGTAATCTGTCCGATAAAACTAATAGGACAAAATACAACTTTAAAACCTAAGATAATGGTTATTCCATTTACCAAAGAGGGTGAGGATATTAGGACGGTATTGGAGGATGATGTAAATAAGAGAATTGCCTTGACGAAAATCAAAGAAGCATTTGATAACCGAGGCTACTCAACTGTTGATTTCTTTGGCAAACTCAAATCAACATCTTTGACAAACGGTTTATCAATGAACCAACAACAAGATTTCAAAACATTGATTATTCAACAATCCGGGGCAGAGGTTTATGTGGAAGCAGAGATTGATATACTTAATTCTCCGACAGGTAACGCAGTAAAAGTAATTCTCAACTCTTATGAAACATCTACAGGAAATTCTTTGTCAAATACTGTAGGAGAAAGCGGTAAGTTCTATACAGATGATTATGGTAAATTAACATCTAAGGCAGTTGAGCTCGGGATTGTTAATTTTTTAAATGTGATGCAAGAGAAGTTTTATGATATTGTTGAAAACGGACGTTCTATCACAATAAATATTGGTGTAGATAATAATTCTGCATGGCTATTGTCCAATGAAATCGGAAGCAACGGCTTAACTATTACAGATGCATTGGAATTATGGATGGAAGAAAATGCATACAAAAATGCGTATCATATTCAAGGTTCAACCGACAGGCAGATGATTTTTGACGAAGTGAAGATTCCTTTAAAAGATGCTAACGGAAATAACTATAATATTAGTAAATTTGGGTTGAAACTTATGTCTTTTTTCCGCGATAACGGAATAAAAATTGACCGTTCCGTAAGTAATAATACTTTAGTGATAACTATCAAATAAGGATTGTATGAAAAAGATTGTAATAATTATCATTGCTACCGTATTGTGTTTTGTTTGTAAGGCACAGAGTGAAATAGAGATTGCAATGGTAGTTCCTGTTGAACAAGAAAGCGCAATGAATGCAAACTTATGGCAGACTTTAAACGGGAAGATGCATACAATGATAACAAGAAACGGTGTGTCTGCTGCAGAATACAGTGGTATTGTTATGTATCCGCAAATTTCGGTACTTAACGAACAGACAGTAGAAGGAGGAATGAAAAATATTACAATAATTGACTTGCAACTGACATTAACTTGTGAAAATGTTATCACAAACACTGTTTATAACAGTCAAGTATTTTATTTAAGAGGAGAGGGAACTGCAAACAATGTGGCAAAGATGAAAGCCATAAACAATATTAATCCAAATAATGAACAATTTGCGCAATTCATTAAGGAAACTAAACAAAAAATAGTCAATTATTACCAAAATAATATGGCTGCTTTGCTTGACAGAGCAAAAACTCTTGCCTCTATGCAACAATACGGACAGGCTATTGCTTTGTTAAATACTTTCCCTATATCTGTCAGTGGATATAAGGAAGTAAATAATGCAATTATTGCAATTTATAAACAATATCAACAAGACAATTGCAAACAATTTTATCACAGTGCTTATACTGCATACTCATCAAATGATTATCAACGTGCATTATCTGTTTTAGAACAAATAGATATGCAATCTCCGTGTGCCAATGATGCAAAAACTTTATGTAATACCATAAAACAACAAGTAGAGGAACAAACAGCAAGACAGGCGGAGCAATTGGAAAAAATGTTTCAAAGTTATGTGGATTTGGAATCTAAACGTATAAAAGCCTGTCGGGATATTGCCGTTGAATATTATAAAAGTGCTTGTATTAACTGCAGAAAATCAAAGTAGAGTACATTAAAGAATCAAAGTAGGTAACTATACCTGTCAATAAATACATAATAAACAAATATTTCTTTTTGTCTTGGGGAGTTTGATTACATAAATTGGGATAATAAAGTGGTGCGAGCCGCACAGGCAATAAAAATCTATCAAAATAAGGTGCCGAATAACGAAATCCTTTTCTGAAAACATTTTACTAATTTCTGAAAAGAATTTACTAATTCGGCACTTTATTTTTGTGTTGTTATAGAGAGAGTTAAAGACTTTAAATAGCCAGTGCGGCTCGCAGCACTTTATTTTTTAGGGTGGT
Organism: Bacteroidales bacterium; assembly: GCA_017480245.1. Lineage (GTDB taxonomy): Bacteria > Bacteroidota > Bacteroidia > Bacteroidales > P3 > Scybalousia_A. The sequence continues at coordinate 17,620 of JAFVBA010000016.1, read as the reverse complement.
GATGAATGGGGATTGATGGGGTGAGAGTGTGGTAAGGTATTGGATGTTATAACAAAAATAGCTGACTTTTTGTTAGGAAATAGCTGACTTTCTTTTGATATTTTGCTGAGTTTCTGAAAAAAGTCTGCTATTTTTTTATTTAAGTAAGGGGGTTAAGGGAGAAAGTGAAGAAGTTGGTAGGGAGATTTTGAGAGTTAAGGTTAGATAAAGAGGGTTGAAGGTTAGGTTATGGATATTAAAGAAAAAGAGCAGTCTTTCTGAAAAGACCGCTCTTTAATGCAGTTAGATTAATTATTACTATTTCTTTATCAATTGCTGAGTTCTGTTTATCTCGTCGCTCATTACTCTTATGTAATAAACTCCACTTGTTAAGTTCTCTGCCTTGATTTCCATAGTCTCTGTACCTGCTCTCAAAACGTCCTCAGAAATTACTCTACCGTTGATATCCGTTACCATTACTTTAGCATCCATTGTCAAGCCTTTAACACTCAATGTTGCGTTTGCTGTCGTTGGATTTGGATATGTAACTACTGTAAAGATATTTTCTGCATCGTTTAATGAAGATAGTTTATAAGATATAGTCAAATTAACAACGCTGTCGCAGCCGTTAATTGTTGTAAATGTCTCTTTGTATGTTCCTTCTTTGGTAATCGTTTGTGTTCCGAATACATAAGACTCTTCTTCGGCAATACTGTCTTCAACATTTACTAAATAAGTAGGATTTACCGTCAAAGTTAATATAACAACAGAATCGCAACCATCGGTTTTAACAAACTTCTCTGTATAGATTCCTGCCTCGGACAACTCTTGAGTTCCTAATGTATATGTTTCTCCTTCACAGATAGAGACCTCAGCAGAAACTGAATCTACAACACAAGGAGTAGTATAAACTGAGTCCGTAGTGAAATCTATACTTACAAATTCGGATTGTTGCTCACCGCAGTTTGCTCTTACAAATACAGTATATGAAGTTGCAGCCTCAAGATTTGTAAATGTATAGTTGTTATTTGTTGTATTGACAGTGTCTCCGTCTTCCGTAAGTTTTAAATCATAAGAAGCAGCCTCTCCATCCCAAGAAATTGTTGCAGAAGAGTCAGTAACTGCCGTTACAGTCAAATTGGTTACGGTGTCGCAAGGAAGAACAACTTCATTGGTAGTAAATTCTATTATAACAAAAGGAGAACTTAAGTATTCACAGTTAGAACGTACATAAACTTTATAAGTCATACCTGCAACTAATCCGTTAAATTCATAACTGTTGCCGAATACTTCAGTAACATATCCTCCCTCAAGTTTAACATCATAAGAAGCAGCGTCGCCTGACCAAGAAATTGTTGCAGAGGATTCATCTACTGAAGCAACTGTAAGATTTGTAGGTTCTGAACACGGAGCAGGTGCTTCGCCTTCTGCATTATAAATAGATACATCATCAATATCTGCACCTCCGCCTAAGTTTCCTATACCGTAAGCAGTAAATTGCAATTGGTATGTTGAAGATGGATTCAATAAAGGAAGAGTATCTGTTTTCCATGTTGCACAAATACCTGTGTAAGTCTTAAGGTCATTCCATGTTCCCTCAGCAGAAGTTCTGTAAGATACAACTATTGAGTCTGCCATACCACTGTTATTCATTGTAAATTGACGGTGGTTGAATGACATATAAGGATTTGTCATCTCAGAAAGGTCAAAGATAGGGGAGATGGCTCTTGTTTCGAAATTACCGCCTTTGCTGTGTAAGAAACCGGCTTCATCGTATGTCCATTTCTGATTAAATGACAAATCTCCAGTACTTTCTATCGTCCAACAGCCTAAATCGTTAGATGCGTAGTTATTAAAGTTGTCTTTGTAAGGATAATTTGTTATTGCACCGCAATCTGTTCTGAACTTAATGATGTTTGTCATTTCTGAATAGTTACCGTTTTCACATTCTGTTTGAACATAAACGTTGTAATACGTGCCTGCATCCAATCCGTCTAATTCATACTCTGTTGCAGCAATATTTTCTTTGGTTATTACAGTATTATCTGAAACAGAAGTGCAAGTAATTCTGTATGTTGAATAACTTTCACTCGTCCAAGAGAGTTTAGCAGAGTTTTCCGTAACATCTGAAACTTCCAAATTCGCAGGAGCATGGCATGAAGGCTTAGGCATCAAGATTATATCATCAATAGTCCATGCACTTGAGGAAGAAACAATGAAAGCAATGTAGCCTTCAGTTATCGTACTTAAGGTGTTATTTAATGAATCAAAGTCAATAATTATAGTTTCCTTGGCATCATTGTGAGCAAATGTTTTAAACGTAGTAAATGTAGCCAAGTCAGTTAAATCCGTTATAACTCCGACTTGCATTGTTCCGTCATTCAAACCTTTGTAATCCATTTGCAAACGCAAAGTATTGACATCTTCAACTGTTTTTGGCATCGCTATCATCATATCACTGCCAGAAGAGGAGTAAAATCTTAATAATTGAGTTCCGCCTGATGTCCAAACGCAAGGATATTTACCTGAAGCCTGCAAAATTGTCCAACAATCAACTTTATCTTCTTTTGCGTAGGATTCAAAGTCCTCAGTATATGGAATATTTGCTACACTTAGAACACCGCAAAGAGTTTTTGTTGTCTGCACACTTGATTTCGGAGAAATACTTTCTTCACAAGCAACTGCAATAGCAAAATCATAACTTGTAGCAATAGCAAGATTATCTACCTCATAAGAAGAAACGTTGCCGACAACTACACTGTCCCACTCAAGTAGCTCACTGCTCTTTTTGTAATAAACAATGTAGTCAGTTTCTTCCTCTGCTGTCCAAGACAATGATACAGAGTTTTCATTAGTTTCCGTTATTGTCAATCCGTTAGGCACAGGGCAATCCACACCTACGATAGAAATATTATCCACAGCCGCAGGCAGATTGATAGGAATTCCTTTATAAGAATCATTTATCCAGAAGAACACCAGTTTATAATTAGTCTCAGGAGTTAAACTAATAACTTTTGAAACATGAACCCAAGATGTTATGTCTTTTCCGTGAGCAAGGACAGTCATATCGGTCTCTGTTTTCATATTTGTAGGTAAGTTATCGTTCTCTCCTATAACTCTTATTCCAAGATAATGATCACCGTAATCTTTGTCTCCGTAGGCTTTCCAATCAAGTGCAAATTCGTAATCCGTTTGGGAACCCGTTGTGAATTTCAGAACAGAATAAGCCATAGTTGCTTTTCCTGAATTATAGGAATTTGATATTCCGCCGTCATTTGAAATATACATTGCACCGGTTTGGTTAGCGTCGGATTCGGTTCCTGTAGCCTGTCCGATAGTCCATTCATTTTGGGTATTATCACTTGAGAATGTAAAGTCATAACCTGATTTTGCAGAATTAAAATCAGTAAAGTAAGGCAATGTAACAGCGTTAGCAGGAACGAAGAAAGAAAGTGCATCGGAATTTTGAGTTGTCCCGTCCTCGCAAGTTCCTTTTACATAAACCGTATAGCCCATACCTGCAACCAAATCTCCTAAGGCTACAGCCAATTGTCCTTCTTCAACTTCAATATTAGTAACCGTTTCGCTGGCTTTTTCAGTCAAAACAACTTCAAAGCTTTCTGCTGCACCGCTCCAAGTAAGCATTGTTCCGTTTTCAGAAATATTGGTTAAGATTAGGTTATTTGGTGCAAAACAGCTCGGAGCCTTTGATACAGTAACGTTATCTATATACCAACGGTCATTCTTGTTTGTTGTAATCAGTCTTGAACGCAAAGCAATTGTTGCACTCGTTAATTCTTCAGGGTTATTGTATAGATTTTTCCAAGAAGAGAATAATACCGTTACTTGAGTATTGTCTGCAAAGTCTTTAGGGTCTAATTCAGCAATTGTACGGAAAGTAGAAGAATCCGCAGTACTTGTCATAACTCCTATATCAAATCTTGAATAATCGTTATTAGGATTATGATTGCGTGCAGTCAATTGAATCATTAGAGTACTTAAATCCTCAGCAAATGCAGGTAACGCTATTATTTCCGAAGTTCCTTGTGATATGTAACTAAAGAAATATAATTCTCCGTTATTATTGATTTGAGGATAAATTTTTGTTCCATTTACATTATCAACAACTCTTGTCCAACAAGTCGGTGTTTCTGCCACAACAGAGAAATTCTCAGTGTAATCTGTATTTGATACAGATATTTCAACACAGGTTGTTTTAAAGTTCAATGTTGTTGCAGAAGATATATCATCTGTAGAACATTTTGCCTTTACACTGAATACATATTCGGTTTGAGCGTCAAGATTAGCAATAAAGTATTGTGTATCTACCACATCTTCTTTTGCAATCCAATCTTCATCACCGACTTTCTTGTAAGCAACAGTGTAAGTATCTGCACTGCCTGCCTCAGTCCAAGACATAGTAACGGAAGATGAGTTTAAATCTATTGTAGTTAAGTCTGTAGGTTTAGGACAAGTGATTAAAGTTTGGAATGTTTTAGTTTTGGAAGTATATTCAGTCTCATCAGGGCAGATAAACGAAATATATATTTCGTACTGCGTGTCAGAAGATAAAGTAATATAGTTTGCAAGTTGAATATCCGTTGAGTTAGTAGTGAAAGAATCCCACTCGCTCTCTTCTTCTCCGATTGTTCTGTAATTAACAATATATTGAGTAATGCCTGGCGCCTCATTCCAAGAAACTTTTGCGTCATAAGCCTCAACATCCGTGATAGTCAAACCAGAAACGTTGCTGCACATAGGAGGATTTTCCTCATTATAAACTTCAATATTGTCTATACCTTGCATATTCGTTGCTCCGTCATAACCAATACCTGTAAATTTTATTTGATATGTCTGAGAAGCATCAGGCAAAGCCACCATCTGAGTTTCCCAATCCTCAGTAGTTTCATCTAATTCCAATATATCCGTCCAATCTCCGTCATCAGATGCACGGTAACTTACAATAAGTTTATCAACGGCCATATTTGCCCATTGTTCGTCAAGTTCATTCTTATAAGAGAACTTTAGATAAGGAGTAGTTACCTGAGAGATATTCAAAACAGGGGAGATAATGTAAGCATTATAGTTGCCGTAATCATGAGAAAAGTATCCTGTGGAAGAAGACCATTTCCAATCATAACCTTGGGTAGCAGCACCGTCCCAACATTCAGGCAAAGCAGCCAAATTGTCCGTCCAAGATTTAGAATCTGTTATTTCTAATACTCCGCATTCGGTTTTAAAGGTTACAACGTCCGAAGTGATAGTTTCTCCGTCGCAAGAAATCTCAATATATGCCTGGTAAGAAGTCAAAGGGTCTAAACCTGTAATAGTATATGTTTTCTCGCTGACTTCAACAGGTCCTGTATAAGAATCGTCGCTTAAAGACTTATAATAAATATTCCAAGAATATACATTTTCTTCAACTTGAGACCATGTCAATGTAGCTTCATCGGAAGTAGTAGTAATATCTATATTAAAAGGTTTTGAACAAGGAAGACCCTTAAATACTTTAACTTCGGTAATACTAATTCCGTCGCCGGCATTATCACCTTGACCGATACCTTTTAATTTGATTTGATAAGTACTTGACGTATTTGGTAAAGCCATCTCAACTGTAATGATATTATCATGTGGTTCAGTGTAAGTAGTAAGCAAAGTCCAATCGTCTGTTTCTGACGCACGGTAATATATTTCCACGTGGTCTCCTATATTATTATAAGGAGGATTTTTTAAAGAGACAGACAAAGTAGGAAATGTTAATTCATATAAATCCAATACTGGAGAAATAGCTTCACATGTATAAGTACCGTAGCCATGATTCAATTTATTGCTGCTGCTCCAGTTCCAACCTGTAACTTCCCAGCAGTTTTCGGAAGGTTTGGTTGTAAAATTGTCATACCATGATTGTTCGTCCGTTACAGCTATTGCTTCGCAAGTAACTTCTTCTATAAGAAATTCAGGACCTGTTATATCGTCCAAAGACATATAGCCGCCTTCGCCTTCTCCTGTCTTATGGAAAGCAAGATAAATCTCTTGCCCTGCATAATTCTCCAAACTTACCGCTATTCTGTAAAATTGAGAGGTTGTTATTGAATAACCGACATCTCCTTTATTCCAAATAGTTTCCAATACAGAGAATGAAGATACATTTTGGTTGGTAGTAGAAACTTCAACCGTGAAAATATCTTGCAAACTGTATTCAGTTGGGTCTTCCATTCTCAACCAAAAGACAATAGAGTCGTTGGTTGTAGGCAGAAGTTTCGGTGTTATCAACCAAGCATCCTCTCCGGTTCCATAATTGACTCTTGCACCGGCAGAGCCTGAATGTTTAGCACTTGATTGAGTTTTTCTATCCCAACTGACAGAAGTTGCAGAATAGATTTTCCAACCATCAGGAGGGAAAACTGCATTTTCAAATCCCTCATTCAACGAGTTTTGAGCAAAACCACTCGAGATAGCGAGAAATATCGCCACGAGCAAAAAACCGATTTGTTTTTTCATTTTAAAATTAGTATTAGTTTGTAACTTTATGTTAAATTAAAAAAATTTTTTCAGACCAAAACTATTTAAAAGAAAAGATAAAAGACAATTTTATAAAAAAATAAAGTTGATATTGCCTAATAAATTCTTTTAATATGCTGCAAAAATACAACAGTTTATTAAATTTGCCAAATTTTTTAATACTTTCATCCCCCCCCGTTGATAAATTACTGAAAATCAATATATTTATTTTATGATATGTAGGTTCTTTCTTACAATATAACTGCTTATTTCCCTTACTCAATTTCTTAAAAGTTCAATTTTGCACAAAACTAATAGGTAATTTCTTGTCTTTAAAATAAAGTGTCATTTCAGTAAATTGTTTTCGGAAATTAGTAAAATGTTTTCAGAAAAGGATTTTGTGTTTCGGCACTTTATTTTGATAGATTTTTATTGTAAGTGTGGCTCGCACCAACTTATTTTGGGGAGTTACTGAAATTTTATGTTTTTGCGAATTTTTGGAACGTTAATGTTTGTAAGGTTCCTACGTTTTTCGGCGTTTTTTTGAAAAATCGGCGAAAGAGGGTGTAACCTATGACACGTTGTTTTGAGGTTCCACACAGGTTCCAAGCCCTTTGTACATAAAGATTCTGGAACGTTGTGGAACCTTTTTTTTATTTTAAACTTTTTTTATATATTTATTAAAAAGTATATACTTAAACGTAAGGTTTAACTGACTATATGCAAATAGCTGACTATTAATTAATATAAAGTTATGGAACCTTATAATCAACGTTCCATAAAAGATAATGTTCCAAAAATCTTCTGCCTTTTTACACCTCTAAACTCAAAATATAACGACCCATTCCCAAATAAAAATAATTTTTTGTCAGAAAATACTCAGCTAATTTCTCAAAATAAAAAACCTATGCTGGCCATCAAAAAACTCTTTAGAAATTTTGCAGAATGGAATTTTATTACTACCTTTGCCGCAGAAATCCTTTGAAAAGGAATTTTAATAAAGTACTAACAAAAAAATAACGAAACAATGAAGAGAGTAAAATTAGTTTTACTGCTGGTATTAGCGGTCATCTTGTGTCCGAAGATAAGTAAGGCACAAACGGCGTCAATAATGACAAGTTTCAGAACGGAAAGAGAAATTCCTAACACAGAGAATTTCAATGCCATCAAATCAATGGAAGTCGGAGATGGGCGTATAGTTTCCTTGGCACATGAAGTAGGCTCGCCTAATACACGCCCATATTATGTCATTACTTCCGGAGAAGAAGTTTATCCTTCATTTGAACATGTGACTGCTTCATACTTTATGCTAACTTTCGATGGAGCAAATTACTTTAGATGTGCATATCTTCAAGATATTACCGTTACAGATTTTGATTACGATAAGGAAGAAGATATGATTTATTTCTGCGGAGTCTATAAAAATCCAAATGTGAATGCTATTGATAATATAATAGGCTGGATTGATGTTTCTACGCTCTTTAATACATCAACTAATCAAATAACTCTTTATAAGATTACACCACCAGATGCTACAAGTTACTTAAAGAAGATAGATTTTTATAGACAATACACCAACTCTTCCGAAAAACGATTGTCTTTAATAGCAAATAATAATGATGATACACCTACAACACAAGGTTTTGCTGATCATTATTTTCCTCCATCTCAATTTATTACTTATAACTTAACTAATAATTCATACCATGTTCTTGAATGTCCTGATGGAATAAGACTGACAGATGTAGTTCATACCGATACAAAAGTTGCAGTGGTTGGAATTCAAGATAAAACTCATTTAGTGCTGTTCTCTCACGACCAACAGAATGTGGATAACTATACTGGGCAAATATTCGAAACGTATATATTATACGATTATGCGACAGATTTAAAATACAGCATAGCTCCTTTGTCGAGAGATTACATTGTTATCGGTTCTTCGTTAATAGCAGATGAAGGACACGGAAGATTAGAATTTACAACGTTTGATATACATTCCGGAATAAACTTGATGCATACACAAGCAATAGTAAATCTTAATAATTACATGGAATGTCGAAGTAAAATTGCAGATATGGAATTTGACAAAGGAAGTAACATATTACATGTATTGGCTATTAATGGATGTACTTACATTTACTTAAAAGATATGATATTACAGTTACGGCCATTTGACACAACAACTTACCCTTCCTATATAGTAGTTCCAGACCAAACTGTAACAGGTTATGATTTAATGAAAGATTTGACTTTATACAGGAACAATAAGTATTATTTAGTGTTTGGTGCAATGGCAGACCAACAAGGAGCATATGGACTTGAAGGGAATTTATATTTCTTTGATAAAGCAGCTTATGACTATCCGTTTAATAATTCTCATTGTGAAAGGAACTATAATTTTAATATAGGCGTAGTTCCAAGCAAATACATCTCATCACCTATGCAATACCTTACACCTCTTGATTATCAAACAGGAGGAAGTATATTCTTATTGCAGCACACAAACAAATGGTATCAAGTAATTTGTAATGATTAATAATAGGAGGGTAGAAAATGAAAAGATTAATTAATTTATTTGCAATGATTTTGTATTTATTGACATTGCAAGCTCAGACAACGGATAGCGTGGTAAATGTACGGGAACACGGCGACCAGTACTTTCTTTCCGAGCCATTTCAAGATAGTTGTATGTTGTTTGATGTCTATGAATACAAAAATCCTGAAAATGATAAATATGGGATGAATTATATTACAAGTGATTATTGGTATAATAATTCTGGTTGTGGTATAGCCGTTTCTGTTATGCGTAATACTCAATATATGGCAGATATAGCACAACCTTTCTATACAGATTCAACATTGGAAATTATAGGCGTTTCTATCTTTACTCCCAACAGATATTATTTAGGAAGAAATGCTCTCATTTGTGTTTCGGACAGTAACTTAAATGTATTACGCTCCACACCTGTTTATGATACTCCGATACCTTATTTCGGTAATGAAAATTTACATCAACTTTGGTTGAATTATGATGAATTTTTCTTTGATAATTCCATAGATGTTCAAGGAAAATTTTATGTTATTTTGGATAATCCAAAACCAGATTCTGCACACAATTGGAGAAATATAGTACTACCATGTGAAAATTGTTCAAATTACAAAATGAATGCAGGAATTTTAGCAGCATCTCAAGTTGTTGGGTGGGCGACGAAGGAATGTCCTGCAATAATGTTACCATTAATAAAACGATATACATTAATTGACTCTACTTGGTCTGGTGATACATATACTGCGGGGAGTATTTATACAAATTTGAATGCAACTTTTTGTAAAGAATTGTCCGATACTGCTTGGCGGGAAGTTACTACTGAATCTTATACAAATCTGTGGAAGCATAAAAAAGTTTATGCTTACTATATGTTCCCTATATTTGCGGTACATAATGACACAATAGCAGATTCTTCTTCGGTTGAAAGTATTGCAGTGGATAACTATACTTTTGTTTTTCCTAATCCTGCGAGTGATAATATTACTGTTCAATGTTCTTTCCGTATAAATGCAATAGAAATATTCAATGAACAAGGACAAAAAACCGAAGAGTTACATCCTAACGGTTACAATGCAACAATAGATGTCAGTAAGTACATTAAAGGCAACTACATCCTGAAAATAAAAACTCAGTCAGGGAGTTGTTCTAAGAAAATCGTAGTACAGTAGGGTAGGAGGGACGGATAAATCGTTAATAAACCAAAAAGGCTTTTATTTTAAGGAGAGAATAAAAGTCTTTTTCTTTTTTATATAATAGGATTATTGTTGTTTTAATAAATTTTTGTATTTTTGCACTTTATTTTAAAGTATTAATAGGCATGATTGGAGTTAATAAAGTTATTTTGATTGGAAATTTAGGCAAAGACCCTGAGATTGTTATGTTTGACAACGTAAAGAAAGCTTCTTTTCCGCTTGCAACGACAGAACAATACAAAAATCACGAAGGAAATAAGATTGACGAAACAGAATGGCATAATATAGTTTGCTGGAGAGGTTTGGCAGATGTGGCAGATAAGTTCTTAAAAAAGAGTATGCAAGTCTATATAGAAGGCAAATTGAAATCTCGTCAATGGGAAGATAAAGACGGAAACAAAAGACGGACGGTTGAGGTTGTGGCTGAGAACTTTAAAATACTTTCCCGCAATTATTCTCAAAACAATAATAACATTAATTCAACAAGTGAGGCTTCTGCAATAGAGGAGTTTAATACGGATAACTTCTCTTTTGACACCGATGCTCAGATTGCGGATATATCTGCAGAGAATTTGGATAACGGCAGCCAAGCAAAGATATTACCTTTCTAATAAAGTAAGAACAATTAAAAAAACATAAGAACAATGAAGAAAATAGTATTAATCGGAATGGCGCTTATTACAATGTTTTCCTCAAACATAAAAGCGCAAATGGAAGACGCAGGACAGAACTACGTTAAATTGCAGTTTGTTCAGCCTTTAGGAGAATACAATGACTTTTACAATTCAGGATTCGGTGCAGAGTTCGGAAGAATGTTTCCGTTGAACTTTGACATTGCAGACGGATTGATTATGCCTGGTTTGGATATAACATTTATCAGTACGCAATTCAATACCGGTAAAGAATACGAGTACATCCCTGCTACATCATTAACTCCTGCACTTGCAACAAAAAGCGGTTTATTGTGGAATTTAGGAGTAAAATTAGGACCTATGGTTACAATAGGTATCACTGACGGATTGGTTGCAGATTTTTCTATTCAGTATGACCCGACAGTTGTATTTAGTTTGGGAAGAAAAGGAATTGATGCAGATAAGTTAGCAACAGGCGTTGTTAAAGAAAAGTCTGCTTCTTCTGTTTCATTTGCACACCGTATAGGAATCAAAGGAGATATCCGTTACACTCATTTCTTGTTCGGTTTGGAGTTCGTATTGGGTAGCACAACGTTGCATTACAACCATTCAATAATTCCGGAGGGAGCATCTTTAACGGATGAAACTTCTTTAGGATTAGGAACATTATTACTTAACTTCGGATTCACATTTTAAAGATAAACAATCCAAGAGTAGAAATCTCTAAAAACAAAAGCGGGGATAAGAAAATTATTTAAAATTCTTATCCCCGCTAAAGTTTTTATAAATAAAATATTCTCTATTTAATCTCTTTTGAAAATGTCTCTTGTATATACTTTTTCTTGTACATCATCTAAGCAACTGTCATAACGATTAGCAATAATTGCCTGTGATTCTTGCTTAAACTCATTAAGATTATTCACAACCTTTGACCCAAAGAATGTACTTCCGTCTTCAAGTGTAGGTAAAGTTTTTGACCATATTGAAAAAGTTGGACGAGTCCCTACAAGAGATGCTGCTGAACAGTGGGGATGTGATGCAATTCAATCTTATAAAGACAAACATCATGGCCACCGACTAAAGTACAACAAAAATGATAGTGGGAAATAACTATCTATTAGGATAAGGGGATTTTGAAAATTATCCCCTTATTTTTATCTTAATAGTTTCAAGTAGATGCATTCTCTTAGTTTGTTAGGTATAATTCTTGTAGTAAATCTAATTATTACATTATAGATATATGTAGGTAAATTAATAAATCCCATTGAAAAGAATTTGTTTTGCAGGCGTATTTCATCCAATCCGTATTTTATTCCACCTCTTCTTTTGAACATATTTGGAGATAGCCGAAAATACAGCAAAGATTCTTGTATATTATAGAACTTCGCTCCGTTTTGCAATAATCTTACCCAAAGATAATAATCTTCAAACAACGGAAAATGTAAATAACTACCGACATTCTCCACTGCGTGCTTTCTAAAAACAACTGTCGGATGATTAACGGGACATTTTTTCTTGCCGAATTTATAAATGTCTGTATGCTTTTCAGGCAATTTTTTTGTAGATTTAACGTTGTTTATATTGTTTTCAAATTCATCAATCCAAGAAGATACAACGTCAATTTCTGGATGTTGTTCCAAAAACTTTATTTGCTTTTCAAATCTGTCAGGCTTGGAAATATCGTCTGTATCCATTCTTGCAACAATATCAAATGAACAATGTTTCAAACCCTCATTTAATGCTTTACCTAAACCTCCGTTCTTTGCTAATTTAATAACTTTTAGCTCTGGATATTGTTCTTGGTATTTTTCTATTGCATCATCAAGTTCTTTGGTCAAAGGTCCGTCTTTAACCAAAACAACTTCATCAGTACGTAGTGTTTGATTAAAAACACTATTCAATGCTTGACACAAAAATCCTGACTGTTCCTTGTAGTAAACAGACATCAAAACAGAAAACTGCATAAAAATATTGAAATAATTAATATTTTCCGAAATCTACATGTAACAGATGATGTCCTATACGTTGATTTTCTTGAGGTAATTGCATGTAGTCTCCAAAATGTAAAGTCAGATATTCATGCATATATGCAGGAGCTAATAAACTTATTTTTTCAAATGGCACTCTTTTAGGCTCACCCAAAATTTTAAAGGAGTCTATGGCATTCCTAAATCTAGAATTTCCAAAGAATGAACCGATAAAATTAGTTTCTTTATTCTTATATTTCTGCACTTGATTAATAAAAAATTTTCTCAAAATACTTACTTTTAAAAACATGGCAAAAAACATAAGTATTTTTTTATGATTTTTTGCACTATCGTATCCTCTGCAAGACAATGAATATGCCACTAAGGATTTTCCGCAAAAATATTGCCATAATTGAATTACTTTATGGTTAGAAACAAAATCTAAGGGAAAGATGTCTACAAAAATACCTCTATTTTCAAAGGCAATGTTAGAATCTGCTTCTACTTCATCAAAGTATGTATTCTTTAGTCTCACTTTTGAAAAATATAAAGGCCAATCTTTCCCGCCTTCTTGAAAGTAAAAATATTCCTTATCCAATTGTGTCCGGCAGACAGTAATAAATCTATTATAATTTTCTCTAGTCATTGCTATATCTAGATCATCATCCCAAGGAATAAAACCTTGATGCCTCTTTGTTCCTATTGCAGTTCCTCCTACGATATAATATGGAATATTGTTTTTCAAACATAGTTCATCTATATATTGCATTATATTTAAAATTATATTTTGCAATTTCAAGATTCCATATTCGTCGTTTAAATCCTTTCTTATTAAACTACTGATATACATTATATAATGTCTTTATGTTGTATACTTACTATATTCCTCTATAGATTTTTTTGCTATTTCTTTCCAAGAATATTTTTTTGCTGCTTGTAAAGAGTTGTTAAACATTTCTTCTTTTTTATCACAAATATCATTTGCTGCTTTTATTACAGTTTCAGCAATAGACATTGAAGACAAATCCGTTACCCAACCACATTTATATATTTCTATAATATCTACCATATTTGTTTGAGGAGTAATGAGACAAGGAACTCCATAAGAGAGAGCCTCTAAAATCCCCATAGGCATTCCCTCTGAACGTGAAGTTAGAATAAATATATCTGAATTTCTTAAGACTGTATCTTTTTCTTTACCATACACACCTCCTTTAAAATCAGCAATATTATTAAACTTATTTAGATTCTCTTTGAAATCGGTTACGTTTTTTTCAACTCCTACGCCATAAAAAGAAAAATGAATCCTTTTTGAATAACCTGTAAGCAATTCAATTGCATTTAAAAGTATATCTAAACCTTTGGTGTGAATATCAATTCTTCCTATAAAAACTAGTTCTATCTTATTTTTTATAATAGGATGCATTGTCGGATTTGTTATTATATTACATCCATTAGGAATAATCGTATAATTAGAATTTATTAGAGGAACTATACTATTTTTGTATTCTGCTTTATTAAGATATATTATAGAACAAGCTTGTTTTATAAATTTATCAATAAACAAAAATCTAGCTATTCTCTTTTTTAGAAGATTATGTTTATAATTTTCTTTACTTAAAGCTCCATGGAGTACAATTAAATAAGGAATATTATTTTTTATTAGATATTTATAGAAACTTATGAATTCTTTATAATATAATCCATGAAAAATACAGATATTAGGTTTAAACTCTGTAATTGTTTCTCTGAAATCTTTTATGTTCTTTACAGTGTCTATGATTATATCATCATATATAACATTTTGGTTTAAAGATAAAATTTTAACATCTTGACATAATACCTTTTGTGATTTTTCTAAATTAATTAATACACTACCGATGCCTGTAGCTCTATGCCCAATACTTGCTATATGTAAGATTTTCATATTATTTTTAACTTCAATAGAATTGATAAGGGACAATATAATTCCATTCTGGACGGTATATTATAATCACAAACCATTTAATAATAAATAGTATAATAATAACTATGTGAATAAAAATTTTCCTATCAGTATAATGTATACTACTTAAAGATGAAGGAATAATTAAGCATAATGACATATCAAAATAATTGGATATACGAGAAAAAGTATTTCCAGATAATCCAATAATCGAAATTATAACGGTTATTAAAAATGATACTTTTATGTAATGTTCAGATGTAATCATATTTTTTATTTTATATTTTATATTTTGCTTGTATTGGTTAATATTCTGTAAATAGTTGATACTTAAAAGATATACAAGTATAGTTAAGTTAACAATTAATATAAGAGTTACTCCTGTCATAGATCTTTCTTTAGAAAATCTATCTCCTTCTACATATGATTGATACTCGCCAATAGCATTTGTTAATAACCCAAAAAAGGACGTCCCCAAATACGCTATAGCTATAGCAACTAACATTAATATAACAATTCTTTTCCTTTCGTATTTTAAAGCACATAATGGGTAAATCATAACGAATACTAATGATGACTTATGAAAGAAGAATGCGATAAAGACAATTAAAAGGAATGGTAAAAATTTTCTTTTTAATATGTAAGGTACTGAAAATAGAAGGATAGATATCGCTAAGCACATTCTAGTTGCTGCCATAGTTGTCCCCATTAAAGTTAACATAAATAAAAGACAACTGAAGCCTATATTTACAGAATATTTATAAAAATATCTATATATAGAATAATACATAAACATTGTTATGATTATTTGGAACTGTAACCAAGATAGTCCTAAGTGAGAAAAAAAATAATTTATTAATATATAACCATTTTCCATTCGACCAGATAATGCCTCAAAAATGTTTTTTGTATCTATGAGAGATCTGTAATAATTAGCATAAGTCAGCGTGTCATTTCCTATGCTTTCTGCTCTAAAAGCAACTAATAAGAACATAGGAAAAATCATCATTAAAGTATATACCCGTCTTTTTTTTACAGATGTATTAAATTCATAGAAACTATAACAAGTATATAGTAATATTAATATTATATAGTATGTCATAAGTATTTATCAATTTTTAATTTTATGTTATGCAATTTTAAAAAAAGATTATTTCCTATAATTTTTCTTATTTTTCTTTTGAACTTATACTCTTTATTAAGCCAACTTCCATCGTAATGATGTATAGTATAAGTATTTATCGTAATATCTATATTCCATGTATCTACAGATTTTGGACAAAAATATTCCTTCGGATAAACCAACACATCAGCAACCTGTTGTATTTTATCTGTGTATTTTAACCCGTGTTTACACAGAAGTTCTGTAGTATATTGAACTATTGTTTTTTGATTGTATGTCCCGTCAAAATTAATAAAATGCAATGTTGCATATTTGTCTAATAATTCTTGCAACAGGCCGAGGCCGGGATTTATCCCTAGGCCGAGGCCGGGAGCGACGCCTAATGCCGTTGCTCCCTTTTTATCTTGTTGATTTATTTTTTTTGCAAGATTTTTATCATATTCTCCTTCACAACCCATAAAATTTCCTTTGGCAATAATATCATCCAAAGGTTTTATAACTTCAACATCTGTGTCAAAGTATAATCCACCATAATTGTACAATATCCAAAATCTTGCATAATCCGAAACAAAAGCATATTTCTTTGCTTTGTACGCTTCGGAAGTATAAGGAATCATATCAACGTTGAAATTATCTTCGTTCCATTCTTTGATTTCGTAATTGGGAAGAAATTTTTTCCAACTTTCAATACATTTTACGGCAAGCGGTGGTAAAGGATTTCTCCCAAACCAACAATAATGAATTACTTTCGGTATCATAAATAAAGTTTATTTAAGAGGTTTTGCAAAACCTCTTTTTATGAGATATTCAAATAATGATTATGTAGTTTAAAAATTATTCTACCTGAATAACTTTTATTCCGTCATCATTTATCATTGATGCTTTTGTCTCCATTGGGATAATCTATTTCGGATAATTGCCTTTTTATTCTCTCCATATTGCAATATATTTAGAAATTTTACAATTATTCTCGATATACAGAAATTATTAAGCAGGAATTAATTATTTCAAGACCCCCTACTCAATATACAATATAACTATTTCCTCATTTTACAGATTGGGTTGAATATGTATTTTCCAATTTTTGTAGATGTATAAATTTATATTTATTGTACATATTTAGAGGGATCAATGATTTTAAATAATATTTTATATAATTCACATAATACTTTACATTTTTCTTTCTTCCTGATATATCATGGCATTCTTTAAACAATAGTAGCAACTTGTGCGATGATATTCCATATTCATCATATATCGCTATAAAATACGGCACATAAAGAGCAAATTGACCATTGTTCAAGATAGTATGTATTTGATAATAGTCTCCTGCCATTTTAAATTTTAAATCAAATGGATATTGCTTACATAATTTAGATAATAAGAACATCGATTGATGATTATATGTACAATGATTTTTATTCATATCTTCCTTTTTCAACATTCTAATCTCTCCTATATTACCAAAATCATATATTGTTCCTCCATATATTATACCGACATTGTCAGCATATTTTTTATTATCAAATACATTGTATAAAACATTGCTATCCGCAAACAAATCCCCGGCATTCATGAAATTGACCCATTTACCAGTTGCATAGGTAACGCCTTTATTCATTGCGTCATAAATACCTTTATCCTTTTCACTGACAATTACCGAAATTCTGTCTTTGTACTTATTGACAATATCAATTGTCCCATCAGTACTACCTCCATCAATAATAATGTA
>JAFVBA010000015.1 GCA_017480245.1 Bacteroidales bacterium | reverse complement strand
ACTGCAAGAGTTTTTATTATTTTCTGCATTTCTTTTTCAATGGAACTTATTACATAATAATCTTGCAAATAAATAAAATTCAAATCTGTGGTAATACAAAATCCGAACTTATTAAGAATGTTCGCCAAACGTTTATTGATAACACTGTAAGAAATCATTGAGTATTTTTTTCTTATCAATGTTTTGAAGCAAAGCAAGTACGTTACCTTTATGTTCGTGCAGACTTTCAATAAGGGGCTACACAAATTGAAACTAATCATATTTTACTAGAGTAATAGTTCAACAAAACAGCAGAACTATTACTCTTTTATGATATTTGTTAGCATTCAATCCGTCAGGAGTGAAACTGAAATTGCTTACAACCTTGTTGCATTCGCAATGTCATTGTTTGACAAATGAAACGATGATGCAAGGAACAAATCTGCAAGATGTATGTCCGATAGTTAATACCCCGAAAGATATAGCAGAGAAAATCAATCAACTATATAACACCCTCCCAACCGCAAACGAAATACAATTGCGCCGACAAAAAATTTCCCAATCCGGATATAACAACAGCGTAGAAGTGATTGTTAAACCAATTAAATAAGTTTTAAAATCTATTTAAATCTTATTTAAAAGCAAGTAGTAATTAAATCTCTCCCACAAACAAAAATTTTCTTCACTCACATTTTCTGTGAAAGTTATACATCAATAAATAATCTTTATGTACGAAAAGAACGCTTTTTTAATCCTTGTTGCCACAATTCTTTAAATTTAAGAGAATATTCGTTTGATAAATTAATGTCATTATAAGTGACATTAATATTTTCTTCATTTTTAAACTCTGCACTATCTGTCCAATTATAACTTCCATTAATAACTATATGATTATCTATAACACAAAACTTATCATGCATTAACCCACCTTTAGAACTTCTTATGAATATTGTGTCAAATAAAGAAAAATCAATGCCTTTATTTTTATTAGTTCCATCATTATTGACGATGATTCGAATGTTTACATTTTCCTCTTTCTTTTCTTTTAGTTTATCACATATAACTTCATTCGTGAACCAGGCAACAGCTATATCTATAGTCAAATTAGCTTGATCTAATGCATTAATTATTTTATTTTGAATATCCTGAAAATGTGCATCATTTCTTATGATAGGGTGCGCAACAACGACATTGCCTAATATTTTATACATTCCATCTATGTCTTGGAGATTATATCCATCGTCATTAATTACATCATTAATTGATTTAACAGATTGTTCTTTATTAATAGAATAATTATTGATAATATCCTCTATTAAATTGATTAAATTAGAAGTGGAATTAATTTTTTCTAATCTATCTTTTGCATAATTAGTTTTAGTTGTATTTAATGGTTGTCCTTTTGTTAGTTTTGGTAATCCCCCATTATCAAAATCATAAACATCTTTAAATTTTCCATGCTTATTAAATAATTCTACTAATTGTTTCCCTGAAAGTTTTATACAACCTTTCGCCTCTTTTGCCATAATTTCTGCTAACTGTATAAGCGAATACTGTTCTAATCTCATAACTTTAATATTTATAGACATTTTTTTTATTATTTTTTGCAAAGATACAAAAAGAAAGAAGTATCAACAAAATTTATTGACTTTTAATTACTAACAATACCTGTTAATAACCCCGATAGATGTATTATTGAAGGAGTTATTAACAGGAGAAACACACAAATTATTTTTCTACTAATTTATTTTTCCAATCTGGTAGTAGATTCTCAACCTTTTTTTTACTACTATTACTTGCATAGTTTTATAAACCAAGAGAATATATGACAATATAGTATAATTGAATTTTAATTGCCTTTTATGTTAAATAGACACAATAAAAAAAGAGAGGGATTATTCCCTCTCGATAGGAGTTTCATCTAGAATCTCCGACAGACATAAAGCCGTGTAGGCAATGCCTTCTCTCCCGTCGTCTAAAGACTTCCATCGAGTCTTTTGGACCCGGTCTCCGATTTGGGGCCGTCGCGCCCCTTCCTTCCAGCCAAGGAAGACTATATCTTCCTTGACTTCGCCGTACTCGTTCGTGTCCTCCACCACGGCGCGGATGTAGAACTTCCCCGTCTTTTCGAAGTGGGTTAAAGACCCACTTCTGAAACCTTTAATTTTTCCCGAAACAGATAATGTTTCGAATTCAATGTTTGGTCGAATATTAGATAGTATTTTTGCAGAGCAAGACCAATTATTTTGCCATTCGCCTTTTAGATAGTATTGTGAAAAAATAGTTTTGTAGCCTAATAATTCCGAAAAGTAATCAAATCTCTCTTGTCTTTCAGAAAACTCTCCGAAGTATGGACCTACGCAAATAAATAATTCAGATTGATATTTGCTTTCTTTTATTGTGTCGGCAAGTTGTTCCAATGAGAATGATTCAACATCTAATATATTTGAAAACAGATGAATTACCAAAGAATGCTCTTGATATAAATCTTCCTTGGTCAAATCGTCCATAAACTTATTTATAGTTTTGATTTTTGTTGTCTGAGGATATAGACAATATGCATACAACTCTGCTCTTTCCAATACTCTGAAAGAAGGCTCAATCAAATTGATACTTTTGATATTTTCTATATTATAATTATTTTCTTTAAAATAATCCGCCAAAACCATAGTTGCCATTGCCTGTCCGCAGCCATAATCAATGACGGCAATATCTTTGTAATCAAAAATCTCTTTAGGCACATTGTCGAAGGCAAGGTTAAGTTTTGCCTCGTGCATATTGCCGAAAGAATAAATATATTGTTGCAATTGCGGTTCGGTTGTTATCAAATCGCAACCTCTTTCCAATTGTTCATATAATTCATCTCTTACATATTCAGGTAAGTTCCTGCAAAAATTCTTTGCAATACTTTTTATCTTTTGAAAAGACATATCTGGTATATGTTGTATCTTTAGTGAATGACATGTATCTTGTTCCATAATTTATTCTCCTATAATTGTTTCGGAATTGGGATTTTGTTTGTGTTTTGCGTAATTATTCAGTGCCGTTTGCTTACTTGCGTTAGCGTAACAGTATTCGCACAGATGCGGACAGGTATTATATTGTCCTATATCCTTACTTATCATACATCCGCAGTGTTGCCGTTGCCCTTTGTCTTTATTGTTTTTCGTCTTTACGGCATACAAATCTTTGTTTATGATGATTGCATCTTGCGGTACGGCATTTTCTCCGAACAAGTCTGCTTCTCTTTGTTTTATTTCCACACCTAAAAAGTTCATTAACGCTTTATCGTCATACGCAAGTTTAATCATCAAATCATCATCTACACAATGATTGTGTGCAATGCCGTATTTGTCCAAATCAATCTTCTCTCCGCAGGTGGCAAGAGAGTAATTCCATTTGCGTTTGTTCAATTCGGAGAGTTTTTCTGCAAAATCATTCATCTGTTGCGGCGTCCATTCTTTATAATGTACGTTGTTATGCTCCAGATTGCTTTTAACCTTGCGGTAAGAAGATATATCCGCAAAACTGAACACAAGTTTATCCGTATAACCCAACAACTTATCGCCGATATTCTCTATTTTCTTTAGCAGCAATGTCTCGTCAATAGTATCCGTCAATATTAAAGGGTCAAATCTCCACACAACGCTGCCCTTACCTAACATTTCAACCAAAGATTTGAACGTTTCAATCCTTTTATTCAACGCAGGGACGCCTTTTTCCAAATGTTCGTTCTCGTAATCATTCAAGGTATATTGTATGTAACACTTGATATTCTTTTCCTTTAATATATCAATGTACTGCGATAACGGTTCAGGGTTCTTTGACCAAAAGACAATAAAGCGTGTCTTCGCATAAGAAATATAACTCTTGACGCCGTTGAACGGATTAGTCCAAGCGGAGTAACCTTTTTGCAATCTGTCAAAAAACCAATCGCAGTAAAACGCAGGAATATCCGTACTCCTGCTCGCAGAAACGATAACAGGAGCCTGTCCTTGCACTTGTTCTCCGTTATTCCGTATAATATTTATTTTATCCCAAGCCATAGCAACTGCAAAGTTAATAAAATTCTTTCTTTAAATATACAAAATTTTACATAATCAACTTGTCTGTATAACCGTTTTACAAAACAAGTTTTTTTAATGATAGATTATAATAAAGACTGTACTTAATCTAATACTTTCGCCATTTATTCTTATAATAAAAAGATTAAACAAAACAATAACTTACAGAGTAGTTGCAGTAAGTTATTGTTTTATATTACTTTGTATTAAATTTACCTTAATATTTATACGGTTGATTGCTATAAATCTTATATCCTAATAATTCTGCCTGCTTTAAAAATTTAGGAAACAAAACTCCCCATTGATAAATTAGTGCAACCCGCACAGGCAATAAAATGTCATCAAAATAAAGTGCCGAATCAGTAAATTCTTTTCTGAAAACATTTTACTCTTTTCTGAAAATAATTTCGTGATTCGGCACTTTATTTTAATACTGTTAGACAAGTAATTAAAGAATTAAAACTGCCAGTGTGGGTTGCACTAATTTATTTTGATAACTTTATATTGCTGTTAAAAATTATTTCTTTCGGCCGAAGTCTGCGGGGATTTCACTCCAGTGTTCTGTGTCCCATTTCAAAATTTGTGTGGAGTAGGTATTTGTTTTTAGCCATTGTTCCGCGCGGTATATGTATTCAAATAAATCTTTAGTCTTTTCAGTAATCGGTAATTTGGTTTTGCATTGTTTTTGTCTTACCCATTTCATTGCATTTACGCTGTCGGTATATAAAGGTTGCGAAAGATTATGGCGTTTTAGATAAGAAAGCCCATGAACTATGGCAAGAAACTCTCCGATATTGTTCGTGCCGTATGGATGTTTGTAGTAGAAAATCTGTTTGCCCGTCAGAATATGCACACCTCTATATTCCATAATCCCCGGATTGCCGCTGCAAGCTGCATCTACGCAAAGAGAATCAATAACGGGTAATTGGTTTCTAAGAAGTTCGTTGTTATTGTTTTGCAATAAGAATTTGTTTCGCTCTATTGTATAAATACTTGGTTTTACGGACTTTTCTTGTTTAGTTTTTTCTTTTTTGATTGTAAAATAATTATAGTAAGGATTATTGAACGCTTCTACTGCTTCTTGTTTTGTAGAAAATGATTTGTATCTTGCATTACTGAATCCGTCAATACTTGCTTTGCAATCGTCCCATGAAGTGAATATACCTTTTTTCCTGCCCGAAAAAACTACGTAGTACTTTTTAGTTTTTTGCATATTGCTTATATTAAAATTTAAATACCAAACCTTCGACTTTCAATCCTAAACTTTAAGCTATAAACAACTATCTAATCAATGTAACATCTCCTCCCGTCAAAAATGTCTTTCCGCCTTCACATTTAATTTCCAATTTGTAGTAATAAACTCCCGCTTGACAATCGTTATTTTTGTATTTACCATCCCAACCTTGAGTAATATCCGTGCTGTGAAAGACTTTTTCTCCCCAACGGTCGTAAATAATCCAATCCATTGATTCTATATAATCACCGCTTACGTAAAGGATGTCATTTTTGCCGTCATTGTTAGGCGAGAAGGCGTTAGGAATGAAAATGTTCGGTTTATCACAATTCACAACTTCCACTTCAATAAGTACAGTATCCATCTTATTGCATCCTTTTTGGTCAGTAACCGATACATTATATATAGTGGTTTCGTAAATTGTTCCGTAGGTTTCATAATTGTCAGGAGTTGCAAGATAAGAAGACGGTGTCCAATAATAATTCATATCTTCTATATATGTAGAAGTCAAATGAATTTTTGCTCCGTCATATACCTTTCTTTTATCTGCCGAGGCTTCAAAATCAAATAACTTATCTATGTAAGTAACTGTTACTTCGCTTGTATCTTTACATCCTGCAGCATCTTCAACTGTCAAGAAATAATATCCGCAACATACGTCCGATAAGTTTTTAACCGTTTGTGCAGTATTCCATAGGTATTTGTAAGGTTCCTTTCCTCCCTCAACCTCGGAATTTATAACAGCCGAACAACCGTTTGCACAATTGTTTTGTGTTGCAGTGAGTTTGATTTGCAAATTGTAGGAGTTTTCTACCTTAAATGTTTTTTTGCCGGCGCAACCTGTTTTATCGGTAACGGTAAGAGTGTATTCACCGCTGCAAATATTGGTAAGATAGTTTTTAGTTACTCCGTTGTCCCACAGATATGTATAAGGGCTTTCTCCACCTGATACATTCACGGTAATTTTTCCGTTACACAGATTATTACAATCGGCATTTTGTATCTCAGCATCCATATTCAGATTGGTAATAGCCAAAACTGTAAATTCTATTTCCGAAGAACAACCGCTAACATTATTAGTTACTTTAACCGAATAATTGCCTGCGGGTATATTATCAATAGATTCACTCCCGTTGTCATTATATGACCAAACGATAGTTATATCTTCCAACGAATTTTCAAACAACAGTTCAGCTTTTCCCGTAGCGTCATTTTCGCAACCTGCATCCGTTACATTGACTTTGAATTTAACACCCGTAAATTTCAAATATATACTGTCTATATCCGAACATCCGTCCAAAGAATAACGTATATAAAGGTATTTTCCGCCGAAATCTTTTATTACAACTGCGCTTTCGTTATTTATCATTTCAATTGGCTGCGAAAAATCTCTGTTCCACGAACACGAAAGCGTGCGTTTCAAAGTGTTTTCTATATTATAAATATAAGGAATATCGCAATACTCTAATGTGTCGGGTATTTCGCTTTCCATCTTGTCTATTGTAACAAATCTATACAGGGTATCCATACATCCATTGACTTTTACAATCAATCTGAATAGGGTAGGAGTGTATATTGTAGCGTATGGATTTATTGTATATGGGGCTGACAATCCTGAGGCAGGAGTCCATTGGAATGTTACTTCTTCATCGGAGTTTAGATACAAATTTTCTATTCCTATGTTTATAGGTTTGCCTCCGCATACTGAGATTGTGTCCAGATAATGAGAAGAATTATCCAAAATAAGTATCTTTTTAGTAAGAGTATCCGACACTCTGCAGCCGTCAGAAAGAAAAGCAATCAAAGTAACTGTATAAACACCTGCCTTGGAATAGGAGTGTGTAGGTTCTTTTTCGGTGCTAATAGGAGAACTGTCCCCGAAATCCCATTTAAAAGACGTTCCGCGGGAATGATTTTTGAATTGAATGGAATTATTTTTGCAATCCACGGAATTAGACGAGAAATCTGCAACAGCAAAGTCGTTATGAATAGCGAATTTTACGGAAGCAATATTGCAATTGGACGCATTGTTACTTGAAGAATAAGCATTATCGGTTGTAGGCATACCTTGGGAACCGCTGCATGAGGCACAAATGGTCAGGTAAAAGTTGCCGTAACGGTCAAATCGGGAAGTACCGCCATCAACGTGATCATTACCGTAAGAAGATGACTCGCTGTATTCTCCGAAAAAGGTTGCATAATCCAGTTGTGAGGCATCCATTGTCAGAGATATAATATAGAAATCCGTACCGTCCGTAATATCCATATAAGCATCGCTTGTTGTCTCAAGATTTTCCGTTCCTAAGGAAGTATATCCTAAAGTGGATTTGAAATATTTAAAAATTCTTCCCCAACCTGCACAATATATTCTATTGCATACATCAACTGCAAAACCTGAAGGGGATATGTTTATCATACCGTCCCCACTGCCGAATACGGTTGAGAAACATAGAGAATCCAATTGAGTAGAAAATTTGGCAACCAACTGTCCTGAGTTAGGGATTGCATAAATTGCGTTATGTATCAAAGTACTGCCTGGCGCTTTTGTCTGTCCGAAAATATAAGGATTTGATTCCTTGTCCAAACGGATAAAAAACGCTTGGTCGTATTGATTGGAACCGAAAAGGGTTGAATAATCCAATGAACTACCGTCTGGAGATAATGCACTGATAAAAGCATCTGCACTGCCGCCGTTGTAGTTAGTGTTGTAAGCATTAGGAGTTGTCGGGAAATCATCGGAAGTTGTTCCTCCGCAAACGTAAGCTCTGCCGTTGTTATCAATATCTATTGAATAAGCAGCGTCATCTGACAAACCTCCAAGGTATGTTGAATAAATAAGTTGTGAAAGTGATTTGTCTAATTTGAATACTACGGCATCCTGTCCGCCCGATATATTCTTTTTGTAAGCATTCTCCGTGGTAGGAAAGTTGTATGAAAAAGTACAACTTGCAATCAATACATTGTTGTCATTGTCCGTTATAACCTCTCCTCTTGCGCAGTCTCCGAAGTTCGCATACAGACTGTCGTTCCCATCATACAGGGTTTTTGTGTCATTGCCGTAATATCCTTTAAAGTTAAAACCGTCGTTATTTGTCCCTCCTACAAAAGTAGATGCCAACAATTGAGTACCGTTTGCGTTAAGAGTTGAAACAAATATATCAATACCGCTTGCAAACAGCAAAGAACCTTCGTAATTGATAGTATTACCTCCTTTAAATTCCGATTGGAATGCATTGTATGTAGTAGGGAAATCTCCGCTCCCCGTAGTTCCGAAGATAACTATCTCATCGTTGTTATTAACTACCATAGAATGCGGCATTTCGCAGTATTCACCGCCTAAAAACGTGGAAAAAATAAGGTTTTGTCCCAATGAATCATATTTAGTTATAACGCAGTCCCAATTATTAGAATAAGTACTGTCGTAAGCTCCCTCGGTAAAAGGATAATCGCCGCCATAAACAATTCCTCCGCTAATCATAAATCCTTTTTTGTCGTAACAGGAAGTCATACCCCAGTTGTCAGAATGCGCACCTGAGTAAGTACAAAAGACAAGTGAAGGGTCAATAATCAAATCTTTGCTTTTGTCGTAATCATTTATTATATAAGAAACCAAAAATCCCTCTTCGTTTCTTTCAATAGAGTATTCACCGTCGATTTTTATGATTTTACTGCCGTCTTTCTGGTATATGAACAATTCGTTTTCTTCAATATTACCGTTAAAGGTCTCAATAGTTAGTTTAGCTTTACTTGCATGCAAGTTTTTTATACCTTTGTAAAGCGTAGTTATGATTTCGCTTTGACCGTTAGGGTGAATGATATACGAATGTTTCAATGATTTGTTTTCAGATGATATTTCCCAATCAACATTCGGATAAACATTTTTGTATATTACTGTTTGATAGGACGGAACATTGCTTTGCCACTTTTGTTTATCGTTTCCCAAGAAGTAATTGGTATATCCGTTTAGTTTAGTTTCGCTGACAATTTCTTTACATTCCGCTTTGTAAGGTTGAATAGAAAATATAGAATATTTTTCCTTTAAATTAGTATTTTCTTTGTCGCCGTGAGGATGGAAATATCGGTTATTACTGTCAAAAACAATTATATTAATTTTATTTTGCAACAAAAAAACTTTGCCTTGAGTAAATTCTGCTTTATAAAATACGGAATCATTCCATTGACCTTTGTTTTTTTCAAACCTTAAATTAGAGTTTTGGGCATTAACAAGCATACTCAATATAATAAAAGCTAAATATGTAAAAATATTTCTTCTCATAACTTTCACGTAATAAGTTTAAAATCACGCAAATTTACAAAAAAAATCTCAAATGGCAAATTTTAATATAATAAAGAGCGGAATATTTATATTTTTTTAGGCAAATAGATTATTGATTTTTCTTGTCGTGGCGGTAAACCTGCCAAGAATTGATAAGATTTTGCCAAAGAGAATAAGCAGCAGAGAAAATAACGCTTAAAGGATTGGAAAGATAAGTGTGAGCCATCCATACACCCAACGAAGTATTCTTTTGAGCTAAACCTTGTGTAACAGCAACAGATTGATGTAGTTTTTTGCCGATGTGTTTTCCCAATCCGAATTGCATAATACACACAACCAAAGAAATAGATGACATAATAAGAATATCATTCATATCTTCGGCGGTTGCATTTACTATCATATCGGTCGTACGTGAGAAAATAATTGCCAAAGATACCGACCAAAACAACAGCGACAGCCAATTGTATTCGGCAATCTTAACAGTCCATTTCGGTTTCAGACGTTTTAAGAAAGCGGTTACTATTATCGGAAGAATTAATAGAGGAAAGACTTTTTTCAATATATCAATAACTGATATAATATAAAAAAAATCCGCCTGTGGTTCAACAGCCGACAATACCAACGGAGCTAAAAACGAAATCAAAACATTATCCAAAATAATATGTGTAATACCTACTTCTTTATTTCCGCCTAACATTATTATAATTGCCGAAGACGATGCCGCAGCAGGACATATTGCGCACATCAATACACCTTTGGAAACCGTATCTGAGAATAATAATTTGGCAACACCGTAAAAGGCAAAAATAAATACCACATGAAAGATAAGCATTGCAATATTGGTCTTGGTGAATTTCAGCCTACGGAAATCAACTGAGCAATACGCTAAAAAGAACATCACAGCCACGGTGAAAGGTACAATAAACATCAAACCGGCAAGCAACTTGTAGCCGACAA
The DNA here is from genome assembly GCA_017480245.1 of Bacteroidales bacterium. Classification (GTDB taxonomy): domain Bacteria; phylum Bacteroidota; class Bacteroidia; order Bacteroidales; family P3; genus Scybalousia_A. The sequence goes on along the minus strand of JAFVBA010000015.1, from coordinate 2,373 downwards.
TACCAATCAACATTGACGCAGGCATTAATAAACTTTTATGCTTCTTCAACCACATGTTTTTGGGGGTTAAAGTTGAGAGTTTAAGGTTGAATGTTTATGGTTCAGAGTTTAATGTCAATACCGTATATTCTCTGAACATTAAACTCTAAACCATAAACAATCTACTATTTTAAGTATTGCAATATTTCTGTCTGTGGGACGGTTTGTTGATTGCCAGTAAGCATATTTTTTATTACGATTGTACCATTGGCAATTTCGTTTTCACCCAACAGACATACGAACGGAATATTGCGGTTGTTGGCATATTTCATTTGTTTTTGCATCTTGGTACTGTCAGGATACACTTCGCAGGAAATATTTGCCGAGCGGAGTTGTTTAGCAAGTAAAAGACATTTTTCACTTTCCTTTTCACCAAAATTAATGAACAAAACATCGGTTGCAGTCTTCACTTCGTCAGGGAATAAGCCCAATTCTTCCAAACAATCATATATTCTGTCGGCACCGAATGAGATACCTACGCCGGAAACATCCTTCAGACCGAAAATTCCTGTCAAATTATCGTAACGGCCTCCGCCTGTGATACTTCCCATTGCGACATCGTCAGCCTTAACTTCCACAATTGCACCCGTATAATAGTTTAAACCGCGTGCAAGTGTAATATCAAACTCAATGTTTTCAATATTTACCGCCTTACATTTATTCAATACGAACTCCAATTCCTCAATACCTTTCTTACCTTGTTCATTTGAAGAAATAAAATCCGAAAGCGTTTTTATCTTTTCTTCATTTGTTCCGTTAATAAGCAATATAGGACGCAGCTTTTCCACATCTTGCTGTGTGAAACCGTCATCCGAAAGTTCTTTTTCCACACCTTCCAAACCTATTTTGTCCAGTTTGTCTATTGCAACGGTTATTTCCGTAATTTTGTCCTCATGTCCTATAACTGAAGCGATTGCTGCAAGGATTTTTCTGTTATTTAACTTAATTGTAACGTTGAGTTTCAGTTTGGAAAAGACTTCAGAGATAATCTCTATCAACTCTACTTCATTCATTAGGGAATCAGAGCCGATTATATCCGCATCACACTGGTAAAATTCTCTGTATCTGCCTTTCTGAGGTTTGTCTGCACGCCATACAGGTTGGATTTGGTAACGCTTAAACGGGAATACAATGTCATTTTGATGATTAACGACAAAGCGGGCAAAGGGAACAGTCAAATCATACCGCAATCCTTTCTCACAAATCATCGATGCTGCTTTGTTGATATGATTATTCGTTATCTCGTCTTCAAAAGAAGAGAATTTCTCCTGACGTAAAAAAATACCAGAATCAAGAATTTTGAACAATAATTTGTCACCTTCATCTCCGTACTTGCCCATTAAAGTAGATAGGTTCTCCATTGCAGGCGTTTCTATCTGAAGAAATCCGTGTGATTTATAAACTGAAGTTATTGTACTGAATATATAGTTGCGTTTTTGCATTTGTAACGGCAAAAAATCGCGTGTTCCTTTTACTGCTTTGTATTCCATTTGTAACTATTATAGAAATTAGTATATTAAAACTTTACGCACGTCAGTGCAAATTGCCTGTCGGTGCTTACCGACTCTTTTTTAAGTTTGCTATTGACAATATTACTCCCAAGGCTACTCCTAACAATGCGGCGAAAAGCACTCTGTACTGAAGAGGAAGTAAGAATGTTACCGTATGTGCAGGATACCAAAAGAAAGGTATTGTCTTTTTGAAAACGAAGTTCCACTGTACGTCCCAATTCAGGTTCTTTATAATCTCACCGAAAGGAATAGGGGTGAAGAAACCTTTAAGCGTTCCGCCCGTGTTAAGAATATGCGTGTCGGTTATCTTATGCACGGTCATAAACACAGGAGCGAAGAAAGTATTCATAAACACTGAAACACAGAATGCGTACAACAGATTAATGCCGAAGCAATCCGTTACGTTCGCAGCGTTTAATCCTTTCAGTCCGCACACGTTTAAGAAAGTGAAAACGCCTGTTGAGAATAACATCATCGCAATTGAGATACACGTTCCCAACACTCCCCAAATCAAAAACCTCGGAAGAATACCGAAACCTTGCTTGTTATAAACTCCTTGTGAAATTCTAAGACCGATACATTCGCCCATAGTGGAAAGGATTCCGAATTTCAAAAATGCCATCACGAAACTTCTCCAATCTTTTGCTGCACTCCAAGACAAAAACCATTCTTTTACAGGCGTAACAAACACAAATATACAAACAAAGGCAATAACGCCGATGATAAAATAAAAATCTTGCTTTTTCATCTTTTTTAATGACTTTAACAACGTGCAAAATTACGAATTTATTTACTATCGGCAAAACAAAATATCATTATACGG
>JAFVBA010000014.1 GCA_017480245.1 Bacteroidales bacterium | reverse complement strand
ATTTTTTTTTGCAAAATACTGATTATCCGACTTATAAATTCGAAACTTTTTTACCTCAATTTATCGCCATTTTACCGATTTTTAGCCCCTTTTTTGACAATTTTTTTGAACATTTTCACCCTTTTTAAACACTCTTTTCCTATAATTAACCTTTTTAACTCAATTTTACAGTAGTGATGATTTATGTCCTATGGATGATTTACAGTAATAGCAAATCAATATCATAAGCAAAAAAATAAAATTGAGAAAAATAGGTTTTTATTCTATGGATTCTTTTAACGAAAACACAATTATTGCAGTTCCAAAAAGTTATAATATAGAGTATTGAATAAATATTAGATTATATTGCATTAAAGTTAGATTATTATTAACCTAATGCCAACTTACGAAAAGAATATTACGAATATTATGATGATATAGCATTAGAAAAAATAATAACAAAAATTCTTGCCGTTATAAATTCTTATCTTTCTTAGATAAATATTCAATTGTGTTCAATATATATAATAATAAATGTATTCTTAAGTCAATACAAAATAAAACAAGATGAAAAGGATAAAGCAACTTATCATTTTCATCTTATAAAATAAGAATAATACCATCTTTTATTTTAATATCTGCGAGGTGTGTTCTTTTGTTTTTACTTTACCTATTGCATCTATTATTATACCTTGTTCATCTATTACGTAAGTTGTACGAATCGTTCCGACAGTTACCTTCCCGTACATTTTCTTTTCACCCCACGCTTCGTAATCCTGCAAAATCTTCGTATCGGTATCTGAAATCAAATGAAACGGAAGGTCATATTTGGCAATAAACTTTTGATGTGATGCCATAGAGTCCTTACTAACGCCCAATACCTCGTAACCTAAAGACAAAAATCTTTGATAATTATCCCGCAAATCGCAGGCTTCTGCCGTACAACCAGGGGTTGAATCTTTCGGATAGAAATAAAGAACAAGTTTCTTGCCTTTAAAATCCGTTAATTTCACAATGTTTCCGTTTTCGTCCGCTCCTTCAAAATACGGAGCCTTACTCCCTACTGCTAACATCTCTATTCCTTATTATATATAGAACAAATATTTTTTATTAATCCTTACCTTCGTCTTTTGCGGAAGCAACACGTTTCAATTGATAATGAACTTCCTCAAATTTCTTTTTCATATATTTTGACGGAGTGTATTTGCAAGAAAACTTTTCTATCGTTTCCGGAGTTACATCCTTTGCTTTGTCGCATACTTTGGCAGTTATTGACGGTGTAAAGGAGCCTAAATGTTCCAATTTAACAGGACGTCCGTTCAATACTGCATTTGCAATTTCTTCTTCCAATGCTGCCAACACTGCCAACACATCGGGGCGCGATACTGTGGTTGCATGGGAAATATTTGTGGCAAGTTCATCCAACCTCATCGGAGAATCCCGCAATATTCTCGCCCTGCATTTTTCTTTCATCTCGCCTTTTATAAAATAAGTCTGCTTTGTTTTTATGTATCTTACTGCCATAACTTAATAATTTTTTAATTAAACTATCTGTCTTAGTCTTTTTATATTACAAAATTACAAAAAAATTTAATACAATCGCATATTTTTGTATTAAAATCACATATTAATTTTAAAAAACCTATGTATTTTTATCAAAAAACCTATGTTTTCTTAACAAAAAACCAAGGTTTTTAAATTAAAAAACATAGGTTTTTAAAATTTAACTTCAAAAAATAATATTACAATTCCTAAAAACAATTCTATTTTACTTTAATTAAATTTTAAATCATCATATTTTATTACAAGGAATTTGCATATCTTTGCATTCTGATAACATTTTAAAATTTTAAATACTATGAGATTTTTATTCTTATTACTTCCACTTGCGGCATTGTGCTACATTATGGTAAGGATTTACAATATTCTGCCGTTTTCTCCTGCAATAAAAACATTGGCAGTCGTTTTGGGTTCGGGAATTTTCATTGCTATGTTCGTAAGTTTTATTGTCGGTTTGGAAAAATTGCCGATGACTGCCGCAACTGTGCTTTACGAAATAACAACATCATGGTTGTTTATATTGTTATATCTTTTGATGATATTTTTATTGATGGATATTTTGCGACTTTGCCACGTTATGCCAAGGGAAGTGCTTTTCTCTTCTGCAAAAGGCTCATTGATTGTTACGGGAATAGTATTTACTATCTTTTTATACGGAAACATCCGCTATTATCATAAAGACAGGGTGGCGCTGAGTGTAAAAACCCAGAAGAAATTGGAAAAACATTACAGGATTGTAATGATTAGCGATTTGCATTTAGGATACCATAATCAAAGAAGCACTTTCGCCAAATGGATTGATATGATTAATAAAGAGAATGCCGATTTGGTTTTGATTGCAGGCGATATCATTGACATAAGTACCCATCCTATCAATCTGCAACGCAGTTTTGAGGAATTTCACCGCCTTAACGCTCCAGTGTATGCGTGCTTGGGTAATCACGATTATATATCTGGTTTGGAAAAATCAAAAGAATTTTACCGCAATGCAGGTATTAAAGTTTTGATTGACACTTGCGTTTTGTTTAATAATGACATTCTTCTTGTCGGACGTAATGACCGCAGCGACCAATCACGCAAAACCATTGCGCAAATCATACAAGGAGCGGACAAAACCAAATACAGCATACTTATTGACCATCAACCGTACAATTTGGAGCAAAGTCAGCAGGCGGGAATAGATTTTCAGTTCAGCGGACATACGCACTACGGGCAGGTATTCCCTATAAATCTTATTACGGACATTGTTTATGAGAAAGCGTACGGCAGATACAAGAAAGGAAACACCGATTATTATATTTCTTCGGGACTTGGTATTTGGGGAGGCAAGTTCCGTATCGGTACAAAGAGTGAATATGTTGTTTTGGAGTTAAGTAATTAACATAAATTACAAAAACACTTCCAAGGCAAGTAATATCACAAAGAAAAGATTTAGTTTGCCTGCTTTGAAAAGGCATTTGTTGTACTGTTCTCCTTGTGCTGTGGCAACTTCTTGATACAACATAAACGCAGGAATAAATATCAAATTGGTAAATGACAGTCCGAATGCGGCAAATGTCAATACTAACATCAGTAAACTATATATCAACAGCATATATTCCCCTGTTTTTTTACCGAAACGCACAGGCAAGGTTTTCTTTCCTGCAACCATGTCGTCCTCTATATCCCTTAAATTGTTAATCATCAATACCGTCATAGAGATTAGCCCGCACACAGCACCAACACACCATATTGATGTAGTATGCAGTATATAGTATGTAGTATTTCCTATATTTGATATACTCCATACTACATTCTCCATACTATATAGATAATAAGTTCCTGCAACTGCGAATATCCCGTAATAGAGAAAGCAAAAAATATCGGCAATACCTAAATATGACAAAGAGAAACGTGTTGCCGTGTAAAGCCAAGCGAATATTATGGCGGTAACACCTATTAATAATATAGGTAATCCACCCTTTATTACAAGAAATAGTCCTGTCAATAGCGCAATTGCAAGAGTTATGTAAATTGCTTTGCGCATTTGGTCTATTGAAACCACTCCTTCCGCCAACGCTCTCTTGAATCCTACTCTTCCTTTCTTATCCGTTCCTTTTTTATAGTCATAATAATCGTTTATCAAGTTACTTAAAACCTGCAAACTAACGGCACATAGCAACAGCGTTGCAATTAGTATGTAGTATGTAGTATGTAGCATATGTTTATCGACAGATAAAAATACTCCTGCAATAACTGGACAAATTGAAGCGAAGAGTGTTTTCGGCCGTATAATACTCCACCAAAGTTTTATTTGATTTAGGATTTTTGACATCGGACATTGGATTTTGTTATTGGCAATTAAATTTTCTCTCCTGTATAAATAGCGGCGATTCCGAGCGTAAGATTTTTGTAAGATAAGTTTTCAAAACCGCAGTTTCTTAAATGCGCCAAAAATTCTTCGCCTTTAGGAAAATCTTTTACGCTTTTCATCAGATATTTGTAGGCAGTATTGTCTTTAGATATGATTTTACCGACAAGAGGTAAGATATAAGTAAAATAAATATTGTATAAAAATCGGACAAATAAGTTTTTAGGGTACGCAAATTCCAAGATAATAATTTTTCCTTTCGGTTGCAAAACGCGGTACATCTCTTTAAGTCCGTTATCTAAGTTATTAAAATTCCTAACTCCGAATCCGCAGGTTACAAACGCAAATCTATTGTCCTCAAAAGTCAATTGCTCCACGTTTTGTTGCATAAGGATAATTTTATTTTGCAATCCGAGTTTGTCAGTCTTCGCTTTACCGATTTCAAGCATCTTTTCGCTTAAATCAATTCCCGTAATAATGAAATTATTGTGTTGTTTAAGGATTTCTATTGTCAAATCACAAGTCCCCGTTGCCACGTCAAGCAAATGAATATTGGATTCTTGATTTTGAATATCGGACTTGGTTATTTCTTTTACGGTTTTCCTGCGCCAAAGTTTATCAATGTTCAGCGTAAGAAGGTGATTGAGTAAATCGTAATGCGAGGCTATTCTGTCAAACAGCGCACCTATTGTTTTCTTATTCTCTTTTACCGAAATATTTTCAGACATATATATAATAATGTATAGAGTTATTGTTTTTAATCGTTGCAAAATTACAACATATTTGCAAAATAGAAAGTTGAATTCTAAATTCTTTCTTATGTATCCGCTATTTATTTCAACCAATACGCAAATAAAATTCTTTTTTGCATAAGTTGTTGTTCAATTTTGTTATAATTTTGCACTCTTAACAAGAAATACAATATTATTATGTCAAATCTACCCGTTTTTGAGATGTTTTATTCCCTTCAGGGCGAAGGAAAAAATGTTGGAATGGCTGCTTACTTTATCCGTTTGGCAGGTTGCAATGTCGGTTGCAGTTTTTGCGATGAGAAAAAGGCATGGCAAACAAGTAATTCAAAGCAAATGTCCATTGAATCCATAATTAAAGAAATTAAAAAGACTAATGCTCAAAATGTTATCATAACAGGCGGCGAGCCTACGATGTATGATTTAACTGAATTGACAAAAGAAATTCACGACTTGGGAATAAAAACTTTTATTGAGACAAGCGGCGTGAATGAAATCACAGGTTATTGGGATTGGATTACCCTTTCGCCGAAACAAAACGCCTTTCCGTTGGAATCTTCCTTGATAAAAGCCGACGAAATCAAGGTAGTAATTGCAAAAGAAGAGGATTTCTTGTTTGCAGAGCGGATGAAACAACGCAAAACGGACTTATCCGCAACGCAAAAAAGCAATATATCATTTTATCTTCAACCCGAATATTCGCAAATGCACAAAATATTGCCGTCAATTGTAGAATACATACAGCAAAATCCAAATTGGCGGTTGTCTTTGCAGATGCACAAAATGATAAACGTGAAGTAATCGCCGTATTTTTATGAATTTTTGCAGTGAAATCTTAACAAAATTTGATTTTTCGGCGAAATTTTACAGTTTTTCGGCGAAAAATCGGGCGGAATTGAGGATTTACAGCATTAAATAGTGAAAAAAATTTCGTTTTATATTGTTTTGTTATTCAATGATGTAAAAATAAAAATGCAAATTAAAGTAAAAAAAAATTAAAAATAATTTTGCAGGTATTAAAATTTGATGTACTTTTGCAAACGTTTTAAATGACACGCCTCCTTAGCTCAGTTGGTTAGAGCACATGACTGTTAATCATGGGGTCCTAGGTTCAAGTCCTAGAGGGGGCGCAATTTTTTTTGCCCTTTTGGTTCCTAAGAATTTTATTTACGATATTCACGGTAAGCAATTCAGAATTGCGATTAAGCAGTTGTGAATTAAAACAATATAATATTCATTCCGACAGCCTGAGAGAAGATTTTATGCCAACGAATCCAATGATGGTAATAGTAATAATTGAAATAAGTAACATACATATCGTTGATAGTAACCAGCCAATACAACTCAAGTTTAGTTTTCCCGAAATCGTGCTTTAAAGATGTACCTAAATCCAAATGCAAACGGAAAGCATTTTGCGGATAATAGTCTTTAGGATAAAAATTAGGCAATTCCTGCCAAGTATATGACGATTTGATTTGTTTAGTAAGCGTAAGATTGACAAAAAACGGCTTCCAAGTAAAATTTTGTTTCAAAACATTGAAATCAACAGCCCAAGGTTTGTAACCGATTCGCATTATTCCGTTATGAATATCACGTCCTGCTTTGGAAGAAGGCGCATAACCGTAACCTAAATCCAAATACACCTTATCTTCATATAAATACCACCCCGCAGTTTCAGACATAAAACCGATATTACCCGCATACTGAACATTAAAATAAGAAGGTACTAACCAATGAGGCTTTTCCCTTACGGTAACACTCTTATTTATCGTTGTATCTTGCGGGAATACATTAATGTTTATACACGTCAAAACGGATAATATACTTATTATCTTTGTTTTCATAGTTTAAAATTTTATATCATTAATAATTAAAGTATCTTTTCTTACATCCAATCTGCGTATTGTGTGATACCTTACACTGCCTGTAACTAATTGCGTAACCGTTCTTCCGCTCGGTAAAGTGTCTTGCTTTGAAAACGGAACGTGATGGTGTCCATAGATACACAATTGTACATTGCTGTTACCAACTATATTATAGAATGCATGTTTTTGTGAATTGTACAACTGATCGTCCCAAGGCGGAATATGGGCAATAAGAATTGTATGGGCATATTGCGATAAAGAATCCGTTATCTCCCTTTTCAACCACTCAAAATCTGGGTCTCTTACCGTGTTTTCCCAAATATTGTCGTCAAAAAACACAAATTTACAATTTTTATATACGTACGAGTAATTCAACTTGCCAAACATCTTTTGATAAATGACTCTTCCGTTTGCCACCATGTCGTGATTGCCTATCACAGTCAGATACGGCAACTCTATCTCATCAAGCAAATCCCACGTAAATTCATATTCTTTGCTTAAACCCATATTTGAAATATCTCCGCAGTGAATTACAAAATCCGCCTCTTGTTTTAAAGAATTTATCTTGCGCCTTGCATCCCGTAATTCCCGATAATAAAGATGCGTGTCGGAAATTAAAAACACAGAAAAGTCGGAAAAATCCTTTGAATTTTGCTTTTCCAAACGTTGAATATTATTTTCGGTAGTATTTTTGCGTTTGTCATCAACGTGTTCCGAATAAACAGAATAATCAAACTCCTCCGTACAGGAAGCAAACAACAAAACACCGAAACAAATACTTAAAAAATGCCGTCTTTTCATGGTATAAATATTTTGTTTTGCAAAAATATCAAACAAAAATTTATAACTAACTGCTTAATTTCCTGAAAAAATGGTTTATTCTGACCAAACAGAAAAATGGTATATATTCTCACGAAAACAAAACACAATCTTACAAAATTCTTTCCGCAATTCATTTTTGAAAAACCTATGTTTTTTGAGCAAAAAACCATGGTTTTTAAATTAAAAAACATAGGTTTTTATAACAAAATACATAGGTTTTTTAAAAATCTTTCTTGATATTGCACCTACATAACGATATTTTGTGAAAATCCATTGCGGATTTATTCTGAAAATTTGCCTATTCTTTATAATAATATCCATCATTCCTCTACCGTTTTTCCAATCCCCTACCACAAACAGAAACCTAATTTCAATGAATATTCACAATAAAAAAGTAATAAGTATTATTACGGAAGTTAAAAGAATTTGTATATTTGCAAAATCAAATTATACTAAAGTTATGAGGGATATTGACGGGAAAAGTTTAGAAAACGCTACAAGATTATTCGTTTCTGGTGATATAAATACGATTGAAGTCGGAACGGTAAAAGGATTGCAGGATATACACCGCTATTTATTCGGCGGTTTATATGATTTTGCAGGGTAAATACGTAAAGTCAATGTCTCAAAAGGCGGTTTCCGTTTTGCTAATTCATTATATATTATTCCTGTTTTGGAAGCCATAGAAAAAATGCCCGAAGAAATATTTGAGCGAATCATAGAAAAATACGTTGAAATGAATATTGCCCATTCTTTTATGGAAGGTAACGGAAGAAGTATGCGTATTTGGTTGGATATGATGCTGAAAAAACATATTCAAAAGGTGGTTAATTGGCAGAACGTGGATAAAGATTTGTATTTGATGGCAATGGAACGCTTCCCTGTGAATAATTTGGAGATTAGAACACTGTTACAAGAAAATCTTACCTCGGATTGCGACAACAGAGAGGTAATATTCAAAGGCATTGAGCAGTCTTATTATTACGAAGGCTATAAAAAAGAAGATTAATGTCGATACTATCTGACTCTTCGGAGGAAAATCTCTGAAAAATCGGTTGAATAATTACAAAAAACGTGGAATTACTGCAAATAATCATTGTAAAATTTTGCGGAATGGAAAATTTGCCGTAATTTTGTGTTTTAAATTTAACGTAAAGTATTAACCAAATTTAAAACAATAAAACAATGGCAATAAAAGGAGCAATTGTAGTTGATAAAGAGAAATGTAAAGGATGCGGAGTTTGCGTAAGCGTGTGTCCTAAGCAGGTTATCGCTTTATCAAAAAATGTAAACGGAAAGGGTTATAACTATGCGGAAATGATTAACGGCGATTGCATCGGCTGTGCTTCCTGCGGAATGGTTTGCCCTGACGGAGTGATAACGGTTTACAAAGCTAAGGTCTAACTAAAAAACTAATTCAAGAAATGGCAAAAGAGTTAAAATTAATGAAAGGTAACGAAGCGATTGCAGAAGCAGCGATTCGTTCCGGTTGTGACGGGTATTTCGGTTATCCTATTACCCCGCAATCAGAAGTAATGGAGCATCTTATGGCTGAAATGCCATGGGAGAAGACAGGAATGGTAGTTTTGCAGGCCGAAAGTGAAGTTGCATCTATCAATATGGTATATGGCGGTGCTGCAACGGGTAAAAAAGTTATGACTTCTTCATCTTCACCCGGAATGTCTTTAATGCAGGAAGGTGTTACTTATTTGGCAGGAGCTGAACTTCCTTGTTTGGTAGTTAATGTTATGCGTGGCGGTCCCGGTTTAGGTACTATCCAACCTTCTCAGGCAGATTATTTCCAGACTGTAAAGGGCGGCGGACACGGAGACTATCAACTTTACACTCTTGCACCTGCAAGCGTTCAGGAAATGTATGATTTCGTATTCAAAGCATGGGATATTGCTTTCAAATACCGTAATCCTGTTATGATTTTGTCTGACGGTGCTATCGGACAGGTAATGGAGAAAGTTTATGTAGGTGATTACGTTCCTCGTTGGACTGACGAAGAAATTGCAAAGAACGCTCCATGGGCAGCATTCGGCAAGCCTGCATCAAGAGATCACAATATAATCACGTCATTGGAGTTGGATTCTGCACGTCAAGAGCAAAACAACCACCGTTTCCAGGCTAAATACCGCGAAATGGAAAAGAACGACACATTATATGAAGAAATAATGTGCGATGATGCAGAATATGTATTCGTTGCTTACGGTTCTTGCGCACGTATTGCTCACAAAGCCGTACAACTTGCAAGAGAAAAAGGAATAAAAGCAGGTTTGTTAAGACCTATTACTTTGTTCCCGTTCCCAACTGCACCAATCAAGGCGTTGGCACAAAGAGTTAAAGGTATGCTTTCAGTAGAAATGTCAGCAGGTCAGATGGTACAAGACGTAAAACTTGCATCCGAATTCAAATGTCCTGTAGAATATTTCGGACGTTACGGCGGTATTATTCCTACACCGCAAGAGGTTGTTGAAGCATTGGAAAACAAATTAATTAAAGGCTAAGAGATTATGTTTAACGAAGAGATAGTAAAACCGGAAAATCTTGTTTATAAAAAGACAAGTGTTCTTACCGATGCCGTTATGCACTACTGTCCGGGATGTCCTCACGGTACAATTCACAGAATAATAGCAGAGGTAATAGATGAAATGGGCATACAAGACAAAGCGATAGGTATTGCACCTGTTGGATGTTCTGTATTGGCTTATAATTATTTTAACGTAGATTTTGTTGAAGCTGCTCACGGTAGAGCTCCAGCTTTGGCTTCTGCAATACAAAGACTTCATCCAGATCACCACACTTTCACTTACCAAGGAGACGGTGATTTGGCTGCAATAGGTACTGCTGAAACTATTCACGCATGTAACCGTGGCGAAAACATCATTATATTCTTTGTAAATAATGCTATCTACGGTATGACGGGAGGTCAGATGGCTCCTACCACTCTTGTTGGTATGAAATCTGCAACTACTCCTTACGGACGTAGAGTTGATTTAAACGGATGGCCTTTGCAAATCACAGAATTAGTTGCTCAATTACCGGGAACCGATTTTGTAACCCGTCAAAGTGCATCTTCTCCTGCAGATGTTAGAAAAGCAAAAGCAGCAGTAAGAAAAGCATTCGAAAATCAGGCAGCAAAGAAAGGTACTCAGTTTGTTGAATTCGTTTCTACTTGTAACAGCGGTTGGAAGATGACTCCTGTTGCTTCTAACGAGTGGATGCGTCAGAATATGTTCCCTAAATATGTTCCCGGCGACATTAAAGTAGATGGTCAGATAGTAAGAGAGTACAATCCTGCAGACAGTAAAGTTATCAGAGATTTAGTAGCAGTTAAATAACCCATAAATTAATTACGGCAATGACAGAAGAAATAATAATAGCAGGTTTCGGAGGACAAGGAGTTTTATCTATGGGTAAAATACTTGCTTATTCCGGTGCAATGCAAGGAAAAGAAGTCAGCTGGATGCCTTCTTACGGTCCTGAAATGCGTGGAGGTACTGCAAACGTTTCAGTAATCATTTCTGACGAAAGAATATCCTCCCCTATTATCAGCCAATTTGATACGGCAATAATCCTTAACCAGCAGTCTTTGGATAAATTTGAAAGTGCTGTAAAGCCAGGAGGTCTTCTTATTTACGACCCTAACGGAATTACAAAAGCACCAACAAGAAAAGATATCAACGTTTATAAGATTCCTGCAACGGAAAAGAGTGCAGAGATGGGAATGGCAAAAGTTTTCAACATGATGGTATTGGGCGGATTCCTAAAAATCAAACCTGTTGTAACTGAACAATACATTGAAGAAGGTTTGAAACATTCATTACCTGAACGCCATCACAAACTTATCCCAACCAACCTTAATGCAGTTGCAAAAGGAAAAGAGTTGATCGAAGGTGTAAACGTACTTTAATCAAAACAATATAATAAAGTACAAATAAATAAGTCCGTTACATAATTGTAGCGGACTTATTTTTATATTTCTTAGATACTCGTACTGACCTGTCAAATGTTTTACCGTTCCATTTATAATAATCATATTTCAATTGATGAGTAGAATCTTTGCCATACTCTGGACATACAGACCACTCAATTGGAATATAATAACTTGAATCCTCTTCATCATAATAACAGCAAGTAATTTCTCTGAAATGTGCACAATAGTCATTTGTCAGATAATATGTTCTTTTGTTCTCCTTATTCGGAAATACATATTCATATTGTAATGAATCAGATATAGAAACTGCAATTATAGATGATTTAAACAGATATCCGCATGATAGAGTTTGATAATACGGATTTAATCGCTCTGCAACATATATTGTTTTATCGTTGTTTTTAAATATTCTTACATTATTTATATTATATTCTGAATACCCTAAACGATGACAAATACTGTCAGAATCATTTATATATTGAGTATAAAGAATGACCTCTACATCAGTTATCCGTGTCCATGGAACATGGATTGCATAACATTTCAACCTTCTATCATCAGTTGTTGTTATCTTTATATTATTGTCACTATATTCGTAATAATACTTTTTCAATAGTCTATCAAAAGGATACTCCATAGTCTGTTTAGGATATTTATTAAGTATTGCAAAAAATAACTCAAAATTGATAATTGCTCCTTCACATTGCCAAGATTTATCTGTTTTGAAATTTTTTAGTAACCAAGATTCTGCATCATACATATTCTTAAAATCTGGTATCTTTGCTTCAGCCTCTTTAACGTCTTTTATTAATGTTGTTGCTCTATCTGTCTCAATAAATTCATCGAATAAATAATCCCAACTTTTATTACGTAAATCTATTCTACTGTCAAACTCAGCCATTATACTGTCAAACTCAGAACTTATATTATAAGCCGTAGTATCAATATTATATTTTGTAGAGTCTTTATTAGATATATTCTGTTCTTTACGAATTTGTTTATTCTCTTTCTTTCCACAAGCACAGAAACAAATAATTACTACTATTGCAAGTATAATTCTGATATTTTTCATTTATTTGTTTAATTGTTGATTGTTTAATAATTCAATTAATTTTTCGCTCTGCAAAGGTACAAAATTATTTTATATGCACTCCTAATATTAATAATTTATTTGATTTTAATCTACATGTATCTGTTGCAAATAGGCTGCTTATATTTGCTAATTTTTATATAATTTGTGCTACAAGGTGTATTCTTTCTGCCACTTGCGGAAAGAGTGTGAAAAAGAGGGGGTATTTTTGTTACTCTTTTCGCAAGTGGCAAAAACATTATCACTTATAGCAACAGAAAAATGTCAATTTGTATAATTTACTTTGGGATTTATTTGTCTATTATGTTTGTTTGGAGTGGGTATATTGCTTTTTTTAAGTTTTATTATTGAATGCTGGAAATTGTTTTGCCAATGGCTCTTGGAATTTCTTACATTGAGTTTGCCGTTATGTTTATTCATTTATTTAGCACTTGCAAAAATATCAATGTTCAGGAAAGATGACGATTAAAAACGATGAAAAAATATCTTTTTTTGGCAAGTCGGCAAATATTTCTCAATATTTTATATAATAAATTTTGAATTTTTGAGTTTATAGTATTATTGTAAAAAGATTTTATAAGAAAATTTTATAACAGATAATATTTTGATGACATTAAAGAGAATAACAATAATATTTTTATCAATACTGGGCAGTTGGATATATACTAATGCACAAAGTACAGCCGGAAATGAATCTTTTGCTGTGCTTAATCTTTTCAATTCTGCGCAAATGACGGCAAGGGGATTGAGTTTTATGCCGCAATTTACCAAAGAAGTTTCTTCTGCATTGACCAATCCGTCCGTTTTGAACGATTATTTGAATAACAAAGCGGCAGTTACCTATACGGATTTGTTCGGAAGTACATACCAAGCGGCACTTGCTTATGCCCGTTCGTTTGAAAAAATAGGTAATTTCGGATTCGGACTTCAATATATCAACTACGGAAGTTTCAAACAGACCGAAGCCAACGATGATGTTACGGGAACGTTCTATGCTAACGAGTTTATGCTTACTGTTGGATGGGGAAAACAGATTGAAAAGAATATTTATTTCGGTGCGACGTTCAAACCTTTGTTTTCTAAGTACGAAACATATTCTTCTTTCTCACTTGCTTTTGATATTGCCGCAACTTATGCCGACCCGACTAAAAGTTGGCAGGTTTCCGCCATATTAAAAAATATCGGTAAGCAGGTTAGTTCTTTTAACAGCGTAAGAGACACTCTTCCGACGGATTTGCAACTGGGTTTTGCTAAGAAATTCGCCCATGCTCCGCTAACTCTGTACATCGTTGCGGACAATCTTACCAAGTGGAACATAAGAGAAAACGATGCTTTGAATCCCCGCGACGAAGTTTCTATGGACGGAACAGTTGATAAGGAGAATAAAATTTCTGCATTCTTGGATAAAGGTTTCAGACACCTACAATTTGCTTTGGACATAGCACCTTCAGAAAATTGGTACTTATCTGTCGGCTATTCTTGGCGAAGACACCAGGAGATGAAGGTTGATGATGCTTTTTCTTGGACAGGTCTGTCCTACGGATTGGGAATAAAATGGCGGAAATTCACTCTTAACTACGCCCGCAACGAATATCACAAATACGGTTCGCCTAATTATCTTACTTTGGGCTATAATTTCTAAACGGAATTGATAATTTAATAAACAAATAACAAAATTAAAATGAAAAAGACGGTATTATTCTCAGTTGTTGCAGCCTTATTCTTAGGTATTTCTTTAAATACTATGGCTCAACAGGCAAAATCTTGTTGCGACAGGAAAGGTGTCAGAGCCGAAGAGGCAAAAAATTGCAATAAAGACAAGAAAGATTGTTGCAAGGACGCACATTGTATCTATTGCTTCAAAGTCAAAGATATTGACGGCAAAGAAGTTTCGCTTAAAGAGTACAGAGGCAAAGTTCTTTTGATAGTTAATGTTGCCAGCAAGTGCGGTCTTACTCCTCAATACGAAGGATTGGAAAATCTTTACAAGAAATACAAAGACAAAGGCTTGGAAATTCTTGCTTTTCCGTGCAATCAATTTTTGGGACAGGAACCAGGTAACAACCAAGATATAAAAAAATTCTGCAGCGGAACGTATGATGTTACTTTTCCGTTGTTTGACAAAATAGATGTCAATGGAGAAAACGAAGCGCCGCTATATACTTTCCTTAAAAAGCAGGCTCCGTTTGTCGGTTATCCTAAAGGTGCCGAAGAATTCGGAAAACAACTTGACGAAATCCACAAAAAGACTAACAGTGGCTTTGAACAAGGCAACGCTATCAAATGGAATTTCGGTAAATTCTTAGTTTCCAAAGACGGCAAGACAATTAAACGTTTCGAACCTACGGTTGAGCCAAAAGATTTGGAAAAAGAAATTGAAGAATTGTTGAAATAATAAACTTATTTCTCCTAACAACAAAAAGTTATCGTGCGAGAAACACGGGTAATATAATCTTATCAAAATAAGGTGGTGCGAGCCGCACAGGCAATATAGTCTTACTAAAATAAGGTGCCGAATTAGTAAATTGTTTTTTGAAAAGAGTAAAATGTTTTCAGAAAAGAATTTCGTAATTCGGCACTTTATTTTAATATTTCTATATATATGATTTACAAAGCATTAAAAAGATAATAAAAATCTTTATCAAATCCTTTTAAGATTGCATTTTGATAATTTTTTTTGATTTTTTATTGCATTTTTCTTTAAAATTATTTGGTAGATTAAAGAAAATTGTCTAACTTTGCCGCAGACAAACAAAACATTATCTAATATGAAAAAGTTAGTATCATTTTTAGCAGTGCTGATGTTCCTTTCTGTCAGCGTTTTTGCACAAGTAAGCGTTACAAGTGTTAAATCAAAAAATGTGGCTGCCCTTGTAGAACAATATTTGATAGGACCTAATGTCATACTTATTGAACCGAAGCAAGCGTATGACACAGTCAAAGATGCAGCAGGCTCAGTTATTTCAGTAAGTAAAATGCCTAATACTTTTGTTGTTCCTATTAAGGATAAAAATGACAACATTATTTCTTACGATACCATAATGGATACTTTGCATTTCGCAAGATTCAATGGAGATACTAACAATAAAAGTAATCAAATAGGTATTTTTACCAACAAGATTAAAAATAATTGTGATATACCTATGGATACCGGTCTTGTGATTACAACCTGTGATGTTCAAGTGGCAAAATCCGGTGGTTCTCAAAACTCTTCATCTCCGTATTACACCATTTCTAATATGCCGGACAGTGTTTTCTATTGGGCATACACTAAATATTGTATAGAAAACGAAAAAACGATTAGTTCTGTCCATTCTGTCGCTCATCTTTCTTTTTGGATAAAACCTGTTATTGACAATTTCCAATTCTCTTATTGTTTTGCATCTAAAGAATACCCTGGATTTGTCAATCAAACTTTCAATGATTTCTTTGCTTTCTTCTTCTCTGGTCCTTATGATGCGTACGGCAATTATGTAGAAGGTTCTCCTGCCTATAATATGCAGAACTTAGCATTGGTACCGGGTACTCAAACTGCCGTAATGATTAATACTGTTAATCATGGCTATAATGATAATATCGCAACCGCATCTTATCCTGAATTGCATATACTTCCGACAGGTAGTTGCAAACAAAGTTGCGGTTTTAACGAATGGACAATAAAACTTCCGACCGCTACAACAGTAGTTGTTGCAGATGCTTATTATAAAATAGATGTTGCTGTGTGCAATATAGGTGATGACAGTTATAATTCGGGACTTTACATCTCTAAAGATATGAGACGTTTCGATACAGTAAATATTGATACTACCATTTGCGAGAATGTAGATTATTATATACCTGGTTTTGATGAGCCTTTGACACAAGCAGGTTCTTATCAATATATATTTGAAAACATAACGGGAGGTGATTCCCTTATAAATGTAACTCTGCATATTAATCCTACTGTTCTTGAAAATCATTGTTGGAATTTGAAGAGCGGCGACAACTTTGATTTTGACTATATGAACATTGCAGCACCCGGTACATATTCTATAACTTACAGCACTTGGCTTGGTTGCGATTCTACCGTAGTTTATGATGTAAAATGGGGTAATGAAACAATGGAAGTGGAATGTGTAGATAGCGGATTGGAGGATACAAGTAAAGATTTGTTGAAAATCTATCCTAATCCTGCAAAAGATATGTTGTTTGTTGATGGCGCAGAGTACGATTCCGACGTAATGATTTTTGACACTTACGGCAGAGTTGTTAAAGAGGAGAAATTGAAATCCAATAGCATTGATATATCTTCTCTAACTACGGGAACATATATCATAACTATAACAACAAATGACAGTTCCGTATCAAGAAAAATCAACGTTCAGAAGTAACGCAGTTAAAGTGCGTAATTAATAAAATAAAGTGCGTGGTTAGTAAGATAATCACGCACTTTATTTTTGTTTTTTGCGATATGAATTTTTTGAGTTATGATTTTTAGATTTTGAATCTTAGTAAAGAAATTCTAAATCATAAACTCCTTTTAATTTCTTTTAATTATTGTATTTTGCGGCGGAAAAAGAATATAGTTTATTGGGTATTCAACCGCATAATGATAGGAAAGTGGTCGCTTACTCCGCCCTCGTATTTAACGCCTTTATATGTAGAAAACGGGCGGTCGTATTTCTTGCGTTTGTCTTTTGAAATAAGGAACTCGGGTTTATATATAAATGTTTCGTTGCACGCACCCGAGAAGATAAGACGTTGTTTCAAATTGGTATTTACTAAAAACTGGTCAAAAGAAAATAAATAGCCGCTGAAAACATAAGAACCAGTTTTGTCCTTGTTGTCATTCATAAGATTAAAAAGCAATTGCGGGTTGTCCTCGTTGTGATATTCCAAATTGAAACCGCTCAATACCGTTTCGTCCCACGGATTGTCGTTCATATCTCCCATAACCAAGAAATTTTCTTCGCCTTGCTGTATCTTGGTTTGAATATCGGTGTAAATGTTTTCAAAAATCTTTTGGCGCAATTCCTTTTTTATGTTATTCTCACGCCTTGACGGTGCATGGACAACATATAAATTAATAGTAATTTTGCCTAATATTCCCCTGACATACAGAACGTCTCTTGTGCGGTCTTCTTCCCTGTCGCTGACTGGTGTCATAGGAAAACTTTCAAGGACTTTGAATTTCTTAGGGTCGTATAACAGCGCCACGTCTATACCTCTTATATCTTTGGAAGGGTAATGTATATATTTATATCCTGTTTTGCGTAGCGGAGTATCTTTAGTCAAGGCATTAAGAACGTGATTGCTTTCAATTTCACAAAGACCTATCAACGCAGGCATTTGTTTTGCGTCAATGGAAATATAAGTCTTTGCAAGGGCATTTAGTTTTGCGTTGTATTTTCCGAACGTCCAGTGTTTTTTTCCGTTAATGGTGTAATCGTCATCCATAGTCAGCGAATCGTCTTGCGGATAAAACAAATTCTCTGTGTTATGAAAGACAATTATTTCCTCTTGGGACTGAGTCAATGTGGGAATCATACACAATAAAACGCCCAATTGTTTCAGTCTTGAGACTTTTTGTATATTTGATTTATGACGTTTGATATTTGGCATCGCAAAATAATGTACTACGTACTATGTTTGATGTACTATGTAGCCTGACGGCAGTAATTTCTGTCCGCGAAGGGACTACATAGTACATCGTACGTATAACATAGTAAGTTATTCAGCTTTGTAGAACGGCATACGTACTACTTTTGCCTCAACAAGTTTATTTCTTATCTCAATAAAGATTGAAGTATCTTTCTTTGAGAACTCAGTCTTTACGTGTGCAGTTCCTATGTTCTTACCTGTGGAAGGAGAAGGGGAACCTGAGCGTACTTCTCCTATAACGTTACCATCTGCATCACAAACTTTGTAACCGTTTCTTGGGATTCCTTTTCCAATCATTTCGAATCCGACAAGTTTTTTCTTAACACCGTTAGCCTTTTGTTCCTCCAAGAATTTGCGGTCTATGAAATCATTGCCATCAACGAACTTAGTAAGCCAGTTCAATCCAGCTTCGATAGGTGAAGTTTCGTCATCAATCTCGTGTCCGTACAAACAGAATCCCATTTCCAAGCGAAGAGTGTCGCGGCATCCCAATCCGGCAGGCATAATAGCGAATTCTTTTCCTGCTTCAAACACTGCGTCCCAAATTTTGTCGGCATCTTTTTTGTCAAAATACAATTCACAACCGCCTGCTCCCGTATAACCAGTTGTAGATAGCAATACGTTTTCAACGCCTGCGAAAGTTAAGAACTTGAATGTATAATATTCCATATCCAATACAGGAGTATCTGTAAGTTTTTGCATAACCTTCATTGCGTTAGGACCTTGTACTGCCAATTGTCCGTAATGTTCGCTCTCGTTTGTGAAATCTACGCCCAATTTCAAGCCCATTTCTTCTGCTATCTTGCTCATCCAAGCCCAGTCCTTGTCAATATTGGCTGCGTTAGGAACCATAAAATATTCTTCTTCGCTGATACGATAAACCAACATATCATCTACGATTCCGCCTTTGCCGTTCGGTAAAACTGTATAAAGGACTTTACCATCAAATAAGGTGTTTATGTCATTGGAAGTGCAATATTGAACGAAGTCATGAGCCTTTGGTCCTTTTGCTCTGAACTCTCCCATGTGTGAAACGTCAAAAACGCCGACGTTTTTTCTTACATTGTGATGTTCTTCTACTAATCCAGTGTAGGAAATAGGCATATTGTAGCCTGCAAATTCCGCCATTTTAGCACCAAGTGCTATGTGTTTTTCTGTAAATGGTGTAGTTTTCATTGTTTTTATTATTTTAAATTATTAATATTTCACCTAATTTTCGTAAGAATTTGCAAAATTATAAAAAAAAACGCTTTTATGAAAATATTTCGCCGTTTTAAATCTATGTTTTCGGCAAAATTTTCATTCAATAGACAAATCAATCCGATAAAACAGCAGAGAATTTGTATAAATTCCGCAGACTTTTTTCAAAATATCTGCTGAATTTCAGTAAAAAGTCTGCTGAATTTTGCAAAAGGTTACCCAGTTTCACTGTAACTAACAAAATCTTTCTTAGACAATGATTTATTCAAATATTTTCAATAATAATTCGGTTCCGTCCCACACGGCATAAGGCGAGGCGTCTATCCAAGAACCTGTGTTGATATATTTTGCTCCGTTTGTTAAAAGAAATTCGTTTTCTATATGGCGGTGTCCAAATACGAAGTAGTCTGCACGGTTTGTCTTCAGATATTCAACGCAGAATTTGTACATCGGTTCGTTTTCTTTTAAGTCATTCATATCGTATTTTCTGTGTTTGCGGCGGTTATTTCTGCTCCAAAGACGCGCAGCACCGATACCGACACAGGCAGGAAACAAACTGAAAAGCCACCAAGAGAAGTGCGAAGAAAAAACGGCGTCCATAATCTTATAACCAATGTCCTTGCTGTCCAAACCGTCGCCATGTCCGAGAACAAATGTCTTTCCGTCAAAATCAAAAGTCTGATGCTTTTTGCGGTATATAGTTACGCCGAGTTCTTTTGCAAAATAATCCCTTTGCCATAAGTCATGGTTGCCCACAAAGTAATCAACGGCAATTCCTTTTTCACTCATACGTTTGATTTGCGCCTGAAAGAGTACAAAACCTTTCGGAACGGTTGTCTTGTATTCAAACCAAAAATCAAAGATGTCGCCGAGCAGTACAATGCGCTGTGCTTTATCTTCCACACTTTGCAGAAAACGTACAACCTTTTGCTCTTTAAGACTTTCGGTTTGAGTATCGGCAAGTCCGAAATGAAAATCCGATAGAAAATATATGTTATTTCTCTGCGTCATTTGTGATTTGCTGTTGCTGTAATTTATCTAAATTCCGAATAAGTGCCTCAAGGTTTTTCGTATGTTTGTTATCGGGATAGTTTTTCTTCAATCCGTTAAGCACTTTCTTATATACGTCAAAATCATTTGTGAAATCAATCAACGGAGTATTCTCCATATTTCTGTAAAGCGCAACAAGAGTTGTCAGACTGCCCTCGTTGGTATTTATATAATTGATAAGAAATTCTTTTTGATTGTCGCGCAAAGAATGATACAACCTGCTGACTTCGTGTTTTACGGAATCAATATCGTCAATGTCCGTCATCTTCAGTTGTTCGCTCATATTCTGAAGGGCAACGCGCGTCATAACCTGCTTATCGCTCAAAAGTTTTAATTTACTGCTCTCTTCGCTTCCCGAAACATTGTAAGTAACCGCCATATTATCTACATCACCGCTCAGAACAATCTTCTCTCCGACCTGAGGGCATAACATAATATAATCATTGGGGCATTGAAGAATAAAAATAGAGGGATTATCCAACTTTTCTTTGACACTGAACTTTCCTTTGCCGTCCAAAATAATTGTATCAACCGCCCTGACGCTCTCGTTTTCCATCTCCATCAAATAAACAGTGGCATTGGCTCCGTTTTCCAACTTTCCGCTTATTTGATATGTATCTTTACCTCCCGAACACGCCGCCATCATAACAACAACGGCAATAATAATCAATTTTCTTATACTTGTCATAACATACAATCACTTATTGTTAAAGCGGCGACACTTTCCACGATTACGGGAGTGCGCAAAACCGCACAAATATCGTGTCTGCCGTTTATTTGTCTTGTTAATAAATCTCCTTTTTCTCCGATTAACGTCATTTCTTTATGTAAAGTATGCACGGCGTGAAATCCTGCGAAAAAAACAACAGGCATTCCGTTAGTTATTCCTGCATTTATTCCTCCGCAATGGTTGGTTTTGGTTGTAAAATCACTGCTCCAAGTGTCAATGTCTTCGCTTCCTTTAAGATTGTGGCGGTTTAATGTATCGCCGAGTGAAAAACTTACCGCCGAAGGAATACTCATAACCGCTTTTGCAAGATTTGCGGAAATTTTATCAAATACAGGCTCGCCCACTCCTGCATTAACGCCCGTAACCTCGCACTTTATCATTCCGCCGAGCGTATCTCCCTGCTTTGCAATCGCACTTAACAATTCTTCTGCCGCACTTCTGCTATTTATATAGTCTATGCCGCCGACTTCAACCACTTGTGCCTGCACGGAAATTCCTTGTTGCCTCAAAAACATCTTACAAAAACAACCTGCAATCACAACAGGCAAAAACATTCTCGCCGAAGCCGTGTCTTTGTCCGCCAATTTATCTTCGCCGTACTTAATATAATAAGGATAATCTGCGTGGGAAGGACGGAAATATCCGCAGAAATCATCATAATCCTGCACTCTGACATTTTTATTCTTCACTTGAAAGATGATTTCGCCTCCGTCAGTCTTTCCATTCGTGATACCGCTTAAGAATACAGGCATATCATCTTCTTTTCTCGGCGTTCCGTAGGCTTGAGGTTTGCGACGTTGCAAATCTTTTGCAATCAAATCAAAATCTACCGCAATATCTTTGGGAAAATTCTTCATAATACCGCAGACGAACTCCCCGTGCGAAGAACCTGTCAGTGTAAGAATAATATTTTTTCCGATATTCATATTCATAATGTGCAGAATTTCTCAAATAACGGTTGCAAAATTACAATTTTTTTCAACATCCGTCGCCGTTACATTTAAATTTATTCAAATAAATTCTTGTATTTCAAGAAACTTTTGTACTTTTGCAGCCTGAATAGAGTTGTAACTTGAAGCATAAACTATTATTTCTAACTCAAATCAAGACCTCGGAAATCTTTATTTGAAATTTCAGAAATAATTTGTTTAGAATAGTGGGTAGAAGCTCGGAAACGGGCAACACTTTATGCTGAAATTTACACCATTTTTGGTGTAGGCTTTCTTAAATAGTGTTGCAGGGCGTTATTCCGAGGTCTTGGCCCGAGTTAGAATAGGATAAGTTTACACTTTTCTATTGTTTCTCACTTTCTTTTCTGAAAAAGAAATCTTAGTTTCTGCTTAAAACAAAAGGATTAATTTATTAACCAATAAAACAAGGAACTAAGGTCTCCTTTTGCGTTGCAATACGCAATAAACAAGAAAAAAGAGAAAAATGGGGAAAGTAAGAGAGATTTTAAAGGATTTTGACATCTATTATCCTAACGAAAATTTATTATCTGAAAAAGATAAAGAAACTTTCTTTAGATTTATTCAGAAACTGTCAGCTACTAATAAAGTGATATATACTTTTAGAGGCGAGAGTAATTTGGATAGACATTATTGTGCGGATATATCCAATATTAGACTTTTATCTGACCATATTTTTATGCTGGGAGAAAAAAGTAAGGCTTTTTACTCAGATTATGCAGAAGATGAACAACCGATAGAAGAGTTTATCTATGATACAATAGAAAAAAGTTTGGTATATTCAGATAAATACACAGATAATAGAATTCCAATATTTAAACAAAATAACCCAGATTTTGTAAAATATTTTCTTGGGGATAATAGAGAAGCTTTCTGCAAATTTATCAGGAAGCGTAAGGATAGAGACTATATTATAGATTATTATATAGCCTTTATTCATACGATTGACTCAAGTATTAAAAATGCAGATAGTTTTGTATCAACAACTACTTGTCACAAAACTGCATTAGGATTTAGAGGAGAAAATCCAGAAGAAGCTGTTGTTATATTCTGTTGGCTCCCTAAAGAGAAAAAGTATAGCGGAATGATAAAATGTGAATCTATTAATGTGAAAGATAACAGAATTGCTAAGTTAGGTTTGCCGACTTATGATAAATCTCTTTCAGAAGAGCATAAAGAGATGTGTATGAAGTATGGTATATTGCCACACTTTATTTTAGGTTATCAAGTAGGTAATGATAGATTTATCATAAATCCTAATGTATTAAAGAATAATTCTGATATTGATACATTAGTTAAATTTGGTTTGGATATAGACCAATCAAATTTCAAAGACTACATTAGCCAATCTAATTATAGAAGAAGTTTTGTAGTTACGAGTAACGGAATATATAAAATAAAATTTAACGAGAATTAAAAAATAGGAGGAAAATCTTATGGTAAGAAAAGAAAGAAAAATTAAGAGAATTATCGCCTTATTTATGGCGGTATTTGTAAGCATCAATTTATTTGCTTACGATTTTGAAGTAGATGGAATTTATTACAACAAAACATCAGATTCTACAGTAAGTGTAACTAGTGAGTACTCTTTTAGTAGCAGTTATTCTGGAGATATAACGATTCCGTCAGGTGTAACATATAACGAAAAAAGTTATAGCGTTACTTCAATCGCCAACAATGCATTTCATTATTGTATTGGTTTAACAAGTGTAACTATTCCCAACAGTGTTACTTCAATCGGTAATTATGCATTTCAGAATTGTACAGGCTTAACAACGTTAAATTATAATGCCGATAGCTGTTTAGTTTCGTATACTTGGCTTTATGATTGTAATAATCTTGAGACGGTCATAATAGGCAATAATGTAAAGATTATTCCAAGTTATTTTATTTATGGAAAAAGTAAAGTAACAAATATAGAAATTCCAAACAGTGTTACTTCAATCGGTAGTGATGCATTTTCAGGATGTACTGGTTTAACAAGTATAGAAATTCCAAACAGTGTTACTTCAATCGGTAGTGATGCATTT
>JAFVBA010000013.1 GCA_017480245.1 Bacteroidales bacterium | reverse complement strand
CTCTAATTTTTCCGTTCTTTTTATGTGGCACGAACCACAGAATTTACACTTTTTTTCATACCGCAGCTAAAAAATCTTTGCAAAGATAAGTAAATTAATAATTTAACCCCCTTTTTAGCCTACGATTTTGACCATTATGCCGAAAACTAATAGTTGAATAAGAAAGAGTGGAAATTATGAAATTAAATTGCGTGATTAGTGAATTTTTGTCAGACAACAATTTACTAATCACGCAATTTATTTTACCATGTTGCGTTAATGGGGTGAAGACATTGGAATTGATGCAAATATTTTGATAAATAACGCAAAGAAATTTATTAACTCAAACAAAGACTTGTAAGATGGGAAAAATAAAAATACTTCTGGTAATACTATTGTTATGTGCTGTTTCTGTTAATGCACAGAATACCCCAAAACTTTCTTATTGCAAAGCGGATACTATTCCTATTAAAAAAGATACTTCCGATTTCTCTCTTATTGTTTATACTCCCGTCAATTGTTGTTTTGATTTAACGGCAACACGTCCCGATACCAATAACTCGGATATATTATTTGCGGTGCCGGCTGCATTTACTGCCAAAAATTATAAGGAAATAGTCGGGCGGTTTGTAGGAAATGACACAATAATTGAGAATCCTACCGAAAAGGAAACGGGATTATGTACGATAAACGGCAAAAATATTTATATAGGAAGTATAGATGATTCATCGATGTATTATTACAACGCCTTGCAAAGCGAGAACACGTGTTATTTTCAGCAAATGCTTTTGATAAATAACGGTAAAAAAGTGGAATGTACAATATTCGGCAAACAAAAACCTACATTCCGCAGGGCATTGGCACAGAAAAACGGTAAGGCGTGCGTTGTAGAATCGTTAAATAGGATGAATATCGGAGATTTTACGGATATGATGATAGAATGCGGTTATACCGAGGCGATATATATGGATATGGGAACGTGGAGTGAGGGATTTTTTATTTCACAAAGCGGAGAAAAAACTGTTATAGGACCTTTGAAACAGAATACACGCTATCAAACCAATTGGTTACTATTTGTTGCAGAAAAGGATTGATAAAATATTGTTTTGTTTTCAGTCTTGATTCAACCAAAAACGCATTATTTTTAATCAATATAGCATTATTTGAAATTCTTTTTTGATATTAATTTTGAAAAACCTATGTATTTTATTCAAAAAACCTATGTTTTTTAACTCAAAAACCATGGTTTTTTGTTTAAAAAACATAGGTTTTTCAAAATTATTTCTTGATATTGCAACAATATTTCCGCAATGTAATATTGGTATTTTTGATTATAATATATTTTTGTAATTTTGCAACCGATTAAATTAGTGTTTTATACAATTGAAAAGAGAGATGAAAAGAATGTTTTTTGCCTTAGCGGTATTTTTAAGTTGTTGTATTGCCGTAGGTTGCAATGATGATGACGGAAAGGATGACAATAATTTGTCAAACACGCAAACCCCGACCGAAACATCAACAGACACCGTAACGGGTGCAACATCAAGTTCGGATAATAATGATAATGACACGGTAAAGTCGCAAACAATGACACTGTCAATAGCAGACAAAAAGTTTAATGCCGATTTGGAAGATTCGCAAACCGTAAAAGAGTTAATGAAATTATTGCCTATGGAGGTAAATATGCAGGAACTTAACGGCAATGAGAAATATGTTTATCTTTCTTCGGATTTGCCGACCGCAAGTTATAAACCCGGTACGATAAACAAAGGTGATATTATGTTGTTCGGCAAAAATTGTTTGGTAATATTCTACAAAACTTTCTCCTCGTCTTATTCTTACACAAAGATAGGACATATTAATAACACGGATTCATTAGAGGAAAGTTTAGGAAAAGGAAATATTACGGTAAAATTTGAATAAAGGAGGTTATAATCAAATAAGGTTTAAAGA
Source organism: Bacteroidales bacterium (assembly GCA_017480245.1). Lineage (GTDB taxonomy): Bacteria > Bacteroidota > Bacteroidia > Bacteroidales > P3 > Scybalousia_A. The sequence goes on along the minus strand of JAFVBA010000013.1, from coordinate 178,811 downwards.
AATGAAAAAGAAAATTTTTGTAATAGCGATGTTGGTAACTTCAATTGTGTTTTCCTGTTGCCAAAATAAGAATTCGGAAAAAGAAAAGAACGATAAAAATACAGAGAATATGGAATTAGTACAGGATTGGGACAAAGTGTTCCCTCGAAGTGATAAGGTAAATCACACAAAAGTAACTTTCAAAAACCGTTACGGTATAACGTTGGCGGCAGATATGTATTCACCAAAAGAACATCAAGGAAAGATGGCTGCTATTGCCGTTTGCGGTCCTTTCGGTGCAGTAAAAGAACAATCTTCAGGACTTTACGCTCAGGTGATGGCAGAAAAGGGTTTCTTAACCATAGCATTTGACCCGTCATTTACAGGAGAGAGTTCAGGCACTCCCCGTTATATGGCATCGCCGGATATAAACACGGAAGATTTTTCTGCTGCCGTTGATTTCTTATCCAACCTTGACAGTGTGGATAGCGAAAAGATAGGAATTATTGGTATATGCGGTTGGGGCGGATTGGCAATTAACGCCGCTGCAATGGACACTCGTATTAAAGCAACGTTGGTTAGTACTATGTATGATATGAGCCGTGTTGCTGCAAAGGGATATTTTGATGCTGACGACTCACCTGAGAAACGTTATCAGGCAAGAAAAACCTTTAATGAGCAACGTACCAAAGATTTTAAGGCAGGTAGTTACGACAGAGCGGGAGGTGTGATAGACCCTTTGCCTGACGATGCTCCTCAATTCGTAAAAGACTATTACGATTACTACAAAACCAAACGCGGATACCACTCCCGAAGCCTTAACTCCAATGAAGGTTGGAACAAAATCGGAACTATGTCTTATATGAACTTTACTTTGATGGATTATGCTTCGGAAATACGCAGTGCTGTCTTAATTATTCACGGTGAAAAGGCACACAGTCGTTATATGGGCGAGACTGCATTTAGTAAATTGCAGGGAGAGAATAAAGAACTTATGATTATTCCTGACGCAACGCATTGTGATTTGTATGATAATATACAAAAAATTCCTTTTGCTAAGATTGAACAGTTTTTTAATACATATCTGAAATAGGAAATATGAACTCAGGAGAGGAATATGTAGGAAGCAATGAATTGTATGCAGACGTACATCGCACGATGCAGTTGGCGGCGGAGTTAAACTGCGGTTACAAATCGGAAGATGAGGTAAGGGAATATTTGCATAGGATTACAGGCAAAGAGATTGACAATACGACACGCATTTTTCCGCCTTTCAATATCAATTACGGCAAAGGATTGTCATTAGGTAAGGGTGCGTTTGTCAATTTCGGCTGTACGTTTTTGGCATTGGGCGGAATAACAATAGAAGATGACGTTTTCATAGGACCTCATTGCGTATTGGCAACGGAATATCACCCCGAAAAACCCGAAATCCGCCATTCGCTTCTGACAAAACCGATACTTATCAAACGTAATGCTTGGATAGGTGCAAATGTTACTGTATTAGCAGGCGTAACGATAGGAGAAAATTCCATTATTGCAGCAGGCAGCGTAGTAACTAAAGATATTCCAGACGGCGTTGTCGCAGTCGGCAGTCCCGCAAAAGTATTGCGTAAAATAAAAACGGAATAACTTGTATTTTTGATAGAATATATACCTACGAAATGGATTTTATTTATTAGTAATTAATAAAAAAATCCATTTTTATTAATTACTAATAAATAAAATTCGTAATTTTGCACTTTAAAATCGGGTAATAGTGGATTATGGAGAGAGAATTATTAAAGCATATTATAGTAGAGAACAGGGAATTTATACAAGATTTATCTCTGAACGAAAGACCGTTTGTATTTGAGCAGAAAGGCAATTATGTTTTCGTAGGTGTTCGTCAGGCAGGAAAGTCTTATTTACTTTACCAACGGATGCAACAACTTTTGAAGCAAGGTTATGCTACTGAGCAGATGATTTATCTCAATTTTGACGATGAAAGAATTGTCGGAATGCAATCTGAAGAATTGGATATCATTCTTCAAGCAGGAAAATCAATGACAGAGAAGAATCCGGTGTTGTTTCTGGACGAAATTCAGAATATTAAAGGTTGGGAGAACTTTGCCCGAAGACTTGCAAATCAAAAGTATAATGTTTATATCACGGGAAGTAATGCCAAGATGCTGTCTTCCGAAATTGCAACCACGCTCGGAGGCCGTTATTTTCTGCAAAACGTTTGGCCTTATTCATTTAAAGAATATCTTTCTGCAAAGTCTATATCTTCAGACGGCAATTCGTGGCAATACGGCAACAATTTGACAAAGGTAATAAGGGAATTTAGTTCATTTTTTTATTATGGTGGTTTTCCGGAATTAGTAGATATTTCAGACAAACGGGCATGGCTTACCGGTATTTATAATAAGATTTTCTTGTCTGATGTAATTGTCAGAAATTCTATTCGCAATGAACAGGCGTTGCGAATGACTGTCAGACGCTTAGCATACGGTATTGGTCAAAGTTCATCATTTAACAGAATAAGTAACCTTGTCAAATCATCGGGAATAAAAACCAATGTAGCAAGTATATTGAATTATGTTCAATATTTAAAAGAAAGTAATTTGATATTCGGATTGGATAATTTTGTTTCAAAATTTGTTGAGAAAGAAACAATAAAAAAATATTATTTTGTTGATAATGGTTTATTGAATTTGTTTCTTACGAATCCCGAGACGGCACTGTTGGAAAATCTTTGTGCCGTTCATTTGTATAAAATACATAAAGAACAGGTTTATTTCTATAATAAGGATTTTGAAGTGGATTTTTATGTTCCCGAGGAGTCAAAAGCCATTCAAGTTTGCTACAATTTAAGTGATGAAATGACATTGCGAAGAGAGATACAGGCTTTGGAGAAACTTGATGCCATACATAATTTGAATGAATTATATATAATAACATACGATACTGAGAAAACAATTCTATTAAATAACGGGAAAACAGTTTATGTTGTACCTGTATGGAAATGGATTTTGATGTAATAAAACAGAATTGAATATAAAAATAGAAGAATAGCTATATGGAAGAGATAAGAATTGATTTGCGTCAGGCAACAGAGCAAGAGATACAAGAAGGAGTGAAAGACGCTCAACTGTGTTTTAAAATTAATCATACGATGCCTTACACTGAGGAATATAATTCACTTATCGGTGAGTTGTTTTCGCAAGGTATAGGCGAAAATTCAAGAATAATGCCTCCTTTAACGGTGGTTCGTGCCAAAAATGTTCGGATTGGCAAAAATGTTGTAATAATGAACAATTGTCTTATGATGAGTGCAGGCGGTATAACGATAGAAGACAATGTTTTGGTGGCTGCTAACAGTCAGTTGATTTCAAATAATCACGATTTGGAAGAGCATCAAATTATTACTTGCAAACCTGTTCATCTGAAAAAGAATTGTTGGATTGGTGCAGGGGCAACAATTCTTCCAGGAGTTACAATAGGAGAAAACTCTGTGGTAGGTGCAGGCAGTGTTGTTACAAAGGATGTTCCCGACAACTGTATTGCGGTAGGCAGTCCCGCAAAAGTGATTAAGCAAATTAAATAAAGAAAATTTGTTTTTTGACAGTAAGAGAATGAAACCGTCAAATATTGACACTAAGACCTCTATAGGTAAAATAAAGTACTTCTATAATCGTATATTATACTCATTTTGTTCAATTTTACCGTTTGATATAGAATATAGGGGGCGAATATTTATTGTATTTATTACATTCTTACCACTATCATTTATATTTTGTAGTCTATTACCTGCAACTCGGTTTATGAATCTTGTTTGTGTTGTTGTGTATGTGATATTTGTGGAGATAATTTGCAGTAAATGGAATAAGTATGGAGAAATCGGAAAATATTTTGCATAATTTGATAGACAGACAAGAAAACAAAAAATATTATGGAACGTATTGACGGTAGGATATTTTATATTGTGTTTTGTAATAGCTATGGTTTGGGCAATACTTGGTATAAATATTTTTGATAAACTATGAAAAAGGGTTTTCAAAAGGAACATAAGATTGGGATAACGGCAATAATTTGTCTTCTTATCGGAGCTTTGGCGGCTTTTGTGTTTATGTATTTTAACGGAAATAAGATTTATATTCGTGAAAAGACGGATGATGCCGTTTATTCTCAGAAATATTCTAATAAAAACAAGAAAGACACCTTAAAAACAAACGAAAGAGCTAAGCGATACAACGTTTTCAATTATTATTATCAAAAAGACGGGAAGCAAATGGCGAAAACAAAAGAACAAACGGATAATTTACTGACACAGATTCCCGAAGGGTTTTACAAAATAGAGAAGACAAAGAATGAAAATTTGATTTTAGATTTGAATAATTGCGATACATTGGATTTGCAAATGATAAGAGGTATAGGACCTGCATATTCAAGACGTATTTTTAACTATCGGGAAAAATTAGGAGGATATGTATCCGTCGGACAACTCAAAGAAGTCTATGGAATGAGCGATTCGTTGTATCAAAAAATAGAAAAGCATTTCATAATAGGGGAAAAGAGTATAAGGAAAGTGAATATTAATTCAACAAATATTAAAGAAATTGCAGCACATCCTTATATTGATTGGTATTTAGCAAAAGAGATTATAATCTTTCATCAAAACCACGGCTCTTTTTCCGATATTGAACAATTAAGGTTAGTTCATTTGATGAGCGATTCGCTGTTTGAGAAATTAAAACCTTATGTTGATATTCGGTAATCAAAAAAGAGTTATTTTTTGCGTTTATTCAGCGCAAACATTATGCACATTACCGTAATAGATGCTAAAGTGTCAAAGGCCAAATCACCTAACGAAAAATTCCTTTTTGCAGTGTTGTACATAAGTCCTTGCAATGTTTCGGTAAGTAGGCCGAACAAGAAGATATAAAGGATATTCAAAAGATAGATATTAAGAAAAAGTTTCTTTTTTATAAATTCCATATTCTTAAACAGTAAAAAAGACAGAACACCGAACAGAATAAAATGGGCAAATTTATCAGAATGAGGAATGTTTATAAGTTTCGGGGTATGGGAAAAAGAACTTGAGGGGATAAGGAGCAAGGTTAAAACGATAATTGTCCATATCACCAACGCAATGTTATATTGTTTTTTCGTTATTTGCCGTAATAAATTCATATCTTTCGGAAAAATTAAGGGCGAAACTTTATTTGTCCGCCCTCAATTGTGATTTAGGTTATTAAATTCTTAAAGACCTAACATTTTTGTGTATTCTGCTGCGTCTTTTAGGTTGTTTGCCTCAGCAGCATCGTTCATTTTTATTTTAATAATCCAACCTTCTCCGTACGGGTCAGTATTTATTGCAGCAGCATTATCTTCCAATGCAGCATTTACTTCCAATACTGTACCACTTACAGGCATTAGTAAATCTGATACTGTTTTTACAGCTTCTATTGAGCCGAATGCTTCTCCTGCTGCTATTTCTTCTCCTTCTGTATCTACATCTACATAAACTATGTCGCCCAATTCGTGTTGTGCGTAGTCAGTTATGCCTACAAAAGCCTCATCTCCTTCAATTCTTAACCATTCGTGGTCATCTGAATACCTTAAATTCTGTGGAATGTTCATTTTTCGTTATGTTTTTTATTAGTTACACTTAAATTTCAGAGTTCAAAATTACGATAATTTTCGTTATTACGTAAATAAAACGCCGAATAATTTTATTTTTTTATGAATTTTATTTTTTCTTCTCCGTCTTTAGTATTAATATTCAGTATATAAACGCCGCTCTTTAGGCAAGATATGTTAAGCACTTCGCCGTTTAGTTTTTCCTTTATTAATGTCCGTCCGTTAATATCTGTAATTGATATTTCGTTATCTTTATCCAAGCCTTCAATATAAAGAATGTCTTTTGCAGGAATAGGAAAGATGTTAATCAAGTTATCTTTTGTCGTAATAAATCCTAATTTCTTTTCGGCAGCTTTAACAGCAGCGTAAGTGTTTAGCTTTCCGAATCCCCAGACATCATTAGGGCATTCACCTGTATAGGAATCCGTTTTTGCGTTTTGGGTGATTATTTCCTTTACTTCATCACTTGTTAAAGTAGGATTAGCTTGCAAAATAAGCGCTACTGAACCTGCAACCATTGGTCCTGACATTGAAGTTCCGCTTGCAGAACCGAAACCGTATTCTTTGCCGTTGAATGTAACTTTTTCTTTTGCCGTCGGCGAGGAACTTGAATGAGAGGAAACTGATGATACAATGGAATAACCAGGTGCAGAAATCTCAGGTTTATAATAAGAAGTCATATTAGTTCCTCTTGAAGAAAATTCAGCTATTATAGGTTGCCATTCACTAAGTTTGAATTTGTGGGCGGCAACTGCAATAGTTTTTTGAGCAAGTGCAGGTTCCGAAACTCCGTATTCAGAATCTCCGGCAAGGAATCCTTCTTGAGTGGCTTCAAATTTAAATCCTGTGTTCCCTACTGCCTTAGATAATTTGTTAAGGTTCCACGCATGAACAATACCGTCGCAATCCGTTACCATCAATACTATATGGAAAATATTGTTTATGTATTTTGACTGTCTTACTTCCCAATCTACCAACGGTCTGTTGTCTTCCGGATAGCGGGAAGAGCCTCGGTATATTATACTGTCGCCGTCTTCTCCCAATAATATGTCTTCAGGTACGGAGGAACCGTTACTTACCAATAATGGAGTCTCGCCTATTTTTTCCCATTTATAGTTATAAAATTCTAATTTGGAGGAAAACATTGCGTTGTTCTCACTTTGCAAGGTTATAGCCTGCCCCCAATAATCATTTGTATAAGGAGTGGGGAAATTAAACTCTATTTCACTTCTTACAGTATCGGATTCATTGTTTGTAAAATCCGCTTTAAGATGAAAATCCGACCCGCCGTTATTTCCTGCACTGACAACAAAGATAACACTGTCCTCATCACTCATTGTATTTATAAATTCGTCAATCATACTTGACCCGTCCATATATCCGAAGTTATAAACACCCCAAGAATTGTTGATAACAAGACGTTTGTTTAAGGATTTGGCATAATTTTTCATCCAAACGCAGCAATCAATATAGTGTAATTCGTCGCAAATCCACGTGCAGAAAATCAAATTGGCATCATAAGCAACGCCTTTGTATTTCGTAGTATATCCACTGCCCGCAGCAATACCTCCGACATGCGTAGAATGGTATCCTATGTCGTATTGGTTGGCAGTATCACCCTGCGCAGCGATTAGATTAACCTCTCCTTCAATCAAAGTTCCGTAATCGAAACCTTCAGGTGCAGGACCTTGTCTTCTGTTGTGGTCCCATGCGGCAAGGATTCTGTAATTCTCCCCGATGGAATCGTAAAAAGTCGGATGGGTGAAGTCAATTCCCCAATCGGCAACGCCAATCAATACATCTTTTCCTGTATAGGATTGACTTAAATCAATACCTTCCCAAACACTTTGGGCATTGAAATCTTTTGTTGCATATCTTAAGTTTTCTCCGTGTATAGTTCTTGCGGCATCAACTTCTATTATTTCTTTTTCTTTAACAAATTTCGCAATTTCATTTACATTTACCTTAACGGTTACTATTCTTCCTACTCTTTGACAAAGAATGCAATCGTATTTTTTTAGAAAACTCAAATCGCTTTCTTTATTCACTCTCATAAGAAGTGAAATGTATTCTTTGTCTTGAATTTTCTCAATATTTACACGTTGAGAAAAAGCCTCATTAAGCCCTTTTGTATTTTTTTGATTGGCAATAAAGCAGTTTAATCCGCTTCCTACTGATTGTGCATTGGAATTTACTGAAATTCCGAAGCATAACGCACAAATTACTAATGATATAAATTTTTTCATACCTGTTTTAGAAATTTTAGACTGCAAAATTATGAATATTTTTTCTAATTGCAATAAAATGTTGAGGTTATTTACTAAAATAACAACGCTCTTTGCGCAAATCAATCCTTATGTTTTTGTAATAAGTATTCAATACATTAATTTAAATGGACATAGTATTTTTATAGTTTCAAGAAAGAATTTTGCAATATCACAAATAAATTTTGCAATTTCTCAAAAGATTTTTGTTTGAACAGTTCAAAATTACATTTCAGACCGTCTAAAATAGTATTTTGAACCGTCTGAAAGTATATTTTGGACGGTCTGAACAAAAATGATTTTTGAAATTGCAAAAATTTTATCAAAGATTGCAAAAATGTTTTGAGTAGTTGCAAAATTTATTTCAATAGTTAGGTTAGTTATTTTAAAATACAGTGTCATAAAATAATGAAGTAAAAAATCTTGTGGGTAAATAATATTTTTGTAATTTTGCAAATTCTTTTTAAAAAGGAAAAAAAGAACAGTAATTTAATAATAAAAAAACAATAATTTATGAAATTCATTCAGACAAATAACATTAAAGGAGATGTATTCGGCGGAATAACGGCGGGAATTGTTGCTTTGCCGTTGGCATTGGCATTCGGAATACAGGCATTCAGTGGTATAAACGACCCTTCGGCAGCATCGTTGGGAGCATTGGCAGGTTTGGTAGGCGCAACTATGCTCGGATTTTTCGCTTCCCTGTTCGGAGGAACGCATTCTCAGATTTCAGGTCCGACAGGTCCGATGACAGTTGTTACAGCTTCCCTTGTAAGCGGCGCATGGACTGCAAGTGGCGGCAGTATTTCAACGGTGCTTATCTCAATGTCGCTTGCGGGTATTTTTTGCGGACTGTTCCAAGTACTTTTCGGTGTAATTAAAATAGGTAAGTACGTCCGATATATTCCTTATCCTGTTCTTAGCGGATTTATGAGCGGAATAGGCGTGATAATTATTCTTCAACAGATATTCCCTTTGCTTGGAGTTAAAGGCAGTGGGTCTATGATTGATTTGATTACAGGATTTCCGCAGGCGGTAAGTAACGGTATTTCAGTAACGGCGCTGTTGCTTGGTTTGGGAACTATACTTATCATTCAGTTATTTCCTTTGGTTACAAAGAAAGTTCCTTCTACTTTGGTGGCATTGATAGTTATGACCGTTATTGCGGTATTCTGCAAAATAGATGAAGCATTGACTATCGGGACTATTCCTTCCGGTTTGCCGATGCCTTTCTTTGCTAAAGAAAATATTGAGTTAGCAGGATTGGATTGGGAGGTAATACTTAAGAGTTCTATTATTCCCGGACTTACTTTGGCAGGTTTGGGTAGTATTGACACACTTTTGACTTCCGTAGTTGCGGATAATATCACCAAAACCAAACATAACAGCAACCAAGAGTTGATAGGGCAGGGTATAGGCAACGCAATAGCAAGTCTTTTCTGCGGATTACCCGGTGCAGGTGCCACAATGCGAACGGTAGTCAATGTAAAATCGGGCGGAAGAACCCAAATAAGCGGAATGGTTCATGCTTTGTTTTTGTTAGCTGTCTTGTTAGGATTGGGAACTTTGGTAAAATATGTTCCTTTATCGGTTTTGGCAGGAATACTTATTACAGTAGGTTGGGGAATTATTGATTTCAAAGGATTCAAAGACTTATTGAAAATACCGAGAGCCGATGCCGTTGTATTGATTGTCGTATTTGTTGTAACGGTATTCGTAGATTTATTGACGGCGGTCGGAATAGGAATGGTTATTGCCTGCGTTTTGTTTATGAAACGTGCGGGTGATTTGGTTGAAGGCTCATATTCTTCTGCCGAGATGACGAATTTTGATAAGGAATCGCCATGGCACGATGAGGGGGGCATACCTGAAAACATCAAACACAAGATTTACATTCAGCGATTGAACGGTCCTATCTTTTTCGGCTCAATTACGCGTTTCCAAGAGGTGATGCACGATGTCCCGAACGATGTTAAAATCGTTATTATCCGTATGCGTTTGGTTAATTTTATGGACCAGAGCGGTCTTTACGCAATGGAAACCGCTATCAAGGACTTACAGGCAAGAGGAATCACGGTTTTAATGACTATTATTCAGCCTCAACCGCTTTATATGCTGACTTCAATGAAATTAATTCCAGAAACAGTGCCTGAAAATCACACTTTCAAGACATTTGAGGACTGTACGGAATTTTTAAAACACACGGAAATTTAGCATACAGACACCATACATAAATTAATGTATATAGTACTAAACTGTATTCTAAACAGGTTGGATTGTTTGTATAACTCTCTAACCTGTTTTACTTATTGGAAGTTACGAAATGGGAATGCAGTTTTTTGAAAAATATATTGGTTAAAATTCTATTAATAAAAAAAATATTTGTATCTTTGCGCAGTCTTAAAATGGGAATTGTTATGAGAGTAAATTTAATAAACACTTTTGTAATTAGTATAATTGTTATATTGTTTGCTTCATGTAAGAGTGAGCCTACTACAAAAGATAAACTAACAAACGGATTGCCTTCTTCGGCAGGGAAAACTTTGGAAATGTTAGTTGTTGTCCCCGATGAAATTTATAAAGGAGAATTGAGAGATTCAATAGGTAAAAATTTTGAATCCGTACAAAAGGGGCTTAATCAGGATGAACCTTTGTTTGATGTGGTACATTTGCAACCCGAAGGCTATATTCATTCCGAAATGTTGCAAAAGCACCGCAATATTTTGATAATTGATTACAAGGCGGGCAATCCTAATAAAATCTATCAGGAGATTAATCAACGTGTTTTCCCTCAAGCTGTTTATAAATTGATGATTGATAACAGGGATTCCATGTTTGCAATTCTTACAAGGTTTTATCCGACCATCAAAAAACAGTTTTACAAGAATGAACACGACAGAATTTTCAATGCTTTCAAAAGAGACGAAAATATTAAACTGACGGAGCAAATCAAAAAGACATTTGACATTAACCTTGTAATATCTTCCGAATTTTATTTGGCAAAACAAAAAAAAGATTTCTTTTGGATAAGAAAGGAAACGAAGAATGAAAGTTATGATATTATGATTTACAAGATGCCTTTCACAAGTAATGATTTGTTGGCGAAGAGTAAAATCATTGACATAAGAAATAAAATTGCCAAAGAGAATATCCCCGGTCCTGCAAAGGATTCTTATATGGGTACGGAGGAAAGATTTGAGATTTACTTGGACACTGTAAAGATTAATAACATAATTATGATTGAAACAAGGGGTCTTTGGCGTTTGTTCGAGGACTTTATGGGCGGTCCTTTCGTAAATTATGTTTTCCAAAATCCATCTACAAAGGATTATGTTATGATTGATTGTTTTTTGTATTCACCTAAAAAATCCAAAAGGGATTTGTTGATGCAAATGGAGTCAATTGTCTATGGTATAAACAAGGAAATAAAATAACATTTGTAGTATAAATAATTTAAATCTTTAAAGAAATGAAACCTACACACATTGAACACATCGGAATAGCCGTTGAAAATTTGCAAGAGGCTATTAAGTATTGGGAAGAAGTAATTGGGTTGAAATGTTACAACATTGAAGAAGTAGCAGACCAAAAAGTTAAAACGGCTTTTCTGAAAATCGGGGAAGTAAAAATTGAGTTGTTGGAGGCAACCAGCGAAGACAGTCCTATCGCGAAGTTCATTGAGAAAAAAGGTGCAGGTGTTCATCATATTGCTTTCGCAGTTGAAGATACTGACAGGGCTCTTGAGGATGCCAAAGATAAGGGTGTGCGTTTGATAGACGAGCATTCAAGAAAAGGAGCAGAGGAGTTGATGATAGGATTTTTGCATCCTAAATCAACATTCGGAGTATTAACTGAATTTTGTTGCAAGAAATAAAAACACTTTATTATTATGGCATTTGAAGAAAAGATAAAACAATTGCTTGACCTCAGAGTAAAAGCCAAATTGGGCGGAGGTGAAAAGCGAATAGAGTCTCAGCATTCAAAAGGTAAATTAACGGCAAGAGAAAGAATAGAGTTACTTTTGGATGAAGGTAGTTTTGAAGAATTTGATATGTTCGTAACCCACCGTTGTACCAACTTCGGAATGGAAAAGAAAGAGTTTCTTTCCGACGGTGTGGTAACAGGTTACGGAACTATTGACGGGAGATTGGTTTATGTATTTTCACAGGATTTTACTATCTTCGGAGGTTCTTTAAGTGAGAGTTTTGCAAAGAAAATTTGCAAGGTAATGGACCAAGCAATGAAAGTAGGCGCTCCTGTTATAGGTTTGAATGACTCAGGCGGCGCCCGTATTCAAGAAGGAGTTAATTCGTTGGCAGGTTATGCCGAAATATTCGAAAGAAATATATTAGCCAGTGGAGTTATTCCTCAAATCAGTGCAATCTTCGGTCCTTGTGCGGGCGGCGCTGTTTATTCCCCTGCACTGACTGACTTCATTATGATGAGTAAAGAGAACTCCTATATGTTCGTTACGGGACCTAAGGTAGTAAAGACAGTAACCGGAGAAGACGTTACCGATGCTAAATTAGGCGGTGCTAATGTCCATGCGACAAAGAGCGGTGTTGCTCATTTTGTTGTTGAAAACGAACAAGAGGGATTGCAAAAGATAAGAAAATTAATCTCATTCCTTCCGTCAAACAACCTTGAAGAAGCACCGGTTATTGATTGCGAAGACCCAATTGACAGATTGGAAGATACCTTAAATAGTATTATACCGGAGAATCCTAATCAACCTTACAATGTTAAGGATGTTGTTGCAGCAATTGTTGATAACGGAGAATTCTTTGAGGTTCATGAGAAATTCGCTCCTAATTTGGTAGTAGGATTTGCGCACATGAACGGAATGAGTGTAGGAGTAGTTGCAAACCAACCTAATTGTATGGCAGGTGTATTGGATATTAACGCTTCAAGAAAGGGAGCAAGATTTGTTCGTTTCTGCGATGCGTTCAATATTCCTTTGATTACTTTGGTTGATGTGCCTGGTTTCTTACCCGGAACGGGACAAGAGTACGGCGGAATCATTCTTCACGGAGCTAAATTTTTATTTGCTTACGGTGAGGCCACGGTTCCTAAGGTTACGGTAACACTTAGAAAATCTTACGGCGGAGCTCACGATGTTATGTCTTGCAAACAATTGCGCGGAGACATAAATTATGCTTGGCCTACTGCACAAATTGCAGTTATGGGGGCAAGTGGTGCTACTGCTATCCTTTACGGCAGCGAGTTAAAGGCAATTGAGAGCGAGGAGGAGAAGATTAAATTTATTGCAGAGAAAGAACAGGAATATAATGATAAATTTGCTAATCCTTACAACGCAGCTAAGTACGGTTATATCGACGATGTGATTGAACCGCGCAATACTCGTTTCCGTGTTATCAGAGCTTTGCAGGCTTTGGCGACCAAAAAGGACAGCAATCCTATGAAAAAGCATGACAATATTCCTCTTTAAACCAACAAAAACATAAATAATAATGAGTAAGTATATAAAGAGAATATTCATTGCACTGTGTTTTGTGTTTATAAGCGGAAATGTCTTTGCGCAAGATGACCCGCTTATTCCGCAATCATTTGCAGTGGATACGAAATCGCAAACTATGGCAGTCTTGGACGAACCCGAGAATACGATTGCCATACTCAAGAGAACTAATGACGGATTTAAGATAACAAAATCAATATTAGTTGATTTGACTAAAGGCCGTCATGACGTGCAGTTTATTTATCGTCCGATGAGTGTTGCGATCTATGAGCAGAATATAGTATTCCTTGCCTCAAACCGTGATTCGTGCTACATACGTATAGTTGATTTGGAAGGAAATGACGTTTATTCTTCTCCGAAATTCACCGGTTCGGCATCAACATTCTCTTACGACAAACAAACTCGCCATTTGTATATCGCAGGTTTGAACAACACGGGATATAATGTGTTTGACATAGATTGTACTGACGGTTTTGCAAACATACGTATAGACAGCGTGTCTTCTTCTCACGCCGCATATATGAATTATAAGATTCCGAAGAAATCAGAGGAGATTGCAAAACACGACCCTACCGGATTGGGATTGACAGTTATCGCAATGAGTACCGTATTCTTTGCTTTAGTGATTATATCAATTGTTTTGATGGGATTTGCCCGCGCATTGCATTCTGCACAAAAGAAAAAGGCAAAAGAAACTATCCCAAACAAACAAGAACGTAAAGAAGCAGTACAGGAATTTAAGGCGGGAGGAAATCTTTCGGGCGAAGCGTTGGCTGCAATATCGGCTGCAATACATTTATATAACGAAGAACTGCACGATGAAGAGAATACAATTCTTACAATCGTAAAGGTAGAAAAACGTTATTCGCCTTGGAGCAGTAAAATTCACAATATGAATGTTTATAGACGCTAAATACGGTTATTAATCAACAATTGAAAATCACTAATTGTTAAAAGATTTATCAGAAAATGAAAAATTACAAATTTAAAATAAACGGCAGTACATATTCTGTTGATATTAATAATGTAGAAGGACAGGTTATAGAATTGGAACTTAACGGCACTCCGTACAAAGTGGAAGTTGATAGAGAGGTTAAACAAACTCCTAAAGCAAGACCTGTAATCAATGCTTCAAAACCTGTTGCCAATGCACCGAAAGTAACGGTAAGTCAATCTTCTTCTGCAGGCGTTACTCCTGTTAAGTCTCCTTTGCCTGGTACTATCTTGGATGTTTTCGTCAATGTAGGAGATACGGTTAAGGAAGGACAGAAACTTGTTCTTTTGGAGGCAATGAAGATGGAAAATGAGATAAATGCCGAATGCGACGGTGTAGTTAAGGAAGTCAAAGTCAGAAAAGGAGACGTTATTATGGAAGCTGACGTCCTTGTAACGATAGGAGGTTAAGCCATGATGTTACTTGATGCACAGATGAGCTTCTTGGATTTTGTCCAAAGCCAGTTCGTACAATTTATTAACTATACATCCTTTGCCAATTTCACTATAGGTCATATTGTGATGATACTTATCGGATGTATATTCATATTTCTCGGTATTAAAAAGGAGTATGAACCCTTGTTGTTGGTGCCGATAGGATTCGGAATGTTGATAGGAAATATTCCTTTCTTCCCTGGACTGAAAATAGGTATCTACGAAGACGGTTCAGTACTGCATTACTTATACCACGGTGTGCAGAACGGTTGGTATCCTCCGTTGATATTCTTGGGAATAGGCGCAATGACAGACTTTTCAGCCCTTTTGTCAAACCCTAAACTGATGTGGATAGGTGCGGCTGCCCAATTCGGAATATTCGGTGCTTATACCGCTGCTTTGGCATTGGGATTTGCACCTAATGAAGCAGGAGCAATCGGTATCATCGGCGGTGCTGACGGTCCTACCGCTATATTCATTTCCTCACAGTTGGCTCCCGAACTAATGGGGGCAATAGCCGTGTCGGCATATTCTTACATGGCGCTCGTACCTGTTATTCAACCGCCGATAATGAGACTATTGACAACAAAGAAAGAAAGAGTCATAAGAATGAAACCTCCCCGTCAGGTATCAAAAACAGAAAAGATTATATTCCCTATAATCGGTTTGCTTTTGACTTGTATGATTGTTCCTTCGGGTATTCCTTTGCTTGGAATGTTATTCTTCGGTAATCTTTTAAAAGAGTCAGGCGTAACGAAGAGATTGGCAACTGAGGCATCAAACTCAATAATCAATATAGCAACTATATTAATCGGTTTGACGGTTGGTTGTTCCACTCAGGCAACTACATTCTTGACGGCAAAGAGTATCGGAATATTCTTCTTGGGAGCATTTTCTTTCATCATAGCAACAACAATGGGTGTGTTGTTTGTTAAGTTTATGAACTTATTCTTGAAAGAAGGCAACAAGATTAACCCACTTATCGGTAATTCAGGCGTAAGTGCCGTTCCTGACTCTGCACGTGTTTCCAACAGTGTGGGAATGGAATACGACAAGACCAATTACCTATTGATGCATGCGATGGGTCCGAATGTTTCGGGTGTAATCGGTTCGGCAGTTGCTGCAGGTATCTTACTTGCATTCTTGAAATAGAATACAGTACGGAGAATTTAAAGCATAAAAATCTTATAAGCAGACAAAGATATAAGATATTACAATAACAAATTAAGATGCAGTAAAATCCTTACTGCATCTTTTCTTTTTTAATTATCTATCAGTCGTAATATTCTATCGTATGGTTTTCTGTACATATGTACCCATTGGGATATGTTTTCGTTTTGCGGATGCAATTGCCGTGCTTGTCATACTCTTGTGTTATTGTACATTTGCCTGAAGCTTCATCGTAACCATTTGTTATTGATTTACCGTCTTTATATGTAATGTCATTGCTTCTAATCAATTTACCGTTATCATAAGATTTCTTTGAGATTAATTTATCTCCTTTATACGTATATTCCGTTATGAAAATATAACTGTCGTGTTTCCTTTTATCTTGAGTAATTCTGTTTTGCGAATCGTAAGTAAATGTTGCATCGTAAAAATCGGACGAATCTCTTATAATATTTCCTTTGTTGTCATATCTTTTTAAATAAATGTATCCCAATTCTCCCGATTTATATCCGTACAATTTGTTATATTCAATTTTATATACGGTATTTTTATCAGGATATTGATAAATATTGCCATAATATATTAAGGTATCATTTTCCTTTAATAAAATATCTGCCATTCTCCGCCCTTGCTTGTCATATTGTATTATCTTTGTTCCGTTGGATGCGTAATACTTTCCGTCTTCTTCAAAAAAACTATATTGTTCTTTCGTTCTTTTGCCGCAAATATTATATCTTCTGAAAGTATGCCATTTTCCTTTGACTTCCTTAGTATTTATATAATGATAATCGTAGTAACAATGTTGATTATTATCAAAGAGATAATAGTACGTCTGCCATAACTCGTTAGTATCCGTAGTCTCTTTGCCTTTGGTATAGTAATCAATTTTCCATGATTTGATTTTACTGTGAATATTGTATTCCATATTTTTTGCATAAGACTTTACATCGTTTTCTGCTATCAAAAAATTGCAATTATTTTGCATAAACGAATCAATATTTGTGGTTATATAAACGGTATCAATCGTTCCGTCATAGTTTGTAATTGTATCAGTCGGAAATCCTTTGAAACTGTTAAGATAATACTTCTTCGCATCTTCAAAAAACTTGTTCTCGTCAAATTTTCTGCACGAAACCAAACATAAAGGCACTATGATAAATGCACACAATCCGATTAAAAAGGATTTTTTCTTCATATCCAATAAATTTTTTGCAAATGTAGATTAATTTCCCGAGATATTTATTTACTGAAATGTAAAATTTCTAACAGTCTGTTTAACAGTATGAAAATAAAGTGCCGAATCACGAAATTATTTTCAGAAAAGAATAAAATGTTTTTTGAAAATAATTTACTGAAGTGGCACTTTATTTTTGAATTATGAAAAAGAAATTTGGCAGAAAAGGGAGAAAATATTTGGTCATCTGAAAAAAATGTAGTAATTTTGAAACTTCAAATTTTGGAAGTGGTGCTTAGTGTATTGCTTTTTGGTTTAACTAAATTTATAGGAGATTATATTATGACTTTAACAAAGAAGATTTTGTGGATTGCTTTAATTACTTTGCCGACATTGGCATTTGCTCAGGTACATGAACGCGGTATGATGAAAAACCGTACAAATGTTGAAGATGAAAGCTCATCTTATACGCTTGGAATCTTTAAAGATACTACTCAATACAGACAAAAATTTATTGAATTTGCTGCTTTTGATGACAATGACGACGATGCAGCATTGGATGAGAATGATATTGTTTATGAAACCTTTGATAACAATATTATTCACTATCTTAAGAAATTTGACTACGCAAGTATGCAAGGTCAAATCCCTGTGCGTTTGACTAATGAGAAAGCAAAGCAATTTTATTCTTGTCCTGTGGAAGGTTTGGTTACCTCTCATTTCGGTCCGAGAAGAAACCGTTTTCATTATGGCACTGATATAGGAATGCGCACGGGTACTCCTATTAAGGCAATGTTTGACGGAGTGGTACGTTATGCCAAATGGTGCAACGGATACGGCAACATAGTTGTTATACGCCACGATAACGGTTTGGAAACCTACTACGGACACATGTCAAAGATAACTTCAAAACCGAATCAAAAGGTAAAAGCAGGCGAAGTTATAGGTTTGGTAGGTTCAACGGGCAGAAGTTCTGGTCCGCATCTGCATTTGGAAATACGTTATTTGGGAGCGGCAATCAATCCTGAACACATGATAGATTTTACTGACTTTTCTTTGAAAGATGATAACGAAATGTTCTATCTAACTCGCAACGACTTCAAACCAACTTACAATTCCAAATCGTCTAACGTAAAATCATCTTCTTCACGCAGCCTTGCAAAAGCAAAGACGCGCTCAACACGTTCGGGAAAAAGCACTTCGGTAACCGTAAAGAAAGGAGAAACACTTTCTCAAATAGCAAAACGTAACGGAACTACGGTAAAGAAACTTTGTCAGTTGAACGGAATAAAAGGAAATAAGATTAAAGCAGGACAAAAACTAAAAGTGAAATAACAATAATTTAAATAGTCAAATTCGGTCGGGCAGACATTGTGCAATCGTTCGATTAAAACATTGTCTGTCTTCTTTTATTACTATATTTCGGATTATTATTTTTCTAAGTTCGCAATCTGTCAGAAAATAAACACTTCCTACGGAATTAATCACGCATAAGAATAAATTTTTACGTGTTATTTCTAATTTTTTATGAGTGATTGATTGACTTATTCTTTACATCCTTACCATAATATAACTGAATAGGAGAGTGTTGTCTATACTTGGAAGATTTAAATCAAGAAAAATACAATCACATTTAGTTGATATGATTGTATTTTGTGATAACGAAAGACTGAAAACTGAAAAAACTGCCGTGATTTCAGTAAATAAACCTAAGAATTCAGTTTTTATTGATGTTCATTCTTGAGTAAATCGTTCAAAGTCTTAACAGGAGAAAACGTTTCCAAAGGAACTTCCACGAAAATCGTAATCCATTTAGCCATGGCGCCGTTCCAAAGCCCCGGTCTCTCCATTGCTTTTATTGTATTGCCCTCGTAAGATTTTTCGCTTATGAATCCCGTTTGGTAATCAATGAAAGATTTTAAGCTAAACTTGTTTCCAATGAAATCTTTTGTGCTTACAACCAAATCAACGGGATTAAAATGAGTGGAACGTGAGACAATCTTCTTTGTTTTCCAACTATCCATGCATATTTGCGCCATCTCAACAATCTGCAATGACTCTTCATCGCCGCGCTTTACGAAATACGGCCCACCGCCTGGCTCTCCTGTGTTCCTAACCATACCACACACGCGGATAGGACGCTCAATCAATTCTCGCAAATAACGTTTGTATGCCGCCAATGTAGGAAACTGCGTGTGGTCTTGCATATCCAAAATATTCAGATGTTTATTTATCGTACGGGCTACGCTTACCAATTCCTGTTTTGTAAGTCCTGTTTGTTTAAGTTTTGACATCAAGTTATTGACTTTCTGCTTCGTCTGAATCAATACCCCTGCCAACAGTTCCTTATAATAAACTGTCTGCTTTTGATAGCAAGAAGATATATTGTCAATATTCTTTATGAAAATAATATCCGAATCCAATTTACCGAGGTTCTTTATCAATGCACCGTGTCCTGAAGGGCGGAAAACCAAATTACCGTTTGCATCATGGAACGGTGTATTGTCTTCATTAACTGCGATTGTGTCCGTTGAGTGTTGCTGAAACGAAAAAGTGATATTATATTTTATCTTGTACTTTTGTTCATATATCGGCACAAGTTCCTCTTTCAGTTTCTCAAATCCCTCTAAATGCTCTTCGGTTACGGTAAAATGCAAATAGGCAACGTCATTTGATGTAGCATATTGCGCAGCCTCTTGAAGATGTTGTTCAAAAGCGGTCATCAATCTGCTCTTGTCTTCATTGGCATGGAATGTTATCCAAGCCTTTGGGTATTTGCCGTAGTTAAGACCTTTGTCTGTAACGATAAATTCAATTATTGTCTTGTAATCTTTTTGCTTCAAACATTTTTCTATGGAAATTCCCGCTTTATCCATACAATTCACAAGCAAATCGTGAAAAGCGAATTTCTCAATATTGTCTATTGCTTCTTTAACTTTAGGAAAACTATCTATAGGAGTGGATTCCTCGTCAGTGTATTCTGAAAGGAAAGTGTAAAAATCCTTCATCATTCTGGTAGCAGCACCCGATGCAGGAACAAATTTCATAATCGTGAATTTGTCTTTATTATCCTCGTAAAGTTTTACAAATTCCGCCGTTTGTTTGTCATCATATTGTCTGATACCATCGCCAACCGTTGCCGGCTTTACTATCCACATGTAAGGGAATCCGTTATTAAAATCTTCTAATTGTTGATTAACTTCCTCTAAAGTTAAACCTTGCTTTTTGATTTGCTTTAAATCTTGCTGGGAAAATTCCATTTGTTTTATTGTTTTTATTCTACAGTAACACTTTTTGCCAAATTACGCGGTTGATCTACGTCTCTGCCTTTTGCAACTGCGATGTAATAAG
Organism: Bacteroidales bacterium; assembly: GCA_017480245.1. GTDB lineage: Bacteria > Bacteroidota > Bacteroidia > Bacteroidales > P3 > Scybalousia_A. The sequence continues at coordinate 158,344 of JAFVBA010000013.1, read as the reverse complement.
AAAGAAGTTGCAACGGAATAACCGTTAATAGCGGAGAAAGACACTCTTCGGTGGAAGGAATCTCAATAGTGTAGTCGGCATTTTTCTTAATGTCCTCATCTCCTTGCGAAACTATGGCAATAATACGTCCTTTTCTCGCTTTAACTTCCTGAACATTGGAAAGGATTTTTTGATACATAGCATAATGAGGCGCAACTACCACAATAGGCATTTCTTCATCGATAAGAGCAATCGGACCGTGCTTCATCTCGGCTGCAGGATAGCCTTCAGCGTGGATATATGAGATTTCCTTAAGTTTCAATGCGCCTTCCATAGCCACAGGATAATTAAAACCGCGTCCTAAGTAGATAAAATTCTTTGCGTATGTGAATATCTTGGAAATATCTTTGATTGTATCAACCTGTTTTAAGATTTCTTCTATTTTAGTTTCTATAACCGACAATTCTTTTACTATTCTGTGATAATCTTCCTCTGTTATAGTGTTTAATTTCTTTGCAACGGCAAGTGCAGTCATCACCAAAACGGCTACTTGTGTGGTAAAGGCTTTGGTAGATGCCACTCCGATTTCCGGACCTGCGTGTGTATAAACTCCCGTGTCGGTCATACGGGCAACGGATGAGCCTACAACGTTGCAAATACCGAATACGAAAGCACCTTGTTTCTTTGCCAACTCCATAGCAGCCAAAGTGTCGGCAGTTTCTCCCGATTGTGAAATGGCAATCAATATGTCGTCAGGCAAAATAACGGGATTACGATAACGGAATTCGCTCGCAACTTCCACTTCAACAGGAATACGGCAAAGACTTTCAAAAAGATATTTGCCAATCAACCCCGCATGCCAAGAAGTTCCGCACGCAGTAATCACAATCCGCTTACACTTCTCAAATTTTTCGTAATAATCCGTTATAGCACTCAACTTGATTTCGTTCAATTCCTTATTCAGACGGCCGTTCATACAAAGAGCAAGACTTTTAGGCTGTTCAAAAATCTCTTTTAACATAAAATGGTCAAAACCGCCCTTTTCTATGTCGTCCAAATTCAAACTAAGTTCTTTAATAGTCGGTTGAAGTTTTACACTCTTCAAATTACGGATTTCAATCTCTTGGTTGCGCTCTATTTTTACGACTTCCTCGTCATTAAGATAGATAACCTTGTTGGTATATTCTATAATAGGAGATGCATCCGAGGCAAGAAAATATTCATTCTCCCCGACACCGACAATTAACGGCGAAGCCTTACGGGCAGCAATCAAAAGATTAGGATTGTTACGCTCCACAACACCGATAGCATATGCACCGACAACCTGAGATAAGGCTTGATGAACGGCTTTGTACAAATCGCATTTTTGTTCCTGCATAACATATTCTATCAATTGCACAACGACTTCGGTATCGGTCTCACTCTTAAATTCATATCCTTTATTAATAAGAAAAGTCTTTAAGGAAAGATAATTTTCTATGATTCCGTTGTGAATAATTGCCAAATTCTTACTCTGTGAATAGTGCGGATGGGCGTTTTTGTCGTTAGGCTCACCGTGAGTTGCCCAACGCGTGTGTGCAATACCCACCGTGCCGCTTATATTTTTGTCTTTACAATATTCTTCTAAGTTTTTAACCTTGCCTTTGGTCTTATAAACGTTCAAATTGCCGTCATCATTAACCAAAGCCACGCCCGCAGAATCATAACCTCTGTATTCCAAACGGTGCAATCCTTTTATAAGAATATCAAATGCCTGTCTGTCGCCTAAATATCCTACAATACCGCACATAATTAAGTTTTTATTTTATTAATTCGTTATTTCGTTTAAGTGATTTTGCAAAATTATAAAAAAATATTTGAAATGCCGTTACTTTTTGCTTATTAAAATGTTGCTTTTTCTGAAATTTCTGCTACTTTGAGGCAATTCTCTGCCGCCCTTTGCGGGAATATTTTGAAAAAAACTCTTTTTTTATGTCAAAAAAACTGTTTTTTTACTCAGAAAAAAGAGTTTTTTTTAGATTCTTTCCGCAAAGGGCGGCAGAGAAGAGAAAAAGGGCTGTTTGGAAATACTGTTGGGCAATTGCGATTTTTGATATAATTTATATTAAATTTGAAAAAATATTCGTAATTTTGCAAACTTAAGTTAAGAAATTACGATATATGGAGACAATAGTCAGCGGTATGCGGCCTACAGGGCATTTGCATTTAGGCAATTACTTTGGTGCTTTAACGAATTTTATTAAGATGCAACAGAATTACGATTGTTATTTCTTTGTTGCGGATTATCACATGCTTACAACACATCCTAATCCTGCGGATTTACAGGATAATGTCCGTATAATCCTCAGTGAGTATCTTGCAAGCGGACTTGACCCCGAGAAAGCGACAATTTACGTTCAGAGTATGGTTCCTGAAGTGGCTGAGTTGTACATGTATCTTAATATGATTACGTATGTAGGTGAGTTGGAGCGGACAAGTGCTTTCAAAGAAAAGGTGCGTCAAAATCCTAACAACGTTAATGCAGGCTTATTGACTTATCCTACTCTTATGGCGGCGGATATAATTTTGCGTAAGGCAACTAAAGTCCCTGTCGGCAAAGACCAGCAACAGCATTTGGAAATGACGCGCGATATTGCCGAAAGATTCAATAAACTTTATAAGACAGATTATTTTCCTTTGCCGCAAGCATTCAATTTTGATGGAGATCTGGTGAAAATTCCTTCACTTGACGGTAACGGAAAGATGAGTAAATCCTACGGGGAGAAAGCAACAGTTTATTTAACGGACGAAGGAAATGTTTTAAAGAAGAAAATAATGAGCGCAAAGACGGATGAAGGTCCGCAAAGTCCGAATTCGCCGAAGTCTGTTGAGATAGAGAATTTGTTTTCCTTGATGAAACTGGTTTCAAAACCTGAAATAATTCAGCAGTTTGAGGATTCATACGCCGATTGTTCTATAAGATACGGCGATATGAAGAAACAATTACTTGCAGATATGGATTCATTCTTGCAACCTATAAGAGAGAGAATAAAAGAAATCTATTCCGATGAAGCATACTTAAATAAGGTTATAGCAATCGGTACAGAGAAAGCAAGACAGTCCGCAAAGAAAACAATAAAAGAAGTAAGAGAAATAATAGGATTCAGAGTCTAAAATTTAAGGTTTAGATTTTCGAGAGTGCGGAGGCAATTTGTTTCATTAAACTATAAACCTTAAACCATAAACGGTCATAAGAATAAAAGAAATAATAATTATAAACAATTAAAAACATAATTTGATATGTCAGGACATAATAAATGGAGCACCATTAAGAGAAAAAAAGGTGCATTGGACGCAAAACGTTCTAAAATTTTTTCAAAAATAATCAAGGATATCACAGTTGCAGTTAAAGAGGGCGGACCTGACCCTGACAGTAACGCTCGTTTGCGTCTTGCAGTGCAGAATGCAAAAGGTGCTAACATGCCTAAAGACACTTTGCAGCGTGCTATAACCAAGGCTTCCGACAAAGGAACGGCTGCTTTGCAGGAAATAACCTTTGAAGGCTATGCTCCTCACGGTATTGCGGTATTTGTGGAATGCTTAACGGACAATAACAATCGTACGGTCGCAAATGTAAGAAGTATTTTCAATAAATTGGGCGGTAACTTAGGAACTAACGGTTCTCTTTCTTTCCTTTTCGAGCGTAAGGGCGTATTTCAGATTAAGATAGGCGACAGAGACCCTGAGGAATTGGAGATGCAGTTGATTGAAGCAGGTGCTGACGACATTGAACAGGACGAAGAATATTTCACTGTCTATACTAAGATGGAAGATTTCTCCAATATGAACAAGGCATTGGAAGAAGCAGGCATCGAAGCCGAGAGTGCAGAGTTGCAACGCATACCTAACAACACTACGGAGTTGAGTGTGGAAGATGGATTGAAGGTTTTGAAACTTGTTGATACGATTGAGGAAGACGATGACGTTCAAGCAGTTTATCATAACCTTGAAATCACCGATGAACTTGCCGCCGCACAAGAATAATGAAGTTGTTTTTGGTGCCGACTCCTGTCGGTAATTTAGAAGATATTACATTCAGAGCGGTAAGGACGCTCAAAGAAGTATCGTTGATACTTTGCGAAGACACAAGAACGTCCTTACCGCTTCTTAATCATTATGACATTCATACGCCTTTGCAATCCCACCATCTGTTTAATGAACACGAAACGGTGAAATCCGTAATCAACCGTTTGAAATCAGGAGAAAATATAGCCTTGATAACAGATGCGGGAACGCCTGGGATTTCCGACCCGGGATTTTTACTTGTCCGAGAATGCATAAAGGAAGATATTGAAGTGGAGTGTCTTCCCGGGGCGACAGCTTTCGTTCCTGCGTTGATAGATTCGGGATTTGCTTGTGAGAAATTCTGTTTTGAGGGATTTTTGCCTCACAAAAAAGGGCGGCAATCGCGTTTGCAGGAATTGAAAGACGAAAAACGTACGATAATATTCTATGAAAGCCCATTCCGAGTGGGAAAACTTCTGACGGAATTACAGGAAACTTTCGGCGATGAAAGAAAGGTCTGCGTATGCCGAGAGATAAGCAAGAAATTTGAGCAACATATCAGAGGCACATTGAAAGATATGGCAACGCAATATAAAGACAAGGAATTTAAAGGCGAAATAGTTGTCATATTATCCGCAGTTGAAAAAACAGAAAAGCCTGTCAGAGAAACGACAAATAAATACAAAAACGCAGAATAACTGAAAGCAAATTTGTTTTGAAGAAAGTAAAAAATAAAGCCTCACTTTAATTTACCGAAGTGGGACTTTATTTCATTAATAAGGGATTTTAATTTCGGTTTTTCTCTTTTTGCAAGTTTTAGGTTATTATTTCTTATCTCAAAAAACCGTATTGATAAACTTTTTTTGCAATCTTGTCGCCTAACTCTTTTTCTTTCATCCGCAAGTTGCCGACTAAATCCATATACTTCAAATCCGAACTTTTGTTATTCATTCTTCCGGACTTGGAATCTCTACCTTGAAAAAATTCCCTTATATCATAATAACTTGCATTGACATTATAGCGGTCTTTGTTTTCGTCTGCTCCTGCCGTTTGGTGATAATAACGCCACAATAACCTACCTGCATCAAATACTTCCTGCGCTTGAGAAGAGAAAACAAGAGGTTTGTTTTCTTTTATGCCGTTAATGTCTTTAGACTCCTTAATGTCATTAACATTTTGAGCGAATAAATCTCCGTCTTTTGCTGTTTCTGTCGGTTTAATCTTTCCTTGAATGTAGTCTGTCATAAAATTGGAGCGGAAAAGTCCCTTAGCATCCACTTCATTTTCCTTAAACGGAATCCAATGATTGATTTCACTGTTATCATTATTGCAGGTAATACGGTTTTGTGAGTTAAAAAGTGTGAAAGTTAAGCAATCATTAAGAAATTCTGTATCTTGAAAATAATCATCTGAGAAAGGAGTAAAAAATTGTTCTCTATCATTAATCCAAGTCGCCTCAATACAAAGACGGACGGAGAAATAGACACACCAATATATAAAATTGTCTTTATTAATAACGTTGCAATATCTTGCTTGTGCTGTGGTAAGAATGGAAAACTTATTATTATTTTGATAATCGGCAGGGTAACTTGATATTAAACCTAATTTATCTTTATTATCTTTAGCTTTATACCTCTTAAACCAATCATTTAGACTTTTACTATCACTTATATAGTTATTATTTATAGTTTTCTTTTGGATAAAACTACCGTTTATATCAAAAACGTCTGCATCTATTGAAGTAAATTGTTCTTTCTTTTGGGTATTCCATATAAAAAAGCCGATAGGAAAAGAACCTTCTACATTGTCGAACGATTTTGCAGGCACGATGAACAACTTTTCTAATTTAGGTTGAAAAACGCGCCTGAAATCTACAAAATTCGACGATTGCAAATTTTTCAAAGTTGAAAAATTTGCAATCGTCGAAGAAGGGATTTCTCTGTATATCCTTATCAATATTTGACAAAACAACTCATTACTTGCTTTGCCTATTTCTTTTCTGTATTTTGCCCAAGTCTTATTGTCAGTTGCAACTTTGGTTTTATTACCTCCTGTTCCTGTAATTGTTTTTGTGGTCGTTGCTTCTGCATACGGCGGATTGATATAGATTATTAGCCGTTTTCTTTTCTCATCATCTTGCAATATATCCACAAGATCCTGCGGTAGTTTTCCGTCAAAGAAATCATTGTTGAGAAAATCAAATTGGAATACGTGTTCTTTCAAAAGTCTTGCCTTATCTCCGTCTCTTTCTATCTGAACGTGCATTGCCGAAACGTCTGCTTGGTCAAGTGTTGAGGCGAAGATACGGTATTTATTCTTAAGTCCGTTCAACAGATTACCTGTTCCTGCCGCACAATCCCAGATATAGTATTCTTCCTGCCAATTTTCTCCCAAGTAATTTGCAAGATATTGTTGTGATTTCTCAACCCAGATTCTCGGTGTATAGAAAGCACCTTTTCTTTGGCGGAAATCTTGCGGTACAAGTAGGTCGTAGCGTTCCAAAATTATCTTTTGATAGATGTATTTGGGCGGTCGTTCGTAAATACTCCAAAATTCAGAATGTTTTTCTATTGCTTTGTCATCCATATACAGCGTGTCGGCAGAGAAAAGCCCAATCTTGTTTTTCTTTTTACCTAAGATATATTTGTCTTTCTTCAATTCAACTGCATATTTATCATAAAGAGAAACATTATCTTTGCTAATAAGGTCGGCAATAAAGAAAGCAGCATCCTGAATATTCTCTTTTGCGGCTTCTTCCCAATCAATATTAAGGTGAGGTTTGACTTTTTTACGCCAAAGAGAATAAATATAAACGAAATTGTCGGTATTGACTTGTATTTTTGAAGTCTTGTCAATTGTATTGAAGTTTTTGGAGATAAATTTCTTTAATTCTTTTCCGTTTTCTATGTAATCAAAGATTTGTAGAGTTATTTTATATTCGTTTTTCAACAAATCATACATCTTTTGAAACTCTTTGCTTTCGTGGTCAGACGGAGTAGTGTTCCAATTGAAGTCATTGATGTAAAAAACTTTCATTATATCGCCGTAAGGTACAAAAGCAATTTTCTCACCGTCAAAAGCACCCAAGTATTTCGGCGGAAGATTCCAATCAAACGTGCGTTCTTTTCCGACAGTAAGCACAATTTGGACAAAGGATTCAAATATATTTTCTTTGTTACCTATTTTTGCTTCCGCCCAAAGCAGACTTTGTAATCCGAAAATAGAATTTATGCTGTCTTTTATACTTATGCAACAATCAATTCTATTACCTTTTTCAGGCAATATGTTAGTTTCAAAATTATTGAACCAATCTTTGCAAATATCTCTTTTTAAAAATTCTTCCGTTGATGCATTCTGATATTTCATGATACTCTTTAATTTTCTATTACTCGGTTTTTGTGTTCATTTACGTAGGCTGCCCACGACAGTGTCTTTGTTTTCGGTTTCTTTGCTGCAAGTTGTTTATTTACCCCCGTATCTAATTTTTGCGATTGCCCGCAATAGCACACCGCCACCGCCAATGCGTCCGAAGCATCCAAGTATTTGGGATTTTCATCTATCAAACGCATCATCTGCAACATCTTCATAACTTGTTCTTTTGAGGCATTGCCGTTACCTGTTATGGATTGCTTAACGCGTTTTGGGGGAAATTCAACGAAAGGAATGCTTTGCGACAAACCGGCAGCGATACAAATCCCCTGAACTCGCCCCAATTTCAACATACTTTGTACATTCTTTCCGAAGAATGGCGCTTCCAAGGCAAGAATATCTGGTTTGTATTCGTTGATTTTCGCAATAATGAAATCAAATATCTGTTTCATTCGCGTTGCCATCTCAATTTTGGTACTCAACTTCAGAACGTCCATTTCCAAAACCTCCATTTGTTTGCCGACTTTCTTAACAAACGAATATCCCATCACATTCGTTCCCGGGTCAATGCCCAAAACTATTTCTTCTTTCGCAATATTGTCCATTGTTATTATTTTTTGCAAAATTAATGCAAAATTTCATTATAATGATTGATTGAATAACAAAAACGAGTTATAAAAGTAATGAAACAAATCCTTAAATAAAATTTGTAATTTCTCATAATAATTTTGTAACTACCGAAATAAATTTTGTAATCTCTCAAATTATTTTTGTCAGGACGGTTCAAAATGTAGTTTTAAACCGTCTAAAATATAGTTTTGAACCGTCTGAAATTATGTTTTAGACGGTTTAAACAAAAATCTTTCTTGATATTGCAAAAATTTTACTTGACATTGCAAAATTATTTTTAGTGATTGCAATTATTATATAGTATATCGGTAATTTTTTATAACCACTTGGTAAGAAATTTTTTGATGGAAATAACACTTTTTGCATAAATATTGTATCTTTGCACCCTGAAATTATATTGAAAATACAATAAACGAACTTGTAAAATAAAGATAATAAATTAACAGGACAATAAAAATGGAAGAGAAGACAAGATATTCCGATGAAGAATTGCAAGAGTTTAAAGAGATAATTCTTGATAAAATTGCAAAGGCGAAAAAGAATCTTGAGATGTTGGAAGGCGCTGCTTTTAACAGAGATTCAAACGATATTATGGACACTGCTGCCGTTTATCATACATTGGACGATGATTTTACCTCAGATGCAGAAAATAAAGAGGAAAATGCTCGTCAGGCTTTGAGACAAAGAAAGTTTATAAAGGATTTGGAAGCGGCTTTGGTGCGTATAGAAAACAAAACATACGGAATTTGCCGCGCTACGGGCAAGTTAATTCCTAAGGAAAGGTTACGTTTGGTTCCTCATGCTACATTAAGCGTTGAAGCGAAGATGCAAAGAAGATAGCAAACGAATGAAAAAAACGCTCATTCTTATATTTGCCGTCTTGATAATTGATCAGATTATCAAGATTTATGTAAAAACTCATTTTTATTTAGGAGAAGAAATTGAGTTTTTAGGATTGTCTTGGTTCAGAATCCATTTCATTGAAAACAAAGGAATGGCTTTCGGAATGAATTTCGGGGACAATATAGGCAAATTCCTATTAACTTTAGTAAGAATCGTAGCCTCCGTACTTATATTTATATACATAACCCGTTTAATTAAAAAGAATGAAAAACCGTTAATTATTTATTCTTTTGCTTTGATATTTGCGGGTGCGGCAGGCAATATAATTGATTCTTTATTCTATGGCGTGTTTTTTTCTCAAAGTACCTTTTTTCAGGTTGCTACATTCTTGCCTTCGGACGGAGGTTATGCTCCCGTATTGTTCGGAAAGGTTGTGGATATGTTCTATTTCCCGTTGATAGATACTGATTTGCCGTCATGGATTCCGATATTCGGAGGCAAACATTTCAGTTTCTTTGACGCAATATTTAATTTCTCCGATGCAGCAATTACAATCGGTGTAGTTATGTTGATTATCGGCTCTGTTTTAAAGAGTAAAGAAGATTTGAAACAACAAACAGAGGAAAAATAATCCTATGGAAATTTTGATAATTGTACTATTTGTTCTGTTGAACGGCTTTTTCTCAATGTCGGAAATTGCAGTTGTTTCATCAAGAAAGACAAAACTTGACGTACAAGCAAAAAATGGCAGCAAGAATGCAAGAAGTATATTGTCAGTAATAGAAAATCCTGATAAATTTCTTTCAACTATTCAGATATGTATTACAACTATCGGACTGATTATAGGTTTATACACGGGTGAATCGTATGTCAATAGACTGTCATGCCTTTTTGCGCAGTTGAATATTGACCCTGCTTTAGCGACAATCATATCAAGAATAGCAATTGTAGTTGTTGAGACGTTCTTTATGCTTATCTTCGGCGAATTGTTGCCTAAAAGAATAGGAATGTCCAATCCTGAGAAAGTGGCATCGCTTATCATCCGTCCGATGAGGTTTCTGGCGCGTTTGTTTGCTCCGTTTGTTTGGTTTCTATCAAAGACTACGGGCGGATTGTCAAGACTTTTCGGTATAAAACCGGTTTCCAATCAAAAGGTTACTGAAGATGAAATAAAATCTATTATAGATGACAGCGCAGATGCAGGAGAGATTGCCTTAACAGAGCAAGATATTGTAACAAGAGTGTTTGACCTTGACGACAGAAGGGTAGAGAGTTTGATGACTCCGAGAAAAGATTTGCAATGGGTTGAAAAAGACGAATATTTAAAAGATTTGATAAGACGCGTTGATAGAGAGGAGATACATTATATATATCCTGTTTGCGACAAATCACTGGATAATATCGTGGGAGTTATGTTTATTAAAGATATGTTCCCAATCACGCCGAAGACTATTGATTATAAAGTAAAGGATATTATGCGTGAGCCAAATTTTATTCACGAGAGTATCTCAATTTACAATCTTCTTGAAACCTTTAAGCAAACCAAAATACATTATGCGTTTATTATTGACGAATTCGGACTTGTTCAGGGAATGATTACTATGAATGATATTTTGGAAGCCCTTGTCGGTAATTCTTCTGAGCTTGAAACCAATCCGAATGAACAAGAGTTTTTGGCAAGAGAGGACGGTAGTTATTTAATTGACGGACAGTATCCGTTCTATGACTTTCTGAGTCATTTTGATTTGGAAGACGAATATCAAAAATATGCATACAATACTATAAGCGGTCTTATCCTTGCCATAACAGGAAAAGTGCCTAAAACGGGAGACAGAGTTAATTGGCGTAATTTTATATTTGAAATAATGGATATGGACGGCGTCAGAATAGATAAAGTATTAGTTATTGAAAATAAGGAAACAAAAGAAAAAAATGATTAAAATATTTCAAAAAATCCGAAATATTTATTGTTTTTTTAAAATAAGGTCGTAAATTTGCAACTAAATTTTGAAGTAAAAACAAAAGAAAAATAATTAAAAAACAGTTAAAAAACTATGAAAAAAGTATGTGCTTATTTGTCAATAATGTTCTTATTATTGGCATTCGTATCAAACGGAGCTTTCGCACAAGATGCCAAAGCCGCAACTGAATCTGGTACAGAATCTGTGGCAACTGCAACAGAAACTGAAGAATCTGCAACAATGAACGCTGCTGACCAAGAGGCTGCTCCTGTTGCTGAAAAACAGTCTTTCCACCAAGTATTAAAGACTAAATACATTGAGGGTGGTGTAGGCTGGATGACTCCAATCCTTATTTGTTTGATTTTAGGTTTAGGTTTGGTTATTGAAAGAATAATCTATCTTAACTTAGCAACAACAAATACTGACAAGTTGTTACAGAAGATTGAAGACAATGTAAAGGCTGGTAATTACAATGCTGCTAAAGATGTTTGCAAGAATACAAGAGGTCCTGTTGCTTCTATCTTCTTCCAAGGTCTTGACAGAGTTGATAACGGTTTGGAAGACGTAGAAAAATCCATTACTTCTTACGGCGGAGTTCAGATGGCAAGATTGGAAAGCAACATGGTTTGGATTTCTTTGTTTATTGCTATTGCTCCATCTTTGGGATTCTTAGGTACAGTTGTCGGAATGGTTCAAGCATTCGACGATATTGAAAAAGCAGGTGATATTTCTCCGACTGTCGTTGCCGGCGGTATGAAAGTGGCTTTGATTACCACAATATTCGGTCTTATCGTTGCTTTAATCCTTCAGGTTTGCTACAACTATTTGTTGTCAAAGATTGAAAGTTTGGTTTCTTCTATGGAAGATGCTTCTATATCATTTATGGACATCTTGGTAAAGAACAGAAAGTAAATGATGTTTTAGCCTGAGTTTGATAAAAAGACAATTGATAAAAACAGGCCGTGTAATCACTTATTTACTTAATTAAAAACCAAGGAGGAAATATAATGAAAAAAGAAAAAAGACCGATATTAATAGTAGCATTAGTAATAGCAGTGTTGGCTTGTATAGCAGCATTATGTTACGCTATCACTTTCGACAACAAAGTGCCTGTAAGTGAGCAACCGACTGCTACAATGTTTTGGGGAATTGCATATTGGACGGCATTTATCCTTACAGTATGCTCCGCTTTGGTCGGAATAGTTTTCTTGATTAAAGATGCTATTGGCGTGAAAGCAAGATTCCTTATAATCTTAGCAGCTACTATTGTAGTTTTTGTAATATCATACTTTATTGGATCGGCAAATGATTTGCCAGAGGCTTTGTTTGAAAAAACTGGCACGGCATTAAGCTCATCCAAATGGATAACCGCAGGACTTTATACGGTTTATGCATTGTTCGCAGGTGTGATATTATCATTAATTTACGCAGAAGTATCAAAACTTATTAAAAAGTAAAGAACTATGGCAGGGAAAAAATTACCGGCATTAAACAGTTCGTCAATGTCCGACATATCGTTCCTGTTATTAACCTTCTTCTTGATGGTATCTTCCATCAATACAGACCAAGGTATTCAGAGACGTTTGCCGCCACCTGCAGACCCAACGCAAAAACCGCCTGAGATTCACAAGCGAAATACGTTTACGGTCTTGGTGAATATGAATGACAATCTGCTTATAAACGGTGAGGTAGGAGATATCAACGCATTAAAGGAAAGAACAAAAGAGTTTCTTGGGAACCCTAATAATTCTCCTGATTTGCCAGAGAAAGAAGACAAAGACATTCCTTTGTTAGGAAAAATGAAAGTGTCTAAAGGTGTGATTTCTTTGCAAAATGACCGTGGAACTTCATATGATATGTATTTAAAGGTACAGAATGAATTGACGGCTGCAGTTAATGAGTTGAGAGATGAACTATCTCGTGAGAAATTTTCAAGAAAATATGTTGATTGCAATGAAGACCAGAGAAATGCTATTGATAAAGCGGTTCCGGCTGCTATATCTGAGGCAGAACCTAAGAACATTAGCGGTCAAACAACACAAGGAGGTAAATAATGGCTAGGTTTAAGAAAAAAGGTTCTAATGATTTACCGGCAATGAACTCCGGTTCAATGTCAGATATCGTGTTTATCTTGTTGTTCTTCTTTATGGTAATCTCAAATATGCGAGAATCAACGGTTTTAGTTCGCTTAACCGTTCCGCAAGCTTCGGAGATACAGAAATTAGAGAAGAAATCCTTAGCGTCAAATATCTATATAGGAACGCCGATGGAGTCAAATAAATACGGATTGGGAACACGAATTCAATTAAATGACCAATTCAGCGAAGTAACGGATATTGTAGCTTTCGTAGAAAGTGAAAGAGCATCTAGAAATGAAGCTGATCGTCCTTATATTACTACTGTATTGAAATGTGATAAAGACGTACGAATGGGAGATGTAACAGACGTAAAGCAAGAGTTGAGAAAAGCAGGAGCTTTGCGTATAATGTATTCAGCATCCCGAAGAGTAAAAGACACATATTAATAATTATTTAATTACACTTAACAACTGCTCTGAACAATTAACAAAAAGAGCAGTTGTTTTTCGTTTTCAATATATTAATATATAAAGATAGGCAAATATAAAGTGATATTAGATATACTAATCTACGAATCCAGATATAAGTGTTTGAAAACAATAAAATAAATAGCGATGGAATTCAGATGTAAGACCTTTTCGTTGAATCATTCTCATTCAACAATGAAAGTCGGTACGGATGCTGTTTTATTAGCCTCGGTTGTTGCCGAATTTTTTGCGAATTTCAAAACAGAAAATCCTATTATCCCAAACACTAATTCAAATTTGGATGCAAGAAATTCTGAGATTGCAAGACATAATAATGAAATGGTAGGAGAGAATCGTATAGATGAAAACGGGAGTGTAGAAAATATTTTAGATATTGGTACAGGTTGCGGAATATTGTCGCTATGTATGGCGCAGATATTTGAGAATGCAAAAATTACTGCAATAGATATTGATGAGAAATCCGTCAATGAGGCAACGGATAACTTTTATAACAGTCCGTTTGCTCAAAGAATGAGTGCAAATACAATTTCCGTGCAGGATTTTGCATACAATACGGAAGAAAAATTTGATTTGATAATCTCCAATCCTCCGTTTTTTACATCTTCTTTGCAATCTCCTGACTTACGGCGGAATAATGCCCGTCATAATGCAGTTTTGAGTACAGAGGATTTTGTTTTGAGTTGTACAAAATTACTTTCTGTTAATGGTTTTGTTGCAGTTGTATTGCCCGAAAAAGAAATGGTGGCAATGATAACTTTGTTTAATTCCAAAGATATTAATCCTGTGTTGATTACCAATGTATTTGCAAAACCGGAATCACCATTGAAAAGAAAGATTTGCATTTTCTCTGTTTCAAATAAAGAAAATATTGTTCCTATAACAAAAACGCTTTATATAAGAACGGCAAACAATGAATATTCTAAACACTACAGACAATTAACTTCCCACTTTTTATTATAAAATACAACTTTTGGGTGTCAGTCCGTCAAGAGTTAGTGAGTATTTGTCGGGGAAAAGCGAGCCGACATTGAAAATCGGCAGAGAGATGAGTAAAAAACTTAATATTGATGCCGATGTAGTTTTAGGCGTTTAGACTTTGAGTAATAGGAATTAATATCTTACTGAGTTTAAGATTGTATTGCTTTTTGTGTAGTTTGTTTTTGACATCTTATTATTGCTTCGTGTAAATTTTCTATGATGTCGGAGGCAATCAAACTGACTTCGCCGACTTTTTCTTTGGCAATATCTCCTGCCAAGGCATGAAGATAGACCCCTAATTTAGTAGTTTCTTGTGTAGAAAAACCTTGTGATAAAATTCCTAAGAGGATTCCCGTCAATACATCGCCGCTTCCTGCCGTTGCCATGCCTGCATTGCCGATTGTGTTGAAGAAAACCTCGCCTGTTTTTACGCTTATTGCCGTTATTCCACCTTTTAAAACTATTGTAACACCTGTTTGCATTGAGAAATTGCGCATAAATTCCAACTTCTCCACGTATGAAGCGAATTTTCCGAATAAACGTTCAAATTCTTTCGGGTGCGGAGTCAATACTGTGTCTTCTTTGAGTAGCGATTTGAAGTTCGGTATTTGTGAAAGCAGGTTTAATCCGTCTGCATCTATGATTAGGGGTTTTGCATTCGTATTTAATAAGTGGTAAAGTGACTTTTTCGTTTCTTCTTTTGTGCCTAAACCGCAACCGATAGCAACGGCAGAATATTTTTCGGTGTTGATATTGTCGGTAAATACCTTGTTGTTTGTGTCGAGAGAGACCATAGCCTCAGGAGAGGAGATTTGCAATATATTATATAATAATGTAGGAATATGAACAGTTAAAAGACCCACCCCTAAGCGCAAAGACGCTTTGGCAGCCAGCACACTTGCGCCGGCTTTTCCGTAAGAGCCTGCAATCAATAGTCCATGCCCGAAATTGCCTTTGTGTGAAAATTCATCACGGGGAAGAAATAACTTATTATCAAGTGATTTCTTTGTCAGAATATGATAAAAAGGTTGGTGTTTTACGCCGTTTGTTTTCAGAAAATTATTAAAATCTTTCATAAATTCAAAAATCTTTTTTGCAAAAATACACAATATTTTACAGAAATATCGGAAAAAAATCTATAACTTTGCAAACCTGAAAAAAGAAATGTTATTAAACGCAAATTAATTAAAAGTATAACTAAATAAAATTAAAAACTATGTTTAAAAATCATCCAAAAGGGCTATTGGCAGCGGCTCTGAGTAATATGGGAGAACGTTTCGGCTACTATATTATGAATGCTGTTTTAGTGTTGTTCCTTTGCTCCAAATTCGGATTACCTGAGGAGAAAGCAACGCTTATTTATTCCATATTCTATATGGGAATCTATATCCTAAGTTTAGTCGGCGGTATAATAGCTGACCGTTCCCAGAACTACAAAGGTACAATCCAGTCAGGTTTGATAGTAATGGCGTTAGGATATATTATTCTTGCTATTCCTATTATGGCTACTGCAGGAACAATAGGCTGGTTACTTCCTGTAACTTGTATAGCTTTGTTCTTGATTGCATTCGGTAATGGTTTGTTTAAAGGAAACTTGCAGGCAATTGTCGGACAAATGTACGATAATTTCGAAGCTGAGGAAGCTAAAAAGGGAGAAGAGGCTTTGCGTATAGCAAAAGGCAGACGCGACAGCGGATTCCAAATTTTCTATATGTTCATTAATGTCGGCGGATTGATTGCTCCGTTCGTTGCTCCTTTACTTCGTAGTTGGTGGTTGAATCATAACGGATTTGAATACAATGCTGACTTACCTGCATTGTGCCATCAATTTATTGATTCTGCTGCTGCAGGAACTGCTATGGCATCAGATGCTATGGTTAAGTTGAATGAATTGATTGCTAAGGTTGGCGGAACGGGCAGTGCTACTGTTGAATTTTGCCAAAACTATCTTAATATTTTCAACACGGGAGTTCATTATTCTTTCATCGCCTCTGTTGCTGCTATGTTGATATCTTTGGTAATTTTCTTGTACAATAAGAGAATTTTCCCTACACCTGCTAAGAAAGAAGCTGCTGCAGGCGTTACTTACACCGCAGAAGAGAAGAAAGCAATGGCAAAAGAACTTAAACAACGTTTGTATGCTATGTTTGCTGTGTTGATTATCGCAGTTTTCTTCTGGTTCTCTTTCCATCAAAACGGAACTTCTATGTCTTTGTTCGCACGTGATTTCGTCAATACTACTATCTTCCCTCCTGAAGTATGGCAGGCTGTTAATCCTTTCTTTGTTATCTTGCTTACTTTCCCTATCATGTGGTTGTTTAACTCACTTACCCGCAAAGGAAAGGAAATTTCCACCCCTAAGAAGATTGCTATCGGTATGGGAATCGCAGGTTGCGCTTATTTGTTTATGACTATCTTCTGTTATATCAACAATTATCCTTCCGCAACTGAATTCAAAGCTATGCCTGTTGAACAAGCAGAAATGATGAAGGCAGGTTTCTGGGTTCTTATCATTTATTACTTCTTTATGACGGTAGCAGAGTTGTTTATATCTCCGTTGGGATTGAGCTTCATCTCAAAAGTGGCTCCTAAAAACTTACTTGGTCTTTGCCAGGGCTTATGGCTCGGTGCTACGGCAGTAGGTAACGGATTCCTTTGGATTGGTCCGCTTCTTTACAACAAATATCCTATCTGGAATGCGTGGATTGTATTTATGGCGGTATGCTTTATATCTATGATTGTCATGCTTGCTATGGTTAAGTGGCTTGAAAGAGTTACTAAATAGCAAACTAAAGAAAATTAATAAAAATTTCATAAAAATGAATACGGGTAACAGTGTGTTATCCGTATTTTTTATATCTTTGCAAACTCAAAACGGCAAAACAAGTTGGAATAATGAGAGAAATACATTTCAAAATACGGCAGGAAGATGAGTTTATACAACTTATTCAACTCTTAAAAGCGGTTAATGTAGTTGAATCGGGAGGAATGGCACAAATTTTGGTAACGCAAGGTGAAGTAAAACGAAATGGCGAAACAGAGTTAAGAAAACGTGCAAAGATTTTAAGAGGCGAAAAAATAGAAACATCGGGATTTGTCGTTTATACAGAGTAGGGTTTAGGGAAGATAGTTTAATGTTTAGGGTTTAAGTGAAAATAAGGATATAATAAAAACTACTAAAAAGAAATAAAAAACTAAGAAGTATGAATCTTAACGCAATTTTATCAATTTCCGGCAAACCGGGTCTTTTCAAATTGATATCAAGAACTAAAAGCGGTGCATTGGTAGAGTCATTAATTGACAAGAAACGTATGCCTGCATTTTCGAATGAGCGAATTTCTTCATTGAAAGACATAAGTATTTTTACTGAAGGGGAAGATATTCCGCTTATTGACGTATTTCAAAACATCTACCGTACGGAAAACGGCGGCAAGTGCATCGACCACAAATCCGACGAGAAGACTTTAAAAGAGTATATGGCAAAAGTGCTTCCGGATTACGACAAAGACCGCGTTCATTTGTCGGATATGAAAAAACTTTTCGCTTGGTACAATATTCTTTTGGAAAACGGTCTTGTTGATTTGGAAAAAGACGATGACGAAACCGCAGAAGAATCTGCTGAAAATTAATCTTATCTGAATAAATAGGTGCATGAAAAACAGGTTATAATAACGCACCGAAATAAGGTGCCGAATCAGTAAATTCTTTTCTGAAAAGAGTAAAATGTTTTCTGAAAACAATTTCGTGATTCGGCACTTTATTTTTATAATATACCTTAATCTTTATTTCTTTCTTCTTATCTCCATTCAAAAGTGGAGATAATGTTGTTTAAATCCGATTTTAATTGTTCTATTACCACTCCGCAGGAATCGTTATTGGGAACAAAATTGCAGTTTAGCGAAAAACGAACGAAGTAATTGACGGAATCTGTCAGATAAAATTGATAAGGCGATACAACATCCTTACCTTTTATTTCAAAAGCCGTACCATATACTTTCTTTTCTTGATTGGAATAATTTTGTTCCACTATGCCGCCCGAAAGTTTCTCATGCCGTTTTAGAAAACGGTAGCAATCATTTACCGAAGCCCACAATGTTGTGTCTGCCATCAAAGGTAAATAGGTTACATTGGCGACATAATTGTATTTTTCAAAAAAAAGATTGAAAAACTTGATGTTTTTGTTCGGCGAATCAAGTTTTTGAATTTGTGCATAGTCGGGATAAGAAAATGTAAAAGGATATTCACTGTCGTTAAACGCTATGTAGTTGGGGTTTAATAGCTCCAAACGCAAGTATGTTGAGGGTTTAGGCATCTGAGGCGGATTGTCGCAGGCAGTAAAAAGGCAGATTGCTGTAAAAAAGAGCAATATTGTTTGAAAATTTCTTTCTATAAAATTCATTTTATTTGATGTTTTTTTATTATTTTTGCAAAAATATAAATTTTTTTTTGATTTTTTTGCAAAAAAATGTCAAAAAATGTGTCTTAGGCGCAAAAAGGAGATTGTACAATGAAAAAAACAGAGAAAATTTACAGCGTTTTATGTTGTGCATTGCTTGTTTTGTTTGGTGTAACGGCAAAAGCACAGATGACAATTACACCTATAACCAACCAAGACGTTAAACAAATCTTGGAGACGTATTTCTTGGGAGAGGGTGTGAAGATTGATACCACCAGACCGATATATTTTAACGGTCAAACAACGATTAATAACAATCAAATCGGAACTTTTACCAATACGGACACAAGTTATTCCGGTAAAAATATTCCTATCAAAAGTGGATTGATACTTGCAACCGATGCCTGTAAGAATATTGCCGGTGGATACGAAAGCAGACAAAATGCTATACACGGTGCAGATACTTATGCCCCTGCTTTGTATATGGCTTATAAGAATTACGTCAATTCGGACTTAAATAAGTACGGTAACTCTATGAGTGGAGGTTCTCCGAACAAATTTAATGATATTGCAGTGCTGGATTTCTGGGTTATTCCTCAGGCTTGCGAGATGTCTTTTAAATATTGTTTCGGTTCGGAGGAATATCCGAATTATGTTTGTACAGGATTCAATGACTTTTTTGGATTGTTCTGCGACGGTCCGTATGATGCAAATCTTGACCCATATACCGAAGACGGTATTTTTTATCCAAACCCTACCAATATAGCAGTTATCCCCGGTACATACGAAGAAGATGAATTTACGGAAGGACTTCCTGTTATGATTAACACTTGTAACAATAAGAATAGTAATAATAGTTGCGGAGGAGACAACAATGAATATTTTATTGACAACAGAACTAAAACTTGCAAGACAACAACTCTTGGCGGATATACAAGACGTTTGACTACAGCTATGGTCAAGACTGTTCCTGGAATGAAATACCATATTCAAATAGCAATTTGTAATATAGATGACCAGGCTTTACAAAGTGCAGTGTTCTTAGAGGCTGGTTCTTTCAGTGCAAAGAAAATTGATGTGGAGTCAGCTTATACTATGACATTAAAGAAATATACTGAAAATGACCCTGTGGCTGGTTATAGGGTAAAACAAACAACTAACGGCGATACTTTATTCACTGCTTTTCAGGGTTGCGTTGCCGATACAATGATTCTTCACGCCAATTATATAGCAGATGAAGAAGAATCGGAATATCAATTCTTCCTTATACCGTCTGATGATTGCGACTTGTTAAGAGGTAAGGATTATGATTTCTTCTTAGTCAATAAAGACGGTTCGGTAGATTCTCTTCCTGCCTCAAACACGGTAAAAATGCCTGCCGGAGATTCAATAATCAAGTATGTATTGAAATATTATCCTAACGGAGAAAGACAATGTGGCGAAACTTGTTCGTTAATGTTCATTTCAACGGACTGTAACGGTGATCCAAGAGATACAGTCTATTTTATGTTGGAAGAACCTTGCCAATTAGATTTGAATGTTGAAGGCGGTATTACTGTATGTCATGATATGCTGCCGATAAAAGACACGGTTAAGATAAAAATTGGCAATGTAGTTTCATTTGCAAACGTAAATGTTACACGAGGAGGAAATATTATTTGGCAGGATACGGTAAAAAATACATTCTTTACTAAAGACACTACATTTTATATAGAAGTTCCTGTTTTAATATCCTCTGTCGGCGACACAAACGGCGTAACTGTTAAAGTAACTGACCAATGCGACAGAGAGATTGATACAACCGTTTATTATAAAGTGCTGACAAGTGAGACTAAAGCGACTGCTGACAAAATTTATATCTGCGACGGCGACAGTGTAGTCCTGTCTTGTCCTGACGCTGCCACTTACACTTGGACATCTCTGCCTGTTGATACCTCACTTGTGCTAAACGATAATTCAAAACTTCAAAACCCTACGGTAAAACCTAACATAAGTACAACATATACTATAGTTACCGTATCGGAAGAAGGTTGTATTGCATCGGACAGTATAAAGATTTCAGTAGAACCGATAATCAAAGCCGAAATGGAGCTAAATCCTAAGAAGGTTTATTATTCCAATCCTGAGATTCAATATAAGGATTTGTCAGATGATGCATTTGCGAGAGAATGGTACTTTGGCGACGGAACAACATCAAGTTATGCTACAGGCTATCATACATACAAAACCGACACTTCGGAAGATAGTCATCTGTATGAGGTAATGCTTATCGTGTATAACAAAGCTATGTGCCCGGATACTATAATTGACAGCGTGCTTGTGGAAACAGACTTTACATTCTGGACACCTAATGCCTTTATGCCGGGATATAGTGAATCCTCTGTTGCATACTTCGGACCGAAAGGGGCATTGCTTAAAGATTGGGAGCTATTTATTTACAACCGTTGGGGAGCTAAGATTTTCGAAGGCAAAGAAAAAATGTGGGACGGTAAGTTAGAAAACGGTCAGATAGCACCTCAAGGTACTTACATCTATTATATAACTTACAAAGACGGACATGGTATTCCTCAACGCAAGAGCGGTACTTTTGCAGTGCTGCCTGCCGATGGTAACAAATAAGAAATGAATCCTTTTAAGATAATTGAATTAAATCAAACGGCTTCTACCCAAACGTATATCACAAATACGGACACGGAGAAGCCGTTTGAAGAATATACTGTCATCTTTACCTCAAATCAAACTGCGGGTAGGGGACAGGGTACGCACATTTGGGAAAGTGAAGAGGGAAAAAACATTAGTTTCTCTTTACTTTTGCAGCCTGTTTTCCTCAATCCTGCACAGCAGTTTTTGATTACACAATTTGTTTCCCTTGCAATAGCGGACACATTGGCGGATTACGGATTGCAAAACGTGAAAATAAAATGGCCGAATGACATTTATGTAGGAGAAAAGAAGATTTGCGGAATGTTAATTCAAAACAGCATAATGGGAAATCAAATTTTCAAAACCTATATCGGCATAGGAATCAATGTAAATCAAAAGACATTCTGTTTGGCTCCCAATCCGACGTCATTACTTTTGGAAACAGGGAAAGAATATGGGTTAAGAAAATTTTTAGACGATACCTTATATAATATATATGTAAGATACTCGCAGTTGAAAGAGAATAAAATTCCTCAAATTCAAAAACAATATCTTTCTTTGTTGCTTTTCAAAAACCAAAAACGCACATATATATACAAAGGTAAAGAAATATCGGCACAAATTGAGAATGTAAATTCTTTCGGTCATTTGTTGTTAAGACTTGACAACGGTTCCGTTTTGGAATGTGAGTTAAGACAGTTGCAGTTTGTGTTTTAGGTATTTTGTTTTTTGAATTTGCAGAATTAAATTGGGTGATTACAAAATTATTATCGCCATTCTGAAAAATTATTGCACGATATTTCCTCAAAAATTTCCGTAAGACGAAAATAAATTGTATTTTTGCAACTTATTTTTAAACTAATAACAAATTAATAAAATAAAAAACAGACATGAAACTAATTAAATTAGCATCAATCACGAAGAAATTGGCAGTGGGTGCCTTAGCGGCTTTCCTGTTGATATTTCTTCCTTTCCACATGGGGATGAATTTCTGCATCCTTAGGCAAGACGGCGGTGAATGGTACAGAAACGTTTGCCACTTTATGGGAACAAACTGGATAGTTAAAGTATTTGAGGTAATACTTTTGCTTTGCATTGTTCTGCATATTGTAATAACTTTGGCTCTTGCAATTGAAAACAAGATGGCACGCCCTGTCGGTTATGCAGTTGCACAAAAATCCAAGACCCATACGGGAAGTAAATGGATGGCAATCACAGGAGGTATTATTCTTGTGTTCCTTGTAATTCACTTTATTGATTTCTACTTCGCAAAAACGGGACTTGTTGAAGGTAAATACGTAGCAAAGGTTGAGAATGTGGATAGAGCGTTCCAACAAAAAGCACAACAGCTTCAGCAAGGTCAGATGAAGGAAGAGGATATGATGAAATTGCAGCAGCAATATATGGCTATCCAGTCTATTCCTGCAGAAAAACGCACCGCAGACTTTAAATACTTCGTCAATTTGACAAAACAAGAAGTTAAAACTTATTGCGGAGAAGATTTTGAAGACTACGAACCTGATTTTTATCACATGGCAATTGAAAAATTCCACAATCCGCTTTACGTTCTTATCTATTTGTTGGCGTTTATCGTTTTGGGAATACATTTATTCCACGGAGTGGTTTCCGTTTTCCAAACATACGGATTGACGAACGAGAAATACGCAAAGGCAATTCACTACTTGGCAGTTATTTATGCCATCGTAATTCCTTTGGGATTCGCTATGGTTCCTATTCATGTAATATTATTGTTCTAAAATAGGAAAAGGTTTCAGTTATTTAATTAAAGAATAAAATAATAATTAAGATATGGCAACTTTAAATTCCAAAATTCCGCAAGGACCTTTGTCGGAAAAATGGACAAACTATAAAGCAAGTCAGAAACTTGTGAATCCCGCTAACAAACGTAAGTTAGACGTTATTGTTGTGGGAACTGGTTTGGCAGGTGCTTCTGCCGCAGCCTCTTTAGGTGCATTAGGGTTCAATGTTAAGGTATTTTGTATTCAGGATTCTCCACGCCGCGCCCATTCTATCGCAGCACAGGGCGGTATCAACGCAGCAAAGAATTATCCTAACGACGGTGATTCCATCGGAAGATTGTTTTACGATACCATTAAGGGAGGTGATTACCGTGCAAGAGAAGCTAACGTTTATCGTTTGGCAGAAGTTAGTAACAATATCATAGACCAGTGCGTCGCTCAGGGAGTTCCTTTCGCAAGAGATTACTCTGGATATTTGGCAAACAGAAGTTTCGGCGGCGCTCAGGTATCAAGAACGTTTTATGCTAAGGGTCAGACAGGGCAACAGTTGTTGTTGGGAGCATATTCCGCCCTTTCAAAACAGATAAAAGAAGGTACAGTCAAATTATATACAAGAAGAGAAATGGAAAATCTTGTAGTAATTGACGGAAAAGCAAGAGGAATTATCACAAGAGACTTGGTAACGGGACAAACTGAGAGATGGTTCGGTCATTGCGTTATCTTGGCAACGGGAGGTTACGGAAACGTTTATTATCTTTCCACCAACGCTATGGGAAGTAACGGTTCTGCAGCCGTACAGTGCTACAAAAAAGGAGCATTCTTCGCAAATCCTTGTTATGTTCAGATTCACCCGACCTGTATTCCTGTTCATGGAGATTATCAATCCAAATTAACTTTGATGAGTGAGTCTTTGCGTAATGACGGTCGCATTTGGGTACCAAAGAAATTGGAAGATGCACAGGCAATACGTGAAGGCAAGAAAACCGCTAATGATATTCCTGAAGAGGAGAGAGATTACTATTTGGAAAGACGTTACCCTGCTTTCGGTAACTTAGTTCCGCGTGATATAGCATCACGTGCCGCTAAAGAAAGATGCGATGCAGGTTATGGTGTCGGTTCAACGGGTAAAGCCGTATTCTTGGATTTCTCTTCCGCTATAGCACGTTTGGGTAAGGATAAGGTTGCTGAGCGTTACGGTAACTTATTTCAAATGTACCAAAAGATAGAAGACGAAAATCCTTACGAAACTCCTATGAAGATTTACCCTGCAGTGCATTATACTATGGGAGGTCTTTGGGTTGATTACGAATTACAAACAACTATTCCCGGATTATTCGCAGCAGGTGAGTGTAATTTCTCTGACCACGGCGCAAACCGTTTGGGTGCTTCCGCACTTATGCAAGGTTTAGCGGACGGTTATTTCGTACTTCCTTACACTGTACAAAATTATTTGTCAGCAGAAATCTACAACCAACCTATTCCTACCACTCACGAGGAATTTGAAAAAGCAGAAAACGAAGTTAAAGAACGTATAAACAAGATTCTTTCCATCAAAGGTAAAACTACCGTTGATACTTTGCAAAAAGAACTTGGTCATATCATGTGGGAACACGTTGGTATGGGAAGAACCAAAGAAAGTTTGGAGAGTGCATTGCCTTTGATTGCAAAAGTAAAGGAAAGATTCTGGAATGACGTACGCGTAGATGAGTCTAATGAATGCTTAAATCCTGAATTGGAAAAGGCACTTCGCTTGGCAGACCATATAGAGTTGGCTTCACTTATCGCAAGAGACGCTTTGCAAAGAGAAGAGTCCTGCGGAGGACATTTCCGTGAGGAACATCAAACCGAAGAGGGCGAAGCAAAACGTGATGACGAAAACTTTATGTTTGTAGGTGCGTGGGAATACAAAGGAGATGATGCGCCTGTAATGCATAAAGAGGATTTGAATTATGAGTTTATTAAGGTACAAACAAGAAATTATAAATAATAGTTATGAATCTTACATTGAAAATATGGCGTCAGGAGAATGCCAAAGCTAAAGGTCATTTTGAAACCTACAAATTAAACGATATTTCTCCGGAATGCTCTTTCTTGGAGATGTTAGATATTCTTAACGAGCAGTTGATTAACGATAATATCGCACATCCTGTTTGTTTTGATAACGATTGCCGCGAAGGTATCTGCGGTATGTGCGGTCTTTACATTAACGGCCGTCCTCACGGACCTGATGACGGTGTTACTACTTGTCAATTGCACATGCGCCGTTTCCATGACGGAGATACTATCACTATTGAGCCGTGGCGTGCCCGTCCTTTCCCTGTAATCAAGGACTTGGTTGTGGATAGAAGTGCATTTGATAAGATTATACAAGAGGGAGGTTACACTTCGGCAACAACGGGTGGCGTTCCTGATGCAAACGCTATACCTATCGCTAAGCGCAAAGCGGATGAGGCTATGGACTCTGCTTCTTGTATCGGTTGCGGTGCTTGTGTCGCTGCCTGCAAGAACGCTTCGGCTATGTTGTTTGTATCCGGCAAAGTTTCGCAGTACGCATTGCTTCCGCAGGGTAAGCCTGAGGCTGCAATAAGAGTAAAACGTATGGTAAAGAAGATGGACGAATTGGGATTCGGTTCTTGTACCAATACATTCGCTTGCGAAGCAGAGTGTCCTAAACAACTAAAGAGAACAAACATCGCACGTTTGAACCGCGAGTTTATCTGTGCCAAAGTTTGCTCTGACGAAAAATAAGCAAAGAATCTTATTAAAAAAATTGTAAAATGAGGAGATGAAACATTCTCCTCATTTTTTATTGTATGCAGATTTGATTAGAGTTTATAAAGATTACAATCTTTTGCGTTAATCCATTATTTGCCACCCATAAAATTCCGTGTTAATTCTGCCATTTTTGAATTAATTATAGCCACTTCGCATCTTGTTTTTGCCACTTGCGGAAAGAGTTTAGAAAAAAGGGAGTCTTTTTGGTAAAAATACCCGGTATTTTGACTAAAAAGAGGGGGTATTTTTGCTACTCTTTTCGCAAGTGGCAGAATCAAGATGCAGAGTAGCGCAATTTTTTTCAATTATGGCAGAAATTTTAAGGCAAGAATTTGAATGGAATCTAAGTAATATTAAATGTTTTTGCGAATAATTTTGTTTTAAACGGCGATAAATAAAATATTTATATTAATTTCGCCGAGTTAATTACACGAAAGAATATGAAGAGTAGCATAATAAAAACAGGAATTTTTGCAGGCACAACATTTTTGTTTGCAATCAACAGCGTAAATGCACAAAATACCCTTACAACTCAGCAGTTCAATGCCTTAAATAAGACTGCCGAGGATAAATTTCAGGCAAAAAATTATTCGGATGCCTATAATGATTATTCATTATTGATAAAAAATTATCAAAGTATCGCACCTGATAAATACAATTACGCCAATCAAAACGATGAATTGAATGATTTGTATTGGCAAAGGGCTATGTGCAGTTATTATTTGATGAATAATGACGTTGATGTCCTGTTTAATGAATATATTACTTTGTTTCCTAACAGCGAAAGAGCCAACCGTGCAGTTTTCTACACAGCCAATTGGTATATTCAGAAGAGTGAGTATGCCAAAGCATTGGAAACATACCAAACAATTGACGTAGAATCTCTGCCGAAGAGTGAATATTTGGAATATGACTACAAGATAGGCTATTGCCAATTCTTAAACGGCAGTTACCAAAGGGCATTGACTTCGTTTGAAAAGGTAAAAGATTCCGAAAGTGTGTATTCTTCACCTGCAAAATACTATTACGCACATATTCTTTACGAGCAAGGCAAATACAAACAGGCTTTGACGGAATTTGAAGCCTTGAAAAGAGACAAATATTTCAAATCGGTAGTCCCTTATTATATATGTCAGATATATTATTTGGACGGCAATTACGATAAGTTGATAGAAATGGCTCCTTCTTTGAGTGAAAAATCCATAAACAGCAAAAGAGCAACGGAATTGAACCGTATGTTAGGTGATTCTTACTACAAAAAAGGACAATACAGCCAAGCGCTTCCGTATGTTCAAAAATCCATCGAGAGCAATCAGGCGATAAACCGCGATGATAACTATTTGATGGGATATTGTTTGATGCAGACAGGTGAATATGTGCAGGCAATAGATTATTTGAAGAAATCCGCAGAGGAAAAAGACCAAATGGGACAAAATTCTCTGTATTACTTGGGTTATTGCTATTTGCAGCAAAAGGATACGACACTTGCCAAGAACAGTTACAAGGCTGCAAGCGAAATGTCTTTTGATAAAACCATTCAAGAGGAGAGTATGTGGGATTATTCCAAACTTTGTGTCAATGACCCGGGACCTTACAATGAGGCAATCAAGAATTTCCAGACTTATATTAAGAAATATCCTAAAAGTTCAAGGAAAAAAGATGCCCAAAACTATCTTGTGCAACTTTATGAGCGTACCCGTAACTATAAAGACGCACTTGAGTTGATGGAACAGATGGATAACCGCAGCAAACAGATGAATGAAATTTATCAAAAGATTGCTGTCAATCGCGGTATTGAACTTTACAATGTCGGACAGTACAAACAGGCGATTGAAACCTTTGATAAATCACTTAAATACCCTGTTAATAACTCTCTTACCGCAACTGCGTATTATTTGGAGGCTGAAAGTTATTACAAAACCGATGAATATTCCAAGAGTATCGCTGCTTTGAATAAGTTTTATTCGGTTCCTAACTATAAAACTTCATCTTACGCCGACAATGCCGATTATTCTATGGCTTATAACTTGTTTAAGCAAAAGAAATACGCACTTGCCAAGAATTATTACTTGAAAGTTATTGACAATAAGACTAAAAACATCTCTTCGGCGGTAATTAACGACAGTAAATTGCGTTTGGGTGATTGCGAATATATGTCGCGCAACTATTCGGGGGCAATTAAATATTATGATATGATAATAGAGGAGGGCAGTGGTAATATTGACTATGCTTATTACCAAAAAGCGATGGCTCAGGGGGCTTCAAGCAATCAAGCAGCCAAATCTCTGACTTTGGAAACCGCCATTGAGAAATTTCCATCCTCAACTTACCGTGCCAATATGACCTTTGAGTTGGCTAATACCTATCTTGCGTTGGATAAAAACGACAAGGCAATGCAGACTTATCAACAATTGGTGAGGGAATATCCGCAGTCGGCAAACGTAAAAGAGAGTTTGGGTAAAATAGGTATGCTTCAATATCAGGCAGGTAACTATAATGCTGTACTGAATACTCTTGATAAATTGGTAAAACAATATCCTAACTCGGCAGAATCCAAAGCCGCTTTATCAACTATTAAAAACATTTATATGGATAAAGGACAGACGGACGAATATTTCGCATACGTTAAGACGATAGGCAATGTTACCGTAACCGATGCCGAAAAAGAACAGATGCTTTACCAAACTGCCGAAAATCAATATATGGATGAGAAATACAAAGAGGCTACGGCGTCTTTTGAAAAGTATCTTCAGTCTTTTGCTTCTTCACCTAACAGCGACAAGGCTACATATTATTTGGCGGATTCCTATTTGCGTATCGGTGACAGCGCATCGGCGGCAAGCAATTTCGCAAAAATAGCGATGAAACCTTCAACTCAATACACCGAAAAGGCTCTTGTCAATGCCGCAACCTATTACGAAACCAACGACAAGGCACAAGCAATAGTTCTTTATACACGTTTGGACAGTATTGCCTCATCTCAGGCCAATAAAACCAAATCAGAACTTGCTTTGATGCAATTGTATTTTGACAACGAGCAGTATAATTCCGCTATTAACAATGCTGAGAAAATTATTGCTACGAAAGGAATCGGCAAAGACAATACTGACAAAGCCGAATACATACTTGCGAAATCTTATTTGGCAACGGGCGACAATACCAAGGCAAAAGAATATCTTAACAAGATAAAAGATGCAGACAATGGGGAGATTGCCGGAGAAAGTATGTATACTTTGGCGCTTTTGGAGTACAATGACGACAATTTTGACGCAAGCGAGAAGATTATCAAAGCCTTTTCCAAAAATCCTACCGATGAATACTATCTTGCTAAGTCATTTATACTTTGGGCGGACGTATTTGCAAAGCGCGGAAACGAATTTCAGGCAAAACAAACCTTGAAAAGTATCATAGACAACTACGATAACGCAGATGTTGTCAAAGAAGCGCAGGACAAATACGATGATTTGGAAAAGAAACAGCAACAGGCTAAAGAAGAAAACGAACAAAAGGAGCAAGAACAGCAAAACTCTGTTGATGAAATCATCATTCCGTAATACTAAAACGCAAGACATTGTTATAAATAAGCAAAAAACAACAAAGAATATATAAGATATGAAAAGAAATATAAGAAACATAACGATATTGTCATTATTTGCCGTAATATTATCGGGTAATATTTCAGCACAAAAGGATTCCGTTTATAACGAAAGCGTAATTGTCAATGTAGGATTCAATCCCATTGTAACGGATGCTAACAAGATTTCGGAGAATCCGAGTATTTTTGATACCTCTTTCTCACAAATCAATATGACTTTTGAAAAAATAGACAAAGGATACGAAACTCATTTGGCTTTTGACACCATTAAGGCTGCTCAAGTCAAAGGAGAGCCGGTTGCAAAGCTATATAACTTTCATATTAAGGGAGGTTTGGGAATGGCATTGAGTAAAAAACTCGGCAACGGCTTTTCTCCGCTCGTTCAAGTGTCATATTCTTCCCTTAGGGACAGACATCTGATGTACGGAGCGGATATTTATTTGCGCAGTGTCATAGGTCAGCAGAAAGATTACGGATATGCAGGTTACAATAACACGGATTTGAATCTTTGGGGCAAAAGAATTTTTGACGATGAGGTTCTTACCGGACGTGTGTTCTACAATTACAACCGCCATTACTATTACGGAAGCGAATTTTACTCTAATAGCGGCAATATAGCAGCTGTTTCTCCTTATATAGCTTATCCTGACGATATAGAAAAGAAAGATTACCGCACTACTTACCGTAATTTAGGTATGGATTTGTCATATAAAAGAGGTTTGAGGGAAAATTCTTTTCACTTCAACACACTTGTTTCTCTTAACTATACGACTTCCAAACTTAAATCGCGTGAATTGGATTTGCATGCTATGATTGACGGCAACAAAGAGGTACATTTCTTCGGCAATACCCAACAAACATTGGGTATGACCTTTGATTACCGCCACGCTTTCAGAAAATACAAAGGCAATTGGGGAGAATATAATATTCCTGCAACATTTCCGTTAGATATTACTGGAATTTATTTGCAAAGTGAATGGGAAAATATGGATAAATATTCACAAGGACGGGCTTTATTCAATTTTTCGCCTTATTTTATTTTTGATTACCAAAAATTTCACTTCTTTGCTTCACTTGCATTTATCCCTAAAATCAACGGATATAACAGTTTTCAGATTCTTCCTACCGCTACAATATCTTTTGAGTTGATTCAAAATATTCTTTCTCTGTACGGAGGCTTCAAAAGCGAAGCAAAACTGCCTACTTTGTATGAAATAACAAAGGAAAATCCGTTCTTGGCAGCATCAATACGCTTACAAGACGAGGCAAACGAGAATTTGTTTGCAAAACTTATCACAACACTTTCACCTAATGCCCAAGTGTCATTGGAAGGCGGTATAACGGATATGAGAAACCACCATTTCTTCTACAATCTTCCTGTTGCGGCAGTGCCTGCTTTCAACACAATGAATATTGACTACGCAAACGCAAAACGTTATTACGCAACATTGGAGACCCATTTCAATTTGGCAAATTCGTTCAACTTAAACTTCAACGCAACCTACCAAAACGTAAAACGTAATGACAAACAAACAGCTTGGTACTGCCCGAAATTCATTGCAAGTATGAAAGCAACTTACAAATATGACGACAAATTATTCTTAAGCCTTACCCCGACATTCAAAACCAAACAAAAAGCAAGATATATCTTAGATGAATACACTTTGAAAGCAATGGTGGATGTCAATTTGGAGGCAACGTATCAATATGACGACAATTGGTCATTCTTTATTGACTTGGAGAACTTGGCATTTCAGAAATACCAACGCTATTACGACTATCCTGTTTATTCATTCATCGGTTTAATAGGAGCAAGTTACAGATTTTAACTTGTGAAGCAGAAATTTTGAGTTTTAATTTTAAAGTTAGAATTTAAGAATTAAAATTTAGTTTTTTAAGGATTAGAGTTTAAAGAATTTGGACGCACCCGAATACTTTAAACTCTAATCATTAAACTTTAAATATTCAACTCAACGACTATATATGGCTGAAGTTGGAAAGGTTTGGGGGGCATAGAACAGAATCAATCGTAGAAAAATTGCACCAATGACACTTTGGTATAACCGTCCTTGATTCCGTCCGTCGTATCATACGGGTCAGCCATTGTAAGCACGTCATCATCAAAGAAATCCGCCGTCCCGTTGTCATCATATCCGATACAAACCGTCCAATGTCCGCCCCAAGCATTCCAACATACCATCACAGGCCTGTTATGTTTGATATTTTCGGCAAAAAATTTCGCAGCCTCGCCGTAATCTGCAAACTCCGATTGTTTATTACCCACCGCCTGAATACCAACTAAAGATGTATCCGTCAAAAGTTCGTTTTTGCTATTATAACTTGATGAAACGATACGATAGTTCTTGTTATTGAAATAATTGTATATTTCCTCAACATTAGTTACGTAATCCGTCCATTTTGTTGCCGAACCTGGTTTTGCATTGGGTGTATTGCTGTCGGTATGTGTGTGCATCTTCTGCGCCAATCCGCTTTCCGTTTCGCTGCTATCGCCGAAAAATCTAATAACCATTAAAGCGGAAATATTACCGCACGTATAATCTTCGTTTTGTTGCAATGTCGGAAAATCCTTTAATAACACTGCATTTTTATTTGTTGAATTTACGCCGTTGCAATCTGTATCTGCCCTATTGACAGGCGAGGAACAACCGACAAAAATTAATATCAAACCAATAAGCGTAAATTTTACTGTTTTCATATCCACATTAATCCCATTGTTTTATGAAACTGCAAAATTAATACAAAATTTTTACTATTTAATATGTACAATGCATAGCGTAATATATGGTAAATAAAATGCCTTTGTTTATCTTATTTCTGCTAAAAGCGATGTTGTTTCTGCCACTTGCGGAAAGAGTTGCAAAAATACCCCCTCTTCTTAGTAAAAATACCGGGTCTTTTTGATAAAAATACCCCCTTTTTTCTTAACTCTTTCCGCAAGTGGCAAAAATGAATCGCAATTTGGCAGAAAAGAAATCTAAAATGGCAGTCGTAAAAACACAAGACGTTAAATTTAAATTTTTAAGTTTAAAGTTTGTTTGGCGGTTAAGGAAAATTTGATTACTTTTGCAGTCAGTTAATCGCTATTTAAATATATAAGAATATGAAAGCAGTAGTTTTAGATAAACCTTGCAAGGCGGAAGATATGATTTTAACAGAGGTAAGTGTGCCTAAAGTAAAACAAGGTTGGATTTTGATACGTGTAAAAGCCTTCGGGTTGAATCACAGTGAGGTAATACTAAGGCAGTTTGAGATTGAAAACGATTATATTCAAAAACCGATAATCCCGGGTATTGAATGCGTGGGTGAAGTGGAAGAATCGTTGGAAAAAGATTTCGTAAAAGGCGACAAAGTTATGGCTTTGATGGGCGGAATGGGCAGAAGTTTTAACGGAAGTTATGCAGAATTTTGTTTAGTTCCCGCTTCACATTGCTTTCATATCAAAAACACAACGTTATCTTGGACTTCGTTAGCGGCAGTGGGCGAAACATATTTCACGGCGTGGGGTTCTCTGTTTGAAAGTCTTAACTTGCAACCGCAAGACCATTTATTAGTAAGGGGAAGTACCTCTACGGTGGGACAATCTGCCGTTCAGATAGCATCAAAGTTAGGTTGCAGAGTAACGGCTGCGGCAAGAAATGACACAAAGTTTGATTTACTTAAATCCATTGGTGCAACCGATTGTATAATTGACGATAAATCGTTATCAACATCACTGAAAGAAGAAGACAGACCTACAAAAATTTTGGAGTTAATAGGACCTAAAACTTTGATTGATTCACTTCACGCCGTTAAAAAGGGAGGAATCGTTTGTAATACGGGAGTTTTGGGCGATGTTTTCTTTGTTGAGAACTTTGACCCTATAAAATACATTCCTAACGGGGTATTTCTGTCATCGTTTTTCTCCAATTATCCTACACAACAGACAATTGATGGTATTTTTACGTTTATTGACAAATATAATTTAACACCTTTGGTAAGCAAAATCTTTCCTTTTAAAGATATTTCTACTGCCCACGCAATTTTAGAGGCAGGAAAAAGCGGCGGAAAGATAGTTGTAGAAGTTTAAACTGCAACTTATTGAGCGTATATTATAGTTCTTAAAAATAAAGCCGCACATTGTTTCAATACAAACCTATTTTGTTGAAATAATGTGCGGCTTTAATTTGAATAAATAAAATTTTGTTTTACCCTTGTATAGTTTTGCGGTGCTCAAGTATGTCGGGCATATTTTTCATTGCCCAATCGTTAAGTTGAAATATTACAGGCATAAGGCTTTCTCCCCTTTCAGTCAGCGAATATTCCACTTTAAGCGGCATAACATTGAAAATCTTTCGGTTAATTAAGTCATCGGCATACAAAGTCTTCAAAGTAGAGGACAGAATATTCTTAGAAATATCGGGAATAGCCTTTTCCAACTCCGAAAATCTTATATTTTTGTTTTCATTTATGATCAAGAGAACCAGAATTGCCCATTTGTTACCGAACCTTGCGATAACATTTCTGACAGGACAGATTTCAATAAACGCATTTTTATTTTCTTTTTTCAGCATTGTAATTTCCTTATTTTTAGTTACAGTAATATATTTATAACCTGCAATCTTATTTGTAACTTATTGTGTATTAAGATATTTTTTTATACTTTTGCAAACGTAAAATCGAAAGATTTAGTATTAATAATTTAAAAAAATTTACAGAGATGAAAAGAGCAAACATGAATTCTTCACTTTTGAAGAGCGTTGCACAGGAATATCTTTGCAACAACCAAGGTAATGAAACTCCTGCGGGTGCATGCGGCAGTGCATGCGGAACAAAAGATCCTAAACCGACGGCTTGTGGCAGTGCATGCGGAGCAAAGTAAATGGAATACTTTGCTTTTCAATGGCATATCACCGATGAATGCGACCAAAGGTGCGAACATTGTTATATTTTCTCGGAGAACAATAACATTGCGTTGAAATCAATGTTGTGGAATGACATTTTGCACACTTGGAATGAAATATCGGATATGTGCAGTCAAATGGGACGCCTTCCCTATGTATATTTAACGGGAGGCGACCCCATTTTGCATCCGCATTTCTGGGATTTATTAAGCCTTTTTCGCAAGAACGATATTCCTTTTACCATTATGGGAAATCCTTTTCACTTGACAAAAGAGAATTGTCAAAAGATGCGTGAATTAGGTTGCAGAAAATATCAATTAAGTATAGACGGATTGGAGCAAACTCACGATTCCATCCGTAAAAAAGGCTCTTTCCAAACTACACTTGAGAAAATAGATGTAATGCACGAGGCTTCACTACCCGTAGCGGTGATGACAACGGTTTCAGGTACGAATATAAAGGAAATACCTGCCATCGTGGATTTGGTAGTTGAGAAAAAAGTGGAAGTATTTGCTTTTGCAAGATATTGTCCTACCTCTTTGGAAAAAGATGTTCATATTTCGCCATCGGAATACCGCAATTTATTGGAAATATTGTGGCAAAAATTTGAACAATATAAGGATTGCCAAACTTCTTTCAACCTAAAAGACCACCTATTTACGCCATTCCTTTATGAAAAAGGCTATTTCAAGATAGACGCTTCACTTGATAAAGAAACGATATATGACGGTTGTAACTGCGGAGCAAACCATATTACAATAACTCCTAACGGCGATGTAATGGCATGCCGAAGATGTGAGTCCGTTGTTGGAAACATTTTCACGGATTCACTGTATAATATATGGAACAGCGGAAAGATGGATTTTTACAGACAATATGACAAATTCGAAGCGTGTAAAGACTGCGAGTTATTGCGGTTTTGCCGTGGTTGTCCGTCAGTTGCATACGGTATGACGCACAATTTCTACGCCAAAGACCCGCAATGTTGGTTCAAAGAGTAATAATATTTTTCTATTATATAATAGAGTAAAATTAGAATGTCATTTGGCATAATACAAGTTGCACTTTATTTCGGTTAGGTAATGCATTAATTTATTTTTTTCTTAACTTTGCAAAATGAAAGTGAGATATTGGATTTTTAATTTGTTATTTGCAATAGGTGTTATGGCAAACGCAGGCGGTCAAAATATAATTGACTTACACAGTCATATAATTACGCAGGATTATTTGTCGTTTTTGAAAAATAATAACGCTATTTTGGACGAGGGTTTTCCTATTCCGTCTTGGGATGTGGATAAACATTTGGATTTTATGCAAAAAGCGGGTATTGAAGCCTCTGTTCTGACTATGGTTGCGCCTCATCCGTATTTCGGAAACATAAACCAAACAATTAAAGAGGTAAAAAAATTCAATGAATACTGCGCTGAGTTGAAAGAAAAGTCAAACGGAAAATTTCTTTTCTGTGCTGCGCTACCTCTTCCCGATGTTGATGCCGCTATAAAGGAAATTCGTTATGCTTTTGACACCTTGCACGCTGACGGAGTGAAACTTGCAACCAATGTTTGCGGACAATATTTGGGTGATGAGGCATTGGATACTCTTTTTTCGGTGCTTAACGATTACAAAGCCTTGATAATAATCCATCCGCACCGCCCTTCAAATTATCCAAGTCAGTTGATAAATTCGCTACCTTTAGCTTTGTATGAATATCCTGCCGAAACATCGCGTGCAGTCTGCAATATGATAGCGCGGAATGTCTTGGCACGCTACAATAATGTGAAAGTGGTCATTCCTCATAGCGGTGCATATCTACCTTTGGCAATAAAAAGAATGCAAAACGTCTATCCGATATTCAGAAGTAAGGGTTTGATGGACGAAATTGACTTTCAAAAGAATTTGGATTGCCTTTGGTTTGATTTAGCAGGCAATACGTCTGTTGAGATTATCAAAACAATGTTGCAAATAACTACAATAGACCGCATTCTTTACGGTTCGGATTATCCATATGCCGATGCAAACGTTTTAATTAACAACGCAAACAAATTGCGTAAGGATTTGCAGGAAGATTTTATGCTTTCACCGTACGCAAAGATGATTTTAAGCGAAAATGCCCGCAACTTGTTAAGCGGAAACAAGACTCAGACGGCACATTATGACATCGCAGAGAATTTAATTGTAAGAATAGCGGAAATAGAAGTGGATTCCAAACGGTTAAATGAATATTTGCAGAAAGCAAGAGAGATTGCCGCGATTTCAATGGAGAAAGAAAAAGGAGTAATTTGCCTGTTGCCGATGCAGATTGATGAAAAACCTAATCATTTGCGGATTTTGGAAATTTACAGAGGCGAGGCAGCATATCAAAATCATATAAAAACGGAGCATTTCCTTAAATACAAACAACAAACCGCCGATATGGTCAAAAATCTTCAGTTAATAGATATGCAACCTCTCAACTACACCGACCTACACAAGATTTTCAAGAAACTGAACTAAAAGTTGATTTATTCATATAATTAATTACCGTTTTATTCATACTTATTGAACCAATTGTATATTATTTCGGTGGCTTGGGATATGATTTTGGCGTTGGTTGTTGAGGTTTCTTTGCTGTCTTTTATAAATATGGTAAGATAAAGTAATTCTCCGTTTTCTGTTTCTATGATTGCGGCATCATTATCTGCGATGATATTACCGTTCATTGCAGGAATTGAACCTGTTTTGTGCATTATAACAATATCTTTCGGCAATCCTGCTTTTATTTTATCCGCTCCCGTTCGGCAAAGTTTCATATTGTCAAGTAAGATTGACCGATAAAATTCATTAAGTACTGGTTCGTCGGTAATTTTTCTTAATAATTTATTGACAGAGTGCGGATTTGTCCAATTGTTATAAGATTTGTTTATGTCTTTGTGCATAGTCGATTCGGTTTCTTGCAAATTAAAATCCGTAATACCTAAACTGCGGACATAATTATCTACATTCGTTATTCCGTCGCAATAATCTATTAAAATATCACAAGTATTGTTATCGCTAAGTGCAAGAGTGTAATAAACCAAATCAAAATACGACATTTGGAAATGTTTATCGGGTTTGTTCTTAAGTAAAGGCGAATAGGTGTTTTCTTGTAATTGTTGCCGTTTTATAAGAATTGAATCGTTTGAGGTGAGATTTTCTTCTTGCATTTTGTGAAGTGCGGTCAAGCAGACGTGAAGTTTAAACACCGACATCAAAGGAAATTTCACTGTGTCGTTATATTCAAACGTTTTTTTGCCTTGCCACGCCGCTATACCAATAGTTAAATTCTTTGTCTTTGCAAGAGAATCAATCTTTTCGTATAATGACTGCGGTTTTATCGGATTTGCAATTATTGTTATGCAAACCGACAAAAAAGTTATTACAAAATACCGCAATGATTTCATATTTACAATTTGTTTAATAATAATTTATTGTTACAATCAGAGTATTAAAAATATTAAAATCTTAATTAGCTACCCTGCAAAGATAATATATTTTGCTTAATTACAGAAAAAGAATTATACTTTGGCATTTTATTGATTGTAATTATTTGGAAAGATTAATACTACCAAAAGAAAGATTCAGAGGAATAAGTCTTATTTGAAAACTTACCCCTCTGAAAGTATTAATAGTCTATATTTTCTCTATTAAGAGTGGAAAATAAACATTGACATCAAAACATACACTCCTGCACCTGCAAGATAGCCAAGCAATGCCCAGATTGATATATGTTTTAAGTACCAAACGAAGTCTATTTTCTCCATTCCCATAACTGCAACACCTGCTGCAGAACCTATGATAAGTAGAGAACCACCTGTTCCGGCGCAGTATGCCAAAAATTCCCAGAATGCTCCGTCTTGAGCGAAATGTCCTACCGCCTCTATGTCATACATTCCCATTGCAGCGGCTACCAAAGGAACGTTATCCACAATTGAAGACAATACTCCGATGATAAGGTCTGTCAAATAGAAGTTTCCAAGGCTGTCAAGGCTTTGTGCCAAAAGTTTTAAGTGGCCTGCGTCTGACAAACAAGCAACTGCCATCAATATACCCAAGAAGAATAATACTGAAGGAGTATCTACACGGGTTATTACGTTACCGATGTTAAGTCTTTGATAAACTTCAGGACGTTTTTTGTGCATGATTTCGGTTACAATCCACAAAACACCCAAACCAAGTAAGATACCCATGTACGGAGGTAAATGAGTTATTGTTTTAAATACAGGAGTGAATACAAGGAATCCTACACCTGTGAATAAAACAACTTTACTTTGGAATTTGGAAATCTCAGATACACTGTTTCCTGTCTGTGCTTGAGGTGTTTTTTCTATTTCACCCTTAAGCATCATTGATATTCCTGCCACAGGAACAACCAAACAAACGATTGATGCCAACAATGTTTCCTTGATTACGCCGCCTGCAGTGATGTTTCCTTTGATCCAAAGCATAATAGTTGTAACATCACCTATCGGAGACCACGCTCCGCCGGCATTAGCAGCCAAAATAACTACACCACCGAAGAACCAACGGTCTTTTTTATCGGAAATAAGTTTGCGAAGTAACGCACACATAACGATAGATGTAGTTAAATTGTCCAAGACTGCGGACATAAAGAAGGTAAGGATAGCAATTACCCAAAGCAATTTACGTTTGCTTTTCGTAGTAATTCTGTCCGTGATAATTGAGAAGCCGCCGTGTTGGTCAATAGTCTCAACTATCGTCATTGCACCTAACAAGAAGAACAGAATCTCGGCTGTATCTCCCAAGGCTTCAATTAATACTTCGTGGTGTTCGCCTGCATGAAAACCTCCGATGGCAACATACAGAGTCCACATTGCAACTGCCAATAACAAAGCGGTTGCACTTTTGTTGATTTTGAAGGTATGCTCCATCGCAATGAAGAAGTAACCTATCACAAATACAACAACCATGATTACCATAGCACTTGTCATAATGTTTTTGCGTTTTTAGTTAATTAATATTTATTTAACAATTCCTTTAAAAAGAAGTTGCAAAAATACAAAATAATATCAAACTGACAATAGCAAATCAACGATTTTTTAATGCAACCCCTAAAGTTTAATCCAGCAGGATTACTTTTATTTGTTCGTTTCTTAAATCGGGCATTTGCAATCCTATCGGTGCGCCGATATATGTCGGGTCGGCAATATAGTATCTCTCATTATCTATAAGCAAATAGTCGCCCTTGACATTTGAAGAATTTAAACAAATTGCCGTTGCCAAATGATTAGGGTAATATATCAAAACTGCTTTTATCCCTAACAAGTCCCTGACTAATCGTGAATACAAAATGGCATGGTCTTCACAGTCGGCATAAGGGTAAAACAACGTCTCTTCTGCGAAAAATGCTCGGTCTTCTCCCCAAACCTTATCATCATATTCATAAACCAACGAAGTCTGAACGAAATTCAAAAGCATTTCCGCCGATTCTTTCGTGCTTTTGCCCTGCAAAACTCTCTTCAATGCAGGATATAATGTATTTTTTGCTTCATCGCTTAACGGCGTATTGGCATACATTGCCCAACGTGTGCCGAAATCTCCGTTGATTGCACAAGTCGGATATTTGTCATAGAAGTTTATAAGGTTTTTATTCACTCTTACGTTTGCTTTTACTTCGGGATAACGTGAGGATTGCAATGTACGGAACGATGAAGTCTGCATTGCAAGTAACGGTTCTTGTTTTAGTTGGAATGACATCTCTTTTTCTTTAGGAAAAGCGGCTTCGCAAATCCTTATATATTCCACTTTCTCTCCTTTATACAAATAATAAATATCGGCATTCACTACATAATATGATACTCCATAAACCGTGCTTTGCGTTGCATAGAGCATATAGAGTTTATTCTCACTTTCACCCAAACGCATCTTGTAACCGCTTTGACAATACAAATATGCCATCAAAAGAGTTGCCTCATTACATTGCTTATTCATAATACTGACGGACAGATTATCCAACATCTGCAAATAAGCCCAATCATTCAATCGGTAATCTTTCCTAATTTTTAAGCATTCATTGATAAGATGATTGTATTTCGGCAAAGAAAGTGTTTTCCAACCCTGAGCAATTTGTTTTTCACTTGTTCCGCCAAGAGAATATTTGTAGTTGTCAAAGAAAGTTGTCTTTATATCCGTACCGTAGAACCGAAAAGAAAACGTTTGTCCCTTATCCTCTTGTTTTTCTTCCTTGATAGGTTCAACAGGTTCGGGCTGCGGAACAACAGGTTGCGGTTTGATAACCTCATCTATCGGTTTGTTATTGTCAATAACGGGTTTGTTTCTGTCTTCTTCGGGCATAACAACGGGCGGTATGGGTTCGTTTTTCGGAGGTGTTATTCCAGCAAAAGCATTGTACTGCTTCCACGCCCTTTCCATAAACTCCGCATACTGTTTGTTGGCTTTGTCTTTGAAATCATTGTAATTCTTATCCGATTTCTGCTTAAACCGTTCGTATTGTTCATTAGCCTTTTGTTTAAACTTATCATAATCATTTTGAGAATAAACTACGCAAGGCACAATTACAAACAACAAACACAATATCTTCTTCATAACTTTTTATTCTTTTATAAGTTTAAACACTCTTGAGTTTTCAACGCCGACCAACCGCAAATAATAAACACCGCTTTTTAATAATGTAGTATTTAGTGTGTAGGTGGTAGCATTAGGTTTGGTTTCGGTAAGGACTAATCCGCCTTTATTGTCATAAATATTGATAGTTATATAATCTGTGCTACATACTACATTCTCTATAATGATAACGTCTTTCGCAGGATTAGGATAGATTTGTATTTGCGGTAATTCATTGGCGCCTTGCAACGAAGATTCTTTTTCAAAGTTGGCGATATAGGTAACATTATTCTCTACACTGAACTGACGTGTTTCTTCTGTGTTGCCGTCATTCCATTGAGTGAATTTATATCCTTTGTTTGCAATGGCTTTTATAACAGCAATATCCCCGTATTCATAGATACCTCCGCCTTGTACCGTTCCTTTATTCAAATCTGCACTTTCAACCTTAACGGTATAGACAGCCTTAGCAAAGTTAGCAATATAAACATTATCGGATAAGACGGTAATTGTGCGAGGATTGGAAGTATTGCCGTCAGACCATTCTTTGAAAATGTAATGTTCATTGGCTACGGCTTTTATCTGCACCTGCTCGCCTTCATAATACACTCCCTCACCCTCGGTTGTACCCATAGTGTTATTACTGCTTATAACCTGAATATGATATTTGTTATCTTCTTCAAACAAAGCCGTAAAAACAGAATCTTTATCTATCGTAACTATACGCGGATTACTTGTATTGCCGTCTGACCACGAAACAAAATGGTAATGTTTGTTTGCCGATGCGGATATAACAGCCTCACTGTTGTAATCATATATTCCGCTACCGTCAGTTGTTCCTGCAAGATTATCATTACTTAAAACGGAAACAAAAAATGTGTCTATTTCAAAGTATGCCGTGAAAGAAGTATCTTGAGTTACAACAATACTGCGCGGATTGTCGGTATTACCATCATTCCACTTAGAGAAATGATAACCTTTAACGGCAGTCGCAGATAATGTTGTCTGTGCATTGTAATCATAAACACCTCCGCCGAAAACTTCTCCCAACTCTGTATTATTAACCGCCAATACGACAAAATGAGTATCTATTTCAAATATTGCAGTTATAACAGTATCTTTTGTCAAAGTTATCTGACGCGGATTATTCTTCACTCCGTCAGACCACGAAACGAAATGATAATTTTCGTTAGGCACTGCGGTAAGAGTTACATCGGTTAAATAATAATAATCTCCTGCCCCCGTAATATTACCCATCGTATTATCATTTGTATTGGCTGTAATATTATATGTATTATAATCAAATACGGCTTGTAATAATGTATCTTTATCCACAAACAAGTTACGAGGATTGTCAGTATTACCATCCGACCACGAAACAAAATGATAACCGTATTTAGATGTAGCGGTAAGTATTGCATTGTTCTTGTAAATATAACATCCCGAACCTGCAACATTACCCATATTGGTATCATTGGAATATAAAGAAACATTATAAGTATTTTCTGTAAAATAAGCAATAAGTACAGTATCTTTGGTCAAGTAAATATTCCTTGGATTATTGGTATTATCATCACTCCATTTAACGAAATGATAACCGTATTCTGCTAAAGCCTCAATAGCGTTCATTGTTCCGTAATTATAATATCCCGAACCTTTGATATAGCCCATTAATTCATTATCCGAAAGTAATGTTATCTGATGTGTGTCTATTTCAAAATAGGCTGTAAATACCGAATCCTGAATAACGGTTAATGTTCTCGGATTTTCCGTCAGAGAATCGTTCCAACGAAGGAAATGATAATGTTCTGACGGCACTGCGGTAAGAGAAATAACGGAATTATAGTTATATGTTCCCGCTCCGATAATATTACCCAATG
Source organism: Bacteroidales bacterium (assembly GCA_017480245.1). Taxonomy (GTDB): domain Bacteria; phylum Bacteroidota; class Bacteroidia; order Bacteroidales; family P3; genus Scybalousia_A. The sequence goes on along the minus strand of JAFVBA010000013.1, from coordinate 115,424 downwards.
TCATATTGGCACTTGTTGCCGTTATATTATAAAGGTTATAATCAAATTGTGCAATAAATGATTCGTCTTTGGTTACGACAAATGAACGCGGATTCTCCGTACTGCCATCACTCCAGCCTGTGAAATGATAACCGTAGTTTGCAGTAGCGGATATTGTAGCAACGGTATTATAAGTATAAGAACCGTTACCTAATACACTGCCCATATTGTTATTATTGGTTTCAACGTTGACCGCATAATTATTAATTGCAAATTGTGCCGTATATGTTGCGTTTTGAATAACGGTAATCAAACGCGGATTGTCGGTATTCCCGTCAGACCATTGAGTGAAATGATAACCGTAATTAGGTGTAGCGGTTATATTGATAGGCGAATTATAATCATAAGTTCCTCCGCCCGAAGCAGTGCCTATTGCAGGATTACTGCTCGTGGTGGTAATATCGTAAGTATTGATTTCAAACAATGCAGTATAGTTGGCATTGTTGTTTATCGTTATTGTACGCGGATTTTCCGTACTGCCATCGCTCCAAGATGTGAAATGATAACCGTAATTGGCAGTGGCGGAAATAGTTTTCTGCGTATTATAATTATATGTACCGCCCCCGTAAGCACTACCCATTATAGGGTCATTGGATTCGGTAGTGATGATATAACTGTTTGCCGTGAATTGCGCAGTAAAAGAAGAATCCCTTTCTATATTTACGGTACGCGGATTGTTAGTATTGCCGTCATTCCAAGAAACGAAATGATAACCGTAATTAGCCGTTGCGGATATTCCCACCTGCGCAAGATAGTTATAACTGCCTGTACCCTCTGCGTAACCCATAGTCGTATTACTGCTGTTGATTGACAGAGAATAAATATTGACTGCAAAATTGGCGGTAAATACCGAATCTCTATCAACGGTAACTATACGCGGATTGTCGGTATTACCATCATTCCAAGAAACGAAGTGATAACCGTAGTTAGCCGTTGCGGAAATAACGATATTGTTTTGATAATAAAATACTCCCGAACCATTAACCGTTCCCATCTCTGTATTGTTATTCATTACCGAAATATTGGAAATGTTAGATGAAAAGACTGCTGTAAATACAGAATCCTGCGTTGCGGATATTATTCTCGGATTTTCTTTATTACCGTCATTCCACTGAACAAAATGATTGTTAGCCGTAGGTGTTGCAGTTATAGTAACGTTTTGCTTATAATCATACAGCCCCGTACCTGTAACACTGCCTCGGGAAGAATCCGAAGAATGAACGGTAAGATATGCATTATTCTGTGCAAAATATGCAACAAAAGAAGTGTCTTTGTCGGCATTGAATATACGCGGATTGCTTATGTTTCCGTCATTCCACGAAACAAAATGATAACTTTCATTTGCCGTTGCCTTTATTATTGTTTGGTAGCTAGTACATGTCGGTTGCTGACTTACTTCCGCCTCACCCATAGTATTATTATCACTTGTTACCGTTATAACGTACGGCGGTGCTTCGGTTATATTAGGAAAATTCTCCCAATAGTCAGTTGTGTAATAATTCAAGACTTTTCCGCAAGGAACATAAACAGGTATTGTATTGCTTATGGTGTTAAATGTTTTACTGAATATGGTAGGCGGAACAGAACTTTTCATATTCAACGCCGTTATACTACTACAAGAGTCAAGAGCCAAAGATCCTATATAACTTACTTTAGACGGAATTGTCATTGTGCCGTCAAACAACAAACAACGCCTGAATGCTTTGTTGCCTATATATTTCAAAGAATCGGGCAATACAGGTTTATTCAATCTTACACAACCCTCAAAAGCACTTACTCCTACTGTGTCAATATTTTTACCCAACTCAATATTTTGCAAACGAAAACACCCACTAAAAGCACTGTCTCTAATAATCTTTGTATCATCACCTAATGTTACATTGACCAATCTTTCGCAATCTGCAAAAGTATTCTTGCCTATATACTTAGCATTAGTATTAACGAATAATATCCAATCGCAATTTTGAAAAGCATAAGGTGGAATTATTTCTACTTTTTCACCAATATTCAATATATGTATATCTTGGCAACTACGAGTTATAACAGATTTGTGATATATATATATGTTTTCCAACCATGATTTGTGTAAAGATGTACTATACTATCATAATAAGAATTACAATTTATCGCATTGTAATTTATAGTGTCTATAGATGCACAATTTAAAAATGTATTATTTCCAATATGTCTAACATTTTCTCCAATAGTAAGTTTCTTGATGCTTATTCCTCCGCTAAAAGCATAATCCATAATACTATCCGCATTAACTTCTAATTCTTGCAAAGAAGTACAACCATGGAATGCAGAACCACCTATAGTTTTTACACTATCGCCGATATTTAAATCTATTAATCCACTACAATTATAAAAGGCATAACTACCAATAGAAGTAACACTATCTGGTATTGTTATTTCTGTTATTTTATTTTTACCATAAACAAAATAATTAGGAATAACTTGAACACTATCACCTATATTTACAGTTTCAATATTATTAGAACCATCTAACCAATTATTATAATAAAACCCATCACCACTACAATTTTTAGCGTTATAATAAAGTGTTGTTAATCCACTACAATTATAAAAGGCATAACTACCAATAGAAGTAACACTATCTGGTATTGTTATTTCTGTTAATCCACTACAATTATAAAAGGCAGAACTACCAATAGAAGTTACACTATTCGGTATTGTTATTTCTGTTATTTTATTTTTACCATAAACAAAATAATTAGGAATACCTTGAACACTATCACCTATATTTACAGTTTCAATATTATTAGAACCGCCTAACCAATTATTATAATAAAACCCATCATAAACCCCATCACCACTACAATTTTTAGCGTTATAATAAAGTGTTGTTAAGCCACTACAATTGGAAAATGCATACTGACCAATAGAAGTAACACTATTCGGTATTGTTATTTCTGTTAAGCCACTACAATTGGAAAATGCAGAATTACCAATTGAAGTAACACTATTCGGTATTATTATTTCTGTTAATCCACTACAATTAGAAAAGGCAGAACTACCAATAGAAGTAACACTATTCGGTATTGTTATTTCTGTTAATCCACTACAATTGGAAAATGCAGAATTACCAATAGAAGTAACACTATTCGGTATTGTTATTTCTGTTAATTCACTACAATTGGAAAATGCAGAATTACCAATAGAAGTAACACTATTCGGTATTGTTATTTCTGTTAATTCACTACAATTGGAAAATGCAGAATTACCAATAGAAGTAACGCTATATTCCTTATCATTATATGTAACTGATTCAGGAATAACAATATTACTTACATAACTATTCCACGGAATATTGTTATACGTTACTTCTACCTTAGAATCTGATATTTTATTGTAATAAATACCATCTACTACAAAGTTATATGCAAATACTGAGAAGTTACATATAACCATTACCACTAAACACAAAATTTTTCTTAGATTTTTCATTTCTCGTTCTCCTTTATTTTAATAAAATCATCTTTTGTAAGTTCATTTACTCCTTTATTTATTTTAGTCACATTAAACTTACTGAAGTTATTTGCTACGTCATCGGATTTAGGGTCTATAATGTAAATATTTTTGCCTTTGTATTTTTCCCTAATTATGCTATTTATACCATCATCACACCCACTATAACCTATAATAATAAGTTTTGTTGTTTGACTTAAAGTTTTTTCAAATTCTTTAAACAGTGATTTGAAAATCCCTTTTTTGTATTTCTTTTGCTTAGAATTAACCCCTGTCAAAAAGAAAGGACTATAGTTTGTAAAATCTTCTTTGTATTCACCATTAACTTCTTTCTTAAAATTACAGGTGGTTATTCCTTTTTTGATTTTTATCCAACTTTCATCACGAAACTCATTGTTTTCAAGATTATGATAAATGTAATAGTCTATACTACCATGCAATTTAAATAATCTTATAGATTTTTTTTGATTATAATTACCTGTATATCTTTCCAATCTACAATTATATTTATGATTCTTGCAATTTAATTCTCCATAATATGGAGATCCAATTTCTTCAAAACCATCAGTAATATTACCTTGTATGTATGACGATTTATTAAATGATTCAAATAACAAATCGTGATTTAATGTAAAAACATCAATCAGATTTGATTCATTTAAAAGTTGCTCCATATAATAGAGGATACTATTATACTTCTCATTTTCTGTCATTGTTTCATCGCTTCTTTGTAAACAATTAGCAATTATATCTTGATAAGTACTTTCAACGTTAAAACGAAGTTCATCATATTCTTTTGTAGAAAATGCACTCCTTAATTTATTCTTATAAAATTCAGAATCTTTTCCATCTCCTTCTTTTAAAAAATCAAAAAACTTTTCATAATTAAATGGTTGATTTCGTTCAGCGTAAGCACACATTAGTTTACCTAAAAATAAATATTTTTCAGAACCACTAAGAATATCTCTACTATTACTTCTATAGTATGTATTTATATATTCCGATATTTTATCAACTAACCCTTGTGCTGATGGATAGCCTGCTGGTATAGAAAAACCAGCACCTAACAAAAATGTAACTTTTTCTTTATATTCCATTTCTTTTTCTCCTTTACTTTTATTATTCACGTTATTAAGTAATAGATTTACTATTTCTTTTAGAACTCTATATTCTTTATCTAATACTCTCAATATAAAATTATCACCATCTATAAAAATCATATTAGTACTCTTTAAAAGGTGTATTTCTGGTTCTTTATTTACTAATTCCTTTACAGAAACATCGCTGTCTTTAAGTGGTTCTGTATTGTTATGCCCAAGCCTATTTCTCAATAACCTTATATATCTATCCAGATACTTAATATCTTCAATAGTCGCATCTGTTAATTCATTTTTGTTTAAAATACTATTAATTCGTGATTTTATATTTCCAGTTCTTTCTATATTCTCATCTTGTAAAATCTTATTCAGACTCTCGTCATAAAAAGAATATACCATGATAAGCATAGAGTTATAGAACAAGTACTTTGTTTCGCCAAATAAATCATCTATACCATAGATGTTATTGCGATAACAAGTTGCTTCTATATCAGGATCACCATCTGCTTCTATTCTGGCTTCTTCTTTAAACTTATTATCAATTCTATTGTACCATTCTTCGTAGAATTTCGGATAGAATTTGATTAAATATTCTAAATAATCTCTTTTACTTTCTATTTCTGTAAGTCTTGGATTTACATGTGCAAACATTTTCCTTCTCCTTTTATTTTGTTGTGAAACTTATTTCTTTTCCGTAGGATGTGCCTGCGGAGTTTGTTGCGTAGGCACGGATATAATATGTAGTGTTAGACGATAGGTTGGTTAAGTAACTTATAAACTTACCTGTACCCGTTCCGTCATTGGTATGCGTATTATTTATCGTAGGATTAGGTGAAGTACTTATACAAACACCTCTTGCCGTAACGGAAAATCCTCCGTCCAATGTTATATAGCCTCCGCACGTTGCAGAAGACGATGTTATGTTGGTTACTTCATCTGTTGTAACGGTAGGCAAGCCCGATAATGTTGTAAATATTTTTTGTTCGCCGTAGGATATGCCTGCTTTGTTTTTTGCGTATGCTCTTATAAAATACGTAGTGTTTGCGTGCAGGTTGGTAACATTGCTTACAAACTTACCAATGCCATTACCGTCAGTTGTATGGTTATTAGTTATTGTAGGATTCATTGTCGTACTCCAGCACACACCTTTTTCAGTAACGGCAAATCCTCCGTCATCGGTTACATTGCCTGAGCAGGCAATACTTGTTGCCGCTATATCGGTTATATCGCCTGTAATAATTGTCGGTAATCCGTCTGCGGTAGTAAATGCAATTTGTTCTCCGTAGGCAGTACCTGTGCCGTTGGTTGCATAGGCACGTATATAATATAAAGTGTTTTCTGTAAGATTGTTTATTATTGAAATAAATTCTCCCGTGCCATTACCGTCTGTTGTATGCATATCGTTGATTGTCGGGTATTGATTAACGCTGATACAAACACCGCGTGTTGTAACGAATGACTTTCCGTCATCTTGTACTTCTCCTCCTGTTTGCACTGACGTTGCAGTAATATTTGTCAATGCTTTTGTCGTTACTATCGGCAAATTTGCTCCTATAATATATATTGTACCTATATCAAAATCTTTGCTTCCGTATTTTATTGCATCAAGTTTAACTGTCTTCGGTGTATAAATAGAATCTGCCTCTATTGATATATAAAAACCTTTGCTTATCTGTTCGTTTGTTACCGACAAAGTAAATTCTCCGTTATTATCCGTAAAAGTATTTTGCGGAACATTTACTCCGTCAGTTAGTTTAACGCTTATATTTATTATCGGAGTTTCTTTTCCTTCTTCCAATACTGAGCCTTTGATTGTGGTAGTTTCAAATATACCTTCTTCTTCCAAATCTTTTATACAGGAAGAAAACATTGTAACGCATACAATATATATTATAATGTACAGAATCCTTTTCATTGCAGTTTAAAATTTATAAGTCAAACCAAATCCCAATGCCAAGTTGTCGCCCGTGGTATTAACCGCAGGATAAAACGCTAAAGTCTCTTTATACAACGGATGCAATGTTACGGCACGCAACAGATTGAATACGTACAATGCCGCAGCCGCTCCCCAAATAAAATAACTTGTTGTCTGAAGTGTGTTGTACTTACTTGTTGCATCGGCAAAGTCAGAATAGGAAACATTGTCTTTTTTCATAATATCCAACTGATGTTGTGCAGAATAATAACACCCAATACCTGCGCCGACCAATGCAATCTCACCTGTCAAAGTCAAGATACCCTCTGCATAATGCCGTTTGCCTATCTGACCAAGTCCGGGTATAAACATAGATTTCAGCAGTGCCGAAGCGTTGCTGTATTGTTGAACGTGGTAACATTCGTCAAAGTCATAATCAAATCTAACCGTAATATTACCTGCCCTTGCTACCTGACAAAGAATATAAACTTTGTAATTGCCGTCAGATGTTCTGGTGGAATATTCGCAAATCTTATTAACGGGAATATTGTATGTAGAGGCAATAACCGAATAGTCGGAGTTTTTCTGCACGGCACGGAATATTTCGTCCGAAGATATAGGTTGTCCGATACGCAATGCCGTTGATTGAAACACTCTTGCTATTGCTTGGTTGCGCGCTTCGTTTTCCGTTCTACCCAATGCCACCTCTCGAACATATAAGTAGGTGTTGTTACTTGGTTTTGGTAATTTATTCACCCATTCAGGCATTGACTGACAATAACCAACCAATGACGCTGCTACGGTTATTAATATAAGTAATAGTTTTTTCATAAACTCAAGGATAATATGCAGTATATTGCAGAATAGATTATATAGGGTATATAAGGTTCATAAGACCTATAAGGCTTATATAACTTTATCTAATCTCCAATATACTGCACGGTGGAGTGTTATCTTTTTTGTTGTTCTTGCATTTTCTTCATTTTGTCTTCTGCGTATTTGCGGAATTGGTCTCTGTTAAACTCTATTTCCAACTCTTCATTGTTTGACAACTTGTCGGAAATCTTGTTTATCAACTCTTTCTTTGAAACTCTTATGGCTACAAATGAATTGTAGTTACCTGCCTCGTCTTGAAGGATTTTCTCGCAGGTTTTCTCTGCATCATTGATTTCTTTCTGTACAAGAGTATTCATTTCGCCCTCTATCATACGCTGAACCTTGTCTTGCTTTGCATCTCCCGACACACTGCGTGAATAATCGGCAGAAAGTCCAGAAACAAAACCGCCCAAACGTCTTAACAGCATACTCTTTGCAGCATCAAATGCAGCAGTTCTTGCATTTTGGGCATTGACATTGTTTGCAGTTCCCATTGCTTTGAAATAATCAGCATCATCGTAGGATTCATTAACGCAAGGTAACTCCAACTCCACTCCGAATGACTTTTTTGTTTGTTCTTGCATTGCTTTCTTTTTGGACGAACAGGAAGAAAAGCATAAAACTCCTGCAACTGCTAAGACTAATAAAGTCTTGTTTAAATTCTTTCTTCTCATCTTTGTTGAATTTTAAATTATTATTAATTTGTCTTTAAACTTGTTTCAAATTTCTTTAAACTCTAAACCATAAACTTTAAACTTTGCTCAACTAAAATTCCGAAGAAAGAAAGTAATACATATACAAAAGAGGTGTGATACTTCTTTTCGCATCCCGGGTAAAGCCTGGAAGAATACCCGTCCCATATCTGAATTTATATTTTTTTGTGAAGATCACACCAATAACGGTGTAAATCTTCAGATATGGAAATATCCTTCTCAAAAACTTTACTCGTTTTTAAGTATTATTTCTTTTAAATATGTCAAATGAAAGTTTCCAGGCTTTGATTTGATGCGAAATAATAGTTAAATGCTAAAGTTTTCCTGCACAATTGCACCTGCAAAAGTACAAAAGTTTTATAAATCTGCAATATTTTTTTATAAAAAGTTTAAGGTTTAGAGAAAATCATCGCTTTTCGCTCCCTAAACCCTAAACTCTAAATCTTAAACTATATAGAATTATCTTTTTCGCGCGTTTTTCTGTCTTTCTTCAAGCAGTTTGCGGTTTTGTTTCTCCAAAGCCTCCATTCTTTGTTGCCATTTGGTTTTTTTCATCGGTTTTTTGGAGTTTTGCTGCAAACGTTCAAGGATTTTCTTCTCGTCAATACTCTTTCTGATTACATACATCTGAATAACAGAAATAAATAATGACAAAAGATAATAATAATTCAACGCTGCGGAGAAATTATTTAAGATAAAGAACATCATTATCGGCATTCCGTACATCATAAACTTCATTCCCGGCATTGCATTAGTCTGAGCCTGTTGGTTCATTGTCATTTTGGTATAAAGCAATTGTGCAACGGTCATCAAAACACAGAACAAAGAAATATGATTGCCTGCAAAAGGAATATTGAATGGCAGATTAACGATACTGTCGTATGTAGATAAGTCATCAGCCCATAAGAAAGACTGTTGTCTTAACTCAATTGATGAAGGGAAGAAGCGGAACATTGCAATCAATATCGGGAATTGAACTAACATCGGCAAACATCCGGCCATAGGATTGATACCTGCACGGCGGTAAAGTTGCTGAACTGCCTGCTGCTTTTGCATCATTTGGTCTTGTTTCGGGTATTTCTCGTTTATTTTGTTAATTTCAGGTTGCAAAACCTTCATCTTAGCCGTAGAAGAATAAGATTTGTAAGCCAATGGGAACAAAACAAGTTTGACAAGTAAGGTAAGAATCAAAATAATCAACCCGTAGTTCAACCCGTAACTAACTAAAAAGTCAAAAACAGGGATAATAACAAATCGATTCACCCATTGCATAAGGAAAAAGCCCCATCCCAAAGGAATCGTACGCTCAAAGTCAATCTTATATTTCTTTACAATATTATATTTATTCGGACCGAAGAAGAAATCCATAGAATAGGTAGTCGCAGGTTTGTTGTTGTCATAACCCAATGTCATGGAAGTCTCCATTGTTCGCATATAGTCAGGATATTTCTGTTTTTTGGTAACGGTTTTCAGGTTTGCACTTTCAAACCATGAGGATTTGTCATTGCAAATCAACGCCGCAGAAAAGAATTGTTGTTTAAAGGAAATCCATTTTACAGGAATACCTGTTTCGGTCTTGTTATCATCGCGGCCTTGTTCCTTAAGATATTCTACATCATCGGAAAGTTTATAATATAATGTAGAGTTTTTGCGTTCAATATCCACGTCTTTTTCTTTCAAACGCAAATCACTTGACCAATTCATCTCTATTTGGGAATCATCAGTGATTACGTCCTGCATATTGTTTAAAACAATATTGTAACCCAACCTGTAATCATCTCCTCTTAGGATATAACGGTATTCTATATACGCTTTGCTGCCGCGGAAGTAGTCTTCATCAGACATATTTATGCTGTCAGGTTTGTTAGGATACAAACGCATACTTACCACTACGGAATCCTTACCCGAAACTTTCAATTTATCCTCTCCGTTATACACTTTGCCATTGACAAACGGCACGAAATAAAGGTCTTGAGTGGAAACAATGACACTGCCCGAGGAAAGATTCAAACCGTATGAATTACCGTTTTCGGTAAAGAATGTAACGGGCTTTTTGTAATAGGTTTTGTAATCTTTCAATGTAACTTGATTAACCATTCCGCCCTTGTTGGTCAAATCAACGGTAAAGACATCGTTTTCCAAAGTCAAATGCTTTTCTTCTTTCAACGCACTGTTGGAAAATGCAGCGAATTTATCATTTACTTTCTTTGTTACTTCGGCTTTCAGTGAGTCATTGCCTTCGCTTTGTGCCATCATCTTCTGCAACTGAGCCAATTCGTCATCTTCAACCTGCTTTACAGAAGAGTTTTGTTTGCTTTGTGCAAGTTTTTGTGCAGCAGCAATAGAGTCCTGTTGTCTTTTCATTTGAGCCTTTTGTTCTTCGCTCGGACGGTTAAGCCAACCGAACACCAAGAATACTGAACATATAAGCACTAAGCCTATTATCGATTTTTTATCCATAGTTATAATTGTATTTTCTTCGTTAAATTTAATGCGTTTTGCAAAATTAAATTCTCTTTCTTTTAAAAATTAAGGTGCAAAGATATAAAAATTTCCTATACTGACAAAAGAAACGGCGATGTTTTGTGATTTTATTGTCCGTAGATTTGTTTTCTTGACATCAACATCATAAAAACACTTCTTCCTGCAAGATAAAGGATAAATCCTAACCACAAAGCGTTATTTGTTTTGCCTAAACCGAAATAGGAAAGGAAGAATAATGCCGTTGATATGAAGATTGCGTTACGCATAATCTTACTTTGCGTCATTCCGATAAGGATTCCGTCATACAAAAAGGCAAGAAATCCCGTCAAAGGTATCAAAATAAGCCATAGTTTATAGTTTTTACTTGCCTCAATTACGTCTTTATGGTCGGTAAGTATGGAGATAATTTCTTTTCCTGCCAATCCGTAAAGCAGACTGCAGAGTACAGCCAAACCAATTCCCCAAACGATTACTCGGTTTATCACTTGCTTAAGTCCTTTAGTGTCTTTAGCACCGTAATATTTACCACACAGACTCTCGCAAGCGTAAGCGAATCCGTCCATAAAGTAAGAAAACAAACTGAATAGTTGCATTATCAAAGTATTTACTGCAAGGGTAGGGTAGGGTTGAGAAGAGGAGGCAACGGTAAAGTATGTCGTTACGGCAATAATACAAATTGTTCTAAGGAATATATCTCCATTAACCTTGAAAAATAATTTCATTTTATCCAATTGCAATGCCCGTTTGACAGATATTGAGTACAGTTTCTTATACCTTATTATAAATACGGCGGAAATAAGAATCAATCCCGAATATTGCGATATGACGGTAGCAAGTGCCACTCCCTCTATTGTCATATTCAGTCCCATGACAAAGATAAGGTCAAACAAGATATTTACAACATTAATCAGAATAGCGGTATACATCGGTGTCTTACTGTCCTGCATACCGATGAACCAGCCTTTCAATGCGTACATTCCAAGTACTGCAGGCGCTGCCCAGATACGAATATAAAAATACCGCAGAGCCAAACTCATCACGTTGTTTTTATTTTCTATCAGATTGGAAGCTAATAAGGCGATAGGTTTTTGCAAAAGTAACATTGCGAAAGCCACACTCAGTCCGATAGTTAAAGCACGCACCAAAATATCTATCTGTTCCGTTTTGTTGTTTGCGCCATACGCTTGGGCTGTAAAACCACTGGTTCCCATACGAAGAAATCCGAATCCCCAATAAAGAAAATTGAAAATCATACTTCCCACAGCCACGGCACCGATATAGTCAGTTACCTCTCCGTTATAAGCAATATGTCCGACAATAGCAGTATCCACCATCCCCAAAAGAGGAATGGTGATATTGGTAATAATATTCGGGATTGTCAAACGAAGTATCTGTCTGTTCAATCCCGAATTAGTTGTTTTGTTATGTTTTCTTGCCCGCACTTTTAAATAAATTCTTCCAATAATTCAAGTGCCAAAGAATATGAATTATGGCAACAACAGTCATTGATACGCCGAAATCAACGTGAAGTTGCATCAGAGTAAGATAATTCATACTCCAACCGTACATTTTTGCGAAAACAACATACACTCCTATCAAACAGGATACCAAACATGTGATGCCAAGAATTGCATTCCACAATCTGCGGTGATTAACTTTCTTTATAGTTTTTGTTTTCACCAAAACTGCACTGCAACAATACAATCCCAAAGTGGCAATCAACACCTGCCAAAAATGATAAGGAAATTTTCTTTCCTGCTTAGGCATTTCAATCGTTGGAGTTTCCTTCTCGGTGGATTCAGTCATCGTCTGAGTTGCTCCGCTTAGGGTTTCAGCGGAATCATTGCCCTTTGTATCGGAATTATTTGCGATATTATTTTCGACTTGTGTGGTAACATCTTTTTTAGGTGCAGTTTTATTACCGTTATCTGCCTTTTGAGAAGAATTTACAGCTTTTTCGTTTTGCTGTTCTTGCTTCTTGGTATCTTCTTTTGTGTCTTTATTATTTTTAGACAGCACGGCATTATCGCAAAATCCGTCTCCGTTTTCATCAACAAACAATCCGCACTGCCCTGTGCAATCAACTACGCCGCCGAATGGGCAATTTTCAGGATGTTGTGTTTGGGAAAATACACTCAGAGCGAATAAAGAAGCAATGGCTAATAAAAAAAATCTTTTCATTTATGAATTATTTTTTATCTTTGCAACAATCTTTCTTTTCGCCTGCACATTTCTTATCATCTTTGCTGCATTGTTTGTTTTCTGTTGCTTGTTTATTTTTGCAACAAGACTTTTCACCTTCGGCTTTCTTGCAGTTGCCTTCACCGTGTTTGCATTTATGTTCTTCTTTTTGAACATTATTTGCTTGATGACGTTGTTTTTTCTCTGCTTTTATCTTTTCGTCTCTTGCTTTGTCGGTTTCAAGATTTTTTGATGAGGTTAATTTGCTGTAATCGCAGTATCCGTCTTTGTTTTCATCGGTAAAACGTCCGCAAATACCCGTACAATTTTCCTGTCCTCCTCTCGGACAATTTTCTGTCTTCTGCTGAGCAAACAATGTTATTGAAAACAATGTTGCAATTGCCATCATTACAATTTTTCTGTTCATCTTATTTTTGTTTTTTGTTAGTTTGTTGCAAAATTACGCATTTTTCCGTTATTAAAAATGAAAAATACTATATTTTTGCAATAAATTATTTGACGGAAAAGGTTTATGGATGTTATAATAAGTATATTCAAATCATTGTTTTATACATTTTTTCCCCGCAAATGTTTGTTTTGCGATAGTATTTTGGCTGAAAACGAAACGAAAATCTGCTCTCGTTGTCAAAAACTGTATCCTTATCCTGACAGTTATGCTAAAGAAGAGTTTTTCGCTCCGCTTTTGCCGTATATTTCGGATATTTGCGTTATGGGATGGTATTCTCAGACGAAAAAAGCTATTAAAGAATTTAAGTTTAACGAAAATCTTAATTACGGCAGGCAACTTGCCCGTCTTTTGAATGAAAAATTAGCAAGACAAGAGTGGATTAATGACATTGACTATATTATTCCCGTACCATTGCATAAAAGAAAATTGCGTAAAAGAGGATTTAATCAAAGTGAATATATATCTAAACTTATTGCTAAGCGTTTTGATAAAAAAATTATGGTGGATAATCTTGTAAGACTGGTATATAACAAAGACCAACACGGAAGTTCTCAGGAAGAACGCTATGAAAATGTACGAGGAATATTCAATGTGAAAAATCATTCTTTGTTAGAAAATAAAACCGTTTTACTTGTAGATGATGTTATAACTACTTGCTCTACTGTTTCGGAATGTTGCAAAGAGTTGGTGAAGTCTGAAAATATTAAAATCTATATTGCTTGCCTTGCTACCGACAGGCAAATTATTTAATTTTGATAACCCGAAAATAAAGTGCCGAATCACGAAATTGTTTTCAGAAAACATTTTACTCTTTTCAGAAAAGAATTTACTGATTCGGCACTTTATTTTGGTACTACCTAATTCCTTCTAAATCAAAGAATGCCTGTTTGTATTCTTCCGGTACTTTTTTGGATTGTTTGGTAACGGTATCCATCGCACTTAAGACACTGTAGCAAGTAGTTTTCACTTTACCGCTGTTTTTGTCTATTATACGTTGAAACATTTTCACGCTCTTTTCTCCGAATGAGATAGTCTTGCTTTGAACCAATATTTCATCATTACCTTCTACGGGAGCTAAGAAATCGAATTCCGTATGTACCAAAACCAAATCAATTTCTGCAAGATTGATTTTCCTTTTCAGTGCGTCTGAAAAATAATTTACTCTCCCTACATCAAAATAATGACATTGGAATCCGTTATTTACGTGGTTTAATGCGTCTAAGTCTGCAAAGCGTATTTGAATCTCTACGCTGTGATTGAATGTTGTTGTATCAAATTCGTAATTCATAGTCTTAATTTTTTGCAAAATTACAAAAACATAGGCAATAAGAAAGATGGAATCAAGAAATTTTATTATTTTTGCACAAAATTATACAATAAAGTCTATGGTTGCAATTACTTTTGATGACCAATATTTTATGAGACAGGCATTGCAAGAGGCAATGTATGCAAAGCAGGAAGGGGAGGTGCCTATCGGCTGCGTGATTGTATGCAATGACAAAATAATTGCAAGAGGGCATAATATGACGCAGCGTTTGAATGACTCAACATCCCATGCTGAAATGATAGCAATAACTTCCGCCGAGGAATATTTAGCAAGTAAGTATCTGACAGGCTGCACTCTTTATGTAACTGTTGAACCATGTTTGATGTGTGCAGGAGCTATCTTATTTTCTCATATAGATAAAATAGTATATGGAACAAAGGATGAAAAAAGAGGCTTTTCTTCTTATTGCAATCCTTACAGTAAAAAAATGAAAATAGTTTCCGGTGTGTTGGAAGATGAATGCAGAGAGTTGATACAAGATTTTTTTAAATCAAAACGTGATAAGTGATAATAGAAAAGTGTATTTGATAAAATAATTTTGCAGTTTATCCGTTATTTAACGGCAATAAATAAAATTAATTAAATCAATTTAGGAACAATTTAATAAAAGAGAAAACTATGGCAAAGAAATGGATTTGCAGCGTATGTGGTTACGTTCATGAAGGAGACAATCCTCCTGCTAATTGTCCGCAATGTAAAGTCCCTGCGGAGAAATTCACTGAATTAAAAGAAGACGGAAATCTTCAATTTGAGACCGAACACGTTATAGGTGTGGCAAAAGGAACATCGGAAGAGATGATAAAAGACTTAAACGCACATTTCAACGGCGAATGTTCGGAAGTAGGAATGTATTTGGCAATGTCCCGTCAGGCAGACAGAGAAGGCTATCCTGAAATTGCGGAAGCATTCAAACGTTATGCTTGGGAAGAAGCAGAACATGCAGCAAAGTTCGCAGAATTGTTAGGAGACGTTGTTTGGGATACGAAAACCAATTTGGAGAAACGTATGAACGCCGAAGCAGGTGCTTGTGCCGACAAATTCCGTATCGCAAAGAATGCAAAGGCTGCTAACTTGGACGCAATACATGATACAGTTCATGAAATGGCTAAAGACGAGGCCCGCCACGGAAAAGGATTCGAAGGACTTTACAACAGATATTTCAAAAAATAAAGTCAATTCTTTATGTAGAATGTAGCATTTAGTATATTGTATATGGCAACCGTACTGGTAAATGTATTACAACTAAATGCTATATTCTATATAAAATAAGTTTATATGAAAAAAATTATCTCATACATAATGATTGCGGTAATAATGACGCTGTCCGTTATCCCGTGTTGCGCAAACGATAAGTGCATGGGCGGAGAAGATTTTTGTATGAGTGAAGACACGGCAGACAACGGCGAAGATGATTGTCTGCCTTTTGATTTGTGTTCGCCGTTTTTCAATTGCACTTCCTGCACGGGCTTTGTTGTCAGTAAGGATTTGCATATAGACAAGCCCACTCAAGTATTGCAAACAAAGAATCTGCTTATCAAAACGGCGGATTATCATCTAAAAACAATCTTTTCATTTTTCCATCCGCCTAAATTGTAAGTTTTAATGTTTAGAGTTTATTATTTAAAGTTTAGAGGGCGCATAGCGGCAACAATCTCTAAACCTTAAACGCTAAACTATAAACTTTTAACCTTAAACTCACAATTCTAATTTACAAATCATAAAAATAAATATAAAATGAAAAGAATTATTGTAATCGTTTCATTTCTTATAACTATATTGTGTGCAAATGCTCAAAACAATTTAGTTATTAAGATAACAGACGGTGAAACCAAAGAAAATTTATTAGGTGCTACGGCGCAGATACAAGGAACGAATATAGGCGCAAGTGCAAACAATGACGGCATTATTGAACTAAAAAACATAACAAGCGGAAAACATATTGTTATTTGTCGTTTTATCGGTTACAAAGAGCAAAAAATCGGCGTGGAATTACCATTGACTGCCCAAGATACCCTTTTTGTTATGATGACAAAAGAAGAAAATGAATTGGAAGATATAATTATCGTTTCCACCCGCAGTAACAGAAGTATAAAGAACATTCCTACGAGAGTGGAATTTATATCCGCCGAAGAATTAGACGAAAAAGCAAGTATGAAATCGTCAGATATCCGTATGCTTTTGAGTGAAAGCACGGGTATAATGACACAACAAACTTCCGCTACCAGTGGTAATGCTTCTATTCGCATACAAGGTCTGGACGGAAGATACACTCAAATTCTTAAAGACGGATTTCCTGCTTTCAACGGGGCAGCTTC
This sequence comes from Bacteroidales bacterium, assembly GCA_017480245.1. GTDB lineage: Bacteria > Bacteroidota > Bacteroidia > Bacteroidales > P3 > Scybalousia_A. The sequence goes on along the minus strand of JAFVBA010000013.1, from coordinate 98,519 downwards.
AGGTCTTGGATTGTTGCAAACACCGCCTTTAGACTTAAAACAAGTTGAAATAGTGAAGGGTTCGTCTTCTACTTTGTACGGAGCAGGGGCTATTGCTGGACTTGTCAATCTTATCTCCAAAACTCCCGAAGACGAAAGAGAATTAATGTTTCATCTTGACGCAACTCATACCAAGGGAGCGGACATTAACGTTTTTTACAGCGAAAGGTACGGCAAAATTGGGGCAACTTTTTTCACAGCATTCAATCATAACGGTGCTTATGCCCCAAGTAATACCGATTTTACCGCAATTCCTTTTTACAATAGGTTTGTTCTCAATCCTAAATTGTTTGTTTATTTCAGCAAAAACACAAATCTGAATATCGATATCAATTCTATGATTGAGGATAGGAAAGGTGGCGACATTCATTACTTAAAAGACAACGGCAACACTGAACATACTTATTTTGAATACAACAAGACCAAACGTTTTTCTTCTCAAGGAGAGTTCAATCACGCAATAGACGACCGCCAAAACATAAATGTCAAAACTTCTTTTTCGTATTTCAACCGCAAAATAACGCTTAAAGATTATGTTTTCACAGGTCGGCAAAATTCTTTGTTCTCTGAAATCAATTATTCATACAATAAAGAAAATATTTCGTGGATTGCAGGTGTTAATCTGTGGAATGATGATTTTAACGAGCAGAAACATTCGGATTTTGCACTGAGAAATTTCACTCAGGCTACAATCGGTGCTTTTGTTCAGAGTACTTACGCTTTTAATACCGCAATTGCGTTGGAGATTGGGTTGAGATACGATTGTGTTTTCTCATACGGTACGGCTCTTTTGCCGAGAATTTCCGTTCTTTACAAGATTAACGACAAAATTTCTTCACGTTTGGGCGGCGGATTCGGATATAAAATCCCTACAATCTTCACTGAAGAAACCGAGATGTTGCATTACCGCAACGTTTTGCCAATTGATGACAACGAAAACAAATTGGAGAAAAGTTACGGAGCAAATTGGGATGTTAATTTCGTAACTTCTTTGTTCAATAATACCGTTTCATTGACTATCAACCAACTTCTGTTCATTACTTGTATAAATAATCCTCTGCTGTTGAAATCCCGTGCGGACGGATTGCTGTTTATGGACAATATTGACGGATATACCTTAGCCAAAGGGACGGAAACTAATGTCAAAATCGGATATGAGGACATTCATTTGTATTTGGGATACACTTATACCGATGCTTACACAAAGGAAAACTCACAAAAAAGCGATGCAGTCTTAGCTCCTAAGCACAGAATGAATATTATATTAATGTATGAGCGGGAAGACGAATTCCGTTTGGGATTGGAATCTTACTATTACTCATCTCAATTGCTTAGCGACGGAACTCACGGCCGCCAATACGTAATCTTTGGTTTTCTTGCCGAGAAAATGTGGGACAAATTCTCTGTTTATGCCAATTTTGAGAATTTTACCGACCGCAGACAGACACGTTTTGCTTCTCTTTACACAGGTTCGCACAATAACCCAATATTTAGTGACATCTATGCCCCGCTTGAAGGCTTTGTTTTCACATTAGGAATTAAACTTAAGTTGTAATAGGAAAATAAGGTGAGGAAACAGTGAATTCTTTCTTGAAAACATTTTACTCTTTTTTGAAAAGAATTTTGGGTGTTCTCTTCTAAAGAAAAACAATTGCTAATTGATTGTTTTTCATCTCTGTTTAAAAGTTGATGTTGTGTTGCCATAATTTTACCTTTTTTATTGTTTTTAATTTTTAATGACGTTTCGTCTCTTTAATAATAACTTTGATGGCAAAATATGTACTAAAAATTTCAACTTTTTTTCAAAAAAACGACATCAAAAAAGTTAAAGCTTTACAAATCAATGAATTTAAAATTGTGGAAGTTTAAGATTTTTTTATAGATAGTGTGTAGCAATTAGCATGTAGCAAATAGCCTAACGGCACCCCGATATATATTACATACTAATTGCTACATACTACATTAATTGTATGTAACTACGGGTTCGTAGTTCAATTCAAATTTGATTCCTGCGATGGAGTCGGGGTTAGGTTCTACGCTTATCAACAAAAGAGCTAACCAGAATTTCGGGTGATCCAATTCGTTTTTGTTGGCGTCAAGAATTTTCGTTTTGTCTTTAACGTTGATGTAGAAAGTGTAACCCATCGTCTGAAACTTTAGTAACTGTTTGCCGTCGTATTCACGTTTGATGTTCTGATCTACGATGACCATTTCCATAACTTCGTCCAAAGATTTTTCAGCCAACTCTTCTTCTTTACGGCAGATATTATACTCACGGATAATATCTCCGATTTTTGGTTCTTTTATTGGAGAATAAGGGTGGTACTTCTCAATCTCTTTTCTTACGTTGTTAGCAAATTCATTTGCCAAGAATTCTAATTTTTTCATATTGCTAAGTGTTTTTTATTTATTTCGTATTAATTTTTGCAAAGATAGAAAATTTATCTCAATGTACAAAATTTTTCGCCGTTATTCTTAATCTGTATTCCCTTATTATCAACCATAAAGTACAAATACTTGCAAGAAAATCCGCTATCGGAGCAGCAAACCAAACACCGTCCGTACCTATTAGCCGAGGAAGTATCAATAATATCGGAATAAGGAAGATAACCTGACGGGTAAGGGATAAAAACAACGCTTTTTTAGGTTGGTTCATACTCGCAAAGAAATTCGTTCCGATAATTTGAAAACCTATTATCCAAAACATAAACATATTTTTATGGAATGCATCAACGGTGATCGCTATCAACTCTTTATCCAAAGCTGAGTTCTCACCTGCAAACAGTCTTGTTATATAATACGGGAATATCTCGCAAATCAAACATCCCAAAAGCGAAACACTCAAAGCGCATATTATGGTTAATCTGAACGTTTTCCACATTCGGTCATAATTCTTGGCGCCGAAATTATATGCTACTATCGGTTGCATACCCTGCGAGAAGCCTAAAATAATCATAAAGAACATAAACGCAACACGATTGACGATACTGAACGCTCCGACATACAAATCGTCTCCGTATTTCAACAGATTGTAGTTTTGCAGTATGACAATAAAACAACCTGCTGCGTTGGTAAAGAAATTGGGCGAACCAATGGTAAATGTCCTTTTGACGATGGATTTGTTAAACAAAAAATTCTTTTTCTCCAAATAGACTACACGGTCGCGGCGCAGGAAAAGATAGAACAAAATCAAGCAACAAACAGTTTGGGCTATAACCGTTGCCCAAGCCGCTCCCGCAACTCCCCAATTAAATACGAAGATAAACAAAGGAGCAAGAATAATGTTTATTCCGACTGAAACAAACGTCATATTCATTGCCGTAACAGGATAACCGCTTACACGCAACACGGAGTTAAGTCCTAAATACATGTGGGCAAATACATTTCCCAACAAGATAACACGCATAAATTCGTGTGCGGGGGGAAGAGTTTTTTCACTTGCTCCGAAAAATATTAGGATAGGGTCAAGAAATATCAATCCGACTATGGTAAATAATACTCCGAGTACAAAGTTCAGAATAATTACATTGGAAAGAACCATTCGGGATTTGTCGTAATTTTTCTCTCCCAAGAAAATTGAACACAACACACTGCCGCCTACACCGACCAATGCTCCGAATGCTCCGGCAAGGTTCATAAAAGGTCCTGACAGTCCCACACCTGCAATACTGTATGCACCCAAATGTCCGATAAATATTCCATCTACAATATTGTAAAGGGAAGATGCTATCATTGCAGCGATAGCAGGTAAAGCAAACTTCATAAGTAATTTGCTTATCTTCTCTCTTCCTAATAATAACGCTCGTTCTTCGTTCATTATTTACCTAATTCTTTTCTGTAATTCTTCGCCCAATAAGAAAATATCGCCAAAAAGATTACTGCAACTGCTATTCCGCACGCAACACCTACGTTATAATTTATATGAAATCCCTCAGGCGCTACGAGAATATAAGTAAAGCAAACGGCAGTCATAAACATTGCGGGAATAATCGTAATAATAAACTGTCTTCTTTCTTTGAACAGATAAACGGTACAAGCCCAAAGGGTAAATATTGACAAAGTTTGATTGCTCCAAGCGAAATAACGCCAAAGTACATCGGCTTGTAAATTCATTATCAGGAAGACTAAAGCAAACATCGGCACTGCAATAATCAATCTTTTCGCAATAGATTTTTGGTCAAAGTGAAGGAAATCGGCTATTATCAATCTTCCGCTTCTCAGTGCTGTATCTCCTGAAGTTATCGGGGCAACTACTACGCCTATTATTGCAAGTATTCCGCCCACTGTGCCTAACCAGCCTTTGCAAATGGCGGAAACAATCTCTGCGGTTTCGTGTCCCTCTGCAGAATATTGTTGTAAAGCAATTATTCCGTTAGGACACTGCGGATACATGGAAGCAAAGAAAGATGAAGCACTGGCTGCCCAAATCAAAGCAACGATTCCTTCGGTTACCATCGCACCATAGAAAACTCTTCTGCCATATCTCTCGTTTGTTATGCAACGTGCCATCAACGGAGATTGCGTTGCGTGAAATCCGCTTATCGCTCCGCAGGCAATAGAAACGAACATCATTGGGAAAATAGGCAATCCCTTAGGATGCATATTGTGAAAATTCTCCCAAAGTTCAGGAACAGGAGCGTTAGTTCTGAATATGGAGAACAGAAGTCCCAACGCCATAAAAATAAATATGAATCCGAAAACTGGATATATTTTTCCGATAATTTTATCTACGGGTAAAAGAGTTGCAAGTATATAATAAGCAAAGACGATTATTGCAAAGATTGTAACGCTTACATTAGGCAACAGTCCGTGAAGCAGTGCTGCGGGCTGCGATACGAATACCGCTCCGACCATTACCAATAAAACGATAGTGAAAAGCAACATCACCGTTTTAACTCCTTTTCCCAATTGCGAGCCTACTATTTCCGTCAGACTGGCTCCGTTTTGGCGTATGCTAATCATAGCAGAGATAAAATCATGTACTGCTCCGCCGAAAATAGTTCCTAACACTATCCAAAGGAATGCCGCAGGACCGAACATAATTCCCATAACCGCTCCGAAGATTGGCCCCGTACCTGCAATGTTAAGGAATTGTATCAAATACAACTTCCACCACGGCATAGCGATATAATCAACGCCGTCAGGATTTGCTATTGCGGGTGTTTTTCTGTCGGGATTAGTTTTGAAAACACTCTCAGCCACCGCACCGTAAAGCACATAGCCGAGAATCAAGATGCATAATGCTGTTACAAATGTTATCATAATTTGCTCCTTTTTATTTAAAATTCTAAGAGTTTGCAAAATTACAACTTTTTGTCTTAATTTTGCACGCTGAAAATCATAAATAATTACAATAATGACACGACTAAGCGTAAATATCAATAAAATTGCAACATTAAGAAACGCCCGCGGAGGCAACAATCCCGATGTTATCCAAGCGGCAAAGGATATTGAATCATTCGGAGCGCAAGGCATTACCGTACATCCGCGTCCCGACGAAAGACATATAACAAAACAGGACGTTTATGACCTTAAAAAAGTAGTAACTACCGAATTTAATATAGAAGGTTACCCTGACGAAAGATACATTCAAATAATAGAAGCCATAAAACCTGCTCAAGCCACCTTAGTTCCTGATAAACCTGACCAATTGACGAGTAATCATGGTTGGAATACAGTAAAGGACGCAAGACAATTGCAGGAGATTGTTACGAGATTGAAAAAAACGTGCAGGGTTTCGGTATTCGTTGATGCCGATTGCGATATGGTTAAAGGAGCAAGGGATTGCGGAGCGGACAAAGTGGAACTTTATACACAGTCTTACGCAGAAAATTATTTAAATAACCGTGAAAAAGCAATAGAAACCTTTGTCAAAGCAGCCGAATGTGCAAAAAACTGCGGATTGGGGCTTAATGCCGGACACGATTTAAGTTTGGAGAATTTGGAATACTTTGTCAAAACGATACCATTCGTTGATGAGGTGTCAATAGGCCATGCCTTGATTTGCGATTCGCTTTATTTCGGCTTAAAGAATACAGTCAGCATGTATTTGCGCTGTTTGAATTAAATAAATATTGAAAAAATTTTTGCCAATAGAACATAATTTTAGCCAATAGCTGATTAATTTTTGCCATTTGCGAAATTAGTATCAAAAAAAGGGGGTATTTTTCATATTAACTTCGCAAGTGGCAAAAACTAATCACCTATTGGCATAAAAATCTCCCCAAGTAGTAATAAAAATGAGCGATTTCTTACAACGTATTTGCTATAAAATCACAGTAAAATAATTTTATTTCAAATTGTTTTTGCCAATTCAAAATTTCTTTATACTTTTGCAATTGTGATATGCAAATATCATAGAACTATTTAAACGAAAGCGTTTGTGCTTTATAACTTGCAGGTTGAAAGCGTGAGAAACTTTAACAGCAAAGTTTAGCATAGTAGTTTTTAGTACGCCAGTCGGCGTGTTATCTGCTATAGTTATATCCTGCTGTAAAGGTTTTAAAACACATTTCTCACGCACCTCAACCGAGGATATAATAAACATGGTGATTTCACGCTTTTATTGTGTTATTAAAAAATAGGTTGAAGAAGCAACCTTTTCCTTTGAAATCACAGGAAAAAGACAAAAGAAAAATGAATTCAATATCACAAAAACGTAGAAGATTAGAAACTGTAAAAGGTTTTAATACAGTATTCTTAATCTTAGGAATCATTGCAATAGTTATAGTAGTCATTTTTGGTTTTATTACAGGAGGGATAGTGTTTGTTCTCAGAGGACTAATTATGATAATACCTGTTCTATTTGGTTATCTATTGTTAGGAATGCTAACTGATATAGCAGAATGTATGTATAGTTCATGCAAATCAACAGATATTACAAATGAAGAAAAAGTACAAAATATATTCCCACAATCCGATTCAGACCTGACTTCTGCAGATTACTTATATGCAAGAGGCTTGACATTATATAAAGAAGGAAGAATTGACGAAGGATTATCACTTATAAAAGAGGCTGCTGATAATTCCTCCGAATACGCAAATGAATTTCTGCAAAAGAGAAGTAAGCAAATAGAAGCAGAAAGAAGAAAATAGTTATTTCTATGCCTAAAAGTTCGCTACAATTCAGTAGTGGTAAAAAAAGGAACGAGTGCAAACTTTGCACACGTTCAAATTATTTCAATACTTCTACTCCGTAATCTTGCCTTTATCCGAAACCTCACGGGAAATTCGCATTGCACAGAAGTTAGGACCGCACATAGTACAGAAAGGAGTATGTTTTATTTTCTCCACTCCGTAGTATTCCATTGCTTTTTCAGGGTCTAACGACAAATTGAACTGGTCTATCCAACGGAACTCAAAACGTGCTTTACTCAAAGCGTCATCTCTCAAACTTGCCATCGGATGATGTTTGGCCAAATCGGCAGCGTGTGCGGCAATCTTATATGTTATTATTCCTTCTCTTACGTCTTCTTTGTTCGGAAGACCCAAATGTTCTTTCGGTGTTACATAGCAAAGCATTGCAGTACCGAACCAACCGATCATTGCAGCACCTATTGCCGATGTAATGTGGTCGTATGCCGGTGCAATGTCGGTAGTAAGAGGTCCAAGCGTATAGAAAGGAGCCTCGTTGCACCATTCTTTTTGCAATTCCATATTTTCTTTAATCTTATCCATAGGAACGTGTCCCGGACCTTCTATAAGAACCTGAACATTCTTCTCCCAAGCACGCTTACATAACTCACCCATAACTTTTAATTCCCCAAGTTGTGCTTCATCATTAGCATCGTGTGTACTTCCAGGACGAAGACCGTCTCCGATAGATACCGCAACGTCATATTCCGCCAATATGTCGCATATTTCGTCCCAATGGGTGTAAAGGAAATTCTCTTCATTATGGTCTTTCATCCATTTAGCCATAATACTTCCCCCACGCGACACACAACCTGTCAATCTCTTTGCTATTGCAGGCAAAAGATTCTTTACCAATCCCGCATGAATGGTGAAATAATCAACTCCCTGTTCGCATTGTTCAATCAAAGTGTCGCGGTACATCTCCCAAGTTAATTCGTATGCCTTGCCATTGACTTTTTCCAACGCTTGATACATAGGAACAGTACCCATAGGCACAGGACAATTGCGTATAATCCATTCACGCGTCTGATGGATATGCTTTCCTGTTGAAAGGTCCATAAGAGTGTCGCCTCCGAGTTTAGCGGAATACACGCTCTTCTCCACTTCTTCCTCAATAGATGAACCCAATGCCGAATTGCCGATGTTAGTATTTATCTTAACAAAGAATTTGCTGCCTATAATCATCGGTTCTGCCTCGGGGTGATTAGGATTACAAGGAATGACTGCTCGTCCGGCCGCGACTTCCTCACGAATAAACTCAGGAGTGATATAAGATTGCTTATCTACCCGCCCTAAGTTCTCACGGATTGCGATATATTCCATTTCAGGAGTAATTATTCCCTGTTTGGCAAGTGCCATCTGCGTAAATGCAACGCCTTTCTTAGCTTTCTTCGGCAGATAAGTTATAGGAAAGGCGACTTTTTTCAACTCCTCATCGGCAAGTTGTGCGTTGGTATAATCAGATGTGAATTTATCCAACTGAACGAAGTTTGTATCATCTTTATGCCACGCTTCCCTTAACCGCGGAATGCCTTTATTTACGTCGTGTTTATAATCCGCATCTCCGAAAACTCCGCTTGTGTCATAGATATTTACAGGAGCATTTGGTATATGCTTTCCTTCCACAACGGTATCAGTCAGTACGACTTGTTTCATTCCCACTTCAAACGGGAATTTATCGCTTTTTACGTATATCTTCCTTATTCTGTTTTCTGAATTACAATTTTCCATCTTTTATTTATTTTTTAATTGTTATTATCTGTTTTATTTGTTTTTGGATAGTTAGTGTATTATCAGATAGGGTTACTGCGTAATAAATCTATTAAGCATAATGCAATTATTTGTTTCGGATTTGCATTAATTCTTTCAAATAAATTAAAGTATGGGCTTATTTTTATGAATTGATAGTTTCTATTAAGAGATAGATGTTTCAACTCTTCTTGTTTCTCTTTTGATAAATAGAGTTCAAGTGATAGTTTGTTTCTTTGTCTTTCTTCCTCTGTCAAGAAAGACATATTATCCAATTGTGTATCTACATACGTTTTAATCCAATCATATCCATTATGGAACGCTGTTTGTGATATTGCAGTCTTGGTACCGTTCCAAAAAGATACTAATTGCTCAAAATCTTCGTTTTGTATTTTACTTGTATTTGCACCAAACTTTAAGATATCCTTCAAATTCTCCATTTTTTTATTCCTTTAAATAAATTTGTTTCTACAATTACTGAACTCTTTTATTCTTTGTGTGGGAATATTCTACTAAACGACCGTATTCGTCAAGACGTCTGTCCTCAACTAACGGGGTTTCTTTGACGGCTTTTAGCAACTCTTTGCTCGCTTTGTAGTTTATGCGGACGTTGTCAATAATATCCGAAGAAACATCTTTTAATTTGTCCGTTGCCTTTGAGTTAAAGCATGGTTTAAAACGCCCCAATTCTTCCAAATCCACCGTTTTGCCGTTAGCAAGATGCTTTTCCAACAACCTCGCAAGGTGTTTTACTGCCGCCTCAAAGTCTTCCGCCGTCATTGAAGAGGCATGTTCAACTTCCCTTGCAATATCTTTAAGATGTACTTCGCCACCTGACAAGATTTTAGCGAAATATTTTTCTTTTATCTCGCCGTTATCCATATACTTTTTAATAGTTTTCCTATAACCTATCGCCATAATTTTGTTATCAATTTATTTGTTACTCTTATTTCAACTAATCTTCCTATCGTTATTACCCATTTTATCTCTGTAGCACTCTTTAAAATCACCGCCAAATCTTTCTAAAATTTTGCTATTTGCCGATTTGTTTTTGCCACTTGCGATAATAATAGAGAAAACACCCCCTTTTTTCGTTCAAAATACCCGGTATTTTTACCGAAAATACCCCCTCTTTTTAAAACTCTTTCCGCAAGTGGCAAAATCCTTATCATATGCAGCACAAATTAATCAACATTTAGCAGTATTAAAACCTATATTTTAATTATTCCTGTTCGCCTTTTACATCATTTGTTTAATAATATTCACCAGTTCGTTAAGAGTTATGGCTTCGTCTAACGAATTGTTTTCAAATACCATAAAATATCTGAAATTATCTCCTACTTTCTCCTGCCATTTCTTGCCTAAGTACAATTTATTTTTAGAGTCAGAATTATCTCGGTCATCTCCTTTTGTCTCAATTAGCAGAACTTTACCGTTAGTAAGTTTAACAATAAAGTCAGGATAATGATTGATAAAACCGTTAATATAGAATCCTCTACCTTTACTTAGGTTTCTGTGCCAAAATTCCACATTATCCAATTCTGCAACGGAAGATATAACTTTTCTTTCAAATCCGTTCATTTTATCTTCCGCAACATATAAGGATTTCGGAATGTCTGTAACAGGATTATATATTATTATATTGTTAGGCAGAGTATAATTGAGATTGCATTGTATCTTTGAAGTATTTAACCACAAGTCAAAAATATCTTTCCTGTGTTGTAATATTAATGAATTTATCTTTATTTTGAATTTTTCTACAACTTCATTAATATTGTTGTGTAAAAGATTAATGTCTTCTTCCGTCTTTCCGTCTAACACAGATAAAACATAGTTTTCTAATTGTTTTTGAACAATGAAATCGTAATTTAACTTATTTACAATCGCACTTACTAAAAAACGTTTCTTTCCTTGAGAAGAAAGATTGTCTATATATGATTTTAGTTTTGTTTGCTGTGCTTGTGTAACTCCGTGAGTTTTTATTTGAGTATCATTGTTATTTACTTCTATGTCCAACCGTTTTATTTCAGATGATACGAATTCAAAGTTTATGAATTTATCCGCTTTCGTTAAATCCATTCCTTCGGATAAAGTCTCTTCGGACAGTAGTATGTTTTCATTTCCTTCTGCAAATATATCATTAGAATTTGTTATCTGTAAAGAAAACTGCGGTAGAGATAATCTTTCACTATGTATAAACTTATCCGAAACTCTATAACTGTTTTGTTGCATATCTTCTATTGGTACTGTTATTTCAGTTTGTTCTATTTTTTCCTCGTATTCTTCCTGTGTCTGCAATGCAATGTCTATATCTTTTTGTAAAGTATTATCGGGTTTATTGGTGTTACAAATACTTTCTTTTACTTGTTCTGTGTCAAAAACAGTTTCTTCATTTTCTTCATCAAAAGCAAAAATATCTGTTTGTAATATATGTGTAGTATCTTCTGTCTGTTGTTCAACAGTATTTTCTGTATCGTCTTTTGCTCTGTAATCTTTGGAAGAAAAACCTGCACATTCCAATCCTTTGATTACATTTTGTATTGTAGCATTGAAATTGTCCGAAGATGTGAAGACATAAGACATATTCAATAAAGAAGACTTGTGCTTTCTTGTATAAGGTTGTCTAAGAATTCTTCCTAATATTTGTTCAACTTCCACTTGGGAACTTCTGTTGGATATGGAAGCAAGAATATAAGCAAAAGGACAGTCCCACCCTTCTTTTAAAGCATTGACCGTAATAATATATCTTACCTTACAATCTTTACTTAACAATTCTGTGTTTTTAAGCTCGTCTTTGTTTGCGGTCTTTATCTTTATTTCTTCTTCATTTATTCCGGACTCTACAAGTTGTTGCTTTATTTTTTCAAAAGTAATGTTGTCTTCATTGCCTTTTGGTTGTGCTTGGAATAAAACAATAGGACGGATGTATTTTCCTGTCAATTTTTCATTTTCTATTGCTTGCAACTCCAAGTTATTGCGAAGATTAACTGCTGTGGAGATAACATCGTTTTTATTATTCTTATTATAGACAATCACAGGAAGTTTTACCATCTCGTTTTTCTTCAACTCCATAGCATTGACGAAAGAAATTATATTGCTGTTTTCTCTCGGTGTTGCAGTTAAATCCAAAATAAAGCAAGGTTTTATTGCTTTTATAGCGTCCAAACGCAAAGAAGCAGTAAAGTTATGACTTTCGTCTATTATAACAACAGGACTTAGGTGTGCAAGTAAGTTTATTAATGCAGTTTCGTCTGCACCATTTACTGTCTGTCCGTCGTTATAGTGTTTAGTGTGTTCTGCTAAATTTTGATTTTCTTGGTAGGATTTTCTTCCCTCTTTGTTGTTGGAGGCAAAAGATTGTATGCTGAGAACAAATATTGTCAATTGATTTCTTAATTCATTAGGCGAAATACCTTGTCCTGACAATGCCTGCTGTTTGTCTGCCACACAAACTCTGCCGTTAAATAAAGAATCTATCTTTTGTCTGTAAGGATGATTGACATCGGAAAGATTTCTGTATGTTTGTTTCAATATACTGTCCGAAGCGACAAACCAAGTAACCACTTGAGGTGAGTTTGTATAATAATGATTGAATATACTTCTTACCGCATTGCAGGCGATAAATGTTTTTCCTCCTGCTGTCGGTACTTTCAAAGTAACATTAGGAACATTCTTTATTTCATCATTATAAGGTTTCAAATATTTGCTGCTTTGTAAAGGTAGTGAGATTCCTTTACTCTGCCAGTATTCTTTGAAAGCACTCTTTACCTCAAATTTATCCAAGCATTCAAGGTATTGTTCCAAATCATTTATTACTTGTTGTTGATAATTCTTTAATTCCATAGCTTAAAATCTCCTTATGTCTCTCGGTATTTTCTTAAAAACAATATGGTATTTCTTCTTTACTTCTTCACTCAAAGTACAGATGTCTGCATAAATAATATAGGATTCTTGTTTGTCTTTTATTATGTTTGCAAAACTTGCCAATGAAAGCGTTGTCAGGCTGTCTTTTTCATAATAGAAATAATAACCGGTATAATTATAATTGTCAAGCAAGTATTTCTTTTCCTTGTCTTGCTCCCGTGTAAGAGGTTGTTTTGTTTCAGAGTAATAAATATATTGTCTTATTTTTTCTTCGCCTACTTCTTCGTTAAGGTTTTCTTCATCTTTGAACATAGGTTTTCCTAATTCATAATAAGAGAAATCTCCTTTTAAACCTTCAACGTCTTTATATCCTTTTATTACCCGTTTTACTCTTTCGGCAGTGATATTTTCCGCATAATCCATCATTTCTACCAAGATAAATTTCCTGTTGCCTCCATCTTCTTTGTTTAGTTTCAAAACAGCATGAGCCGTTGTACCACTGCCAGCAAAAGAATCTAAAATAATATCTTCATCGTTACAAATAAAGTTTATTAAGTATTCTATTAAGGATGGAGGTTTTGGATAATCAAACACTTTTTCTCCAAAGATAGTTTTTAAAATTTTGCCACCTTCTTCCGTTGTACCAACCATATCTTCATTGTCAATCAAGTTTCTTGGTACTTCTGGTTCATAGTTTCTTCTATCATAACGAGGAGCAAAAGAAGTACCTTTAAATATTATCTTTGTGTCCTTATTCAATTCACTCTCCAACATTTCTTGTGTCCAAATAAATTTTCCTTCTAATATCAAATTCTGTAAAAATCTTCCATCTTTAAATTCAACATCATTTTTCAAGAAAACCTTATTAACCCTTGTACCATATTCACCTGCCGAAAAAAAACAATCATTTCGTTGAGTAGTTATTATTCTATCACAAGGAAATATCAAAGTCTTGTAGTTATTATTACTTTTTATTAAAGGATTATCTGCATCATTAGTCTTTATTAGTCCTTTAAAACGAGTAAGATTATTTCGACTTTTTGAATAACAATAAATATACTCAACACATTTTTTAGATGTTTGTGAAAGATTAGATGGAGTGTATGTTTTTCTCCAAGAAAATATTTCTATAAAATTTCTCTCTCCAAAAATTTCATCACAAACAAGTTTAAGGTTTGCCTGTTCGTTGTCATCTATGGAAATAAAGATTACGCCGTCATTGGAAAGGAGTTTTTGAAGAAGTTTCAAACGTGGGTACATCATACACAGCCATTTATCATCTCTTGATAAATCTTCTCCTTGTTTGCCTACAGCTTCACCAAGCCACTTTTTTATTCTCGGGTCATTTACATTGTCGTTATATTTCCATTTTTCTTCTCCTGTATTATAAGGAGGGTCAATGTAAATACATTTTATCTTTCCCTCGTATTGCGGCAAAAGAGATTTCAATGCAATAAGATTATCCGCATGTATTATTTTATTCTCACTTTCTTTGTCAGAATTAAAAGTATATTGTTTCTCCAAAGTATGAAAAACAACTTTATCGTGATAATTCTCAACCTTATCTTTTCCTATCCAATCCAACCGTGGCATAATATGTTTGTTTTAATTTGTATACGTTTCTAAAAAAATCTGTAACTCTTTTCCTATAGAATTGATAATATTTTTAATATCTTTCTCAGTTAAAGATTCATTGTAGAACAATTCTTTTTCATAAAAGTAATGATTGTGTGGAACGTCACCCTCAATACAAAGAAAATACCTGTATATAAATTGATTAAATTCTATATGAATATAAATAGAAAACATTTTTAAATAGTCAGATATTTCTTTGCTGATATTAATTGAAGAATAGACAATATTCTTATCATTTTTCTTATATTTTGGTATCGCAGGATACCAATTAACAGAAGAAAATAGAGAATAAAATTCAGATAGTTCCGAATGTATTTTTTGCAGCAATGAAGCAAATTCAGTATTTAATATTTCTTCTTTTTTATCTTCAGTAAATTCTGGTCTATTAATGTTATTGCGATATTTTATTTTCAAAGCTTTCCGCCAATCATCATCTTCCTCAATATTTTCTCCTTTTGCAGCCCTTATTGATAGTCTTAAAGAAGATTCCATACACTTACTCAAATACTCTACAAGTGGTGTTATCTGGTCAATAGTTGCATTCGCTCCGTCAAAAGGTAATGAACCAACATTCACATCACATTGATGTAATGCAGAAAGATAGTTCTGTTTATCTTCTGTTTTTACAACAATCATCGGATAGTGATGTTTTGTAAGAATATAATTGACAATCAAACGTGATATTCTGCCGTTGCCGTCTTCAAACGGATGGATTCTTATATAACGGTAATGAAACAGACTTGCAAGTTCTATGACGGATAATCTATTGTTTTGTTCTTCTTTGTTATACCACGCAATTAAATCTGACATCAAATAAGGCGTTTCTTCTAAACTTGCATATTCAAAAACTTCTCCTGTAATTGTTTTTACAGAATTTGGACGTGTTTTATATATTCCTGCATGTACTGTATAAGTTTTACCGTTCTTTGTTTCGGAATAATCTTCCCTAAGCATTGTATGGTGAAGATTTCTTATGAAAGATTCAGTTAAAGGTCGTTCTCTGTCTTTTGCTTCTTCTTTAATTATTTTTAAGCAAAGGTTATGGGCTTTCATATCTTCCAAATCCTTCATCTTGGCATTATCCGTAACTTCTCCGAACTTTAACAATAATTCCGTCTGTCCGTAAGTCAGAGTATTACCTTCTATATGATTGGAATTATAATTAAACTCCAACATAAACTTCTCCTCCAACCGCCTTTGATATTCTTCTTTCAACGGTTGTAATGCCTGCCATTCTTTATATAATTGCTCTATATTATCCATTATATACTCTTATTTCGTTTTGCAAAATTATTTAAAATAACTTAATATCTAATATTTCTTTTATTCAACTCTGTTATTTCTTATTAATTTCTTATACATTCATTCAATCGTTTTGTAGCCATTGCCCGAATTGAATTCCCTTAATGACTTTACACGGTAACCGACAGATATTATAACAGAAATTAGTAGGCTTTTTAGCAAAATCGCAAATTCCGATTTTCTTAATAGAATATCCTTCTGCTAATTCGCCTTCCTTAAATATATTTAAGATATGCTCATTAATAGTAGGACGGGATTTTTCAAACAGCACAAATATTTACTCTATAGTAAGCCAGCCATACCGTTTCTTCTTTAAAAAGCACATCAAACTTTACTTAACCGTCGTCAGTGCTAAATATTACAAGACTATTTTCTTTCATATTTATGTTATTTTGATTAGATATTAAGCATACTTTCATTCTTCAAATATATTGCCGAATGCTTTGTTATATTCATTTTTAATAAAAGGAAGTCTACTTTTTAGTAGATATTTACGGGCTTTATCTTCATCTTTCTTTACAAAATATCCTTCATTGTATATTGCATATAAGGTTTGACAGGCTTTTTCGTAAAGATTGTCAGCAGAAAGTTTTAACCAATAGAACCCTGTAAGAAAATCATTCTTTTCAAAATAGTAATACATTCCTACAAGATACTGAGCTTCGGCATCACCTCGCTTTGCATCAGAAATAAGTTGCAATATTTTAGATGTCAAACACATATTATCTATATTTAATTGATGTAAAGGTGGGTGTCTCTTACTTTATCTTGTCTATTTCGGCTTGTTCGTCGTCCAAGAATGCTGTCAGCGGTGATGTTGCAACGGCAAAATCACTCATAACTCCCAATCCTGCATTGTAAGCCATACGTCCGGAATTGATACTCATCGCAAAAGCTTCCGCCATCCGCACAGGGTCGTCAGCAATAGCGATTGCGGTGTTGATCATGCACGCATCGGCTCCCATTTCCATTGCTTTGGCAGCATCTGACGGCGCTCCGATTCCGGCATCAATAACAACAGGAACATTACTCTGCTCAATAATGATACGAAGCATATCCTCGTTTTTTATTCCTTTGTTACTGCCGATAGGAGAGGCCAACGGCATAACGCAGACAGCCCCTGCTTCTTCCAGTTGTTTGCACGCAACAGGGTCAGGGGTGATATAAGGCATAACTTTAAAGCCTAACTTGACAAGTTCCTGCGTTGCAATAATCGTTTCTTTGACATCAGGCAAAAGATATTTGGCATCGGGATGGATTTCCAACTTAACCCATTCGGTATTTAACGCCGCACGGCTCATTTTTGCCGCAAAGACAGCCTCGTTTGCGTTGCGGACTCCCGAAGTGTTAGGCAGAAGCCTACAACTTTCGGGTATAAACGGAATAATATCCTCACTGGCGGAGTCTTCCGTATTCAGACGTTTCAAAGCCGTAGTAACGATTTCGGCTTTTGAGGCAATGATTGCCTGTTTCATAACTTCGTTGGACGGAAACTTACCCGTGCCGATAAACAATCTGCTTTTAAATTCTTTTCCTGCTATAATTAAATTATCATTCATCGCTGTATTGTATTAAAATATCTTTAAAAATTCGTTAATTCTTTCTTGGGTGTTTTGTGGGGTGTTTATGACAGCGGAACTTACGGCTACGCCGTAGATGTTTGTGGATTTAATGACTTGTAAGTCCTCCGTAGTTATTCCTCCTATGGCATAAGCAGGGATATTTATGTTTTTGGCGGACAGTTGCCCCATTATATCATTGTAACCTGCAATGCCGAGAACGGGAGATAAGTTTTTCTTTGTTTGAGTGTAGCGGAAAGGTCCGATACCCAAGTAATCCGCTCCGTCATCTACGGCTTTGAAAACATCTTCTGCGGTATTGCACGTTGCACCTAACAAATACTTGCCTTTAGTTATAACTTTGGCTTGTTTTATCGGCATATCGTTTTTGCCTAAATGCACTCCGTCAAAAAGATTTGTGTCAAGTAAATGTATTCTGTCATCAACAGTAAGCATGCATGCGTGTTTGTCGCAAAGAGGACGCAGTTGTTTTGCAGTATTTATCACTTCATCGTCCGCAGCATCCTTCATACGCAACTGAACGAACTTTATACCGCCTTCTATTGCAGTTTTACATGAAGAATAGTAGTCAAAATACTCGTTTTTGTGCGAAATAAACATCGTTTTAGGTAAATCCCAGACGGCAGAAAGCATCGCAAAAGAAGAAAATCCCACTTCCTCTAATACATCTATATTATTATAGGTAACACCTCCCAATGCACAGACTTTTTCGTTAAGAATATTTTGTTCAAATAACGCTTTTAATTCTTGTAAATCAAACTTGGAAGTATAACCTTGTTTACTTATGCTGTCAAATGTAGGAGAAAGAAACAGATAATCCGCTTTGTCTTTCCACTTTTGCACTTCCTCTATTGTATGGCACGAAACAGAAATACGTTTTTGGTGATATTCTTCTTTTAATTCAGGATTGCGTTTGTTAAGATGTATTCCGCCTATGCCAAGTTCCGATGCTAAATAATGGAAATCATGCAAAGACAATCTCTCTTTTACATCTGCATCAAACAAAAAGAGATAATCCCTCATCATCTTCTCTGTATAATGAGGTTTGCGGATATGAAAATAAGTTATTTCTCCGCTTCGCAACATATTAGTTATACGCCGCTGTTCGCAAAACACATCTTGCTCAGGCGTTATACCAATCAACCGCCGCATGTTGCCCTTATGATTGTTATTTTGTCATGGTCGTTAAGTTTTGTTTCAGCCCAAGCCGAACGTTCTATAACTTCCGTACCCAAAGCCACCGCAACAGGTTCGTTTTCTTTAATTCCGATGATTTGGCATAAGATTTCCAAAGTGCAACCTACCGGAACAATCTTGTCTTTGTCATTTACCTTTACTTTCATTGTGATTATATGGTTTTAAATATTGGGAGTGATGAAACGTTGCTGTAAGAAAAGCATAAGAGAGTATATT
Source organism: Bacteroidales bacterium (assembly GCA_017480245.1). Classification (GTDB taxonomy): domain Bacteria; phylum Bacteroidota; class Bacteroidia; order Bacteroidales; family P3; genus Scybalousia_A. The sequence goes on along the minus strand of JAFVBA010000013.1, from coordinate 79,803 downwards.
TTCCTAAATCCGCATTACCGAATCAGTCAAAGGGTATAATCTCAGCCAGCTTTTTCTTCTTAATCCGTACAAGCACCCCTACAAATTCAAGTTGCAAAGATAAGAAAATTTATTTTGATAACAAGGAAATAATGCTTTTTATTAAAGAAACAATGGCGCAAGTTTAATTTCTTGCACCCTCTTTGTTTTAACTCTTAAGATAGACTATTTGATTATATAATAGATTAAAATGTGCTGTAACTATATTAATACTATATAATTTATGAAATGTTGTTCTATTATTTTGTATCTTTCTTTGTTGGTAAATTTGTTGCCAATGCCTGATATGGTCTCCTTCGTTACATTTATGGAATAAGTACATTCCTTCCAAGTTTATTTTATGTCTTATACTTGATAAATAACTTATTCTCTCGCTCATATCTTTATACTTTTTATTAAATTTATCATCTTCTATAGGGTCAAAATCATGAAAATAGAATGCATATGTTATTTTGATTATCCAATGTATATGCGACTATACATAAATTAATTCTTCTGTCATAACAACCTTGAGATGTGTTTTCCATTCGGTATTTTTTTATCATAAGGAGGAATATAATGTAGTGCGAGAGGGACTATTGTCTGCCATCCATTACTATGAGTAAATTCATCGATAAAATATTTCCAATATTTTTCTCCTTTATTTAGAAAATACGCTTCATAATCAAGATGGTTATCATATCTACATGCAAAAATATATAGCCCATCTTTTTTCTACAATTTTTTGACTTGTAAAAAGTTCTACCCAATTATTTTCGCTCAGAATCATAATATATTTTATTAAACAGTTATTATATTATTTATTAAAGTAACAAAGTCATTCTCTTTGTTGTTTTATATTGAAATATTGATTAAAAACTTTCAGCCATTAGGTCTTTACGACCGATAAGTGAAAAGATTGTAATATTATTGTCTTCATTCAAAATCCGCAGTGTCCTTAATATTTCGTTAAGAGTAGAACCGCTTGTTGTAATGTCATCAATAATAAGAATATCTTGCTTTCTGATAGACATACATAGTTCTTTGTCTTTCTCATTCGCAAATTTCAAGAAATTCATTATATACGGACGGTAACGGTTTTTCTTAACGTCTTTGGCAATAGTGAAATAGTCTTTATGATGTATAAGTTCCATCATATCATCTATATTTTGCATTACTTGTTGCTTCTGAATGGCGGTATAACGTGGCCTACCGTTTTCCAAAACATCGTCAAGGTATTGTTGTTCATAACTATCCATATCAAAAGATATAGACGCAGGCAACGATTTTATGAGTTCCATCTTGTGAAGTGAAGGTTGGGCGAAACGGTATATATAACGGAGCATATATTGATTGACCTTGCTGGAAGATTCTGGCATTACAACCAAATCATAGTTGTATAGATTTATCTTTTTGTTGAGATTATCAACGGCTTTTTTGATAAACTGGGTTATATCTTCGTTTGCCTGCAAATTTTTTGTGAATTTAATGTATTTAATAAACTTTGCCCGCAAAGAACTATCAATATTATCCTCAAATTCATAACCATAGTAAAAACATCTTCCGAATGCTTCCACTTGATAACCGTCTCCCGTCAAAGTAATTATATCTTCTTTGCCGTCATTATTGAAATCAAAGATAAATTTCTGCTCCTTTTCTTCGTAAGTTATACCCATAGAAAACTTATATATTATATTAATGAATGCAAAAGTACAAATTTTTTTTCAATAAGTGTATAAATTGACTCAAAATCAAACAGCAAGACATTATTAATTATTTTTGTGGGCATAAGTTCCAAAGATGATTTGTAGATCCGTGTCCTTTAAACATTGTTATGTCTTTTGCATAAAGTATTGCGTTATAAACATAGTCTTTTGCTTGCTTTACGCTGTCTTCAATACTTAATCCCTTTGCAAGATATGATGCTATAGCTGACGAAAGAGTGCAACCCGTTCCGTGAGTGTTATTACTGTTGATTTTTTTTGCAGTAAAAGTCTTATAAGTCATATCTTCAAAGATCAAAACGTCTGTCATATTATCATCTTTTGCGTGTCCGCCTTTGATAAGAACGTTTTTAACTCCGTAAGTCTTGATTATATCTTGTCCGCAGGCAATCATATCATCCGTATTGTTTATTTCACGGTTACAGATAGTTATCGCCTCGGAAAGATTGGGCGTAAGAATGTCGCAGATAGGGAAGAGGTCTTGTTTTAATGCCTGTAAAAAATCCGATTTTGCCAAACTGTCGCCCGAAGTTGCCACAAGGACAGGGTCTAATACTATATAATTATTGTAATTGTTGTCTTTAAAAGCGTTTTTTATAGCTTTGACGTTTTCTTTTGTATAAATCATTCCGATTTTTATTGCATCGGGTATAATGTCCTGCAATACGGCGGAGATTTGGTCGTATAAAATATTGCTGTTTATCGATTGTATTGACCTGACTCCGCAAGTATTCTGAGCTGTTACGGCGGTTATGCAACTACTTGCATACAAACCCAAAGAGAAAATAGTCTTTATATCTGCCTGTATGCCTGCTCCGCCGATGGAATCGCTGCCTGCTATTGTCAATACGCTTTTTATTTTCATCATACCTTAATTATATATGTGAAACGGAGAAATAAACAGTTTGGAGATACGTTTCCCTGCTTTGCATTATCAAAACGGTCAAAGGGTATAATCTCAGCCTACTTTATTTCAGCACCACACAAAAAATTTATTGTAAATAAAATAAATAAAATGTTTTGACGTTTTACTTACTGAATGCAAAAATACAAATAATTTTGATAGCAAAAAGAAAAAATATCATAAATTTGCAAAATTATTTGAGGAAAATAGTAATAAACTAATAAAAAACAAACAGAAATGAAAAGATTTTTGGGAGCTGTCTCACTTGTAATTTTAATTGTTATGAGTGGTTGCGGTAAGAAGGAAATGGAAGAGAAACTTGTCAATCAAAAAGCACTTCAAGACTCAGTTCAAGCTGCTTTAGACGCAAAGAATGCAGAGTTAGAAGGCTTATTTGAACAGTTAAATGCCATTGAAAGCGACTTAGATGTTGTTACGTCAAAATATTCTGACGTTGCGACAATCAAAAACACGGGAGGGGAAATCAATCCTGACCGAAGAAGTAAAATTGCTTCTCAAATCCAAGATATTAATGAGATATTGGCTCAGAACAAGCAGAAAATATCTGATTTGAATGCGAAATTGCAGAAAACTCAAAGCAACAACAAGCAATTAACTGCATTTATTGAGAAATTGCAACAAAAAATTGCCGACCAAGAAGAAGAATTGCAGCTAATGACAACTGAATTGCAGAAGAAGAATATAACAATATCGACTTTGAACCGCAATTTAGAAGAACTTACCAACCAAAACCGCGAAAAAGACGAGCATATAATGAAAGTTGAAGACGAGAGAAATACTGTTTATTACATAATCGGAACTAAACAACAGTTAAAAGAAAAAGGTATTATCTCTTCAACAGGCGGCTTTTTGGGAATAGGAAAGAAAACGAGTGTTACAAGTGATTCCGATTTGCAAGATTATGTTAAAATTGACGCAAGAAAAATCAAACACATTGTTTTACCGGGTCATAAAGTACAAATACTGACTTCCCATCCTACACAATCTTATACTTTAGAGGGAGGAACGGATAAGGCAACGGCTCTTAATATTACCGATGTTCAATCTTTCTGGGCAAAGAGTAAGTTTTTGGTTATTCTTGTTAAATAAGATTTTTGAATCTTTTTAATTCAGAAAAGCAAAGTGCGGAATCAATAACAAGGTTCCGCACTTTTATTTTGTAAATATATATTCTGTTATTTGCAATAGCAATAAAATCTGACTAATATCAATTAATATCCCAATATTTTCAACATTGATTTGTGCGATTGTTCTTTTGCAAACAATTTTGTCGTCCAATCTCCATTTTCGTCCTTATCCAAAATAACGTGTTTGGGTTGTGGAATCAAACAATGCTGTATTCCGCCGTAACCTGCCAAACTTTCTTGATATGCACCCGTATGGAAGAAACCTATGTACAAAGGTTCGTTATCGTCATTGGAAAACTTAGGCAAGAAGATTGCGTTGGAATGGGTTTCTGCCGAATAATAATCCTGTGAATCGCAAGTAAGTCCGCCCAAAAACACTCTTCCGTATTCATTGTTCCACTTATTTATAGGCAACAATATAAAACGTTGGCCTATACCCCAAGTATCTGGCAGTGTAGTAATGAAAGAAGAATCTATCATATACCATAACTCACGGTCATTCTGTCGTTTCTGGTCTATAATGGAGTAAAGAATGCAGCCTGCCTCGCCTACGGTGAAAGAACCGAACTCCGTAAAAATATTAGGTTCATCAACACCGTTTTTATTGCAGATGTCTTTGATTTGGGCAAGGATTTCTTCTGTCATATATTCGTAATCATATTCAAAACCCAACGAGTTTTTAATCGGGAATCCGCCACCGATATTCAAACTGTCCAAATGAGGTGCAATCTTCTTTAATTCGCAATATACATTGACGCATTTACCTAATTCACTCCAATAGTAAGCTGTATCTTTTATGCCCGTATTGATGAAAAAGTGGAGCATTTTAAGTTTGAATTTCTTGTTATTTTGAATTTTCTTCTTGTAAAAATCCAAAATCTCGTTGTAACGGATACCAAGCCGTGAGGTATAAAAATCAAACTGCGGAGCTTCTTCGGTTGCTATGCGGATACCGACATTACATTTGTTATTGACCCTTTCGTTCATAGCATCCAACTCCTCTATATTATCTATAATAGGTATAATGTTGCAAAAACCGTTATCAATCAAGTTGCCGATATTCTCAATATACTGCGGACGTTTGAAACCGTTGCATATAATAAATTGTTCTTTGGTAATCTTGCCTTGATTGTACAATTCCTCTATTATATTAATGTCAAAAGCGGAAGAAGTTTCCAAATTAACTTCGTTTTTCAACACTTCGTTAAGCACAAATTCAAAGTGAGATGACTTGGTGCAGTAACAATAATTGTAAGTACCCTTGTAATCCACTTTGGCACGCGCCACGTTAAACAAACGTTTGCCCTTTTGAATTTGCGAAGATATTTTAGGCAAATAGGTTATCTTCAAAGGCGTTCCGTATTGTTTGATAATATCCATCAGAGGAATATCGTGAAAGTTCAATTCCTCATCTTCTACTGTAAATTCGTCCTGAGGAAACTCAAAAGTCTGTTCAATAAGGTCAATATACTTGTTTTTCATTTCCGTTTAATAAACAATTTAATTAAATTAGTTTATAAATTTTTTATCAATCCATTTAATTCGGATTGGAGGTGCAAAATTACAACTAATATATATAAACACAAAATAAAATACGTATTTAATTTAAAATATCCTTATAAAAATTTTGTGATAGGTGAAAAGAATTTTGTAATTCCTAAGAATATTTTTGCAATTTTTGAAAACATTTTTGTTTGGACGGTTTAAAATTATATTTCAAACCGTCCAAAACTAATTTTTGAACCGTCTGAAATTATATTTTGGACGGTCTGAACAAAAATGTTTTTTGAAATTACAAAATTTATTTGCGTAGTTGCAAAAATATTATCCGTGATTGCAAAAATGTTTTCTTCCTTCATGATAGGTAAATCAATTTACTAAATTTCGTTTTTTATTGTCTTATTTCAGGAATATTTTATAATTTTGCCGTTTGTTAGATAAAAGAAAATTTTAATTGAAATGAAGAAAATATTTTTATTTGCAGCATATATATTAATAGGTGTGGGGCTATTTACCTCGTGCAACAAATCTGCAAATTCAGTAAGTAAATCCGATTTAAAAACATTCAAAGATTCCGTTTCATACGCTTACGGCTATCTTACGGGCAGACAAGTCAAACAAACGGGAAGTATGGATATTAATTCCGATGTTTTTGCAGGCGCATTCACTCAAGGTTATGACGAAAACTCTTCTTCCGTTCTTACCGAGCAGCAATGTATGGAAATAATGGACGCTTATTCCAATCAATTGCGTCAGGGAATGCAGAACGACATATTGCAAAAAGCCCAACCCTACATTGATGCCGCAGAAAAGTTCTTAAAAGAGAATGCAAACAAGGACGGAGTAAAAACAACTGCGAGCGGATTGCAATACAAAGTGATAAAACAGGGAAAAGGTGTTAAACCGTTGGCGAATCACGGCGACAGAATCCGTTTCCGTTATGCATTGAGTGTTTTGAATCCTGACGGTAGTATAAAGAAAGTGCAATCTGATTTTGATAAGCCTGATTCCGCTCCGCACTTGCAGGGCATAGACAATTTTATTGCAGGCTTCACTGAAGCGGTACAGATGATGAATGCCGGCAGCCGCTACACTGTTTGGATAAAATCCGATTTGGGTTACGGCTTACAGGATTCGCCCGAAATACCGGCAGGAAGTCTTTTGGTATTTGATATAGAGGTTACAGACGTATTGCAAGGTGATTGATAAAAATTGCAAGAAAATCAAATATTTCTTTGTCATATCAAAAAAACTTCATAATTTTGCAACTTCAAATTTGAAAATAACATAATAAAATTAAGAAAAACAAAGCAAAATGTATTTAACAAGCGAGAAAAAGAAAGAGATTTTCGGTAAGTTCGGCAAAAACGAACAAGATACCGGCTCAGCAGAGGGACAGATAGCGTTATTCACGTTTCGCATTCAGCACTTAACTGAATATTCCAAGCAGCACAAGAACGATAACTTTACCAAACGTGCATTGGTTGCTCTTGTGGGCAAAAGAAGACGTATGTTAGACTATCTGAAGAAGAAAGACATCAACCGTTATCGTGCTGTGATAAAGGAATTGGGTCTAAGAAAGTAAGCAAATCTAAAATTGGTTACTTCTATTTACAATTAAAAAGAATTGAAAAGGCAATCGGTAAGATTTTGATTGCCTTTTTTCGTATTGAAATCAATTAAGACAGATAAAAAGAGCCAGATGTAAATATTAGTTTGTGTCCTTTTTAGGCTCTTTGGGGACAAGATGAAATTAAGATAAACAAAAGATGATTGGAATTAAGAAAGTCTTTTCGTTAGCAGACGGAAGACAGATTGAAATTGAGACGGGCAAACTTGCAAAACAGGCTGACGGCTCGGCAGTAGTGAAAATGGGCGATACAATGATACTTGCAACCGTTTGCGCAAAGAAAGAAGCGGGAGCGGATGTAGATTTTATGCCTCTAAGCGTAGATTATCAAGAAAAATATGCCGCAACGGGTAAATTCCCCGGCGGATTCTTCAAACGCGAAGCCCGTCCGAGTGAATACGAAATACTTATAGCAAGATTAGTTGATAGAGCATTAAGACCTTTGTTCCCTTCCAACTATCACGCAGAGGTCCAAGTTCAGATAACTTTGATTTCAGGAGACCATCAAAACCCTCCTGACGCATTGGCTGCCCTTGCGGCTGCATCGGCATTGGCTTGCAGTGATATTCCTTTTGACGGTCCTGTATCCGAATGCCGCGTTGCAAGAATAAATGGCGAATTTGTTATCAACCCTGACTATTCCCAACAAGAAGAAGCTGACCTTGATTTAATAGTTGCCGCAACCAAAGATAACATTATGATGGTTGAGGGCGAAATGAAAGAAGTCAGCGAAGAGGTTATGCTTAACGCTTTGAAAGCAGCACACGAAAGTATCAAGATTCACTGCCAAGCGTTAGAGGAATTGACTGTTATGGCAGGCAAAACCGAAAAAAGAGAATATTGCCACGAAGAAGATGACGAGCAAATCAAACAACAGATGATTGACGCCTGCTATCAACAATGTTATGACTTAGCAAAACAAGGTATCAAGTCAAAACATGAGCGCGGCGAGAAGTTTGACGCCGTTTATGAGGCATTCCTTGAAACCCTTGACGAAGAATACAAAGAGGAACATAAGGTTATGCTTAACCGTTACTTCCATGACATACACAAAGAAGCGATGCGCGACATGGTTTTGAATGAAAGAGTACGTTTGGACGGAAGACAATTGGAAGAAATCCGACCGATATGGACTGAAATAGATTATTTACCGTCCGCTCATGGCTCTGCAATCTTTACAAGGGGAGAAACGCAATCACTTTCTACCTGTACATTAGGAACAAAACTTGACGAACAGACAATAGACGGAGCAATGATTGAAGGAAGTAACCGTTTTATCCTACATTATAACTTCCCTGGTTTTGCAACAGGCGAAGTAAAAGGCAACAAATCAACTTCCAGACGTGAGATAGGCCACGGCAATTTGGCAATGCGTGCATTGAAACAAGTATTACCAAACGAAGAAGATTGCCCTTACACAATCCGTGTTGTAAGTGATATATTGGAATCCAACGGTTCTTCATCTATGGCTACCGTTTGCGCAGGTTGTTTGGCACTTATGGACGCTGGAGTTAAGATTACCAAACCGGTTTCCGGTATTGCTATGGGACTTATTGAGAAAAACGGCAAATGGGCTGTCCTTTCCGATATTCTTGGCGATGAAGACCATTTGGGAGATATGGACTTCAAAGTTTGTGGAACTAAAGACGGTATTACTGCTTGTCAGATGGATATCAAATGCGACGGTCTTTCATACGAGATACTTGCTCAGGCACTTGCTCAGGCTAAACGCGGAAGAGAACATATCCTTAATATAATTACTGACACTATCCCTGCACCGCGCGAAGATTACAAACCACACGTACCGCGTATTATCTCAATGTTTATTCCTAAAGAGTTTATCGGTGCCGTTATCGGACCTCAAGGAAAAAACATTCAGCAGATTCAGGCCGATACCGACACGGTTATCGTTATTGAGGAGAAAGGCGATTACGGCGTTTGCGAGATTTCTTCTGCTAACAAGGAAGGAATTGAAAAGGCTGCCGCACGTATCAAAGCCATTACCACCGTTCCTGAAGTGGGCGAGGTATATGACGCAACCGTTAAGTCCATTATGCCTTACGGAGCGTTTGTAGAATTTCTTCCGGGCAAAGAAGGTCTTTTGCATGTTACGGAAATAGATTGGAAACGCATAGAAAAAGTGGAGGACGTATTGAAAGAGGGCGACGAAATCCGAGTAAAACTTATCGGTATTGACAAACAGAGCGGCAAATTCAAACTTTCGCACCGCGTGTTGATACCTAAACCAGATGGATACGTTGATAACACTCCGAGAGCACGCAACAATAACCGCAACTCCAACAACCGACCGAATAATCATCAACCAAATAACAATAAACGTAATAATGAACACAAAGAATCTGCTCCTATGCCGATGAATAACATAAGCATTCGCAGAGATAACAGATTTTAATATTAGATTGCTATAATCCGCAGAAATATATTGCGTGATTGATAATGTAAGGTGTGGAATTTGTAACATAATTTCACACCTTATCTTTTTATAGTGTTAATTACGATTTTTTTCGGCGTTTTGAGCTTTAATCAAAAAAAAGTTGTATTTTTGCAACTTGAATTTTATTAGAAAATAAATAAGAATAACATTAAAGAAAAATATAAAAATGATGAACAGATTAAAAAACTTAATCGTAAAAACAGGATTACTTTCCGTAATGTTTTATGTCTTGATAGCAAATCTATATGCACAAAGCGAGAATTGGAGCGATTGTTTTCTTGGAGAGGGAACTCAGGCATCTCCTTATTTGATTAAAGACCCAGATGACTTAATAAAACTTGCTGACAATGTCAATAATGGCACTAAGGCTACCAGTAGGGGAGTCAATAAGAAAACTGGAGAACCTATTTGGTTTAAATTGGCAAATGATTTAGATATGGCAGGAAAATCCATGTCTCCTATTGGACATAACACTGGCTCAGGCGGTACTTTTGACGGATGTTTCGATGGCGGAGGTCATGTAATAAAGAATTTAAAAATAGAGGTAGAACATCATAATGTTGGTTTATTTGGTTATATCAATAATTATAATAGTATTATTAAGAATGTTGGTTTAGTTAATGCAAATGTTTCAGGAACTATGTATGTAGGTGCATTAATAGGAAACGTAACAGAGATGAATTATATAACCAATTGTTATTTAAAAGGTACAAGTACTATAAAAGCAAACTCATATTACACTCCTGCAGGTGGAGGTTATTGTGATAGAGTCTCCTTTGTTGGAGGATTAGTCGGGTTGTTGGCTTATGGTAACCCTATTTCTTATTGTTATGTGGAAGGAGCTACTATTTCAGGATTCAATGGTGTAGGAGGTATTATAGGTCGTAATCAATTAACAGGTAATAATTCAGATGATCCTGGAGTTGTGGATAATTGTTTTTCATTAAATAATACAATTACTGTTACTCTATCATCAAATGCTACTTGTGAAAAATATATAGGTGCTATTGTAGGAAGTTTATCTGAAAAAACAGATAAGAGTGTCGATGGTGATATTTCGGATTCTTATTATTATGATGGTCAGAATGAAGGTTATTATACTACATCTACTGGCGGTGTTGTTAAAACAACGGAAGAGAATATTAGAAATATGATTAATTCTTTATTTAGTGGCAATAATAATTTGAAATTATATGTAAACAAATGGAATCTTATCGGCAGTCTTAACAATTCTAATTTGGAGCCATTGAGAAATAATACTGGTGGTAATGATGCAGCTTGTGTTGAATGGAGTTTGACGGATAATAATTGGAAATATGCCGATGAAGACTTTTTGCTTTGGAAAAGTTCAATTAAGCAAGGTTATGGCTATTTCGCTCATGTTTTCCCTAATAAACCTCTTGAGGAAGGCCAAACTGTAGGTAAAGAATTAACTAATACTACAACGATGGTGCAAATAACGAATTCTTCGACGGGAGATATAAAATATACCGAAACAAACACAGGAACAAGTACTACGGGAAGCGGTTCGCAAAAAGGTTATTGGTTTTCATTGAGTAATCCTTTCTCAGAAGATTTGAGCGTTGTGAACTTGGTCGCAGCAAATGCAGGAATAGTAGGAGGAAATACAGTGTATATATATGATAGTAGCGTTCCCGATTGGAAAACCATCACAAGCTCGGCAACAGATACAAAAACTATTCAACCAGGACAAGGTTTTATGGTGTATAGTCCATCATCTACTCCAAAGCAAGTTAGCCTTACAATGAAATATGATGATAAAACTATTGTAAAGACAACTGGAAGTAAATCTTCAAGCGTAAAGTCTTATGAAAATGTTGCACCTTTGACAATATTTAAAGTTTATGCTAATAACAAAAAGAAAGAAATATTTGCCCGTCAGGCTGAATATGCAGTAGATGGTTATGATAACGGAGATGCTTTGGTTTTGTTTTCCGATAACAATAGCATTGTAAGTCCTTATTTCGTAGTAGATGATAATGAAGTTATAATTAATGAGTTTAAGAACTTACCTTATACTACTCCTATTTGTTTCCATTCGTTCAATACTACGGATGCTAAACTTAAGTTGAAGAATATTCCTGAGGATATGCTTATTTCCATGATTGATTTGCAAACTAATGAAGAAACTGTATTGGAAGAAGATTCTATTTTCTCTTTTACTGTGTATGAAGGAGAGAATGAAGGTAGATTTTCTATTAAATTTGCAAAAAAGAATAGTTCTTCTTTACTAGAAACTAAAGTAGATAATATAAATATTTGGAATGATGACAAGGATATTTATATTAATGGAAATGATTTAAAGAATGTTCAGTTGATTAATTCTTTAGGACAGGTTATTTATAATAAAAATTTGAATGGCTCTTCATTTAAATTTACGACTAACGCTACTTGTGGAGCTTATATAGTAGTTGTTAAAACCAATAATGGAACTAAGTTTAATAAGATTATTATTAAATAGCAGCTTGTAAGAAAGAATTTAATTAATAGTTGATTTTAATAAGACCGTAAAGAGAAAGTTTACGGTCTTGTTTTATTAAATGAAAAAAAATTGTGCAAAAATGAAAAAAATGGCGTAATTGTACAATAAAACGTAAAAAAATAAGTTATAAGAAAGTTATTTAAATAATATTAACTAATTAATAAAAATTTTTATTAGAAAATGGCAGATTTTAGAAAAGAAAGCGATCTTATCGGCGAACTTAATGTTCCTGTAGATGCTCTTTACGGAGTACAGAGTTTGAGAGGTTTCAACAACTTCAAGATTTCAGGCGTTCCTATGAAAGCCTATCCTAATTTTATCAAGGGATTTGCAATCACTAAACACGGTGCTGCAATCGCTAACCACGCACAAGGAAAATTGACTGACGAACAATTCAAGGCTATGGTTCAGGCTTGTGAAGAAATGAAAGAAGGAAAACTTGACGAATACTTCCTTAGTGATATGATTCAGGGTGGTGCAGGTACTACCGTTAATATGAACGCTAACGAGGTTATAGCAAACCGCGCACTTCAGTTGATGGGACACAAACCAGGTGAGTATCAATATTGCTCTCCTAACGACCACAGCAACGCATCTCAATCAACAAACGATGCTTATCCTACAGGATTCCATTTCGGATTGTATCTTGAAAGCGAAAAATTGATAAAGGCTATCAACGATTGCGCTGCATCTTTGGAGAAAAAGGCTGAAGAATTCAAGAATATCGTAAAAATGGGACGTACTCAGTTACAAGACGGTGTTCCTATGACATTGGGTCAGTCTTTCGGTGCATTCGCTACAATGTTGAGAAAAGCAGCAAAAGACGTTGAAAGAGTAAGAGAAAACTTACTTGAAGTTAATATGGGTGCTACTGCAATCGGTACGGGTATTTGCGCAGAACCTGGTTACTCTGAACTATGTATTAAAGCGTTGAGAGAAATCACAGGTTGGAACGTAACATTGGCAGAAAACTTAATTGAAGCAACTCCTGACACTTCAGCATTGGTTGGTTTGTCTTCAGAACTTAAGAGAACTGCATTGCGTGCTATCAAGATTTGTAACGACTTACGTTTGATGGGTTCTGGTCCTCGTTGCGGTTTGGCAGAAGTTCATTTGCCTGAAATGCAACCTGGTTCTTCTATTATGCCTGGTAAAGTTAATCCTGTTATCCCTGAGGTAATGAATCAACTTTGCTACAAAGTAATAGGTAATGACACTGCTGTAATGTTGGCTTCTGAAAATGCACAATTGGAGTTGAACGTTATGGAACCTGTTGCAGTTTATTGCTTGTTTGAATCTATAAACTTATTGACTAACGGATTCGATACTTTGCGTACATTGTGTATTGACGGTATTGAGGCTGACGCTGAAAATTGCAAAAACTTCATCGCTAAGGCTATTGGTACTGTAACTGCATTGAACCCTTACATCGGTTACAAGAACTCTACACGTATAGCTAAGATAGCTAAGAAAACAGGTAAAGGTGTTTATGAAATAGCATTGGAGAACGGCGTTCTTACTCAGCAACAACTTGACACTATTTTCAAACCTGAAAATATGATTCAACCTGTTAATCTTGACATCAAAGCAGATCAAGATAAGATTAAGGATACATTAGAGGCAATACTTGCAAAACTTTAATAGGTATTCAATATTGAATGATGAGTGATTAGTCTTTATAACGATGAAATCACTCATCATTTTTATTTTATAAGAATTCATTGAAATCAATTCACTATCTTTTACTATGACTTTGCATGTTGTAAGTTTTCAAGTACCTTTCCCTGCCGATTACGGAGGAGTTATTGAAGTGTTTTACAAACTCCGTGCGTTGAAACAGGCAGGAGTAGATGTTATATTGCACTGCTTTTGTTACAAAGGACGGAAGGAAGAAAAGATATTGGAACAATACGCAAAGAAAGTTTATTATTACAAACGCAATACGGGAATAAAATCGCAGTTATCACTACTGCCATATATTGTTCGTTCCAGAAAGAATAGGGAATTGGAAAACAATTTACTCAAAGATAATTTCCCGATTTTGTTTGAAGGTCTTCATACTTGTTATTTCCTGGACAAGAAATTGTTTGCCGACAGGAAAAAAATGGTACGCACACACAATATAGAACATCAATATTATATGCGTCTGTTTTCTTCTGCCGATAGTTTGAAATCAAAAATTTTTTATTTTACAGAGGCATTGCGATTGAAAAGATTTGAAAACAAATTGCGCTATGCCGATAATATTTTTGCAATATCAACAACCGATAAAGACTATTTCCAAAAGAAATTTCCAAATGTACAAGTTGATTACTTGCCGTGCTTCTTTAATAACGATATTTTAAGTCAAACAACTCTAAACTCACGACTTTCAACTCACGACTTTCAACTCTCAACTTTAAACACCGACTACATATTATATAATGCAGATTTGTCAATAGAGAGTAATGTTAAGGTTGCGTTGTTTTTGGTTGAAAAGGTTATGCCGTTAGTTGATAAACAAAAAAAACTTGTTCTTGCAGGAAGGAATCCGTTAAAGGAATTGGTACAAAAGGTAAAAGAAAGTCTGAATACGGAATTGATTGCAAATGTTGAGCAAGAGAAAATGAACGGATTGATAAACAACGCAAGGATTAACCTTTTGTTTGCATTCAATCCGTCAGGAGTGAAACTGAAATTGCTTACAACACTACTTCATTCGCAAGGGCATTGTTTGGTAAATGAAACGATGATACAAGGAACTAATCTGCAAAATGTATGTCCGATAGTTAATACTCTGCAAGATATAGCAGAAAAAATCAATCAACTATATAACACCTTGCCAACTGCAGCGGAAATACAATTGCGCCGACAAATGATTTCCCAATCAGGATATAACAACAACGTTGAGGTGATTGTTAGGCAGATTAAATAAGTTTTAAAATCTATTTAAAACTTATTTAAAAGCAAGTTGTTTTTTTTATCTCTCACTTACAAACAAAGATTTTCTTCCACTCACATTTGCGATGAACTGTTGGCTGAATATGTTTTTTCTCCTTTTTTATTTCTCTACTAATTTATCTTTCCAATCTGGCAGTAGTTTCTCAAACTTTGCTTTTGTACCTTTCGGGATAATTATACTTGTTAGACCAGTGCAAAGAGCGAATGCACCCTTTTCAATTACAGTAACGCTGTTCGGAATAGTTATACTTGTTAAACCTTTACAACCATAGAATGCACTCTCTCCAATTTCAATAACGCTACTTGGAATAGTTATACTTGATAAACCTTTACAATCCAAGAATGCATAACTATCAATTTCAGTAACGCTGTTAGGAATTATATAATGCCCTTTTCTTCCGACAGGATAACGAATAAGTTTGTATTGTGTTTTATTAAACAATACTCCATCAATAGATGAATAGTTCTTGTTTTCTTTATCTACACTAATACTTGTTAGACCAGTGCAAAGAGCGAATGCACTCTTTTTAATTACAGTAACACTGTTCGGTATAGTTATACTTGTTAAGCCAGTACAACCAAAGAATGCACAATAGCCAATTTCAGTAACGCTGTTCGGTATAGTTATACTTGTTAAACCAGTAATATTAGAGAATGCCCAAGATTCAATTACAGTAATGCTGTTCGGAATATTAATACTTGTTAGACCAGTACAACCGGAGAATGCACCCTCTCCAATTTTAGTAACACTATTTGGGATATTGATACTTATTAAACCTGTACAACCATAGAATGCATTATCTCCGATTGCTGTAACGCTATTAGGGATAGTAATGCTTGTTAAGCCTGTACAACCATCGAATGCACTCTCTCCAATCCAATGAACTTTGTTAGGTATATTTACACTTGTTAAACTAGTACACCCACAGAATGTATAATCTCTGATTGCAGTAACGCTGTTAGGTATAGTTATACTTGTTAAACCAGTACCAGAAAATGCTCCCTCTCCAATCCAATGAACACTGTTAGGTATATTTACCCCTGTTAAACTAATACACTCACGGAATGCATCATCTCCGATTGCAGTAACGCTGTTTGGTATAATTATACTTGTTAAACCTGTACAATGAGAGAATGCATTATATCCAATTCCAGTAACGCTATTTGGTATATTGATACTTGTTAAGCCTGTACAACCATCGAATGCACTCTCTTCAATTCCATGAACGCTGTTAGGGATGTTAATACTTGTTAAACCTGTACAATGAGAGAATGCACTCTTTCCAATTTTAGTAACACTATTTGGTATATTGATACTTGTTAAGCCTGTACAATCATAGAATGCATGACTACCAATTTTGATAACGCTGTTCGGTATAGTTATGCTTGTTAAACCAGTGCATGCATAAAATGCATTCTTCCCGATGTTAGTAACGCTATTTGGTATCTTTATTGTACTTAATTTTCCATGTAAAAAGAAAGCACTGTCACATATAACCTTGCAACCTTCTTTTATCTTGTAAGTTTCTAATTCATTGTTGGTGCTTTTGAGTTTAATGGATAACATACGCAAAAAAGCCGACTTGTAAGTTTCTAATTTATTGTTGGTACTTTTGAGTAGCCTTTTCCCATCTTTGGAATAAATTACTCCGTATTCGTCTTTTACTCCATTTGCCAAATCTTCTTGTGTCGCTTCTGTAGAAAGATTTTCTTTTTGTAGTATGTCTTGTATCATTTTTTCTTTATATGTTTAGTGGTTGATTTATTATATTTATATCTTCTTGCTTTTATAGAGATTGCAAAGTTAAGAAAAATTAATGAAATTGTCATATTTGGAGATTAAAAATATTATAAGGACTTATCATTACACAAAATTGTTTCTTTAAAGATACAAAAAATGGTAAAAATTGTATCTTTGAAGATATAGTTTTGTGATATTAGACGTTTGATATTTGATTTTGAATTTATCATGGAGCCATTAGGTAAATCAAATATTAGATATTCAAAATCAATTATTCATTACAGGTTTGCAAGGTTAGGAAAGATAGGTTTGTTTGTGTGAGTTAAGTAATACTCATTCGGTAAAAATACATTAAAGCAACTATTTGGAAATTCTATTTGCCGCAAAAATATAATAACTACGCATTATTGTAGGTTATTTTGCGTGGTTATTAGGTTATTATGGTTGATTATTTCTGTGTTTTGTTATGCTGTGATTTTATTCCACTATCTTACCGTTTTCGCATGAGATGATACGGGAACGGAAATCGTTTATAATCAAATAATCGTGCGTTGCCATAAGGATAGTTGTCCCTTGCTCTTTATTAAGTTTGAAAAGCAGTTTGACAATCTCCTCACTGGTGATAGGGTCAAGGTTTCCAGTAGGTTCATCGGCGATAATCATTTCGGGATTATTGACAATAGCTCTCGCCAAAGTGATTCTCTGACTTTCACCTTCGGAAAGAGTGTAAGGAAATACGTTTGCTTTGTCTTCCAATCCCACCATCTTTAACGCATTTGTTACCTTTTCATTTATAACTGCCTTGTCTTTGGTTCCCGTTGCCTTCAAGACAAAAGCAAGGTTGTCATAAACGTTGCGGTCGGTCAAAAGTTGAATATCCTGAAAGACTATGCCAAGTTTTCTTCTCAACAGAGGAATGTCTTTTTTGGAAATATCTTTCAGAGAAAAACCGCAGACAGAGGCTTCTCCGCTTCCTATATTAACATCTGCGTAAAGACTGCGCAGAAGTGTTGATTTGCCTGCTCCTGTCTTGCCGATAAGATAGACAAATTCACCTTTACTGATTTCTAAATTAACATCGGTTAATACTGTCTTATCATAAGCGATACAGACGTTCTTAAGATAAACCGATAATTGTTCTTTGTTGTTTTCCATTATGCATTTGTTTTATTTTGTTGTCGTCTTATTAAATACCCCCCCCCTAAACCGCTCAATCACAATAAAATGCAATAGTTTAACATATAAAAACCATGATACGATTATCAGAGGTATGCAAATATTATCATTAAACAACAAGGCACAAACAAAACCTATTATTGAGATACAGAAAGATATTGTGAAAGTTGTAAGAGTGCATCTTTGGTGTGAATATCCCAATCGGATAAACAGGTGATGTATATGGGTTTTGTCAGGATGGAAAGGACTTTTGCCTCTTCTTGCTCTGTTGATAAATACTCTTAAGGTATCAGCCATAGGTAAATAGAACAGGGTTAGGAAAGGTGCAAGAGTAGCTTTTAAATGCAAACCGAAGAATGTATGTTCAAACGAATTGTTTGCGCCGTCCCATACATTGCAAAGCATAGCGTATTTAGAGGATGTTATAATAAAAATAGTAATCAACGTTCCTATGAACAAACTTCCCGTATCTCCCATAAAGATTCTTGCTTTCTGCCAATTGTAACGTAAAAATCCTGTAATGGCACCCAATATTGCCAAAGCAGAAAGATACATTAGGGTAGGAGATACCACAGAAGAATTGTTGAAATGACTTCCTACTATAACCACATAGAACAACAGGCAGAAAAGAAATACATTTACCGCCTGCATTCCTGCTTGTCCGTCAATACCGTCAATCAAATTGTAAGCATTTACTACAACGATGAAAAAGCATGTAGTAATTCCGAAACTGAACCATTTAGGTATTTCATATATTCCTAAAAAGCCGCCCAAACTATCCAATCTCACTCCGATATATGACATAAATATACCTATAAGTATTTCAAAAAACAGTTTAGTCCAAGGAGAAATATTGTGCATATCATCCCTTACGCCGACAATGAGCATAACGAATAAGACAATCCCCATATACAATAGTTTAGGGCGTTGAATATCCGTTGCATAGGCAAACAACATTGCGCAAACTGTCAGCATAAATGATATAAAGATTACAATTCCGCCCATGTGTGCAGTATAACCTGTGTGGATTTTTCTTCCGCCTGCCTTATCCAGTATTTTGTATTTCTCCATTAGTTTAATAAACGGAGGCATAAGTACAAGAGAAATCCCCAGACTCAATAAAAACGTAATAACTGTCAGTCCTAATGTCATAACCTTTGTTGTTGTTTAATAAATATTCAACGTTGAAGTTGCAAATTTATGAAAAAAAATAATTCTTCAACTCTTCTTAGTTGTTTTTTTTTAGGTCCTTTTTCGTTTTTTGAGATGTAATTAGCGTAAAATCAAATAATAAGTTTGCAATTTCTCAAAAGAATTTTGCAATCGGAAGAAAGATTTTTGTAATTTCAAGAAAGATTTTTGTTTGAACGGTCTAAAAGTATATT
This sequence comes from Bacteroidales bacterium, assembly GCA_017480245.1. Lineage (GTDB taxonomy): Bacteria > Bacteroidota > Bacteroidia > Bacteroidales > P3 > Scybalousia_A. The sequence goes on along the minus strand of JAFVBA010000013.1, from coordinate 60,679 downwards.
TTAGACCGTTCAAAATATACTTTTAGACGGTTCAAAAGTGTATTTTGGACGGTCTGAACAAAAATCTTTCTTGAAATTACAAAAATGTTATGCGATGTTACAAAAATTTTACAAGAGATTGCAAATTTATTTCATTGATTTGTTGCAATAAATAATCGTCGTATTACCGTTTTTTATAATACTATATTGCCAAAATGACGTTTAATTGTAAAAAATGTTGTAATTTTGAAGTTTTAATTTGAAAGTGTTATTACGAGTTGTAATACCGCAAAGTTTAGATAACGGATTATAATAAAAAACAAAGATAACAATGCAGACAATATTGATTTTAGACCACGGCAGTCAATATACACAATTGATAGCCCGCAAGATAAGGGAACAAAACGTTTATTGCGAAATACATCCTTACAACAAAATTCCACAAATTACAGAAGACGTAAAAGGAATTGTGCTTTCGGGAAGTCCTTATTCGGTAACCGACCCTCAAGCACCCGATACGGATTTGTCTTTATTCAAAGGCAAATTACCTGTTTTGGGTATATGTTACGGAGCGCAGTATATGGTTCATAAATCGGGCGGAAAAGTTGAAAAAAGTGTTATAAGAGAATACGGTCGTGCCAATTTAGTGTCTGTAAATGAGGATTGTGCGTTGCTAAAAGACGTAAAACAAGGCTCTCAAGTGTGGATGTCGCACGGAGATACCATCTTGCAGTTGCCTGAAGACTTTGAAATAATTTGTTCTACCAAGGACGTCGAAAATGCAGGCTATAAAATAAAAGGAGAGGAAACTTACGCAATCCAATTCCACCCTGAAGTACATCACAGTGAGTTCGGAAGTCAGTTACTAAGGAACTTTGTTTTGGATATTTGCCGTTGCGACGGTTCTTGGACGCCTGCTGGTTTTGTGAAATCAACAGTTGAGGATTTGAAAGCTAAACTTGGCGATGACAAAGTGGTACTTGGGCTTAGCGGAGGCGTAGATTCTTCCGTTGCTGCTATGCTTTTGCACCGTGCAATCGGGAAAAATCTTACTTGCATCTTTGTTGATAACGGCCTTTTGCGTAAAAACGAGTTCTCAGACGTACTTGCATCTTATCAAGATATGGGTTTAAATGTCATAGGTGTGGATGCAAAACAGGATTTCTACAAAGTATTGGCAGGAGTTACCGAACCTGAAAAGAAACGTAAGGCAATAGGAAAGACATTTATAGACGTATTCGACAGAGAAGCCAATAAACTTAAAGATGTTAAGTGGTTAGGACAGGGAACTATATATCCTGACGTAATAGAATCAAGCAGTGTTAAAGGACCTTCGCAAACTATCAAATCGCATCATAATGTCGGCGGATTGCCTGACTATATGAAATTGCAGTTAGTAGAACCTTTGAGACTCTTATTTAAAGATGAAGTCCGTAAAGTCGGAAAAGAACTTGGTTTGAAGCAAGAACTGTTGGGCAGACATCCTTTTCCTGGTCCGGGATTGGCAATCCGTATTCTTGGAGATATAACAGAAGAAAAAGTTGCCATACTTCAGGAGGTTGATAACATATTTATATCTTCTTTGAAGCAATGGGATTTGTATGATAAGGTATGGCAGGCAGGCGCAATCTTACTTCCTATTCAGAGTGTGGGAGTTATGGGTGATGAAAGAACATACGAACGTGTTGTTGCCTTACGTGCCGTTGAGAGTGTGGATGGTATGACTGCCGATTGGTGTCATCTGCCTTACGAATTCTTGGCTGAGGTTTCCAATAAGATAATCAACCAAGTTAAAGGGGTGAATAGAGTTTGTTATGACATATCTTCCAAACCTCCTGCAACAATAGAATGGGAATAATTATATTATGTACTATGTATTATGTTGTATGTACTATGTAAAAGGTCATATTCAGTAAGTCAAATTGAAATATATTGATATGAAAAGGATATTTGTCATAATATTGTTAGTATTTGCGTCAGTAAGTTTATACTGCCGTCAGGCTAACATAGTACATAATACATACAACATAGAACATAAAAACATAAAGGTTGCAATGCTTTTGCCGTTATTCTATGAAAACATCGATGAATTGTCGTTTAATGAGTACAATATAGATGAACGCAGAGGCAAAAACTACAAATGTTTTACTTATATCTCTTTTTACGAAGGTGCGAGGATTGCTTTGGATAATTTGGAGCGGCAGGGTTATAAGGTTTCCTTATATGTCTTTGACGTAGGGGAGAATGACGAAAACAAGATGCAAAAAGCGTTGAACTATGACGCAATGAAAGATATGGATTTGATAATTTCTCTTGTCTTTAAGAATAGTTTTGCTCTTGTAAGCAGTTTTTGTCAGGTTAATCAGATACCTTTGATTAATCCTATGTCGCCCGATAACAGTATATTGTTAAATCCGTACGTTTTTAAGTTGCAACCTGACGCTGAAGCTTCGTCTGCATCGCTTTTGAAGTATATTCAACAAAAGCAATCTTCATCTAAAATAGTAGTAATCTATGATGATAAAGATGTTGCGCAATCTGTTGTCAATTATTGGAAAGAAAACTTGCCTAAGATTACGGATAAATGGACTATATTGAATTATAGAAAGAGTGCGGCGAAACTAAAAAATTATCTTTCTAAAAACGAGAATAATTTTGTGGTGAATCTGACCGATAAGAAGACTGCTGGGGAGAATAAATCCTATGCGCAAACGCTTTTGAATACATTGCGCCAAAGCAAATGTCAGATTACACTTTTTGCTAAGTATGACTGGTTGGATTATGTGGGAAATGATTTCAAGCAATTGCAGGATATGAACCTTCATTTCGCACTTACTTATTATAATGATTACACTAACGGAAATTTTACGGACTTCGTTCAACTGTACCGTGATAATTTCAAGACAGAACCTGATAAAATCTACGCCTCTTTGGGATATGATATAATAAATTACTTTGTGCCTTTGTTGAAATCGTACGGTAAGGAATTTATTTCTTCTCCCGTCAATACAAATCAACAAAAGATGATAACCAGATACAGATTTGTCAAAACAAATGAAAGCGGAGGTTGGACAAATACTAATGCTGTTATTTACAAATTGGATAACTATAAAATAAAATCATGTTGGAGTTTCTGAAAAAGAAGATAATATATATTATATTGTGTATTTGTGCAGTTTTTTGCCTGTTTTACGGCTGTGAATTGACAGCGCAAAATGATAATTTGTATGATTTGCAAGAGCCTTTGATAATTAAAACCGTTGATGTCAAAGAATATTCTCCCGTTCCCAATAGATTAACTTATAATCTCTCCACTCTCAATCAAGAAAACATAACTTTGTCTTGGCAAAATTCATTTCACAAGAAAACAAAGACTAAATGGTTTGTCCGTTTGCAATACCGATTGAGTGAAGACGAAGATTGGAAAGATGTTAAGGACAAAAGAGGGCATAACGTGGAGTTTGTAACTACTCAAAAGCGCTATTCGAGGAATTTTGACAACATTGTTTTGCCTGAATCTTGCAATAATAAAGAATTTGTGCAGGTTAGTTGGCTTATTGACACGTATTCAAGAAAGAAAACCGGATATCCGGAAATTGTTTTCAGAAATCTGCAAATTATTTCCGAATATGACGAATTTCTTGGCGTACCTGCCGTTGTTAAAGTCTATAGACACAATGACGAAGCAAAAAAACAACTTGCCAATATTGATTTTAACAAAATTCCTTTGCCGTATGTTTTCCCTGAAACAAAGAGAATTGCCGTTGAAAGCAAGAATATAAGAGACAGTATCACACTTAGAGTTGTCGGAGCGGACGCTAATTGTTTTACAATCTCACAAACAAGTATTGACAACCAATCTCTGCTTAAAAATATAAGCATTGCATACACTCCGAAGAAAGAAGGAAAACATAGCGCAACACTTGTTATCAATACTTCCAAACTTAAACAACCTATTGAGGTAATTTTGGAAGGTATGGCGGCAACTCATACAGATTATAACGAGAATCTTTTACCTGAAAACTTAACACAAGGTAATAATTGTTCATACAATATTCCTGTTTTCTCAAATACCGATTATCAATACCGAATTTCGCAGAGTGAAACCAAATTTCAAAGAATTAATATCCTTTATAAATGGTATCGGGAAGACAAGTTACTATTCACAATGCGCGATACAGTAAAGAAAAGTGAGTATTGCGCAGCGTTAAAATCCCCTGACGGAGCAACTAAACTTGATATTGAACTATCGGCTCGTGATAACATTGTATTGAATGACTATTATTTCGGCTCGCCGAGGGTAAAAACAATGGTTAAATCGGGTTCTTGGTCGGATATTAACAATTGGCAGCCTAAGTCTTTGCCAAATACGGAAGATTTTGTGGTGATTGACAAAGGCGTTAAGGCAAAAGTGGATAATGACGTGGCTTGCAGTATGCTTATTTTGTCAGACAGCGCCAACGTTTCCATAAATACAGGCAAGACATTCTATATTTCCAACGATATTTTCTACAATAAGAATGCGTGGTTCTCAGTTCATCAATATCTTTTGCCGACACGTTGGAATTATATCTCATCTCCTGTCAATCAAGCGAGGGCTGCAATCTTTTCTATGAAGAATCTGCAAAAGGATAACGACACTTGGCTTATGCAATACAATACCGGCAAACGCAGTAAGTTAGATGATTATTGGAGTGAGTACATTACTGACCCTGAATTTGCACTTCAACCGGGTAAAGGCTATGCTGTCTATACCCATCAGCCGATGGATGTCAAGTATGAGGGACTTTTATGTTCTTCTGCCGTAATTGTACCGCTCGTTTCCACAAAGGAAGACCGTTGGAACTTAGTTGGTAATCCTTATACGGCGCCTTTGTCCAGCAAGAAGTTATTTGATGATATTGAGGGCAGAATACAAGGCAATGCCATAATGCTTTTTGACCGTGAAACCAAAGTGTATAACCCTGTTATCGTAGATCCGAAAGAGGAAGTGATGATTCCGTCTTTGGAATCGTTCTTTGTGGAGGCTTTGCAGCAACCTACTGAGATTACTTTCAAAAGAAGCCACCAGTATATTCCGAGAACGGCAAAGCAGGAATGGACTAATACCAATTATTTGAATCTTTCGGTAACTAAGAACAAAAGTTGGCAGTATGTGTTGTTGGGAATGGATTCTTCGGCGGTATATGAATTTGATGCGTTGGATTGTCATAAGATGTTCGGCAATAATGAAGATATGCCCGACATATATCTGAAAGATGATTACGATGAATATTCCGTTAATGTCTTTCCTGACTATCCTGCGGTGTATGATATAGGTCTTTATATCGGCAATCCGTCCGATGTGGAGATAAATCTTAACAATCTTTCCATAATGCCCGATTATGTTAAGATATTTATAGAGGACAAAAGCGAAAAAAGATTCTATGATATGTGCGAAGATGACGGTATAAAGTTGTATCTGTCCGGCGGAACGACAGAAAACTACCGCATACATATATTAAAATCCATTGAAATCAAAGAATCAAAATCCTTATTGAGCGGAATGTATCTTTGGAAGGACAAAGACAGAATTTTGTTCTTTACTGACGGAAACAATAAGGTTGAAAAAATCAAGATAGAGAAGAATAACAATCTTGTGATGGTAGAACAAATTACGGATAACGAAGTTTTGGTACGTAATTTGAATAAAGGAAAATACGATATAAGTTTCCTGATAAACGGAACGTGGAGTGAAGAAATTAAATTTGAAATGTAAGAAAAAAATGAGAAGAATAATTGTAGTGATATTTGCTTTAAGTGTTTTGCCAACGCTATGTTTTGCGCAGACTGACGATATAATCAAATTGATTGATAAAGGAGAATTTTCAAAAGCTAAATCTCTTGCGGGCAAAGCCTTTGCTCAGGACACTAATACCGACGATTACTATTATATAATGTACAATTATTATATTAATAAGGATAATGCGGAGAGAGATTCTTTAATTGCTTATCATTATTTGGTAGAATATAATAAGGTTGCGAAGAAAAAAACAGAAACTTCTGCACTTGCAAAAGAGGTATTGGCAAATGTATATCAAAGTAAGAGTATTGATAGATTTAACAGGTATATTGAACTGACGCAGGACTTACCTGACTTGAATAAAGAGGCTAAACGTATCCGCAACCAGTTAGCTTACGACAGATTACAGGAAAATCAATCCATCGAAGAGTATAAAAAATTCATAGACTCCTATCCTGACGCACCACAAAGGGAAGATGCATTGGTTTGGTTGAATGAACATTTGTTGGAATACTATATTCAGCAAGGTAATATTGATTCTTTGAAATCTTTTGCCGCAACTACTTCTTCTGATACCTACAAATCCAAAGCCTTAAGCGAAATTGACCGTCTTTCATTCTCAAAAGCGCTTAAGTTAAACACTATTGATTCGTATATGAACTATATTAAGGAATTTCCTGAGGGCGATTATGTCCGTATGGCGAGAACAAATATAGAGAAAGTGCAATATGAACAATACGTAGCGCAAGGAAGTATTACCGATATGTTGTTTTATTTGAATAACACCACTTCCTCAGATAAGAATTACAAAGAGGTAATTGACAAACTTACATTTACCGCAACAGAGCATTATTCTTTGATTGCTATGCAGAAGATTCAGGAGATAAAACCCGATGAAAACCTTTTGAAACAGTTTGCCAAGAGATACGTTTCCGATTTGGATTTGCACCATATTAATATGCTTATTGAAACATTTCCATCTTTAGCGGAGAATAATGATGTAGCGGAAGCAAAATCCAAAGCCGAGATATTGGAAGCGCTTAAAAACAAACCGAAACTTACATTGGAAGACTACAAAAAGAATAAAAATATGTTTAAAAACCTTAATGCCCATACTTCTGCAAAGATTTTTGAAACCTTTGAGGAATTAAATTTTCAGCAACCTAAGAATAAGGCAGTGAATTTTGGATTAAACAGCGATTATTCCTATTTGCAATTCAAAAATGCGCAGAATATGGAGATGAATTTCGTATTGACGGAAAAAAACGGTGAGATAAAAACAGGGCATAATGACGTTAAAATCTTTGCTCTTGCAGATACCAACGGCTACGGTTGGTTTGCAGGAACGACAAACAGAGATATTTTCGTTTCTTTGCTTGAAAACGGACAATGGAGCGAACCTTTTGTATTGCCTTCAATGATTAACAGCCGTTATGATGAATGTAATCCTGTTCTTTCCAAGGATAAAAAAACTCTGTTCTTCTCTTCCGACCGTGGATTCAACTTCGGCAAGAAAGATATTTACGTTTCATTCCGCCAAGATGTAAATGATTGGGAATCGTGGAGCGAACCAGTTTTGTTGAGTGAGGATTTCAACACAAAGGATAACGATTATGTGGTGGCATTGTCGGATAATATGATAGTAATATCGCAAGATGACGGATTTAAAGAAGAAAACAATATTTATTTGGAAGGAAAGACGGATTTTGAATGGGTTACAGGTAAAATTGATACCAAAAATCTGACTTCGCCTCAACTTACTGCAATTCTTATTTACGATAAACAGACTTTGGCTCTGAAAAATATTATTCACCCTAATGAAAAAGGATTTTTTGCATTTCTTAAACCTGAAAAGAATGTGGTAATGAATTGCCACCGGCGCAATTATTTCTCACCGATTAGTGATAACAATCCGCAGATGTACAATATAGAACAGATGGTTACAAAACAAAATCTGGTAACTCTGCATTCTCCTTTTGACGAATCGGGAAATATCACTCAGATTGGTAAAAAGAATTTGGGATTATTGGCAAACGGTTTCAAAAACACGCCTTACATTCTGACAATAAGTGTTCATGCTGTAAAACCTGCACAAAAATTGGAAGCCAAAGCTCTTTCGGACAAACAGGCAATACAAATCGCCGATATATTGGTTAGAGAAGGAATGAGTAAAGAGAATGTTGTTGTTATCGGTTACGGTGAAGAGAACACTATGCAGGGTTGGGAGAACGTAAATAGTATTGATATCGGAGCAATACAGAAATAAAATTGCTTTATCTCGCAAAATTCACTTGCTTTTTTACATAATAATGACACTTTAGGGAATATTTTTGCCGCCCTATCGGATAAGGTTTTAATAGAAAGAATTTTCAATGAAATTTTATCCGAAGGAGTGGAGTAATGATGAGAAAAAGCAAAAAAAAATTCAAAAAAAGCAAAACTGAAATGTAATAAAAAAATGTTTATTCCGTTATTGAGGTTTATTAAAATAGAAATAATAAGCAACAATTGAAAAAATAACAAGATTATGAATGAATGGTTAGAAGGAATTTTCCTTAATATCGGAGACAAAGCCTCAACTATCGGACAGACAATGCTGATGTTGGCAATAACTATCTGTCTGGGTATTTATTTAGGAAAATTCAAAATCAAAGGAATTAGTTTAGGCATAACGTGGGTGCTGTTTGTGGGTATCATATTAAGCCATTTCGGACACCAATTGCTTATCGCAAACGGAATAACCGACCGTATGTTTGTAGATCCTAAGATTTTCGGATTTATAAAGGAATTTGGTTTGATTCTTTTCGTTTATGCTATCGGTTTGCAAGTCGGTCCTAACTTTTTTTCCTCATTGCGTCAAGGGGGATTAAGTCTGAATATGATGGCATTGAGTGTCATTATCCTTGCGTGCATTGTTACAGCGGTGATAAGCGTTGTAACTGATACGCCGTTGGATGTTATGACAGGAATAATGACAGGTGCAGTAACCAATACCCCGTCCTTAGGTGCGGCACAACAAACCCTTAATGACGCTGGCAAAGAGAGTGCGTTTTTATCCTCAGCCTACGCTGTGGCATACCCATTGGCTGTTATAGGAATAATATTTGTTCCAATGATAGTAAGAGGCATTTGTCATATCAACGTAAAAAATGAAGAAGATGCCGCAAAAAACAAAGCGAAAGTGAAACCTGACGGCATAGCAATACGTGTTACCAACGACAAATGGGACAAACTGACGATAGGAGAGTTCCTTAAATTATTTGATAAGCCTGCTACGATAACGAGAATTAAAAACGACAAAGGTTTAATAGTTCCTGCTACAAAAGATACTGTAATCAATACAGGAAATACCCTTCGCGTTGTGGTTTTACCCGAATATAAAGACGAAATAATCAAGGTATTGGGCGAACAATGCGAGGTTAAAGAAAAGGAATGGAATATTGACCACGGCAGATTGGAAGCCCACCGTATAGTTGTTACCAATAAAGCCATACAAGGTAAGACTTTAGGTAGTTTACACCTTGAAACGCTGTACAATATCACTATTGCGCGCGTTATTCGTGCTGGTGTGGAACTTGTCCCTAATGATCATCTGCAACTTCAGTTAGGGGACCGTGTGAAAGTGGTTGGAAGTGAAGACCATATCAACAAAGCGGCTTCCATCTTGGGTAATTCGCTTAAGAAATTGGACGTTCCTAACCTTATTCCTATATTCTTAGGAATCTTTTTGGGAGTTGTATTGGGTTTGATTCCTATAAAATTCCCAGGCATACCGCAACCCGTTAAATTAGGTTTGGCAGGAGGTCCGTTGATTGTGGCAATACTTCTTTCGCGATTCGGTCCTATGTACAAAGTTGTTACATTCGTTACTTCTTCTGCCAATATGATGTTAAGGGAAATAGGAATTGCCATGTTTTTGGCGGCAGTAGGTCTGACCTGCGGTGATACCTTTGTAGAAACTATCGTCAATGGCGGTTATATGTGGGTATTGTACGGATTTTTAATTACCGTTGTTCCTATATTTATAGTATCACTTGTTTCAAGATTGGTATTCAAATTCCCGTATTATACGATTGCAGGAATGATTGCAGGTTCGCATACCGACCCGCCTGCACTTGCCTTTTTGAATGGCGCAACCGAAACTGACCAACCTGCAACTGCATACGCAACGGTCTATCCTTTGAGTATGTTCTTAAGAATCTTTGCCGCACAGATATTGATTCTTATTAGTCTTTGATGATTTGAAATAATTATATTTGCGGACTTGAGGAATGATTAACTTAAGTCCGCTGTTTTTATTAAAAAATAATCCAATAAATTATTGTCAGAATGCAAAAAATTATTATTTTTGCAACTTGTTTTTTACAAAGATTTTACTACTTGGTTAATACAGGTCGCTAAAGCGGTAAAATCTATTATTAACTTTAAAGAATATAAGACCTGTAAAAGATTTTAAAATATTACTTATTAACAATATGTCAACATCAACACAACAATTTGTACAAGGGTTAAAAACCAAAAAGTTTATCTCCTTTGCCGTGGCATGTTTGATAACACTTATTATTTGGAATCTACCCTTAAATTCATTCGGTATAGACGGCTTGACCGTTATTCACCGCCGAATTATCGCAGTATTTGCTTTTGCCATCATTAGCTGGATAACCGAATGCATACCTGCTTGGGCTACTTCCGTGGCAGTTATCGGTATTTTGTTATTCACTGCTTCCGACAGCGCATTGGCATGGATGACAACAGGTTTTGAGAAAGAAGAATTATTGTCTTACAAAGCCTTGCTTGCAACATTTGCAGACCCTATCGTAATTCTGTTCTTAGGCGGATTTATATTGGCAGAGGCTGCAAGTAAAACAGGATTGGACGTTGTATTTGCACGTTCCTTATTAAAACCTTTCGGAAAGAAAAGCGAGATTGTGCTTTTAGGTTTCTTACTTGTAACAGGCGTTTTCTCAATGTTCGTTTCCAACACCGCAACTGCAGCAATGATGCTAACGTTTCTTGCTCCCGTTTTTAAGGCATTGCCTGCTGACGGAAAGGGGCGTATAGCCTTGACATTGGCTATTCCTGTCGCTGCAAATATCGGCGGAATGGGTTCTCCTATCGGTACTCCTCCTAACATGATTGCGCTTAAATATTTGAATGATCCTGAAGGTTTGAATATGAATATAGGTTTCGGGCAATGGATGATAGTAATGATGCCTTACGCTATTCTTTTGCTTTTGATAGGTTGGTTCTTCTTGAAAAAGATGTTCCCGTTCAAAGCAAAGACTATTGATTTGAGAATAGAGGGTGAAGTTAAGAAAGATTGGAGAACTGTTGTTGTTGCCGTAACGTTTATAGTTACCGTTTTGTTGTGGTTACTTGACCGTGTAACAGGTATAAACGCAAACGCTGTTGCAATGTTGCCGATAGCAGTATTTGCAATCACGGGTGTTATTAAAGCAAAGGATTTACAGGGATTGAGTTGGGACGTTTTGTGGATGGTTGCCGGCGGTTTTGCATTAGGTTTGGCTTTGAACAGTTCAGGTTTGGCTAAAGCGATGATAGAAAGCATACCTTTCGGTTCATTCTCTCCGTTGTTGATATTGGTTATCTCCGGACTTATATGCTATTTGCTTTCCAACTTTATATCAAACACAGCAACGGCTGCTCTGTTGGTTCCAATACTTGCATTAGTTGCTAAAGGTATGGGTGATACTATCAACGGTATCGGCGGCGTTGCTACAATCCTTATCGGTATTGCTATCAGTGCTTCGTGTGCTATGTGTTTGCCTATCTCAACTCCTCCTAACGCTATCGCGTATTCAACCGGTTTGGTGGAACAAAAACAAATGCTTCGTATAGGTTTGTTGATGGGTATCATAGGAATGGTATTAGGATATGTATTGTTGTTCTTATTAGGACAAGTCGGATATTTTGGATAATATTTAGAGTTTAGGACTTTAGAGTTTATTAGGTTTAGGGTTTAATGTTTAGAGTTTAAAGAGTCGGAGTACTGCTCTAAATTTTAGACCCTAAATTTTAAACTCTTTTTTTTGTGCCACGTCTGCTAAGAAGTATCACCCTATCATATAAAATAGAAATCAATATCTTATAAATAATCGGTGATACCTCTGAGATAATTTTTATTATTTTTCTTTTAAAAAAAAAGTTTAATTTTAAAAAAAGGTGTCACCATGTGTCTCAAGCCTTATGTACAAAGGCGTTGCAACTTGGTGACACCTGGGTGACACTTCATAGAGGTGTCTCCCTTTTTCGCCGAAATTTCTTATAATAAAATGTTACGAGCCGCACAGTCAATATAAATTAAGGGTAATAAAGAGCCGAATCACGCAATCTTTTTCTGAAAACATTTTACTAATTTCAGAAAATAACTTACTGAAATGGCACTTTATTTTTAGTGGTTAAAAGATTGTTGTATTGTTGCGAATTTTTGGAACGTTAATGTTTGTAAGGTTCCTACGTTTTTCGGCGTTTTTTGGGAAAATCGGCGAAAAAGTATGTAACCTATGGAACGTTATTTTGAGGTTTCATACAGGTTCCAAGCCCATTGTACATAAGGATTCCGGAACGTTATGTAACCTTTTTTTAGTTTTAAACTTTTTTTCTGTATTTATGAAAAAATATATACTTAAACGTAAAGTTTAACTGATGGTGTGCAAATAGCTGATTATTAATTAATATAATATTTATAGAACCTTAAATACAACGTTTCATAAAAGATAACGTTCCAAAAATCTTTTGCCTTTTTACACCTCTAATCCCCAAATATAACGTCCCATTCTTTAATAAATAAAGTTTTTTGTCAGAAAATAGAAACTCAGTCGGGGACTTGTTCTAAGAAAATCTTAATGCAGTAGAACTCAAAATAAAGATATTTGGATAAACTCTTTGCTTTGTTGAAAAAAAATTGCTGTATTGTAAGACTATTACGTTTTTTATTCGTAACTTTGCAGTCTTATGAAAGAGGTAGTGGCAAAGTACTTTCAGAGTATTAGAATAAAGGAGTTGGTAAAGGAGATTACAAAGAATAATTCCAAAGTCAATATAAATTCTTTGGGTGGTTCTTCTTTTGCTTTTATTGTTGCCGCTGCCAGACAAATGACTAAGGAATTCAATCACTTGGTTATCTTACCAGATAAGGAAAGTGCGGCATATTTTTCCAATGATTTGGAAGCTCTTTTTGATGAAACTGAGTTGGATTACACTCAAAAATCCGTTCTTTTCTATCCTGCGACCAATAAGAAACCCTACAGTAGTGATTTAACCGAGAGTGCCAACGTTATATTGCGTTTAGAAACACTCAATAGGCTAAATAACGGCGAGAAATTGATAGTTGTAACTTACGCAGAGGCATTGTGTGAAAAGGTTGCAGGCAAAAAACAAATAGAATCGCACTCCACGACAATAAAACGTAAAGATGTGCTATCGGTAGATAATTTGATTGATATATTAGATGAATTTGGTTTTGAAAGAGTTGATTTCGTTACCCGTAGCGGCGAATATGCAATAAGGGGAGGTATAATAGATGTATTTTCTTATTCATTGCAGAAACCTTATCGTATAGAGATGTCAGGCGATGAGGTTGAGAGTATAAGGAGTTTTGATGTTGTCTCTCAGATGAGTATAAATCAAATGGATAAATTGGTTATTGTTCCTAATCTTCAGGATACTAAAAATACTCAAGAGACAAAACCTGAGAATTTTTTATCTTATTTTGATGCCGATACGGTTATTTGGACTAAGGAATTGGCAATTACAACACAGAAGATTGCAGATTACTATTCTTTAGCCGAGAGTATTTACAAAGAAAGTGAGAGTGCGATAGAGAAATTGCCGCCTAAGGAAATCTTTTCAACCAAACAAGAGGTAATAAATCAAATAAGCAGATACAATATTGTAGAATCAGGTTTGTCTTATTTTGATGGCGGCTACTTAAAGTTTGAATATTCCACCCAGGAGCAGCCAATGTTTAATAAGAATGTTGATTTGGTTGCCGACAATTTGGAACAACTGACATTGGAAGGCTATAAAAACTATTTCTTAGTCAAAGACGATAAGCAGAAACAACGAATAGAGAAGATAATTGAACAATATACTTCAAACGATAGGATAATTAAAGTTGATTATCTGCCGTTTAGTATTTCCAAAGGCTTTGTTGATAATGAAACAAAGGAAGTTTATTATACCGACCACCAACTGTTCAACCGTTATCACCGATATATATTGCAGGATTCGGCAGATGACAACGAGAAACTGACTTTGGAAGACCTTGTAACCTTAAAACCCGGAGATTATATTACACATATAGATTACGGAGTGGGAATGTTTTCCGGTTTGGAGAAGATTGATGTCGGCGGTAAGTGGCAGGAGGCAATACGTTTGATATATAAAAATAATGACGTGTTGTATGTTTCCATTCATTCTTTGCATAAAATCAGCAGATACACAGGCGCCGAGGGTACTGAGCCGAAACTTAACCGTTTAGGGTCTAATGCTTGGCAGCAATTGAAACAAAAAACCAAGAAAAAGGTTAAAGATATTGCTAAAGACTTGATAAAACTCTATGCCGAGAGAAAAGCGAGCAAAGGATTTCAATATTCGCAGGATAATTACTTACAACACGAACTGGAAGCCTCCTTTATGTTTGAGGACACGATAGACCAATACAAAGCAACGAAGGCTGTCAAAAATGATATGGAGAAACCTTATCCTATGGACAGATTAATATGCGGTGATGTAGGTTTCGGAAAAACCGAAGTGGCAATCCGTGCAGCCTTTAAAGCCGTTTGCGATTCCAAACAGGTAGCAGTCTTAGTCCCGACGACTATTCTCGCTTTCCAACACTACAAGACCTTTTCCGAAAGGTTGCAAAATATGCCTTGCAGGGTAGATTACCTTAATAGATTTAGAACTGCCAAAGATAAAACCAAAGTTCTCAAAGATCTTAAGGAAGGTAAAATAGATATATTGATAGGTACGCAGAAGATTGTCGGAAAAGAAGTTCAGTTTAAGGACTTAGGGCTTCTTATTATAGACGAAGAGCAGAAGTTCGGCGTAAGTATGAAAGAGAAATTGCGTCAAATGAAAGTCAATGTGGATACTCTCACTCTTACGGCTACACCTATTCCGCGTACATTGCAGTTTTCTCTTATGGGAGCAAGGGATTTGTCCGTTATTTCCACACCTCCCGCTAACCGTCAGCCTGTTACTACCGAAGTTTGCACGTTTAACGAAGCTGTTATCCGAGATGCTATCATGCAAGAGGTATCTCGTGGTGGTCAAGTGTTCTTTGTTCATAACAGAGTGCAAAATATTTATTCAGTTGCTTCACTTATAGAACGTTTGGTGCCGAGTGCAAGGGTTTGTGTGGGACACGGTCAGATGGAAGGACAGCAATTGGAAAACATAATGATGGATTTTATCAATGAAGAGTATGATGTTTTGGTTGCAACGACCATTGTTGAAAACGGATTGGATATTCCGAATGCCAATACTATAATTATAAATGATGCACAGAACTATGGTTTGAGTGATTTGCATCAATTACGGGGCAGAGTGGGAAGAAGCAATAAGAAAGCCTATTGTTATTTGCTCGTACCGGGAAAAGATATTATGACAGAGCAGGCTCACAAACGTTTGTCAGCAATTGAGGAGTTTTCTTCCATAGGAAGCGGATTTGCAATCGCAATGCGAGATTTGGATATTAGAGGTGCTGGTAATATTTTGGGAGCAGAACAAAGCGGATTCATATCTGAAATAGGCTACGATATGTATAATAAAATTCTTGCTGAGGCTATGCAAGAGTTAAACGAAGAATTGGGAACTGACAGCAGGGAAAGTGCGGATTATTCTGCATTCAATCTTCAACATTCAACATCTATTGAAACGGATTTGGAAGTTTTGATACCGGATTACTACATTACTAATATTACTGAGCGTTTAAAGATTTACAAAGAGTTGGATTCTATGACCGAAGAGGCGGAACTGACTGCTTTGATAAGAGAACTGACTGACCGTTTTGGGAAAATTCCTTCTCAAACATTGGATTTGTTTGATATTGTGAGAATACGTAAGATTGCAACGTCATTGGGAATTGAGAAATTGACATTGAAACGCGGAAAGATGACACTTTATTTTACCTCTTCCAAGGTTAGCTTTACCGATGAGGGAAAATTCAAAAATGTTTTGCTTTTTGTCAATCAATATCCGCAACATTGTCAATTGAAAGAGACTGGCGAGACTTTGCAACTGATGATTGACAAAGTTAAAGAGGTTTCTGTGGCAAAGAAAATACTTTGTCGTTTTGCTGAATAATAAAAACAATAATATATATGAACCGAATATGGAAATATAAAGAGAGTGGGGATGATGAAAAAGTAGAGAAACTTGCCCAAGGTCTGTGTATGCCTAAAGACAATCCGACAGAGAAAGATTTACGTTGCTATAGGATAATTGCAAATCTGTTGGTACAACGCGGTATAGACACTTATGATAAAGCAAAAGACTTTTTCCGTCCAGATTTGAATAAACTGCACAGTCCATTTTTGATGGAGGATATGGAACGTGCGGTAGAAAGAATAATGATTGCCGTACAAGCGAAAGAAAAGATAATGGTGTATGGTGATTATGACGTAGATGGAACTTCGGCTGTGGCATTAGTGTATTCTTATCTTTCTACATTTTACGATGATTTGAGATATTATATTCCAGACCGCTACGAAGAAGGCTACGGTGTGTCTTTCAAAGGTGTAGATGAGGCAGAAGAAGAAGGAGTTACGTTAATAATTTGTTTGGATTGCGGAATAAAAGCTACAGAAGAGATTGCATACGCCAATGATAAGGGAATAGATTTCATTGTTTGCGACCATCATCTGCCAGGTAAGGAATTACCGAAGGCATATGCTATATTAGACCCGAAATTAGACAATTGCCATTATCCTTATGACGAATTAAGCGGTTGCGGTATAGGATTCAAACTTATACAAGCCCTACAGCAAAAAAGAGAAAAGCCTGCCGATGATTTAAAACAGTACTTGGATTTGGTGGCTATAAGTATTGCGGCAGACGTTGTGCCATTGACGGGAGAGAACCGCATACTTGCTTACCACGGATTGAGAGTTATCAATCATAAACCGCGTGTTGGTTTGGAGGCTATTCTTGCCTGTGCCAACATTCTTCACGAAGAGGGTAACAGTCCTTTTTATTTCAACAGGGCATTAACTATTCAGGATTTAAGTTTCCTTATCGGTCCGCGTATCAATGCTGCGGGAAGAATGAAATCTGCACGTGAGGCAGTGGCATTGCTTAAAACCCGAAAGAAAGAGAAAGCCGAGAGAATAGCTGAGGAAATCAACGAAAGCAATGAAGACCGTAAGGAGAAAGACCAGCAGGCTACCAAAGAGGCAAGGGAAGAGATAGAGAACAGAGGACTTAAAGACAAGAAATGTATTGTACTTTGCAACGAGAATTGGCATCAAGGCATAATAGGTATAGTTGCTTCAAGAATAGCTGAGGAAGATTACAAACCTACTATTATCTTTACCAAAAGCAACGGCATAATGACAGGTTCGGCACGAAGTGTAAAGAATGTAGATATTTATTCTGCAATAGAAAAGTGCAGACATCTTTTGACACATTTCGGAGGTCATAAATTTGCTGCAGGATTGTCTTTAAAGGAAGATAACTTTGAGGAATTCCAGTCTTTATTTGAAAAAGAGATTGAGAATAATCTGCAGGAGGAAGACGTAACCCCTGAGATTAATATTGATATGGAAATATCACTTGGTGATGTAAGCGAGAAGTTACTTAGAATCCTTCAACAGTTTGAACCGTTCGGACCGGAAAACAACGAACCTATTTTCTATTCTTCCGAAATTTATGATGCCAACAAGGTACGTAAGGTCGGCAGAAATCATTTAAAATTTTCTGCAATCCCTATTAATGAAAACATATTGCCTATTTCTTGTATAGGATTCTCTCTTGCCGAGTTTTATGACTTGTTATATTTCGGCAGAAAGATAGATATGTGCTATACAGTGGAGGAAAATTTGTGGCAAGGGCGAAGGGAATTGCAATTGAACGTGAAAGATATCAGAGAATCTGAAGATAGCAATTATTAAGATATGGAAAATAAAGTAGATATAACCATTTGTTTAGGTTCTTCTTGTTTTGCAAGAGGCAACCAGCAGAATCTTAAATTTATTCAGGAATATTTGAAAAGTAGAAACCTAACTGCAAACGTTAATTTCAAAGGACAGTTATGCAGCAAGTTGTGTAACGAAGGTCCTGTTATGATTATTAACGGGGTTACCTACAAAGAGGTTAATAAGATTACTTTGGAAGATATTTTGGATAAGACTTTCGCTAATTGATATACGATTGATTAACAGTAGATAAGAAAACATTGTAATAAGACGGCGTTTTACAAAATTAATTTCAGAAAAGAATTTACTAATTTCAAGAAAGAATTTACTGAAATGACACTTTAATTTATGAGCAACATATATCCAATATATACAGAGAAGAATAATTGTCAAGACTGCTACAAATGTATAAAGGTTTGTCCGGTCAAGGCAATTAAATTTGAGGATTATTCTGCAAGTATAGTTCCTGAACGTTGTATTTGGTGTGGTGCTTGTGTGGAAATATGTCCTGTTGATGCCAAAAAGGTAAGAAACGACGAGGATTTGGTTCTTAGAGCTTTGAAAAACAAAGAACAAATCATAGTTTCATTGGCTCCGAGTTATTTAAGCGAGTTTGCGGATATAGAAAATGATGTTTTGATTGCTGCTTTCAAGGACGCAGGCTTCTACGGTGTGAGTGAAACGGCATTAGGTGCGGAGTTAGTGGCAAAAAAAGCGAAAGAGTGGTTTGATAATCAGCAAAACGGAGTTTATTTCTCCTCTTGCTGTCCTACAACAGTGCAGTTGGTAAGGAAATATTATCCTCAATATGCACAAAATCTCTCTCCGATAGCCTCACCTGTGGAAGCACACGCAAAGTTTTTAAAACAAGTTTATCCCGATTGTAAGATTGCTTTCGTAGGACCGTGCATTGCCAAAAAGACTGAACTTGATTTGAAAGACAATTTCCTTGATTATGTACTGACTTTCCGTGAGATTAAAGAATTATTTGAAACTATTGGAGTTGATTTTGAATTTCAACGTCCTAATGAAGAAGACGTATTCATACCAGCTAAAGCGGGTATGGGTAATTTGTATCCTACTGACGGAGGTATGCTTACCTGTATGATGAATATTGGACAGGATAAACTCAATACAGGATTTGAAAGCAATGTTTCGTATCCTAAATCTGACGGACAAAGCAATCAATACCTTACAGTGTCAGGTGTTGATAATGTACGGGAAGTTTTGGAAGATGCTGAGCAGTTTGACAACAGTAAAAAGTATTTTATTGAGATTTTAGGGTGTCAAGGCGGTTGTGTTATGGGACCTCAGGCTATTAAAAAGACCTCTTCCCTTGTTAAACGTATGCAGGTTATAGACAATGCTCAGTATAATCTGGATAATGTTGCAGTTAATATTTCTGAAAACGGAAACGATGATTTGCAAAACGCACGTTATGTTTTGAATACGACGGATATTACAACGGATTTCAATAATATAGATACTTTTGACAGAAAAACCTACACTCAAAAAGACATTGTGCAGGCTTTGAAGCGGGTTAATAAGGTCAGTGATGAGGATTATTTGAATTGCGGAGGTTGTGGATATGACAACTGCAAGTCTTTTGCTTGTGCATTATTGGACGGTTTGGCAGAAAATGATATGTGCGTTTCTTATATGAGACGTGTTGCAAGAGATAAGACAAATATTTTGCTTAAAAAGATGCCTCAAGGTGTGGTAATCGTAGATGAAAACCTTAAGATAATACAGGCAAACGAGAAATTTGCGGTTACACTCGGCAAAGAGATGGAAGAACTTTACAGAATCAAACCAGGACTTGCGGGATTGGATATTACAAAGGAACTTTCCTTCCATAAGTATTTTTCAAGGGTACTTAACACTTGTGCGGATATACTTGAGCAGGATATTAGGGACGGAGAAAATTACTATCGGTTGAGTGTGTTTTCCGTCCAGGACCATCAACAAGTTTGCGGCATAATAGAAAATATGCATGCCCCTGAAGTGCGTAAGGATATAGTACTTACAAGAACCCAAGACGTGATTAAGCAAAATATGAAGGTCGTTCAGCAGATTGCTTTCCTATTAGGAGAGAATGCTTCTTATACCGAGAGTATGCTTAACTCAATTGTGGAGTCCCATCAGGGAAAAGAGGAAGAAGAAAACCAACCTATAACTTTTGATTTGAATGTCGGATAATATATTTGTAGAAGCGGGTAGTTTTCAATTAAACAAGTACGGTAACATTGCTTGTGGCGATACTGTGTTGTTGCGTAAGTTTCCGAAGCAAGAACGTTGTATTGCAGTGCTGTCTGACGGTTTGGGCAGCGGAATTAAAGCCAATGTACTAAGTACTATGACTGCTTCTATGGCTATGAATTTCCGTATCAAAAGAGAGCCAATCTTAAGAACGGCACAAATAATTATGGACACGCTTCCAGTAGATAGCAAACGCAATATATCATATTCTACTTTTACAATAATAGATATTGACGAAAATGGGGAAACGCGTGTTGTGGAGTTTGACAATCCGCCGTTGTTGTTAGTGCGTAACGGAAAGGTGCAACATATCAATTCCGAGACATTCAAAATCAACGAAAAAAACGGTGAAACCTCTTACGAGAGAGTGGTAAAACATTCGTTGTTATCACTCCAAAAGGGCGACAGATTAGTAGTCTATTCGGACGGAGTAAGTCAGAGCGGTATAGGAAACCCTAATAAACCGTTCGGTTGGGAAGACGGTGCGGAGACTTTTATTGAGGAGTTGGTGGCAGAGGATAACAACATTTCCGCAAGGGATTTGACTAAAAAGATTGTTAAAAAGGCGGAGATGAATGACGCCTTAAAATCCAAAGATGATACATCCTGCGTTTGTTTGTACGTACGTGAGCCGAGAAAGTTGTTAATTTGTTCAGGTCCTCCCTTTACTGAAGAAAAAGATAAGTATTTAGCCGAGGTTATTTCTTCATACGAGGGTAAGAAAATCGTATGCGGAGGAACTACATCGCAGATTATCGCCCGTGAATTGAATAAAGAAATTGAGGTTGATTTGGATTTGGATAAAATTGCCTCAGGGCTGCCTCCTGAATCCCATATTGAAGGAATTGATTTGGTAACAGAAGGCATTATTACGCTCGGTGCTTTGGGTAAGATATTGGAAGAAGACCGTTATAACGAACCTGCCAAAGACGATGCTGCATGGAATATCCTCAAGTACGTAATGGATGCGGATATTATAGATATTCTGGTCGGTACGAAGATAAATGTAGCCCATCAAGACCCGTCTTTGCCCGTTGAGTTGGAGATTAGGCGTAACGTGATGAAGAGAATAAAATATTTAATTGAGGAGAAATTGTTAAAAACAGTGAATTTGGAATTTATATAAATACATTTGGCATTCGGATATTTGATATTGAGAGTTGGATTTGACAAAACGGCACAACGAAAAGACAAGTATCAAATATTAAAAGTCAAATATTTTAAACAGAAAGGAACAATTATGGTAACAGTTAAAGTTTGCGTGGGAACGTATTGCTATTTGCAGGGCGGACAACAGCTTGCACAATGGAAAAATTATGTTCCAAGTCATTTGCAGGACAAAGTAACATTTTTAGGTTCTGCTTGTTTGGGTTGTAAAGAAGACACGGCAAAACCTCCTTACGTAAAAGTAGGCGATGTCTTGATAGAAAGAGCAACAACAGAGAAAATAATTGAAGAAATAGAAAAACAATTGCAAGGAGACTTGGAGTTGTAGATTAGGAGTTGCAAAAAAAAGTATGTGTTGCAGAAAGTAGGGAAGAGTTTATAAGGAAGTGCCGTGATTTTCGGTACTTTCAAATGAAAGACTTAGTATTTTTCGGCAATAATGCAACTGTTATAAAATGATATAAGTGAAAAGTAGATAAAAAGAAGTAAGTTAAAAAGGTTTATAACTAAAAAAGAAATAGAAAACACAAAATGGCAACATTTAATAATGTAGTAGAAATCAGAAGAACTATACTTCAGATGCTGGCGAAGATGATTTACCAGGGCAATGTGGAAGAGAAAATTGACCGTTTGCCATACGATATGTACACAAAGAAGACTGAACATACCCGTTGTTGTATTCATAAAGCCAGAGCCGAAGCTAAATACAAAACTATGGCAGTTCTTGGTTTCAATGCAGATGATGAGGTAGATGAGTTTGACAATCTTTCCCATTATGTCAAACTTAAAAAACAGCAGGAGAATAATACGGAGGTTATGCTCACCGTTGTTGATGAGGCTTGTTCATCTTGCGTTAAGGCATCGTATATTGTAACCAATCTTTGCCGTTCTTGTATAGCTCATCCTTGTACTTACGCTTGTAAGAAGGAGGCTATAACTAAGCATGAGAACTCTCAGGCGCATATAGACCCGGATAAGTGTATCAACTGCGGATTGTGCATGCAGGCTTGTCCTTATCACGCTATCATCTTCCAACCTGTGCCTTGTGAGGAGGCTTGCCCTGTCGGCGCTATCTCCAAACGCGAAGACGGAGTGGAACATATAGACCCTGAAAAGTGCATTTATTGCGGTAAATGTATGGTTGCATGTCCTTTCGGCGCAATATACGAAAAGAGTTTTATGTTTGAGATTATAAAGGCTATAAAAGAGGGTAAGGAAGTCATAGCTATGGTTGCTCCTTCGTTGGGTGGTCAGTTCAACCAACCGTACGGAAAGGTTTTGACGGCAATTAAAAAGTTAGGATTCACGGATGTTGTTGAGGTTGCTAAAGGTGCTAACATGACAACCGAGAATGAAACCCGTGAGTTTGAGGAACGTATGGAGAAAGGGGAGAGTTTTATGACTACTTCTTGTTGTGCGGCGTGGAGAGAGTTGTATAAAAAACATATTCCCGAGATTCAGCCTTATGTTTCCGATGCTCTGACGCCTATGGGTTACACTGCAAAATGGTTAAGAGAGACTAAGAAAGATGCAGTATTGGTTTTCGTTTCTCCTTGTGTGGGAAAACGAAGCGAATGTCATACAAATCCGGATGTAAATTACGTTTTGTCCTACGAAGAATTGGAAGCGCTGTTGAAAGCCGCCGAAATAAATATAGCAGATATGGAAGAAACCGTATTGGATGAACATATCTTGGGACACGGTAGGGGATTTGCTATGGTAGCCGGCGTAACGGCTTCGGTGAAAGCAACTGCCAAAGATCCAAGTATAATAAACGATATTGTTATTGACGGACTGAATAAACAGAGTATAAGAGATTTGAAACTGTGGGCTAAAAAAGGCGCAGCACCGGGTAACTTTATTGAGGTGATGTCCTGTCCGGGCGGATGCGTTAATGGTTGCGATACAATAGCATTGCCAAAGACTGCAGCCAAACAGATTATGCCGACAACGAAATAAAAAATAGGCATTTTTATGTAGTATTTAGCATGTAGAATGTAGTATATAGCCTAATGGCACCCCCTATATATACTACATTCTACTTACTACATTCTAAATAAATCAAATGCTACATACTACATTCTATATACTAAATGAGTTAGTTGTCTTTGTAGTATCCTAACTTGTATTTAATACCGAAGGAAATCAAGTTTGCTTTATCCAAATTGTCTTTTTTCGTTGCAGACCTCAAGGCAAAGCGACTGTAAATAGTAAATCGCTCTCCTAATTGCAGACCTAAATGTGCGTCCAACTGAAAAGAATTGAAACATTCGTCAAAAGTCGGCAATTCGTTCGCACTTTTTGTAGGCAATTGCATATAAGAAGCATCTTTTCCGTTAATAAAATGTAAGTAATGGTTCCAATAAGGCGTTAAACCTACTTCTAAAGAAATCGGGAACGAATGTTTAGGATAGAACTTGTATTGATAAATTATCGGTATGCGCAATGACCATGCTCCGATATAATATTTGTTGTCGTAAGAGAAGTTTTGACTGGAGGAATATACGGGTTGATTGTTGTTAAACATCTTTTCGTTGTAACCGAATCCGATTCCCCAACCAATAGATGAGTGTTTTCCCCCGTGCATTAGGTAATAAAAGTCCCAATCAACGTTAAGACCTTCGCCTTTTCCCAAAATGTCGCCTTCCTGTGCGATAAAACCATAATCCAACCCTAAAGAAGTCGCCCATTCAATGTAAAAATCTTTTTCTGACGGCTTACCCTCGCTTTGTGATAGCATATTATTTGAAAATCTTGTCTTGTAAGTTTTGTAATCGCAAGTGTAGATGTTTTCTGTCGGATGTTTGCCAAAGATATTTACGTTGTTAAGAGGATAATAAGGCGCAATATAAGATTGTTTTGCCAAAGAGTCAATCGTTATATTGGTTGCAATGAAATGGGAAGAGGAATCGGCAATGTCAAGTGTCAAACTATTTTTTATATTAAGAAGAGCAAGAGTAACCATTGCGTTATCCTTTTGATGAATTTCAATATCGCCGATAGTTTTTTGCGATACCGAGGCGCAGACAAGACTGGAATTTTTGTCAGCATATACATTCAGTTTGTTAATATCGCCATGCAGAATTGTATTTACGAAAGATTGTTCGCTTATATATATATTTGCAGGCATATTTTTAAATTCCAAGGTCGGCATTGTGGCAGTCATTTTACCGTCTTTCCATACGGAGTCAAATACTTTTCCTTCCACAATAAGAGTATCGCCTATTACCCTGAAATATTGTTTTGTTTCCGCCGTGTCAAGGTATTTCATATTCTTGACAGCGCTTTTTGAGAAGGTAGTATTTGATGATTTGGCTTGTTTTTCATCAATTAACATACTTATTACCCCAACTCTGTTTTCAGAATAAGAAGGGTTGAACGTAAGAGACAGTTTTGTGTTACCGATAACTTTAACGTGATTGATTTTACCAAACAACGTTTCATAAACTGTTTGTTGTGCCGAAGCGTTTGCACACAACACGGTAACGATTAACGCTATTATAATTTTTTTTGCTTTCATTGCTGCTTATTTATTTGATGCTATGTTAATATTTTCAAATTTTGCCGAGATATTTATCCGTATAGGTTTCGGAATGGTGAATATAGGTTGTTTTTCATACTCAATCAATCCTTTTTCTACTTGTATCTCGTTGTTATTTTCCGTTTTTGTTTCGTAAGCAATAAGATTAGGTTCATACGCAATAAGATTTACGCCCGTTATTTCATTGTTTACCGTTTCGTTTTCACTTTCCGCAATAATGTTTTCCTCTTTTATCGTATTAAAATCCTCATTAGTTTGAATTTCCTTAGCATTTGTTTTTTTCGCAATTACATTTGAAGAAATTAAAACCTTATTTTCTTGAACTAAAGAGTTATTTTGTTTTGAAGATATGTTATTTTGCTTTGGTGAAACGCTATCTAAAGGTTGTGTTTTGGCAATAGGAGAGGAGGTGTTGTTATTTGGTTGCAAGAAAAAGAAAACTCCGATTAATAAAGCTATACTTGCTGCTATTGAAACCGTTTTCCAAACCAACGGAATGATAACAGGTTTCTTCAAAAGTTCATTTTCGTAAGGCAATGGCTCGTATGAATTATATTTCATAACGAACGCCTCATCGTAAGCGTCTTCTTCGGGTTGCAATTGGGGATTTGCTTTCAAAAAAAACTCTAATTCTTTAAGCAACTGCTCACTTAAATTTCCCTCTGCCTTATCTAAAAGATATGCCTCGTAATTTTCTTTTGTTATCATCTTTATATAATATTTTCTTTCTTGCCAATCATTTGTTTCATCTTCACTCTAGCACGGTAAAGCGTTATCTTAACTTGTTCTATTGTCATTTGCGTCTGCTGAGCAATCTCTTCGTAAGAGTAACCTTCCTCATCTTTTAACAGAAGTACGGCTTTGTAAGAGGCAGGTAAGGATTCAATCATTGTATTCAACGCTTCCCTTGCTCCGTTGTAAGTATTGTCAGTTGTTTCTTCCTTAAGAGTTTCAATATATGTGTTATGATAAGACTGTTTTCTCCTATCCATCAAAACTTCCCTGTATGCAGTTTGAAATAACCACGCACGAACTTTATCCGTTTCCACTTGCTTATTGTTAATCCACAATTTCATATAACAATCCTGCACAAAATCTTTTGTTTGTTCCTCATCTCCCGTCAGTTTCTTGATAAACTGATGGAGACGTGAGGAGTAAAGTTTTACACTGTTGTTATAATCGCTGCGGTCCATTGATGTACTTAGAAACTAACGCCGATTGTCAAACTGGTAGGTAAGTTCTTTATGTTGGATAGTCCTGTTACTTTAGTATCTTTGCTGCCTAAAGGATGTACATCATTATAATGAACAGGAATGTCTATACCTACTCCAAACGAAATGACGTTAAAACGGAATAACACTCCTACAGGAATGTACCAATTGGTTTGTGAGAATGCTCCCGTTGCATTCTGTGCGTCTGTTATGCTTAGATTGTCAAGTTTTACGTTATGTCCGAAAGATATGATGTTGTTTGCATAACCTATTCCTACATGAGGGGACATTTCAAATAGATTATCTTTGTCCAAAGCGAAGGAATAAGACAAGTTGAAGGAAGTTTTAGGAGTGTAGATGTGATAGGAATTTTCTTTTTGGAAGTTTGACGAATGGTTGAAGTCAAATCCGAAATAAGCCTTGAAGTTTTGGTGTGCTAAAAAGATACTAAAGCCAGCTCCGTAGCCAATACCTTTTGTCTTTATTCCCAACTGGGAGTTTAAATCTTTGTTAGGATTGAAGAAATCCATAGACAGATGGAATCCTAACCCGATGTTATATCCTGATTCTGCAGGATTTTGTCCGTTATTGTTTTCCTGTGCTTTCAAATTCTGAGTTGAAAGACCTAATGCCATAATTACGACTGCTAAAGTTACTATTACTTTTTTCATTTTATTATAAAATTTTTGTGTTTCTATAAGTAAAATGCACGAAACACAAAAAAGTTACACTGAAAATAGATTTTTTTTAAATTTTTATAAGATTTATAGGCCATATAAGTCTTAAAAGCCCTATATGACCTATTATAAATAATCTGATTATAGATTAATACTGTTCATTATCATTAGGGAAATTACCGTTTTTCACATCTGAGGAATACTGTCTTACTGCTGAGCGGATTTCATCGCCTAAAGAATGATAGCGGCGAAGAAAACGCGGAGAGAAATCTTGTGTAATTCCCAACATATCGTGAAGTACCAAAACCTGACCGTCAGTATATTTACCTGCTCCTATACCTATTACGGGGATTGTTAATTCCTCTGAAATGCGTTTTGCAAGCACGGCAGGTATTTTCTCCAATACCAAAGCAAAACAGCCTGCGTCTTCCAAGGCGTGTGCATCGGCTAAAATTCTTTCGGCTTCGTCCTGAGTGGTTGCGCGTACGGCGTAAGTACCGAACTTATTTATTGACTGCGGAGTTAGACCCAAATGTCCCATAACGGGAATACCTGCCGAGAGTATTCTTGCTATGGATTCCAATACTTCTTTTCCGCCTTCAAGTTTAATTGCGCCTGCTCCCGTTTGTTTCATTATCTGAATAGCACTCTGTAACGCCATTTTGCTGTTGCCTTGATATGTTCCGAAAGGCATATCCACAACAACCAATGCACGATTAACGGCACGGACAACGCTTCTTGCGTGGTAAATCATCTCTTCCAAAGTAATAGGCAGCGTTGTTTCGTAACCAGCCATAACATTCGCCGCACTGTCTCCGACTAAAATTACATCTATATTTGAAGCATCCACAAGCTTTGCCATAGAGAAATCATAGGCTGTTAGCATTGAGATTTTCTCTCCTCTGTGTGCCATATTCTCAAGCGTATGGACGGTAACCTTTTTCGCATTTGTCTCTGTAACTGCTGACATCTTTATTTCCTTATTATATATTAGTATATCAAAAATTACTCTCAATTAGAATTCGTCCTGCAAAAGTACATTAATTTTATAAACTGACAAAACAAAACTGTTATATAATACCTACCATTCATTATTTAGCAATAAACACTTAAGTATTTCTAAAAATAACCCGGTGCAACTCGCGTAGGCAATAAAATTTAATCAAAATAAAGTGCCGAATCAGTAAATTCTTTTCTGAAAACATTTTACTCTTTTTTGAAAAGAATCTCGTGATTCGGCACTTTATTTTAATACTGGAACATAGGTAGTTAATAAATCCAAATTGCCTGTGCGGGGGGGTACTAATTTATTTTAATAATCGTATATTCCGCTCCATTTTTGGCGCAAATCGTTGCGGATTTCATTCTCTTTGCGGTTATCTGACGGGTCATAGAAAATTTTTCCTTGCAACCGGTCGGGAAGAAACTGCTGTTGAACGAAGTTTCCTTCGTAATCGTGGGCATATTTGTAGTTGTCGCCGTAACCTAATTGCTTCATAAGTTTGGTCGGTGCGTTTCTTATATGCAAAGGTACGGGCAAATCTCCGCTGTTTTTAACTTCCGCCAGCGCAGTATCAATAGCCATGTAACTGGCATTTGATTTCTTGGAAGTGGCAAGGTATATCGCTGTTTGGGAAAGAATAATTCGGCACTCAGGATAGCCGATTTTATTGACGGCATCAAAACATGCATTAGCCAATAGCAGTGCGTTCGGATTGGCGTTGCCAATATCTTCACTGGCAAGGATAAGCATTCTTCGGGCAATAAATAACGGGTCTTCGCCGCTGTCAATCATTCTTGCCAACCAATATACCGCTGCATTGGGGTCAGAACCTCGCAAACTCTTTATAAATGCCGAGATAATATCGTAATGATTTTCGCCTTTTTTGTCATACATTGACAAATTCTGTTGAATAATATGTCCGACCAAATCATTAGTTATCTCAATATCTCCGCCCATTTGCGAACATACAACCTCAATTGCATTGAGTAACTTGCGGGCATCGCCTCCTGAAATCCGCATTAAAGCCTCCGTCTCTTTGATATTGATATTGCGTTTCTCGGTTTTCTCAATGTAAGTCTTGGCTTTGTCAATAAGAATAGCCAAATCATCTTTTTCCAACGACTTAAGAACATAAACTTGACACCTTGAAAGTAAAGGAGATATGACTTCAAAAGACGGATTTTCGGTTGTGGCGCCGATAAGAGTAACTATACCTTTTTCAACTGCTCCCAAAAGAGAATCTTGTTGCGATTTACTGAAACGATGTATCTCATCAATAAACAGAATGCAGTTACCGCCGTGCTGTTTTGCCCTATCGACAACGTCTCTTACATCTTTAACGCCCGAATTTATGGCACTGAGAGAATAAAACGGCATCAAAAGAGTATTGGCTATGATATTAGCCAGCGTAGTTTTGCCAACGCCGGGAGGACCCCACAAAATCATGGAAGGAATAACGCCTTTGTCAATAGCATTACGCAATATAGCGCCCTTATTTACCAAATGTTTCTGTCCTATATACTCATCAAGGGTTTGAGGTCTCAATATTTCCGCCAGCGGTCTCATAATAGTATCTTATAATTGTCTTTTACTTACTTATATAATAAAAATATTGTATTGCGTTTGCCGATAGTGAAGTCTTTTTTCTTTTTCCATTGGGCAACGCAATGAGTTTTTATATTCTGCTGCTCAGATGTAATATCGGTTGCAATACACAGTAATGTATTATCATTTAAAACTTTCATCATCGTTTGAAACATTCTATCATTACGGTACGGCGCTTCAATAAATATTTGAGTTTGATTTTCCTTATAACATCTGTCTTCAATTTGTCTTAGTTTCTTTTCCCTGTCATTATCCTTAACGGGAAGATATCCTAAGAAAGCAAAGTTCTGTCCGTTGAAACCACTTGCCATCAATGACATATATATAGAAGACGGACCTGTTAAAGGGATTACTTCAATATCTAATGAATGGGCTTTCTTTACTATTTTGCTCCCAGGGTCAGCTACGCAGGGTAGTCCTGCTTCGGACATAAGGAATATATCTTTGCCTTCGTTGATAGGATACAAATAGTTCGTCATCTCAATATCGGTTGTATGCTCATTGAGGACAAAGAAGGTTACTTGGTCAAAGGATTTGTTGTAACCTATTTTGCGAAGAAACCTGCGTGCAGTCCGTAATTCTTCTACGATAAAACATTCGCAGCAAAGAATCTTCTCTGCATTCTTTACGGGTATGCATTCCTGCCATTGAATATCGGCTAATAAAGTAGGGAATAAATATAAAGCAGCCATTAGTTTTCGTCTTGCGGTTTAATTTGGTTGTACTTGCGAAGTGCCTTTTCTATATTGTGAGTAAAGGAATAGTAATAGTAAAATACCAAGAAAAAAAGAATTATCATCACATCACCGACAGCAAATGCCCTCCAGCCGAGAAAAACTACCGGCGTGATAACTTGAAATATCTTTGCAACGGTATAAAAAAACAATCCCCATTTATATCCTCTGAACAGAAGATGGCAACCATACAGTATGAAAATTCCTGCCGCAAAACAGATAAGATACATTACCCTGTTGGCAGTAACAAAGAACAGCAGATTCTCCTTATAAAAGAACAGAGTATCGGGAACAGATGTTTGGGAAAGATATTCCGTCAGATAATTGCGCAGGAATAACACCCCGCCGTTAAACAGCGTAAAAAACAATCCGTACAGTGCCGACAAAACAACCATAAGTCTGAAAAACCAACCCGTTTTTATAGATTTGTCAAAAATTCTTACCAATATTCTCTTTACTTTTATATTCATAAGCACCCGTTTTATGTATTCACCGTTATTATCTTACCTTCGGTTATTCGTACCTTTACATTTTCAAAACCATTGCCGCCGAAGAGAAATTATCTGACCTCAATTTCGTCGCCGAACATGTGTGAAGGATAACCTGCTCCCGAATGTCCTTCAGGGCAGTTTCCAATTGTTATGCCCAATACTTTGACATAGCGTGCTTTTTGCTGACAATACACAGAGTAATTCACTACTTTAGGATTTCCTTCCACGTCTTGTTTGATTACGCCCGCCAATTCTTTCCAATTGACCTTATCTTCGGAAACGTAGAACTTCACTTCCTTAGGCAAAAATATCCAACTACCCTCTTCGTCCAAGAAGTTAATACTTACGGAGCTTATATCGGTGGATTTTCCCATATCCAAAACGGGACAAAAGTCCTTACCATAGGTTCCGACCCATGAGTCATAGGATTTTTTGTTGCCTCTTATGCCGTCAGTCAATGCAAAACCGCCGCCTGCGTTGTACTGAGGATTAACATCGCTCATCTCGTAAGGTTTTCCCGTAGCCTTATTGATATGATATTCTGCCTTGAAAAGCGGAGAATATAACTTGTGGTTCTTATATGCCGCCGCCTGAATAACGGCATCACTGTTTATGGTAAAAGGACGTGTGTATTCGGTACTGTTTTCCGTAGGCACGCCGCCGTTTATTGTGTAATAGATTTTTCCGTCCTGTAATGCAGAGGAAAGAGAGATTTGTATTTTGCCCTCAGTACTTGAACTCTGAGCCAAAACTGCATAGTGTGATTTGGAATAATTAAACCCTGCGTCTTCATATATTTTCAATACGTTGTCCAGACGTTTCACGAAGCCCTCGTAATCATTAATCTCTTTCTTACTCCATGCTCTTTCGCTAAGGGCTGACATACGCGGCAAATCATTATATTCCAACAAATCCGTATTGTCTATATATTCAGTCCAGGTACATGCCTGCATACCTATTATATGTAACGCTTCGTCAGAAGAAAGTTCCTTTGCAACGGGTTCAAACAGATATGTCTTCTTCAGAGGAGTGAATCCGCCGAAACTAAGCGGCTCGGTGGAAGCAACTCCTTGATAGAAGTTAAAATATAGATACGCACTTGCCGCCATAATAGCGTCGTTGCCCTGTTTTGCTGCATTTATGCCGCCCTGTTCTCCCTGCCAGGAAAGAATGGTAGCACTCGGACGCACTCCCTTTTCCAATATCTCGTCCCAACCTATAATCTTCCTGCCGTGTGCATTCAAATAGTCCTCAACACGTGTGGTGAAGTAACCCTGTATTTGATTTTCGGAAGTAAAACCTTTCTCTTTCATAAGTTTCTGACAATTCTTGCACTCTTGCCATCTCACCGTAGGACACTCATCTCCCCCTATGTGAATATACTCTGACGGGAACAAATCCATAACTTCGTCCAGCACGTCAAATATAAACTTGAACGTCTTTTCTTTCGGACAGAAGACATCGTCCAGTACGCCCCAAGTCTTGCAAACTTCTATCTGCTCGCCGCGGCATGACAACTCGGGATAAGCCGCTATCGCCGCCATACTGTGTCCTGGCAACTCAATCTCAGGAATAATGGTTATATGCCTCTCTGCCGCATATTTTACTATTTCTTTCACTTCTTGCTGAGTGTAATACCCTCCGTAGCGGATTGTGTCGTAGATATGTTCGCTTTCGGGGCGGTCGGAGTAATGTCCGATTAACGTTCCGTTACGGTAGGCCGCTACTTCCTGCAATTTGGGGTACTTCTTTATCTCCAAACGCCACCCTTGGTCATCGGTAAGGTGCCAATGGAATACGTTAATCTTATGAAATGCCAACAAATCTATATACTTTTTGATATAAGAGGCGTCAAAGAAATGGCGGGCGCAGTCCAAATGTTTTCCTCTGTAAGCAAAACGCGGATAATCCTCTATCCTGCACGGAGCAATGCTTCTTTGATAACCTTTAACGGCGGTAAAATTCCCGTTGTACCTGTCTAAATAGAAATCAGTTCCGATAAGTTGCCATAACGTCTGAAGCGCATAGAAAAATCCCGTTTCATCGTTGGCTTCAATGGTGATTCTTCGGTCATTAACGTCGATAACATAGCCTTCGGTGCCTAAGTTCCGCATCGCAGTAGTTACGAAAATAATACTGTTATCCATATTCTGCCGCATATTGTCATCTTTTGGCATAACGCCTTCTCTTTCGGGATAAAAATATTGTAGGCTTTCGGCGAGAATCTGTGCCGTTTTGCAATCTTTAGGTGCAAATATCTTGGTTTTTTCCGCACTGAAGACAAAATCCCGTGCATTTTCTTTAATCAGAACATTACTTGGCTGCGGAACCACCGCAATTTTCTGGGCACATACATTATTAATATACACAAATGCCAACGTCAAGGCAATAAATATTGATGATTTAAAATTCATAACACTGCTTATTTAAATTGAAACCGCAAAATTAACAAAAATTTTTAATATTTCTTTTTACCGTCCTTACAATCCGATAAAAATCTTTACATATTTATCAAACACCTTTACCTTCTCCTTGAGATTTTTTACCATTTTATTAAGCAAACTTACCTTCCGTTGAAGAATCCTTAATCTTTAATTAAGAAAACGTATCTTCCCGTAAAAATTACTTAACGGCGAGGGGAGAAAACTTGTAATTAAGAAATTCAGTATTGCAATCTTATAAAACAAAAGGTGCAGAAACCGACATAACTGCCGCAATTTCAGAACCCAATGCCGCACAAAACGAATCAAATGCCGCCAATTTAAATCAAAAGACCTGGTTATTTGATGCAAAAGACCAGGTTATTGACTTTGAAAAACCAGGTTATTTGAAGCGAAAAACCAGGTCTTTTGATTTAATTTGTCGGCAAATAATTCTTTCCTATCGGCATTTGTTTCCAAATTGGCAGCAAATAATCGGAAATTGACTGCATTTAACGGCAATTTGTCAGGAATTTTTTGCGCATTGTAAGGACTGCTTTGCGGGAAAAAAGAGCAAAAATCACTGTATGTTCAAAAAAAATCCGTAAAATGTTTTGTCAATTCAAAATAATGTACTACTTTTGCACTCGGAAATGGAAGGGGGACGGTTAAGGTTCCCCTTCTTTCATAGCAAGATTGGTATGATAGATAAAAAGTCAGTAGAAAATATTGTCAATGAATGTCTGAACGGCGGCGGGGTATTTCTTGTCGGCGTAAAGGTAACTAAAAGTAACGTCATTACGGTGATTTTGGACGGCGACGAAGGTGTTGCGGTGGAGAAGTGTATAGAGGTTTCGCGTTATGTAACGGGTAAGATGGACAGAGATAAAGAGGATTACGAATTGACGGTAACTTCTTTCGGATTGGGAGAATATTTTACATTGGAAAGACAATATAAGAAGAATGTGGGAGAAAATGTTGAGGTGGTTCTTAAGGACGGCGGCAAAACTGTCGGCATTTTGCAGAGTATCGGAAGCGGTGAAATCGTTTTGAGCGGCAAAAAAGAAACGGCTGACAGCATTCACATTCCTATTGACAACGTTTTAAAGACAAGAGTATTAATTAACTTTTAAAGCAGATAAGACTTAAAAGTACAAGACATAGAATTTTGATGGAAAAGATTAGTTTAGTTGATTCATTTTCGGAGTTTAAGGAACTGAAAGGTATAGATACGGAGACGTTGATGAGAATTCTTGAAGACGTGTTACGCGGTCTTTTGACAAAGAAATTCGGCACGGACAAGAACTGTGATATCATTGTCAATCCGGATAAGGGAGATTTGGAGATATGGAGATCCCGTACCATAGTGAAAGACGAGGATTTCAAAGATCCGGTATCTGAGATTTCGTTGTCTGATGCCGTTAAGGTAGAGCCTGACTTTGAAGCCGGAGACGAGTTCGCCGAAGAGATACAGATAAGCGATTTCGGCCGAAGGGACATTCTTGCAATCCGTCAGAACTTGATAGGAAAGATTCAGGAGTATGAACGTGCGAGCGTTTATACGAAGTATAAGGAAAAGGTGGGACAGATTGTTATCGCCGAGGTATATCAGGTTTGGAAGAAAGAACTGTTGGCTAAGGACGAAGATGGTATTGAACTTATATTGCCGAGAACTGAGCAGATACCGTCGGATTTCTTCCATAAAGGGGATACTGTAAAAGCCGTAGTGTTAAAGGTAGATATGAGAAACGGTATTCCGAACATCATCATATCACGTATTTCCCCTATATTTCTTGAACGTTTGTTCGAACAGGAAGTTCCTGAGATTTACGACGGACTTATCACCATCAAGAATGCAGTACGACAGCCGGGAGAGAGAGCAAAACTTTCCGTTGAGAGTTATGATGATCGCATAGATCCGGTCGGTGCATGTGTTGGTATGAAGGGTTCAAGAATCCACGGTATTGTACGGGAGTTGAAGAATGAAAACATTGATGTCATAGCATATACTCCGAATGCCGATTTGTATATTTCGCGTGCGTTGGCTCCTGCAAAAGTTATCTCTGTCAATGTAAATGAGGAAACCAAGAAAGCGGACGTATTTATGAAGGCAGACCAGGTTTCTTTGGCGATAGGCAAGGGGGGGTACAATATTAAACTTGCCAGCAAATTGACAGGATATGATATTGACGTGTATAGAGATACCGATATGAAGTATGAAGATGACGTTGATTTGCAGGATTTCGCTGACGAAATAGATCAGTGGATTATTGACACGCTTAAAGGTATCGGCTGCGACACGGCAAAAGATGTTCTGTCCATTAGTAAGGAAGACTTGGAAGTACGTACGGATTTGGAGACGGAAACTATTGACCACATAATAGAAGTTCTCAGAGCCGAGTTTGAAGACGAATATAGTAATGAAGAAGACGGGGATATTCAGTAAGTAAGTTATCCAAGCAATTAATTTAGTATTAACCAAATCAAATGTAACTATAATGCCAGAAGGAAATAAGTCTATAAGATTACAGAAGGCCGCTAAAGAGTTTAATGTCGGCATAACAACGATTGTTGAGTTCCTTACAAAGAAAGGAAAGAAGGTTGAAAACAGCCCGAATGCAAAACTGGACGAAGAATCCTATGGACTTTTATCGGCAGAGTTTCAAAGTGAGAAGCAAAAGAAAGATATTGCGGACAATTTGCAAATATCTATCTCCAAGAAGAATGAACCGAAGGATGTAGTTGCAAAAGAAGATTTCAAAGAGGTTAAGACTGAAAGTTCGAAAAGCACCTCTGCTTCCGAAGATATAATAGTAAAATCTTCAACCCTTGACTTTAAAAACTCCAAGGCTAAGAAAAAAGAAACAAAGGAAACCTCCGAACCCGAAAAAGAGGAGACTGTTGCAGTTAAGCCCGTCATTGAAGAGGATAATGAGCCGAAATCTATCAAAGTCGGCGAGCAACAAATCAATATATTGGGCAAAATAGACCTTTCTTCGTTGAACACAAAGACTAAACCGGACAAGAAATCCAAAGAAAAGAAGGATGAAAAACCGTCAGCACAGGACAAGAAGAAAGAAAAGAAAGACAGCCGCAAAGACAAGAAACAGGATAAGAAAAAAGAGAAAGCGGATTTACAGAAAACAGATAAAACTGCTGACAAACAGGAAGAGGTTAATATCAAACAGGAAGTTAAGGAGAAAGAAACTAAAACTGAAAAAGAAATACAGCCTGCGGATGTTAAACAATCTGAAGCAAAACCGCAGGAAAAGCAAGATAATTTTATTCAAACTACATACGTAAAACTTACCGGTCCGAAACTTACGGGCGAAAAGGTAGATCTTTCCCAATTTGAACATATGGATAAAAAGAAAGATGCCTCTGTTGAAAGCAAAGACGGTAAGGATAAACAGGCTAACAAAAAGAAACGTAAGCGTATTAAAACCGCTGTTGGTACTGCCGTTAATAAAGAAGGCAAAAATATCCCGCAGGATAAGGATGTAAAGAAGGATAAAAAGAAAGACAGGAAGAAGGACAAGAGAAAACGTGTTGAAATTGACAACACCGAGATAGAAAAGCAAATCAAAGAGACTCTTGCCAGACTTTCGCCGTTGGGCAAAAGTAAAACATCCAAGCACAGAAGAGAGAAAAGACAGGAGGTTGCAGAACATCATCAGATGGAACTTTTGGAAGCGCAGGAACAGAAAAATGTCCTTAAGGTAACGGAATTTGTAACGGCTAATGAGTTGGCTACGATGATGAATGTTCCCGTTACCAAAATTATTGCTTCCTGTATGCAATTGGGAATGTTTGTTTCTATTAATCAACGTTTGGATGCCGAAGCGTTACAGTTGATTGCCGACGAGTTCGGTTATAAAATAGAGTTTGTTTCCGCCGAAGTTGTCAATGCGTTGGAAACTGAAGAGGAAGAAGACAGAGAAGAAGATTTGCAACCACGTTCTCCTATCGTAACTGTAATGGGCCATGTGGATCACGGTAAGACTTCTTTACTAGACTACATAAGAAAAACCAATGTTATCGCAGGTGAAGCGGGCGGTATTACACAACATATCGGTGCATATGAGGTTACGCTTTCCGACGGCAGAAAAATAACATTCCTTGATACACCGGGACACGAAGCATTCACCGCTATGCGTGCAAGAGGTGCGAAAATGACGGATATTGCGATAATTGTCGTTGCCTGTGATGACAAAATAATGCCTCAAACGATTGAAGCAATCAACCATGCGCAAGCTGCGGGTGTTCCGATTATATTTGCGCTTAACAAGATAGATAAACCTGGTGCCGACCCTGAAAGAATAAAAGGTGAATTGGCTAATATGAATTTACTTGTGGAAGATTGGGGCGGTAAGATTCAATCTCAGGAAATAAGTGCAAAACAAGGTACTAACGTAGATTTACTTTTGGAGAAAGTATTGTTGGAAGCTGAGATGTTGGATTTGAAAGGCAATCCTAATAAGCGGGCTAAAGGTACCGTAATAGAATCTTCTTTGGACAAAGGTCGTGGTTACGTTGCTAAAATATTAGTTCAGGACGGTACAATCAATCAAGGTGATTTCGTATTGGCAGGCGCTACATTCGGAAGGG
Source organism: Bacteroidales bacterium (assembly GCA_017480245.1). Classification (GTDB taxonomy): domain Bacteria; phylum Bacteroidota; class Bacteroidia; order Bacteroidales; family P3; genus Scybalousia_A. The sequence goes on along the minus strand of JAFVBA010000013.1, from coordinate 23,041 downwards.
TTAAAGCGATGTACAACGAAAGAAACCAACTTATGAAATCGGCAGGTCCGTCTGCTCCTGTTTTACTTTTGGGTCTTAACGGCGCACCTCAGGCAGGTGATACCTTTAATGTCGTTCCTAATGAGAAAGAAGGAAAAGACTTGGCGAATAAACGTTTGCAGTTGCAAAGAGAACAGGGCTTGAGAACTCAGAAACATATTACCTTGGACGAAATCGGCAGACGTATTGCGATAGGAGATTTCAAACAATTAGACCTTATCATCAAGGCGGACGTAGATGGTTCGGTGGAAGCGTTAGCAGATTCTTTATTGAAGTTATCTACTCCGGAAGTTCAGGTAAATGTAATTCACAAATCAGTAGGACAGATTACCGAATCGGATGTTTTGCTTGCTACGGCGTCAAACGCTATCATCATAGGCTTCCAAGTACGTCCTTCAGTGGCAGCAAGAAGATTGGCAGAGCAGGAAGAGATAGATATACGTCTATATTCTATTATCTATGACGCAATCAATGAATTGAAAGATGCTATTGAGGGTATGCTTTCGCCTGAAATAAAAGAGAAAGTTGTTGCAAACTTGGAAATCAAGGAAACATTCAAGATTTCCAAGGTAGGTACGATTGCTGGATGTATGTGTTTGGACGGTAAAATCAATAAAAATACTAAGGTGCGTGTAATTAGGGACGGTATCGTGGTATATGCCGGCAACTTGGCATCACTTAAACGTTTCAAAGACGAAGTCAAGGAAGTTGTAAGCGGACAGGATTGTGGTCTGAACATAGAAAACTTTAATGATATCAAAGTCGGCGACATCATTGAGGGTTATGAAGAAATTGAAGTTAAGAGAACATTAAAATAAACAGTAATAACTGAAATTCTAAAGGCGGCCTCTTAGTTCAACGGATAGAACGGAAGTTTCCTAAACTTTAAATGAGGGTTCGATTCCCCCAGGGGCTACAAAATCTAATTTTGTTTAATCATATTTGAATATAATTGTACTATTTTTAAGAATTTAACGATTTTGATTTATCCAAATTTGTACATAATTTATCAAACTTGTGGTGTGGTGGTGGGGCGTAAATTCGAAAAGTTTTATATCTTTGCAAAATCAAATTATGTACAATTATGGCAACAATAAAACTTTATTTGGGTGCTTCTAAAAAAGACCGTGTAAATGTGCGTGTGCGTGTCCGTGATGGGCGGATGATTGATTTGTATTATACTTCAGATATTCTTATCAAACCTGAGTATTGGGACGAGAAACAACAGAATGTGAAATCCCGTATCTCTATTAACTCAACAGAGAAAACAGAATTGATAAGAAAGATACAAGAGTTAAAACGTGTCTGCGAAAAAGCATACGATGATTTGAAACATAGTGCAGACAGTATAATATCGGATAATTTCGTTCGTTGTGTAGAAAGACAGATATATCCTGAACGTTATGCAAAAAGTGATTTTTTTGCTGTTTGGGATAAATTTCTGCAAGCAAAAAGCAATCTTTCTTTTTTAGGACAAAGAGCCTTAATACAGTGCAAAGATAATCTTGTCCGTTTTGAAAAATATATGCAAACATTTAAAGACAGGCGGTTTGTGTTATCGTTTAATAGTATTAATGATATAATAATACAAGAGTATTATTATTTTATAATTAATGAATACCAATATATATCTAATCCTGCAATGCAAGATTTTTACACAAGGTTGGAGTGCAGGCAATGGAAAACAGAAAGACATATAAATACGGCTAATGGTAGAATAAAGAAGTTCCGTACTTTTTGGCTATGGGCTATAAAAAGCGGATATACTGAGAAAAATCCATTCAATACTTTCACAATACCGACAGATAGGTATGCAACGCCAATATTCTTATTACCCGAAGAAGTAAAAAAAATATATTCATTAGATTTGTCTGCAAATGTCTATTTAGAGAAAGCAAGGGATATTTTTGTTTTTCAATGTATGGTTGGTTGCAGAAGAGAGGATTTGTGGTCATTGACAAGAGATAATATTCAAGATGGAGTTTTGTCGTATATACCGAAGAAAACAATAGAGAGTAATCAAAAGACATTACGAGTGCCTTTAAATAGTATAGCAATAGAAATATTAGAGAAATACAAGGATGAAGAAAAGCCTTTACCGTTAGATTGTAGTATGGATTATTATAATAGAGCAATTACTCAAATAGCATATAAAGCAGGATTGGACAGAAAGGTTACTGTTTTTAATACAAAAGGATTGCCCGAGATAAAAGAATTAAAAGAAGTGCTGACTTCCCATATTGCAAGAAAAACGTTTATCAGTATTTTGATTAATAATGGAGTAGCGCCACAAGTTATATCTTCTATGAGTGGGCATACTGCGAATAGCAAGGCTTTTGCAAGATATTTTGAGATAGAAGATGATATTAAGAAAGCAGTTGTTAGAAATTTGGAAATATGAAAAAACGGCAGGGATTATTCTCTGCCGTTAAAAATGCTACTTAGGTAATAATTTCAGGGCTTTTAAATCGTTGTCATTAATCCAATTGTCCCAAAGATGATTTTTCTTGTGTTGTAGTTCAAGAACTTTTTGCTTTTTATCTGGCATATCGGATTTTTGCAGATTCTCTATTTCTGTATCTATTTTTTTAGCCTCGTTTCTAATCTTCTTAGACTTACGTTTAATTGTCTTATAAGCCTGATATTCACTATTCTTTTCAAGAGCCTGTTTGGAAACCTCGCTTAAATCTTTTTCTTTAATATCCTTATACTTTGTTTCCAAACGTTTTACTTCCTTATTGATAGTTGAATAAGCACGAGTGATAATAGGGTCATCGTAAAGAGGAACTTTTACTTTACTGTCTTTTCTTGTTTCTTCTTTTGCTTGTTGTAAGGTCTGTCCTTGTCCGTCCCTGCCTTTATATCCTGCATCATCACCGAAAGCCTTTTTTATCACCATATTGCCTACATCTACAGCCTTGCCAACAACCCCTGTAAAGTATGGTACGTATTGTTGTGCAATATATTGGATATCTTCAGGTGCTAAAGTACGCAATTTGTTTAACTTTCCGCTATCACTTACAATATTGCCCTTTTTGTCCGATATTGCATCTAAATAATCTATTTTATTTTTACCCATTAAATCCCAATTCAATATCTTGTTATAACCTTCTGCTAATAATTCAGATGCAATATAAGTGTTATCATATGAAGGAGAACGTCCTGCCCTTGTTTTCTCTTGCCCGTTCCAATTATCGTAAATGATGTTACCTCCCATAAAATCCTCATTTAGTACAAGATCATCAACTAACGGAGTAATAGCTGACGGAGACAAGGTGCTGACCGTTCTGTTTCTGTAATCTTTTGATAAGACAGAAATCTCCATATTACCTGTTGTTTGATTGTATTTAAACATATCTTTAAGAAGAGCGTCATAAGGTTGTGGCAGATGTTCAGGTAGAATTTGCGTCATATCATACAAAACTTTACTTCCGTTTATCTCGTCAAAAAATAAGCATTTTGTTAAATCTTGTCCTAATGCAAAAGGCAGTGCCGCTTCGTGAGGGAACGGTATATAAAATCCATCAGAGAAAGGTACATATAAATGACGTAGTTGTTTGTAAGGTGATGTATATTTGGATTTATCTTTGTCATCATCTCCCGAGGAGTGTGAGATAATAGCCTTTCCTACTCCTACTAAAGCAAAATAAGTAAAGAATTTGAAATATCCTTTCGGATTATTGATAAGAAGTCTTGCTAATTTATAACAAGCGTTCATCGTTGCGGAATAGAAAGTATAGAACAAATTCATTTTTTGAGAAACCTTACCTTGCCGTGAATAATTAAGTGTAACCTCTTTGGATTGGTAAGCCGCCTCATTCTTATTCAGTCCGCTCTTAATAAATGCTCTGTATGAGGCAAAACGGATAAGATTTTCTCCCAGTTCCGCACAATCAGAAACGTATTTTAATCCGACAACCTTTTTTGCTTTTGACCACTTTGTCCTATCCATATCGGCTTCAAGACGTTTCATTACATTATCAACATCTTTGTTATAAAAAGATGATACTCCTGACATACCGCCCAACGTCTGCCATTCAAGCCAAGATAAATAAACTTCCTTATCCTTTGTACTCATCTTATTAATGTCAATACCTCTTGGATTGAATATATATTGCGCTACTCTGCCTATATTCTTAAATTCTGAAAATAAATGTCCTACATATCCGTTTGTATTAGACACTTCTTTTGCCATAGCCATAGGTAAGTCTTTGAATATATTGTTTATTGCAAACTTCAATGAATAAGACGTTACCATTTTAGATTGTAGGTTCTTAACATTCATTGCGACATCTCTTAATAACGGATTGGCAAACGCTTCATTAAACCTTATCTTCGGAGTGTTCAATGTCTTAACTAAACTTTTATCAGGTAAGGCTATTCTAAATATTGTGCCGTCAGTATCACGGAAAGTCCATATATAAGGTTGCAGTGTTTCGTTATGCAATCTTTCATATTTTTTATCATCACCGAACACTTTAAAAACTAATCCGTTATTCAGTTTGTTAAAATCTTCATTGACTGCAACAACTTCAACCTTTCCCGTTTCGGTATGTTCGTATTTATTGCCCTCTGCGTCCGTTATCTCACTTGTGTTGCCGTGTATTATACTTTTTTCGTTATCTATCCAACTTGCACGAGGTTTCTTGTCTGTTAAAACAAATCCTGTTTCTCCGTCCTCAATAAAGGTTATGTTACCACGTTTAGAATTCATTGCTTTCCTGCCATTTTCGTTAGGATAAAAGCGGTACATATAAGTAACAGTTTCATCGTTTTCTTTCAAAATGTCGGCATTACGCATTAAATAATCTTTCAAAACTCTTTTAGCAGAAGAATAAACTCCGTCATCAACCGTTGATTCTACCATAGCATAAATATAAGGCATAGGGTCGGAAGCAACCGTCTTTCTTCCGTTTGCACGGATATTTGTTTTCTGTGTTCCGCTTGCCTGTCCATAAACAGAATACATCTCACCGTCCCAACCACGCAGAGGCACCCAATAATCACCGTTTAATTGTCTGTAATTATATTCTTCAGTGTCTATCATTTTGGAAGACAAAGAAAACTTGTTGATAAATTCTATAAGTTTATTTGTAGTCTTGTTTATAGAATCAAAATCTAAATCATAAGATTCTATTTCATTGATAACTTCTTGCGGAGTGTGTGTTGTACCTTTAGGTTCTTTTTCTTTAAAGAATAAGTTGTATAATTCCGTTTTGAACAAGTCTTGCTCTCCGCTTAACATACCTTTGATAAATCCGCCGTTCCTTTCTGTGTTATAAACAAAATCATCACGGTATATCTCGGCAGCCATACGCATTTTGATTGCGTCCATAAGTTGCACTTCCATTACAGCAGAGATACCCTTGGTTGTATCGGATTTGAATTTATGTTTCATTTGCTCAAAACGTTCCACGACTTCTGCATTGGATATTTTGTCATATATGGCTTTGAAATCCTGTCCGAAATTTTTACCCATATCTGACAGAATATTATCAAGTTCTTTCTGCTCTTTTTTCGTTAGTTTGGATTTAGCGGATAACTCCGTAAATCTTTGGTATCTGTCCTCTATAATCTTGGCGGTACGGTCTGCCATTGCTTTGATAACTTGATATTCGGCCACGTGTTTTCTTGTTATATCAACTTTCTTTCCTTTGATAGTTATAGTCTTGCCGACAACATTATCTATTGCTCTGTAGTTTTTAGCAATAAATATATTACGTACGGCAGTTTTTATACCGTATGCAGACGTTATCGCTTTATTCAGTGCTTTGTAAGGACTTTCGTGCGTTTCTTTAAAACTCTTTGACTTTTTGAATTTGGCTAATCTTACTCGTTGTTCCAAAAGTCTTACTCCCGCAAATGAATCGTGTCCTTTATCAACTGCACGCAAAGGTTTAACCTTTTCTTCCAACCAATTGGCTACCTTTGTAGTTGTGCGGTTGTACTGTTGATAATCTCCGTCCTCTTTGTCAAAGTTCAAGGTCAAGGTGTCCATCAACCTTTCGTCAAAATCTTTTGTTGTAGAGTTGTCATCAATAAATTCTTTATTGTCCGTAGGTTTGGCTTTATTGTATCGTATATCGTTATTCTCCTTATCAGTCTTAACTTTACCGTCCGTCTTTTCTTTGATATTTTCATTAGGATTTACTCCGTTTAAAAAGTCTGACAGTATTGTATCTGCCAAATCCTGTGCAGAAGTAAAATGTACATTAAAGAAACTTGCTACACCTTTCCAAAATCTTTCTAACGCTTTCTTAACGTTATTGACGGCATTAACCATCTTGGCTTTGTCAAAGATACTCTGTTTGTTGTTTGCTTTGATATTCTTTACCTCTTCTTCCAAACGTTTTTTGCCGTTTTCGCCCGAATAGTGTGCCAACACTTCATCGGCTAACTCATCATCAGTAGTCAGTTCAGGGTAGTCTTGTTTGATTTTGTCCCAAAGGATTTTCTCCTTTTTCATCAAATCAACGATATTCTTCCACTCCTCAGGGTTGTTTTGTTTCAATGCCTCTGCCCACAAGTGAGTATATTCGTGTATTGGAGTGTCTGCTTTTGCAATAGAGGTGTCAATATATATCTTTCCGTTTGCTGTAAATCCGTAAGCCTGTCCATCTTTTGTCTTAAAGAATTTGACGTGGTCTGTTATCTTCAAATCCTTTTCGTTGAAGATAACATAATTTCTTGTTCCGTCAGTATTACCGCCGTGTAAGGTATTTGTAGGATAAGATATACCAACAAGTCCTAATTTGTTTAAAAGTTCACTTGTTTTTTGGGCATTGTTATTAAAACCGTATCTTTTTATTAATTTATAAAGACCTTCTCCCGTCATATTGTATTCGTCTAAATAGTCTTCTATTTTTTCAGACAAATAGTCAAAGTCAAAATCATTGCTGTCATACTTTGAGAGTTGTTTAACAAGTGAAGATATTTCATTTTCATCATAATCCTGCTCCCAAAATAAATAATTCTTTCCATTGTCATCAGGTATCTCAACGGTGTAAAGATTGTGGTCAGGTATCTCCACATCAAAATCATCAGCACTCATCTGTTGTAGTGCATCCAATTCCTCTGAATACTCATCGCCACCGTAACTCTCCAATTCTTCAATAGATAAACTAATGGCTTGCTCAATATCGTAATCGCTCCTTTGGAAATTATCCATCACTCTAATTGCAGCATCTTCGGTTACGGACCTGTCTTTATAATTTTTATAAGTGTCCGCCGTACTGCCATTGTAACGAACAATAGGTGTGGCTTGCTCTGCATATGTCCTGCCTATCTCCTCAACTTCCGTTACATAACTTCCCCAGCCGAAAACCTGAGCACCCTCTCCCTCGCCCATGTGCGAATGGTCAAAAGTATCAAATTCAGCACCGCTGCCGTGATATACTTTATGAAATCTTATATTGCTATCATCCTCAAACATCAGACGACCACGCTCTTTCAATACTTTTGTTGAAAAAGAGATATTATCTAATATTTGTTGTAACTCCTCTTGTGTCTTATTCTCAATATCATCTATTATTACCTGCTCAAATTCGCAATCAATATTTTGACTGTCTAACTCTCTATTGATTTCTTCGGAAGATTGAAAACGGGCATTCTTTCTATCAAACTTTTCATCAAGTAGAACAATAGAAACTATCTTTTGCGGTAATTCTTCATTATTTCTGTCAAAATTCTCAAAGTTCGCAATATGATTTCCTACTCTTATCTCGTAAGTTGTACCGTTTTTTGACGTTCCTCTTACATACGCTGAATTTGTCCCATATCCTTTTGCTTCCGTTATATCTTTGATAGCATTCCGTAAATCTAAACCGTCGTTTATTTTCTTTTGTTTTGCAGTATTTTTGTTTGGTAGGTCAAAAATTTGTGGTATCTTTGCATTTGAAAGAGTTGCCCCATCCGTTGAGGACGTAGAGTGTAGGGAGTTTCTTAAATTTATTGCACGTTGGGAAACGCTCTTTTTTGTTTTATAGAATGTCTTTGCTGTTAAATTTCCGTTTCTATCTGCATAAACTTCTAACAGATTATATGTTCCGTTAGAACTTTCCATAAGGAAATAAAACATATTTTTCCCTTGCTCGTTTTGTCCTGCAATAATCTCTGTCGGAAATGAAATAACATCTGCTATTCTTTTGATGTCGTGCATTGTCAAAGGTATATTATTACCTTTATCTTTTTCATTATTTCCAAAATGATTATTGTATATATGCAACAAATCTGATGGATTTAAAACAAAACGGCAATTATCTTTAAACTTTAATCCAGATATTTGCTCTAAATATGCTTTACCATCTTTAGATAAATTACCTATTTTTACAGGTTTCCCCTTTATCTTTCCTTTAATAACATCATCAAAAATCTGTTTTATCTGTTCAGATATACGTCTTTCTTTTCCGTTTGCCTCGTCAAGTATTCTTTGAGCCTCTGAGTTGTCAGTAATAACGTTTTCTTCTCCTATGGCTTCTTTGAGTTTATCCACAACTGCGTCTAACAACGCCTTATCTTCTGTCGTTGTTTCCTGTTGTGTGCTGTCAGATGCTTTTTGCTGTTTAATGTAGTTGTCTTTCGCCCATCTGTAATAATCCATCACAACAGGACGGAATCTTCCGTTGTCCTCTATTTCAATACCGTTCCTTATGCAATAGTCAATATATTCAGCAACAGTCATTTTGACATTCTCTCCGTTTCGGTTTAATGTTGTAGAGTGTTGCAATGCTCTTTCTACAATATCTCGCTTCAAATTATCTATTGTCTGTAAATAGTTATTGACATTATCGGTAACAGTATTGCTTTTAGTTTTTTGTGAAGTGCCGTTTTGTTGATTTCTTTCCGAAGAAGAATTTTTTGAAACGCCCTCTTGTTTTTGAGAGTTATTTTCCGTTACTTCATAATATCTTCCATCATCTATTTTCTTTTGAATATAACTGCGGAATGTCTTTTGTTCTTGCGTTTCAATAAGTTTTCCGTTCTTGTCGTATTCGGAACGTCTTACTGTAATACTGTCTGCAACTCCGTCAGTGTCTAATATTTCATATTCAACATAGTTACCGTTTTTGTAATCAGCTCTATATTTTTGACCTTTTTTTATTTTTTCTTTGTCAGTTTTGCTTGTTTCCAAAGATGCGATGGCAACTCGTTTGCCTCTTTTAATTATTTCAGGTAAATATTTATGTTCAAAATCTTTAACAGGTATATTTACAAAATATTTACCGTCTTTAGTTTGTTTTAATTCTATATCAAGTATGTCGGATAAATCAACGGCATCATTTCCTATTACGGTATAAGTATTATCCTTTGCTATTAGAGGTATAGTGTTAGGATATTTCTCTTTTATTTCTTTACTATTTTGTTTTATATCCGAATTAATATCATTTTTTTCTTGTGTAGTTTCTAAATTTGTTGTAACTTTGCTGTCGGATAACTCTTGAACAGATGGATATTGACGGGGATTGTTCCCGTTAAGAAGTGCCTCCTGTTCAGGAGTTATTTCTTTTGCTTTGTAAATAAGTTCATCGTGGGTTTCAGATATGTTTTTTCTGCCGAATATTGTATTAATGGCATTTATTTCAATATCTTTTCCTGCATTCTTTACCTCTGCACTCACTACAACAAATGAACCGTTAGACAACGTCAAAGAAGTATAAAGACGGTAGCCTTTTTGCTTCTCTTTCTTTTCATCTTCATAATACTTTGTTATTGCAAACGGATTTTGTATTGCCTGCGGTAGTTGTTGCCAAACTTTCTCTGATAAATTATGCTCAGTATCCTTTCCGAAATGACGTGATATTACTCCGTATCTTATAGTAAATTTATCGCCTGTAAGTCCTAACTTCTGCATAAATGCAGGAGTTTCGGCTACATCAAAGAATGATTGTTTGTAAAGATTTGAAGCAAACTCTTTGCCTTTTTCGTATAAGGCTTTTACTACATCAATAAATGTAGGTTTTACTTCTTCATTTCTTGTTGAAATATCTGTTTTTCTTTGTTCCTCTTCTATACGTTGCCGTTGTAAGTTGTCATATTCTTCAGGAGATAAAGCATTTTCTTTCAGTTGTTGCTCTGTAAGACGGGATATTTCTTGCTCTTCGGCACTATCGTTTATTTCTTGTTGCTGTTTTTCAAAATCGTTTTGAATCAAATCATCTTCAGTTTCATAATGCAATCTAACTGCTTCGTTCATCATCGCTGTCGGCGTACTGAAAGAAGATAAGCAATCTATCATTTCGTTGAAAACTTCGTCAAACTCAGCATTTGGATTTATATTTTCTCTAACATCAGTTAATAAGTTTTCTGCATATACTTCAGGATAAACGCCTTTTTTATCTTTGCCCGCAAGAAACGCAAAATAGTTTCTTCTTTCCTCAGTAGAATTACTTAACCCTAAGTGAGAGCCTAAACCTTTTGTTCCGTTTTCGTTATCATTCCAAATAAACTTACCACCTAATACTAAATGACGCAAAATATACTCCCGCATAGAATATGCCTGACCTAAAGTTTTTTCTTTTTCGCCGATGGATTTTAAGTTTTGGACTTCTTCTACTTGAGATTGCGGAGCAGTAAATAAAGATTTGACTTCATTCCAATAAGCAAGTTTCTTCTCTGTTTCTTTGATTTGTTGTTTGTGCTTTTGGAATTTATCAATATCTTCGTAGTTGATAGATTTCTTTGCAAGTTGTTTTTGTTTGGCTTCTGCCTGTTTGATAATACCATTTACAACCTCCTGAGCATCTTCTTTACTCATTTGAGAATACAACTCTACAAGAGTGTCTTCTGCATTTTGTGATAAAATTTCTCCAGATTTTATTTTGTCATTCAAAGATTTTGTAGTAATTTTGCTCTCGGAAGTGCTTTGAGGTGCATCCGTGCCCTCTGATAAGGAATCAGACGTTTTTTCTTCCGAATCAGAGTATAAGCCTTGTCCTACGTCTGAAGTGGCAGAAATATCATCGGCGTATTTCCAAAGTATATTTCCTTTTTGAAGCAGATTTGATATTCTGCTTTTTCCTTTTTCTTGATTGGAAATCACCACTTCTCTATTATCTTTTGCTACGGTTACGGATGTAAAATAATAGAATCTGCTTCCATCCTGTTTTTGAAACGCTTTAATGAATATATAAGAACTTTCTCTTTCTGTAGTTTGTCCGTCTTTTGCTTTGCTCTTATCTTCAATAATAACATCAGGAGTTTCAAGTGTAGGTTTTATCATACCTAACTTGCCGTCCCGTCCTTGTTTTGCAAGTTTTAAGTATTGGTTTTCTCCCATCTTTACTTCTCCAACAGGAGTATTTACAATACCGTCAGTTCCAAATTCTTTCTCCCAATTTTCAGGTGTCAATTCCATTTCGGGTGCAATCTCCGCCCTCTGTTCTATTTGAGAAATAAATTCTTCTGCCTGCTCTTTTGATAATGGTTTATTTGTTTCTGCACTTTCTTTTGATGTTTCTTGAACTTCCGAACCGTTATAGGTAAATGACCAATCGCTGTTGTTGGAAATAACAGGTAAATCATAGCGATTGCCCTCTGTATCTTCTACGGTTATACTTCTTACATCGTTACGGTAACCCTCTTGCAAAGAAACAACGCTGACTTGTTTGCCGTCAAGTTCATCAATATTGTCGTTATCATTATCTTCTGAAGCGTGAATAGTTATCTTATCTCCTGCTTTCAAATTGTTAGTGTAGGATTTATCATATTCATTGCCCTGAATAATATTACTGTCAATCAAATCGGAGTTATTATCTGTTGTTTCGCTTTGCGGTTGTTGTGTTTGCTGTTCGGCTTGTTGTTGTGATTGCGATAACTCTTGTGTTATCTGCCGTGTTTGATTGATAAGGTCTTTTTGTGTTTGGTAAGTTTGGTCAGCAAATTCATCAAATAATCGTCTGTTTACTGTACTTTCGTCTAAATCGGAAACATTGACAATCTGCGTGTCCCAAGTGTTAGTCTGCGGATTGTAAGTTTTAACGCCTACCGTTCCGCCTGTCTGACGTGCTTTGTTAAGGTCTTTGACAAAATAAGGCGTTCCGTCCTTGTCTTGTACCTCGGTGATATAAGCCTGTTGTCCGTCATACTCTATAAAGTCATTTAACGCTAAACGGGTATGAATATACGAACCCTCTTTACTGTTAGATTCAACAACTTGCGATAGTTCGTCAAGTAAAACATCAGCCCTTTCGTGCAGAACACCTAAGTTATTTTTCTTGAAATCGTCCATTGTTACCTGTACAGGACTGTTGCTGTATTCAGGTATTATAGTAAAGGTCTTGCTGTCTTTGTCATAATCGGTAACAATGCCCCATGTTTCGCCTGAAGATTTGTCATATATTTGCAGTACTCTGTTTTCATATTCTCCTGTTTCGGAATTGAAGACATTGTACATCTTTGCTTTGCGGAGGTTGTTATACAGAATATTTGTTGTTGCTTTTTGTTGAACTTCTTTTAATATATCATTAAGATACTTCTGTTTTTCATCTTCGTCAAGAAGATTGAAAAATGAGAGATTGTCAGATATATATTTGCCGACATTCTTAGCTTCGTTCAAGTAGTTGTTGAATGCAGACTGTACGTTATTATCTGCTGTATTGTTAAAGGTTTCAACGGTTGCACCTATCAACTCCGCAAAATCGTCAGTAAAATCATTAGTAGTATTACCGTTAGCATCTTTCTTATAAACGTTATCCGTTGCGATGGCTGTTTCAACGGCACTTATCAAATTATCTGCATTTTGATAGCCGTTATTTTGTAATACAGTACGGAGATTAGACACGGCATCATTATATCCCATCATATTCATCTCACGCCTGAATGACCTTGCCAAAGGAACTCCTTTTAAAAGAATTTCCATAGGTAAGATACTACCGACAAGCATTCCAGTTTCATCGGAAGAAAACATATCGGAGAAATTACTTTTCATATCGGTAGCAAATTCAGATTTTAAGAACGGTATATTTTCTGCAATCGCTCCGTATAATGATGTTGCCAAACCACCCACATATTCTTCCTCAAACTCTTCCAGAGTGTCGCCGAAGTGTCCTTTGTTTCTTAAAAATTGATTAAATTTATTGCTCCGTAAATCATTAAAGGCTTTACCTATTGCAGTACGGCCAAACTTCTCAGAACCCAATTTTGTTGCTTGTTTAAAGAAAGGAGTACCTTTGAATACGGATTTAAAAAACGGAGAGAGTATCTTTCCGCCATAAACTTCACTCCAATTTTCTACGTGAGATTCTACAACGGCAGCGGCAACATCGCCGAAAGTAGCATCTTCACCTTGTACGAATTTCTGTGTTTTCTTTTCTGCAACATTGGCATAGGTGCGTGGATTGACCGCAGTTGTTATTATTGCCTGCCCTGGTTTTAGTGCTGTTTTGCCGAGTTCTTTAAAATATTTGCCTGTTGCCCTCCAAACTTCGCCTGAGGTGGCATTGGCAGGAATGTTTATTCCCCTTGCTACAACTTCGTCTTTTAATATTTGTTTGTCTATACCTTTGACGATAGATTTAGCGAACTTTTTGGAGCTTGTCTTTGCAATACTACGCACTCCGTTACGTACAAGATTGGTAGCACCCGAGCCGAGAAACATATTGACCATAAAGCCAAGCGACCCTCCGATAGTTTCTCCTATCTGATAAGCCGTTGATAAGTCATCTTTTCTTACCTTCCCAGCCTCAACAAAGTCCATATAAGCGTTAAGTTTTTCACGGTCGCTTACGGAAAGATTGTTAAAAGCATTATCCCTTGCTTTTTCTTTCCAATTCTTATCGCCTCTGTTTGCGTATTCTTTGGCTAAACGTTGATATTCGTTTTTAAACCTTTCAGCAGAGTTTTCTATTTTGTAGTTTCGTGCAAGTTCTGTAATTCCTGCTGTCCAAAAATCCCTGTCGCCTATACTCTTTTCGTATGTCCCCTCCAAAGCGTTGGTTATAGCCATACCCTCATCTTTGGTCGGTGCGTCATACAACTCCTGCGTAAGTTTTTTAAGATGATTGATAGCCATCTTATCTCCTCTTGATAAATCTTTACTGTCAGAGATACGTTGTCTGTCTTTTTCAAGTGCAGAGATTAATTGATTGTATTCTTCACGGTTGCCTGCTTGTAATTTATATTCTACAGGATTAACAGGAACAAATTTATATGTTTGTCCTACGCCATTTATATACTCATCTTTTAAAATTTTGTGTGTTTGTAAAAACTCATCAACGATTATCGGGTTGTATCTTTCTTTGAGTTGTTGGATTTTCTTTTCGGTTAATTGCAAATCTTCGGGATTGGCATTTAACTGATAATTGGCAAAACTATTCTTATCTAAATAGGATTTTTGCATATTATCAAAAGCGTTTTCCTTATTATACTCGTATTGTGTTAAGGCACGTTGCCAATTGTCATATACCGTTTGTTCGGACGAAAAAGGATTAATCTTTTCTTTGGAAGCAGTATTGGGTTTTATATTCAAATCCGTAGATTGTTGCAGAGTATTGACTGCTTCGCCCAATTGAGAATTTAGATTTTCCAGACGTTGCAAACGGTCGGCATTTCTTGTCTGAAAATCCTCCTTTGACGGATTGTCTTTATACTGTTTTATTTTATTTACAACTTCGTTTTGCGGAAAAGCACTTGTTATAGAAGTGTCTGCCGTAATCTGTACAGGTTGTTGTTTTTGCTGTTGTTTGACTTCGCCTTGTCCGAAAGAATCTAAATCAACACCGCTTAAATCTAACCTACCACTGTCTTTTAATACAATTCCGCTATTTTTTAATATTTTGGCTTTATTTTCTTTTTTTACCGTTTCAGGAGATTTTCCTTTCTTTGTTATAAGCAGTCCTCTCATTACCTTTTCTTTTTTTGTTTTTCTTCCACTCTTTGATTTGCTTTATCGTAAGCGTCATACGCACTTCTGTCTCCGCCTCTTGCTCTCGTAACGACACGGTTTATATCGTGAATTTTTTGCTGTTTAGTGTGAGCCTCTTGATAAGGTTTGTGCTTACCAGCTTCATCTTCCTTATCATCCCATAAATTGTTTTTCATATAATCAAACAATTCATCATAGAATACATCTACAAATTCAGTACTTACTTGATTTGACGCAATTCTGTTATTTTTCTCATCATATTTTAAAGATTGTCCCTCTTGGTCATCAGCAGCAGGGTCAAAGAAATCATTTTGATAATATCCGTTTAACAAATCTTCATCAGCTCCATCTTTGCTCTTTTTATATTGAAGATTTTGCCGTGCAATACTATTTCTTTCTTTACTTATTCTCGTCTGTTCTTCTTTATTTGCTAACATCCTTTGTTCGTTTTGATTTTCTAAACTGTTAGGGTCAATCAATGTTCTTGTGCGGGATTGTCCGTTGGTTGTTGTCTGTCCGCTCTTGGTTTGGTCGTAGTTCTTGCTTTCAAAATCTTTCTTAGCTTGTTGTCCTGCTTGGTAACGACCTTTGATGTTTGCGTTTTTGTTTGCTAACTCTTGCTGTAAGAACTGCATCTGACGGTTCATTTCGGCAATACCTTTTTGTTGCAATGCTTGGTTGTAAGCATCACGGTATTTTAACGCTTCTTTACGCAGATTGTCATAGTTGGATTTATCAACGGTTACCATACCTAAACCCTCTGAATTGCCGATATCCTTACCTAATGCTTTACCCAAATCGTTGAACGCTGTTACTAACGCTTGCAGTTGTGCCAAATCCCTACTTTGTTTTATAGGTTCGGGATTATAAGGATTAAGCAAAGAGTATAAAGCATCTGCCTGTTGTTTGTATTTGGCGTATGCCTGCTCAGTAGGATTGGCTATATTGGTGTCATAGTCTTTATATCCTGCTTGCACGACTTCGGTTGTGTCAGGCGTTGTTGTGCGTACGGAAGTGGTCGCAGACTGGTTAGTCGTTCCGTTTTGAGTTGTTTCTTTATCCGAATAAACTATTGGATTTGCAATAGGCGGAATATCCGTTGTTGTCTGTTCTGTAATTATCGGTTGCTGAACTGGTGCAGGATTTGCTTGCTGGCTGTACCGTGTTATCTTGTACTGTTTGTCTTACTCCCTGTTGCTGTCCTAACGGTGTAGGATTATTGTTGTTATCCGTTCCTATACCGTTCATTGAAAAGTCGGGGTTTAATGCTTGTAATCTGTCTATACGCATAGTTATCTTATCTATTAATAATTACCGAATAAAGCGGATTTGTATCTGAACTGAGGCGTTGTGTTTATTCTGCCTTGTTTTCTTAAAGTCTCCATTAAGCCTTGCGTACCGCTTGAAAAGTTAGGCATTTTGAACATTGAGGCATTAAACAACTTTTGATTTCTTCTTGTTGCCATTATATCGGGATTGATTAACGGTTTTTGTACAGGCTGTTTGACGGCAGGACTGGTTGCTGTTGCGGATTTAGCAGGTGCTGTCGCTGTTGAATTACCTTTATAACCGATATAAGCGTTAGCCAAATTGCCTATTGCGTTGGCAGTGTTTATTCCTGCATTGACGTACGACTGCGCCGCTTGGTTATTTATACCCGTCTGTCCTTTTGTGTATTCGTTTCTTGCGTTTTGTAGCAATGCGTCATTATACCTGTTATACCCCTCGCTTTGCTGTGCAACGCCTTGAATAATCTTATTGTAAGCGTTTTGCACCGCACCACTATTAGCCAAACGTTGTTCATTGGTTGCACCTGTCTTAATAGCATTGTTATTTACTGCATTGAGATTATCTCTCAATTGTTCGCCTGCTTGATTGACTATTGCTTTACCGCTTACAGTGTCAAGATAATTTTGCGGTTTGGCTTTACGCTCTGCCTCCGCTCTTGCAAGATTACTTTGTATTAATCGTTGTGTATATTTATTCTTTTTTGCGGCTTTTGATGTACCTATCCCCGTACTTGCTAAAGAAGCCAAAGCAGATAACGCCGCTATTGTTCCTAATGTTAAAGACATAGTATTTCTTTTTTGCGGCAAAAATAAGTACAATAATATTCTTTACTTTGTCAAAATAACAATTTCATTTGCGACAAAATCAAAGCATTTGTTTGACTATGACTACTTTTGCATAAATAAAAACAGAAATGAGAGACATAAAAACTTCGGAAAATTCTTATACGAAAGCGTTGATTATAAAATACCGTCTGTGTATAGCGGAAGAAAACGGATATAAAACTTCGTTTGAAAAATGGTATTTTGCAACTGACGTGTTGTGTATGACACAAGGCAGAGCGTACAGACTTTTGAGAGAATACCCCGAAGTAAAAAATATGTCTTTTACAGAATGCAGAAAAGCTTTGGTACAACAAAGTGATTTTGCGTATAAGGTAGCTAATTTGGTATAAAGTATGAACATAGTAGAAGAGAATATAAAGCGCAACGAAAAACTTTTTCCTAAATACAACGCAGTAACAGGTGTAGGTTCTTGGGAAGAAAGATTTGAGATAAAACTTGATAATGAAATCTCATTATATTTGCCTGTTGAAATGTTGCAATTGGAAAAGATAAATGATGTATATAAGGCAGGTGGATTACACAAATATTCGGTTGATAAAAAACTATTGAAAGAATATGATTTGACGGAGGAAGATTGGAAAGTGGATTTTGTGGAGGAGTTACAAAAATTACGTTTGAAATATGATTTTGAATATTGGGCGTATGCCTGCGGACGTATCCATAACAAAGAAACAAGAAAACTTATAAGGTTTTATTTGCGACCTGCCCAAAGAAAACTATTGCACTCATTGGAGAAAATGCGTAAGACTGGCGAGCCTATGCGTGTTATAGTACTGAAAGCACGTCAGTGGGGCGGAAGTACATTGACACAGTTGTATATGATGTGGATTCAGATATATTGGCGTAGTAATTGGAACTCTGCAATAGCCGCTAAATTCAAGTCGCAGGCAACGATAATCAAGTCAATGTATGAACGTGCAATAGCAAACTATCCTAATGAAGAATATCACTTAAAAAATGTAGGCGGTTCGTCAAATGTCAAAGAGATTGTAGAAACGGGTTCGCAGATATATATCGGTTCTATGCAGTCGCCTGACGCTTTGCGTTCGGGAGACTACTCAATGGCTCATTATTCGGAAATAGGACTATGGGAACAAACAGAGAAACTAAAGCCCGAAGATTTGATAGCATCTATATCGGGTAGTATAACTTCTGAACCTTATACCCTCATAGTTATGGAAAGTACGGCAAAGGGCGAGGGTAATTATTTTCATAAGGAATGGATAAAAGCAATAAACAAAGAAAGTGAGTTTGTGCCTGTATTTGTCGCTTGGTGGGAGATAGAATTGTACCGCAAAGAGTTTAAAAGTACCAAAGATTTGACGGAGTTCTACAACAACCTTGATTCATACGGACAGTATCTTTGGTCGCTCGGTGCAACGTTAGAGGGTATTAATTGGTATTTCTCACACAAAAGAAAACAGTCTTTAAGTGAATGGCAGATGCACGAAGAATACCCATCAACGCCTGAAGAAGCCTTTATATCATCGGGCGAAAGAGTTATACCTGTTGAATATACTCTGAACCTACGGCAGATGGTAAAAGAACCTGTATTCAGAGGAGAGATAACGGCAGATGCTCAAAAAGGCGAAAGTGCATTGCAGAATATAAAATTTGAGAGTTTGCCTAACGGTAACCTGTCTATATGGCAATATCCTGATGACAAAATAAAATACAATAACCGTTATGTTGTTTCTATGGATATAGGAGGAACAAGTAAGCGTTCGGACTTTACAGTAATAAGAGTGTTAGACCGATTGGACAGAATGAACGGCGGCGGAGATACATTTGTTGCAACTTGGCGGGGACATATGGACGTGGATTTGGTGGTATGGAAAGCGGCGCAACTGTCAAAAATCTATTGCGATGCCTTGCTTGTAGTGGAAAGTAATACGATAGACAGCCGTCATCAATATGTGGAAGAGGGAAATTCTTATACTGTCTTTGACGAGATAGTGGGCGAATATGATAACCTGTATGTACGTACCGACCCGACAAGAATAAAGATGGGACTGCCTCCGAAATTTGGATTCTTCACTTCGGAAGATACCAAAAGTGCGTTGGTTGTCAATCTTAAAGCGTTACTAAGGGAAAACCGTTTTATTGATTATGACGTCAATATGCTTTCGGAGATAAACACCTATGAATATGACGAGAAAAGAAAGATGAATGCTAAACAAGGGTCGCACGATGACGTAATAATGGCATCAATGATAGCCTTGTATGTAAGCGAAAAAGAGATGGAAACTCCAAAAAAACAAGACGATAAAAGTTATTATGTAGTACCAAGTTTTATATAAAAGCCCGGGGTTAATTTTAGAGGTTATAAATTATTAAAAAGTTGATAATAAATATTTTAATAAAATTAAGCCCGGGTTAAGAAAGTTTAATTATTTGAATTATGTTACATATAGGAATAGATACGGGAGTACATACAGGTATAGCGTATTGGAATGACAAAGACAAGTGTTTTGATTTAATCAAGACAGTCAAAATTCATCAGGCAATGGAGATGATTCTCGGACTTGTCAAGCACCGCACCGACATAAAGATACGTTTTGAAGACGCTCGGCAAAGAAAATGGTTCGGCAGTGCAGGTCGTGAGCAACTGCAAGGAGCAGGAAGCATAAAAAGAGATTGCGGGATATGGGAGGATTTCTTAAAGGATTTAGACTTGGAATTTGAGATGGTTGCACCCAAACATAACACAACAAAACTTAACGAAAAGATGTTTGAAAAGATTACGGGCTACAAAGGACGCACCAGCGAACACTCACGGGACGCCGCAATGTTAGTGTTCGGGTATTAAAGTTTGGTGCAGGTGTATTTTGTTATATCTGCATCAGGTAATTTACTGCCTTTTGATTGTACGGTTTTTATAAACGTATCGCATTCTTCTTTTGTTAGAAGTTTCTTCGCATAGGCATAATATAAAAATCAAGAGTTGTCAGATATACAATCTTCTCTTTTTTACAATAGTCTTTTATATCCTTGATATTACTGCTTCCTATAATATCATTATTGTATTTACAATAAGACATACAGGCGCTTTCTCCACGTCCGAATGATTTGATAAGTTGTGCATATTCTTTAAACATATCTCCTTGCGGATTAAATTCAATAAAAGTAAATGAGTTAAAATGATGAATATGTTTGTCAATCTCGTCTTGCAGTGTTTTAATTTCATTATACACAATATCTAATATTATGTATTCAAATTCAGGGAATATTTTAGGCAAAACAGATAAGCAATTCGCCTTTGAAAAATGAATAAGAACATCACTGTCTAAAACTATCTTTGTTTTCTTATTCATTGTTTATCATATTAAGTAATTCAGTATAATGCCCCTCAGATATTTTCTCTTTATCAAACAATATCTTTGCTTTTTCCCCAAAGTTGCCAATCATAAGATTTTCATTTCCTCTTTTATACAGAGAAGTATTATAGCCATATTCTTTGGCAATATCAGTTATCGGCAAACCTAAAAATTGTTGCAGTTGATTTTCTGTTATCATTTTTAAGTGTTTTAATCTGATGACTAACGCTTGAAAAGAAACAGAAAACAAGTGTTGCAGTTTTAAAAGTGTTGCCATTGAAATATCCTTTTTAATTATTTCAGTATCGGGGATATTTTCAATGATACTTTTTTGTGGCATTAGAAGTGCCGATGAAAAAATATCTGCATTATATTCAGAAATATTTTTATTTTGTTCGTACAACTTGCAGACGTGAGGTTCAGGTTTTTCATCATAATAAAGATGATACAACTCGTGTCCTATTGTAAAATGTTGTCTGCCCTTTGAGTTCTTGCTGTTGATGAGGATAAATTTGTATTGTCTGTCTGCCGACATTAAAGACATTCCGCAAGAGTTACTGCCCATAGGTTTATATAACAAAAGAATACCTAACTTCATTATAAAAGTTTTCATATTGATAGGTTCTTTATCTGAAAAACCTGCCATATTTCTTAATTTATAGGATAATTCTTCGGCTTGAGTTATAGAAAGTTTATTCATTGCTTATCAATCTGCTTATTTTTAGATAATTAAAAACAACTTTTTTAAACTCGCTTATAGTCTGTAAATCCTGCGTGTCAATATCATCTGTTCTGAAAGCGCAAACAAGCATATCTTTTAACACTGCTTCATCTTCTGAAATCAAAACATCTAAATCACAGCCGAAAAGATTTGCCAAACGTTCCAAATATTTAAATGGTATTTCTCTTGA
Source organism: Bacteroidales bacterium (assembly GCA_017480245.1). Taxonomy (GTDB): domain Bacteria; phylum Bacteroidota; class Bacteroidia; order Bacteroidales; family P3; genus Scybalousia_A. The sequence continues at coordinate 1,779 of JAFVBA010000013.1, read as the reverse complement.
ATTTAATTCATAGTTACCATAAGCAGAACGTGTTATACCCAAGAAATCGGCAACGTGCTGTTGGGTAAAACTATTTGCCTCTCTTAATGATTTAATATTCCTTGCAATGTAATCCATCGTTGTTCCTCTTCTGATTTGGCGTTGCAAAATTACAAATAAATTTTAATATTTTACTGTTTTGACACGGATTTTTATTAGAAAAATAAGGATAGAATTATTACTCAGGGCATTAAAGTTTGGTGTAAAATGAACGGATTTGAATATATTTGATACAAAAATGTTGCGTTTTTCAGTTTAAAACCGTTCATTTTTGTACATTTTTTGTAATTTTGCAAACGGATTACAATAAAACTATGAATAGTAACAAAAATATAGAAGATGTAGCGATGTACGTAGGATTATCCTTATTATCAAAAGGGTTATCCGTTAGTCCGTTGAAGTTACAGAAGATATTATATTATGTACAATGTTGGTATATGGTATTCTTCGGACGGGGAAATACATTGTTTGCCGTAAAACCTCAGGCTTGGGTCAATGGTCCAGTATATCCTGTTATTTATAATAAATACAGAAGTAAAGTACAAGGGATGTGCGACCATTTGCAAGTTACGGATTTTTCTGATAAACCGTTGAAGATAGCTGTTGAAGATATTGTAAATAAATTGTCTTTAGATATTGAAGAAATAAAGTGTATAGATTCTATTATAACTCTTTACGGCTCTCGTTCCCAAAATCAACTTATATTAATGACCCACTCGGAATTACCGTGGATTGAAGCAAGAGGCGATTTGTTACCGTATCAGTATTCTCAAAAAGAATTATCGCTTGATACTATGTATTCATACTATAAACAACGCAGGGAAAACAGATTAAAATCTAATGGACTATCATCTTGATAAAGAGGATTTGGTTGCGTCAAGAGATGAAATGGGATTTTCTAAATTTCTTACAAATGAAGACATCGCAGAATCTCATAACTATCCTATTGTTGTAAGTTATAAATTGATAGACACTCAAACAAAATATAACTTTTTGCAAGAAATGAGCGAAAGGGAAACAACGGCATATTTTAGGATAATGCAGAAGTTTTCATCTTATACACTCAATGAGTTAATTGACGAAAGGCGTAGGGAATATCATTTGTACCGCACGGATATAAGAGGTAATCTGAAGAAAGCCATTAAAGATTTAACGACTATTGACTATAATAATAATGAGTTAATGTTTTATCACTTTGCTTTATATACGGATAAAGATGTTATAGCAGACAGAAATACGGGAGAAAAATCGCCGAGAATATATTTTATATTGGGAGCATACGGAACAATCTATCCCGTTTTCTACGACCCTTATCACGAATTAAATCCTATTAAATAAAGTTATGGTATATTTAATAATTTTACTTGGCGTTATCTTTCTGATACTTTTATATGTGATAGCCTTTAAAGTAGGGTATTATACAGAAGAATTACGCTATTTAAGAAAAAGAGGGCGGCAAAATAAACCGTCCTCTCAAACAATTATGAATAATGGTAACAAGAGTTAAATAAACTTTCTTACTTAAAACGGTAATTCGGGGTCATCTTTCATTGATTGAAACTCTCCGCCGAAATTATCTTGCAGTTGTTGTGCAGCAGAATTATTCATTGCTGGCGGTTGTTGGTATTGCGGTTGTGCAGGCGGTTGATATTGCTGTGTCGGTTGCTGTGCAGGTTGTCCGTTTTGCTGTTGCATTTTCGGCATAGAGAAGTAAATGTTTGCAAACTGAACGCTGCATTG
>JAFVBA010000012.1 GCA_017480245.1 Bacteroidales bacterium | reverse complement strand
CGTACAGTAAGTTATACCTGGGATGCGAGTGATGCAAATACCGTAAAAGATGTACCTGTATCATGTACGGATGAAAACGGCTGTGCATACACAGTAACGTATAAGATAACAGTACATCCTAAGCCAGAAAATGAAGTTGTGGCGGTTATTTGTGATGGAGAGGATTATGCAGAGAATAACTTTAATGTTACAAACGGTTCTGCAAATGCAATAACCGATGCAGATAACGGAGAAGGTACTTACTTGACTAATCAAGCTACTGTTCAGACATTTGATTATACCAGAGTAGATAAAGATGATGTAACTGGTTGTGACGTAACTACTACATTACATTTGACAGTTAATCCATTACCACAACAATTGGCAGATACAACTATTAACAAAGTTGTATGCAAAAGCGAAGTTGTTAATGGTAAATATACATTATCATTTACCGATTACGGTTCTCAAAACAGAAATAAAGTAATAGACGGTATTGAATTAGGAAAAGAAAACAAGGGAGAGGTTGATACTTATAGTTACACTTTAATTAATACTAATAACTGTGAAAAAACTGTAGAAAGAACTGTTAAGTATGTAATCTTGGTAGCTCCTGATGACACTGCTGTTACGGAAATAATGTGTGCAGAGAATCTTGCGGCTTACACTTATAAAGATTCTTATGATGAATCTGCAAATACAGATGAATTTGTAGCAACTGTTAAAGGTTTGACAGCAGGTAAAACTCATACGGGTACAAAAATATATAATGTAACTGTATCTGACGGAGAAAACACTATTACCTGTCCAAGAACTGTAACATATAGTATAACTGTAATCAATACTGAGGATACCACAATCAACTTAACGTTCTGCGACGGCGATGAACAGACTTATACATATAAAGATCAGTTAGGTAATGACCATATTGCAACCTTTAATGTAGAGGCCGGAGAGAATGACAAGGAGATTGTATCTGATGATAATAAGATTACGGTATATGAAATAGGAACTCAAAAGTGCGAACGTCAGATTATTTACAATGTAACAGTAATTAAGACTGAAAACGTAGTAATAGATAAAGCGTTCTGTAAAGATGATGAAGATAAATCCATAACTTATATAGACCAATTTGGTAAATCTCATACAGAAAACTTCAGTAACGTAAATGCAGGCGAAACTAAGACGCTTAACAAGAACTATACTCTAACTAAGGACGGTCATGAGTGCTTTGTTAAGGTAACTTACAATGTTGCTGTAATCAATGCGGGCGATACAACAATAAGTCAGGTATTCTGCGAGGCAGATGAGAATAAGAAAATAACTTATAAACAGTTTGACTTTGAAGATACTCAGGACTTTTCTAATGTACAACCAGGCAAAGATACAATTGTGGAAGTTCCATACACAATTGAGTACGGCGAAAAGAATTGTGATGTTAATGTATCCTATAAAGTAAGTGTTATTAAAGCAGATTCAATTGTTAATTTGACTCTTTGCGAAAATGAATCCGGCGAATATACCATGGAAGAATACTACGGAAAGACATTCACTTATACTTTAGAGGCAGGAGCGACCACAACTAAAGAAGAATCCTTCACTTACGGAGATAATGAATGCCCTGTAAAGATAACTTATAACGTTTATGTTCAGAAATCTGACACAACAATAGTTGATACTATTAAGGCTGGAGAGCATTATACCTCATTCGGATTTGATGCTACCACAACAGGTGAATATGATACGGAATGGACAACCGATTGTGGCTGTATCCAAAATGTACATCTTGATTTGACTGTAATATCTGCGGATACTCTTAAAGTTGATACTGTTATTTGTCAAGGCATAACTTATGAGGAATACGGATTCTCCCTAACTGAAAGTGGATTATATGATACTAATTGGGTAAATGAGGATGGTTTCTTACAGAATGTAAGTTTGAAATTGTATGTTCAATCATCCGACACTACTGTTTATGATACTATTTGTATCGGAGACACTTATCTTGACTATGGATTCAATCAAAATGCTACCGGAGTTTATACTTCAAACATCACTACTGAGTTTGGTTGTCAGCAGACGGTAACTTTGTATTTGCAAGTTGAAGGTATGGACTCTACTATAACAGAATACTTGTGTTATGGTGATTCTTACGAGTATGACGGCAAGACATTCGGAGAATCCGGAACGTATGTACTAATTAATACCACAACAGACAGAGGTTGCGACAGTATATTGACTCTTAAATTGACAGTTGATCCACAACTAATTGATACTGTAGAAGCAGAAACTTGTAACGGAGTGCCGTTTGATTGGAATGGCGAACAATACACCGAGGAAGGCGAATACATCTACAATACTAACTCAGTTGTTACAGGATGCGACAGTATGGTTGTATTGAATTTGATAGTTAAAGAAGTATTTAACGATACTATAGAGGCAATGATTTGCGAGGGAGATACTTATACAGACTTCGGATTCAATGAAAATACAACCGGTATTTACACTCACGAAGAAACATCGGTTAATGGTTGCGACAGTTTGTTCGTTTTGAATTTGACTGTTAATCCTAAGAAAGATACAACCATAACAGTGGATATTTGTGATGGAGATGTTTATACTATCAACGGACACGACTATTCTGCAACAGGTTCTTATACTGAGATATTGAGAACTGAATTTGATTGCGACAGTACTGTTAATTTCAATTTGGTTGTTCATCTTGCTACCAACGACACTATCTTTGATACAATCTGTAGTGATGAAGTTTATTTGTTCGCCGGAGAGGAAATTGACCAATCTGGAGTTTATGTAGATTCATTACAAAACGCTTATGGTTGTGATAGTCTTATTACATTGATGTTGCATGTTAATCCTGCATATCATGATACTCTTAACGTTACAATTCCGGAAGGCAGTATCTATGACAGAGAAGGTTTCTATGCATCTGAAAGCGGATTCTACTATCATAATTACCAAACAGTCGATGGTTGCGACAGTATCATAACACTTAACCTTGAGATTGACACACCTATTGACATTTGGGTACCGACAGGATTCCAACCTACGAATGATAATAACAACGAATGGTATATTATCGTAGATGATGAACGGTTCAGATTGAATAGTTTGAAAGTTTATTACCGTTGGGGTGGAGTTGTTTGGACTGCTAAATCAATTTCAGAACATTGGGACGGAAAATACAAAGGCAAACTTTGTCAAGAGGGAGTTTATGTCTATGAATTGATTTACCATAAGAAAGGTAACAAAGACAAGTTGTACAGAAAGGTTGGTGAATTTATGTTAATGCATTAATAATCCTAATAAATATATCTGACATTAATGAGACAGAGGACAGAATCTGTCTCATTTTTTATTGATGATAAGATTTCCGAAAATAAAGTGCCGATTCGCTGAATTGTTTTCTGAAAAGAGTAAAATCTTTTTTGAAAACAATTTTCTGATTCGGCACTTTATTTTGCGCAATAGAGAACTAAGAAATATAAGTTGTTTTATATAATATTTCTTTACTCTTGTTGTAGTTTTGATTGGTATTTTACAGATAATAGAAACTAAAATGTTTTCTTTTTTTGATGATAAGATTTTAGACGTTTCTCTGAAAACTTTGTCTAAAAAATACCATAATTACTTAAAATCAATTTATCTAATAATATGAAGAGGTTATTTTTCAGTGTGTTGTGTATTTGTTGTTCTCTTTTTGTAACAGCCCAAAAGGTTTGGACTTTGGAAGAGTGTATAAACTATGCACGGCAGAACAATTTGTCAGTTAAACTTTCCCGATTGAACGATACTTTGGCTCAGGACAATATTCTAACCGCTAAGGCAGGGTATTATCCTTCGCTTTCCTTTACTTCGGGACAGAATTTCACTTATACAAACGACATAGGGGAGGGAGTTTATAACGGTTCGTACGGTTTAAATGCCAATATGAATATTTATGATGGCGGAAAAACGTATAACAACATTAAACAGAAGAATCTTGCCGGAGAGATTGCCTCTATTGAAGTCAAACAGGCGGAAGATAATATTATGTTGTCAATTCTTCAAACTTATATCCAAATCCTTTATGCCAAAGAGTCCATTATTACGGCTCAGGCGAATTTGGAATTAAGTAACAAAACACTTGAACGTGCTAATGCGATGTATGAAGCAGGCAGTATCTCCTCGGTTGATGTTGTGGTGTTGGAAAGTGATAACGCTTCGTATAATTACCGCGTCATTGAGGCACAAAACGCTTACCAAAAGCAGAAACTTGAACTTAAGCAGTTGATGGAACTTACCGAGAACGTAGAAATACAGGAGATAACGGTAAATGACGAAGATATTTTGGTAACTTTGGACGATGTGATTACAATATATAATAAGGCATTGACCTTTGTTCCCGATATTTTGGCTGCCCAAAAAGACAAACAGGCTGCTGAGTTGAATGTTTCCACTGCTAAAGGGGGCTATTTGCCTAATGTTTCTCTCGGTGCGGGCGTTTCGGCAGGGCATAACTCCAAAAGTGATTTGGAAGTGATGAAACAATTGAAAAGTTCGGTAAATGAAAACATCGGATTGAGCATTTCCGTTCCTATTTACGACAAACGTCAGACCAAAAACGCAGTTATTCAGGCTAAAAACCAAGTTCTTGTTGCCGAAAACTCCATTGCCCAGCAGGAAAAGCAATTGTACAAGATTATTGACGAATTGCATTTGGATTGTATGTCATATCAACAATCTTATAAGAGTGCCAAAGCCAACTTAAGTGCGAGCGAAAAGTCGTATAATTTGGTTTCAAAACAATTTGATTTAGGAATGAAAAATATAATTGAGTTATTGCACCAAAGAACAGCGCTTTCTTCGGCACAACAGGCAACCTTACAGGCAAAATATCAAGCCTTGATGAAATTAAAACTGTTGGATTATTACTCAAATAAAGAAATAAAGTTGTAAATAATTAAATTCATAATACTATGTCAGCAAAAAATAGCAAGAAAAAGAAGATAATTATAATCTGTGCAGCAGTTGTTGCTCTCATTGTAGTTTTGGCTGTATTTTTACGTCCTAAAAAAGACAAACAAGTACATTTGACAACGGCGAAAGTAGAAAAGCAAAGCATTAGTACCTCTATCACCGCAACGGGAACAATAGAGCCGATAAACAAAGTGGATGTAGGTACTCAGGTTTCGGGTATCGTTACCAAATTGTATGTAGATTATAATTCTTTAGTGAAGAAAGGTCAGATTTTAGCGGAACTGGATAAAGTCAATTTGCAAAATGAAGTTACCAATGCGCAAAATAATGTTGAATCTGCCAAAACTCAGTACGAGTATGAGAAGAAAAATTATGACAGAATCAAAACGCTTCACGACCAAAAGTTGATTTCGGACAGCGAATACGAGGATGCGTACTATAAATACCGCACTGCAAAGATTTCTTACGACAAATCCAAAACCGACTTATCACGTGCTCAAACCAATTTGGGATATGCAACCATTTATTCCCCTATTGACGGAACGGTAATCAGTAAAAGCGTGGAAGAAGGTCAGACAGTAGCGGCATCATTCTCCACACCAACTATATTTACTATTGCAAACGATTTAACAAAAATGCAGGTTGTGGCAGACGTTGATGAAGCGGACATAGGCGGAGTGCAGGAAGGTCAGCGCGTTTCCTTTACCGTGGATGCTTACCCCGGAGAAAAATTTGACGGAACGGTAAAACAAGTCCGTTTGGAAGCCAAAACAACTTCCAATGTGGTAACTTATGAGGTTATTATAGACGCTCCTAACAATGATTTGAAACTTAAACCCGGTTTAACGGCAAATGTAAGCATCTATACGCAGGAAAGAAACGATATAATCGCAGTTCCTGCCAAAGCATTATCATTTAATGCCGATATTGACTTAATCGGAAGCAAATATACGGTTGATAATTCCAAGATTACGCCTAATGACAAACACGTTTATACACTTTCTGGCAATAAACTGACTGCTATTCCTGTCAAAACGGGAATTACGGGTAGCGGTTATACTGAAATCTTAGAGGGATTGACGTTAGGACAGAGTATTGTAACAGGTACGTCCGATGATTTGGGAGAAGGCAAATCTTTGGAGCAAGCGCAACAGTCTTCTTCGCCTTTTTCAATGCCGGGACCGGGACAAAGAAATAACAAAAGCAAGAAATAACGCCTTATGTCCGAAATTATTAGAGTTGAAAACATAGAACGAAACTTTCTTGTGGGTGGAGAAACCGTCCGTGCATTACGAGGCGTGAGTTTTACCATAAACGAGGGGGAGTTTGTTACTATTATGGGACAGAGCGGCAGTGGTAAAAGTACTCTTTTGAATATCTTGGGTTGTTTGGACACACCTTCGGCAGGCGAATACTATTTGGACGGCAATGATGTCAAGAAAATGAACCGAGATGCCCGTGCAATACTGCGCAATAGGAAGATTGGTTTTGTTTTTCAGAATTATAATTTGCTTAGCAAGACAACTGCTCTTGAGAATGTGGAACTTCCGCTTATGTACAACAGCGCTTATTCAAAGAAAGACAGAGAAGAAAAAAGCCGACAGGCACTTATACGTGTCGGATTGGAGAGCAGAATTAATCACAAAAGCAATCAGATGTCGGGAGGTCAGCAGCAAAGAGTGGCAATTGCAAGAGCGTTGGTCAATGCCCCCGTAATGATACTTGCAGACGAAGCAACAGGAAACTTAGACACGAGAACATCGTTTGAAATCCTTACCTTGTTCCAGGAACTTCACAAAAACGGTTCTACAATTGTCTTTGTAACCCACAATCCCGAGATTTCGCAATACTGTTCCCGCAATATAGTACTCAAAGACGGCAAAGTGATTGAGGATACTTACAATTCAAATATCAAAGATGCTGCAACGGTTCTTGCATCATTACCAAAGGAGGATTAAATATGAATATAAAGAATTTAATTACCGTTGCCCTTCGCAGTATGAACAATAACAAGATGCGTTGTTTCCTTACAATGTTGGGAATTATAATAGGCGTGTCATCAGTTATAATAATGATGGCGGTAGGACACGGAAGTAAGATAGGCATTAAGCAACAAATCTCCGAGATGGGCAGTAATATGGTGATGATTCACCCAGGCAATATGAAAAGAGGCGGAGTGCAACAATCTTCTTCAAGTATGCAGTCGCTGAAAATGGAAGATTACACTTCGTTAAAAGAAAACTGCCGCTATATTACCGCAATCTCTCCTACGGTTTCATCTTCGGGACAATTGGTGTTCGGAAATAATAACCACCCGTCAAGTATCACGGGTTGCAATGAAGATTACCTTGATATACGTCAATACAAAATCGGCTCGGGAAGTATGTTCAGTGAATCGGATATACAAACGGCTGCCAAGGTTTGCGTAGTGGGAAAGACTGTTGCCAGCGAACTTTTTACCAACGGCGAAGAACCTATCGGGCAAACGATACGTTTCGGAACTATTCCTTTTACTATTGTCGGTGTATTGAAATCTAAGGGTTACAACTCTATGGGGCAAGACCAAGATGATGTTGTTATCGCCCCTTATACCACAGTTCAGAAGCGTATTTTGGCAATAAATTATTTGCAATCCATAGTTGCCTCTGCCGTAAGCGAAGAATTGACCGAAAAAGCCGTTGAAGAAATGCGCATTATCTTGAGAGAGAATCACAAAATCACAACGGACGATGAGGATTTGGACGATTTTTCCATCCGTAGTCAAGAAGAATTAACTTCAATGATGACTTCGGTTACCGATATGCTTACAATACTTTTGTCATGCGTTGCGGGAATATCCTTAATTGTCGGCGGAATCGGCATAATGAATATAATGTACGTGTCAGTTACCGAAAGAATCAAGGAAATAGGTTTGAGAATGAGTGTAGGTGCAAAGTCCAGGGACATTCTTTCGCAATTCTTGGTTGAAGCGGTGATAATGTCGGTAGCAGGCGGTTTGATAGGTGTTTTGTTCGGCGTCATAGTTTCAACATTACTTGCCTTGATTACCTCTTGGACGATAGTAATCTCGCCTTCTTCCATAGCAATCAGTTTCGGTGTGTGCTGCGTTATCGGAATCTTCTTCGGATGGTACCCGGCTAAGAAAGCAGCCAACTTAGACCCGATAGAAGCAATCCGTTATGAATAAAAAAAGTTAATATTTCTGTATTTACGTAAATTTTTACAGATTAGCAACCGTCAGTTTCATTGATTCTGACGGTTCTTTTGTAATATACACAGCCTGTTTGCGTTAAAAGTACAGCGCTTTTGTGTGGAAAGTACAGCAAGATTACGTAAAAAGTACAGCAAGTTTGTATCAGAAAGTATGTACTTTTGTCTCTATAATGTATATACTTTATGCAGTGAAAAGTATATACATTACACTATGTAAAGTATATACTTTCCTACGCAAACCTGCTACATATTTTACGCTAAAGTGCTGCAAATCTTACGCAAATGAACTGCACATTTTACACAAAAAAGCATTGCGTAAATTCAAACAGCAACACCACAACCAATAAACACCACTCGTTATAAATTATTTTTAAAAGATTTTCCACTCACCGAGTAGAAAATCTTTTAAGATAGAAAATATTAAAATTAGCATGCAAAAAAGTTGACACATTATTTGTACCATTCTGTTGATATTTTATGACAATTTATAATTAAAACGAAAAGATTTTGTATTGTTACAAATTGCCTTTGTAATAAAGGTAAATTAAAACAAAAATAAGATGCTAAAAATAGCATCTTATTTCATTTTTTAGCGGTCTGGACGAGACTCGAACTCGCGACCCCATGCGTGACAGGCATGTATTCTAACCAAGCTGAACTACCAGACCGTTTTTCTATATTATTTTAAGAACTCTCACAATTACTATCCGAATTGCGTTTGCAAAATTACTACCTTTTTTAATTCTGACCAAATATTTTTCAAAAAAAATGCAAAAAAAATATAAATAATTTTGCTAATTCATTGATTTGTTATAATTTTGCAAACTGAAATTGTAAGAGTAAAAATCTTGGGGTTGGGTTGGTTTTGACAGCAAGATAGAGGCTCAAGCAAGCACGCAGTTACAGGTAACAGATAACTTTAAATACGGTTACGAAAAATTAATTGGCGAAAATACTTACGCTCTTGCTGCGTAGTCGAAGTACAGTAGGCTACTCTTTATCGGCACAAGGTGTTGAGCAAGACGCTCCTGAGAGGACTTATAACCTTCCGTTTTCTCGCTAAGGGGTGCATCATTAAGAAGGTTTAGTTAGAGATTTTCTTCGCATCGCTAATGAAATTTAAGAAGATAAGTTAAAGGAAAGCCTGTCTATTGACTGCCTTTTTCCGACAAGATAACAATAGAATAAGCGTGTAGAAAACTTCGGTTTCTCTTGTTTGGACCAGGGTTCGAATCCCTGCAGCTCCACAAAAAGTAAAACAAAAAAACTCTGCATAACGGTTTAAAAATATTAGAAGAGTTTTTACAAAAATAATCACGCAAAAGAATCTGCTAATCTCACACTTTAGTAAATTCTTTTGCGTGATTATTTTAGGTATTTGTAAAACCTTGTTATTCAATAACTAATTTCTTCGTTTTATCACCGACTTTTACGTAATAAATACCACTTTCCCAGTTGCTGACATCAATCATTGTCAAAGGCTTATTAGTTCCATTAGTTTTATATGGGCTATTAGTTTTATAAACAATCTGTCCAAAATTATTGGTTACGATTATATCACCTTCGCCTTCGATGGTTACTTTGTCTTTTGCAGGGTTAGGGTAGATGATTACAGAGTTTGCTGTTTCTATTTCAGATAAACTGCTTTTGACATATAACTGTACGGTAACGATTGAGTCGCAATTTGTCTCAGTATAATAATGTGCGGTGTATGTTCCAGAAGTAGATAAAGTATCTCCGTTGAATATATAAACTTCATCAGGAGCTATTTCAACAACTATGGTTGTATCATAAGCAGTATTAACAGTCAGATGAAGAATTGCCACACTGTCGCAACCGTCTTCGTTTTGAATAGTATCGTAATAGATTCCGCTTTCCGTTAATTCCTCTCCTGCGAAAGAGTAACTGTGTCCAGAGCAGATTGAAACCTCAATGTCATTGGTTATTTCAGGTAATACAGTTAAGATGAGCGTAATGTTGGAATCGCAACAATTAACAGTAGGAAGTTTAATTTGATATATACCTGCTTTATTAAATTCTTGATTGGCTAAAGTATAGGTTTCGTTACTACAGATAGTTGCTTTGATGGTGGTATCGTATGTCGGAAGAGTGTTTAATGTCAAAATAACCGTACTGTCGCACCCTTTTTCTGTTTTTAGGTTAGCGGTATAAACTCCTGCCTGCGAATAATTATCACCGTTGAAAGAGTAAGAAGAATTTTCACAGATTACAGCAGTAACATATTTGGTTATATTTTGATAAACTTTTAATATAAGAGTTACAATACTATCCGTACCTGCAACAGATGTCAATGTATCGGTATAAATACCACTCTCTGTCAGTTCTTGTCCATTGAAAGAATATGTTTCTCCCTCGCAAATAGAAATGGATAAGGTGTCGTTTTGCGTAGAATATTCAATCTCCAGCATTAATACAATAATACTATCACAACCATAAATAGATTGTAATGTATCTTCTTTAGTAAATCCAATTAATAATCCATCTTGATTGTAAGTCTCTGTAAGGCCCTCCGTATATAAAGGGTATGCTCCATTAGTGTATTTTGCTACAACCAACGTATCTTTATTGTAAGTAGGAGAAACGGTTAAATCTAAATTAATAATAGTGTCGCCGTATATAGAATTGTTTATTGTGTAGGTATATGACCCCGACTGTGTCAGAATGGTATCGTAAAATTCATAAGACTCTCCTGCACAAATATTAACAGACATATTAATAGTGGTATCAGTAATAATAGGGTCTGTTGGAGTAGTTATTGTCGTATCTTCATTGCATTCACCCTCCGCTTGAATATTCTGAAACTCTTTCCAACCCTCCGCACTCTTATAAGCATCTATGCTTCCACATGGAACGTAAACAGCAATATTTTTATCAATCCCTCTAAATACAGTTGTATCCATAATAGGTGGTACAGGATTTTCTGAAACTATTTTTTCTAATCCAAACCAATCCATAAAAGCATATTGTTTGGTAGTATCTATTGAATTGGGTAAAGATAAAAAACTAAATTTTTTCGTTCCTGGCATAAATCCGAAAGGAATGTTCTTTACGCTATTATAAATATTTAATTCTATTTCAGGTTGATATTCTCCTGTAGAATCAACATTCCATGGAGCATAAGAAAGCATCTGTACTACAACGCTATTAGACACTGAATAATCGGAATAATAAACATTACAACCATATAATTCTTCTATATGCATATCCTTTGCCTTATAATCTATTGCTTGAATGCTATCACAAGTTATTAATGCATTGGCATATAAAACTTTTACATTTTCAGATATAGTCAATTTCTTTAATCTTCTTGCATTGTTAAATGCCAAATCCGAAATAGTAACAACAGGAAAAGGTGTTTCAAAAGTATCCACATCTGCTCTACAAACAATCAAAAAAGTAGAATCTTTACTATACAAAGAACCATCAATAGAGGTGTAGGTTTGATTGTTTGTATCTACCGTAATAGTTATCACACTATCAAAAGTATGCCACATCATAGGGTCTCCAAAATAGTCAATACTATCAACATTAGCAGGTATATTTAAATGTAGGCTCTTACAACCAGAAAATGCTCCTTCTTTTATTGTTGTAAGTGTTGAGGGCAAAGTTAGATTAGTTAAATTTTTGCAATCTACAAATGCTAAAGGAGGAATTACCTCTACTCCTTCAGGTATTACAATGTTATCAACATTAGGACAATTCCATAAAAAACCTTGAGGAATAGTCTTTACATTTTCTGCTATATATACGTTTGTAAGATTAGAATCATTATCAAACATACCTTGACTATTCCAAAAATTCTCTTCTACATTCATGGCATTATAATACACCTTAGATAAGTTGATACAAAAACCAAAGGCAGCATCCCCAATTGAAGTAACAGAGCTTGGAATAGTTACTTCTGATAAGCCGGAACATCGCCAAAATGCATAACTTCCAATTGATGTAACACTATTCGGTATGTTTATAGTTGTTAATTCTGCACAATCATGGAATGCATTATAGCCAATAGATGTTACCTGATAAAAAACTTCATTATATAATACATACGACGGAATAGAAATAGAACCGGTATATTCATTATTATATGGATGATCCTTATAATATGTTACTTCTACTGTAGTGTCAGATGTAACATTGTAATAGATTCCATCTACTGCAAAATCGTAGGCGAGTAGATTAATACTTACGAGCATCGCTATAAATAAAGCGATAATGTTTTTTAATTTTCTCATTGTCTTTTAATGTTTATTGCGTATCTCAACGCAAAAGGATACCTTAGTTCCTGTTTTTTTGTTGTTAATGATTAATTTTGTTTTACTTTTTGCAGAAACTAAGATTTCGATTGAGAAAATACGGAACAGAAAAAGGTGTGAAACTTCTCTATTCGCATCACGGGTAAAGACTAGGAAGAATACCCGCCCCTATGTTTTTCTATATTCTATTTGAAGCCCACACCGAGAAGGTGTAGCACAGTTGAACATAGGGATTTTCTCCCAAGAAACTTTATCCGTCTTACTAATTATTTCTCGAAAAATTCAAATGAAGGTTCCTAGTCTTTATTTGATCGATGCGAAATAATAGTTAATGCTAAAGTTCTATTGCACCGTTGCAATTTCACCTGCAACGGTACAAAGAAATTCTGAAATAAAAGAAGAATTATTACTTTTTGTTGTACAAATTCATTGTTTTATCCATTCCGGACATAACAAAAGATTTGATAATATCATAAATCTTTTTAATCTGGGGCGCAATTATCTCTTCCTCTTCAGCAGAAAAATTACCCAAAACAAAATCAATCTGCTCGCCTTTATGAAAATCATTGCCGATTCCAAATCTCATACGGTTAAATGCCGAAGTGCCTAAAATCTCTATTATATTCTTCAACCCGTTATGTCCTCCGTCTGTACCTTTATATCTTAAGCGCAGAGTACCTAACGGTAATGCCAAATCATCTACCACGATGAACAAATTCTCAATAGGAATGTTTTCTTTTTCTAACCAATATCTTACAGCCTTACCGCTTAAATTCATATAGGTTGTAGGTTTGATAACAATAAGCGGTCTTCCCATCATCTTGGCTTGGCATACAAAGGCGTATCTATCCGAAGTGAATGAATAGTTTTGATTGCTTTTTTCATTAATCTGGGCAATTAATGAATCAACTACCGCATAACCGATATTGTGGCGTGTATTGTCATATTCTTTGTCGGGATTTCCCAAACCGACTATAAGATATTTGTTCATATATTTTTCTTTTGTTTGCTTGTTAAATAATATTTGAAAAATCTTTTTTAACATAATCTTTCTAAATAAATAACAGGCTGTATTGTTGTGGCAGCCTGTTATCTTGATGTAAAAGAATATTGAAATATACGTTTAAGTTATTTCTTTATCTTCACTTAATTATTCTGCAGCAGCAGTTTCTTCAGTAGCAGCAGCGGCAACTGCATTTCTTGTAGCTCGTACGGTTACAACAACTGAAGATTTAACTTCCATAACTTCAACATCAGGAATATTGATTTCATTAACTTTTATTCCCTGTGCTATACCCAATTTGCTGATATCCAAAACCACTTCCTGAGGAATTGCATTAGGCAAACCGCAAAGACGTACTTTTCTAAGTTTTATCTGTAATTTACCACCCTGAAGAACTCCGGGAGCAGTACCTGTGGTTTTAACAGGAACAGCAATAGTAATCGGTTTGTCGTCAAATATTCTCAAGAAATCTGCATGTAACACTTCGTCGGTAACAGGATGATATTGTATATCCTGAAGAATAGCCATTGTCTTATTGCCGTCAATGGTTAATTCAACATAATGTGTGTCAGGAGTAAATAACAATCCTTTGAAATCCTTTGAAGGAACTGCAAAAATAACTTGCTCTTCTTTTCCGCCGTAAAGAACACATGGAACCATGTTGTCTCTTCTTAAGGCTTTAGCATCTTTTTTCCCTACGTTCTTTCTTGAAGAACCGCTCATTGATACTGTTTTCATTGTCTTTTATTCTTTATTTATATTAATGTATTGTTAAAAAAGTTTTGCAAAATTACTGCTTTTTTGCGTAATGACCAAATTTTTAGAACTTTGTTTGCACTCCGACTTGCGCAACGGCCTGTTCGTAAAGATTGGCAATACTTTCTGAATTTTGTACTCTGCGTATTGCTTCGGCAAATATATGTGCTACCGAAACAACTTTTATTTTCTTGCTTTCACGGCGCAAAGGTATAGTATCCGTTACTATTAATTCTTCAATAGATGAGTTTTCTATTTTCTCTATTGCCTCTCCAGATAAAACAGGATGGGTAATCATAGCCTTTACACTTCTTGCTCCGCTTTCTTTGATAAGTTTTGCTGCATTGCAAAGAGTTCCGCCTGTATCTATAATATCATCTACCAAAATAACATCTTTTCCCGTTACATCACCTATCAACTGCATTGAAGCAATTTCATTAGGACGTGAGCGCTGTTTATGACACATCACAAAGCCTGTACCTAAGATTTTGGCATATTGCGAAGCGCGTTTTGTTCCGCCTGCATCCGGTGAAGCGATAAGTAAATTCTCTACATTGTTATATAATCCCCTTAGATAAGGAATAAATATGCTTGATGCCATCAAATGATCCACAGGAATATCAAAGAATCCTTGTATTTGGTCTGCGTGTAAATCTATCGCAATTATACGATTCACTCCCGCAGCCTGCAAAATATCCGCCATCAATTTCGCTGCAATCGGAACTCTCGGCTTATCTTTTCTGTCCTGACGGGCAAATCCGAAATAAGGAATAACGGCTATAATTCTTCTTGCCGAAGCACGTTTTGCCGCATCCACCATCATCAACAATTCCATCACATTGTCTGAAGGAGCAAAGGTTGATTGCACTATAAAAACGTTGCAACCTCTTACAGTTTGTTCCAAAGACGGCTGAAATTCTCCGTCTGCGTACTGCAAACAGATAGATTCTCCTAATGGTTTTCCATAACTTGCCGCAATTTTCTCTGCTAAATATCTGCTTGCACGACAAGAAAATATTACCGAGTTATCTTCGTGTATTTCTGACATTTTCCAATAAGTTTTTTTGTTGTTTTGCCTTAAAAAATCAGAGTGCAAAATTACAAATTTTTCACTTAACAGAAAAATTTTTCGGCAAAAATGCTTGCA
This sequence comes from Bacteroidales bacterium, assembly GCA_017480245.1. Classification (GTDB taxonomy): domain Bacteria; phylum Bacteroidota; class Bacteroidia; order Bacteroidales; family P3; genus Scybalousia_A. Next base: position 145,209 of record JAFVBA010000012.1, on the reverse strand, counting down.
TATTAAAAAAAAGTTGTAATTTTGCACTCGCAAATGAGATAAAACGAGCTTCTGTGGCGGAATTGGTAGACGCGCTAGACTCAAAATCTGGTGTCCGCAAGGGCTTAAGGGTTCAAGTCCCTTCAGAAGTACGACAAGAGCAACCGATATGACATCGGTTGCTCTTATTTTATTGATTTACGGCAAAGACTACACAATTAAAACCACTAAACATTCAATTTCTGTTATTAAAATCAAAATTCCCTATACATATATTATATAATAGAATTCAAATTTGATATAATAGAATGAAAATTTGGTGAAACAATTATGTTTTTCTATGATTCCTTTTTGCCCTTTCCTTTAATTTTGCTGCCCTTTGGAGATTTTCCGCCGCCCTTTCGCAATTTATTTTGAAAAAAACTCTTTTTTTATGTCAAAAAAACTGTTTTTTAGTATCAAAAAAAGAGTTTTTTTTTAATTATTTCCGCAAAGGGCGGCGCAAAGTCTCCAAGGGGCGTAAAAAAGTCAAAGAAAGGCATCGTTAAAATCTTAAAAATTCAAATTCTGTCAAAATAAACATTCTACCTTTTTTGTTGTCTAAAAGAAAAAACTGCAAGAAATTTTATTGTTATTTGAATTAATATTCATAACTTTGCAACCTGCTAAGTATAATTTTATATTTATCAGTGTATTGTTCGGAATAATAAAAACATATAATAAAATGAAAAAAATATTGACTGTAATTCTGATTTGCTTATTCGGATTGAATGCCGCAATGGCAACAGTTATTAAATCCGTTCCTGCGGATGTTAAACAATCTGATGGAACAACACTAACGGTAACTCCGTTTGGAGACGAAAGAGTAACTTGGTACAGAACGATTGACGATTATACTCTTATGATTGCCGATAATCATGATTTTGTTTATGCAATCGAAGACGGTAAAGGCGGAATGAAATCTTCCAATGTCATAGCTCATAATCCTCAAGACAGAACTCAAGAGGAAATAGCGTTTCTATCTTCTGTCAAAAAGAAACTGTTTTATTCCAAAGAGCAAGTAAGTCTTATGAACCAGTACATTAATGCTGGTATAGACTATTCTAAAAAAGTTGCAAAGCTCAAAGCAGGCAGTGATGAGGTGGAAGACTATAAAATGGTCGTAATTTTGATGTCCTTTAAGGATTATGCTTTTACTACTCCGAAAGAAGATGTAGATAATTTGTTTAATCAAGTCGGTTATTCCAAAAACGGACACCCTGGCTCTGTTCATGACTTTTTTGTTGCTTCATCTTCGGGTAAGTTAAACTTATCTGCAACCGTCCTTGGACCGTATGTTTCTGACAGTAATCAACATTACTACGGCAAGGCTGCAGATTATGCCAATGATTTACACGTAAGGGAACTTATAAGGGAAGCTGTAAAGAAAGCAGACCCAGATATTGATTACAGTGAGTATATTAACGGAGATGTAAATAAATATGTATCTTGTGTATATGTTCTTTATGCCGGTTATTCGCAGGCAGTGTCGGGTAATAATGCAGATTTGATTTGGCCGCACAGAAGTAGGTTGCTTACTCCGTTAATGTTGGACGATGTATATATATATGATTATGGTTGTTCTTCCGAGCTGGAAAGTTATGAGGGTTCTAACTCTCCTATGAAGATAGGTACTATTTGTCATGAGTTCTCTCATGTTCTCGGACAGCCGGATTATTATGACACGGACTACGAAACACACGGCAATGCGTTCAATCCAGGAGAGTGGGACTTGATGGCAGGCGGCAATTACAATGGTAACAGTGCTTTTCCTCCGCTTTGGCATGCTATGGAAAGAACAGTGCGTAATTATGTAACACTTGAAGACGGCATAGTCGGAGAGGACTATACTTTGGAGGAATTAGGCAAATCTGCTAAAGCTATCCGTTTGAGTTATGACGGATTGCCTAATGAATATTTCTTATTGGAAAACCGCCAACAGACTGGTTTTGACACTTATTTACCGGGTCATGGTCTTATTATCTACAAAATAGACCGTAATGTTTCCGGTTGGAATAACAATTGTGTTAACTGCGATACCTCAAGGTTAGGTTTTGAACTTATTACGGCAAATACAGATAAGCATGTTTATAGTTTTTGGAACGGTGGCTATTCTTACGGACAGAATCAACCGTTTCCTGGTAGTTTAGAAGTACGTTCTTTTTCGGATTTGACAACTCCATCTACCAAGTCTTATGACGGAATCTATTTAAACAAACCTCTTTATCGTATATCGGAAAATGAAAATACCTCTAACATAACTTTCCATATAGGAGATACGAGTAATTTTGTTGATATATACGATGCTAACTTTGATTTTGCTTTTGATACCGTTGTATCTACGGCTTCGCTTAAAGCAAACTCACTTACAATTACCGAAAAAGGATTTCTGTATTCTGACAATTCAGTTCCTTCGGAGGCAAATTCAACTAAACAAATAGATAATTCTTCTTCTAATACACAAATCAATGTTAATTTAATAGGATTGAATAACAATCAAACTTATTACCTGCGCCCCTATGCTAAAACTGCAAGCGGAATTTCTTACGGGGAGATTATACAAATCAAAACTCCGTGTGCAAGTATCAATTCATTTCCTTATTACGAAGATTTTACAAATGGCATAGAAGAATGTTGGAGAGAAGAAAATACGGTATATGTTTGTACTAATTGGACGGTAAATGACAGTAATAATGCATATATCCATAGCGATTATATTTGGACAGGATCCGAATATAAGCCACAACCTCAAATCAAATTGATAACTCCTCCGATGGATATTACAGTTTTGGACGAGCCTATTGTTATTTTTGACCATTATCAAAAGACTGAATCCTACCACACCGATAATCTGAAAGTTTATTATAAGACTTCTTTAAGAGGTTCTTGGGTTTTGTTGAAAGAATATACATCTCAGATTAGCAATTGGCAGACGGATACTATAGAATTGCCGGTTAAAAGTCAAACATTGTATATAGGTTTTGAAGCTGCGTTGAAAGCAGGAGACGGAGTGTATTTGGATGATGTAATTGTTACGGATAAAAATATCGCTTCTTGGCCTGTAGTTGATTTTACTTCCATTGAAAATATTACGGACAACGGAGCAACTTTTAAAGCTAATATTCAAAGTAGCGGATTCACTAATTTAGTTAATAAAGGCTTTGTTTTGAGTACTCAATCTTCACCGACTGTTAATGATATTGTGATTACTTCTTCGGATATGTCAATAGGTAACTATACGGTTGCAACTAATGAATTGGAATCTTCAACTCAATATTACGTAAGGGCATTTGCACAAAATCAAGGTATGATTTCCTATTCAACAGAAGAAACTTTCGTAACCAAATGTGCGAAGATAACAGATTTTCCTTACACTCCTGATTTAACTTCTGTGGATACTGTTTGTTTTGATATGCAAGACAAATTGATACTTCCTATATTGGATTTGTCAAATAAGGATTCTATGGCAGTAATTTATAAAGCGACAAGAATGACAGACGATGCGTCTGTTCATAATGTTGAGGTTTATTACCGCGATGGAGTAGAGGGTGAATGGGAATTGCTAAACACTGCAACGGAACCTGACGGACAGACTATAACGGTTGATATCCCTACTTTGAATCATCAAAGCGAAAACGCCTATATTGCATTTTGGGGAGCAGGATTGAGCAATGAGGCTTATGTACTGGATAATTTGGAAGTAAAAGCCGTATCTCAGATAGCCTTTGTATCAACCGACAGCATATATTTGACAGATTATAATAAGATGTATGCACAGGGTACAATAACATACGAAGGAATGACACCTGTTACTCAAAGAGGTTTTGTTTATTCTAAACACAATAATCCAACAATTGCAGACAGTAAAATAAATTCAGGTAACGGCAGCGGAACATTCAATGTGGCAATAACCAACCTTGAACCTTTGACAACATATTACGTCCGTGCTTTTGCAACCAATAGTTACGGTACTGCATACGGACAGACTATGAAAATAACTACACCTTATATTCCTATATTTAATAATACTATATCTTCTGACCAACATCTTTGCACCGGCAGTGTGCCTTCTTCTTTGAATGGTTCTTCTCCTACGGGTGGTAACGGTACATACGAATATCTTTGGATTTCATCTAATGACGGTATTACTTGGCAACCGTGCGACGAAGGCAGCGTTAATGATGATTATTGGTATGCTCCTATGCAATTATTCAAAACTACTTATTACAGACGTGTAGTTACTTCTTATGTTTCCGTTGATACTTCCGATATAATTACAATTACTATAGACCCGGCGTCAAAAGGCGGTAATGTTTTCGCAATGCAAGATAATGTTCCGCAGTATCAAGATGCTAAATTCCAACTTCGCGCTTATGTAGGTGATATTCTTTATTGGCAGCGTCTGCGTCCTGGTTATGATTGGCAGGAAATAGATAATTCTTCAGGACAAGAATATCTTACTGACAAACCGGAGGATATGGGAGTATATTATTACCGTGCTACAGTCAAAAGTGGAGTCTGCAATGCAGCAGTTTCAGGTTTGGGAGAGGTAGAAGTTACCTATGGAGTAGGATTTGACGGGGTGAATGAGGATAATAATCTTGCAATATCCCCTAATCCTTCTTCGGGAACGGTATTTATCACGGCAAATACAGACTTGAATGCAAAGGATGTAAATATTATTGTAACCGATTCCAAAGGTGCTAAGGTATATTCGGACAATATTACATTAAATTTGGGAGATAATGTATTGGGATTGGAAAATCTGCCGAACGGTTCTTATTTGGTTACAATAAAAGGAGAGAATATTTACAAGAATATCAAACTTATCATTTCAAAATAATAAATGGACAAGGTATTTTTAAGAAAACATATATTAAACGCATTAGAAGAGGATATCCAAAAAGGAGATTTCTCTTCTATTGCTTGTATTGACAAGACGGCTCAAAGAAAAGTCAAATTGATAGCAAAAGATGAAGGAATACTTTGCGGAGTGGATGTTTTTTGTGAAGTATTTCATTTGATGGATTCTGAAAATGACATACATATTGCACGTTTCCTTGAGGACGGAGCGCAGGTGAAGAAAGGCGATTTAATTCTTAAAATATCTGGAAATGCCCGCAATATTTTAGGAGCGGAACGCACGGCGCTTAATTATATTCAACTGATGAGCGGTATTGCAACCACTACATCCAAATATGTAAAAGAATTGGAGGGTATGCATACCAAACTGTTGGATACAAGAAAAACTACCCCGGGCTTACGCTTGCTTGAAAAATATGCCGTTAAGACGGGTGGAGGATGCAATCACAGAATAGGATTGTTTGATATGATTATGTTAAAAGACAATCATATTGACTTCGCAGGCGGAATAACTAACGCAATTACCAAAACCAACGAATATTTGCGTGAAAACAATATGGATTTACGTATAGAAATTGAGGTAAGAAACTTTGAAGAGTTGGACGAAGTATTGAATTGCGGAGGTATTGACAGAATTATGCTTGACAACTTCACACCTGAGGATTTGACAAAGGCTGTTCAAATCATTAACGGCAGATATGAAACCGAAGCGAGCGGAGGAATCAATTTCCAAACATTGAAAACTTACGCTAAAAGCAATGTTGATTTCATTTCGGTGGGTGCTTTAACCCATCATATCTCTGCTATGGATATTTCTTTGGTAAGTGATTAAACGGTTTTGAGTATTTATCGTATGGGAATCAAATCCTATATTGCAGAAAAGAAAAGTTTTTTTCAGGATAAGAAGTTTCTTTATTGGCGTCCCGTAAGACAGGCTCTTCATACTTCAAGAATGCTTGTTTTACCAGGATTTCAGGGCGTTCCCTTGTTTGATGTGATTCTTTTTTTCGTAAAAGGGTTGAAACAAGGGGTTATTAACCAACGCGCCGCCGCACTTTCCTATCATCTGTTCTTATCTCTGTTTCCTTTGTTACTTGCAGGATTTACTCTTTTGCCGTTCTTTCATTTGGAACATTTCATTCCGATGATTTTAGAAACGCTTGACAATCTTTTTCCCGAGAATACACAGGATTTTATTCAAAAGACAATAACCGATTTACTCTCCAAGAAACATAAAGGTTTGATGTCAATAGGTTTTATTTCTGCTTTATGGGTAGCATCTTCGGGATTCAATTCATTACTGCTTACTTTCAACCAATCCACACATACAAATAAAAAAGTCAAATTCCTTAAGAGAAGAACGATTGCTATTTTGATTGTTTTGGGAATATTTATAGCCGTGATAATTAGTTTTGCTTTGATATTGTTTTCAAGAAAACTTATATCCTATTTTATTTCTACAGACATAATAAGCACATCGGTTCAACTGTTAGTGTTTAAGATTATCAAATGGTCAATAATCGTCTTTTTGATATATGTAGTGTTGGCAACGATATACTATGTTACTCCTGCAAAGCGAAGCGGTTACAAATTCTTTTCGGCAGGCGCAACTTTGGCAACTATAATGTTTATCTTGATGTCAAACGGTTTCAATTTTTATATTCTTCATTTTTCACGCTATAATGCACTCTATGGCTCAATCGGAGCAATCATTATTTTCTTGTTATGGCTTTATTTGAATGCATACGTACTTATCTTGGGCTTTGAACTTAACGCCTCCATAGCAGAGGCTTACAATGAAGGTTTTTCACTTCATAAAACACCGAAAGATAAAGACAAGGTAAGTATATCAAGAACCTCTACAAATATGCTTAATCCGAGAAGAGTAAAAACGATATTCAACCGAAGCAAAGTAAAAAAGATTCTTACAAAACAGGAATAGAATATTCTTAATTAGGAAATATTATTAACTTTTTCAAGGTACATAATTTGTTTGGCGGCATCTTATTTTTTAAGGTGCTGCTTTGTTGTCTTATTTTCCTTTTTCTCTCAACTTTTTTGTAAAAATAATTCGTTGAATTTGCAATTTTATAAAATTTTTCAGAATTTTGCACCATTAAAACATTTGTTAATCAAATTTAATTATTCATTTAAAACATCAGCGATATGAAAAAACTAATTTTGGCGGCATTGCTCTTCAGTATTTCTATAGGAGTGAATGCACAAGAGTATCAAATGGTCGTTCAAAAGACAGACGGCACGGAAACAACGTACAGTTATGACGACCTGACGAGTATTACCTTCTACGATGAGGGAATTTACATTCATCCTAATTCATATTCGAGTTATATAACGGAATTGAAATTCTCTGAAATCTCAAAAATCTACTTCATAACCTATTCATCTTTGAATGAAACAAGCAAAGATGCAGTTTTGCTGTATCCTAACCCTGCTACTTCATCATTACGTATTGCAGGAGCGGAGAATGAAAGAGTGGAAATCTACTCCATGGACGGTAAAATGGTTTATAACGGCATCAACAACGGAAGCGGAATAAACGTTTCTTCTCTTGAGAAAGGTATCTACGCCGTTAAGATCAATGGTAAAACCCTTAAATTCTCAAAACTATGAAAAAGATATTTTCCATTTTGGGTTTAGCAGCGTGCTTTGTAAGTTTTAATCAATTGAATGCACAAAGCACTATGTGGATTTACAATACTGACGGAACGGTAACCGAGAAATCCACTTCGGAAGTTGATAAGATTACTTTCTCCGACCAAATGAACAATATGTTATTGTATAAGGATGATGCAGCAACTACTTTTGATGTTTCCAAAATCAATTACATAACGTTCTCTACTCTTAACACGGAAGACGAAAACGGAATCTATATCCATTTTAACGGAGATACTGCCCTGGTATCTACTTCCATAGAATCCGAAAGCCTTACAATAGAAGTTGATGGCGCAGACGTTACTATAACTTCCAAAATGAAAGTAATGGATTTGAACTACTATGTCTATGGTTCAACAACTGATGGTTCTTTAACTATAAAGAATGATAAGGATTTCAATCTTATTCTTAACGGAGTTAGTTTGACTTCCCAAACTGCCGTACCTGTTAAATCTTCCAAAGAAGTTACTTGCAACATTATCCTTTCGGACGGAACGTATAACGAAATAAGCGATACGGAAAACAACGCTAAGAAACCTGTTATTAGTACCTCTTGGACGACTAACATTAGCGGTAACGGGACTTTGGTAGTTAATTCCAACAAAAAGAATGGTATTTCTTCCGATGCCGACATCAATATAACAAGCGGTAATATCACAGTAAATATTAACGGTGATGCAGGTAAGGGAATTAAAGCCGACTCAACTATTACTATAAGCGGCGGAACGATTACTTGCAACCCTAATGGTAATATAATATTAGAAGAAGTAGGAAGCGGTTACGACCCTTCTTATTGTGCTGGTATTTCTTCTGACCAAGATATTATTGTCAATGGAGGTACAATCAATATGACTGTATCCGAAAAAGCAGTTGCAGGTCGCGGGATCAAGTCAGACGGTTCAATAACTTTTAACGGCGGAAGTGTAAATATTTCTTCTAACGGCGGAGGCGATACATACAAAGACAGTACGGGAACAATAGATTCTTACAAATCATCTTGTATTAAAGCAGACGGTGACATAATGTTCAATTCAGGTACATTTAATCTTATTGCTAATGGAAATGCAGGCAAATGTGCTACTGCAGACGGTAAAATAATCTTCGGCAATAACGAAACTACTCTAACAAGTTTAGTATTCAACGCTACAACTACGGGCGAACATATTTTGGAATCCGCAGCAGCAGGTTGGTGGCAGGATGCTGACTATGCAAATCCTAAAGCAGTGAAAGCAATGGGCAATTTGTATGTAAATAACGGCACAATCTCCGTAACTACAAAGAATGACGGCGGAGAAGGATTGGAAAGTAAAGATACCTTATTTATTAACGGCGGAGTTATTGAGATAAATACTTACGACGATGCAATAAATGCTAAGAAACATATCCAGGTTAATGGCGGTAAAACCTTTGCACGCTCTACGGGTAACGACGGTATTGATTGCAACGGCACAATGGAGTTTAACGGAGGCTTTACTATCGCAATCGGAATCACTGCTCCTGAAGAAGGATTTGATTGCGATAACAACCAATTCAAGATTACGGGCGGAACTTTGATTGGTATCGGCGGCAGCACTTCAACTCCTACTGCTAAGGTCTGCACACAGAATTCTCTTATCTACAAAAGCCTTACTAACGGCACAGCATTGCGTATAGAAGACAGCGATGGCAATGACCTTGTTACATTTCAAGTTCCAACTATCTCAGGTCAGCAAGGCGGAGGCGGATGGTGGAAATCTCAAACCGCTACTAAAGGCCCGGGCGGTGGTCCCGGTGGTGGCGTACAAGGTGGTAATGGCCTTACTTTGTTATTCTCTTCTGCTGACTTGGTAAATGGTACTTATACTATCAAACAAGGCGGTACTATAACGGGAAGTGATGAGTGGAACGGCTATTATACGGGAGCTTCCTACTCAGGTGGAACTTCTAAATCCGTAACAATTTCTTCCAAAGTAACGACTTCAAGCAAGTAAAACCAAACGGATTGACTTTATAATATGGTTGGCGGAGAACTCTTGTTGGTTTTCCGCCTTTTTTGATTAATTCTTTTTTACTTGTATGCAATAAGTAAATGGAAACGTCGTTATAGTGTGGTAAATAAACAATATATAATATGGAGCAGATGACTTATAAAACTTTCGGGACGTGTTCGCAATTTATTGATATAGAGTTGGACGGAGAAAAGATAAAAAATGTTAATTTTATTGGAGGTTGCCATGGTAATACACAAGGTGTGGCAGCTCTAATCAAAGGAATGGAGGTCAAGGAGGCGATAAAACGCTTGAAAGGTATTGATTGCAAAGGCAAGGGTACAAGTTGCCCCGATCAGTTGGCAATCGCTTTGGAAAAAATGATAACGGAATGATTCTTTCCGTTATTTTTTTGCCTTTATTTCAGAAGATTTTTTTGCCAATTACTTTATTTCTGCTGCCAATAGCTTAGAAATTTTTGCCACTTGCGGAAATAGTGATGAAAAAAGGGGGTCTTTTTGCTGAAAATACCGGGTCTTTTTGACAAAAAGAGGGGGTATTTTTCTTATTATTTCCGCAAGTGGCAAAAATTAGTCAGCTATTGGCAAAAAAATATATTCTTTTGGCAGTAAAAACATGAGAACTTTCTTTTGTGAAGACAAAAGAAAATGGCAGAGAATACGGGAGATTTTATGCTGAGAGGGAAAGAAAAACAGATTGTTAAGTGCCTTAGTTATAAGATAAATAACGATGGAGAGAGGGTTGGGGAAATAAAAAAAGACAGTAATTTATTTTGTCAAACGGACAGAATTTTGTAATTTTGCGAGCTGAATTTAGAAAATTAAAAACTAATATATTAACATGATGTGTAACAAAATGCATTGCCTATGGTGAGATGAAAGGTTGAGGAAGATAAATGAAGTAAATAAATGCTTCAGAAAAAGTAATCATCGTCTTAATCTAAGTTACATTTGTATAAATCGCTATTTCCGATAGTCTCGGAAAATATTTCAGTAATTAATATAATTATACTTATTGGTTAATAGTCCTTGTCGGTGGTTATTAAAGTGATGAAATAAAAGAAAAGTTACGAGGGACTTAACGAAATTTAAATTTATTAAAAAATGAGTAAAAAATTAAGTTTATTATTGGCGGCGTTATTTATGTTCGTCGCAGGGTTTGCTCAGACTGAAGCTTTAACGGAAGGCTTTGAAGGTTCTGCGTTTCCTCCGGATGATTGGACAATGACTGGAGATTGGCAGCAGAATTCTACAAGTTCTTACCATAATACTGGAAGTTATGGAGCATACGTATATTGGAGTGGTACGAGTGCATCTTGGTTGATTACTCCTCAACTATATGTAGTTAGTGGAGATAAATTGACATTCTATTGGATGCGTGAAGGTTCTTATAATTCTTCAAATGACAGTAGAGTTATGATTTCAGAGACAGGAACAAATACAAGTGATTTCTCTCTGTTATATACTATAACCAATGATGGCTACTCTTCAAACAAGAAACAAGTTACTATTGATTTAAGCGATTATGTCGGTAAGAAGATATATATTGCTTTTTACAATAACTCTAATAGTGGGGGTGATGTCGGATTGGATGACATTAGCGGCGTTCATTTAGCAGATGTTTCTTGTCCTAAACCAAAGAGCATTGTTATCAATACCGATGCTACAACAGGAAAAATGTCTTGGACTGGCATAGGAGATTCTTATGATTTTGACTATAAATTAGACGGATCTTCTTCTTGGACTTCTTTGAGTAATCAAACTTCTCCTATTTCTCTTACAGGATTGACTTCAAGTACAAAGTACAATTACCGTTTGAGAAACAACTGCGGAGGAGAACAGAGCGATTGGATTGAAGGTACATTTAGAACTACGGCTACACCTTATGATTTAGTAACTAATAATAGTTATGAACAAGGGTTTGAAACTAATGATTTTACAGGTTGGACTACTACTACAAGTTATTCTAATCATGAAGCTGACTGGGTTTTAGGCGCTACTGCTGCGGCAAAAGACGGAGCTAAAGGTTTGGGTATTTCCAATGACGGTGGTGCTACTTTAAACTACGGCTATAGTAGTGGTAATGGTTATAGTTATGCTTCATTATTAGTTAAGTTTGGGGATAGAGAACAATATACTCTTTCATTTGATTATAAATGTCAGGGAGAAAATTCCTATGACTATTTTTCTGTTTATATTTGTGATGGAAGTTATGAATTACCAACGACAGGTGCTCCTTCTGGAACAAATATTTTATACAGAGTTTCTGGAGAAGATTCATGGAAATCTTTCTCTCAAGTATTGGAAGGTGTAAAGAATACAACAAAACTAATAGTATTCTATTGGCAAAATGACTACTATACTTATACAGGTGCTGCAATAGATAATATTAAAATTAAAGGTACAAACTGTTTGACTCCTACAAATTTAGCAGTTTCTAACGTAACAAAAGATGCTGCTACTGTTTCTTGGAATGCAGGTTCTGCTTCTAAATGGAGAGTACAAATAACTACTGAAGATGATAAAGATTGGAGTAATTTAGTTGCTTCTATCCAAGTAACTTCTCCTACTTATCAACGTACAGGATTAGAACCTCAAACAAATTACAAGGTAAGAGTACAGGCAATGTGTGATGATGAAGATTCTGATTGGGGAGAAATATCTTTCGGAACTCTTTGTGATATACAACAAGTTGCTGTTCCTTGGACAGAAAACTTTGATGCAGAAGATAACGCTATTGATTGTTGGACTGTAACAAAAGTTTCTACTGGTTCTTATCCCAACTACCCTCAGTTATTAACAAGTTATCAATGGAATGTTTATTCCGGAGCTAAGGCTCTTGAGTTCAAAGGTAATAGCGACCAAATGATTGCTTTACCTGCACAGTTCGGAGATGATTTAACTGAATTGAGAATCCGTTTCAAATACAGAATAAATGGTTATTCTGGCGATGCTAAAGTAGGTGTTTTAACTGACCCTTCTAATGCAGATACATGGAAAGAACTTGTTACTTTGGAAAAAACAGGTACTTCTGCTTCAGAATCTGCTTGGACAGATGCTATAGTTCCTTTGACAGATGCAGGAACAGCTAAAAATATTGCTATTCGTTTCCAAAACGGAGGTTACTCTACTTCATTCTATGTTGATGATGTTGTTGTAGAAATGATTCCTGATTGTCCTCATATTACAGGTACATTGGCAGTTGTTAATGATTCTTTGAAAGATGAACAAGCAGTACTTGCTTTCTCTGACGAAGAAGGACAAACAAGTTGGGATTTCTATTACAAAGCTGAAGATGTTACCGAATATACAAAAGTTACAACGACAAAAGATACTGTTAAATTAACAGACCTTTCTGCTCATACAACTTATTCTGCTTATGTTGCAAGAACTTGTAACGTAGGAAAGAAAAACGCAGAGGCTTCAAATATTGTTACATTTACTACTAAGTACAACTGCGATAAAATCTCTGGTACTTTAACAAGAGTAGATACATTATTGGATGCTACAACTGCTTCTTTCACATTTAAAGATAATTTGCACACAGCTTGGACTCTTTACTATAAAGCAGAAGATGCAGAAGAATTCAATACAGTTGAATTAACTATTGATGATACAATCAAATCTGATACAACAGTACTTGCTACAATAAATGGCCTTACATTCAAAACTAATTATGTAGCATACGTTACTGCTTCTTGCGAGGGAATTGCTGAACCTTCAAATACTGTAAGCTTCGCAACAAAACCTCTTGCTATTGATTTGGACAATGTAACGGATAGAACTTATTTTGTTGATTTTGATGAAACTGTTCCAAATGCAGATAATTATCTTATCGGAAGTACAAGTACAACTAACGCATGGGTTATAGGCACTGCTACTGGTAATGAAGGCAAATCTTTATATCTTTCAAATGACGGTGGTACAACTAACGCTTATTCTACCAACAGCGCAACAAAAGCTTATGTTGCATTCAGAGTAAAATTCCTTGAAGGAATCAATACTTATAATCTTTCATTTGATTATAAAGCGCCTACAACTTCAGACCATAATTATGATGATTTCAAAGCTGCTATCATTGATGATAATGTAAATCCTGCAAATACTTATACAGGTTCAGGTAGTTCTTGGACATTTAACGGTAAAAAAGAATTGGTAACCACAAGAACTTCTTCCGACAGAACTTCTGATTGGAAATCTTATGCATATATGTTCTCTGATGCAGAAGCTCTTGCAGGAACTACTAAATGGGTAGTGTTCTGGTTCAACTGTGACGGTAGCGTTGGTAACGGTAGCGCTCCTGCAATTGACAATTTCCAAATCAAAGCAGGTTTGGATTGTTCTTTAGAGGCTAACAAACAATATACTGAACAGAATATCTTTATCTGTGCCGGTGATGAAACCAACAAGATGACTCCTGGTGATTATGTAACAGTTGTTCCTACAGTTGAATGGGGTTGCGACTCTACAATCACATTACACGTTCAGATTGCAACAGATTCTACTGTTGAAGCTCCTATTGATGTATTCGATACTGAATTACCTTATATAATGAACGGTCATGAGTATGCTCAAGCCGGAACTTATACTGATTCAGTTGCTACTGACGGAGGTTGCTACAATCTTACTCACTTCACATTAAACGTTATTCCTTCTTACAATACTGACTACAGCGATACATTGAATGTTGTTCTTTGCGAAGGTCAAAACTACACTGTTACATACTTTGACTATGAAACAGAAGAAACTGTAGAGGAAGTATTGACTGAAGCACGTACATACGTTTATGAATTGAAATCTATCTTAGGCAGCGACTCTATTGTAATAGTTGATTTGAAATTAAATCCTGTTTATAAGATAGAGTTAGAACCTGTTACTCTTTGCTTAGGTGAAGTTTATGATGCAAACGGATTTTACAAGAAAGAAAACAGAGCAGGTGAATATGACTATACATTGTCTTTGAAAACAGTTAATGATTGCGACAGTATTATAACTGTTCATGTAACTGTTAATCCTGTTTATAACGATACTGTAGAATTAACTGTTAAGTCAAGCGAAGAACAGTTGGTTGATAACGGAAGAGTTGTTCTTGACGAATTACCTTTCGGTATTGATACAATATCTGCTCCAAGCACGAAATCTGCATTTGAAACTTATACAAAGACAGATGCTCTTCAAACTATAAACGGTTGTGATTCATTAGTAACTTACAATTATACAGTATTACGTTCTTATTATGATACAACTCATACTCATGTTGTAATCTGCAACGGCGAAACTTACACTGTTGAATATCCTGATTACACTGCAGAGGATGAAGAAGACTTGATAAAGAGCGTTACTTACAGCACAACAACCAACTCTACTCTTAATTTAGTTGCATTCAACGGTGCTGACTCAGTACTTAAGATTGATGTAACTGTTTTGGGTGAAATGGATGAGACTACAGTTGATACTAATATCTGCTTCGGCGGCGTATTTGAATTAGACGGCGTAGAATATACAGAAAACGGTATTTACAAGACAACATTACAAACCGAAGAATTGGGTTGTGATTCAGTTGTTGCTTACAATGTAACATTCCTTGACAATTATGTTCATCATGATGACATTGTTATCAATGAAGGAACAACTTATACAGTTACTTGGGACGGAGGTTCTAAGGAATTAACTGCTGCAGGTGAATATACTCTTTACAATACCAAGACAGTAAGCGGTGATTGCGATAGTATCTATACAGTTACTTTGACTGTAAGAACTACTCAAAGAGACACTACTTCCATGGGTGAATTTTGTAAAGGTGATGCCAGCGTACAACCAGGTTCTAAGACTGTTGAAGGATTTGAACAATTGTACTTAGCAGACGGTGATTATTCTTGGTACAAAGAAAATAATATCAAATACACTGACGTTGATTCTAAGGGCGAAGAAGCTGACTCTATCGTTAATGTAATTGTATTCAAAGTAAATGACTTTGATGTTACAATAGAGAAGACTATATGCTCAGACGAGACTGTTGATTTAAGAGATTTGGCAGAAGAAGGCGATGTTTATGTTTCAGGTGATAAAGTTGTTTCTGCAGCAGGTACTCACACTGCAACATTTACAAGAAACGGCTGTCAATATGTTATGACTTTGAATTTAACTGTTAATGAAGTTAGTCCTGTAACAGAATTTACAGAAACAATCTGCGAAGGCAAGACTTATTCAGGACACGGATTCACAGGTTATACTGCAACTGGTAATTACACAAGAACCTTGAAGAATTATCTTGGTTGTGACTCTACTGTTGTATTGCATTTAACAGTTCTTCCTAATGCTTCTAAAGAATATAGCGTAACAATGAAAGAAGGTGAAACTTACACAGGCGAAACTTATGGATTTGACGCTTCATTCTTCGAAGGCAAGACACGCGGAACTTATACAACAACTAAAATTTATCCTGCTTACAATACTTGCGACTCTGTAGTTACTTTGACTTTAACAGTTAATCCTGTTTATAAAGACACTATCCTTGCTTATTCTTATTGCAATGGTTCTCTTCCTGCTGAAACTCCGGAAGGATTTACTTTAGCAGAAGACGGTAACTATTACAGAACAGTTAATTTGGTTGCTTCTGACGGTAATGATTCTATCCTTTACTTCAAGATGGCAATCAATGAAACTTACAACATCACAGAAGAAAAAGCAATCTGTACTGCAGAATTACCTTATACTTATAAATATAAAGGAAAAGAAGTATTTGACGCTCCTTTGACTGCAGCAGGTACATTCAGCAAGACATTCCAAACTGAAAATGGTTGTGATTCTACAATAACATTGACATTAACAGTTAATAATGTTGTTTCTACAACATTACCTGATATGGTTTATTGTCAGAGCGAAACTGACGAGGTATTATTACCTACTGGTCAGACAATCACTCCATCTAAACTTGCTGCTGGTACTTATGAATATTCAACAACTTTGAAAACTTATCTTGGTTGCGACAGCGTAGTAACAATGAATCTTGTTATCAATGCTCTTGATACTACTTACAAGACTGTTGCTCACAGTTGCTCTGCTCCATCTGAAGCTGATTTCGTTTTGAGCAAGACAACTGAAGAAGGTGTTAAAGTTTGGACAAAGAACGTTGTATTCACTAAGGCTGAAACAGGTTGCGATTCTATAGTAGTTCTTACTATTTATCAACATCCTACTTTTGAAAGTGTAATTAAAGATACTGTTTGCCAAGGTGTAGAATTTGCAAGAGATAACTTTGAAGTTACAGCAGCAGAAACTGCAGTTGCAGGCGGAACAGAGATTATAAAGACTCAAAACTTACAGACAGTTGAATATGGTTGCGATTCTATCGTTACTTTGAAATTGTTTGTTAAGAAAGCTTACACTGAAGAATTAGAAAATACAAAGACATTTACTAAGAGAATGGCAGTAGGTGAAACATTCAAATTGGATAATTCTTCATTTGAATTTACTGCAACTGAAGAAGACATAACTGCAGAAGGTGAATACAAGAAACTTGTATTTGACACAACTACATACAATGGTTGCGACTCTGTTGTTGTAATCAATATGGAAGTTATTCCTGCTATTGATACTATCTTCTTAACAATCGAACAATGTCAAACTGAAAACGGAACTGCTAAACCAGGCGTTTCAGGAGTATATACTAACCACAGAGCTAATGCAGACGGCCTTTGTGATACAGTTACTATAACTACTATCACAATCAACCCTATGTATAACGAAACCATCAAGGCTACTATCTGCGCAGGTCAGACTTACACAGCTAATGAAATTGTTGTTAAACACCCTGTTGATAAAGACGATGATGGCAAACCTGTTGAGGTTACTTATACATTAGATGAACCTGTTGTTATCGAAGGCGAACTTGCTGCTAATGCTTCCGATCCAATCGTTATCACTGAAGAAAGAAGTCTTCAAACAGAAAAGGGTTGTGATGTGAAAGTTAAGTATGAAATAACAGTTCTTCCTGTTAAGACTAAGGTTATCTATGACACAATTTGTGCTAACTCTAATTCTATAGTTCCAGGATTCGAAGAGTACAATGCTACCGGTGTTTATACTAAGTCATTTGCTCAAGCAGGTGAAACTGGATGCGATTCTACTGTAACATTGAATTTGTATGTTCGTTCAAACTACGCTGTTGTTGTTGAAGACGAGATACATATTTATGACAATGATACATACGTAAATGCAGAATATGGTTATACTTGGACTAATGACATCGTATTTGATGCAGAAAATCCACAGATAGCTTATTATACAGATAATATGGTTAATGCTCAGACTGCTGAGGGTTGTGATTCAGTTGTTACTTTGAAATTGGCTGTTGTTCCTTACACAGTAAATCTACAGACAATAGAAGTATGCAGCGAAGAAGCAGCAAACAACACTCAACTTTCTATGGAAAGATTCGTTACTGCTGACGGTATAGATTCTATCGTTACTTATGCAATTGAAATCGTTCCTTTGGCTGACACTGTTATCAATGCTCAGATTTGCGAAGGTGCTTCATACGCATTCTTTGATGAGACATTAACTGCTGCAGTTGAGAATTACAAGAAAGTTGTAAATGAAGACGGTTGCACACGTAACTACTTCTTGAATTTAACCGTAACGGATGCTCCTGAAGAAACTATCGAAGAGACCATCTGCGAGGGTGAGACATTCGTTTATAACGGAGAAGTATTTACTGAGTCTGGTAACTATGAAAGAACAATAACAGATAACGGTTGTACAAAGAAAA
The DNA here is from genome assembly GCA_017480245.1 of Bacteroidales bacterium. Lineage (GTDB taxonomy): Bacteria > Bacteroidota > Bacteroidia > Bacteroidales > P3 > Scybalousia_A. The sequence continues at coordinate 126,898 of JAFVBA010000012.1, read as the reverse complement.
TCAATATCAATTTGACTGTTAATCCTGTTTATAGTTCAACTGAAACAGTTACTATCTGCGAAGGTTCTTCTTACAACTTTGACGGAACTGTTTGTACTACTTCTGGTCTTTACACTAAGACTTACAAGTCAATCAATGGTTGTGATTCAGTAGTTAATGTTGTAGTTGTTGTAACTCCTACAATAGAAACTTCAGAAACTGCAACAATCTGCGAAGGTTCTTCATACACATTCCACGGACAGACTTATACTACAGCAGGTACTTACACTGCTACATATAAGAATGAAAATGGTTGTGATGTTACTGCTACATTGACTTTGAATGTTAATTCTGCATTGACTGAAACAGTTGAGGCTACTATCTGTGCAGGAGAGTCTTACACATTCAACGGTAAGTCTTACACCAATGCAGGTACTTATACCGATACTTATAAGAATGAAAACGGTTGTGATGTTACTGCTACATTGAAGTTGAACGTTAATAACGTATTGACTTCTTCTGTAGAGGCAACTATTTGCGAAGGCTCTTCTTATGAATTCAACGGTAAGACATTAACTGAAGCTGGTACTTATGAAGAAACATTCACTTCAATTAACGGATGTGATTCAGTTGTTACATTAACTTTGAATGTTAATAGCTCAATTAACGAAACTGTTAATGCAACTATCTGCGAAGGCTCTTCATATTCATTCTATGGTCAGGAATACACAACAGAGGGTACTTATACAACAACGTATAAGAACAACGACGGTTGCGATGTTCTTGTTACATTGAATTTGACAGTTAATTCTGTTGTAAATTCAACAGAAGAGGCTACAATCTGTGAAGGTACTTCTTACACATTCAACAATCAGACTTTGACAACTGCAGGTGTTTATACTGCAACTTACAAGACTGAAAATGGTTGTGATTCTATCGTTACATTGACATTGAATGTAAATGAAAAGATTTACGACACAGTTGAATTGTCTGTATGTGAGGGTGAAACTTACGAACTTGACGGCGAAACTTACACTGCTAAGGTATCAATGTCCGGTACTTATACTTTCACTTCTCAATCAGAAGAAACAGGTTGCGACAGTGTAACAGTAGTTATATTGACAGTTAATCCAACAGAAAAAACTGTTGAAACAGCTGTTCTTCCTTTCGAAGGAACTTACGAATTTAACGGTAAGACTTACGACAAAGAAGGTGTATATACTGAAACTCTTCAAACTGTAAATGGTTGCGACAGCGTTGTTACATTAGTTCTTCAGGCAAGTGGCTTGATGGATGTTGAAAACAACTTGTCTGTAAATGTTTATCCTAACCCTACTCACAGCGATGCTACATTGACTGTTGAAGGATTGAATAAAGAAGCTACTATTACAGTAACAGACGTTCAAGGAAGAGTAATCTACACAGACATTCTTCCTAAGGGACAGACAACTATTACAATACCTTCTTCAACAATGGCAGCTGGTTATTACAATGTTAATATCATAGTTGATAAAGACAGAGTAAGAACAACTAAGTTGTTGAGAAAATAGTAAATATCTAATCTAACCGAAACGGTAGCAGTCATTGATTGCTACCGTTTTTTATATTGAGAGAACAGAATTTGCAATACATAATCACTTTTGATTATTCATATTGTGAATCTCAGATTCCTCAAAGATATTATATGACTAAAAAAGAAAGTTGTGCAACCGTTGAAATTGCACGACTTGATTAAATGTTGTATGTTAAAGTAATATAATTCTATTATATAAATTCTATTTCTACTTCTTTGATAAACTTGTTTTCCAATATGGATGCAATCCTCATAATCAAGGTTCGGCGGATTTCAATTACCACAGGCATAGTAGCATCGTGGTGATCTTGGTTTATTTTTGTCCCGACAAGAAATTTAATCCTGTCCGAATCCATCAGGAGTGCCACAATCTTATCCGCAGGACTGTTTCCTAAAGGTGAATTTGTTGAAGTGATTTTATTTAGTATTGTTTCAACTTTACTTAATGTCAATACACCTTCGGTTATCAAATCCACACCTTCCATAGACGAACAAGGCGGAAGTCCTTTTACAGATTCATCGTAATTATCGGTTATCTCTCGGTTTAACTCTCTTGAGAAAATCTCGGAGGTTGTAGCTCCGCAAAGAATCTTCTTGCCGTTGAAATTCATAACTCTCTCCACATAGTCTTTATCTGACTTTTCATCTACCGGAGGCCCTGTTGCGATAATCAATTGCCTTGCATCGCGGAAATAAATCACCCCACACGAAGTATCATCTTTGGAATCAAAATTATCGTTTGTGTGCGCCATATCCACAACACGCTGTGCAAGTTTGCCGGCAGGGATATAACGGTCGTTAAGTACGGATTTGCGGACATATTCCACGTAGTTCTCTCTTTGCCAACCGAACGGCCATTTATCACTTCCCATTCCGCTTTGAGTAACTCCGTCCGAAATGTATATAATCCTGTCTTCTTTCATCGGAACGAACTCACAAGTATGAAGAGTTCGGCTTCTGCCTTCGTGATCCACGTTCTCCAATTGAACTTGTTGCCATTCGGGTTCATAGATATTGCCTCCGCGCATGATGAGACACGTAGGGTTGTCATATTCCAATATACTGACTTTGCCGTTTGCTATATCAACTATCGTAAATGTAGCGTAAGAAGTATGTCTTTCGCTGCAGATGGGCAGAGTGTCCATAATAATCTGTGCAATAGTAGAAGCATCTCTGTGTTCTTCGGCAAAATTGAGCGACATGTGGGCGGTAAGAGTTGCAAGTACGTTGGCTTTAACTCCGTGTCCCATTCCGTCAGACAAAACACTGAGTATTCGGTTTTGTGTTTTCAATCTTTTGGAAAGAAATACGTCTCCGCAAATATATTGTCCCTCATAATAACGCTGGGCATTGGAAACTTCCACGTAATACGGCAAAGTGTCAGTCATAATTTAAAAAATATTTTCTTCTACTGTCTTTACAAATTCTTCAACAGCCTTATTCAAATCGTCATTGATGATAACCTTGTCAAAAAACTTGGAATAACCGATTTCCATTTCCGCTCTGTCCAAACGTTTTTTCAAAGTATCTTCGTTTTCTGTATTTCGGTTAAGCAGTCTTTGCCTTAGAACTTCAATACTCGGCGGCATAATAAACACGCTCAGCGCTTTATCGCCCAAACTTTTCTTGATATTCACTCCGCCTTTGACATCAACATCAAAAACAGGGTATTTGCCCTCACCGCTTATCCTTTCTATCTCACTTTTCAGCGTTCCGTAATACAGATTGGCATAAACCTGTTCGTATTCCAAGAATTCCTCTTCGGTTATTCTCTTGTTAAACTCTTCAGGGGTGAGAAAATGATAATCTTTCCCGTTTTCTTCTCCCTTACGCGGCGCACGGGTGGTTGCCGATACTGAAAAACCGAAATCATTAGGGTATTTCTCAAACAATTTTTTCAATATCGTTGTCTTGCCACTGCCACTCGGTGCGGAAACTATAAGATTCATCGTTTATTCAAATCTTTTTGTTATTATATTTTCCAATGTCGTATAAGCTAATGATGTTTTAGCCCATTTTTTTTGTTTTTGCATCATTTCCATTTGTGATAAAGATGTCTGCAAATCCGCCTTTGAGTTCAAATCATTGATAAATTCTGTGTAGTCTTTTATACTTCCAGAAAACAAATCATTGATAAACATAAACTTTTCGCTTACTCCTATTGCCGAAAGCAAATCTTTGTTCGTTCTGTCCTCAAACTGCTCGGCTATTGAGCGCGGTTTTTTCTCCGAAGACTGTTTTGCTTCCGCTTTTATCTGTTCTGTTAAGTTTCTTATGGCAGACGGTTGTGGTGATTCTTCGTTTTGCTGTTCTTTTATGTCTTCTGTAGTTTTGTCTTTGATAACTCTTTTGTGCAGAAACTCCAAAACGGAAGATGTCTTTTGCTGCTCTTGAGGTTTCTCTTCTTCTTTCGGTTCTTCTTCAACAGTTAGTTCTGCCTTTTGGGCTTCTTCCCGTTGTCTTTGCAACTCTTCTATTTCTTTTTGCGTCTGAACTATCTGCTGTTCCAAAGAAACGCTTTCTTCTTTCTTAGTTTCTTCTTCTTTCTTTACCTCTTCTGATTCTTTGGTAACAGATTCATTTTCTTTTGTTTGCTTTTCCTCAAAATAAGGTGGCGTTTCAGTAAAATCTTTTTTGAAATCAGTAGATTCTTTTTTGAAATTAGTTTCGTAAAACGGCACTTTATTTTGGTTATTCAAAACCTCGTTAGTCAGAGATATTATCTCTTTGTTTTGACGCAGGATTTCGTTAGTATTTTGCAATAACAAATCTATTTTTTCCTCTAATTTAAGAATTTCATTGCACGTTTGATTTTCCTGCAAACAAACGAAAAGTTGCTGCAATGCTTCTTCGGTTTTTGATTTTAAGTTATTAAGGTTATCGTTCATTTTATCTGTATTTTTATTTATTTACTGTTTATTTTTTATTGGCCGGTAAAGCTATTGAGTCGAAATTTCTCGGCAGTGTTGTCTCAATTCTCAATTTTTTATTTGTACTCGGGCGCAACAACTCCATTCCATAAACGCAATATCTTAAGATTTTATTTCCTTGTTTTTGCTTATGAAAGGCATTATCTCCATATACAGGATTGCCGATTTGCGACAAAAGAAAACGATTTAAGTACGGTTTGTCGCCCGTTTGGGTTATATTGATTTGAAAATAGTCTTCATCTCCCATACTCAAGTCTTCAACGGTAGTGTATTGCAAAAAAACTTCCTGCGATGCCTTATCGTCTTTGTCTGCTATGGAATAAATACCGTTATTATTGACAACATTGAAACGAATCTTATCATTCTTATGTTTTAATGTGTTTTCCACAACGGCAGATATGTTGAATTTGAAACTTTCCGCCTGGTTATTCAACCAATTCAGCACCAGACGGTTTTTAGCAAACAGAACAATTCCGCTTTCTTCGGTCTGCGGAGCAAAAACTACGAACAAGTCGTTGCGGTGATACTTCTTTTTCAAATAACTTTTGGTCATACTTAGCAAAGTATCCTCTTTCTTGTCTTTATATTGCGTAACACTTTGCCCGGATAGCTTATTGACAATTATAATATCCCTGTCTTCATATATAATTGCAATATCTCTTTTTTCTTTTGCTATATGCTGCCCGCCACTGTACTTTTGATATTCAATAGTGTCGCCTTTGTGTAAAATAAATTCAAAACTCTTTAAACTCGCTCCTTGCATTGAGAAACAATTGTAAAGAATCATTTTCTTGGCTTTTGTTACCGATACTTCGGGAAAGTAATTCAATACAAAATCCAGTAATTTCGCATCCTGTTTTACCTCAATTTTCATTTTATTTCCTAAATTTTCGGCAAAAATAAGGAATTTTCCGTAATTTCGCACTCAATTTGGTTAAAACAGATAAGAAAAATGACAATTGAAATAAAAAATCTGACTAAAATATACGGCAGTCAAAAGGCATTAAACGATGTTTCTTTGACTGCTTCACAGGGTGAAATTGTCGGATTGTTAGGTCCTAACGGTGCAGGCAAGAGTACGATGATGAAAATCATAACTTGCTTTATTCCTCCTACATCGGGAGAGGTTAAAGTGTGCGGTTTTGACATCTTTGAACAGCCTATGCAAATCCGTTCCTTAATCGGTTATCTTCCTGAGCAGAATCCGCTTTATTTAGACTTGTATGTAAGGGAATCTTTGGAGTTTATAGCAGGATTGCATCACATCAAGGGCAAAGAAAAAAAGCAAAGAGTGGAACGAATGGTGGAGTTGGTAGGTTTAACAAAGGAAGTAAATAAGAAAATAGGTGCTTTGTCAAAAGGTTACCGCCAAAGAGTAGGACTTGCTCAGGCAATGATTCACAATCCTAAGGTTTTGATTCTGGACGAACCTACAACAGGCTTAGACCCTAACCAATTGGTAGAAATCCGTCAGATAATAAAACAAATGGGAGAGGAGAAGACCGTCTTGTTATCCACTCACATTATGCAGGAAGTTGAAGCCGTTTGCACTAGAGCGGTAATCATCAATAACGGACGCCTTGTTGCTGACGACACAGTGGAACATCTTGCTTCGGGAGGCTCATTAGAGAAAACTTTCAGACAAATAACTTTGATGCAATAATATTTCGGTGCAATTGAAACGCATATACATATTATATATACTGCTTTTCTTATTTTGTTTTCAGACAAAATGCCAACCTGTACCCATCACTTCGTATTCTTTTTTGAATACAAAGGCGGATACTTTGGTTTTATTTTCGCAAAGTGAGAAACAATTTCAACAATTGTCCAAGAAATTTTCCAAAATGATACAAACGGGAAAAGGACAAGTCAAAATACTGCACATAGGAGACTCTCACTTGCAAGCAGATTTATATACAGGACAAGCACGTAAGAATTTCCAAAGTTTTCTTTCGGGTTTGGAAGGCTCAAGAGGAATGATTACGCCGTTTGTTAAGGGTTCGCCCGATTCTTATAAGATAAACTTCTCTTCAGATTGGCATTCGGTCAATATTCTTTCACACTCGGATAATGCAAATTTAGGTCTTTGGGGAACAACTGCCTATACTACCTCACAAAGCAGCACAATCAATTTAAGCGTGAATAATAAAAATTACATAAAATATGATTTCAACAGGATGCGTATCTATCATTCCGAATTGAAAGAAGAAGATAATATCGTAATATCGGATATTGAAACGGCATATCAAAAAATCCGTAACAAAGATAAAGGTTATACGGAATTCGTATTTGCAGATTATTTGACGGATATTAAAATCACGGTAACCAAAACAGACAACAGCACGTTTTATCTTTATGGTTTTTATTTTGATAATGCAGACGCAGGAGTGGTTTATAATGTTACGGGAACTAACGGTGCATCGGCTTTGTCATATCTTAATGCAGAGAGATTTACCTCAGAACTTTCGGCCATGGATTTTGATTTAATAATTGTGTCATTGGGAACTAATGATACGTATGAGCCCGGCGGTGAAAACACTTTTGAAGACAATCTGACAAATCTTGTAAATAGAATAAAGAATGTACAAACGAATATACCTATACTGCTAATCTCCTCCGTAGAGTGTTGGCATCACAAACGCAGAATTAATCCCCGTCAGGAGAGAACAGTAGAGATTATCCGCAATACCGCACAAAAAACAGGCTGTGCTTATTTGGATATGTATTCTGTACTTGGCGGTAAAAACAGCAGCAATAAACTTTTCCAAAATTCATTAATGCAAAGTGATAAAGTACATTTGACGGTAAAAGGTTATCAATTGAAGGGCGATTTGTTGTATAATGCTTTGTGGAATGCAATAGAAAAAAACTTCTGATTATTCTTTGTCAGACGGATAAATTATTTTAATTTTGCAAAACGAAACGAAAATTTTTTATAAACATATAAAAACATATAAGATTATGACAAAAGTAGCAATAAACGGATTCGGACGTATCGGAAGAGTTTCTTTCAGAAACATGCAACGCAAAACAAATTTGGAAGTTGTGGCAATAAACGACTTAACGGACGCAGCAACACTTGCTCATTTGTTAAAATATGACTCTGTTCATGGAATATTTGATGCAGATGTTACTTCAGAAGGCGATTATTTGATTGTAAATGGCAAGAAAATAAGAGTGTTCGCAGAAAAAGACCCAGCAAATTTGCCTTGGAAAGAATTGGGAATAGACATCGTAATAGAATCAACGGGTTTATTCAAAACCAAAGAATTGATGGGCAAACACATCACCGCAGGTGCTAAAAAGGTTATCCTAACCGTGCCTGCTGCAAAAGCAGAAGACGTAGATGCAACGGTAGTTTTGGGAGTTAATGACCAAGTTCTTACAAAAAATGTAACCTGTGTATCTAACGCATCATGCACAACTAACTGTTTGGCACCGGTTGCTAAAGTTCTTCACGAGAAATTCGGAATCGTTAAAGGATATATGAATACTATTCACTCATATACTAACGACCAGAGAATACTTGACCTTCCTCACAAAGATTTGCGCAGAGCCAGAGCAGCAGCTTGCAGTATCATACCTACTTCTACGGGCGCTGCAAAAGCGGTTGGCTTAGTTATTCCTGAATTGAAAGGAAAACTTGACGGTATATCAATGCGTGTTCCTACACCTGACGGTTCTGTTGTTGATTTGACAGTAGAACTTGAAAAGGATGTAACAAAAGAAGAAATCAATGCAGCAATCAAAGAAGCAGCAGAAGGAGCTATGAAAGGCATACTTGAATACAGCGAGGCTCCTTTGGTATCTATTGACATAGTCGGCAACCGCCATTCTTCAATATTTGATTCCCAATTGACAATGGTAATGAACGGCAGATTCGTTAAGGTTGTTTCTTGGTACGATAATGAAAACGGTTATTCTAACCGTGTTTGCGATTTGGCAGAGAAACTTGCTGCTTTATTGTAATAAAGAAAAATAATTGCATTTCAGCAATTGATTTTAATAAGGTCTCGTCTTATAGAAATAAGATGGGACTTTATTTTATTGATGAGAAACTTCATTGAATTGAGATTTTATTTTACGATTTTGTTTCATTAGTTCGCAAATATAGTTGCAATTAAACAGAAGTAAAATGGCGGTTAGAGAAATATAGTTGAATAAAAAGCGGAGAAAAATTATTGCGGTATGGTGAAATTTTCATAACTTTGTATTTTCAATTTTGACAGCGTTGAAATAAATATGAAAAAGATATTTTTGATATTGATAACAACTGTATTGACATTGGGTTACACTGATTTAAATGCCTCAAACGATACGCAGAATACTGAAAAGAAAGAATCTTTCAATGCAGGTGATGTAATAATGGAGCATTTGGGAGACGAACATTCGTGGCATATTCTCACTTGGAGAGAAACCGAAGTGTCTATTCCGTTGCCTGTTATACTGATTAACGAAGGCAAACTAACTTGTTTTATGTCTTCAAAATTCAATCACGGACACAGCGCTTACAAAGGCTTTAAAATCGGTACGGAAGCAGACGGTAAGGATTTGTCAGGCAAAATAATATGCGTAGATTCCGAAGGCAAATACACAGGAAAGCAACCTTTGGATTTTTCTGTTACTAAAAATGTGCTGGGAATATTTATCGTTGCGGCAATAATAGTTTGTATCGTCCTTTCTTCTGCAAAACAATCCAAAAAGCGCGAAGGCAAAGCACCTAAAGGCGTACAGACTTTGACCGAATTTCTTGTTGATTTCATAACAAAAGACATTGCCGTTCCGTCAATAGGAGAGGGGGCTTATTTAAAGTATATGAACTACCTTTTAAGCGTATTCACCTTTATCTTTTTATGTAACATTATGGGTTTGTTGCCATTCTTCCCTGGAGGAGCGAATATTACGGGCAACATTGCAGTGACGCTTACTTTGGCTTTATTTACCTTTGTTATAACTCAAGTATCCACTACCAAAACTTTCTGGAAACACACTTTCAATCCCGATGTACCTACTTGGTTGAAACTTCCTATTCCGTTGATGCCAGCCTTGGAGTTTATAGAAATATTCACCAAACCGTTTTCTTTAACAGTCCGACTTTTCGCTAACATAACCGCAGGCCACGTTATTATGTTGTCTTTGGTGTGTATTATATTTATCTTCGGAAGTAAGAGTATTGTTTTAGGGTATTCGACAAGTATAATACCGTTAATATTCAGCGTTTTTATGATGTTAATAGAAATGCTGGTGGCTTTCATTCAGGCTTACGTCTTTACACTGCTTTCGGCAATATATATCGGAATGGCAAGAGTGAAACATTAGTTTAAGGTTTAAAGTTTAATGTTCATAGTTTAGGGATTAGGATGCAGAACAAAATAACGGAAAAACTGAATGCTTTTATAAGAAAATACTACAAGAATCTTGTGGTTAAAGGCATCGTTTATGCACTTTTATTACTTATTCTCTTCTTTGTAGCCCTTAATTTGATAGAATATTTCGGTTGGACTTCGGTTTTATTCCGCACAATTGTGTTTTATGCATACATTTTGCTGACTTTGGCGGTTGGTTGTGTGTGGATAATAAGACCGTTATTCAAATTATTTAAAATAGGTAAGACTTTAACGTATGAGCAAGCCGCCTCAATAATCGGAAATCACTTTTCAACTATACAGGATAAACTTTTAAATCTTTTGCAATTGCAAGACATTGCCAAAAATCAGGAAAACGAATTACTTTCTGCCGCAATTGAGCAAAAGACTGCCCAATTAAGTCCGATACCTTTCCAAAAAGCTGTTGATACAACGCAGACAAAGAAATTTTCAAAATATCTTATCGGTGTGGTTGCAATAGTCATTGTTTTGGCATTCGCATTTCCGAAATTGTTTTCCGAACCAAGCAAACGCTATATTAACCACAATACATTTTATGAGAAACCTGCGCCGTTTTCTTTTGAAATCACTTCACCTTTGACGGCAGTCCAACAAAGCGATTATGAAATAGAAGTAACGGTTAAAGGAGATATTCTTCCCGAAAGGGTCAATGCCGTGATAAACGGACAAACCTTTGAGATGAAAAAGAAAGATAAAACGCATTTTTCTTATATTATCTCACAGATTCAGAAAACCATTCCCGTACAATTTGAAGCGGCTGACGTATATAGCAAAATCTATCAAATAACAGTCAATCCAAAACCGATACTTACTGATTTAAGTGCGGAGATTGTTTATCCTGCTTACACACATATTAAAAACGAGACGATAAACAATGTAACCGATTTGTCCGTTCCGCAGGGTACTAAAGTTATTTGGCATTTGAGAACCAAAGATTGCAGTAAGGTTTTAATAACATCGCATTCTATGGGATTGTTTTCAGAAAAGAGTAAAATGATTTCAGAAAACAATTTACTGAAGTGGCACTTTATTTCAACTGAATTTACTCCCGATAAAAAAGGATTGGTTAATGTTCCTGCAACTTACAGGGAAAATACTTCCGTTGTTATAAAAACGCAGAACGAATTCACAGTTTCTTCGGACAGCATAGCGTTTAATATCAATACCGTGGCTGACGAAAAACCGTTTATCGCCGTTATAGAGCAGAAGGACACTCTTATAGTTGATAATATCTATTTCCGTGGTCAGATAAAGGACGATTACGGATTTTCCAGGTTGGAATTTCATTTGAAAATCACTCCTCAAAACAGCAATCAAGCAAAAATCTATACTAAAAAGTTACCTGTTACCGACAATGAGAGTACCCAGGAGTTTTATCATGCAGAAAATTTGAGCGAATACGGTATCAAACAAGGTGATAAAGCGGATTATTGGTTTGAAGTGTGGGATAATGACGCTATAAATGGAGCAAAAAGCACTAAATCGCAGACATTTACTGTTGATATTCCGACAGAAAAACAGTTAGATGAGAAGTTGAGTAAAAACAGTGAGGACATAAAGAAAGGTGCAGACAAAACGTTGGACGAAATCCGCAAATTGCAACAAGAAATAAACGATTTGACAAAGAAATTAACCGAAAAGAAAGAACTCTCTTGGCAAGACGAGAAAGATTTACAGCAATTGAAGCAAAAACAAGAGGAGATTCAGGATAAGATAAACGAAATAGAAAAGAAGATAGAGGAAAATTCTTTATTGGAAAAGAAATATAAAGATATTGACGAGGAATTTTTGGAAAAGCAGAAGCTGATTGAAGAATTGTTTAAGCAACTTCAGAATAAGGATTTGGAAGAATTGCTAAAGCAAATGGAACAACTGATGGACAAAAACCTCAATAAAGACCAAATTAACGAACAACTGAAGAATATTTCCAAGAAAAACGAGGATATATCCAAACAACTGGACAAGAATTTGGAACTTTACAAACGTTTGGACGTAGAAAAAGATATTAATGAGAGTATTGACAAACTTAAAGAGTTGTCTGAAAAACAAAAACAGTTATCTGAAGACACCAAAAACAGGAAAGATTCCGAAGAGAACTTACAACGCCGTCAGGAAGAGTTGAACAAGGAATTTAAGGACTTGCAAAAAAAGATGGATGAGACCAAAGAGAAAGACAATCAGTTGCAAGACCCGTTCAATTTCAAACAAGACAAACAAAAAGAGCAACAAATCAGTTCCCAACAGAAACAAGCGCAGGATAATCTGAAGAATAACAAAAACAAAAAAGCATCCGAAAATCAAAAACAAGCATCAGAGCAAATGCAGGAGATGGCTCAGCAAATGGAACAGGCAATGGAAGAAAGCCAAGAGGAACAATTGGCTGAGGATATTGAAGATGTGCGCCAGATATTGAAGAATTTGGTTACTCTTTCCAAAAAACAGGAAGACCTTATTTATTCTACGCAAAAAACTTCCGTAACTGACCCGACTTATCAGAAGATTATCAATTCGCAAAACACGGTTAAAGAAAGTATGCAGACCATTTCGGACAGTCTTTACGCCATTAGCAAACGCCAACCGCAGGTTTCAAAAACTATTAACGATGAAACGTTCAAGGTTTCCGAAAATATAGAAAAGACTTTGTCCTCTCTGTTATATTTTAACCAAAGTTACTATAATAATTATAAGAATAATCAAGCCGCAACTTCACAACAGTATTCCATGTCCTCAATGAACAATCTTGCGTTACTACTTGCCGAAAGTCTTGACAAGATGAACCAACAGCAACAGCAAATGCGCAGCAACAAAAAGAGCAGTAGCAAAAATGCGAAGAATCAATGCAACAATCCTTCGCAAAGTAAGCAGGGTAAAGACCCTAAAAATATGCGTCAATTGCAGGAAGCGTTGAACAATGAGATAGAACGTTTGAGCAAAGAGTTGGAAAAACGCGGTAATCAGAATAAACAGCAAATCGGAGAGGGAAAAGAACTCAACGAAAGGTTGGCTAAAGCCGCCGCACAGCAAGAAATGATTCGAAAGATGATGCAAGAGTATCTTAACGAGTTGAAAAAAGACGGAGGAAAGGCAGCCGGAGATATGAACAAGGCAATTAAACAAATGGAAGATACCGAAAAAGATATTGTAAATAAGAGAATAAACACTCAAACGCTTAACCGTCAAAAGCAAATCTTAACCCGTATGCTTGAAAGCGAAAAAGCCGAAATGAAAAAGGACAAAGAAGAAAAGCGCGAGTCCAAAACGGGAGTTGATAAGCAGAAAAATGGCAATGCAGCGTTTGAAGAATTTAAGAAATTGAAAAGTAGGGACACTGAATTGTTCAGAAAAATTCCTGCGATGTATTCTCCTTATTACAAAACGAAGATTTCGGATTATTTTAGTAATTTTGAAAATTCAAACAGCGAAAGAAAATAAAGTAAAATCAAATGTCATGGAACAGATATATATAAAAAAAGGACAATTTTCCGAGTTTGAAACCTTCATGGAGCAAGTCTGTGAGAAAAACCGTCTTTATAATTACATAGGTGCGATAGATATTGCACTGGAAAGCGTATTGAAGATAGCGGATTGTGATATTGTTATGTCATATTCCCATTACAAAGACGGTATTTGCTTTTCCGTTCAAACGGATAGTGATAAGTTTTCGTCATTAAGTTTTTCCGATACAAGTAACAACAATTTTGAATCATTATTTCTTATAAAGAATTTGACGGATACGGTAAATATTTCGCGGGACGGTAAAGTTATTGATTTGTATTTCTCTATTGACGGAATAGAAGAGGAGCTTGCCGTAAGCAGAAAGGAAAGAATAAAATCCTTTTCGTGTAAAAGATTAGCAATTGCTCAATAGAAAAGATTATGGCTGTAAGTTTTTCAGTTCAAACGCCGTGTAAATTTAATAACAGATTGAAAACAAAGGCGTGGGTCAAGGAAATAATTGCTCTTCACGGTAAAAGATGCGGTGATATATCATATATTTTTACCGATGACGCAAGTATGCTTGATGTCAATCAACAATATCTTAACCATGACACCTATACCGACATCATTACCTTTGATTACGTTCAAGATGACATAATAAGCGGTGATATTTTCATATCTGCAGACCGTGTTAAGGAGAATGCGAAAGATTTTAACGTGAGTTTTGACAATGAATTGCACAGAGTGATTATTCATGGGGTACTTCACCTGTTGGGATTCAAAGACCATTCGCCCGAGGAGGACAAACAAATGCGTCAAAAGGAAAACGAGGCTTTGGAAATCTTTTATAAATAAAATAAATACGTTCATATAAAAAATAATAATGAATAAAACTACATCGCTTTGCGCAAATAGCGCGTGCGGCTCGCACTTTGATATAATCGTTGTCGGTGCGGGTCATGCAGGTTGTGAGGCCGCTATGGCAAGTGCCAATTTGGGTAACCGTACCTTGCTTATCACTCAAAATTTAAATAATATTGCCCAACTGTCATGCAATCCTGCTATGGGTGGAGTGGCAAAGGGGCAGATTGTAAGGGAGATTGATGCTTTGGGAGGTTATTCGGGCATAGTAACTGACGAAAACACTATGCAATTCCGCATTCTTAATGCCTCCAAAGGTCCTGCTATGCACTCACCGCGCGCACAGGTTGATGATATTTTATTTCCTATTGCGTGGAGAAGAAGACTTGAAAATACGGAAAACCTTTTCCTTTGGCAAGATGAGGTAATCGGTATAACGACACGGAGCAATGCCGTTACGGGAGTTAAAACCAAATTGGGCATATCAATAAAAGCCAAAGCGGTTGTGCTTACTAACGGAACTTTTCTTAACGGCAGAATACACATAGGCAACACTAATTTCACGGGAGGACGTCTGGGTGAAGCAAATGCAGAAAATTTGACAGAGAATTTACAAAAACTCGGATTCATTTCCGCCAAACTCAAAACGGGAACGCCGATGCGAGTTGATGGACGCTCAATAGATTTTTCCGTTCTCTCCGAACAAAAAGGCGATGACGACCCTCAGCAGTTTTCTTTCTTATATAAACGAAAAAAGGCATTGAATCAGCGCAGTTGTTTCATTGCTAATACCAATGAGACTGTGCATGACATTCTTCGGACTGGATTTAAAGATTCTCCGATGTTTCAAGGACGTATTCAAGGGCGCGGTCCGCGTTATTGTCCGTCAATTGAAGACAAGATTGAGCGTTTTGCCGACAAGGATCACCATCAATTGTTCATTGAACCCGAAAGTAATTTTACTAACTTGTGGTATATAAACGGTTTTTCGTCATCTCTGCCTTTGGATGTGCAATTAAAAGCCCTTCATCATATAAAAGGATTTGAAAAAGCGGTGATTGAAAAACCCGGATACGCAATTGAGTACGACTATTTCCCGCCTACGCAACTTAAAAACACACTTGAGACCAAACCTATAGCCAATTTGTTTTTTGCAGGTCAGATAAACGGAACGACAGGTTACGAAGAAGCGGCATCGCAAGGGTTGATTGCGGCAATAAATGCCAACCAGAATATAAAGAATCTTGAACCTTTTGTTTTAAAACGCAGTGAGGCTTATATCGGAGTGCTTATTGATGATTTGGTAACCAAAGGCGTTGATGAGCCTTACCGAATGTTCACTTCAAGAGCGGAATACCGTATTTTGTTGCGTCAAGACAATGCAGACGAAAGGCTTACCCCGAAAGGTTTTGCGCTTAAACTTGCGACAAAAGAACGAATGCGTAATTTGGATAGGAAACTTAAATACAGAAATTCGCTTGTAAGTTTTATAAAATCCACAAACGCCGAACCAAATGAGGTTAATGAAACGTTAGATTCACTATCCACTCCTGCAATTGCCAATCCTACCAAGATAAGTAACCTTTTACTCCGTCCGCAAGTGCAATTGACGGATTTGTCTTCGTGTATTGATAAACTAAGCGTACAAATCACCAAGATACCAAAGGCTTTGCGTAAGGAGATAAGCGATTTGGCGCAGATAAATATCAAATACGAGAACTACATTCTTAAAGAACAGGAAACGGTTGATAGAATCAATAAATACGAATCACTTATTATTAAGGACGATTTTGATTACAATGCCTTGAAATCACTTTCCTTTGAGGCAAGGGAGAAACTGAGCAAAATCCGTCCGCATACCATCGGGCAGGCATCGAGAATAAGCGGAGTATCTCCTGCTGATATTTCGGTTTTGGTGCTTTATATTTCACGTTAAAGCGATAGGGTTTTTTGGAAAAGCAATTTTGTGAAACTGTTCGGTGAATTTACAGTAATGAAGAGGTAATTTTGCAAAATGAAATATCAAAAACTGAAGACATATTTGCAATATTATTTGGTGATAATGCTATTTACTTTCGTAACGTCATTACCCATTGATATTTTAATTAATGACTATGCTTAGGCTTACGAATTTGACGGCTTTTATTTCTTTTTCAATTTTATGGTTTATTCATTGATGACCATATCTTCAATGATTCTTGCCTCGTGGTTTAATTCTAAGTATTTTTATAAGCGTAATGTACTGCGTGTTATCGCAGAATTTTTGAAGAAAAACGAAGTTGATTTGATATTTATGGATATTCAACTCACGGATGGCAACAGTTTCAATATTTTTTCGCAAGTCAATCCCTCGGCATATATAATCTTTACAACGGCATACGATAAATATGCACTGGAAGCCTTTGAACATAACGCAATAGGTTATCTTCTCAAACCGTTAAACGAAGACAAATTCATAAGTGCGGTAAATAAAATCATGCAATTGAAAGAAAAGACATCTTTTAATGAAAACCTTGCATCGCTGTTGCAACAAATGAATATAAAACCGAAAGAAAAAGAGATAAAACGCAAATTTATTTTGAAATTCAACGATAAGATAAAAATAATTGACGCAAACGAAATAGTTTATTTAGTTTCGGAAAACAGGAATTGCTATTTGGTTACTTTTTCAGGTGATAAATATTTTATGGATGACAGTCTTAGTAAGATAATAACCGAAGTGGATAATACGCAATTCTACCCTATCAACCGCAGTTATATAATTAATGTAGCAAGTCTTGAAAACATTGAAAAATATTTCAATTCCACGCTGAAAATTACCCTTAACCCCAAAATTAATGATGATATTGTCACTATAAGCAGAGAAAACACGGCGGATTTTCTGCATTGGATTGAGATAAATAATTGATTTGGTAAGATAATTTCGGTATTTGGTAAGCAAAATTCTGAATTTGGTAGGGTGGTATTTAATTTAGCAAAATTAAATACCCTATTTTTGTCTGCGAAATCTGAAATTAATAACAAGAAATAAGGAATAAATAAAATGAAAAAACTTAAGAAAATTTAGTATCGGTGCTTTGTTTGGTATTTGTTAATGTCTATGCTGCCGATAAGCCTGACGGAGCGTTCAAAGTAGGAAAACTTTTTTACAAACAATTAACTAACGGTAATGTTTGCGTCGCTGTTTGGTGCGATTCGGGCGGAGAATATTATTATGAGGGAGATATTGTCGTTCCATCCGAAGTTTAGTACGAAGGAGTAACTTATAAAGTTACCGAATTGGAAAATTCGGATTTCCAAGGCGGAAGATATATCACAAGTATCAAACTTCCTTACACTTTGAAGACAATTGGTTGGTGGGCTTTTATGGAATGCAGCTCTCTTACCGCAATAGATTTGCCTGAAAGCTTAGAAACCGTTTCTGACGGCGCTTTTGCAATGTGCAGTGCATTGAAATAAATTACTATTCCCGCTAAAGTAAAGAAAGTTACTTGGTATTCTTTCGCCTATTGTTCTTCTTTGGAAAAGGTTACTCTATGGGACGGTGTTACGGTGGTTGATCAAGGCGTTTTTACGGGAAGTACAGCCATCAAGGCCTTAATTGTTTTGGCAGATAACCCACCTTCTTTAGCCGATGATTCTTTTGACGAAAGTTTGAAAGGAATTGATGTTTTCGTTATGTGCGATAGAAAAGATGCATACGACAACAGCGATTGGAAAGTCTTTACTAATATTCAGGAAGACTGCAATCTTTCGGGTATTGAGCAAATTGCAAGCAATAACACAATAAATATTTACCCTAACCCAGCAAGTGATTTTATCTCGGTGCAAACTCAAGGCGATGTTTCTATAACCAATTCTTTGGGACAGATAGTTAAATTTATTAAAAACCTAAAACAGTCTGACAAGATAGATATTTCAGACCTTGAAAACCGAATTTATTTTGTCAATGCGGGCAGAAAGATAACTAAGTTAGTTGTACAATAAATTAAAATTTCGGTTCATAATAATTTGAGGACGGAAAAATTTTTTTAATTCCGTCCTTTTTATTTTGTATTTATGAACCCTCAAAATAAAGTGCCGAATCAGTAAATTCTTTTCAGAAAAGAGTAAAATGTTTTCTGAAAACAATTTCGTGATTCGGCACTTTATTTTAGTAAATCATAAACATCACTATTGCAAATAGATAAGTTAGTATCGTGATTAGTATTGCAGGTCGGTAGAATTTGCGTGCCGTTATTTTTACTCCTTCTTTTTCAGCCTGCTCTATTACAATCAAATTTGCCATTGCACCGATAATCGTCAAATTGCCTGCAAGCGTTGAAGAGGCTGCCAAAGACAACCAAAGTATCTGACTGTTTGCCAAAGTAAATATAGGCAAAACTAAGATAGTATAAGGAACATTGGAAACTAATTGCGACAAAACAAGCGAAAGAGCAAAAATTATAAGCAATGAAACGGCATTTTGATGTAAAGTTATCTCAAAAACTGCATCCAACACTCCGCTTTGTTTCACTGCTGCAACGATTATAAACAGTGAGGCGAAAAACAAAAGCAGCGAGAAATCAACTCCTTTGAATATTTCCTTACTGTCCTGTTTGGAAAACATAATTGTCAAAGCCGAGCCGACAAGTGCAATCAACGGAATGGACAAATTGAATATTTTACCGAAGAAAAATCCCAATACTACCAAAACAAAAATTATCAAAGTTGCACGCATATTTTTCAAATTATATGTTTCGCCGTCTTCATTTGCCGTTTTGATAATTTGCTTTTTTGAAAAAATATCGCGGTTTGTCTTTTTGATAATATAAATAATGATAAGCATGGACACGATTGCTATGGGCAGCATATAAACTATAAACTTGACATAAGAAATACCCGAAGCAATACCGATAATCATATTTTGCGGATTACCTGTTATAGTCATCAATGAGCCTGCATTGGAAGAAAATATCTCACCGAGCAAAAATGGGATGGAATTAACGGAAGACTTTTTGCATATATTGATAATTACGGGAGTAAATAACAACACTACCGCATCATTAACTAAAAACGCCGAAGCAATTCCCGTAATAAAAACAACAAGAGTTAAAAGCCTTGAAGTGTTTTTAGCCGAAGACATGGTTTTACGGGAAATCAAGGTGAAAAATCCTTCTAATTGCAAAGCTGAAATAATAATCATCATTCCCAAAAGTAATACTATGGTATTGAAATCTATACTTTTGACGGCATCTTCAAAACTTATCATACCGAAAAGTATCATTGCCGCACTGCCTGCGTATGCCGATGTTTTGCGGTTGAGATTCAAAAGAGGCAATTTATTGAAAATTATCCCCAAGTAAGTAATGACAAAAATTATAAGTGCTGTCAATTTATCAATATCCATACTAAGCAATCCAAATTTAATTAAGATTCTTTTTTGAAGTGCAAAATTACAAATATTTTCAGTATTATGAAGATGTTCGTTAGACTGTGAAAAAAGAATAAGACAAAAAAATTGAAGTTTGAGGCTATGTAATTAAAAAATGTATTACCTTCGCAACCGCAAATCAAAAAAGGATGTATAAAGATGAAGAGAGTCAGTTTTATATCATTATTTATAAGTGTGATATTTCCCTTTTTTTATCTTTATTCACAGACAGTGGACAATATTTTGGAAATATTGGAAACTGAAGAGATTAGCGGCGAAAATGCTGAGCGTTTATTGGACGCTGTTGAACAAAGAAGCAATAACCTAATAAATATTTATAACATTAATGAGTTGAGCCGGGAAGAGATGATGCTTCTCGGCTTAAATAATTTTCAGATATTTGCTCTTGAGAACTATATTCAACGTACAGGACAGTTGTTTTCGGTTAATGAATTGAACTTTGTAAATGGTTTTGATTCGCTTACTATAAGTAAAATAGCACCTTATCTTGTGGCTGTACCGATAGAGAAGAAACATACTTTGAAATTGGACAGTGTTTTTTCAAAAGGAAGACAGGATATAAGGTTTCAATATATCCAAAACTTGAAAACTCCTTATGGATTTTTACGTGAGGACGGCAAAGACTTTAAAGGAGAAAATTTTTCTTCATCACTTCGTTATAATTTAAAATATTATGACTGTATGGAGTTGTCTTTGGTCGGCGAAAAGGATTATGGCGAACCTCTTTACTATAAAAATAAAACTTATGGCTATGATCATTATAGTTTTTCTTTTACCATCAGAGATATAACCAAGAATCTAAAGCAGGTTACGCTTGGAAATTACCGTATTAACTTAGGTGAAGGTCTTGCGATGAAACAAAGTTTTGCTCTTAATTCGCTTGCCTCAGGTTATGGAGCAAAACATTCTAATAATACTATATCTCCATTCCGTTCAACGACAGAGTACAATTATAATACAGGAATTGCAGTCAAAATAGAGGTAAATAAATTTGATGTAACTTTATTCGGTGCTTACAATAAGTTGGATTTTAACGGTAAAACCATACAACAAACGGGTTATCACAGAACAGAAAAAGAACTTTTGCAAAAAGATTCTGATGACGTACTGTTGGCAGGGACTAATATTCAATATTATAATAAAGGTTGGATAATAGGACTGACTGCTTTTGCTTATCATTACAAAGATTCAATACAAAAAGGCAATCAATCTTATCAACAATATAATTTTGAGGGGACAGATAATAACATTGTCGCAATTAATTCTTCTTATGAATGGAAAAAGTTTATTGTTTTTACGGAAATTGCCCGCAGTAAGAATAATGCTTTTGCCCAGTTATTAGGTTTGCAGATTAATTTTAATTATAAAACCACTCTTTCCGTAGTTGCAAGAAATTATGATAAGAAATACCAAAATTATTATGCCGATGCATTGGGTTATCACACCAACAATCAAAACGAAAGAGGCATATACATAGATTATTCCCGCTATTTGAATAAAAGAATGTCGTATTTCGTAGGATTAGATTACTATTATTTTCCGTTTTTAGCCTATCGGGCAAATTCTTCTTCGTACGGAATGAAAATGAAAGGGCAATTGGAATATAAATATAACGAAAAACAGACGGTAAATCTTTATTTTAGGTTGAATAATCATCAATACAATGATACAAATTCAAAAGGCGAAATATTACCGATGAATAATATTGTAGCACAATGGCAATTGCGTTATAAATATTGTATGAATGATTATTTGACATTCGCAGGCAGGACTGGATATTCACACTCTTTTACCAACGATTCAAAAAGTAATAACGGATATTTCGCATACATTGAAATGATTTCAAAATTATTCAACTCCAAATTAACATTAAACGCACGTTATACTTATTTTCATACAACGGATTATGATAACCGTTTTTATATTTATGAATATTCTTTACCCATTTCTTATTCTTCGCAGATGCTTTACAATACAGGACATCGTTTTTACGCAATTTTGTCTTATAAACCGACAAAAAATATTCAAATTCACTTACGTTATAATATTACAAGGTACAATCATACCAATGAAATATCCTCCGGCAATGATAAAATAGAAGGTAATATCCGTCATTACATAGGAGGGCAGATTTATTTTAAGATATAATTTTGTTTTTGTTTGATGTTAGGATTATTAATCAACAATCCGATATGCCAAATATTGACGGAAATAAACTTATTTTCTGAATTTATGATTTCTTTCCAAGTAAGATAGTTTTCTTTATTTGAATTAATATCCGGAAAAATAATTATAGTGTATGGTTTTTTGATAACAGATAAAATATTCTCGTAATTCGTTTTAACAGATAGGTTTATGATTGTAAAATTTGGATAAAACAAATAAATATTTTCAATTAATTGCTCTTTTTTTGAACCTTTTTGGACATTTTTACGTTTAATAACATTATTAAACAGTGTAAATACAAACGGAGAATGGACAGAGAATGCTCCCTTTGCTCTTATTAGATAATATATGTAGTGTTTTATTTTAAATAATTTGCTCATTATTGTAATAACTTAATAAGATGCAAAGATAAATAAAAAACTTGATAAACTATGAGGTTATATACCGATAAAGTTGTAAAGAAATATAGGAAAAGAACCGTTGTTAAAGAAGCCTCAATAGAGGTTAATCAAGGTGAAATCGTAGGTCTGTTAGGTCCTAACGGTGCAGGGAAGACTACAACGTTTTATATGATTGTCGGATTGATAAAACCATTTTCCGGAAAGGTATTTTTAGATGATAAAGAGATAACAGATATGCCTATGTACAAAAGAGCTCAAAACGGCATAGGATATTTACCTCAGGAAGCTTCAGTTTTCAGAAATCTTAGCGTGGAAGACAATATTATGGCAATATTGGAGTTTCAAAATATGACATCTCAGCAGAGAAACATAAGAATGAATGAATTGTTGGAGGAGTTTTCTTTGACTAAGATTCGGAAAAGTAAAGGTAATCAATTATCAGGAGGTGAGAGAAGAAGAACTGAAATAGCCAGGGCGTTAGCTTCTAATCCTAAATTCATACTTTTGGACGAACCTTTCGCAGGTGTTGATCCTATAGCAGTACAGGATATTCAGTATATTGTAAAGAAACTTAAGGATAAAGATATCGGGGTACTAATTACTGACCACAATGTACATGAAACTCTTGCCATAACGAACAGAGCATATTTGCTTATAGACGGACAGGTATTTAAAAGCGGCACTCCTCAAGAACTTGCCTCGGATGAAGAAGTGAGAAAAAAATATTTAGGAGATAATTTTGAATTAAGGTAAAAACAAATGCTACTCATATATATAGACAAACAAACAAATCGATTAGGTTACACAATCAACTTAATATTTAAGGAATTATTGCAAGTTGATTATATGGTAACCACATCAAGAGAACAGTTTATTGCTCTTGGTGGTGCTAAATTGTCTTATTGTGAGAGTAAAATATATGACGAAATACATATATCCAATACTAATAATCTTCTTTTTGAAACTAATATTTATTCCTTGGACATTGATTATGTTTTTGAGGACGGTATTCATAAAATATTCCGTAATTATGGCAATGATGATTCGTTGGGATTTGATATATTTGCAGCAACTTTTTATATGGTCTCAAGATATGAAGAGTATTTGCCATTTATCCGAGATGAACACTTGAGATTTAATGCTAAAGACAGTATTGCTTGGCATAAAAAGTTTTTAGAGAAACCTGTCGTTAATATTTGGGCTGAGTTTTTGAAGAAAAAATTATTGGAAAAATATCCAGATTTGCAATTTGCAACAAGAGAATTTACTTTTGTTAATACAATAGATGTGGATCAGGCATATTGTTACAAACATAAGGGATTGTATAGAACTGTTGGAGGATTTATGCGTGATATATTGCATAGAGATTTTAAAAAATGCTTGCAGAGATTTAAGATTTTATGTAATTTGGACGAAGACCCTTACAATTGCTTTGATTATATCTTACAAAATGTTACTAAATACAAACTTCATACAATTTTCTTCTTTCTTTTCGGAACTCATTCTAAATTTGACAAAAATACATCGCCTTATAACCGTTCTTTTCAGTTGCTTGTAAAGAATTTAAGTGATTATTCACAGATAGGAATCCATCCTTCGTATTATTCAATTGAATATCCTCAAGAGATAACACGGCAAATAAAGATGATGACTTCTCTTATTCATAAGAAAGTTTTGGCATCACGTTTTCATTATTTGAGATTTTCGTTGCCTCAATCTTATAATGAGATGGCAGATAACGGTATTACGGATGAGTATTCTATGGGGTATTCGGATTGTATAGGATTTCGTGCCGGTATATGTACACCTTATAATTTTTATGACTTAGACAGGGATTGCGAAACTAAATTAAAAGTTCATCCTTTTGCATTTATGGATGTGGCATTAAAGAATGGATTATCTCTTACGGAAGATAGTTCTTGGGAAAGAATAAAAGAGTTGATTGATGAGGTGAAACAGGTTAATGGAGTGTTTATAAGTTTATGGCATAACGAATCTTTGTCAGATTATGAACAATGGCAAGGTTGGAGAACGTTATTTGAGAAACAGATAAGGTATATAGAAAATCTTTAAAACTTGAAGTAGGAAAATGAGAGTAGTAACTGGAGCAGCAGGATTTATTGGAAGTTGTATGGTTGGCAAACTCAATAGAGAGGGTGTTAATGATATAATTATCGTTGATGATTTTACAAAAGAGGATAGAAGAGCTAATTGGGAAAATAAACAATATATAGAAAAAATTGATAGAGAAGATTTTTTGACTTGGTTTTCAGAGAATGCAAATAAAATAAATGAATTTTATCATTTAGGAGCTCGCTCTGCTACTACGGAATTAAGTTGGACAGTTTTGGAAAGATTGAATTTGAATTATACAAAACAGATTTGGAAAATTTGTTCAGAGAATGATATTCCTTTAATATATGCATCATCAGCTGCAACTTATGGTGCGGGAGAACAAGAATATGATGATGATTTGACTATTATACCTAAATTACAGCCGTTGAATTTATACGGAAAGTCAAAACAAGAGTTTGATTTATGGCAATTGAAACAAGAAAAGAGACCTCCTTTTTGGGCAGGGTTGAAATTCTTTAATGTTTATGGACCCAATGAATATCATAAACAGAGAATGGCTTCTGTTATTCTGCATGCTTTTAATCAAATAAATAATAGTGGTAAAGTTTGTTTGTTTAAATCATATAAAGAAGGATATGAAGATGGTTGGCAGTTAAGAGATTTTGTTTATGTAAAGGATTTGGTTGATGTTATGTATTTTTTTATGGTTAATAAACCTAAAAGTGATATTTATAACATAGGAACCGGTCATGCAAGGAGTTTCTGGGATTTGGCAAAGAATACTTTTGTTGCTATGAATAGAAATGTGAATATAGAATTTATATCTATGCCTGAGGATATTAGAGATAAATATCAATATTTTACAGAAGCTAAAATAAATAAGTTAAGACACGTTGGTTATTCTGAAAAATTCTATTCTTTAGAAGAAGGTGTGAAAGATTACGTGCAGAATTATTTAATTAATCATTTATATTATTAATATGAA
This sequence comes from Bacteroidales bacterium, assembly GCA_017480245.1. Taxonomy (GTDB): domain Bacteria; phylum Bacteroidota; class Bacteroidia; order Bacteroidales; family P3; genus Scybalousia_A. Next base: position 101,665 of record JAFVBA010000012.1, on the reverse strand, counting down.
TTATAAAGTAAAATTAAAGGATATAAATACGTTCATTTTTGATTACGACGGAGTAATCAGTGACGGTTATATTTATACTGCAAATGATGATATTATAATGCGTAGCGGTAATGTAAAGGATGGTTATGCTATACAGTATGCTATAAAAAAAGGATATAATATAGTTATAATCTCAGGAGGTAGCGGTAAAAGTATAGAAACCCGAATGAGAATGTTAGGGGTGAGAGATGTATTTATATCTGCTGGCAATAAATTAGAGATATATTATAAATATTGCAAAGAACATAATCTTGAACGCAAAAATATTTTATATATGGGGGATGATATTCCGGATTATGATATAATGCAGAATGTAGGAGTGGCAACTTGTCCTGCAGATGCCGCTTGTGAGATAAAACAAATTGCAGATTATATTTCGGATAAAAAAGGAGGGCAAGGTTGTGTTAGGGATATTGTTGAGCAAGTATTAAAGTTGCACAACAAATGGTTTAACGAAGATTCAAAGGAATGGTAAAATTAAGTTTAAAGACAGTAAATAGGATTTTTATTACAGGATTAACGATACTTCTTTTATTCTGTAGTACAATTTATGCGCAATCTAAAGAGAATATTTTTACTTGTAGAGGAACGTATTATCATAATAAATTTGAAAATAGACGAACTTCCAGCGGAGAATTATTTTCTCAAAAATTATATACTGCAGCACACAGGACGTTACCCTTACATACAATAGTAAAAGTGACAAATAATCGTACAGGAAAAAGTGTTTTGGTTAAAATTAATGATCGTTGCGGAAGAAATGGTATAATTGATTTATCAAAAAGTGCAGCAGATAAAATAAGTCTTAATGGTTCCGAAACAGTTACTATAGAAGTTTTAGGGAAAGATTACATAGATATATGGAATCAACAAAATGCAATGTTTGCTGAAGGATTGGTCGTTGATAGTGAAAGAGTTGCTTATATAGATTCATTAATTACAGAACGTAAAGTTATATCTGAATATCAATATTACGTAAGGTTAAAAACGGTTGAAGGAGAAAAAAATGTAAAAAAGATACAGGATAATCTTCCTGAACAATATAAAAGAATGATGTCTGCAGAGAAGATATATAATGAAAAATTTTATTATATAAATATCGGACCGTTTCCGACAGAAAATGCTGCTAATTTGGCAATAAATGAACTTAAAAAGATGTATCCTCTTGCACATCTAATAAAAAAGAAAGAAATGTAAATTAATAGTTTAAATAATTGATTATTAGTTAATAATTTGGATAATAAAATAAAAAATGAAAAAAATAATGCAAAAAAATGAAGTTTTAGTATTAATTAATGAGAAAAAATCTTTAATTTTGCACAATCTCTTTCTATATAGAAGAGAACAAAAATTTGTAATGTTTTTATGATAAGGATAAAGAATATATTTATTATAATAGTATCATTTCTGATAATTTCGGTTACGTGTAGTGTTTCTTTGCATGCACAACAGGAACCTCATTTTACTCAGTATATGTTTAATAGATTGTCCTATAACCCAGGGTATGCTGGCAGTAATGGAGCTATTTGTGTTACAGGATTCTTTAGAGAACAATGGATGGGGTTAAAATTGACGGATAACGGCCAAAACTCTTCTGCTTCTAAGGGAGAAACTATGAATATTTCCTTTGATATGCCAGTTAAATTCTTACATGGTGGTATAGGTGCAACATTTATTTCAGATAAAATAGGATATTACGACAATACATATATAAAATTGGATTATGCATATCGTTTTCAGTTACCTACGGGTAATTTAGCAATAGGTATAGAAGCCCAATTGTTCAATGCTTCATTAGATAACAGTAATTTAATTGGATCAGATCAATGGGGAACCGATGATCAACCAAAACAAACAACCGATCCTGTGTTGAATAATTTAGATAAAGAAGATATGTTGTTTGATTTGGGCTTAGGTATTTATTATCAGGTTCCGGGAAAAGTTTATTTAGGTCTTGCAACCAGTAAGATAATGGAAACAAAAAGCGATAAACTTAAATGGAATAATAGAAGATTTTATTATGTGCTTGCTGGATATGAATGGACTATGCCGGATTATCCTTCTTGGCGATTATTACCGTCGGCATTATTGAAAACAGATTTTGCATCATCATCTGCATATCAAATAGATGCCTCTTTACTTGCCGAATATGAACATAAGATTTGGGGAGGTTTGTCTTACAGAATAGATGATGCTGTAATGTTGTTAGGAGGTTTTACCGTAAAAGATTTTAAAGTTGGTTTATCATATGATATTCCAACATCAAGAGTATCGACTCAAGGAACAGGTTCTTTTGAAGTCTTTTTGAGATGGTGCTTCAAATTAGAAACCTCTCCTAAGCGACCGACAAGTTACAAAAATACGATTTACATGTAATGTTTGTTTTCAAAATGGAAGTAAGATTTGTGAGTAATAAAGTAAGTTGTATTATTGTATAATTAAGATGTAGTGTTAATTTGACGTTGAGGATATATAAATCATTATTTTAATGAAAAATGAAACCAAAAACACAAATTGACCGTAAAAATAAAGAAAGTATAAAGATTTGATAAAATTTAGGAGATAAGGATATGAAAAAGTTAGTTTTGTTAGTAGCAACGGCAATGGTAATGGTAAGTTGCGGCAGTTCGGACAATGGAGAATTGATAGGAGTTCAAGAAAGACCGAAAACTATGGATATGCAACCGTATGGTATGGTTGATGTTCCTCAAGGTAGTTTTACTATGGGAAGTGCCGATGAGGATGTTAATCATAATTTTGCGTTTGCACCTAAAACTGTTCAAGTACAATCTTTCTGGATGGACGAAACAGAGATTACTAACAATGAATATCGTCAATTTGTTTATTGGGTAAGAGATTCTCTTGCTTATAGATTGTTGGGCGAAGTTTCTCCTGAGACTTATTTGATAGAAGCTGACCAATGGGGACAGGATTTAGAGACTCCGCTTATCAATTGGAAAGCAAAAATCAATTGGGATAATAATAAGAGTGAGGATGAAAGAGAGGCTTTATCCGATTTGTATATTAAATCTGACGAAAGATTTTATAATAAACAGCAGTTAGATGCTGCTAAGATGATATATGAATACACATGGATTGATTACCATGCAGCTGCAGAGAAAGATTTTGATGCAGAACAGGCAAATCATGAGTATAGAGGTTCTGGTTTTAACAATCGTCCTGCACAGTTGAGAGGAGCAAGAAAGAATCTTATTCAGAAAGAAAAGATAAATATTTATCCTGACACTCTTTGCTGGATTCATGATTATGCTTATTCATATAATGATGAAGCTACTCGTTCTTATTTTGACCATCCTAAATATGATAACTATCCTGTTGTTGGCGTTAGTTATATGCAGGCTCAGGCTTTTTCATGGTGGAGAACAACTCAGATGAATGATTATTTGGAAAGAAATGATTATGCTCGTATGGGTGATTTCCGTTTGCCGACTGAGGCTGAATGGGAATATGCAGCAAGAGGTGGAGTTGATGGTTCTCCTTATCCTTGGGGCGGACCTTATGTTAATAATGGCAGAGGATGTTTCTTAGCTAATTATAAACCTTTACGTGGTGCTTATGACGGAGATGGCGGCGCTACTACGATAGTTGTTGCTCATTATGCTCCTAATAATTTTGGTCTTTACGATATGGCAGGTAATGTTTCCGAATGGTGTGCTGATGCTTATAACGAATCTGCTTATGATTTTGCACATGATTTGAATCAATATAACCTTTACCGTGCTGCAGACGATGAAGATATAATTATGAAGAGAAAAGTTATCCGAGGAGGTTCTTGGAAAGACAGTAAATTCTTTATTCAAACATCTACTCGTTCTTACGAGTATCAAGATACAGGAAAGAGTTATATCGGTTTCCGTTGTGTGCAAACATATTTGGGACGTGTAAGAGGTGATAATCCAAAAACATCTTCAAATGTATATAACAAATAGGATTATATAAAGAAATACACTACGGATTAATCGGCTTGCAAAATCAAATATAATTGACAGCCAGTTTATTCTGGTAGAATAAGAGAAGAAATAGAAGATAAAAAATTAAATAAATCAATAAACAATAACTAAAAAACAATTAAAAACTAATTTTATTATGGGTATAGACAGTTTTGTTAGAAGTAAGACGTACAAACAGATTACAGCTAAATTGTACGGTTGGGGTGCATCAATAGTTATCGTAGGTGCCTTGTTTAAAATTCAACACTGGCCAGGTGCAACGCCTATGTTGATTATCGGTATGGGTATTGAGTCTCTGATATTCTTTGCATCGGCATTTGAACCTTTGCATGTAGAATACGATTGGTCATTGGCTTATCCTGAATTGGCAGGAATGGAAGATCTTACCGAAGAAGAAAAACAACAGAGAAGAGAAGAAGCTACAGCAAAGAGAAACGGCTTAGGTGGTATCACTGTTGAAGGTGGCGGAGACATCGTTCTTGGCGGTGGTGGCAGTGCAAGTGCTACACAAGAGTTGGATAAGATGTTAGAAGATGCTAAAATCGGACCTGAATTGATTGAAAGTTTGGGTAAAGGTCTTCAAAATTTGGCTGAAACAACCAATGGATTGGGTTCTGTTGCTAAGGCTGCCGAAACATCTGAGACATTTATTAAGAATGTTGGCGAGGCTTCAACTCAAGTTACTGGATTGACTGCTGCTTACAAGAAGACTGCAGATTATTTGAACAAAGACTTATTGGCTTCAGGTGAATATTTGGCGTCTGTTCAAGAAGCTACGAGTGCAGTATCTACTTTGGCAAATATTTACAAAGAAACAGCAAATACATTGTCCGTAGGAGATGCTTCTTACATAGATGAATTGAAGACAATGGCGTCAAGTCTTTCTTCAATTAACGCATTGTATGAAATGCAAATCCAAAATTCTTCTGCACAATTGGAGGCAACGAAGAATGTTCAGGAAAGAATAGACAATCTTGTTACAAACTTTGCAGATACAGCAGAGAATGTTCTTAAATATAAAGAACAAGTTAATGCACTTTCTAAGAAAGTCGGTTCATTGAATGACATTTACGGCAATATGCTTGCTGCTATGCAGGTAAAAGGTTAATAGATAGTCCATAAATCAAATTAATTAATGTTTAATTAAAAAAATAGAAGATTATGGGTGCTACAAATTGCCCGGAGACCCCGAGGCAAAAGATGATAGGAATGATGTATTTGGTGTATACAGCAATGTTGGCACTGAATGTATCGGCTGAGATTCTTAACGGCTTTGTTACCGTGGGAGATTCTCTGGAAATAACTAATAACCTTTTACAATCAAAAGCTGAAAGTTCTTACCAGATGTTTGAAAATGCATATAACAACAATCCTACTAAAGTTCAGGAGAATTGGGATAAAGCTCAGCAAGTAAGAAAGGACAGTAAGGAGCTTGTTGCTTATATCGACAATATGAAGTATGAACTTATTGCTAATGTTGAAGGATATAAAGGCGGAGCAGGTGAGGCTAAGACTTTGATGTCAAAAGAAGGATATATTAATATTCAGAAAAAAGACGAGTTTTCAGCTCCTACCCGTTATTTCTTTGGAGATACCGATGACGGAAGTCAAGGTAAGGGAATAGAACTAAGAAAGAAAATAGAATCATATCAAGCGAAAATGATGTCTTTGAGTGATCCTCGTTTTCATGACCAATTGAAGAAAATGCAGATAGACACTAAGAAAAAATTCAAGAATGCTTCTCATCAGGAAGTTAATTGGATGCAATACAATTTCTATCACGGTGTCTTGGTTGCGGATATTGTTGTTTTGAATAAATTGAAATCCGAAATTCTTAACCAAGAATATGATGTTGTTAATAATTTGTATTCTGCAATTTCTGCTGATGATTTCAAATTTGATAAAGTAATCGCGAGGGTTATTCCGAAAGAAACTTACATTATGCAAGGCGGAACTTACGAAGCGGATGTTATCGTAGCTGCTTATGATTCCCGTGGACAATTGGAAGGAGATTGTGCTGCAGGTTCTTTAACTGCAACAGATTCCGGTACTCTTCGTTTGAAGATTGGCGGGGGGGCTTTAGGAAAGAGAACATATAAAGGAACTGTTAGAGTAAAGAAAGAATCAGGAAGTATTCCTTATGATTTCAGCGGTGAATTTTTCGTTGCTCCTCCTTCTGTAACTATTTCTCCGACAAATATGAATGTATTGTATATAGGAGTTGATAACCCTATTTCAATAGCTGCTCCTGGTGTTAATAGTAATGATTTGGTAGTTTCTACAAATGGAGCCGGATTGTCTATGACTAAAAAACCTGATGGTACTTATATTGCACACGTTAAGTCTCCTGGTAAAGCAACTATTTCAGTTAGTGCTAAAGTTGGAGGTGCTACTAAAACCTTAGGACATATGGATTTTAGAAGTAAACAAATTCCAAAGATGTCTGCTAAATTAGGAACATTAAGTGGTGGTGCAATTGCAAAAGAAGTTTTAGCTGCTCAGACGGGTCTTAAGATGGATTTGAATGGCTTTGATTTCCCTGTTAAATATGAGGTTATTAGTTATACAGTTGATATAACAACAGGAGGCGATGGACAACCTCCAATGACTGCTACAGGAGGACAACTTACTCCAGAGATGAAGGTTAAGTTTTCTAAGTTAAGAAGAGGAAATTCAGTTGTATTTAGTAATATTAGATACAAAGGACCAGACGGAGTACATGCGGCTGATGGACAGTTAGCATTTAAAATAAAATAGTAACTAACTATAAATACAAAGCGATATGAAAAGAACAAGTTTGTTAGTATTGAGTGCAATAATGCTTTTTGTAAGCGGTAATTTATTTGCACAGGTTGTTGAAGAAGAGGAATCAAATGAAAATTTAGATTCTTTCTATGAAATCTCTAATAGCAACAGAACGAAAAAACCTTTTGTTTATCCTTATGTTCGTGATGCTGATGTTGTGTGGAAACAAAGAGTTTGGCGTTTGGTAGATTTTAGAGAAAAAATGAATCAACCATTCTATTATCCAAGAGAGGAGGATGCTGGCGATGTTAATTATGGCGCACAAGGTAGAGCAAATTTGTTTACCGTCCTTGATAGAGCTTTGAGAGCAGGAGAGATTAAATGTTACAAGGATGACGAATTCAAGGAAGAAGAAGATTATGCAGACCTATTCCAACGTTTAGGAGGAGTGGAGATTGTACCAATAGAGGAGACGAATCCAGATGATCCTGATGGATTATGGGGAACATATACTAAAGATTCTACAATATTTACACCAGTAAGAGCTGATAATATAAAGAAAATGAGAATCAAAGAGGATTGGTATGTAGATAAACAACGTTCTGTTAGAGATGTCAGAATAATAGCTTTTGCTCTTGTTTATGATAGACCTAATGCTAATGGAGAAGGAACATCTGAAAATACTCTTGGTTGGATTCGTTACAATGATCCTGCAGTAAGAAATCTTCTTGCTAATGCAGAAATGTACAATCCGAGAAATGATGTACAACAAATCTCTTACGATGATGTCTTTGTAAAACGTCTTTTCACTTCTTACGTATTACGTACTTCAAATGTGTATAACAGAAGAATAGCAGACTATCTTACTGGTTTGGATGCTTTGTTGGAATCCGAAGCTATAGAAGAGGAGATATTCAACAGAGAACAAGATATGTGGGAGTACTAATAGGAGTAATCGTTTCATAAAAATAAAACATCAATACGGAGATTATCCAAATTATCGCTTCGTAATTGAAAATAAGTGTGTGATTATGCAAAAATAATCACGCACTTTATTTTATTAATCTCAAGAAATATTTCACTAATCACGCATATTAATTTCGTCGCTTGCGATTGCATAAAAATCTTGTACTAATTAGTTTCAATGACTTTTAGATTTATTTCAATGATTTTTATGTTCAGAATTTTGTTTTGTGCAGGAAATTTATTATTTTTGCATATCTAAATAACAAATATATGCAAACTAATTTCAAAATCTATGATGCTTCTGCGGGGAGCGGAAAAACGTTCAATCTTGCGAGTAATTATATCGTTACGGCGATGAAAAGCGGATTTGAGAACATTCTTGCCGTTACTTTTACCAATGCCGCCGCTAAGGAGATGAAAGACCGTATTATTGACGTGTTGCAAAACCTTTCCGTCGGCGCAACTGACGGAGAAACCGCAGGATATAAGGAAAATATAATCCGTCTGTACAACAATATTTCCGCAAAAGACTGGGAAAAATACTCAAAAAAATGGCGTGAAGAGTTTATTGTGAAAAACGAAAAAGTGATACAACAAAAAGCAAATGAGGTCTTGAAACAAATTCTTCACCATTATTCGTTTTTTAATGTCTCAACAATAGATTCTTTTTTCCAATTGGTTTTGAAAAATCTCACCAAAGAACTGGGAGTTACGGGAAATTATATCTTAGCATTGGATTCGCAAAAATACGATGAGTTGGCAGTAAAGACATTAGTCAATTCCGAAATTTCCGATGATAACGAAACGCCAAAAATTCAAGATACAAACGAACATGCTCTTAACTCTAACCCCTCAACTCTAAACTGGCTACTTAATTTCTTTATAAAAAGTCAGGAAGACGGCAAGTCGTGGAACATAGAAAAGACTTTGAATAAGTTTGCAGCCAAAGCGTTCAAATCCGATGAAGTTTCCTCTGTTTTACAATCGGAAAACAATACCCTGTTATCACTTGAAAACCTTGAGAATTTGCGCAAACAATTAGCCAAAGAGGTAAAACAATTTGAAAAGACCTTAAAAGAGAAGAAAGAAGCATTTATTGATAAATGCAAAACCTTATCTTTGGAGGCTAAAGACTTCAAAGACGGCAGGAAGAACGGAATTTACAATTATATAATCAAGATGCCCGAAGAAATTACGGCAATTGAGGAATTGGAAGAGAGAAAAACTCTGCCCGAAGTCGCTGAGGAAACATATGATATCATTGATTATTTGAAAGAAAACTATAATGATTTCCGTTTGAACAAGATTTATTACAACAATATCTATCAATTGGGAGTTTTGAACAATATTGCGCAAATCAAAAGCGGAATTCTCAAAAAAGATAACATATTTATATTGAATGATACTGCATACTTGCTCAGCAAACTCAATGAAGGGGACGTTCCTTTCGTGTTTGAAAAGATTTCGCAACGCATTGAACATATTTTTATTGACGAATTTCAGGACACAAGCCGTTCTTCGTATAAAAATCTTAAGAAATTGATAGACGAAAGTCTGCAAACAGGCGGTTCTTCTTTCATTTTCGGCGACATAAAACAGAGTATCTATCGTTTCAACGGCGGAGATTTTACCATATTGCAAAAACTTACCGAAGACAATAGCGACAGCGTCATTCATTTGAAAGAAAATTTCCGCTCGCTCGGTAATATCGTTAAATTTAATAATGATTTGTTCAAAACGATATACGAAAATAACGGCGTGAATTTCGTTCCGCAAAAAGTAAGACGCGATGATAATATAGGAATTGTGCGCATAAAATTCACCGATAGCAAAGACGATATATACAATTATATAAAGCACGAAATCAATTACTATCACAGTGAAAAAGGATATGATTTAAGCGACATTGCATTGCTATTCCGCTCCAACGATAAACTTATTGATGTAGCCAACCGTCTGAAAAATGACACCGAATTTGATTACAATCCCGTAAGTGATATTGCTTTTAAATTTTCTTCCTCTCTTGCGGTTAATAAGATAGTAGAGACGTTGAAATATCTTGATGACAGCACAAAATGTATATCAAAGGAGATAATCAATGCCGATGATACGGCACAAAAACGTCTTGACGATTTTGCAAGAACTTCCCGCAAAGAAAAATCACTGCTGGAAGTTGTGATGAAAATAGCAAACATTCTACAAATTGATGATGACGCCGTTTTCTTACCTGCATTCTATGATACCATTAAAGATTATATCAAAACGCGGAGCGGTAACCTTAAGGAATTTCTTGATTATTGGCAGGAGACATTGCAAGAACGGAGTGTAGATATGAGCGGCGTTAAAGCAGGTGTGCGTTTGACTTCCATACATAAGAGTAAGGGATTGGCATACCGTGTTGTGATTGTGCCGTATTGCGACAATAATTTCTACAAATCGGAAAACATCTGGGTAAAATCCGATGACGCCACCGCCAAACTGCCTGTCTTTATGACAACAGCCTCAAATCTTGAAAACACTTCATATAATGATTTGTTTGAAAGTGAAAAGCATTCGCAGTTTATGGATACCGTCAATTTATTATACGTTGCCTTCACCCGTTGCCGTGATAACCTTTCAGTAATATCCACTGTTCCGTCAGCCAACGCTCTCAAAAGCGAACCCAAAGCGCTTAACGCTCTTTTGTTTAATTATGTTACTTCAGTCAATCCGCAAGATTTTGCCGATAAAGGCGGTAATCTTTTCGTGTATCGCAATTGCGAAAAAACAAAATCCTCAAACAAAATATCAAATACAGAAAACAACGGCGAAATAACAGTTGATAAAATAGAGTTGTCGGATAATAACGTTGTATTTTCAACATCTAAGGAGGACGAATTGGAAGAATATTTTGCCGATACCTACAACAATCTTTCTCAAATGGAATTAGGAACTAAGTATCATTCATATATCTCCCGTTTGAAGAGAGAAAACGACATTGAAAACATAATTCTGCAAGCGGAAAAGGCAAATGAAGACACTTCCGTATTAAGAGAAATTTTTGATACTGTGATTGCCCAAACCGAAGAGTTGCATTGGTACGACAACACCTACAAAATCCTCAACGAAAGGGCTGTTATTTGTTTTGACAACGCAAACGAACTGCTTATCAAACGACCTGATAGGGTTATGTACAATGATAACGAGGTTATAGTGGTTGATTACAAATTCGGTAAGCGTGAAGAAAAATATCATAAGCAAGTTAAACAATACATGCAGTTAATTTCTCAGATGGAAGCGTTTAAAAACAAAAATTTCATCGGCTACCTCTACTATATCAACCCTGAAAACCCCACCGAAAGCACAATAGAAAAATGTTGAATATCAAAAGGTTTATTGGTAAATTAGATGCACTAAAATAAAGTGCCGAATCACGAAATTGTTTTCTGAAAACATTTTACTCTTTTCAGAAAAGAATTTACTGAAACGGCACAAAATTTCAAAATGTTGTAGTAATAAGAAAATAAGATTATATAAAGAATATGCAAAGTGAAGGATTTTTAAAACAAACGGCAAGGAAAATTTTTGAAAACGAGAAAAACAATCTGCATAATGTAATGGTGTTGTTTCCGAACCGCCGTGCAATTCGTTTTTTCTTCGAATATCTTAAGGAATTTGAGAGTTTAGAGTTTAACGTTTATGGTTTAGAGAATCCGAGTGCGGATAACAATTCTTTAAACCCTAAACTTTCAACATTAAACCCTCACACCTCAACGCCGTTTTTCGTACCTGAGATTTTTTCTATTGATGAGATGGTCGTGGGTTCTATGAACGATTTTCAGAAAGGCGAAAATCTTGAACTTTTATATATGCTTTACACCGTGTATTGCGAGGTGATGGGTTCGGAGAGTGTGGAAACTTTTGACGAATTCTATTTTTGGGGGAATATTATATTGAATGATTTTGACCAGATTGATAAAGAATTGGTTGATGCAAGGGCTTTGTTTCGCAACTTAGAGGAATACAAGAATTTGGAGGCAGACCCGAGCGGTTATCTCACCAAAGAACAGATTGAATTGGTTAATCGTTTGTTTAATACTTCACTTGAAAAGGATAACTCCTCAATGCGTAAGAATTTTGTCAAAGTTTGGAATTGTCTTTACGATATTTACGAGAAATTCAATGCACTTTTGGACGCTAATCGCTTGGCTTATTCGGGTAAAATGTACAGAGAATTTGCAAAAAGGTTGGAAAACGGCGAAATCAACCTATCCTGCGACAAAATAAAGGTAATAGGATTCTCTGTTTTGAATAATGTTGAGAAGAAAATCTTCCGTCTGTTAAAGGAAAACTACGATACGGATTTTTATTGGGATTATGACGAATATTATTTCAAAGATGAAAGTAACGAGGCGGGAATTTTTGTGCGTGAAAATCTGAAGTTATTTCCGCAAAGTCAGGATTTCAAAGATGTTAAATTTGATAATATTTCAACAAATGACCAACAGATAAATATTATTTCTTCGCCCTACGAAACAACATCGCTTGCATATATCTCCAAATGGCTTGACAGTTTAGAGTCTAATGTTTATGGTTTAGAGAATCTGAGTGCGGATAACACGACTTCAAGCCCTAAACTTTCAACACTAAACCCTAAACTTTCCGATGTCGCAATTATATTAAACGATGAGTCGTTAATTCCGCTTGTTATCAAAGCACTGCCTGAGAAATTCAAGGATAAGATAAATATTACTATGGGTTATCCGTTCAATCAGACATGGCTTTACAACGAAGTGCTGACTGAAATGAACAAATTGGCGGATAACGGTAATTTTACCAAAGAAAATGTTTTTAATTCTATAAAAGCCATTGCTGAAAGCATAACTAAGGACAATAGCGAAGAAAGTCTATGGCAGATTTCCGCACTTAAAAAGGTTTGTAAGGCGCTTTTGGGATTTATTTCCTCTATTGAAAAAGTTAATACCTCATATACTGACAGAGGTGAGGCAGTTTTAAGCGGAGAAATCATCAAAAACGTCCTTAAAAAAGAACTTTCAATGCTTAACTTGGATATTCTTTCTGACGGGATCAACGGTGTGCAACTTATGGGTATGTTAGAGACGCGTGCGTTGGATTTTGAATACATTTTGATGTTGAGTGCAAACGATGATAACCTGCCTAAACTGAATAAAGAGACATCGTTTATTCCTTATTCGTTCCGTAAGGCTTACGAGATGATGAATACCGACCGTAAGGCAGGCGTTTTCGCTTATTATTTCTACCGTCTTTTGCATAGGGCTAAGCGGGTGGATTATATTTACACAACCGTTGGCGGTGAAAATAAGTTAAAGGAAAAAAGCAGGTTTATCCGTCAGATTGAAATAGAGTTTGCTAATCTTAAAAACGTAAATAAACAGATTAATTACAAGAGTTTGACTTCCGTTAAGGCATTGCGTGCAGACAAGAGGGAATATTATTTTGATATAAACGAATTAAAATTCATTGATAATAAAGGAAAAACTCTCAGTCCGTCTGCTCTGAATAATCTTATTCATTGTCAGCAAAAATTTTACTTGAATAATATCCGTTATTTGCGTGAAGAAATTGAGGACGATGAGTATTTAGCCATTGCTTTCGGTAATGTTTTCCACAATTGCGCAAGTATTTTTTATCAAACCATACAAGGCAAAAATCATTCTTCTCAAGAAATTGACAATATAATAGAACAAGTTGTAAATGATTATATTTCAAAGGAAGAAAACGCAAAAGAAAAGCGTGTTTGCGGTGATTTGATTCATTTGAATATGATAAGAAAATACATAAAAGACGTTTATCTGTTGGATTGTGAGGAAAAAATTGAGTATCTTTGCGGAGAAAAAGAATATTCAAAAGATTTGCAGGTAGGAAATCACACGGTGCATTTGAAAGGCCGTTTGGACAGAATGGATTATGTGATAAGAAAAGACGGAAGTAAGGTTTTAAGGATTGTAGATTACAAAACAGGAAAACTAAAAGACAGACATTTCAAATGCTTTGAAGATTTGATGTTTTGTAATGAAGATACGGGAGTAAGAAAAGAAGGTTTTGAGAATATTTTTGAGATATTGCTTTATTGTTATTTGGTATTCAATAACGAAAACGTATCAACAATAAAACCAGAATTGATGTATCTTTCGCAAATGAAGGAAAGAAATTTGGCAATAGACTACGGGCGCGGCAGAGGTAAGGAAGTGTTTTATTACGATAAGGCAATGAATGATGAATTTGAAAAATGTTTAGTGCAATTGCTTAGTTCCGTACTTGAAAAACAAGATAAAGAACTGTATGATGCCGTAATAAGCGAAGAAAAATGCAAATGGTGCGAATATAAACTGCTTTGCAGTATATAAATAGATAATACATAAATAAGATGATACAATATAAAGAGACAAGACTTGATAACGGAATGCAGATTGTAGTTAATGAGGACGCAATGACCGAACTCGTAACCGTCAATCTGCTATATAAGGTAGGAAGTAAGAATGAAAATGAACAGCATACGGGATTTGCTCATTTGTTTGAGCATTTGATGTTCTCGGGCAGCGAAAACTTCCCGGATTTTGATAATCTTATCAATTCAATAGGCGGAGAGAGTAACGCTTTTACTACTTGCGATATAACGAATTTCTATTGCACCGTTCCGTCATTGTATTTGGAAACGATATTGCGTATAGAAGCCGACCGTATGCGCAACCTTATCATAGACGAAGAGCATCTAAGCGTTCAGAAAAAGGTAGTTACCGAAGAGTTTAAGCAACGTTATCTTAACCAACCGTACGGTGATTTATACAAACTTATGCGTGAGTTATCCTATAAGCAGCATCCGTACAAGTGGCAGACAATCGGTAAGGATATTTCCCATATTGAAAGTGCTGACTTGGATATTGTGCGTGCGTTTTATAAGAAATATTACAATCCTGCTAACTCTGTGCTTGCAATATCAGGTAACGTTCAGGCAGAAGAAGTTTTCAGCCTTTGCAAGTCAATATTCAACTTTGACAACCGCGATATAAAAACAATAGATTATAAAGACGAACCACTGCAAACTGAAGACCGTTTTTTAAGTGTTGAAAGGGAGGTACCTGCAAGTGTAATCATTATGACGTTTCCTATGTGCGAGAGAGTAAATACTGAGTTTTATACCTTTGATTTGCTTTCCGATATTTTGTCTAACGGTAAGAGTTCGCGTTTGTATGATTCCTTGGTTCGCAATAAACAAGTCTTCACGGGTATTGACGCAGTCGTTTCGGGCGATGATGATAAGGGATTGTTTATGATAGTTGCCAAATGCAAGGACGGGCTTGATATGAAAACAGGTGAAGAAATGATTTGGCCGGAATTACGCAATCTTATCTCCAATCCGCCGGCTGAGAGAGAATTTCAAAAGGTTAAGAATAAAAACCGTGCAAACGCTACATTTAATAATATAAAGATTGCAGATAAAGCGCTTAACCTTGCTTATTATGCACATTTGGATATGTTAGAACGAATAAACACCGAAAAAGATTACTATGCCAAAGTTACGGTTGATGATTTGACCGCACTTGCACAAAGAATCTTTTTCACCGATAAGCACAACACCTTGTATTATTCTGCAAAGAAGTAAATTTACTTTGAAGATTTTTTATTATAAAATAAAGGTGCGGGAGATATTTCCTGCACCTTTTCTTTAAACTCTTAATTGTTTGCCGTAAAGTTGAATTTGCTGTTATTCAACTACAAATTTACCTGAATTATTGCCGTAACGGTAAATATAAACACCCTTTTTGTAGTTGGAGGTGTTGATTTGCAATTGTTTTTGAGACGGGTCAAGTAAATAATTTGCTATCACACGTCCGTTAATATCCACAATCTGCATTTCTTGCATCTGTCCTTGGATATTATATTCCAAAGTAATGGATTGTCTTGCAGGATTAGGATAAAGTTTAGCCTGGTTTTGTTGCATGACGGTAGCAACAGCATTTTGTTTAACACTGTTGGCTAATGTAAATATCTTTGTTTGAGTTTTTGTTTTGTAATCGCCGTTATCGGTTTTGTATTCATTATATAATTTAACAACCAATTTGTTGTTAATGATGTAAGGATCTCGTTTTAAACTCATATCAGATACCATTGCCAAGTTATAATCACCGAAACTGTATAATAACTCTCCGTCTTCGTTATAAATACCGTCTATCCGATGGGATTTATAATCGCCAGGTAAGTAATACTCACCATGAACAACGAATTCGTATTTATTACTATTCGTAAAAACGTTTTTTGTTAAACAAGAGATATAATTTATCCACACCTCTTCTGCGTTTGATGGAAAGAATAAAGAAATTGGTGTAGTTTTTATATTCTCAAAATCTGAGTTATAAATTTTTATACCATCTTTGCCAAGAAAATATGATATACCTTCACAGTAAATAGCTGGACTAAGGTATTCATTTTCTATTGTGGTAATATTACTTTCATCCCATTAATTTTGAGCAAGGACGTTACTACCGGCAAACAATAATACGGTAAGAGTTAAAAGTTTAATTGTTCTTTTGAACATAATCTTTTTTGCTTTGTTATCCCATCAAGCCCCTCGGTTTTGTGATGTAATTTTCTTTTGTTTTGATTACATCGGGTTAATAATTAGTGTGTTTAATTTCCGATGACATAACAAGAAGTGAACTTTATTATTTCTTATTTGCTACTGAAGTTCTCGTCTAACTATTCATTCAAATAAGTAAAGTTCACAGAACATACCGCGAACAATTACTGACTTCACTTTGAATGAATAATTGAAAATGGCGAGTTTTCAGTATTCAAAGATAATAAGTAATCATCTTAATATGTCAAATGTCTCGGTTATTGTGCCGAATGCAGTTGCAAAAATACGAAAGTTTCTTGAATTTCTGTGTAAATCAAGAAGAATTTGAGAAAAAACGTTTATCTTTGCAACCGCAATTACAGATAATTAAACAAATAACGATATGAAAAACACTAATTCGCAATTACAAACAAAAAACTCCTCACTTATGCCGATGATTTCGGTAACGGTACTGTTTTTTATGTGGGGTTTTATCACGTCTTTAAATGATATTTTGATACCTTATCTAAAGGGCGTTTATTCTTTAAGTCATTTTCAGGCAAATATAGTTCAGTTTGCATTCTTCGGCGCATATTTTGTCGGGGCATTTGTTTTCTATTTGTTCGCACGCAAAGGCAAAGACCCGATAACTAAAATGGGTTACAAAAATACCCTTGTTATCGGCTTGATAATCTCTGCTGTTGCCTGCTTTTTATTTGCTATGACTGCAAAAGCCAATCTTGACTTCTTGATATTTCTATTGACGCTTTTCTTATTGGGAATCGGTCTGACATTTTTGCAAATCGCTGCCAATCCTTTCGTTTCTATTATCGGCGACAGGGAAACCGCTTCCTCAAGACTTAATCTTACCCAAGCGTTCAACTCTTTGGGAACAACGTTAGGACCTGCCCTTGGCGGATATTTCGTATTCAATTACTTCGCAAAGAATTCTACGGGAACGGATGCTGTATTTATCCCTTATTTATTCCTTGCCTGCCTGTTGTTAGCAGTAACCGTTTTCATCTACACATCAAAAATTTCATACACTGAAGAAAAAGAGGAAACAGTAACTCAACAAGAGAGCATATTTAAGAAACCTTACGTATTGTTAGGTGCATTGGGTATATTCTTTTATGTAGGCGCAGAAGTAAGTATTGGTAGCAATTTCGTGTCATATATGAAAGAAATGTTGAATAAGCCCGAAGCCGTAGCCTCTGCATTCCTTAGTTACTATTGGGGCGGAACTATGATTGGCAGATTTCTTGGCGCCGTGTCATTATCCAACGCCAAGGCAACAAATAAGGTAATCTATATGGTATTGCTTGCTGTTGCGTCATTCTTAATTATTTTCCTTGTCAATTATTCACTTCACGGTTTGGTATTTCACCAAGTTTGGTTCTTTATTGTGTTTATCGCTTTGAATTTCCTATTTTTCTATCTTGGTAAAGGCAAACCAGCGTTGAGTTTAAGCATATTTGCTTTAGTGAATTTAGGATTGATTATTTCTTCATTTATTGCTGCGCCGACCATCGCCGTTTGGTGTATCTTGGCAATAGGATTGTTTAATTCAATTATGTGGGGAAATGTATTCACTTTGGCAATAGACGGTTTGGGAAAACAAACGGCTTCTGCTTCATCAATATTGATTATGATGATTGTAGGCGGTGCATTGTTGCCTCCTCTTCAAGGATTGTTGGCAGACGCAATCGGTATAAAATATTCGTTTATCATTCCGATGATATCATATTGCTACCTATGTTTCTACGGTTTGAAAGGTTACAAAATAGGAAAGAAAATAATGTAATAATAGTCGGTTGAAATAAAATGGCGTTTCAGTAAATTATTCCTTGACTTTATTTTACTGAAGTGCCACTTTAATTTAGCCAAACGGCATCTTGTTTGGATTAGTTTTAAATTAGATATAACATATTGAAAAACAGATAATATAATGAAGATACCTTTTTCGCCGCCTTATATAGACGATGATGTGATTAATGAAGTTACCGATTCTTTACGCAGCGGTTGGATAACAACAGGGCCGAAAGTTAAAACTTTGGAGGAAGAAACGGAAAAATTACTTAATGTTGAGGCTTGCAGTGCCGTCAATTCTTGGACAAGTGGCGCAATCTTGGCGTTGAAATGGCTCGGTTTGAAACCCAATGACGAAGTTATTGTACCGGCTTATACATATTGTGCGACCGCTATGGCAGTTATTGAAGCAGGAGGCAAACCCGTTATGGTGGATATCAAAGAAGATATGACTATTGACGAAAATCTTGTCCTGAATGCCATAACTCCCAACACCAAAGCCATACTTCCTGTTGATATAGGCGGATTTCCTTGTAATTATCTTAAAATCAAAGAAATTATTACTTTACCTAAAATTCTTAAATTATATACTCCTAATTCTGAAAACCAAAGACTTTTAGGCAGAATAATGCTTCTTTCCGATAGTGCGCATTCTATAGGTGCTAAAATTAACAGTCAATCCGTTGCAAACTACGTTGATATAGCGGTATTGAGTTTTCATGCAGTTAAGAACATAACTTCGGCGGAGGGAGGTATGATTTGTCTGAATCTTCCCGCACCTTTTGACAACAAGGAACTGAAAAAATGGTTCAAAATTATGTCTTTGAACGGGCAGTCCAAAGATGCTTTTGCTAAGACGCAACTTGCAGGTTGGCGCTACGATGTTGTGGATATGGGATTGAAGATTAATATGCCTGACGTGAATGCTGCGATTGCTTTAGCTCAAATCCGCAAATACGATTACTTACTTAGTGAGCGTAAAAGGTTTTTTGACCGTTATAACTCTTGTTTGCAGCAGTTTAAATGGGCAATTCTTCCTTTTCAGACCGACAAATTAGATATAGAAAACGCCTATCATTTGTACCCTCTTTGCATAGCGGATATATCTGCAGACCAAAGAGATAGATTAATTAACAAGTTGGCGGAGAAAGAGATTGCAACAAACGTTCATTATATACCTTTACCGGAATTGACTGTATTTAAGAAAATAGGATTTAAAATATCTGACTATCCAATTGCAAACAAGACATTTGAACACGAAATAACACTGCCGTTATATCCCCAATTGACCAACGAGCAAGTGGATTTTATTTTGGAAAATCTGATTTCGGCTCATGCTGAGGTTATTAGCGGCAAATAAAATGCGGAAATATTTGTAAATAATATAATGTAACTATTTGCAAACAAGATAATAATATAATGAAACGTGTATTTGATATAGTTTTTTCGTTTTTCGGGCTGTTGATATTAAGTCCTGTGTTTGTAATCCTCTCGTTTGCAGTAGGATTGACAAGCAAAGGCGGAGTATTTTACAAACAGAAAAGGGTAGGGCGTTACAATAAGGATTTTACTCTTTACAAATTCCGTTCGATGCGTGTCGGTGCGGATAAAGGTTCGCTTATCACTA
The DNA here is from genome assembly GCA_017480245.1 of Bacteroidales bacterium. GTDB lineage: Bacteria > Bacteroidota > Bacteroidia > Bacteroidales > P3 > Scybalousia_A. The sequence goes on along the minus strand of JAFVBA010000012.1, from coordinate 81,930 downwards.
TCGGCGGACGCGATAGCAGGATAACGAAAGTCGGTTATTTTATCCGCAAATTCAAATTGGACGAACTGCCACAATTTTTCAATGTTCTAATCGGCGATATGTCGTTTGTCGGACCGCGCCCCGAGGTGAGATATTACGTTGATATGTATTCCAAGGAGCAAATGCAGGTTTTGAATGTCCGTCCTGGGATTACCGACCCTGCATCCATCGCCTACCGAAATGAAAACGAGTTGTTGGAGAGGCAAGACAATCCGAAACAATATTACATTGACGTCGTAATGCCCGACAAACTGAGAATCAATTTAGAATATATCAATTCAAGAACGTTTTTCAGTGATATAAATGTGATTTTCCAAACATTTTTTGCGCTTTAAAATAATTCTAATCGCTACCTTACGAAAGCATTATTTGATATTAATTTAGAAAGACCTATGTATTTTATTCAAAAAACCTATGTTTTTTAATCAAAATACATAGGTTTTTTATTTGAAAAACATAGGTTTTTTGAAATTAGTTTTTGAAAAGAATTTAAAATAAAGCGGATTCATTTGTTTTAATTGCAGTAAATATTAGGATTTGTAACCATTTATATTAATATACTCATTTATTGGTATTGTGCAGAGTTAATAAAGGCAGTAATTTTGCACCGTAAAAATAAAAAAAACGAAAGAACAAATGAAAAAGTGTTTATTAACAATCTGCTATATTACTTTTTCCTTAGGTAATGTTATAGCACAAACGGATACAACTACACTTGGCGGTAGTGTCAATAATAAGGGATTTGACAAATCGGAGGAATCACCTGTTAATTTGGAACAAGTGGTTGTTACAGGTACAAGAACGCAGCATTTTATCAAAGATGTACCTATAAGAACTGAAGTTTTAACGGCTGAATCCCTGATAAGAAAGAATGCCCAGAATATTTTTGAGGCTTTGGAGTCGGTTCCCGGAGTTAGAGTTGAGCAACAATGTCAGTTTTGCAATTTCTCTATGGTGCGAATGCAAGGATTGGGTGCCGAACATACGCAAATATTGTTAGACGGTGAGCCTATATATTCGGGATTGGCAGGAGTATATGGTTTGCAACAAATAGGAACTAACGATATTGACCGTTTGGAGATAGTAAAAGGTGCAGGAAGTGCATTATACGGTAGCAGCGCAGTTGCAGGTGTGATAAATGTAATAAGTAAAGAACCTTCGTTTGACCCAACTTTGAAAGCAGATTTGCAGATGGGTAATTATGGATTTAAAAATATGAATCTGTCGGGTTCAATGCGTTATAAGAAATTGGGATTAAGTCTGTTTGCTCAAAGGACTGAGGCAGATGCCATAGATGAAACCCAAGATGGATGGACAAGAAAAGAAGTTAAACACAAGGACGGAATATCCGATAGAGTTAGTTCGATAGCTACTAATTTAGGAGCAGGAATTTATTTCTTCAATCCTTTTACTGACGATGATAAATTGATAATCCGAATTAAGTCTATGGACGAATTGCGCTTCGGAGGTGTGATGACAGATGATACTTATCTTAATCCGTTTTCGGCAGGTACGGAAAATATAAGAACCAACCGCCTTTCTTCCGATATGAATTATATATTGCCTATCGGACTTAGACACAATTTGAGCGTGGCTGCGGCTTATGTCCATCATAAACGTAATGCAACTAATGATACATTCCTTAATAGTTACAGAGATTCTCACAAAACAACGGAAAATCCTGAAGGAGAGAGCCCTGATGTTGAAATGATGCGTCCATATTTAGCAACAGAAAATACTTTTACGGCATCGGTTACATTTTCTTCAAAATTCAAAAGGCATGATTTGCTTATCGGTACCCAAGGATTCTTTACTAAATTAGAAGAAACGGGACTTTATTGCATTGATGACCCGACAAGTGCTTATTACGGTGAGGCTTACTCTTCTATCGGCAACAAAAAAGCTAATGAATTCGGAGTATTTATTCAAGATGAATGGAATATTATTCATCAATTGACAGTTGTTCCTGGAGTAAGGGTTGATTTTCATTCTTCTGACGAGAAATACACAGCAAGTAAGACTGTTTTTGATGGCACTTTCCCTAAAAGTAAATTTGAAGAAACTTCTGTTAATCCGCGTTTGGCAATAAAATATGAATTATCCGAAAGATTTGTTGTCAGAGCTAATGTTGGAACAGGTTTTAGGGCACCTTATGGTTTTTCGGAGGATTTGCATCTTTGCAGTGGGTCGCCTCGTGTTTGGAAATCTTCAGATTTGAAAGGAGAGAGTTCTATAAGTTACAATCTTTCGGCAGATTATTATTCGGATAAGTTTCAAATGAGTATTAATTTATTCAGAACAGATTTGAAAGATAAGATTCAGTTTAGTCCAGCCGATGATAAAGTCAAACTATTGGGATATACTTACCAGTGGGAGAATATTGACGATGCTTTTGTGCAAGGTTTGGAGATAGGATTGAAAACAAAAGTTGCTAAAAACTTAGCAATCAATTTGGATTGGACATTCAATCAAGGTAAATTCAAACACGAAAGAGCCGAATGGGCAGACCCTGAAGATGAAATGAATAAAGAATTTCCTAACCGTTTGAATTATGCTAAGGAAAGTAAGTATATATCGCGTTTTCCTGCAATGACGGGGGATATATCTTTGGATTATACTCCTGGCACCTGGACTTTTTCGGTTAGCGGCTCACTTCAAGGTAAGATGTACATTGATTATAATTCCGAAGACGACGGAAATTTGTCTAAAATCAAACAGACGAATACTTTTATGTTGTTTAACTGCCGTGTTGCAAAGAAAGTTGCGGGTAAAGCCACTGTTTATGCCGGCGGAAAGAATATCTTTGGGTATGTTCAGGACGAAAAACATACCGATGATGCCGCTTTCATGTATGCACCGGTCTATGGAGCAATATGGTATGCGGGTATAAGTTTTAAATTGTAGGATTAGATTTTCTTTTTTAGTGTTATTGTAAGTTAATCACTCAAAAGAATAAATTGTCGTTTGATTGCGAAAAATTCTTTTGAGTGATTGCTTTTTCTTATTCTGAATCTGTTTTAATAATATTTTGTATTAATTATATATTATTGTAATACAATATAATAATTATTAAATTTTGCTATTTAAATAGGCTGAGAATTGCACGGATTAGATTATTTGATAATTTATCTTGAATATTTAATGTATGGGGATTTAAAGTTGATGTTTTATTTTCGCAATTGCAGAGAATTTTATCAGATGATAAAAATTTCTTAATAGATTTGTTTGCAGTGAAATAAAGATATAATTTAATAAAAATAGAAAAGAGAGACTTTTTATTAAAAATCCCTCTTAACTTTTTGCAAACAAATAATTTATTTGCGCTATTAATTAAAATCTTATTTCTTAATGTTCGGTTCTTCTAAGCCAAGATGTTTCTTAGAATCCATAACTTTCAAATAAAGGGCGATTAATAAAGCTAAAACACCGAAACTTGCGAAGATAATTAGCGGAGTAGTGTAATTGTAAGGGATAAACTCTGCGCCGCTTGCTTTTGCTGATATAACGTCTGGGTTATTTGCGTTGGAAGATTCCAATACTGAACCGATAAGCATAGGAACGAAGCAAAGACCAACGTTTTGTACCCAGAAGATTAGTGAATAAGCGCTTCCTAAATAACGAGGGTCCATAATCTTTGGAACACTCGGCCACAAAGCTGCAGGAACCAATGCAAAGGATACACCCAAGATGACGATGGTTGCGTATGCCAATACTTTGCTGTGAGTTGCAGGTAATAGGAATGCGAATACCAAGTGGCAGACAATCAATAATAATGCACCGAAGATTAACATCGTTGCACCTTTTCCTTTTCTGTCAAGGAAATTACCAAGGAACGGCGTAATAACTGCGGCACCTATAGGGAACCAACGGAATATGTTTGAAGCCTCTTGTGCAGACATATTACCGATATTACACTGCAACATATTTGCTCCGTATCTTTGGAACGGGAATATTGCAGAATAGTAAAGAACACATAATAAAGCGACAACCCAGAATGTTTGTGAGGACAATATCTTGCCTATATCGCTTACTTTGAACTCTTCTTCGCTTGCTCCTTCGGCTGCTGCTTTTTGTCCTAATTGATGGTCAAATTTTTTGTCCATAACGCAGAACACCAAGAAGAAGATTAAACCTATTAATAATAAGGTTGTGCAGAATGCAACAGAGGCAACAACGGTTGTTTTCCCGAACATAGACTGTCCTAAGTGCGTAGCAATCCAAGGAGATATGGAGAAGATAGCGAAAACACCCACGCGGGCGATAGCCATTTCCAATCCCATAGCCAAAGCCATCTCTTTACCTTCAAACCATTTAGCAATAGCACGGGAAACTGTGATACCGGCCATTTCGCATCCACAACCGAATATCATAAATCCGAATGCAGCCATTTTAGCACTGCCTGGCATTGCAACCCACCAAGTGTTCAGCCATTCGTTAAGCGAAGTTGTTTGGAACCAGTCGCTTACTGCCATAAATTTGATGCACGCTCCGATAAACATAAGCGAGGCGGACAATGTTCCTGTGAAACGTATTCCGCATTTGTCCAAAATAATACCTGCGATGATAAGAAATCCGCAGACATTAAGGATATACTCGCCTGCGGCATAAGTTCCGAATGCGCTCGGAGTCCATCCTCTTTCAGCCTCAATCATTTGTTGAAGCGGGGACATTAAGTCCACAAACATGTAGCCGAAAAACATCATCAAAGCGATGAGAATCAGCGCAGTCCAACGCATAGCAGGACTGTCATTAATTAGTTTTTGAATTTTTTCTGTCATATTCGTAAAAATTTTAAATGATTTTCAAACTGCAAAGATATTATTTTTTGCAGTATAAATATGAAAAATTGATAATTTTTTTGAATTTACGGATGCCGAAAGTGATATTTTTTCCGCCCTTAAAGTTCTTTTTGCCGCCCTTTCGCATATTATTTTCAAAAAAACTGTTTTTTATGGTCAAAAAAAGAGTTTTTTTAGTGTAAAAAAATAGTTTTTTCTGGAATAAATTGCGAAAGGGCGGCGGGAAATCTGCATTGGGCGTAAAAATAAGAGCGAAAGGCTGCAATTATTGCCGATTTATAAAATTTGAGTTGAAAATAAATTTTATTGACTAATGAGTATATTATAATGTATGAACTTTGTGATTTTTGTTTTTCAAAATTTGAGGTAGTGAGATATGAACGGAAAATTAAAAAATTTGTTTTCAGTAATTTATAATTTGAAAATTCATTTTTTTTGTAAAAAAATTGCGAGAAATTATGCAGTTTGCAAATAAACTTCTAACTTTGCAACTTTAAAAAACTAATGAAAACTAATAAAAATTTAATAAAAATATATGAAGAACAAAGGAGCTATTAAGGTCATTGCCATTGTGTTCGCATTGATTTGTATATATCAACTTTCCTTCACGTACTTTACCAAAAGGGTAGAGTCAAATGCGAAAGAATATGCAACAAACCAATTCGCACAAAACGAGGCAAAGAAATTGTCTGAAGGTAACGAATTACGTTATCAAGAAGTATTTGATTCAATTTCAAGCGCAAGAGAAAATGCTTACCTTGATTCCGTTTCGGAACAGCCGGTATACAATTTCTTATTCATGCGTAAATTCACTTACAAAGAATGTAAGGCAAGAGAAATTAATTTAGGTTTGGACTTAAAGGGCGGTATGAACGTGATGATGGAAGTTTCAACCGTTGATGTTATCAAAAATTTAGCAATTAATCCAAACGACCCTGTTTTAGTTTCTCTGATTGACAATGCAACAACAATCCACCGCAACGACGGAGGTAAGTATATAGATTGTTTTGAAAAAGCGGTTAATAATGCTAATAATAAGCAAAAAATTGACCTTTCTTCATTTTTCAGAGTTAAATTACAAGATAAAGGAATTACAGCCACTTCTTCAAATTCCCAAGTTATAAGTGCAATTAGAAAAGAATGTACGGATTCTTACGAAAGAACTTTTCAGGTTTTATCAAAACGTATAGATAAATTCGGAGTTGCACAACCTACAATTCAGAAATTAGACCAATCTGAGAGAATTGCAATAGAACTTCCGGGTATTAAAGACCCTCAACGTGTAGCTAAACTTTTGGAAGGTAGCGCTCAGTTGCAATTTTGGTTAGTTGAGAAAGATTTGAATAAAGCATATAAAGCTATTCAGGAGGCAGATTCTTGGTTGGCTGCTGTTAATAGCGGAAAATCAACCGAAGTTAATTCTGAATCTTCAACTGAGAGTGTAAGTGAATTAGCAGAAAATTCTGCAAAAGCAAATGATACTCTTTCTGCTGTACAAAAATCTCATCCTTTGACATCATTGTTCTCTTCTTTCGGAAATCCTCAGATGACATTAGCTGTTGGTACTGCATCTTCTGCTAATAAAGATGAGATTACAAGATTATTGAAAGATTGTAAGGTACTTCCTAAAGACATAATGTTCTTATGGAGTGCTAAACCTATTAATAAGACCAATCAATACGAACTTTATGCTATTCATTTGGATAAAAGCCGTGCTGCTTTGTTAGACGGAGATGTTATTTCTGATGCTAAAGATGACTTTAACCAACAAGGTAACCCTGTTGTTACAATGGTAATGAAGAGTGAGGCTGCAAGTAAATGGGCAAAGATAACTGCAAATCATAAAGGAGAATGTATCGCTATCGTTTTGGACAGCGCAGTTTATTCTGCACCTAGAGTTAATAGCGAAATCACTGGAGGACGTTCTGAAATTTCAGGTTCATTCACCGTTGATGAAACTAAGGACTTAGCAAATATATTAAAGTCAGGTAAATTAACTGCTCCTGCAAAAATCGTTCAGGAGTCTGTTGTCGGACCTTCATTAGGAGAAGAATCAATCAGAGCTGGTATGATTTCATTCTTATTTGCATTTATTCTTGTACTTATTTATATGATATTCTTCTACAGCACTGCCGGTATTGCTGCATGTGTTGCATTGATTTGTAACTTATTCTTCTTATTCGGAGTTCTTGCATCATTGGGCGCAGTATTGACTTTGCCTGGTATCGCAGGTATTGTACTTACTATGGGTATGGCTGTGGATGCCAACGTTATTATTAATGAGCGTGTAAAAGAAGAAATATTAAAAGGAAAGAATATTGCGAGTGCTATTGCTGACGGATACAAAGTTGCATATTCCGCTATTATAGACGGTAACGTTACTACATTATTGACAGGTATCGTTCTTGCTTATTTCGGTAGCGGTCCTGTACAAGGTTTTGCTATTACATTATGTATAGGTATCCTTACTTCATTATTCTGCGGTATCTTTATTTCAAGATTAGTCTTTGAAGCATTGTTAAACCGCAAAGGTGAAAAGAAAGCAAACATTGCATTCTATACTAAACTTACTCAGCATTTCTTAGAAAATCCTAAAGTTAATTTCGTAGGAACTCACAAGAAACAAATGATTGTTGTTGCAATATTAGGATTGCTTGCAATAGGTTCATTGGCTATTAAAGGCTTAGACTTCGGTGTTGATTTCGCAGGAGGTAGAACTTATGTGATTCGTTTTGACCAAGATGTTACTCCAGAAAATGTAAAATCATCTTTGACAAAAGAATTTGGTTCTGCTCCTGAGGTTAAGACTTACGGACCAAACTATCAAGTAAAGGTTACTACCGATTATAAAGTAAAAGAAGACAGTGAAGAAGTTAAACGTGAGGTTATCTCCAAATTGTTTAACGGAACTAAAGATTTATTCAAAGATAAATCCATAACTGAAAGAAAATTCCAATCAACTGAAACTTCTCCTTTGGGAATTATCAGTTCTGAAATAGTCGGACCTACTATGGCGGAGGATATTCAACGCTCTGCAATCATTGCAGTTATTATATCTTTGGTATTGATATTTATCTACATTGCTATAAGATTTAATAAATGGCAATACGGTTTGGCTGGTTTGGCATCATTGTCTTTCGATGCGTTGATAACTATCGGAGCATTCTCTTTATTCAATAAGATATTGCCATTCACATTAGAGGTGGATCAACAGTTTGTTGCCGTTGTATTGACGGTTATCGGTTATTCAATCAACGATACTGTTATTGTGTTTGACCGTGTAAGAGAGAATGTTAAACTATTCCCTAAAGAGAATTACGGTAAGTTAATGAACGATGCAATGAATCAAACATTGAGCCGTACATTCAATACATTGGGAACAACATTATTGACATTGTTAATTATATTCTTGTTTGGTGGTGAAGGTTTGAGAGGATTTTCATTCTCAATGTTCATCGGTATTGCAACTGGATGTTTTGCATCTTTGTGTGTAGCATGTCCTACTGCTTACTATTTGATAACAAGAAAAAACAAAGAAGTTGTTAGTGATAAAAAATAAATGAACAAAGAGTCTTGCGGTTATTTTACCGTGAGACTCTTATATAAATATGGAAGGTTTAGTTTTAGTATTATTAATCGGAGCAGTTGTTTCTATTCTTTCTAAGATAAAGAAGAATCCTGAGGATAATTCCACAGGAGGAAAAACTGTTTTTGATGATTGGGCAAAAATGTTTTCTTCTCAAGGTGATGAGCAGGAAGTAAAAAAAGACCCTATAATTAATAATTACGAAACTAATAATTATGAAGAAAAGAAAACTGTTTCAAGAGATAATACAATCAGAACTAATTCGATAACGGAAGAAAAAGATATGAGTGATTTTAATCTAAGAAAAGCAGTTATCTATTCTTCTATATTAGACAGACCTTATAAATAATGAATATAAATCAATAACACTATATGAGTATGCTTAAGAGAATATTAATTACGCTGGGGCTGTTAATTACGGCCAATTTGGTAATCGCACAGGGCATCCTGGTTGGTACGATTACCGATGCAAAAACAGGAGAACCCTTGCCATTTGTTAATGTCATTGTAACTCAGAACGGACAGCAGATGGGAGGTGCCGCTACGGATATAGACGGTAACTTCCAAATCAAGAATCTGAATCCTGGTACATATGACATGCAGGCTTCTTTTATGGGGTATAAATCCGTTTTAAAGACTGGTATTAAGGTTTCCGCATCAGGTTTCTCAAGAGAAGGTAACATACAAATGGAACCTACTTCAGAAATGTTGGATGTTGTTGAAGTCGTAGAGCGTGCAGTTCCGTTGATTGATATCGGAGCGGCAGAGCAAGGAAAACGTCTTTCTGCAGAAGAAATTGAAAAAATGTCTGCAACTTCTGTTGATGGTATTATTGCTTCTGTCGGTGGTATTACAGATAACGGAGACGGAAGCGCTGGTAGTGCCAGAGGTGAATCTGATATGCAGAACTACGTTAATGGAGCTAAAAAGCAAGGCTCTGTAAATGTTCCAAAATCTGCAATTCAGGAAATTCAAGTTATTCTTGGGGGAACACCTGCAAGTATTGGTGAAGCTATCGGAGGTTCAACAATGGTTACATTAAGACCGCCACAGAATAAATTTGAAGTAATGGTTTCTTATAGAACTTCTGAACCTTTTGATACCCGTGGTTATCATAGAGGTGAATTCTATTTGACCGGTCCTGTTTGGACAAAGACGAGTGAAACTGGTTCGGAAAAAACTATTTTAGGTTTCCGTTTAAGTGGTTTTGAATCATACGTTCATGACCCTTACAGAAGACCTAAGGATAGATGGTATTTTATGTCTAAAGATGATGTTCGTCAAAGAATAGAACAATCTCCTTTAGTATTAGACCCTACTACGGGTTCTATACAGTATGCGGCTTCTTATCTTACTGCAGATGATTTTAAGAGAGTAGGACGTAAGCCTAACTTATGGTCTAATACTGTTTATTTAGAGGGTGGTTTGGATTTCAGACCTACAGAAACAACAGCATTGAAAATTAATGGAGAATATATATATAGTATAGGTAAGAATGGTAGTTTAGCTTCAATGTTGTTGAATAATGATAATAATAGTGAGAGCAAAAGCAATAGTTTTCAGATTATGGCTGACTTCTCTCAGAGATTATCTTCAAATGAGGGAAGTTCTAAAATTAAGGATGTTGTATTTAGTTTGTTAGGTTCTTATCAACGTCAATATTCTGAGACATATAATAAGAATTTTAAAGATGACTTCTTTAGATATGGTCATATAGGAACATTCGTAACACATAAACGTCCTACTTATGCTTTAACCAAGATGGATATTGACGGAGACGGACTTGAGGAATATGTTTATGAACAGAATGGTTGGTTAGATTATCAAGTAGATTTTACACCTTCAGATGATAATCCTGGTTTAGCTGCTTATACTAATCAATTGTATAATGACGAGATGTTTGCTGACTATAGATCAGCTTGGATTAACTACGTTAATATAAGAGCATATAATGGTTTGATTAATGGAGATACTCCTGGTTCTATTTACGGCATGTATACAAATGTAGGAGTTCCTTCTACTTCTTTTTCTAAAGCAGAGCAACAGTCTATCTATGCTACGGCAAAGATAACTGCAGGTATTGGTAAGCATTCTTTGGAATTAGGATTCCAGTATGACCAACAAATTTATAGGTCATATAGTTTAGCTGCAGGAAGTTTATGGACTTTAATGAGACAAGAAGCAAATCAACATATATTATATAGAAATTTGGATAATCCTATAATAGATTATAGTGGATATTATCCGGTTGTTTCTTACGAAAGAAATATAGACGAAGGTTCTCAGACTTATTTTGACAGAGAGTTCAGACAGAGAATGAATTTAAGCGGAACTGACTATATTGATATTGATAAATATGACCCATCAACATTTTCTTTGGATATGTTTTCTGCAGATGAGTTGTATAATCAAGGTAATTCAGTTGTTTCTTTCTTAGGATATGATTATACTGGAAAGAAGTTATCAGGCAAGACTTCTTTGCAAGATTATTTTAACGGTACGAACGGAAAAAGAGAATTAGGCGCTTGGCAGCCAATCTATATGGCAGGATATATTCAAGACCAGTTTAACTTCAGAGATTTGATTTTCAATATAGGTGTTCGTGTTGATAGATTTGATGGAAATCAAATGGGTATGAAAGATCCTTATTTGCTATATAGTGCTTACACTGTTGCAGATTTGAAAGCTAACGGAAGAACAGATATTCCTGAAGGTGTTCCTAATGATGCTATAGTTTATGTAAATACTTTGAATAGTAGCTTGAGTGAAAACTTCTTAGGTGTTCAAATTACTGGTTACCGTTCTGGAGAAGGTTCTGCTTCTACATGGTATGCTGCAAGTGGAGAGATTGTTTCTGACCCTCAGAAAGTAAAAGGTGCTTCAGGACAACCGTTGCCGTTTAGAAAAGGCGCTTTAAGAGATACTGGTTTGCCTGAAAATATTAGTACAGATGCATTCAAAGACTATGAACCGCAAGTTGTAGCTATGCCTCGTATTGCATTCTCATTCCCTGTATCTGATAAATCTGAGTTTAAAGCATCTTATGATATTATTGCCCGCCGACCAAGTTCTGGTACATGGATGGCAAGTTACTCAAGTTATTTGTTTATGGAGAAGATGGATGGTGCAGCACTTACTAATCCTAATTTGAAACCTGAAAAGATTACCAACTATGAATTAGGTTTCCAACAGGTTCTTTCCGAAAGTTCTGCATTATCAATTTCTGCATACTATAAACAGACAAGAGACCTTATTAATTTGGTTCAATATACAGGTGCTGACCCTACTACTATGTACTATTCTTATGATAACCAAGATTTCAGAACAACGAAAGGTTTGACTATTGGATACGACCTTAGACGTTCAAAGAATGTTAGAATCAATGCTAACTATACCCTTCAATATGCAGAAGGAACAACAGGTTTGCCTACATCAACAATAGTTTCTTTGATTCGTGCAGGTTATCCTAATGTTAAGATGATGTTCCCTATTAGTGATGATAGACGTCATGCATTTAAATTAGGTTTGGATTTCCGTTTCCCTGGTGGAGACAAATACAATGGACCTGTAACTCAGAAAATAGTTAAGGGTAAGAACGGCGAAGAAGACAAAGTTAGAACTATCAAATGGTTACAAAACTTTGGTGTTAATATTACAGGTTTGGCAGAATCTGGAGCTCCTTATACGAGATATTTCAGTCAAACTCAAAGTACTATAGTTGGTAGTTACCGTGGTTCCCGTTTGCCTTGGATATTCCGTTTGGATATGACTGTTAATAAGACATTCATAGTTAAGGTTGGAAAACGTAATACCTATTTAGATGTTTTCTGTACTGTATATAACCTTCTTGATACTAAGAATATTACGGGAGTTTTCGGTGTAACAGGAGACCCTGACGATAATGGTTATTTGACAGACCCTGAAACTCAGACAATAATCAGAACTCAATTGGATGAAAAGGCATACAGAAACTATTATTTCATGTATTTGGATAATGGTTCTTATAACTATGCTTCTCCAAGAAGATTTGAAATAGGAGTTTCATATAGTTTCTAAAGAGTAGTTAATAATGAGAAATATTGAAAGAGTTATGAAACATATTGTTTGTAAATTATCGGTATTAGTGCTTTGTTTATGCTTTGTTAGCATGTCAGCAGATGCTTTGCCTTATAAAGGTAAAGTTGTTAAAAGAGCAGTAACAAAAGCAGACGGAGATCTCGTAACTTGTAGAAGAGCACAGGGATCTGCAGAATTAAGTATAAACAATGTCCGCGCCCGTATTAATCAAGGAGGTAATATGTGGTATGACGGAGCTAATACGCAATACTATGTTCCTAAAGACGGAACAAGTACTGCAATGTATTGTGCTGCATTATGGATCGGAGGACAAGATGAGAATCAACAGTTGCGTGTAGCTGCTTTGAGATTCGGACAATCCGGAGATGACTTTTGGCCTGGTCCATTAACTGTAGATGGTAATGCTTCTGTAAATAAAGCCGTTTGTGATGAGTGGGATAAACTTTACAGAGTAACCAAAGCTGAAGTTCAAGCATTTATAAATTCCTTTACTAAGGATGGTGAAGGTAAGCCTATTGCCGGAACTTATGACCCTGAAACATTTACGGATGTTATAAAGAATTGGCCTGGAAACGGAAACACTTCTTTAAAACAATCTAAATTCCTTGCACCTTTCTATGATTGGAATAAAAATGGAAAGTACGAACCTGAACAAGGAGATTATCCTTACTATGACTTTGAAGGCAAACTTTGTCCTGCAAAGATAAAGGCCGAGTTACCTGCAGGTAGTCCATATACACCTACTCCTACAATGGAGTCTGACTCAACTAATTCAAACTACGGAACAGGTGGTAAAATAGCTGCATACGGAGGTTTGTTGGTCGATCAAGTTTTGAAAGGCGATGAAACTTTGTGGTGGATATTCAATGATAAAGGAGCTGCTCACACAGAGTCCGGTTCAGAAAATCCTATCGGTTTGGAGATACGTGCCCAAGCATTTGCTTTCACTATGAATAATGAAATCAATAATATGACTTTCTATTCATACGAGATAATCAACCGTTCAACATTCACTTTGACTAATACTTATTTTAGCCAATGGGTAGATCCTGATTTAGGTTTTGCAGGAGATGACTATGTTGGTTGTGATGTTGAAAGAGGATTAGGTTATTGTTATAATGGAACGGCTAAAGACGGTCCTGGTACCGGTGCCTATTCTGGTAATCCTCCAGCTGTTGGTATTGACTTTTTCCAAGGACCTTATATGGACCCTGACGGAAGAGATAATCCTAAAGTTGATATAGAAGCTTTCATTGAAAATTATGGCGCAGCAGAATTGGGACAATATTGTCTTCAGGCAAATTTGACTCTTGCAGATACTGCTAATATGGCAAAATTGAAAGATAGTGATTCTTTGAGAATTATATTGACAGATAATGCTCATAAATACAAAAGAGCATGGTATCCAAAATCAAAGAATGAAGTTGATGCATGTGCTATCAATGGTGTGAATTTCGGAAACGGTATTGTAGATGATGAACGTTTTGGTATGAGACGTTTCGTTTATTACAATAATTCCACAGCATCTAATGGTGAGCCGAGCAAAGCATCTGACTATTATAACTATTTAAGAGGTATATGGAAAGATAACTCTCGAATGTTATACGGAGGAAATGGTTATAATGACGGTGTTGAAGCAGGTGTTTATGCAGACTTTATGTTCCCTGGTACTTCAGATATATGGGGTTGGGGCGTAAGAGAATCTGGTAGAGAAGAAGAATTTGCAGGTTCTAAAAAACCTTGGACAGAACAGACTGCAGGTAATACACCAGAAGATAGGCGTTTTATGCAATCTGCAGGGCCTTTCACTTTGAAACCAGGTGCTATTAACTATATCACTGTTGGTATTCCTTGGGCTCAGGCTGTAACAGGAGGTCCAGAGGCTTCTGTTGAATTGCTTCGTACGGTAGATGACAAATGTCAAGCATTGTTTGATAATTGCTTCAATGTTCTTGAAGGACCGGACGCTCCTAATGTTGTAGTTCAGGAGTTAGATAGAGAGATTATACTTTATTTGACTAATGAAACTGGTAACAATGTTAATGAATCATTCAGAGCAATGGATCAAACTATACCAAGAGAATGGACTGAAACTATAACAAGGGCAGACGGTACCGACACTACTATTACTCATGAATATGACAGATACTATAGATTTGAAGGTTATCAAATATTCCAATTGAAAGATGCTACTGTTTCTGTTGCTGACATTTATGATAATAGCAAGGCTCGTTTAGTTGCTCAGTGTGATATAGAGAATTATGACCCTGCACAAAATAATGCAGCTATTGCTGAATTGAAGAATGTTACTATAACAGACGGTTATCCTGTAACTCAGACTATGGTATCTGGTGAAAATTCAGGTATTAGACATTCATTCCGTATTACAGAAGATAAGTTTGCAACAACTACTGATAAGCGTGTTGTTAATAATAAGAAATACTACTATGTTGCAATAGCTTATGCTTATAATGATTACAAACATTATAATGCAGAAGACGCAACAAAGATTGACGGACAGAAAGAACCTTATCTACCTTCAAGAAAGAAAGGAGACGGTAGCAGTATAGAGTCTGTTGTCGCAATTCCTCACATGTTAGAAGCAGAACAAAACGGTACTTTGGTTCAATCTTCTTATGGAATTTCTCCTGAACTTATAAGAATAGAAGGTAACGGTAACGGAGGAATGGTATTGAATTTGAAATCAGAATCTATAGACAGTTTATTTGCTCAAGGCAGCAATAATATTATAAAACATCCTAAATACGAAGAAAACTACGGTCCTGTTAATATTAAGGTAGTGGATCCGTTGAGTGTTAAACAAGGAAATTATAATATCAAATTAATACCAAGTGCAACTAATCCTTCAATTATTGACAGTTGTACATGGCAAATAACTTCTGTTGATGGTTCTCCTCTTTATAAGGACAGTAGAGATTCTGCTATCTATGAAATTTCTTCTGACCGTCCTATTGGAGATGTAAATGAACAGATTATTTTCCCATTGGGTATTTCTATATCATTGACTAACGTTGATTCTATTGCAAACAGAATAAATATTTCTGAGACTTCAGGTGAGAATATTAATAATTCAGTTAAATCTTCAGGTGCTTATTTATCTTCATCCATAGAATATGCAGATGTAAATCAATCATGGTTGTACGGATTTGCAGATAATGATGCTTCTGCTGCTACTAACTGGATTAGGAGTGGCTCTTCTATACCAGCAGGAGACTCTGCTACATTGGTAACTGACCCTAATGCAGACTATTATTGGGGCAAAGGAACAGGAAAAGCAGCTTTAGACCCAAGCAGTCAGTTTGAAAATTGCGTTTATGGAACATGGGCTCCTTATAAACTTACTTCATTCACTGCAGCTCATCCTGCTTTCTCAAGCAGATATTTGATGACTGCCGATGATAGTTATAGCAATGATATGGTTGATCCGTTAAAGATGAATTCATTATTGTATAATGATTTGAATAATCTTGCATCAGTTGATATTGTATTTACCAACGATAAGTCTAAATGGACAAGATGCCCTGTTATAGAAATGGGAACAGATACTACTATGACAGAAAACGGCGCAAAGAAATTTATGTTGAGAAAACATATTTCTGTTGATAAAGACGGAAATGAAATGTATTCTGAATCTGACGCAGCTAATAAAGATGACGGTTATGGTATGGGATGGTTCCCTGGATATGCTGTAAATGTAGAGACTGGAGAAAGATTGAATATTATGTTCGGTGAAAACTCTTCATTGGGTCAGTACAACGGACGTGATATGATGTGGAATCCTTCTTACTACAGTGTAGGTAACGGTTCTTCTTATGGTGGAATGCACTACGTTTATATAATTGGAACATCCAAATTCACAATGAGAACTCAGTTCGGTTCTGCAGCCGGAGTTCAAGTTGCACCAAGAAGATATGATGAAGGTAATTGGGCTCATTCAATTTTGAAGAAACTCAATGATATTAACGGTGTAACTGGTGTTACTTCTATTATGACTTTAGATGAAGTTGAAACGTTGTTTGCTTCTATTATGTGGGTCGGAATGCCTGCTCCTATGACACAGTTATTTGCTCAAGGTGTTAATGAACCTATCGCAGATAAATCTCCGTCATTAATTCCTACGGATGCTACAGTAAAGATAAGAGTAAGAAAACCTTATCAATTGTATTGGGCAAATAATAATTACGACTCTTATTACAAGCCATCTGACGAGGAAGTACAAAATGCAAATTATCCTATGTATGAATTCTCTATCGGAACAGACCTTGAAACACGTACTGGTGTTACAAGTATAGCAGAGAGTGCATTGGATAATATAATGGTTGTTCCTAATCCATATTTCGCATTTGATTTGTACGAAGGAGATCAGATTGAGAATGTAGTTAAGATAACTAATCTTCCTCCTGCTTGTTATGTTACAATCTATTCCGTAGATGGAACAGTTGTCCGCAAACTTAGAGGACCTGATGCTTCTTTAGTATCTGGCGGTGGTACAGCTTTAACAAGTATTGATTGGGATTTGAAGAACGAAAGAGGGCTTCAGATTTCAGGAGGTGTATATTTAATTCATATCAAGGCTGATGGTATCGGTGAAAAACTTATTAAATGGTTTGGAGCTTTACGTCCGGTGGATTTAAACTCATTCCAATAATAGTTACTAACCAAACAGTTTAATGTTCAACTTAAAAAATGATAGAAGTTATGAATAAAATACATAAAATAATCAGTTTGGTCATATTATTGACGATACTATTGCCTAATATGACAATAAAGGCAGGTAATGACGACAGACGCGGTACGGCTGGCGCAGGAGAACTTTTGATAAATCCTTGGGCAAGAAGTGCAGGTTGGTCAAGCGTTAATACTGCTAACGGTACTGGATTGGATGCATTATTTACTAATGCTGCAGGTTTGGGACATACTACCGGAACAGAGTTCTATTTCAATTATTCTCATTTCTTGAATAACTCTGATATAGGTATCTTGTCTGCAGGTTTAGCACAGAATTTAGGTGATTACGGAGTATTGGGTTTGACTGTTAATTCTATGAGCTTCGGTTCTATAGACAGAACAACCGTTTATTCTCCTGAGCCAACCGGAGGTTCTTTCAAGCCTACGCTTATGAATATCGGTGTTACTTTTGCTAAAGCGTTTTCAAGTTCTATTTATGCCGGTGTTACTTTGAAAGTAATCAATGAAGGAATAGACAATGTTAATGCAACAGGTGTTGGATTCGATGCAGGTATTCAGTATGTAACTGGCGCAGATTACGAAATTAAATTCGGTATCTCATTGAAAAACTGGGGACCTTCCATGAGTTTCTCTGGTGATGGTCTTGCTACAATGGCGCAAGTGCAGGATGCAGATTTCAATATGACTCTTGAACAACGTTCTTTGTCATGGGAATTGCCTTCAAGTTTGAATATCGGTGCTTCTTACGACTTTTTGTTTGCAGAGAAGGAACATCGTTTGACAATTGCGGGTAATTACGAATCTATGGCATTTGCTAAAGACCTTTATACTGCGGGAGCAGAATATGCATTTAAGAATTTGTTTATGGTTCGTTGTGGTTACACATACCAAGGTGGCGGTACAAAGGATATATATACCAATACCGACAAAACGAATTTCACAAACGGATTTACAGCCGGTGCAACCGTTAATGCAACAATCGTAAAGGCTAAAGGAGATAAACGCAGTAAAGACCTTTCTATTGATTACGCTTACAGAACAACGGTAATCATGGGCGGAATTCATACTGTCGGAGTCAGATTAACATTGTAAAACAATCGTGATATAGATAACAGATAGTTAAATATATTCAAAAATTGAATAGAAGACTTGAAATACCAGTCTTCTATTCATTTAATTTGTTAAAATATAAAAAAGCGGATATGTCAGAAATAAAATATTATTCAGCAGAAGGACTGAAAAAATTAAAAGACGAACTTCATCACTTGATTGCAGTAGAGCGCCCTGCGGTGTCAGCGGCTATTGCAGAGGCAAGGGAAAAGGGGGATTTGAGTGAGAATGCCGAGTATGATGCTGCAAAAGAGGCTCAATCGCATTTGGAAGCTAAGATCGTACAAATGCAGGATATGGTAGCCAATGCACGTTTGCTTGACGAAAGTAAGATAGATACTTCAAAGGTTTTACTTCTTTCCAAAGTGGAGTTTGAAAACGTTGCATTGAAAAAGAAAATGACTTACGAAATTGTGCCGGAGAATGAAGCAGATTTGAAACAAGGCAAAATATCTGTTACATCTCCTATTGCGGCAGGTCTTTTGGGCAAACAGGTTGGTGATGTTGCCGAAGTTAAAGTTCCTGCGGGGGTAATGAAATTAAAGATAACTAAAATTTCACGTTAATATTATGGCATCATTATTCTCAAAAATCATAGCAGGTGAGATTCCGTCATACAAAGTTGCGGAAAATGATAAGTTTTATGCCTTTTTGGATATTTCTCCTTTGCAAAAAGGACACACATTAGTCGTTCCTAAGAAAGAAGAGGACTATATCTTTGACATAGATGACGAAGATTTGAAAGAGTATATATGTTTTGCCAAACGTATTGCCAATGCCATCAAAAAGGCTTACCCTTGCGTTAAGGTGGGAATGGCAGTTATCGGTTTGGAAGTCCGTCATGCTCATATACATTTGGTTCCTATGCAAAAAGAAGGTGATTTGAATTTTGCAAATGCGAAAATAACTTTCACTGAAGAGGAATTCAAAGAAATAGCATCTAATATAGCAAAGAATATGTAATAATTGAATATCGTTGATTTATAATTTGTTATATTCAATGTATATTGTGCTGAAATAAAGTGCGTGATTAGCAAAATAAAATGCGTGGTTAGTAAATTAATCACGCACTTTATTTTTGCAGCAAGTGATAGCCGTTTTATAGCAAGAAATTTGCTAAAATTGTTTTACTATTATTTAGTATCCTAATTCGTCAAATTTCTTTTTAACGGAGTTCGCAATAAGTTCATATCCCTTTTTATTGAAATGAACCCTATCCGACATCAATGAAGGCGGCACCTGTCCGTGAAGGATAGAGTCTTTATCGGCTTGTGTCGGAGTAATACCTGCATCTTTCAGTCCGTTATTAACCATATATGACCGTAGATTGAAATAGTGTTTGCCAAAAACTGAGGCTAAAGAGTCTTCCATTCCTTTTAATCTCTCAACTGTTGGCATAACGTTATTGACAGCATGAAAACTTATGATAACGTACTTGTCGCATTTACTGTAATTGACCATAGATTGCAATTGCTTGATTAAATCTGTAGCATCTTCAAATCCACCATTCTGTCCGATAAAGAAAACATTGGCATAAGCGTTTCTAAGGTGTTTCATGGCATAGGTAGTTACTATTGAACCGGCTTTAAGTGTGTCCGTATTGTTGTTATCTACGAATCTGTCAATATAGTAGTTGTATTGAATGTTCCATTTGTTGTTAGTACGCCACAAAAAGCTTTCTGAACTGAGAGTAATTGGCATATTATTGATGTAACATTCGTTTATATATGCAGGAGATTTGTCTTTTTTCCATCCTCTTTGCAACATAGGGTGAACAATAC
Source organism: Bacteroidales bacterium (assembly GCA_017480245.1). GTDB lineage: Bacteria > Bacteroidota > Bacteroidia > Bacteroidales > P3 > Scybalousia_A. Next base: position 61,828 of record JAFVBA010000012.1, on the reverse strand, counting down.
TATCATTGTAAGATGAAACAAAGGCAGGAATGTCATTATTGCCAATAAACATCTTGTATTTTCTCTTATTCTTTGGAAAGATTATTACATCGTGGGCTAATTTCATTGGATAAGCTCCTTGACGAGCCATGATTGTTAAAGAATTCTCACCTCCGACACCTGCATTAATGATTTTATAACCGTCGGGTAAGAGTTTTTGAAGTTTTTTCGGATAGCAATTGTCGCCTTTTATAAGACGATAAATTTTTCCTTTGAAAGAATTTCCGCTTTGTGGGGCAGTCAGACTATCACCCCAACAAACAACGACTTTTTCGTTGGATTCTTTTTGACATGATGCTGCAAAAAACAGCACGATGACACATAAGATTACTTTTTTCATAGTTTTTACGTTAATTTTAATGCAAAAACTATCAATCACTTTTGAAATAAATGCAAATAAATAAGGTGTAAACTTAATCTATTCACGTTCAGGTAAAGTCCCGCATTGAACACCTACATACCATAGACAAGAGAACACCAAGAGGTGGTAAATTAAGTCATGGGTATGTAAAAAAAACACTGACTTTTACTGAACTTATTATTTCAAGGATTCAAAATCAGTTTGCGGGACTTTATTTGAACGTGAAATAATAGTTGATGCGTGTTATATGACACTATTGTCTTGTTTGCAAAAGTACAAATAAATTCTTAAACGGCAATAAAAGATTATAAAAATATCTTTTTAGTGTGGAAAATTATGCTTTTGATATATTAGAATTGGATAAACTTCAATCATTATCTTCAGATATTAATTCCCGTACAGAATTGAAGAAAATTTATGTAGAAAAGAATATTGTAAGATTGCTTTTAAGTTGATAAAAATGACAAAAACACTAATTTTTGCGGGTTAATTATACAAAAAATTATAATTTTTTGCTGGTTATATCCGCATAAATTAGTATTTTTGTAAAGACTGTAAAAATAAAGTGCCGAATCACGAAATTGTTTTCTGAAAACATTTTACTCTTTTCAGAAAAGAATTTACTGATTCGGCACTTTATTTTGATGGAATTTTATTGGATGAATTTATTTTTATATCTTTGCAAACTAAGTACAGATAAAAATTATTCAAAATTGTTTATGAAAAAACTGTTTTGCTTATTTGTTTTGGCGTTAGTTTATTCTGTTAATCTGTTTTCGCAACAATGGTTACAAGATACTGCAAACGACAGACGGGATTTTGATTTCGTTGTTAATGAAATAGAAAACAGTTATGCAGGATTTGAACGCAAAACGGTAGGAGAGAAGTTTAATGAATATAATTCTCTGAAAGATACATTATATAAGCAAATCCATTCAGGCAGACGTACCGGCTATGATGCGGCTTGCGAACTTGTAGGCTTCTTTGAAGATTTTCATCTACATTGTTCTGGATATTTTTCCGATTTTTCCGTTATATGAAAAGAAATCAAGGAAAAACGGCAGTTTCTTTGCACAATAATACAAAGTTTTCTTATTCCCAAGTTACCGAAAAGACTTTTCTTATAAATTTTCCTTCATGTGAGTACAGTCAAGAGACATTTGATTTTGTCAAACAGTCTGTTGAGGCTTACAAAAACTCAATATGTGAGAATCTTATCATAGATATACGCGGTAATATCGGAGGCGGCGATAAGGCGTGGCTGCCTTATATAGATTTGTTGGCAGATAAAGTCGGGCAGGTGTGGGCTTTGGAATGGAAGAACTCAAAAGAAAACCGTCTTTATATAGATACGGCATACCGAAAATATGATTCACTGTGGGCAGATGAGACTTTACGGAAAATGAATGCCACAAAAGATGAATATGTTTTGATAACAAAGGACAGTATTGAAAAAGTCGGTTTTGAAAATCACCAGACGTTGCCATTGCGTGCAGCATTGGTAATAGATAATGAAACCGCAAGTTCGGCAGAGCAGTTTATATTGACGGTAAAGGCTTGTTCGGATAAAACAGTTGTCTATGGACGGCAGGGAAGTAAGGGGTGTATAGATTATTCTAACTTGAAAATAGTTTATCTTCCGTTTAGTAATTATTGTCTTTCGGTTCCTATGTCCAGAAAAGTAGCGCCAATTCAATATGACGAAAAGGGATTGCCTTATGATAAGTATATACCGCCTTCGGATAAGGAAATTAAAGAAAGAGATATGGACTCAGAAATATATTTGTAATAAAGGATTTGGAAAAATAAGAAAGAGAACAAGCAGAAGAAAATACATTAATATAAAGTGCTGAAACTGTAAATAGTTTTAGCACTTTATTTTTGTAATATAAAAAAGAGTTGTTTTTAATAGACAATTCCGTTATTTAGAATAGAAAACTACGTTCATTCTTAGAATATGTTCTTTCAGGGCTTCGTTATTTATTTTGTTGAAAATAGATAAGTCTATTTCGTATGGCAGAAACAAATCGTCCAAATCACTCATTATATTAATTAAATCAGAGTGTGTGAGTTTGTCTCCCAACATTGTTATGTCAATATCAGAAAACGGTTGGTTAGTGCCCTTTGCCCGTGAGCCGAAAAGCATAACTTTTTCCACATTAGGATATTTCGCAAATACGGAATTAATCGCCGCTATTTCTTTTTCCTCCAACCCGAACATAATATCAAATAACTTCTTCGTCTTTAGTGAATAACGAATTCATTTATCAGATGATAATTTTATTAACTTCTTCTTCGGTGATGTTACTTGAGGTCTTACCTTTTGGAAGTCGGTAGTTCTTGCCGTTAAATTTGATATATTCGCCGTATCTTCCCTCAAGAATTTGCGCACCTGAAGAAAAAACTCTCAAAGGTTTGTTATCGATGGATTTTTTGTTGCCCAAAACAATGTCAATTGCCTCCTGAGGTTGCAAATTTGCAGTGTTGCAAGTTTTAGGTATGCGGAAATTTTTGTCTTTATAGGAAAGATAAATTCCGAATTTACCGTATTTCATCTCAATAGGCTGTCCCTCCAAATTTGTTATAGTTTTAGGAAGGTCTTTTACGATTTCGTCCTTTGCAATCTTCTTCTCAATCTCTTTAACAGCCTCTTCCAATGTTACAGTGTAAGGGTCTAAAGTTTTAGGTAAGGAAGCATTTTTGTCTTTCCATTTAACATAAGAACCGAATCGCCCCGTATTTGCCACAACGTCCTCATTCTTGTATTGACCTAAGGTTCGTGGTAATCCGAATAAGGCAAGAGCTTCTTCCAATGTGATAGTAGAAATACTTTGTGTAGGTTTCAAAGATGCAAATTGCGGTTTTTTGTCGCCTTCCGCCACTCCGATTTGTACCATTGCCCCAAAACGACCGATTCTTGCATAAACATTGTAGCCACTCTTTGGATCAACGCCCAACAACCGCTCTCCTTTTTGTTTTTCGGAGTTATCCTTGGCATTTTGCACCTCTTGCATAAACGGAGTATAGAAATCCGCCATCATTTTGTGCCAATCTTTCTTTCCTTGTGCGATTTTGTCAAATTGACTTTCCGCATCTGCCGTAAAATTATAAGAAAGAATGTCGCTAAAATTACTTACCAGAAAACTATTTACTACAATGCCGATATCCGTCGGCGCAAGTTTGTTGGTTTCTTTGCCATAATTTTCGCTTTCTACCTTTTTTATTATTTCGTTTTCAGATAATGTCATAACGATAACCTCTCTTACTTGGGCAGGAAGGGAACGTTTATCAACATAATCTCGTTTTTGTATCGTAGTAATAGTAGGTGCGTAAGTAGATGGGCGTCCTATGCCGAGGTCTTCAAGTCTTTTGACAAGCGTTGCCTCATTATAGCGCGGCGGTTGCGCAGCAAATGTTTGTTTTGCCTTACATTCTTTCATTGAAAGGCTTTCTCCGACGGATATATTCGGAATTAAAGACAATTCTTCTTCGTTATTGTCATCTTCATCCACACTTACTTGATATAATTTCAAAAATCCGTCAAACAAAATCACTTCCGCCTGCGATGTAAATTGATTTTCATCATTGCTAATCTCTATTGTTATAACTGTTTTCTCCAATTTAGCGTCCGCCATTTGCGAGGCAATCATACGTTTCCAGATAAGAGAATACAAACGTGTCTGATAACTGTCGCCTGTTATGGTTTGACGTTCCAAAGATGTAGGACGGATTGCCTCGTGTGCCTCTTGTGCGCCTTTACTCTTCGTTGCAAATCTACGGGTCTTTAAATATTTTGCCCCGAACATAGCAGGAATAACTTCTTTTGCCATATTGATAGCATAATCACTCAAATTGACAGAGTCCGTTCTCATATAAGTAATCAATCCCGCCTCATAAAGTTGTTGAGCCACCATCATAGTCTGCGAAACTGAGAATCCAAGTTTCCGAGATGCCTCTTGCTGAAGTGTAGATGTGGTAAAAGGTGGTGCAGGAGTGCGTTTTTCAGGTTTTTTCTCCACGGCACTGACTTTAAATGTAGCATCTTTGCATCTGTTTAGGAATTCATAAGCCTCTTGTTCCGTTTCAAACTTATTATTCAACGTAGCCTTTAACATAGATTTATTATCCGAGGTGTAAAATACCGCATTGACACGGTAATTGTAGGTATTTTCAAAATTTCTTATCTCTTCTTCTCTTTCAACTATCAAACGGACGGCAACACTCTGCACTCTGCCGGCAGAAAGCCCAGGTTTAACTTTTTTCCATAGCACAGGAGACATTTCATATCCGACAATACGGTCTAAAACTCTCCTTGCCTGTTGAGCATTGACCAAATTGATGTCTATTTCTCTCGGATTGGCAACGGCATTCAAGATTGCGCTTTTGGTAATTTCGTTAAAAACAATACGTTTAGTGTCTTTCTTTTTCAGATTCAACTCTTCATTTAAGTGCCATGCGATTGCTTCTCCCTCACGGTCCTCATCACTTGCCAACCATACGGTCTTGACTTTTTTAACAGCGTCTTTAAGTTCTTTAACGACCTTTTTTTTGTCTTCAGGTACAATATAATCGGGTTCAAATCCATTATTGACGTCAATTCCTAACTCCTTCTTTTCCAAATCTCTGATATGACCGAAAGAAGACATTACTTTATAGTTATCTCCTAAGTATTTTTCAATTGTTTTGGCCTTTGCAGGCGACTCAACTATCACTAAATTATCTGCCATTGTTATATTATTTCATTAAGAATTTGCAAAATTACAATAATAAATGAAAAAACGACTTCTTTTTGAAAATTAAAAAAAATTGGTATGGAATTTTTCATAGCATAAAGTCTTTTGGGTTATTATTTTCTACAAAAAGCGGCGATAAACAGACGAAAAACGATATTTTTCTGTAAATTTGTCTCCAATTTATCCGAAAATTAGCGGATAAATGCAAAATATAAAAACAGGTTATCAAACATGAATGTAAAGAAAATAGTTTTAAATAACTTAGAGTTAGTCTTTGGCATAACGCTTTCGTATTAATGAGTATTTTAGTGTGGTCTGATTTTGCCTATAAGCCTAATGTTGAGAGAATATATAAAGAAGTCGAGCGTGTTGTCGGGTTAATAGAAGACTATAAGGCAAAACACGGAAAGTTAACGCAGACTTATTTGGATATAGGCATAAAAGAAGATAGTCCTTGCTTTTATTTCCCTTTTGTATTTGAGGATTATATTGATGAAAACGGAAATAAACAAAGTAAGAGGGATTCTTCAAATTACGGTGTGATAATTCGTTTTTATTGGGAGACTGATGCCGAGTATAATTCCTTAACAAAACAATGGGAACCTTCAAAATAAGAAATGTTGAATAAAAATAAATAACTTAAAAACTAAAAAAAAGGTTTTATTAGCTTATTTAGAAAAAATTTGCAGTGTATTGCAAAATTTTTCTAAAAACATTATAAATTTGCAATTTGATGCAAATGAAAGAAATACTATGAAAAAAATATTTTTGTTATTAGTTGCGATGCTGGTTTGGCAGTTTGTTTCGGCGCAATTAGTTAAAGGTGATGAAAGATTGGAAGAATATTTGCCGATGTTGGAAAATAAGAGCGTGGGTGTAGTTTGCAATCACACAAGTTTAATAAACAGCGTACATTTGGCGGATACTCTTTTGTCAAATGGCGTAAATATTACCGTTCTTTTCACTCCCGAGCATGGTCTGAAGGGAACTCAGGAAGCAGGAAAGTTAATTAACGGAATCAGTTACTACAAAGACAGTATTAAAATCATTTCCCTATACGGTAAAAACAAAAAACCGACAGAGGAGCAGATGAATGAACTTGATATTGTCTTGTTTGATTTGCAGGATGTGGGATGTCGGTTCTATACCTACATTTCTACGTTGGAGTATGTGATGGAAGCGTGCATTGAAACGGGTAAAAAACTTATCGTATTGGACAGACCGAACCCTAATAACTTCGTTGCAGGGCCTGTTTTGCAAAATGATTGCAAAAGTTTCGTAGGAATGCAGAATATTCCTATATGTTACGGTCTTACTATCGGAGAATACGCTCTTATGTTATTGGATGTCGGACTTGAGGCATCGGATAAAGGAATTGATACCTTAAATAAAAAAAATATACTCACCGTTATTGAGATGCAAAACTACAAACGTGACAGTATCTACGCCCTTGACGTATTTCCTTCGCCCAATTTGCAAAGTATGCAGGCAATAAAAAACTACCCGACCCTGTGTTTATTTGAAGGAACGCCGATTTCAATAGGCAGAGGCACCGATTCACCGTTTGAAATAGTGGGGTTTCCGAATTATAATCTCAAAACCTCAAATCAAAAAATAAAAACAATCTCTTTTATTCCGAAATCAATAAAAGGAGTTGCGGAAAATCCGCCGTTTAAAGACAAAAAATGTAGGGGAGAGGTGATAACGATTCGCTCCGATGAGATAGAATTGGAGTATATCATAAAAATGTATAAGGCATATCCGAAAAAAGAAGGATTTTTTACGCGTATGTTTGATTTGCTTACGGGTGATAAGATGATAAAAGAACAAATTATCGCAGGCAAGAGTGCAGAGGAAATCAAAAAATCGTGGGAAAATGATTTGAATGCCTATAAAGAAGTACGCAACCGTTATCTAATTTATTAGAATTGCGCAATTGCTTTAAGTTTATTAGTTTTATTCAAATTGATATGACTTGGTATTAAGTTAAAATCAAGTAATTACGGATTGTTTTCTTAAAATGATTCTGAAAAACCTATGTATTTCATTCAAAAAACCTATGTTTTTTTTACGAAAAACCCTGGTTTTTTAATTCAAAAACATAGGTTTTTTTAAATTGATTTCAAGAAAGAATTTTGTATATTTCAAAAAAACTTGAATATTTACCGATATTACAAAAAATATTTATAACTTTGCAAAAAATAATTAGCAAATAGATGTGTTTTTTTATAAAAATGCAGTAATAAAATGTAATTACAATATGAAAAAACGATTATTAAGTTTCTGTTTAGGAATATTTATGGTATTGTGTTCGGTATCTGCTACGGCGCAAAAAGGATTCTTTGATTTGAATGCAAGTTACAATAAATTTACTACGCATTTCTCTAAGCCGATTATGTTCGGTGCCGATTTGAATCTTGATGGTAACCCGATGATTTCCATTAGTCCCGATGATTTTGCCGTAAGTGATTTAGATGTTACTATGCTTAATATCTCTTTGGGGTATAATTTCCATTTGGAGAACGGATGTTATTTAGGTTTTTATTTAGGTTATTCGCAGTTTGGGGCAGACCAGACCGTCAAAGTCAATTATGTATCTTTTGCTCCGCATCTTACCTATCTTATTCCGCTGACAAAGAAGATTACTTACACGCCTAATTGTTTTATATCGGCAGGTTATTGCATTACTTCTGTTGCAGATAATGTTTCTTTGTCTATCGGACCTATTTCTTTGGAGGCTACGGGCGACCAACCTGCTAAGTATAACTTCAAATTTGCAATCAATCCTTTTTCTTTTGATTATAAACTATCCGCAGTGGCAAGTTTCAATCTTACTTTGCTTACTCCTATGCTTAATGTTATGCAATATACTTACGATAACGAAGATTATAATCAAACGACGAAAGATATTGTTTTTCTTTACGGGCAAGTAGGATTTAAATTCTATCTTAACAAAAAAGATGCTTCACAAGTAAATACAAAGAATAAGAAACGCAGAAGATAAAAGAGAACTTATGAAATTAGACGGAAGAAGAGAAAGCAGCAATGTTGATGACCGCAGAGGGTTATCGGGTGGTGCAAAAGCGGGAATAGGCGGTGGATTAAGCGTTATAGTTATCGCTTTATTGACTTGGCTGATGGGCGGCAATCCGTTGAGTGTTATTCAACAGAGCGGCGGTTTGAGTTCATTGCAAACAGAACAGACTGCCTCCACTCATGAATTTACTGAGCAGGAACAGGAATTAGCAAAATTTTCAAAGCAAATCCTTGCCTCAACTGAGGATGTTTGGACTGCGGTATTCAAACAGATGGGAAAGACTTATAAACCTCCTAAGATGGTTTTATATACTAACAGCGTGCAAACTTCATGCGGTGAAGGCAATGCCTCAGTCGGTCCTTTTTATTGCTCTGCAGACCAAAGTCTTTACATAGATTTGTCTTTCTTTATGAGTATGAAACAGCAACTTGGGGCGGATGGTGATTTTGCATACGCCTACGTGATTGCCCATGAGGTAGGTCATCATGTTGAATACTTACTTGGAACTCTTGAACAAGCCCATTCGCAAATGCAAAGAGTCAATCAAACTCAGGCAAATAAGATAAGCGTACGTTTGGAACTGTTGGCGGATTTCTATGCAGGCATTTGGGGACATTATGAAAACAAGATGTTCTCTTCTCTTGAGGACGGCGATATAGAAGAAGCCATAAACTGCGCACAAGTCATAGGCGACAATTATTTACAAGAGAAAGCGCGCGGATATTCCCAACCCGAATCATTCACTCACGGCACTTCGGCGCAGAGAATGAAGTGGTTGAAATTGGGACTTACCACTGGAGATATGTCAAAAGGCAATACGTTTTCCTTACCTGACAATCAATTGTAATAAATAACGGAGATAATTAACCAAATTAAATATTAAACAAACAGATGAAACACTTTATTTTAGTATTAACTGCAGTGCTTACCTTGCCATTAGTATCTATGGCAGAGAAAAGCGAATACACTTTGGATAATTCTGCCATAGAAAATGCTTTTGCTAATGCTGAGGAAGTTTCTTTAGACCAAATCAATTTGTTCGGCGGAAATACATTGGACTTGTTCGTAACTACTCAATCAAACGGACAAATGGCTTACCGCAGCAGTGTAAATCCTTGGGCGGCTTTTGCACTTGCTTTCTTTTTGGGCGAATTCGGTATTCACAGAATGTATCTTGGCTCAACCAAAGCAATGTGGGCTTGTTATACTTTCTCATGTTGCGGTATTTTCGGCATAGTTCCGTTTGTGGATTGGATAGTTCTGCTCGTCGGAGCCATACAAGACGACATCCGTTCCTATGAAGGAAACCCTAAATTCATAATGTGGCTATAGGAAGTAAAGATTCAATATTTTGTTTTTTTATTTCCGAGTTTTGAAAATAAATATTATTTTTGCAAACTTAAATATTAATTAACCTAAATCAATAAAACTATGAAAAAAGTGATTTTTGCTTTAGTTGCGATGGCAGCTCTGTCATTTAATTCTTTCGCTGAGGACAATGATTACGTACTTAACGACAACGCAATTGAGGATGCATTTGCTACAGCAACGGAAGTATCTTTGCAAGACATCAATTTATTTGCTGAAAACGGCATTTCATTGATGGCGAATTCACAATCCGGTTCCGCAATGATGGGACGCAGCAGTGTAAATCCTTGGGGTGCTTGGGCATTTTGTACATTCCTTGGCGGCTTTGGTATTCACCGTCATTACATGGGGACATCTAAATGGATGTGGGCTTACTACACTTTCACCTGTGGCGGAATTTTCGGAATCGTTACTCTTGTGGATTGGGTAGTTTTGCTTGTCGGCGCAATACAGGACGACATTGGCTCATACACAGGCAATACTAGTTTCTTTATGTGGATGTAAAATGCAAAGAATTGTCTATACGGGATTGGTACTTAAGGTACTGCTCCCGTTTTTTGTTTGTTTAGCGGTTTATAACGGAGATTTATTTTCCCAAACCAAGTTATCGGCGGATGTAACCATAAGACAGTTGCATCAAAATAAGGTAATACGGGTTGAAAAACAAGTATTCTTTACTTCCAACGGCAATTTGGTTATTCATTACACCTATCCTCAGGAATATTATATGATAACAAATTCCTTAGGTGAGACTTCGGTTTATCAACCTGCGGCAAATGAGGTGATGAATATTAATGATAAATCACTGTCTTCGCAAACCGAGTTTTTTACTTTGTTTATGACGCCTGCATATTCGGATTTGAATCTTACCAATTTAGGATTCACTTTGCAGGGAATTAAAAAGGATGGCAGCAATATAGTAAAGACTTTTATTCCTACGCAAAAGGCGGACAAAGAAATTAGTAAAGCTACCGTAGTATGTCAAAAAGACAAACCGATATACAGTGCCTTTTACGACAAAAGCGGAAAAGTCCTGAAGAAAACGTATTATACCAACTACGTAGCATACCCCAATATTTCTTTTCCTGCAACTATTACCCAAATATCTTATGACACCAAAGGAGATTCAGTAATCAAAAAAGAGGAATACAAAAACATCAAAACAAATAACTTTTCCAAAGACGCTTTGTTTGATTACAAAGTTCCGAAAGGTGCAAAGAGAGTTAATCCTTATAACATCACTCAATGAAATCCTTACTTTACTGTTGTATAATCACCGTTTGTTTAATTTTTTCTTTAAACGGATATTCCCAACAAACGAAAGAAGTTTTTTCTTCTTCGGATTTGAAACTTTTGGCGGCACATAATTACTCTGACTCGTCGTTTAATGAGCGCAAAGTTCGATACGGATTCGGCAAAAACAATAAAACCCTCAATCCTTTCTACCATTTGTTGTCTTCAAGTATGTTCGTATATCAACGATATGTATCTTCTGTACTTTCCCGTCAGTGTGCATTCGTTCCTTCTTGCTCAAGATACAGCAAAGATTTGATAAGCGGGTACGGACTCTTGAAAGGAACGATTTGTACTGCCGACAGATTGATGCGTTGCAACAGAATATCGTTGGCGGATAAGCATTCAATATATCTTCTTATGGAAGGCTGCGGACATATCTACGAATCACCTTTGCGTTATAAGTTATAATGAAACGTTTGCTTTTATTCATATTTTTGTTTTCGTCATTTATCGTTTTTTCGCAACAAGATAATTCTGCGAAAAGCGAATTTGATTTTGTTATGTACCTTATCGGCAATTCTATGAAAGAAGAAGCGGTGGTATTAATGCAAAACAACTCAGAAGATAATGACAGTATCAATTTTTTGCGTGGATTTACCTACTATTCTTCTAAAATGCTGGATTTGGCTGCGGATAATTTCTCTAAGGTGTCCCAATCCTCTGAATTATTTACCGAAAGCAGATTTTTTTCATCTCTTTCCAATGCCCATTTGTTTCATTTGGATAAAGCAGAAAGTGATTTGAATATGATAAGCAGCCAGGACGGAGAAATCAATAACCTAAAGAATTTTTCTCTTGCAGGAATCAACCTTTTAAAACGCAATTACAATCTTTTTGATACCTATATCAATTCAGTAGATTCTAATAACTATCCGTTGAATGTAGAAACCGCCAGATTGTTGCAACTGAAAACAGAATTGCTATCTTATAAAAAGAAATCACTTTTTGTCGCGGGAGCATTATCTACGCTTGTACCCGGATTGGGAAAGGTTTATGCAGGAAACATCGGCGAAGGCATTTCATCGTTTCTTATTTGCGGCTCGTTAATGGGCGTAACTGCGGAAAATTGGTATAAAAAAGGATTGACGAATTGGAAAACCATTCTTTTCGGAACTATATCCGCCGTTTTTTATATAGGAAATATCTACGGTTCAGTGGTAACGGTAAAAGTGAATTGCGAAAACTTTAATTCAAGAACAGATGTTCAGATTTTATATAATATTCATATTCCTTTGCGTAGTAGTTTCAGGCGTTAGAAGTGAGAATTTGCAACCTTGCAATCTCAATTCATCGGATTCTGCCTGCATTTTCAAAAAAGCAGACGACTTATTTATGCAGCAAAACTACGAATTGGCAGCCGTAGAATACGAAAGATGTTTTTATTTGTCCTCCTCAAAAGAAATATCCTACAAGGCGTTGCAACAAAAAGCGATATGTTTCAAACAAACGGGCGATTACTCAAAAGCGGCTGCGACATTGGAAAGAATTGCCGAGGATTACGGAGATTATTATCAGATTGCACTGTGCTATTATCTAAGTGATAATTTTCAGAAATCAAAAGAAACGATAGAAAAATGCAGATTGTATTTTGACACTTTGCAAGAGGATATGTTGTTATTGGAAATTTTGACGTTAAATGAATTTAACGACTATGCCAATGCTGAAAAGACGGCACAGGAATTGGCTCTCAGATTAAAAAGCAGCACAAATAAGGATATTATGCCTTATATAGATAAATTGTATAGTGATTTGCCGAAACTGAAAAGTGAAAAAACTGCACGGATATTGTCATTCGTTCCGGGTCTTGCCCATATTTATGCAAACGAATGGGGAAAAGGTCTTACTGCATTTGCTATTAATGCTGCTGCATTGGGCTTCGGAGTGTGGCAAGTGTTGGATAAATGCTACATAACTGCATATTTGGGAGGCGCAGGTCTGCTTTCAATAACATACCCGGGCGCAATGAAAAACGGGGTCTATGAAGTAAGGAAATATAATTACAGGAAAACTTTGCAATTCAACCAAAAATTCAAACAAGAATTGATTCCGCTTCTGCCCCTTAGGTGAATAATTCATGCCCATTGGGAAACTTTTGCCGCCCTTTCGCAATTTATTTTGAAAAAAACTCTTTTTTTAACTCAAAAAAACTGTTTTTTTATTCTGAAAAAAGAGTTTTTTCCAAATTTTCTTCGCAAGGGGCGGCGGAAAATTGCGCAAAGGCGGCAGAAAAATCACAAAGGGCAAAATAGAAATCGCAGTAGATAGAATTTTCTTTTGATAAAATTAGAGTGTTTTTGTTTTGTAGAGAAATTATTTGTAATTTTGCAAGTTGAAAATTTCATAATGACAGATGGAAAACGAACAGAAAATAATTAGTGATGTAACTAATGAGCAGTATAAGTATGGTTTTGTTACTGATATTGCAACTGACGATATTGGCAAGGGAATTAATGAAGATATTGTAAGGAAAATATCCGCTCTGAAGGGAGAACCTGAGTGGCTTTTGGAGTACCGTTTGAAAGCGTTCCGCACTTGGCAGACGATGAAGATGCCGCAGTGGGCGCATTTGAAGATTCCCGAAATTGACTTCCAGGATATAATTTATTACGCCGCACCTAAGCAAAATAAAAAGAAGTCTTTGGATGAGGTTGATCCCGAAATTTTGGATACTTTCAACAAATTGGGAATTCCTTTGCACGAACAAAAAATTTTGGCGGGCGTTGAAGAGTTTAAAGGCACGGTTGCGGTTGATGCGGTGATGGATTCTGTCAGCGTAAAGACAACATTTCAAGATACTTTGCAAAAATACGGTATCATTTTCTGTTCTATGAGTGAGGCAATCAAAAATCATCCCGATTTGGTGAGAAAATACTTAGGCAGTGTCGTACCTTACAATGATAATTTCTTTGCAGCGCTGAATTGTGCGGTATTTTCTGACGGCAGTTTCTGTTATATACCTAAGGGAGTGCATTGTCCTGTGGATTTATCTACATATTTCCGTATTAATGCGAAAGGTACGGGACAGTTTGAGCGTACTTTGATTGTTGCTGACGAAGGGGCGTCCGTTTCTTATATGGAAGGTTGCACTGCGCCGCAAAGGGACGAAAATCAATTGCACGCTGCCATCGTTGAAATCGTTGTTATGAAAGACGCCAACGTGAAATATTCCACCGTTCAGAATTGGTATCCAGGTGATAAGGACGGTAAAGGTGGTATTTTCAATTTTGTAACTAAGCGAGGGATATGTAAAGGCAACAATGCTAAACTTTCCTGGACACAAGTGGAGACAGGCTCGGCTTTGACGTGGAAATATCCTTCCTGTGTGCTTGCTGGCGATAACAGTATCGGAGAATTTTATTCCGTTGCGGTAACTAATAATTATCAAATGGCAGATACGGGAACTAAGATGATACATCTGGGGAAAAATACCAGAAGTACGATTATGAGTAAGGGAATTTCGGCAGGCAGAAGCGAAAATTCGTACCGCGGTTTGGTAAAAGTAGCCAAGAGTGCGGAGAATGCAAAGAATTTTTCGCAATGTGATTCGTTGCTTTTGACCGATAAGTGCGGTGCGCATACGTTTCCTTATATCAGTGTGGATAATTCGACAGCTGTTGTGGAACACGAAGCAACTACGTCCAAGATTTCCGAAGAGCAATTGCTTTATTGCCGTCAGAGAGGGATAAGTGAAGAAAGCGCCATCGGATTAATAGTAAATGGTTACGCAAAAGATGTTCTTAACAGGCTGCCGATGGAGTTTGCGGTGGAGGCTCAGAAACTTCTTTCAATATCTTTGGAAAACAAAGTAGGATAGGAATTTGATAGATAATGAAAGAATTTCGGCAAAAAGTTTTGTCAGAATTGTAAAAAGCAGTAATTTTGCACCCGCAATTAAAAATAATTATTAACAATTAAAAAAGAAAGAGGTATTTTTTATGATTATTGTTCCAATTAAAGAAGGTGAAAACCTTGAAAGAGCTCTTAAGAAACTGAAACGTAAATTTGATAAAACCGGAGTTGTAAGAGAGCTAAGAAATCGCAAACAGTTCACTAAGCCTTCGGTAATTGCCAGAGAGAAAAAACTAAAGGCAATCTACGTTCAGAAATTAAGACAGGCAGAACTGGACAAATAAATCATAAGATGCAATGTCCGATTGGATAATGCAGAAAAAAGGCTTACAGATTTAGAATTTGTAAGTCTTTTTTGCTAATCAAAAATATTGTTTTTACATAAGACTGACGTAAGATTTCAATTCATATTGTTGTTATTGATGTGCGTTAAATTGTATTCTTATGACGCTTTGATTTTACTGGCATTTTGATTGAAGAATTGTAAAGAAGATGGTTTATTTAAGAAAATACAGATAATTTATTGCGCATTGAGTAAAAATTTGTAACTTTGCAGCCTAAAATAAAGAGAAAAGAAAATGTTTGAAAATTTATCCGAAAAATTAGACCGCGCCTTTAAAATAATTAAAGGTAACGGCAAAATAACAGAAATTAATATCTCCGAAAGCATTAAAGAAGTCAGAAAAGCCTTAATTGATGCCGATGTTTCTTATCCTATTGCCAAAGAATTTTGTGATGAAGTTAAGAAAAAGGCTTTAGGACAGAATGTATTGACAAGCGTAGAACCCGGTCAGATGATGGTCAAAATGGTTCATGATGAACTTGTTAATTTGATGGGAAGCACAACAGAGGAGATTAATATCAAAGGTAATCCTGCTATTATCTTAAATGCAGGTTTGCAAGGCTCGGGTAAAACCACTTTTTCGGGTAAATTGGCTCTTTATTTGAAATCTAAGAAAAGTAAAAAGGTTCTTTTGGTCGCTGCTGACGTATATCGTCCTGCTGCTATCAATCAATTGCAGGTTTTGGCGGACAGTATCTCCGTTGATTTGTACAGAGAAGACGAGAACAAGAACCCTGTTGAGATTGCTTTACACGCTGTGGCCAAGGCAAAGGCTGAAAATTATCAGGTTGTCATAATAGACACTGCCGGTAGGTTGGCTGTTGATGAAGAGATGATGACTGAGATTGCCAATATCAAAAATGCAGTCAATCCGACTGAGACATTGTTTGTCGTAGATTCCATGACAGGACAGGATGCAGTCAATACGGCAAAAGCATTTCACGACAGACTGAACTATGACGGAGTAGTACTTACCAAACTTGACGGCGACACACGCGGAGGTGCGGCTTTGACAATCAGACGTGTGGTAACAAAACCGATAAAATTCATGTCAATCGGTGAAAAACTTGACGCATTGGACGTTTTTCACCCCGACAGAATGGCAAATCGTATTTTGGGAATGGGAGACATAGTTTCCTTGGTTGAAAGGGCCCAACAACAATACGATGAAGAAGAAGCAAGAAAGTTAAGTAAGAAAATACATACAAATTCTTTTGATTACAATGATTTCTTAGCACAAATCAATCAAATAAAGAAGATGGGTAATCTGAAAGATTTAGTAGGTATGATACCGGGAGTGGGAAAGGCTTTGAAGGATGTTGATATCAAGGATGACGCTTTTAAATCCATTGAAGCGATTATCGGAAGTATGACACCGCAAGAGCGTGAAAATCCTGATATTATTGATGTTTCAAGAAAGAATCGAATAGCCAAAGGTTCGGGTTGCAAATTAGAGGAAGTGAATAAACTAATCAAACAATTTGATCAAACACGCAAAATGATGCGTTCGCTATCCGGTAACAAGATGCAGCAATTGAAACAAATGCGTAATATGAAAAAATTTGCAAAAAGATAATTAATTTATGTAGGATGCAGTATATAGAATGCAGCATATAACATAAGAAGAATAAATTTCGAAAAGCGCATTCTGAATACTACATACTACGTGCTAAATACTACATGAAAATGAACAATCCTATTCTTATTGACGGCAAGGTAATTGCCCAAACCATTAAAGAGGAAATAAAATCAGAGGTTGCGCAACTATTGGACAGCGGAAAGCGGCCTCCTCATCTTGTTGCCGTAATCGTCGGAAATGACGGGGCATCTCTTTCTTACGTTAAGAGCAAAGAAAAGCAAAGTCAGGAAGTTGGATTTACTTCTTCCGTGTATAAATTTCCTGAAAGCATAAGTGAGAAGGAGTTTTTGGAGACTTTGGATTTCTTAAACAACGATTCTGAAGTAGATGGTTACATAGTACAACTACCGCTTCCGAAACATATCAATACGAAAAAGGTAATTGCACACGTAGATCCTAAAAAAGATGTAGATGGATTCCATCCTGCCAATGCGGGACGTATGTTGCTTTCAATGCCTTCGTATTTGCCTGCAACACCTTACGGAATAGTTACTTTGATTGAGCGGATGGGCATAGAGACATCAGGAAAGAATTGCGTTGTTTTGGGAAGAAGCGACATTGTCGGCACACCTATGGCGGTTTTGATGTCAAGAAAAGGTATGGACTGCACGGTTACACTTTGTCATTCCAAAACTGCAAATCTTAAAGATGTATGTAAAAATGCCGATATATTGATTGCCGCTATCGGAAAGCCTCATTTCGTTACCGAAGATATGGTTAAAGAAGGTGCGGTGGTAATTGACGTAGGTATTCACCGTATTGAAGACAACAGCGAGAAAGGTTATTACGTTACGGGCGATGTTGATTACAATAAAGTAGCGCCTCACTGTTCGTATATCACACCTGTTCCGGGGGGAGTAGGACCTATGACTATCGTTTCGTTACTTACCAATACACTTAAAGCTTATAAACACGAGATTTACGAATAAGATTTTCAAAAAATAACATATCACAAAACAAAGGTGCGGAATTATATTATTGATTCCGCACTCTTATTTTATAAAACTGAAAATTGTTGCAAATTATTCCTTATTTGCTGTGTTTCTATCCGCAATAAACTAATATACTATGAAAAATAAAAAGCAGATAAAGTAATTTACTTTATCTGCCACGGTTAAAAACAAATGTAAATTTTCAAAAAAATTATATATTAAGGTTTTTTATGAAATTTTCAAGGTTATTTGATATAATAAGTTGAGGTTTCTATTTCGTATAATTACATTTTAATTCTGAGTTTTTATTTTTCCGTTTTATAACTTGTTTAATCCGTTTAATGCCTTCAACTCCTAAAATAGTAATGCCGCCGTACTGAAAAGTCTTTGCTAATCCAAACAGAACAAACCATAATATCCCTTTTGCCTTTACGCTTATCGGCAAAGCCATCTGTGCAAAGGAAAGAATGTAAAAAGGAATGCACATCATCAATACTATAACTCTAGTACGGAATGACAGTTTCTGTAATTTTTCTTTTATTTTCAACAAAATTCTTTTCATATTACAGTCTTTTACATTTCGTCTTATTTAGTGTTTAACAGGTTTTCCACTTCCCCTTTGTGTTCAAAGAGTACGCAACCGCCGTTGTGTTCGCCTCCGATTAGATTTGAAAGTCTTAAACGCTCAAAAAACGGAGATTTTAAGGCATTTTTCAGTCCTGATGCGGCAACATTCATATCCGAATACGGAGAAAACGGACACGCCTCGGCATTTCCCGTTGCGTTTATATGGAAAAAGCCACGTCCTGCCGCCAAACAGCCGCCTAAAACCTTTTCATCGCCGGGGAAAGAGAAGAAAAGAATATAGGGATATTTGACTCTGAGTTCATCAAGTCTAATATCCATCTGCTTAACATCTTCTTCCTTGAAAGCAAGATACTCCGTGTCGGGTGCAGTAGGCACATACTCAACATAGAATATAAGTTTATTGCCGTAGGATTGCATCTTGTCTAAAAATTCTGTGGAAGTAACCTCTTTAAAGTTCGCAGTCGTTACCGTGATTGACGAACCGAAGAATACCTTTCTTTGATTAAGTGATTGCATTGCTGACAACAGTTTTTCATAAATGCCATTTCCGCGCCGTAAATCCGTACTTTGTTTTTCACCTTCTATACTTAAAACGGGTATTACGTTACGGTGTTGTTCAAAAAAGGCGGAATATTCCTCTGTAATCAAAGTTCCGTTGGTGAATACGGGAAAAATCATATCCTTTATTTCACTTGCAGCCTGCAAAACCTCTTTTCTCAACAGCGGTTCGCCTCCTGCAAGTATGTTAAAGTTAATTCCAAGCGATGATGCCTCATCAAAAATCTTTTTCCATTCACCTGCCGACAACATCTTCTTATCTTCATGATTTAAGTCTCTACATGAGTTGTTTGCCCTTGCATAGCAACCTTTGCAGGCCAGATTACACGACGATGAAATACTGGAAATCAAAAACGGAGGTATGTTTATATTCTCTTCTTTCTGGATTTTATCCCGTTTTTTTACGCTTTTGGCAAAGGTTTTCTGCATATTAAGGATAAATAATGCCTGCTTAGGATTTTTTATTACGCTTTTGTAGGCATCGGTCATAATATTGCGGATAGCGTTTGCCAAATAATTTTCCAAATTTTCCATCTTGCGTCAGTGTGTTTTGTGTTTAAGACTTTGAATCATATTATCCAAAATAGGAACCATAGTCAGAAGTTCTTCCTGTGAGATATTGTTGTCATAAAGAAACTGCGACATACACAGAGGTACCTCTTTAGCCTGTTCTTCCAGCGCTTTACCTTTTTCAGTTAAGGATACAATCCTTTGACGTGTGTCTTGTTTGGATTTTTTCCTTGTTATAAGACCTTCTTTTTCCATTCTCTGCAATAAAGGTGTAACGGTATTGGTATCAAGCATCAATCTCTTGGATATATCTCCCACAAGAATATTGTCTTTTTCCCAAAGAACCATCATAGTCATATACTGCAGATAAGTAAGTCCCACTTTGTCCAAAAAAGGTTTATAACACTGCACCACAAAACGCGATGCAGTGTAAAGTCTGAAGCATAACTGCAAATCCAAATTCAACTGCGGATAAGCCATATTTGATTTATCAGTTTTGAACTTAATCTAATTTCATTATTCTTTGCATTTCCAGATTTTCTATACCCTCAGGACAATGCGTAGAAAGATATACAGTCGGGTTTTCCTTAACAAACTGCCGTACTTGGTCTAATGTCTGCCTTGCAAGGTTAATATCTTCAAATACTATTGAAAGTTTGTTGGCTTTTAAGGCAGCATCGCAGTATGTAACGTCTCCGTGGAACATATAGAACTTATCGCCGTCTTCTGCAATCACAATACTGTTTCCTAAAGTATGACCTTTGGCAGGTAAAAAGTAGATTCCGTCCGTTATTTTCTGACTTTGAGGGAAATTGTGATACGCCCCGTCAGAATAATTTGCGATAATAACGTTATCTCCTTCGAGTTTCATTGCCAGGGCATCCTCTTTTGAAATATAGATTTTTGCATTCGGGAAATGTTTTATTGCGCCTGTATGGTCAGGGTGCTTATGTGTGATAAGAATTTTGCTGACTTGTTCAGGTTTGTAACCTGTTTGTAGAAACGAATCCATATAATCCGCTACTTTTTCACCCATATACAACGGCGAACCTAATTTTTTCGGCGGTACAGGGGCATTATTATCAAATCCCGTATCAACTAAAATAATTTCTTTGCCTGTATCTATCAAAAAATTCTGTAAAGATGAGCGGTAAATGATTTGTTCGTCAAATTTTTCCTTACCTTCTTCTCCTCCGAATGCGAATGCCTGGTTCATAAAACCGTTTTCAAACATTCTTATTGCAAGTATCTTCATTGCCGTTACTTTTTGTTGTTATTAAACGTAATTTACATCTGTTTAATCAACCAGTTTTGATAACCTATTTTCTCAATGAGAGCCAATTGCCCCTCACTCCAGTACATATCTTCCTCTTCGTCTTTAAGATATTCCTTCATGATGTCGTAAGTTGTAACATCCTCGCAAACTTCTGCCATACATTTTCTCAAAAGTGCGATTCCGTCAATAGAAATCTGCAATTCGCTTTTGATATACTCACAAGGCTCGTTTTCAAGTTTAACTTCCCTCTTGCTTCTTGTTTAATCTCTCCGCCAAGGTCAAGAATACGGTCAATGAATTTATCAACCCAACCCATTTCTTCGTCATAATGTCCGATGTATTTCTCTCCTAATTTTGTAAAACCTTGGGAAGAAAACATTTTGCCCTGCAATTTGTGAGCGAATGCTTGATTTGATAAGTTTGTTACAAAGAATTGTAACGTCTGAATTGTTTTTTGTTTCTCCATTGTTTTATTATGTTTTAAAGTTATTTAATAATTTATCTTTCAAACGGTAATAGAATTATATCGTTTGCGATGCAAAATTACGCAAATTATTTTATATCGCAAACGATTTAAATAAAAATTTTTCAAAATAAGAGAAAATAACCCTATTTTGCGGATAAATTGAGTTTATTCGGCAATTAAAAGAATTATTATGTCATCTAAGAAAATTAATATCGCATATTAATTTTGAAAAACCTATGTTTTTTACACAAAAAACCAAGGTTTTTTAATTCAAAAACATAGGTTTTTTGATATAAATACATAGGTTTTTCAAAATTGATATCAAAAAAGAATTTATTATTTCGTTTTATTTTTTCGATATTATTGCATTTTGATTAATAAGATTGAGAAAATATCATCTTATTATAACAATGTAATAAGCTTATTTAGTACAAAACGGGAAATTATTGTAAATTTGCAAGCTGTATGAGGCAGGAGATTTTACCGATAACATATAAACAAATTGCAAGTGCAAAGGATTTTAATTCTTTGCGGGATTTGTATAAAAATTATTGGCTTATAGAGATTATAATTAATGATTTATTATTTAGAAATTTATGAAAAATATCCTTAATTTCACAAATATACAAGACCTTAGGGCATGGTTGGAAAATAATTGCGAGAAAGAAATTGAATGTTGGGTAAGAAGTTCGCGTAGTAAGCAATGTTCCGAATATTGTTTGCCGTATTTGGAAATTGTTGAACAGGCTCTGTGTTTCGGTTGGATAGATTCCACTCTGAAAAAGATAAATGACTGTCTTTATCAACGACTTTCCCCGCGTAAGAAGTCTTCACTTTGGACGGAATTGAATAAAGAACGCACACGCAGGCTTGAAAAATTGGGTTTGATGACGGATAATGGGCGTAAGGTGCTACCCGATATGAACGAAAAGCATTTTAAAATTCCTCAGGACATTAAAAAAGCGTTACAAAAAGACAAGACGGTTTGGCAAAACTTCAATTCCTTTCCGTCTTTATACCAAAGAGTAAAAGTAAATAACATTGAAATTTACCGAAAGCGTGATATAAATGTTTTTAATTCCCGATTGGAAAAACTAATTCTAATGAGCAGGGAAAATAAGATGTACGGAGATTGGAATGATAACGGAAAACTGTTGGAATATTAAATTTGTTTGAGGTGAAATCAAAAAATATTTAAATAAATGAACGTTGAAGAATTTAGAGATTACTGTTTGTCGCTGCCTTTTGTTATGGAAAAGATGCCTTTTCTGTCCGTAAAAGATTCTTATAGCAGGGAGGTACTTTGTTTTTATATTGGCACAAAATGGTTTTGCTATGTAAATATACAAGTCTTTGACAGATGTTGCTTAAAAATGAATCCCGATGATGCAATCCGCTTAAGAGAAGAGTATGATGGCATAAAACCTGCGTGGCACATGAATAAAAAACATTGGTCTGACGTTTATTTTGCCTCCGATGTCCCTTCGTCATTGTTAAAAGACTTGGTAAAACAATCCTACGACTTAGTAAAACAATCCCTTCCCAAAAAAGAAAGAGATTTATTGTAATAATAATTTCTTTATCCGCTTTAATTAAATATACATGTTGCAAACGTTTTGATTAAATAAAGATTTCTTTAGTTTAAATTGCTTGTTGTTAAAACTGTTTTGTTACTTAAAATTTGTTAAAAACCATATAAAAATTTGAGTTTGCAAAAATACGCCGACATTTTTGTACATAAATTTTCATTTTGCACACAATATCGGTACTTCTGCACGAAAGGTTTCGCAGGGGATTGAATTTAAACGCAAGAAATGAAATAGTCTTGTATTAAAACTTAGACTGATAACTATAATGTAAGTTTTACTTAATTTAATAAAAAGAAAAAGAGACGGTTGATTTATTCCGTCTCTTTTATTTTTAATAACTATTTATTCTTATTTAACAATCAATTTAGCAGATTTCGTAGAGTCTTTTGTAATCATTTGGATTACATAAACGCCACGTTGTAAGTGTTGAACGTCTATATATTGGAAGTGAGCACCTTTTGATTGACGTCCGCTTTCAAATACAGATACTTCTCTACCGTTCAAATCAACCATTCTGAATTTAACATCTGTTGGTTTGTCTAAAGAATATGTAATAGTTGCTCTATCAACTGCAGGATTTGGATATATTCTCAAACTTTCAGCAGTCTTATTGTCTTCAACAGGATTTAAAGCAACGGTAGATTCAATAGGAATAGTATCTTGGAATTCTCTATTTACCAAAACGCCTTTTCCGTATGTACCAGCGTAAATAACACCTGTGTTCTCAGTAGCCTCAAATGTTGTTAGGTCTGCGTTTTCCCCTGTATAAGAGTAATATACCCATTTAGGAAGTTTCTTTGTCTGTTGCCATAAGTTATAAACTGCAACATTAGGAACTTGTTCATTATCTGAAACCCATTGACCGTTGTATCTGTAATAAATACCGTCATCACTACCTACATAAATTCTGCCGCTCTTTGTAGATTTTCCGGAATTAACGCTTTCATACAATGCCGTAAATACAGGTTTATCTTTTGTAGCAGAAGATTTATCTCTGTTGATATTCAAACTTATGTCTGTGAAATCAACAGTTGCATTTAATGCATTTGTAGTTTGTAATACGTTTGCAGCAGTAGAAGAAACTCCTTCAAATGTAAGAACCATATTATTTGCATTCAATGGGTCGCAAACAATAGAAGAAATTTGACGAGAGAACGATGTAAGAGTATCTACTGTAAATCCATGCCAAGAACCTTTACCTGTAATATCGGCAGCGTTACCTATAAACAGTCTGTCGTTAGCAAGGTTAGTATCATTCAAACCGGAAACTCTAATAAGGTTAGTATGATTATAAGTATTGAAATCGTTATAGATATCTACTGCTAAGAATGCAGAAGAACCGTCCTGTGAAAGAGCTACTGCATGGATTCTGTTATTCATTGTTGAATAATCGTCAGCAGATGAAGAAATACCTGTTTCATAAACTCTTGCCCAAGTTAAATTGCCATAATTGTTTTCTGCTTGTGCGTAAGGATTTATAGTTCTTGAGAAGTCCATAATCTTAGCACAGATAAATGCTCCAACATTTGTTGCAACAAGAGCTCTTGCTTGTATTGGTTGAGGAACTTTTAGTTTAAAGTTTGATGTTTTTCTGAATAAAACTTGGTCGTTTCCGAAATCTGCTGCAGGATTAGTTGATACGATATAAGCAGAATCTCCATTATTCAAATCAGATGCAGTAAAGTAATGGAAGAATGGATATCCAAGGTTATCACTTTCTACAACGATATAATCTCCTTCAATAATATCTGATCCATCAATAAAGCTAAACGGAGTATTTCTTTTCACGACAACAGGATCACTATCGGGATAAGTATAGATTAAAGAATCTACATTAGGATTTGGATAAATAATCGTATTGTTTGTTAAAGAAACCTCTACACTGTCAATATTTTTATCAAAATCAAATGATTCCCAAAATGCGGTTGGAGTGTTGAATGGGTCAAATACGAAATTATCTGCCATGTGATCGCTTATCAAAGTTTGTCTGTCAGAATTTCCGTAAGTCCAAGTTTGGTCGTCAATAGCATCAAAGTCTCCGTTTTTACTGTATGATCTTGCTAAGTTAGTACCAGGACGTGATACCAATATAGGTTTTCTAATAGCTGGAGTTGATTTGTATATTGCAGACGCATTAGCACCGCTTCCGCTGTATGTTGCATCTTGGAATTCTGTATAAGCGGTAGAATTTGCATCGTAAGGATAACCTGGATTATTAATTGACCAAATCTTATAACCTCTTGTTACGGTGTCTTTCGGTTGATTTAGATAAACGATAGCATTTGATTGAGTCGCTGCAATAACAGAGCCATCAGAAGTAGCGCTTACTTTATAAACCTGAAGGTTGTTAAATCCAAAAGAAGACCACCAACGTAAAGAACCTAAGACTGAGTCATATTCGTAACGGAATGCTCCCATATCGGAAGTAGCAAACAAGAATAAAGAATCATAATTTGACATTGTTGAGTTATGTTTCTCCGGCATAGGCAGGATATTGTGAATATTGATTCCAATATTGTATCCTGTGGTATCTTCACTTGTGGCTGATGTTATTTGAGAGAAAGAAAATTTACCTTCTCCGTTATAATCTTGACCAACATAAATACCGTTTCCTCCCAAATAAATTTGTTCGTTCTCTCCTCTGTCATCAACAAATATTGACATTCCGTATTGCAATGAAGTTCCTGCCAATGCAGCCATTGAAGATGTTGTTACATTAAACCAATTAGAAGCATTCGGTTCAAGATTTTCTATACCGATGTTTTCATCTATCTCACCACCTTTTATTTTCTTGTAATAAGGACGGTAAATTCCGTAGATTATACCATTAACATCAGGAGTGTATTCAACAACTCTGTAATTACATGCAGCAAAAATAAACAAGTCATTAGGATTTTTATCAGAGAAAGTTAATTTAATTCTGCCAATTCCTCTGACATTATAGATATTTGCCATATCTGTATTGGAATTAAATATAACTTTAAAATCTGTTCCTTGACCAGCAGCAACATTGTCATTGAATGCAATTGCTACTTTTCCGTTAGAATTAACGCATATGTCGGATACGTTGAATCTCGTGTTGCCGTCAATAGAAATATTAGAGAAAGTTGCATTAAGATTAGCAACATCAGAAGTGTATTTTATTCTTTTCTTTGTTCCGATGTACAAATTATTACCTACACAAAGAATGGTATTAATATAAGCCCAATCATCGTCAAAAGCATATTTTGAAGAAGGTTTAGTATTTGCCATAACTTCAAATTTAAAATTCTTTGCTATGTAATCATATTTCAAAGAATCTGCTTTATCTCCTACTAAGTTCTTTGCCCAATCTGTACTAAAGCCTTGCGTTTGCATAAAGACTCCGTTACCAACGCTACCCGATGTTTGATTACTGTAACCGTAAGGATTTTCTCCACGAAAGTCTTCGTAATTACCTTCACCAGTTGCTATATACAATCTTCCGTCATCACTTTGTGCTATTGCAGTAACACTTTGAACCGCATCACCTAAAGGAATTTCCTGCCAGTTCTTACCGTAATTCACGCTGACATATAAACCTCCGACAGAACCAACGTAAATAACTCCGTCGTTGTTTTTATCAAAGAGTGCAGCACGGGTACGACCTGCATAATTATTAGGCCCCATTTGATTCCACCCAATTGTTTCTCCTTCAATGTAAGGAGCTGATATTGCCGTGACAGTCATCATTCCCATGACAGTGAAAAGCAATACACTTAAAAGTAACTTTCTTTTTTTCA
Source organism: Bacteroidales bacterium (assembly GCA_017480245.1). Taxonomy (GTDB): domain Bacteria; phylum Bacteroidota; class Bacteroidia; order Bacteroidales; family P3; genus Scybalousia_A. Next base: position 35,483 of record JAFVBA010000012.1, on the reverse strand, counting down.
TAGTATTTAGTTATTCTTTTTTGTTTATACTCAAAATATAATTTCTGTTTGAAACCGCAAAAATACGCAAAAAAAATCATATAACAAGATTTTACAATAAAAAATTGTTATAAATGTTTATTTTTTTAATTATAAAAGAGTGGAAATTATATACATAAATATTTAGGATGGTTTATTAGTTTAGTAAGTCTGAATTAAAAAAACTTTGAATATATGTACAAATGCTTTCATACATTTATTTATAACAGACCGTTATTTACTTTTTTATTGTAATTTTGCAATAATTTAATAAAAACATCGTTTGTTTAATTTGAATTAACAGACAAAAAATATACATATATTATTATGGATATAACAGAATTGAACAAAAAGATTGAACAAGAGAGTTCTTTTATTGAAGCAATCAGAAATGAAATCTCAAAAACTATCATCGGACAAAAAGCAATGGTAGAGCGATTGATGATAGGCTTACTTTCAGACGGACATATTTTGTTAGAGGGAGTGCCAGGCTTAGCAAAAACTCTTGCAATTTCGGCTTTGGCAAAAACAATTGACGCAGGATTTTCTCGAATACAATTTACACCGGATTTATTGCCTGCAGACGTTATCGGAACAATGATATATAATCCGCAAAATGCGGGATTCGTTGTAAAACAAGGACCAATCTTTGCAAATTTCGTACTTGCGGATGAAATAAACAGAGCCCCAGCCAAAGTTCAGTCGGCATTGTTGGAAGCGATGCAGGAAAAGCAAGTAACAATCGGTGAAAATACTTACAAATTGGACAATCCTTTCCTTGTCCTTGCAACACAAAACCCGATAGAACAGGAAGGAACTTATCCTTTACCCGAGGCACAGTTAGACAGATTTATGCTTAAAGTTGTCGTTACCTATCCTACAATTGAGGAGGAGCGGCAAATTCTTCATCAAAAGTTACAAATGTCTGAGCCGACAACACAAAAAGTTGTTAATATTGAACAGATCAAACGTGCTAAGGACATTGTAAAGCAGGTTTATTTAGACCCAAAGATTGAAAACTATATTACCGATATTGTTTTCGCATCACGTTTTTCTGAAAATTACAAGTTGGAAAAACTGAAACCATACATTGCTTACGGAGCGTCACCGAGAGCAACCATTAATTTGGCTTTGGCGAGCCGAGCATACGCTTTCATACACAGAAGAGGCTATGTAATTCCTGAAGACGTGATTGCAATTTGTCCTGATGTCTTAAGACACCGTATAGGTCTGACTTACGAAGCAGAAGCAGAGAATATAACCAGCATAGATATAGTAAATGAGATAATCAACCGTGTTGATGTGCCGTAATTATGGAATATTCGGAATTAGTAAAGAAGGTTCATAAGGTTGAAATCAAAGCAAAAGGATTGTCGCGCAATGTTTTTGCAGGACAATACAAAAGTGCGTTCAAAGGAAGAGGTATGACATTCTCCCAAGTACGCGAATACGCTTACGGAGATGAAGTGCGGTCAATTGATTGGAACGTTACGGCACGCTACAATAAGCCTTTCGTAAAAGTATTTGAAGAAGAAAGGGAATTAGCCTTGATGTTGATGATTGATGTCAGTGGTTCAACGGGATTCGGCAGCCGTACGTGTTTGAAGACCGAAACAATTACGGAAATAGCAGCCATCTTGGCATTCTCAGCTATATCAAACAATGACAAAGTTGGGGCATTGCTATTTTCGGATAAGGTTGAGATGTATATTCCTCCCAAAAAAGGTTCGGCACATTGCTTAAGAATAATCAGAGAATTGCTCTCCTTTAAACCCAAAGACTCCTCCACTTCGTTTGTTGAGCCTTTCATATACATTAATAATGTAATCAAAAGACACTGTACTTGCTTTCTTATCTCCGATGGTCTCGGAACATTTGAAAAGAGTCTCTCCATCTTTGCAAGAAAGCACGATGTTTGCTCAATATTGGTTAATGACAAAGCGGAATTTGAACTTGCGGATTTAGGTGTGGTATTGACGGAAGATTTGGAGAGTAAAGAAAAAATTTGGGTGGATACTTCGGATAAACAGACGAGGCAACGCTTTAAGGAATATATGATTAACACGCAGAAAGCAACTACTGACGAATTTAAAAAGTTAGGAATAGACTACGTTAATATATTTACGGATTCGGATTACACAAAGGAATTAATCAAATTGTTTGCTAACAGAGAAAGATTATGAAAAAGGTTCTGTATATAATTATATGTGTGATTTGTTTTACGCATCTGTCGGCTCAAAATATAAAAGGTGTTGCGGATAAGAAGGAATATATGATTGGCGATCCGATAGAATATTCTTTTTCTGTGCCGCTAAATAACAAAACTCTTAACTTCTCTTCCGATTTTAAGTTCTCCGATACATTGCAGTTAATATCTAACAAAGCAGATACGGTTGATAATAAAATAAATTATCATTATGTGTTTGCGGGATTTGTTGAAGGAAGAATAAAACTACCGGAATTTCAGTTTTATCAAGCGAGTCTGACAACACCGTTATATAATATAGTTTCGCCAGAGGTTGATATAAAAATGCCTGCGATAGATACGACAACAATTGAAGTAAAGCCGTTGAAAGGATTAATGAAGATTCCTTTTACATTAAAAGAAGTGTTGCCGTTTTCAATAGGCGGATTGATTTTTGCGGGAATAATCGTTGCCGTTATCTATTTTATCCGTCATAAAGACAGACGTCCTAAGATTTTACAACCTAAACCAGAAGTTATTATCCCTGAAGACGAGGAAGCGTTAAGTAATCTTACACGTTTGAAGCAAGCGCGTTTGCTGGAGACGGGACAGGAAAAACAACATTACATTGCTTTGAGCGAGATTTTGTGGCAATATATTTACAGACGCTTTGATGTGAATGCTTTTGAGATGACTACGGGGCAGATTATGGAGAGTTTGGAAGATAAAGACCTGTCTGCCTCTAATAAAAACAAACTTAACAATATTTTTTCAACGTCAGATTTAGCGAAGTTCGCAAAATATATTCCTGATACACGTACTAATTTGAATCTGTTGCAGGACAGTGAAGATTTTATCAAAGATACCAAACGTGTTATTGCGGAAAATGAAACGGAAAACTCTTCTGATAAAGAAGAAGTATCGGATAATCCAAATATAAAGACAAATACTCAAAATCAAAAGTAATATGAACGGCATATCTTTTTCATATCCTGTTTTTCTTTGGGCGTTAATTGCAGTCGTTCCTTTAATGGTATTTGTATTAAGGAAAGACAAACACAGATTTGCTCCCATCAAATATTCAAATACACAACAATTTTCTTTATCATCAAAGACTTGGAGAGTAAGACTAAGAAACATTCCGGATTATTTGCGTATTGTTGCGATTGTTTTGCTTTTGATTGCTGCAGCTCGTCCGCATTTTTCTTTGTCTAAAGATGATAAAAGTATAGAAGGAATTGATATTGTGATGGCATTGGACGTTTCGCCGTCAATGTTAGCAGAGGATTTTAAACCAAACCGTCTGGAAAGTGCAAAGAAAGTAGCTGCAGATTTTATAGCCAACCGCAAGAATGACGAAATAGGTTTGATTGTTTTCTCTGGTGAAGCCTTTACGCAATGTCCTCCTACCATTGACCACAATGTACTTTTGGAACTTTTGAAACAAACTAAGAGCGGAGAATTGCAAGACGGTACTGCAATAGGAGACGGTTTGACTACGGCAATTAACAGAATGAAGGATTCCAAAGCAAAGAGTAAAGCAATCATATTGATAACGGACGGCGACAATAACGCAGGACAGATTGACCCGATGCAAGCGGCAGGTTTTGCAAAGCAGTTCGGCATCCGTGTTTATACAATAGGAATAGGTACGATAGGCACTGCACCTTTTCCTGTGCAAACACCTTTCGGCAAACAGTATCAACAGATAGAAGTAAAGATAGATGAGCCGCTTTTGAAGTCAATTGCCGAAACCACGGGTGCTAAATACTTCCGTTCAACCAAGAATGCTTCTTTAGAGCAGATATTTAAAGATATTGATTCTATGGAAAAATCCATTATAAACTTATCCGTCTATAATCAAAAGCAAGAAGTGGGATTTAAATTCGTACTTGCGGCTTTGATTTTCTTACTTGTGGAAATTCTTTTGAAATATACCGTTTTGAAACGTAACTATTAATGAAAGGAGAATTGAAATGTTGAAATTTGAGTTTCCGAATCTGTTATGGCTATTATGTTTCGTTCCTTTGATGACTGTATTCTTTATAATTGCACAACGTCAGAAAAGAAAGAAACTTAATAAAGCAATAGAAAAACATTTACAAAACAGCATAATACCGCTGATGTCTTTCGGCAAACAAAGATTCAAGTTTATACTTGTGATGACTGCCTTTATTTTCTTAGTTCTTGCGGCAGCCAATCCGCAAAAAGCCTCAACAATCGGCAACAAGGAAAGAAAAGGTGCAGATATTATGATTTGTTTGGACGTAAGTAATTCAATGCTTGCCCAAGACCTTTCCCCCAACCGTCTTGAAAGAGCCAAGATGGCAATAAACCAGTTGATAAGTCAATTAAACGGCGACCGTATAGGTATAGTTACTTTTGCAGGTTCGGCATTTACTTTTCTGCCATTGACAAGTGATTACTCCACTGCGAAAATGTTTTGCGATGTTATTGATACTAAACTTATAGACAATCAAGGAACGGACATAATGCAGGCATTGCAGACAGCTGCAAGAGGTTTCGGTGAGAAGAAAACTAAAAACCGCTCACGCACTATCATTCTTATTTCTGACGGAGAGGATTTGGAAAAACAGAGTGAAGATTTAGCCTCCGAGATTGCAAAAGAAGATATAGTTATCAATTGCATCGGTATCGGAAGCAGCGAAGGAACCAAAATACCTGTCAAAGAGAACGGAACGGAAACATTCAAAAAAGATAAAGACGGCAATATCGTCATAACCAAATTGGACGAGGGAACACTGAAAAACATTGCTGCAAAAACGGGTGGCAAATACATCAAAGCAACTAATTCAACTTTGGGATTGGATGCTATTTTAAAATTAATAGACTCTCTTGACAAAAATGCAGTGGGTGGAATGAATTTCAAGGATTATCAAACCGTTTTCTATATTCCTGCAATCATTGCCTTGATACTTCTTTTAATTGATACCTTTATATTTAACGCTAAAAACAGATATATAAATCGCAGATTATTCTTCGGTAAAGATTAATTAAAATTTAATGTAATGAAAACAACTCATAATCACGCTATAACAAAGTGCCAAAACAGTAAATTCTTTTCTGAAAAGAGTAAAATGTTTTCAAAAAAGAATTTCGTAGAACGCCACTTTATTTCAAGGGCATCAAAATATGCTTTTTTGCTGCTTATTTGCCTTTGTTTTTTCTCTTGTGATAAAACCCGTTCTTACGCAAGAAAAGGCAACCGTCAGTATAATAAGAAAAATTATACCGAAGCAATAAACAATTACAAGCAGTCATTGAAAGAGGATTCCACGTTTTCGCAGACTAATTACAATATGGGAAATGCCGTGATGCAGGAAAGCGGTAAGGATTACGCACAGGCAGTTAATTATTACAACAAATATTTGGAGAAAAAGACTCCTAAAACCACTAAGGAGAAAAAAGACGTTTCCAAAGCCTTATATAACAGAGGTAATGCGTTGTTCGGATTGTCGCAAACCAACAAAGAAAGCGAAGAAGGTATGCAATATTTGGCAAAAGCGGCACAGGATTACAAGCAAGCCATAATCCTTAACCCCGAAGACACCAATGCCAAATACAATTATGCTCTTTGTATGTGGCTTATGAAGAATAATAACAATCCTGATAATAACAATGACAACCAAAACAACAACTCCAACAGCGAAATTAATCAAATGATGAACGCAATGAAGAATAACGAAAAGCAGACTATATCGCGCGTTAAGAAACAGAAAGAAAACGTACAAAACAAGAGCAATGAAAAAGATTGGTAGTATATTAGTATTTTTCATTTGTGTATTGGCATTTTTTATTTCAAATGCTCAGACAACCTTTACCGCAAAAGCACCTCAAACGGTTGGAGTTAATGAAGGTTTTACGGTAAGTTATACCATTAATACTAAAAAACCGTCCAATTTTATACAACCTAATGTAAGCGGAGCGAAGATTGTGGCCGGTCCTTACACTTCAAGTTCTTCCAGCACAACGATTATCAACGGTAAGATGTCTTCGTCTTCCAGTGTTACGTTTTCTTATACTCTTGTTGCGCAAAAAGAAGGTACTGTTACCATATCTCCTGCAAAAGTTCAGGCTGACGGACAGACTTATACCTCAAATTCGCTTACCGTAAAGGCGATTAATAATCCGTCAATGGCACAAAGAGGATATAATCAAAGGCAACAGCAAAACAATGCGTACAGCCAATATCAAAATCAACAAAGACAATACGGCAATCAACCTCAAACGCAGACTAATCAACAGAGTTCTGACCGTGAAGTCCAGATTGACGATAAGGCGATGTTTGTCCGTGCCATTCCGTCCAAGACTGACGTTGTCAAAGGCGAAGAAGTGATTATTACGTACAAACTTTACACTCTTTTACCCGTAAGTGAGTATCAGATTGAGAAGATTCCGTCTTCTAACGGCTTTTGGGTGGAAGAATTGGACAGACAGGCAAATACTCATTTGAGTGTTGAGACTTACAACGGGCAGAGATACCAAGTTGCGGACTTAAGAAAAGTTATTGTTTATCCTCAAAAAAGTGGTACTTTAACAATTAAACCTATGTCCTTGTCAATTGTGGCTCACATTGCCTCACGTCAAAGACAGAGATTCTCAACAGGTGATCCGTTCTTTGACCAATTTCTCAATGACCCGTTCTTTTCTTCTTTCCAAACTTCGTATCAAAGTGTTAAGAAGAAGATTTACACCAACTCCATCACGTTTAATGTTAAGGAATTACCTCAAAAACCAGATAATTACTGCGGAGGAGTAGGTAAATTCACCGTTTCGTCCGATATTTCCACAAAACAAACCAAAGCCTACGAGAGTTTCTACCTTACTTACACACTTTCTGGAAGCGGTAACTTAACTCTTATAAATAATCTGCCGTTAGATTTGCCTGATGAGTTCCAATTGTCCGACCCAGAGATAACAGACAACTTGCAAAGGGACGCTTCGGGATTGTCAGGCAGCAGAACATTCCGCTATATTGTGATTCCGCGAGTGGAAGGTAAGTTCAGAATACCTGATTTAAGCATTTCATATTACGATATAGACAAAAGGGATTACGATACTCTCACTTTAACGGGCTATAATGTACAAGTAGCGAAAGGAGATGTAAGCAACGATTACGCCAATCAATTGGACGCAAGACTGAAATACAGAAATATGAATATAAAAAGCAATGTCAAAACATCGGCATGGGACAAAGAATTTCATATTTTTGATAATGGTATTTTGTATTGCGTACCTTTTATAATGATATTGCTTTTGGCGGTTACAATTATGCTGTTTGCAAGACACAAACGCCTTTCTGCCGACATAGTTACGGTAAAGATGAAAAAATCTACTAAAGTTGCCGTCAAGAGATTGAAAAAGGCGAAGAAGTTTTTGGATAAAGGCGAAAACGAATCCTTTGAAGACGAAACTGCTATCGCACTTTGGAATTACCTTGAGGACAGATTCAAAATTGACAGGACTAATTTGAGTATTCAGGGCTGTAAAGACGAACTTCTTTCATTAAATGTAGATAATAACACCGTAGAAAAATTGGGTACTATATTGGAACGCTGCCAATATTTGCGTTTTTCTCAGGACAAAGAGGCAACCGCCGACATTACATTGTACAATGACACCGTTGAAGTCATATCTTCCATAGAAGAACAGATGAAAAATTTAAAGAAAATCAAAAAACAGAAAGTCAAAAAGCCCGAACACGAGATTCATATCCCGACAGGATTAAGTATTTTGTTGATAACATTATTCTTATTCGGCATATCGGACTTATCATTTGCCCAAACAATTCAGCAAAACAGCATAACAAAGAAACGAAGTGCGACTTCGTCAGAACAATATTGCAAAACTGCGGATTCTTGTTTCAAGGCAAGTGATTATGCAGGCGCAATGCTTTACTATGAAAAGGCTTTGAAACTTTCACCTGCCAATAAAGACATACAACTTAACATAAACATAACACGTTCCCGCTTGGTAGGAGATACTTATATAATGCCGCAATTCGTTCTTGTCAGATGGGCAAAACAAATTTCGGGTTTATTGCCTTTGCCTGTGTGGTTGATTTTGTTTTTAGGCTTTTTTGCCGCAGCGTGTGTGCTGTTCTTTTTCTATTTATTTAATGACAAAAAAAAGGTATTGCTGTTCTATATGACAATTCTTGCTCTTGTTATTTCTTTATCGGCAATGGCTTTCGGAATTGTACGCCAAAATATACAGAATGACAATAGTAACGCAATACTTATGAAAAGCAATATTCATTTGCGTGAAACCAAGAACGAGGGAGCGAAAGACGTTATTATAATGTACAAAGGGCAGAAGATAAAGATACTTGAAGATGACGGCAGTAAGTGGATTAAAGCACGCACTGAAGATAACAAGGTAGGGTATATGGAAAACAAAAATTTCAAACGTATTTAGACAATGACAAATAAAGATTGCAACAAAGACGAAGGGATTATCACTTCAATAAACGGCAAAGAAATTTCATTGCATATAGCACAAAAGGAATCATGTGTGGGTTGTGCGGCAGCCAATCTGTGTGAAAAAACATCCAATTCGGGAAAGAATTTCACCATTACGCAAGACAACGCAAAGATATTTCAAGTCGGCGAAAAGGTATCTGTTCTTACTCCGCAGAATAAGGCATTAAAGGCAATAAGGTTGGCATTCCTTTACCCGACATTGCTTGTTATTGCTTTTTGTTTGCTTCAATACTATTTCTTTCCGCTTAACGACACTGTTATTGCACTTATTTGTATTTTGTTGATTGCAATTTATTTTTTCATTTTGTATATTAACCGCCATAAACCCTTATTTAACTTTTCTATTTTCATAGAAAAATTTGCCTAAATTCCCTAAAAATAGGATAGAAGCGAAATTTTTTATAATTTTGCAGCGTAAAACAGAAATAAATAATAACTTCTTAAAACTGACAGCCCGACAGGATAAAATAGGGGAAGAAAATAAAATGAAAAAATTACTTTTGGTTGTTGCAGCATTAGTATTTGCTAATATAACTTTCGCACAGAAGAGTTTTATTGAGTTAAACGGCGGAATGTCTATGTTTACTCAAAAAACAGATGTTAAGATTTTGGGAAAAACCCAGACAATTGAAGATGACCTTACGGTACTTAACTTTAACATTGGTTATAATTATGCCATTGCAAATAATCTTTACTTAGGGGGTATGTTGGGTTATACTTCCATAAGCGGAGATGAAGACGATAATGAGGTTAATCTTTACACCCTTACTCCGAAACTTACTTATGTATTCAATTTAAGTCCTGTGTTTGCTTGGACTCCGAATTGTTATGTTACAATCGGTTACGGTAAAACGGAATTAGGAACTGTTGCAGGCTATGATTTGGGAGACATTAACAAACTTAACTTCCGTATAGGCGTAAGTCCATTGTCTTTTGACATAAGTCTTACAAACAATTTCGCAATTAACGTTACTGCCATGACACCTTATTACAACATAATGAGGTATAGCTATTCCAAAGACGATGATAAGAACTTTACTCAGAAAGATTTTGTTTATCTTGGCGGACAATTAGGAGTGAAATTCTATTTCTAAAAAATAGAAATCAAAATAAAAACCGTTGCAAATAAGACTTGCAGCGGTTTTTTCTTACAACAAATTTTCAACTCAAATAATCACGAAATCCTTTTCAGAAATCAGTAAATTCTTTTTTGAAAAGAGTAAAATGTTTTCTGAAAAGAATTTACTGATTCGGCACTTTATTTTAAGTACTCTAAATTGCTTGAGTTGTTTGTATAACTTTGATTTTACATTGTTCTGTAAGTTGCTATTCTTTGTCTGTTTTCTTTTTAACTTCGGCTACGATTTTCTTCATTTTGTTTATTTCTTTCGTGTCTTTCATAACATCATCGTAGATAAGTATGTCCAAAATTCTTTCGGCAGCCATTCCTCTGTATTTTTCCATATCTTTCTTAGCGTCTTTTGAGGCATTGTCATAAATATTCAATGTCTTGTAATATTCTTTCTTTGCCTGTTGTCTGTCGTGATTGTCATAAATTCCGCCGATTAACACATGGTTATATGCAATTATGTTTTGTGCAGCGTCTTTAGTGTTCCCAGCATTGAACTGCATAGCCAAATCATTGCTTTGTTGCAATACCTCCAACGCATCGTTGAATCTGGAAAACCAACGGTACTTATAACCTAAATGTTGTTTGATTGCAGCTAACTTATATTTCAACTCAATATTGTTAGTTAAGTCGAGTTTTTGAAGATTTGCCGCCGCATCTTCCAAATACTGTACCGCCAAAGTGTCATTCAAAGTAAGTTTCTCTTTATTTATGGTATCAAGTTCGGATTTTGCTTCATAAACATCCATTAACTGCAAATCCACTAAATAATTGTTGGTATAAAACAATTTTTCGTTAGTGTCCTTAATGGCTTTGTTCAATTCCAAACATTTATTGTAATACATAGCCGAAGAACCCAATTCACCTGCATAGTAATAACAGTCCGCAATTTGATAATTACTTCTCAAATAAGTCGGATAATTGATTTCACCACCTAATGATTTGATTGTGTCCAATACATCTGCCGTCTGTTTATAGAATTTTATTGCATCAGAATACAAGCCTTCGTTTTTAATATCTCCTGCTACGGAAAAACACAGTTCGCTATACGGATAAAGATAGTTTTTATTGACCTCGCTGTAATTTTGGTAGGTACCCAATAGATTAAATTGTATCATATAATAATTTTCCCAATCCTTACGCTCGGCATAAGCATCCAAAAGGTCTCTTTGTACGGCAACATATTTTTGAGATATGGAGTTAAGGTTTGCTTTTTTGTAGTAATCGTATGCGGATTTCAAATCCTCAAAACTTTTCTTCTTATTACCTAAAGAATACCACACAGCCTGACGGGAATAATACATTTCCGCCAATGATTGATTGACATCACTGCCTTCTTTTGACAATTGTTTATAACCGTTTTCGGCATCATTGAAATATTTTAATGCTTTCTTATATTCTTTCTGCATCCGATAAATATCCCCCGTGAAATAAACAGCAGAAACCTTATCCAAATTATACAGATTTCTCTCTTGAGAGGTTATTTTCCCCTCCAAATCATTTACTTTGGAATACATCTCAATTGCTTTTGCGTAATCCTTGGTGTAAGCATACGCATCACCTGCCTGTAAATAAACTGTGGCCAAATAATACCATAACGTTGAATCTTCCTGTGCGGCTAAAGTACGGTATTCTATCTCCTTGTCATAATAAGATTTGGCTTTGTCATACTCTTGAATTGAATAAAGATATTCAGCCATATCATTATTGTTTTGTGCGCGGTAATAGTAAGAATAAAGTTTGTCATATTTCTCTACTATCTTTAATAGATTATCATTACTCTCAATTACCTCTTTTACTTGTTGCTCCGTACCGTAGTATTTTGCATATCTGAGGAATTCTTGATTGACTTTATATTGGGAAATCAGTAATACATCCGGACAAATTGCGTTAATACGTTTGTTATAATCTATAATCTCCTGCCAATTTTTGTACATATTGTCATAATCAACTGCATTACTCATTTCTGTGTACTTCAACCCCCACAAATCACGCAAAAAATAACCTTCGCAATCCTTTTCAACCCCTTTAATCAAAAATTCATGTTCTTTAAGCCGTGCCAAATAATCTTCTTTTGTTTCTTTATCCGCATTCATTTGTAAATTCGACAGCACAATATAAGGAATCCTTGCTATAAGAAGCGAAGAATCCAATTCAAAATCCGTTTGCAATAATCCGTCAAGCCAAGCGGATATTTCCTTTTCCCTTATAGTATCTTTGGCAAGCGTTCCGCCCGAATTAAGAGTTAGTCTTGCAAACTCGTTATTATATCTTATCCTCTCAATATCATTATATGCTTTAACCGTTTCAAAACATTTGAACATTTTATTCCTATAAGTCAAAGCTTGTGCGGTATCTCCTTTAGCCAAACACACTGACGAAAATCTGGAATATTGACTTGCCAATGCTAAATCATCATCGGTTGCCTTATTTTCATTTAAGGCTTCCATATTTTTATGTAACCTCTTGACGCATTCTTCAGCCTTTGCTTCGTCTTCACCTGCCAAGACCAAGTTATAACAAAATTCTCCGCCTATTTTAGATCTCTCTGTCTTCAATTTGTCTTTCCAAAGAGGATATTCAGTTGTCATATCAAACTCTTTACTATTACTTACCGCCCAAAGATAATTTTCAGTTTCAGTTTCTCTTTTACGGGCAAGAAGTCTGTAAAAAGGCGCAAGGTCTATTGAATTTTGGTACTCAGGTTCTAAATCTAATATCCTCAAATAATAATCCACCGTCATAAGATTCTCTTCCGACAAATCGTTTTCCTTTATCCTGCTTTCAATAAGATCAATGGCTTTACGGTTTTCACCTTTTGCTATCAAATCTTCGCAATCCTGTCTAATCTTTTGCGGTAATCTCATAATACTTCTTACGGACGGCATATCGTAAGTTGAATTTACAACATCTCTTATCAATCCTACTGAAAGGAATTCAAAAGCAATGTCATCATAATCCGCAGGATTTTCTTTCAATGCCTGATTCAATCTGTCAAAGTATTCATTTGTTTCCTTATATACACTTTTCAACATTGCGGAGTAATACAAATTGCTTACCTTTCTATACTCTTCTGTGCTGCAAAGCAAATATTCCGCAGTATCTTTTGATATCAACGGATAATTTGCGCTACTTTTCCAACTGCGTCCCAAATACATGTAACCGTCTTTAGTTACAGACTTAACAAAGTACTCTTCGCCTGTTTTCTTTGTGCTACTCACCATAACGGCAACGCCTTTTGCATTGCTGATTACTTCATTTTCGCCGACAATATTCAATTTGACGTTTTCCAACGGCTTATCCGTTACGGCGTCTTTAAATAAAAATATTTGCTTTACTTGTCCTGCGGCAGTAAATGACAACATTGTTATCATTATTGCAAAACTCAAAAAGATGATATTCTTTTTCATAATCTTGAAATATATTTATACTAAAATGTATGTAGAATGCAGTACGGTACATATATATTAATTGTACTTGGATTTATACTACATTCTACATACTAAATGATACGAATTTATAAAGTGTTACTGTCTGAAAAATAATCCTGAATTTGCCTGAGCTGTCGGCATAATTGTCAAATCGTTAATACAAACGTGGGCAGGCAAAAAGGCAGTATAAACAATGGTATCGGCAATGTCTTCACCAGTAAGAGGAGTAAATCCCTCGTATGTTGCATGATTTTTAGCCATATCACCTTTGAATCTAACCATTGAGAACTCTGTTTCAACAGCACCTGGACATACATTGGTAACTTTGATATTGTAAGGCAAGCAATCAATACGCATTCCCTTACTTATTGCATCCACTGCGTGTTTTACCGCACAATATACGCTGCCTCCCGCATACACTTCTTTTCCTGCGATAGAACAGATATTGATAACATGACCTCTTTTTCTCTCGCACATCCACGGCAAAACAACTCTTGAAACGTACAGCAAACCTTTTACATCTGTATCAACCATTTGCTCCCAATCATCAAGAGATGCCGATTGTATCGGGTCTTTACCTGCTGCCAATCCTGCATTATTTACCAATACGTCTATCTTACGCCATTTTGCAGGCAAAGAATTAAGATTTTCTTCAACCGCTTTATTATCCCTTACGTCAAAGTTCAATGTCATTACATTAACTCCGTAAGTCTTTTCAATGTCTTTCTTAATTGATTCCAGTCTTTCTTTTCTTCTGCCTGTGATAATAATATCGCAACCTTTTTGAGCGAATTTCTCGGCGCAGGCTTTGCCTATTCCCGAAGTTGCACCCGTTATCAATACTTTTTTAGGTTGTTCGGATTCGGTTTCTTCTATTGCTGCTATACCAGGAAGAGTTTTCCCTTCAATATATTCCAACATTGCACCGCCGCCTGTGGATATGTAGGAAATCTGATCTGCATAGCCGCTTTCTTTAATTGCTGCCACGCTGTCGCCGCCGCCTATTATAGAGAAAGCACCGTTATTGGTCGTAGCATCTGCAACTGCTCTTGCAATGGCTTGCGTACCTTTTGCAAAATTAGGGAATTCAAAAACTCCCATAGGACCGTTCCAAAGAATAGTTTTTGATTTTCTTATGATGGCTTCATACATTGCAATGGTTTTTTCGCCTATGTCCATTGCCTGCCAACCATCAGGAACTTCCATATCAGGAATATACTTAATTTTTGCGTCATTTGAGAAACTGTCTGCAACAACGTTGTCATGGGTTAAGTCAATATTTACGCCCTTACTCTTTGCTGTATAGACAACTCTTGATGCTGCCTCCAGTTTATCGTCTTCGCAAATACTGTCTCCTATCTTGTGTCCGTTGCCTTTTGCAAACGTGTAACGCATTCCACCACCGATAAGCAGATAATCCACTTTGTCGCACAAAGATAGCAATATATCCATCTTAGTCGAGATTTTGCTTCCGCCGATTATAGCAGTAAACGGACGTTCTACGTCTCCAAGAAGTTTATTAAGGTTTTCAACTTCCTGTTGCATTAACAAACCGAAATATTTTGCCTGTGGAAAGAATTTAGCAATGACCGCCGTGGAAGAATGTTTGCGGTGTGCAGCTCCGAATGCGTCATTGACGTAAGCATCGCCCAACTGCGCAAGTTGTTTAGCCAAATGCTCGTCGCCTTTAGTTTCTCCCGGATAGAAACGAATGTTTTCCAGTAGCATAACGTCCCCGTCGCGTAGGTTATCCACCAAATCATGAACCTTATCTCCCAATAACTCTTGAGTAAAGACAACTTCCTTATTCAAAAGAGAAGATAAATATTCTGCAATTGGCTTTAAGGAGAATTTTTCTTCAAAACCGCCCTTTTTAGGCCTGCCCAAATGAGCCATAAGTATGACTTTGGCACCATCATTGGCCAATTTATTGATAGTAGGTAGGGCTTCGCGGATACGGGTATCGTCGGTAATATTGCCGTTAGAGTCTTGCGGAACGTTAAAATCAACACGAACCAAAACTCTTTTTCCTTTGAAATTTACGTTTTGTATTGTATTCATATTTTTATGTATTTTTATTTTCTTTCTATTTGTAATTAAACTCTTTTAAAAACGCAAATATACGATTTTTTTTGCAATTATGTAAAAAATTAGTAATTTTGCAAACTCAAAATGCAAGAAAGGAGGTTTTCAGGGGTATGATAGATACGATAAATTTTGAAGATGTTAAATGGTATCACGTTTTCAATCCTACGGATGAAGACTTTGATTATCTTATGGATACTTTTGATTTTCACCCCTTGGATATTGAAGACTGCAAATCCTCCAATCAACGTCCGAAAATAGATGAATATGACGAATATTACTTTATTATTTTGCATTTTCCTTATTTTGATAAAACAAATAAGTTCCTGCGTTTAAAGGAAGTTAAAATTTTTTGGGGCAAAGATTATATCGTTACTCTGGGTTCTTCACATTGGGTTGTAAAAAATATGTTCAGCGAGATGAAAAACAACCGCGAACAACTGATTGCGGAAAAACAAAAAAGAGATGAAGACCCTGACGATGATACATTAGATATCATTGGCTCGTCTGACGCATTGCTTTACAATTTA
Source organism: Bacteroidales bacterium (assembly GCA_017480245.1). GTDB lineage: Bacteria > Bacteroidota > Bacteroidia > Bacteroidales > P3 > Scybalousia_A. Next base: position 19,602 of record JAFVBA010000012.1, on the reverse strand, counting down.
CTTGATCGCTTGATGGTGGAAACTTATTCCTTAATATTAAGGATAGGAACGGATGTAGATAATCTTAACGTGGATATTTTTTCTAAGAAAGCCACCGTTGTTTTGGAACATTTGACTATTACAAGAAAGAATATTGTTTCGCTCAATACTTCATTCAAACCGCAATTAAGAGTATTCCATATGTTTGAAAGCGGCGCTATCAAAGGTTATGAGGAAGACATGGAAGAATATTGGGGAAATATTTTAGACCAGTACCAAAAAATGTTTGACATGGTTGAAGATTACGGTGAATTAACAGGAGGTTTGGCTCAGACTTTTGATTCCCTGCAAGCCAATAAAGCAAATCAGACAAACAAAGCGCTTACTATTATATCAACGGTGATGTTGCCTATGACAGTGGTATCAAGTATTTACGGTATGAACGTAAAACTTCCGTTTATGAATGCCCCTAATGCGTTTTGGTATATATGTATTATGATGATTGTAATTGTAGCTGTCTTTTGGACGATATTCAAACGCAAGGGGTGGAGTTAAAGAACAATGTTCCTGTAGTTTAATGGATAAAATTTCAGATTCCGGTTCTGACGATAAGGGTTCGATTCCCTTCAGGAATACCAAAATTTCTTAAAATCAAATATTTATAATCTAAATTTTATTTCTTTTGTATTATTGTGTATGATACGGTTATCTATTTTACAATTATCCGTATCCTAAGCGATAAACAGCAGGAATTTTGCAATAAAGAATCCGAAATATGTACCTATTGCGTAGCCGAAAAGTCCGACCGCTATTCCAGGACCTATAACCGTTTTATTTTTTAACGCACTGCCGATAACGGGAGCGAACGGAGGCGAACAGATAAGCGAAATACTTGTCGTCAAAGTGGTATCGGTATCAAGACGGAGCAATGCGCTGAACAAAACATGGAAAAACAATGCCCCCAATGTAGCAACGGTTGTGAAAAGAAATATATTAGTGTCAATCTCAGTAAGAGTTTTCAAACTGACTTGCGATGCTACCGCAATGGAAAACACCAATATAAAATAAGTTCCTAATTCAAACGTGCGTTTCAGTCCCCTCACCTTTTTGTTAAGCGAAGCAAGTATGGCGAAAAGGCTTATGGAAAGAATGAAAACCGATTGGAACATATCCTTAGGGAATAACATTGCAACGCCTGCACCTAAGGCTATTATAGCAACGGTTAATAGCAAACTCAAAAGCAATGTCTTTAAATTGTCTTTGCGCAGTAATCCCCAGAAAAGTTCATTGTCGTGATTTTCTATTGATATGGATTTGTCTTCTTTGGATTTGTCTTCCTTGAAATCAGGCATAAACAATCTGAGACCCCTTTTACCTACGATGATAACGAAAAACAGATAAACCGCACTTAACATCGTGCTGTAGGCTGATACAACTATGTAGGTGGAATCATCAACGCCTAAAGCAACTTTCAATGACGCCAGATTGGCATTGCCTCCCGTGTAGAGGCCTGTTAGCATTCCTCCGATATTTGCGAACATCTGCGTATTGCCTTTGCCGTACAAAAGAAAGCCGAGCGTTATCGCCGCAGTGCAACCTAACAATCCGCAAACGGTTGATTTAATAAATGCAGGAGCAAGCCGTACCCAAGAGCGGATATCAGAAGAGAACAAAAGCAAAGGTATTGCCAAAGGAATAGTTGCCGATGCTATGTTGGTTTGAAGTGAATGCACAGGCTCGGTATCGGAAATTAATCCCGTAAGTCCCAATGCCACTCCGATAATATATGCAATGATTATACTTCCGACCTTGTTTAAAAAACTACTTTTGTATGTCAAAAACATTATAAGCAGTGGCAAAAGCACACAAAGTAAAATTATAATGACATTCATTGATATTCTTGATTTGAATTGTTAATTAACTAAAATCTGAAGCAGAGAGAAGTTTTTATTAAGTAATCATTCAACCGTATTTTCAGATTATTTTCTCCTGTGAAGCGGTTTGTGTTGTAGAATGCGGAGAAACACAATCCGAAGTGGGCGTTAATGTGGTAGTTTATGGTAAATCGTCCCATAAAATTCATAAAGTATTTGTTTTTTGTCTGAATTTCCTGCAAGGAATTGTCAGTTATATAATTCGAATGCAGTACTACGAACATCGGTATTGCCATTGCGTGAAACAACAACTTATCTTGCATCAGCGGATAGTTATATCCGTAACCCAAACCCAACTCCGCCTGGGAATATTCAGTGATTTTAATTCCGTTAAACCGCTTAACAATTCCGTCATTTAAGAAAGTAACGGTATTCTGTGCGTAATTCGTGTAAAACAACAGCGACCCTGCGGCTTTCTTTTGTATGCAGCGTTCGTCTATTGCTGCAGTCGTTGAATATTTTTTGTTATTAAAAACGTGGTAAGCACGCAGATATTTCGTTTTTACCTTGACATCGCCTTTGCTTACGTCCAATCGTTCCGACAAATAGGACGTTTCTATTTCTCCTGTCATATCATCGGTTTCCAATCTGCGGAACTCCAGACCCCAAGCGTTGGAAGATAATGACAAAGTGAAGTCTTTTGTCTCTCCCGTTATGTTTGCAACAGAGTAACCCAAGATTAAATTACGGTAACCGAAGGTTGAAGACAATTGATAGTTGAAATTGCTGTGCAGATTCATCTTTGTGTTTCCGTAAACAGGGACATCATTCATCTGACTTCTGAACAAAAATCCTGCGAAATTGTTATTCAGATTTATCATCCAACCATTTTTTGCAATGGTATAATAATTCGTGTCAATCTTTTTAACTGACGACAAACCGAAGCGTGTATCCAATTTCTTCCAAAATGACTGCGATTCATTTTGTGCTGATAATACTGTAAAGAATACTATATTTATAATTATAACAAATAATAATCTTTTCATATTTTTATTGTACTAAATTTTAATTTACAAATCTGAAACTCCAAGTCGAGTTATCAAGTTGCAAAGATAAGAAAAAACGATGGAATAACAGTTGTATGTAATAACGAAGAGTCTAAGAGACTGACAATCTTGAATTATATATTTAATAAAACAAGTTTATTAAATAAGTAATTGAATGTACAAAAATAAGATAAAAGATATTGGTGATTCAAAATTTCTTTGTATTTTTGCAAATGTGATTGGCAACGCAAGTCAATCCTTTGACATATTAAAGGCGTTACGCTTTATTTTTGGGTCGTCCGAATCTCGACACTTCTGACAAAACCCCAAGTAAGTAAGGTTGTAAATGCTCATGGTGTTCATCTGTGGGCTTTACTTATTTGGTTGTTAGGTAGTCGAGAACCTCGGACGGCGGATAAGAACAAGAGGCTCACTTCTTTTTATGTCCAGTTAGTTAAAAACAATTTATTAATCCGATGCAATCAAAACAAAATTCAAGGTGATTACATCACAAAACCGAGGGGCTTGATGGGATAACAAAGCAAAAACAATTATGTTCAGAAGAACAATTAAACTTTTAACTCTTGTTGCAATGGTGTTTGTTGGCCGCAGTAATTCTTTTGCTCAAAATCAATGGGACGAAGAAGATATACTTACGATAGACGATGAATATCTTATATCTGCTCAATATTGTCAAGGTATATCATATTCAACAGATAACGGAATTCTAAAAATATACAATTCAGATTTTGATTGCATAAAAACAGTTTCATTCTTTCCGGATATTCCTAATATTCGTAATAAACACTTACGCGTTTATTGTTTAACTAAAGGTATCTTTACAAGCAATAATAAATATGAATTTTTAGTTGCAGGAGGTTATAGCATCCGAACTGAAGACGAAAATGGAAGCGTATCTTACTCTGACTATACAATAGACGGACTTTATAATGAAGATGGCGATTTGTTATACGAATTTAATCTATCTGTTGAGTCCAATACTGAAGTTGATGTGAGAAGATAACCGTACATTATTGGAAATAAACTTGTTGTAAAATGTTTTAAATATACAATGGATGGAGATGATTATTCCTATACTAAAATTTTAATTTATAATAGTATAAACTCAAGTGCAACATCTCCTGTTCAACAGCAAAATCCATCAAAACTTTATCCTAACCCTGCAAGACAGTCTGTCACTTTGGAATATGATATCCAAGGACAGATGCAAGAAATGCAGATTGTGGATATTAACGGACGTGTCGTTGCTAATTACTTGCTTAACCCGTCACAAAAACAAGTTAAAATAAACACATCCAACTACAAAAAGGGTTTTTATATCTACCGTTACGGCAATACGTCAGGCAAATTCGTAGTTGAATAACAGCAAATTCAATCTACTGACAAATAAAGCAAGAGTTAAAAAGAAAAGGTGCAGGTATTTTACCTGTACTTTTTGTTTTATTTATAAATAACCGAGATAAAGTTACAAAGAATTATATCTCAATAAATGTTTTCCTGGTATTTCAAAAAAGTATTCTTCTTTTTTCAAAATATTCTTATGAAAAAATATAGTTATATGTTTATATTAATAAAAAAATTGTATCTTTGCAACTTGATTATAATTAATAAATATGACTAAAGACAGAAAGGCTGCCGAATTACTTGCAAAGATTGCGGTAAAGGCAATACAGGACAAGATAGGAAAGGACATTACGCTGATAGATTTTGACGGTGTGAAAGGTTCTTTATTTGATTTTTATGTGATTTGCACTGCCAATTCACCTTCTCATGCAGATGCTTTGGTGGAACATATAAGAAAGAAAATTAAAGAGGAAATTGACATCAAACCAACTAAAGAAGAGGGATTGCAAAACTGCAGTTGGGTTCTTTTAGACTACTTTGACGTAATTGTTCATATATTCCTGCCTGATACAAGGGAATTTTACAATATTGAAAGTATGTGGAAAGACATTAGACAAACTCATTATCCAAATATTAACGAATAAACTATGGCTGATAACAAGAAAAAAGAATTTAAGGTCAATCCTACGGGAAATAATTCAAATAAACCTAAATTCAATATCTCATGGATTTACTTTATTACGTTTGCAGTAATTTTAATTTTGTGGCAAACGGGCGGTAAAACCTCCAAAGTGGATAAGGAAGTAAATTGGGACAAATTGCAAAAGGTAATTCTGCAACACGATTACAATAAAATCGTTGTTGTCAATCAACAATTTGCCGAGATTTCCATCAATACGGACGCTATCCGCCGCGATACGATATACAATGACTTGTTTAAAACTGACGGCGGTATGTTTTCCGAAAACAAAACCGACCTTAGCAATTTGGACGCTAAGTATTTGTACAATTTTGTCAATTATGACGATTTCAGAAATCAATTGCAAACTATCGAAAACCAATGGATAACTCAGGATACGACAGATAAAGGTCTTACGGACTTACAAAAACAAGAGATTATTGCCAATAATCGTATCAATGTCATAAGTGAGAAACGCACCAATTGGTTGGGTGAAAGTTCGGGGTGGTTGATTTCCACTATATTCATTATTTTGATTTGGGTTTTATTCTTCCGTATGATGGGCAGAAGTGCAGGCGGAGCAGGCATGGGCGGTTTAGGCAGTCTGTTCGGTGTTGGCAAATCTAGAGCGAAACTTTACGAAAAAGGAAAGAATGTTGATATTACTTTTGCCGATGTTGCAGGTTTGGAAGAGGCAAAAGTGGAGATTATGGAGATAGTTGATTTTCTTAAAAACCCCGATAAATATACCAAATTGGGAGGAAAAATTCCTAAAGGCGCACTTTTGGTCGGTCCTCCAGGAACTGGAAAAACTCTTTTGGCAAAAGCCGTTGCAGGTGAGGCAAAAGTTCCTTTCTTCTCTATGAGCGGAAGTGATTTTGTGGAAATGTTTGTCGGTGTCGGGGCATCACGTGTCAGGGATTTGTTCGCTAATGCCAAGAGTAAGGCACCTTGTATTATTTTTATCGATGAAATTGACGCTATCGGGCGTGCAAGAGGCAAAACGTTGGCAAGCGGAGCCAATGACGAGCGGGAAAATACCCTTAATCAGTTATTAACCGAGATGGACGGCTTTTCTACAAATGCCGGAGTTATAATTCTTGCCGCTACCAACAGAGCGGAAATTCTTGACCCTGCACTTCTGCGCGCAGGAAGGTTTGATAGGCAGATTTATGTAGAACTTCCTGGCGTTAAAGAGCGAAAAGCAATCTTTGACGTGCATATGAAAAACCTTAAATTCAAAACTGACGAAGTCAATGTGGAATTTTTGGCTAAGCAAACGCCTGGATTTTCGGGTGCGGACATTGCAAATATTTGTAATGAGGCTGCTTTGGTTGCCGCAAGGCATAATCACGAAGTTATAACAAGACAGGATTTTCTTGATGCCATAGACCGCATTGTCGGAGGTATGGAAAAGAAAAGCAAAATCATATCCGTCAAAGAGAAAGAACGTATTGCTTACCACGAGGCTGGACATGCGGCTGTAAGTTGGTTAAGGGAATTTGCCAATCCGCTTATTAAAGTTACCATTGTGCCGAGAGGTCAGGCTTTGGGCGCTGCTTGGTATGTTCCCGAGGAAAGACAGATTACAACCAAGTCTCAACTGATTGACCAGATGATTTCTTTGCTCGGCGGACGTGCAAGTGAGGAGATTGTTTTCGAAGAAGTTTCCACGGGAGCATTGAATGATTTGGAACGCGCCACCAAAATGGCTGTCAGTATGGTAACTTATTATGGCTTGGACGAAAAAATAGGCAACCTTTCCTATTATGATTCTTCTCCAGAGAGGGAATATTCTTTCGGAAAGCCTTATAGTGAAAAAACGGCGGAACTTATTGACACCAGAGTGCATGATTTGATTGAGGAAATATACGTTCAGGCAAAACAAATCTTACTTGACAACCGTGAAAAATTGGATAAACTTGCCAAGATATTGATTGACCGCGAGGTTATCTTCCGCGAGGATGTTGAAGAGATATTCGGACCGCGTCAATGGGAAGACAGCATTGAGGGTATCAAAGATATGGTTACTCCGAATACGGAAAACAACACCACGGAGGTTACTTCCACTTCGGAAGACAATATTGAATACAACGTAGTTTCCGAAGAAAAAGATTAAATATATTTTCGCTTTACTGAAGTTGGACTTTAGTAAAATAAAGTTGGACTTCACTGAAATAAAGTCCCACTTCAGTAAAAGGAAGTGACGTTAAGGAAAATTAACATTTGCAGATAACGAAATGAAAAACTCGTCCGAAAAAGAGAAAATTCTAAAACTGCTGAGGAGCTCACTTCTCAACAGCGACAAACACGTAAGTACCACGGAAACTCACGAAGAGATTTTTGCTCCTTGCAATGATGACCCCGTGATGGTATTTGCCGAAAAACTCTCTTTGGACGGCGGCCGTTTCGTTTATTGTCAGAACGAGGCGGAATTATTTATAAACCTGTCCAATCTTGCTGCCTACAGAAAATGGAGCGGATACAATGCCTATTCTTCTAATTTGCAAACGTATTTACAAGCAAACGGACTAAATTCAACACTTGCCGACCCGACAGTAAATGTAGGTATTTCCTTATGTCAGGGAATAGTTGCCCCGACAGGCAGTATAATCATAACCTCAGCGCAAGGGGCGGGTACAACACTCGTTCATTTTCCGCAGATAATGATTGTCATTGCCATGGCATCGCAAATCTACACTTCCTATAAACAAATACTTAATATGTTACCCGAAACTCCGCCCGAATGGGTACTTTCCATCAAATCGGGAAAACTTATTGAAGAAGAGATTAAAGAACTTTATATTTTTGTAGTTGATGAATAATTTATTAAAACGTGCAATCACAGGCGCAATATATGTTTTGAGTGTAATAGCGGCAATATTCATTCACCCGATAATTACTGCCGTTTATTTCTTAATTATTGCCATAATAGGTTTGTGGGAATTTTACAATATAGCAGGCAAAAAAAACATAATGGCAAATAAAATCACTGCAATGGGACTTTGTCTTTTTACTTACGCCTGCGTTTTACTCATATCCGAGTGTGAATTTCAAAGTGCCAAAGTTGTTACGTGCTTTGCTATTTTAGATATTCTTCTTATATTTATTAATGAACTTTACCGCAAAAGCGAAAACCCTTTCACCAATATTGCTTACACTTTGATGGGAATTATTTATGTTGTCGTACCACTTGCATTAACCAATATGATAATTAAAACAGACGGCAAGTTTTCACCAATGATACTGATGAGTGTATTTATCTTTGCATGGTGTAATGATACTTTTGCGTACTTAACGGGAATGAAATTCGGAAAGCACAAACTCTTTGAACGCATATCTCCTAAAAAAACATGGGAAGGTTGGGTTGGCGGATTTTTATTTACAATCATCGCCGCAATAATCGTTTCGCATTTCTCAGATGCTCTTTCCGTAATTGATTTTATCGTTATCGCCGTAATCACAAGTGTTATCGGTACATTCGGAGACTTAGTTGAAAGTATGTTTAAGCGTCAGGTCGGCGTAAAAGACAGTGGTAACATATTACCGGGGCATGGCGGAATACTGGATAGGTTTGATATTCTTCTGTTAGTGCTTCCTGCCGTGTGGTTATATCTAAATCTATTTTGCTGATAACAAATCCAAAGTCAAATATTTAATATCAAAAATCTAAATACAATGTATATTCACAAAGAAGGTTACAAAATTTCGTTTATCACGCTTATTTGTTTTGTGATACTGACTTGCGTTATTATGATATTCGCAAACGGTTGGGTTAAATGGCTGTTGGAATTTATGGTATTTGCTTTAAGTTTTTTCATAATACGTTTTTTCCGCATACCTAACCGAGAACTGCTGGACAATCCCAATAAAGTATTGGCATCAGCAGACGGTACTATCGTCGTTGTGGAACAAGTTTTTGAAAACGAATACCTTAAATGCAACTGTCTGCAAATCTCTACCTTTATGTCGCCGAACAACGTGCATGTAAACCGTTACCCGATTTCGGGACGTGTAGTCTATCAAAAATATTATGACGGCAAGAAACTTTATGCGCGTAACCCCAAATCATCTTTCCTTAACGAGCGTACGAGTGTTTGTATTGAACACGAAAGCGGTAAAAAGGTTTTGGTGCGCCAGATAGCCGGAGCGTTGGCACGCCGAATCGTTTGTTACGCAAAGGAAGGCGAAACGATAAAACAAGGGCAGGAGTTGGGATTTATCAAATTCGGTTCGCGCGTTGATTTGCTTATTCCGTTGGACAGCGAAGTGCATGTTGAAATTGAGGATAAAGTCCGAGCAGCACAGAGTGTTATTGCAACATTGTAAAGATTCTACAAAGTACTGAGGTATTACAGAAAATTAAAACGTCTTTACTGTGAAATCACTTGACGTTTTTAATAAAATAAAAAACACTTTATTTTAACCAAAACTACTTAAAAGAATTTCTTGTGTTTAAATAAACACACAAAAGAGTAGTTATTTCTTATAATTTTACAACTAATGCAAAAAGGTATGGAAACTATAAATGACATTGTTTTAAATGATATAGAGAAGCAAATCTTGTATGAAGACAATCATATTATTGTCGTAAATAAGAAGAATTCCCAAATTGTACATGGAGATAAAACGGGCGACGAAAGCCTTGATGATATACTTAAACAATATCTTAAAATAAAGTATAATAAACCCGGTAACGTGTTTATAGGAGTTGTTCATCGATTAGACAGACCTGTAAGCGGTGCCGTAATATTCGCAAAAACTTCCAAAGCTCTCTCAAGACTTAATCAAATGATTAAGAACAGAGAGATAAAAAAAACGTATTGGGCGATAACCCGTAACAATCCGCCCAAAGAAAGCGGCACACTCAAAAATTATATCCTCAGAAACGAGAAAAACAATAAGTCTTACATTACAAAAGACGTCAATCACGGTCTGTATGCAGAACTGTCGTACAAAGTAATTGCAAGAAGCGATTTTTATAATCTGTTGGAGATTAATCTCGCTACGGGAAGACATCATCAAATCCGCTTGCAGTTGGCAAATATCGGCTGTCCTATTAAAGGAGATTTGAAATACGGATTCGGTCGTAGCAACAAGATTGCCTCCATTAGTCTGCACGCTCGGCAAGTCGAATTTATCCATCCCGTAAGTAAAGAGAAATTAACAATCACTGCTCCGTGTCCTTCGGATAGTCTTTGGCAGTATTTTGAAAATGCGGTGTAAAAAATAATGGTTGTAATGATATTATTATAATGTAGCGTTATGAAAAGGTTGTCTATTATTGTGTTTTTATTATTCGGTTTGATTGTGCAGGCACAAAAGACTGAAGCGGACTATGATGATTGGGATTATAAAGACAATATGCTCAGAGTATTATATGAGGATTTTACGGCGGATAAATCGTTCAGAATTGAGAAAATTGATTGCTATGTGAGATATACTTCCCTACTTGTCAAGACTGTTTATTCTCAGGTTACGGCTCCGTTTGGTTATATAGGATATTATTGGAATAAGAAGAAGATTACTCAGAGTTTGGAAGAGTTTTATAAGCTTCACAACTTGGATAATATTGAAAATGTTGGTAATGATATCAAAAACGGTGTGATTAGTAAGGACGATTTGAAAGATTATTTTGGACTTTTCTATTATAATCTGTGGCTCTATGGGGATACTGATGACCCTCTTGTTACAGGAGGAGTTCCCAAGGACTACAAACCCAATATGCCTATGTATTTAAGGCGGTGGTTTTATTCGGGATTGAGAAATCCACGTTGGAATGCAACTTATATAAATAATTACAGCGCCGACATAATTCAGGTAAAAACTCCATATGATACAAGAACAGACATCGCAACTCATAATTATGGTACTGGAGATACGCGTTTAGGTTCGGTATTGCGGTGGTATATAGATGAAAACGGGAAATGGTGGTTCTTTTACGAAAATACGAGACGTACTAAGAAAAATAAAGGCAAACTTTTTTACTTCGGAGCAGTTGGATTGGGAGGTAAAGAAGACGGAGAATTGAAAAAATCGGCTTCATCTGAGAAAAAATCGACTAAAAAAGGGAGATTTGAATTCTCTTTGAACAGAACGGTAACCATTGACGGAAAGTAAAATATTAAAATTTAAGAAAGATGACATTTGAGGAGTTAGGATTGCATCCGAATATATTACAGGCAGTGCAGGATTTAGGTTTTGTAAATTGTATGCCCGTACAGGAGCAAGCAATTCCGCATATACTTTACAATGATATAAATTTAGTTGCTTTAGCTCAGACTGGAACAGGCAAAACTGCCGCATTCGGTCTGCCGATACTAAATAATATAGCATGTAGTACGGATAATGTAGCATATAAAACTGATGATAAGAAAGATATGCTACATACTACATCCTCAATACTACATCAGACTTCGGCTTTAATCATTGCTCCGACCCGTGAATTGTGTATTCAGATTGCCAACGACTGCAAAAAATTTGCTAAATACTTACCTCAAATTAAGATTGTACCCGTTTATGGCGGCGCCTCGATAGAGCAGCAGATTAAAGAGTTGAAAAAAGGTGCTGACATCATCGTTGCAACTCCCGGTAGGTTGATAGATTTGCTTGATAGGAAGAAAGTAAAACTCGGGGAGTTGAAATATCTTGTTTTGGACGAGGCTGACGAAATGCTTAACATGGGTTTTAAAGAGGATTTGGATAATATTTTCGTCCGCACGCCGCAAGAGAAAAATATCTATATGTTTTCCGCCACTATGCCGAGGGAAGTGGAGCAGATTGCGGAGAATTATATTGACAATCCCGTCAAAATACAAATCGGACAGAGAAATCAAGGTTCGGAAAACGTAAAACATTTTTATTATTTGGTACATCAAAAAGATAGATACTTGGCTTTGAAACGTATTGCGGACTATTATCCCGATATTTACGCTATTGTTTTTTGTCGTACCAAAGTTCAAACGCAGGAAGTGGCGGATATGCTTATCAAAGACGGATATAATGCCGACAGTTTGCACGGTGATTTGTCCCAAGCGCAAAGAGACCATGTTATGAGCAGATTCCGTCTGCGTAATATTCAACTTTTAGTTGCTACTGACGTTGCTGCACGCGGTTTGGACGTAAATAATTTAACTCATGTCATCAATTACGAACTTCCTGACGAATTGGAGCAGTACGTTCATCGTAGTGGGCGAACAGGCAGGGCGGATAAACAAGGTATTTCCATTGCTATAATTAACCTTAAGCAGAAAAAACGTATCAAGGCGTTGGAAAATATTCTTAAGAAGTCATTTCAGCAAGCCCAAATCCCGACTGCGAAAGACGTTTGCAAGAAACAATTGTTTAATCTTATCAACCGTGTGGAGAATGTGGATACTTCCAACGATGAAATTGATGCATTTATTCCTGAAATAACCAAGAAACTTTCGTGGCTCAGCAGGGAAGATTTGATAAAACACTTTGTTTCGTTGGAATTTGAGGAGTTGTTGAAATATTATAAGGATGCACCCGATTTAAATGTAGATGAAGCGGCAGAAAATGAAAAACAAAGGCGTGAAGATAAGCAAAGAGCAAAACTTAAAGGAAAATCCTCTCGTCAAAGAGATTTCAATAAAGAACATTTTGCCACTTTGTGTATAACTGTAGGCTACAAGGATAAGATTGTTCCGCAAAGGTTGATAGGAATGATAAATGAATACACTCCGTCAAAGCGTATTGAAATCGGAAAGATAGATATAAATAATGATTATACATATATAGAAGTGTCAGATGATGGAGCCGAAGATGTAATTGACGCATTGAACGGCAGAAGAATAAGAGGCAAAGAAATATTTGTTGATTATAAGGATTTGTTTTTGCAGGAACGCGTAAAGAAAACTAAAAAGAAAGAAACCAAACAGAAGAAAAGACGCTAAAATTCTAATAAAAAATCGGCGAATCTTCATAAGAATAAGATTTTTTTGTATTTTTGCAATTCCTTAAATAAAGAACTATAAACGTTAATAATAAATATTACGGTAAAATGAGAATGGTAGCCGCTTCGTTGTTAAGTGCTGATTTCGGCAGGTTGAAAGAAGAAATAGAAATGCTTAATCAAAGCGAAAATGATTGGGTTCATGTTGATGTTATGGACGGAAAATTCGTTCCGAACATATCTTTCGGGCAGCCTGTGATAAAACATATCAAAAAGCACGCAAAACAACCTCTTGACGTCCATCTTATGATTGAAGACCCCGACAGATATTTTCAAGATTTTAAGAATTGCGGAGCGGATATCTTAAGTGTTCATTACGAAGCGTGCAGACATTTACACAGAAGCCTGTCTGCAATCAAAGATTTGGGAATGCGTCCAGCCGTCGCCTTAAATCCTCACACTCCGGTTATACTTTTACAGGATATTTTGCCGCTTTGCGATATGGTTTTACTGATGAGCGTCAATCCTGGTTTCGGAGGACAGAAATTTATAGAGAATACATACAATAAGATACATACATTAAAGCAAATGATAGAGGAAAAAGGTTTGCAAACCTTGATAGAAATAGACGGAGGAGTGAATCCGCAAAATTCCCATTTGCTTTACGAAGTCGGAGCGGACGTGTTGGTAGCAGGAAGTGCGGTGTTTGCGTCCGAAAATCCGGAAGAAACGATTAAACAATTGAAAAAATGATATACAACGATGGGATGGTTATTCGGAAATAAGAGATTAGCGGATTTAAGTGAGTTGCATACGGATATACATTCGCATTTAATTCCTGGAATTGACGACGGAGCTGTTAATATTAAAGAATCATTGGACTTAATAAGGGGAATGGCGGGATTGGGTTACAAAAAATTGGTTATAACTCCCCATGTACGTTCAGGTTCTTTTGAAAATGATACACGGCAATTTGATTCCAGATTGGAAGAATTGCAATCTTTTTTGCAGAAGAAAGGAGTTGATATAAAATTAGAGGTTGGCGCAGAACATACTATTGATGATAGTTTTTTCAGATGTCTTCGCAGGGGAACATTAAAGAGTTTCGGCAAAAGTAAATACCTATTGATAGAGTTTCCTTTTACAGCTATGCCATTGGATATAAAAGATTTGGTTTTTGATTTGCAATCGGCTGGTTATAATTTGATTCTTGCACATCCAGAACGTTATCTTTATTTGCGTGATGAGCCAGATACTGTCGAATATTTACATGACAGCGGACTGCTTTTCCAAATAAACATTCTTTCATTAGTAGGTTTTTACAACAGAGCGACACAGAAGTTTGCCCAAAAGTTGATTAAAAATGATTTGGTGGATTTAGTAGGCAGCGATTTGCATCATCAAAAACATTTAAACGGACTTAAAAAAGCGCTTTCTAATAAATATTTAATAGATTTGGTAGAATCCGGCCGTTTGATGAACAGTATGTTTTAGAATATTTGATTTTTCATATCGAATATTTGACATATTGAAAATATTACGGCACATTAAAACAACAGAATATAAACAGATAAAAATAAAATAACAATGGAAATCTTGAATGCAATATCTCCGATTGACGGAAGGTACAGAAATAAAGTTGAGGTGTTGGAAAACTATTTTTCCGAGCGTGCTTTGATAAATTACCGCGTAAAAGTGGAAATAGAATACTTTATTGCTCTTTGCAATATTCCGTTAGACGCTTTGAAAGACTTTGATAAAAACAATTTTGAGAAATTACGCGATATTTACTGCAATTTTTCTTTGGACGATGCCAAAAGAATCAAAGACATTGAGAAGATTACCAACCACGATGTTAAAGCTGTTGAATATTTTATCAAAGAACAGTTTGACAAGATGGGACTTTCCGCCCATAAAGAGTATATTCATTTCGGATTGACTTCACAGGATATAAATAATACTTCTGTTCCGTTGAGTATTAAGGATTGCAACGAAGACGTATTGCTTCCTCTGTTAAATGAAATCATTGATTTGATTAACGGAAGGGCAGAAGAATGGAAACAAATCCCGATGCTTGCCCATACTCACGGACAACCTGCATCTCCTACTTCACTTGGTAAAGAGTTTAAGGTGTTTGCTTACCGTTTGGAACAACAATTGGCTTATTTTGCTATGATTCCTTTCAACGCTAAGTTCGGTGGCGCAACTGGAAACTATAATGCTCACAACGTTGCCTTTCCTCAGTATGATTGGATTAAATTCGGCGATGAGTTTGTGGCATCTTTGGGTTTGGAACGCTCACTTTATACCACCCAGATAGAAAATTACGACAATATGGCGGCATATTTTGACAATTTGAGGCGTATTAATACCATTCTTATTGACTTTTGCCGTGATATTTGGATGTATATTTCCATGGAATACTTCAAACAAAAGATTAAAGAGGGAGAAGTAGGTTCTTCCGCTATGCCTCACAAAGTTAATCCTATTGATTTTGAAAATGCAGAGGGAAATCTCGGTATGGCAAACGCAATTCTTACCCACCTTTCTATGAAACTACCTATTTCCCGTATGCAACGCGACCTTACCGACTCAACTGTAAGTCGTAACATAGGAGTTCCTATTGCTCATATTATGATTGCGTTGGCTTCTATTAAGAAAGGTATCGGCAAATTGATACTTAACGCCGACAAAGTCAATGAAGATTTGGAAAATAACTGGGCAGTAGTAGCCGAAGCCTTGCAAACAATCTTGAGAAGTATAGATTACCCTAACGCATACGAAACTTTGAAAGCTTTAACACGCACAAACGCCCATATAACTAAGGATTCAATAAAAGAATTTATTGAAACATTGGACGTAAGCGAGGAAATCAAAGATAGAATGCGCAAAATAACTCCTCAAAACTACATAGGAATATATCCTGAAAATGAATAATTTAAATAAGGTGCCGTTTCGTTAAATTCTTTTCTGAAATTATTTTACTAATTTCAAGAAAGAATTTAGCGAAGTGCCACTTTATTTTTACCTAATCAAAAACTAAAATGACAAAGACGGAGAAAGACTTTATTAAACACACGGCGGGTAAATACAAATCACAATATGTTTTGTATTTACTGCTCGTTATTTTGATGAGTGTATTTTCCGTCAGTTCAATATTGTCATTAAATAATTTCTTACAAGTCCTTTTCGGGACAAGCAGCGAAATAACCGCTTCGTCTTCCGATTTGGATAAATTATTAAGCAATGTTTATAATTTCTTTCTTGAATTCGGCAAAAAGAAAGCACTTGTGTATTTTACCATAGTTCTTGTTCTTATATATTTTCTTAAAGATGTTTTTACGTGGTTAAGTCAATATCAGATAGGACGCACACGCAATTATATTATCCGCGATATAAGGACGTCATTGTTTGAAAAATTCTCAACGCAAGACCTATCTTTTATGGTGAAATACAAAAAGGGGGATTTGCTTTCGCGGTTCTCTTCCGACATTGTGGAGTTTGAAGAAACGATACTTAAATCCATTCAAACCTTAATCAATTCCGCAGTTGTGGTATTGCTGTATTTGGCAATGTTATTTTATATTGATGCCCTATTGACGCTTATTGCTTTGCTGTTATTCCCTTTGGTTGTTGCATTAACGTCAATGCTTTCGCGCAAGTTACGCCGCTCGGCAAGGAAAATGCAGGACGTCAATGCAAGATTGATTGCTAATATTGAGGAAACTCTCGGCGGAATACGGATTGTTAAAGCCCTTTCGGCAATCGGGTTTATGAACGGAAGGTTTGATAAAGTCAATAAAGAATATTCAAAACTAAGAACGAGTGTTTATCGCCGCGTTGATTTGGCATCGCCTCAAAGTGAAGTTTTTTCTTCAATTGTCGTTGCAGTTTTGCTTCTTATCGGGTCGTATAAGGTTGTTGCAGGAACGGGATTGAGCAGTACAATGTTTATTGTTTATTTGATTTTGTTTATCCTTATTATCAAACCTGCCAAAGACGCATCCACTGCCTATTATAACCTTAAGAAAGGAACGGCTGCGCTTAACAGAATAACGGAAATAACAGACAGCAAAAACATTATTGAAGACCCCAAAATATCAAAGCCTTTCCTTGAATTGAAAAGCGGAATAACGTTCAAAAATGTTAATTTCGCTTATACGGACGGGCAAGAGGTTTTGAAGAATATCAATTTCACATTTGAGAAAGGCAAAACCACCGCAATAGTTGGTGCATCGGGAAGCGGCAAAACTACAATGACCGATTTGATAGAGAAATTCTACCAATTAAAACCCAATCAAGGCGATATATTATTTGATGACGTTTCAATAAATGACCTTAAAGGCGAAGAGATACGCAAAAATATTGCCGTAGTTACTCAAGAAACGGTATTGTTTAATGATACGGTTACAAACAATATTGCTTTCGGCGGCAACTATTCGCAAGAGGAAATAAAAAATGCCGCAATGACTGCAAACGCAACTGAATTTATAGAATCCTTACCGCAAGGTTTTGAAACCAATATAGGTGACAAGGGCGAGATGCTAAGCGGCGGACAAAAGCAACGAATATCTATTGCAAGGGCTGTGCTTAAAAATTCGCCTATTCTTATTTTGGACGAAGCGACATCGGCTCTTGACACCGAAAGTGAACGGAAGGTTCAGTCGGCATTGGATAATATTTCCAAGAACCGCACTACCATAATAATCGCACACCGTTTGAGTACGGTAGTTAATGCTGACAAGATAATTGTTTTGCAAGACGGCGGGATAAAAGAGCAAGGCACTCACACGGAACTATACAACAAAAAAGGAATATACCATAACCTTTATTTAATGCAGCAAATCGGTTAATAGAACTGAGATTTTGTTTAGGCGAATCGAAAGAATTTGATTGCAAAGAGGAAATTATAACATCGGAGTTCCGACTTCAATTAGATTTCCGTCCAAATCATAAAAACGTATTACCTGTTGTCCCCATGAATGTGTCATTAGTTTATTTACATATTTGATTTGCGGATAAAGATTTTCCAATTTATGAATAAAACTTGCCAAATCCGTTTGTTCAAAATACAATTCACTGGAATTACTTTCAGATATTATCTCTTTGTTTATAAATTTCTGCCAAATCTTTTTATCTTGTAAAAACAAGCCTTCAGACATTACGACATTGCCATCGTAATCTGCCAAAATCTTTAGCCCGAACAAATCTTGATAAAACTGTTTTGCTTTATCAATATCACTCACCGTTATAAGAAATCCCCGCAATTTCATAGTGTTTTCATATGAGATTAAGATTATTTATCATTTGCAAAAATACAAATAACTTCATTTCTTCCTAATTCAACCCTCTGTCCCAATCTTTGTAGATAACGTCATAACCTTGTTCCCTTACCATTTCTTCCATTGCCTTAACATCTCTGTCATCATTGATATGGAACTGCTCTAATTCGGTATCAGGGTGTGCATATCCTCCTGGGTCAGTGTGAGAGCCTGCACTAATGGATGTAACTCCCAAGGTAACGAAGTGGTCGCGCATGTTACGCGTTTCTCTTGTGGACATACTTATCTCAATATCGTTATCAAAGATACGGAATGCCCACAAAGCCTGTGCAAACTGCTTTTCACTCATCAAGAAATTAGGTTGGTAGCCTCCTGCTGCGGGACGCATACGCGGAAATGACAAACTGTATTTCGTTTGCCAATAGTTCTTGGTCATAAATCTTAAGTGCATAGCCAAATATACCATTTCCGTACGCCAATCTTCCAATCCGATCAACGCACCCATACCAACACGGTGCATTCCAGCCTGTGCAATACGTTCAGGTGTGGAAAGACGGTGATAATAATTGCTTTTCATTCCTTTAGGGTGATAAACTTTGTAGCGTTTTTCGTTATAAGTCTCTTGATAAATATAAACAGAATTGCAACCTGCGTCCGCCATACGCTTGTATTCCTCCGTCTTCATCGGATATACCTCAAGGTTGATTGCAGAAAAGTATTGACGGCAAAGTTTTATGGCATGCTCAATATAATCCGCCCCTACCAAACGCGGAAACTCCCCCGTAAGCAACAGAACATTGTCATAACCCATGGATTTTATAACCTTGATTTCCTCAAGTATCTCCTCGTCTGTCAAAGTCTTCCTTGCGATGTCGTTATTATGATTAAAACCGCAATAAATACAATGATTACTGCACTCATTTGAGAGATACATCGGAATATAGAACTGCATAACCTTTCCGAATCGCTTTTGAGTGATACGTCTTGACATCACAGCCATTTGTTCCAAATATTTCTCGGCTGCAGGTGAGATAAGCGCTTTAAAATCTTCTATTGTGAGGTTTTCTTTTCCCAATGCCTTGCGGACATCTGCGTCAGTCTTATCATAAACGCTCTTTGTAACCTCTTCCCAAATCAAATCTTTTATAGTATCGTAAAATTCCATAGTTGCAATTATAGTTTTATAATATCATAATGCAAAATTACGAATTTTATTACTTATTGCAAATTTTATTTTGTATTTATTCACAAAATACTTTCAAAATTTCAAATATATTGTAGAATAAGACGCAAGTATGTTGCCAGCACTCCTGAAGAAGAAGTAAGGCAACATACCGTTTTTTTATTGAATGATGAGTTTCATTATCCTTTGACGCGTTTTTCTTTGGAGGCACAGATTGATGTCGGCCAATTACGCAAACGTTATGACATTGTTATATATGATAAGGACAGAAAACCGTTT
>JAFVBA010000011.1 GCA_017480245.1 Bacteroidales bacterium | reverse complement strand
CCTTAATATTCCTAATACAAATAACTCTTTAGAAGGATACTTCAAACATCTGAAAGCATACCTTAACTCCCATAGTGGGTTAAGTAAGGAACACTGTAGTATTTTTATTGATAAATACATCGCAAAAGAATATGAGCAATATCCTCCGCTACGCTCCGTTTATTGCTCATATTCTTTGAGTTAGCCTATGTCTCAGCCTACTTTTTGACCAATTGACACTCTAAAACGCAAATTCAGCCTACTTTTTGACCATTAAGCCTCCAAATTAAAAAGGAACTAAGTCTCCCCTAAAACAAAAAAGACACTCAATCTCTTAAGTGTCTTTGTAAATTCTGAAATTCAAATTAATTTTGTGTTGAATGTTTTTTGTCTTGCATTTTAAAAAATACGACAATCCCCAATGCCAACAAATCAAGCATCAAAAAAACACCGATAGCACTCATTTTTCATTCCTCCTATTTTTTATTTTAAAGCCAAACATTAAAGCACCAGAGATAAAAAATACCGATGCACTTAATATTCCGACTATATAAATTAATACATTATCTTCATTAAACTGCTGAAATAATGAAGTAACAACAACTGCTGTTATGATATATTTTGCTATATCAAATAACCAATCTCCAATTTTTTCTTTTAATTTGTCCATAATTTTTTGTAACCGTTTGCAAATTTAGAACTTTTTTTTTTACTTACAAAAATTTTAATGTATTTTTTTTGTCATCTTTAGTAATATTACATTGTAAATTGTAGTTGTAAATAACACTGCAAAGTTACAAAATTGAAAGAAGAGAAGTTGTCGAACAATAAAGAAAATAACGTCAAAAGCAACTATCTTTTCTTATCACAAATACTACCCAAAACAATCAAATTTAACATATCCGAACGACCTTACGATTTCACAAAATTAAAGTCCCACTTCGCCAGAATAAAGTGGGACATTGATAAAATAAAGTGGGACTTCGTTGAAATAAAGTCCCCCTTTAATAATTTCTTTTCAAACAACGGTTTTAGAAAAATTGATTGCTCTTGAACATTAATGATATCAGACATTTTAATTAACCGTCTGAATTTAATTTAAATCCTATCGGTTCTCTTACTCCATTCATTTCATTCAGTCTATTCTCGTAAGCAGACACCACTGCATTAAATTCTTCAGAAATTCTTATATTATCAAATACTCTATTATATTGTAAATCAACTAATCTAATTCTAAAATCTGCACTTAAGGCTATTTTGAGGTAATGAATTGCTTTATCTGTATCATTTAGTAAAGAATAAAGTTTTGCCGCTTGATATTCTGCATACAAACTTCTTTTCTCTCCACATGCATTCTGCTCTATTCCTTTATTTATCCAGTCTATAGCCTTTTCTCTTTCATCTAAATATACATAGGCTATATAAATAAAATCACTATCTTGTAACTCAACTGCCTTTTGAAAATCTTGCTTTGCTAAATCTTCATTACCCATATATTTATGCAACAAACCTCTTTCTGTATAGGCTGACGGATTAGTTTGTAATTCCAATAATTTATTATAATCTTTCAATGCATTATCATAATCCTTCATTATCAACATCTCAAGATTAGCTCTTTCATAATAAGCATCAGGAAAATCTGGATAACTCTCAATACACTTACTGTATTCATAGATAGCCCGATTGTATTGTTTGACAGCAAGATAATAATGTGCTAATTGTTCAATATAAATAAAACTAAAATTATCACTATTGCACAATGATAAAGAATATTCTGCATACTCTCTCCATTTTTCCAAATTACCAATTAAATTATAACAATATGCAATAGCATCACTTATAAATGGTTTTTTACCGTATTCAAACGCTTTTAAGTAATAATTTAATGCATTCTTCCAATCACAAACTTGTTCATAGAGAGTTGCAATATTCAGATACCATCTTTCGTGATAAGGATTTTCTTTTAGTTTTTTCTCCATCTTATTAAGCAAAAGAGTGAAGTTTTCTTTTGTAAAGAATTTATTAATTAAATAGTCTGTTGCATTATTACTTGCAAAAGATAAGATAAAAATAACATCATTGGCTGCCTCCTCTAACTTGCATAACATTCCGAATGCTTTAGCACGGTAAAATCTTACCTGTAAAGACCTTTCATCTGTTCTGTCGTCTAATAAATATTTATTAAAATTATCTATCGCCTTTTGCCATTCCTCCTTATTTGAATAAACAACCCCTAACCAAGCATAACAGGAATTTATATCTTCATTGTCAGAAAACTCAATTGCCGTAGTAAAAGCATCCATAGCCTTATCATTTTCATTCATATCCAAAAATAAAGTTCCTATATTTTTGTAAGCATGATAATTATTAGGATTCAATTTTATAGAGTGTTGTAAATCCATCAATGCTTTTTCAGGATTATATTCAGGATTATCTTGAATATTGAAAATAGTTCCTCTTAATACATAACAATCAGCGACATCAGATGAAGTCCATTCTTTTTCTGTTATGCTCAAAGCAATAGAAACTTCCTCTAAAGCCTCTTTAAAGTAATTGCAATCACGAAAAAGACATGCTTTCCAGTTATGAGCATACCAATTATCTGGATTTATTTCTATTTCCTTATTAAAAAGAGCCAATGCTTCACGGTAACTTCCCTGTTGAAATACAGAACATCCGCGCCTAATCCATTCACTTGAAAAATATTCATTTCTCTTTTGCTTTAACAAAGAAAGTTCTTGTTTCTTGACAAGATTTTTCTTAATTTTACGCTCCGTACGGTGATCTCTTATTGCTTGCCCAACTCCAATTAAAACCGCTATTATAATCAACCAAATATAAATATTTCCAAACATATATTTTAAATTTATTTTGTCTAAATTCAGAAGTATTTTATACGCACTCCCGATTACTATTACGTCAATAAAGTCCGAATTCCTATTAATATTTATCAATCCTCCTTTATATAATATAAATTCATCTGAAATAATATTAAAACATCTATCTATTCCGTATAACTCTCAACATCTTAAAAGAAGATATCTTTGCCCTAAACCCCTATTTTACAAAATTAAAGTCCCACTTTATTTTTAGATAAAGTCTATTTATCGTCTGTTTCTTCCTCTTTTTTGGCTTGGATATACTCTTCTACGTGGTTAATTCCCGAATAAGGCGACAGAAGATTGCCGATAAAAAATGGTTTCTTATATGTATTTAATGAATAATCCCTTACAAAACCGTAATATGTCGTATCTCCGGGTTCGAATGCGTGGGAAATCTTACCACTGTAGCCGTCACGGCAATCAACTTCCATCGAAAGAAAATAAATACTGCCGTCATCGGAACGGATTACGTCAAAATTAGTGAAACGTATCATGGAATACTTCAGAATATTCTTTCTGATTTGCAGAAGTTCAGAATCTGTTGTGTGAGCATTGATTGCAACGACAACATAATCCTTGGAAAAATATGCAGGAGCCCATTGTTTAGGTTCTTGTGCGAAAGCAATTATACCAAACAGTGTAAATACGGCGGTTAAAATTGATTTTTTCATATTGTTATCTTATTTTAAATTGCAAATTTATGTATTTATTTTTATTTAAAAGGAATTTTTTATTGTTTTTTTTGCCTTAAAACGAAA
The DNA here is from genome assembly GCA_017480245.1 of Bacteroidales bacterium. Taxonomy (GTDB): domain Bacteria; phylum Bacteroidota; class Bacteroidia; order Bacteroidales; family P3; genus Scybalousia_A. Next base: position 10,577 of record JAFVBA010000011.1, on the reverse strand, counting down.
AAAGTTACATCAAAATCTTTGCCAAACGGGAAAAAAGCAGTACTTTTGCAAATTAATATGATGAAACAGAAAACTATAAATAATATAATAAGTATAGAGGGCAGGGGATTGCACACCGGTAAGATTGCCAAGGTAACTCTTTGTCCCGCAAACGAAAATGAAGGTATTTTCTTCGTAAGAACAGACCTTGAAAACTCACCTGTCATTCATGCCAAAGCCGAAAATGTAACCGATACGGCAAGAGGAACCACTTTAAGCGAGAACGGAGCATCTGTTTCCACCATTGAACATTTGATGGCTTCACTTTGTGCCAACGGCATAGATAATCTGAAAATTGAATTGGATTGTCCCGAAATTCCTATCTTGGACGGCAGCGCTAAATATTGGGTTGAGTTGATTGAAAAGGCAGGTGTGAAAAAACTTTCGGTAGATAAAAAGTTTTTGGAAATAAAACAACCGATTCACTACACATCTGAAGACGGTAAGACAGAATATTGGGCTGTTCCGAGCGAAACTTTCAGCGTTACTTCCACAATTGATTTTAATTCTGACTTGATTGGTACTCAGATGGCGGAATTAAAAAATCTTAAAGAGTTTAACAGTGATTTTGCATCGTGTCGTACGTTTGTTTTTTTGTCAGAAATAGCGTTTTTATTGGACAATAATTTGATTAAAGGCGGAGATTTGGCTAATGCAATCGTATTTGCCGATAAGCCTTTGGACGAAAAAACAACTGAAAGGATTGCTAAATTCTTTGATAAGGACAAAAGCGAAGTTAAAACCGAACACGGAGTTATCAATACCATAAAACTTCAGTATCATAACGAACCTGCAAGACATAAATTGCTGGATTTTATCGGTGATATTTCACTTGCAAGTCCCAACATCAAAGGACACTTTATTATTATGCGTCCCGGACACACGACAAACACATATTTTGCGAAACAAATTAAAAAAGATATGGACACAATGAATTCTGTTCCTGTTTATGACCCGAATAAGGAACCTGTATTTGACATTATGGAAATCCGCAAGAGACTTCCTCACCGTTTCCCGATGCTTTTGATTGATAAAATCATTGACGTGGGCGAGGATTACATTGTTGGATTAAAGAACGTTACGGGTAATGAAGATTTCTTCAACGGACATTTCCCTGAAGAGCCAGTTATGCCAGGAGTTTTGGTAGTTGAAGCTTTGGGACAGACAGGAGGTATGCTTGTTTTGAAAGATGCCAAAGATGGTGAGAAATATAATACCTACTTTATGAAATTTGAGGAAGTGAAATTCCGCAATAAAGTAGTCCCAGGCGATACCCTTTTGTTGAAATTGCAACAAATCGGACCAATCCGCCGTGGCGTTATTCAGATGAAAGGAACGGCATACGTAGGAAGTAAAATCTGCGTAGAGGCTACTATGATGGCAATGGTAACTAAAGCATAAAACAAAATGGATAATCAATTATATTACCTAAGTTCCGATGCTAAGGTTGGAAAGAACGTAACTATAGAACCGTTTGCCGTAATCCACAATGACGTTGTAATAGGCGATAATTGTTATATAGGAAGCGGTGCGGTAATATTCCCGGGTGCGAGAATAGGTAAGAATTGCAGAATATTCCCCGGCGCAAGTATCGCCGCTATTCCTCAGGATTTGAAATTTGATGAAGAATACACCACCGTAGAAATAGGAGATAACAATACTATCCGTGAATATGTAACCATCAACAGAGGAACTGCCGCAAGGGGTACGACAAGAATCGGCAGTAACAATCTTATTATGGCATACGTTCATATAGCTCACGATTGTATTGTGGGAAATAACTGCGTACTTGCCAACAATACAACATTGGCAGGGCATATAGAGATAGAGGATTTCGTTATCACGGGCGGTCTTACGGCTATTCATCAATTTGTACATGTAGGTCAGCACGCTATTACCTCAGGAGGAACTCTTTTGGACAAAGATGTACCGCCTTACATCAAAGTCGGCAAACAGCCTGCGTCTTATTGCGGTATCAATTCGGTAGGTCTTCATCGCAGAGGTTTCACTCAGGAAGATATAAACGAAATACAAGACATCTACCGTACGGTTTTTCAAAAAGGTTTGACATATACGCGCGCTTTGGAGGAAATTAAAGCCCGCAAACAGAATAAATATACCAACATTATTGCAACCTTTATGGAACGTGCCGACAGAGGATTAATCAAAGGGTATAATTAGAAAACTAAAATTTGAAATCATAAAAACAAAACAACGTCTATTCTTATTAAAGACGTTGTTTTTTATTTTGAATTGTTATTATATAATATAGAATACTACAAATCCATTCCTCCCAAGTACTTTTTGCTTAACTCCTTGCTAACAACACGGCAGTATATAGGAAAAGTAAGAAGTACGCATGTAAATAAAAGCGGTAGTATAGGATAGGGAAAGAAGAAAAAGTCTAAAAATTCTTGAGATGAGAAAAGAAATATTAGGCTAATGACACACCATATTATTGCTATAATATTTAGTTTTATCTCTTTGGCTCTATATTGATGCCGAAGATTGATTGCCTGCTCTTTTGTTAGACTTTGATATTTTGATTTCAAAGACTTTTCACCGCAATATTTCGGAATGAGATAACAAGGAATGATTACTGAGCAACCAATGATAAGTGATAATCCCATTTTGTTTAATATTTTATTTGTTAGTTATTAAATTTTCGTTTTGCAAAGGTATAATATTTTTTTTTATATGACCAAAAGAAAGCTTATTTTTATGATATAACTACTGTTTGAAATGATTAATTATAAGTAATTTATGAATACTGAAAATAAAGTGCCGAATCACTAAATTGTTTTCTGAAAACATTTTACTCTTTTCAAAAAAGAATTTACTGATTCGGCACCTTATTTCAAAGACTCTACTTGCCGATTATTCGTTTCTGTATGATGGCCCTGAAATCTGGATATTTATCATTTTTTCTCCTTTATCAATCAAATCAACTCCATAGTTGGAGAAGTTTATAAGGTTATTCTTGTATTCCAATGTTATATTACGTTGCAAGGATTTGATAAGGTAGTACAATCCTGCGTTGATTATGTCGGAGGAATTCAAGGACTTGAATTTTGAACTGAACAGTTGATAAGATGGAAAATCTTCCCATTGGGTTTGATAGTAGTTTCCTTCCAGATAAGTCAAAGAAGATATTTGAAAACTATTACCGTAACTGCCGTTTATTGTATCGGATAAAGATTTAAATTGGTTTATCAGTTCCGAATTGTCATTATGGATTATGTATTGGTTCATTTGATATAAAGAATCCCGTACGGAATATATGCAAAGCACGTAATAAGTGTTTTCTACGTACTTACGATAAACGCAGACTTGATTTTGATAAGTTGAGGTGTCTTTTACTTTTCCGTAACCTGCACCTCTGCATATTATTTTTATTTTTTCAATGTTGCCGATGTCGTACATAGACATCATTTCCGAAAAAGAAATCGTTTTGTTTGCAATATAATGTTCGTCTTCATCATCATTGCACGCGCAAAATGCCAAACAAATAACAGCAAGAGGCAATAATAAAAATTTTCTCCAAGTTTTCATTTCTTTATATCCGATTATATTATTAAAATGTGAAGTTATAACAAATTCTAATGAAAAACCGTAAGCCCATATTTTAAACTTACGGTTTTGAGTTGAAAAGGTTTCAAGCTCTTTTTCGTATTCTATTTATCTTTAAACTTCTCTACCTGAGATTTCAATGCATCTATTGCGAGCATTACGGCTTCTTCAAAACTGTTTGCTTGTTTGGAAGCATACAAATCATTGCCCCGTACGACAATTCGGATATCTGCTACCTTATTGTTTGCACTTTCCGGTTTATCTACGCTAAGTGTTACTTCGGCTGCTAATAATCCTGAAGCATGTCTTTCTAATTTTGAAACTTTTTCAGTTACAAATCCTGTCAATTTCTCGTCAGCTTTGAAATTTACTGCATTAATTTTTACGTCCATAATATTCCTCCTTTTTTATTATTGTTTTATGAGTTTTATAGGAGATACAATACTTATAAGTCCTACAACTCTATTGTTTATACTTTTTTTTATATTCACTTTTCAATTGTTCGATAGTTGTATGTGTATAAACCTCAGTTGCTTTTAAAGAACTATGTCCCAAAAGATTCTTTACATTAACAATATCCGCCCCTTCACCAACCAAATGTGTTGCGCAAGTATGGCGGAATATATGGGCAGAGCGTTCAGACACATTATAATTTTCCAAAAGTCTATGAACAATACTGTAAAGCTGATACTTACTAATCGGTTTCCCCGTAGAAGAAACTATAAGTCGGCTTTCTTTGATATTATAACGGCGTTTTAGGTCAATAAATTGTGTGATACTGTCAATTAATTTTTCTTCTATCGGAATAATTCTTTCTTTGTTGCCTTTACCAAGAACTCTTAATTGTTTGTTTGTAAAAGAAATATCCTTTTCTTCAATATTCAATAACTCTGCTTGGCGAATACCCGTTGCATAAAGAATTTCTATTATGAGAAAGTTGCGAAAGTCATCAAAATTATTAGCATTCGGTTGCAAAGAAAGCAAGGAAGATATGTCATCATTGGAAAGTGAGGCAAGTTTTCGTTTTTTTGTTTTCGGCGGAATTATCTTCAGCATCGGGTTTTTAAATTCCGTGTCAAACATTTCACACCATTTGAAATAGGATTTTAAAGATGATATTTTTCTGTTGATACTTCTTGCAGAGATACCTTGTTCAGATAAAGTCATAATCCAACTTCTTACGGCATTAACGGAGATTAGATTATCATCTTGAAGAACAGAAAAATCGTTATCATCTTTGACTAAGAAATTTTCAAATTGAAGTAAGTCCGATTCATAGGATTGGACGGTTAAATCAGAGTAATTTCTTTTGTGTTTCAAATATTTCAAAAATTCTTGTATTTTCACAAAGGCAAAATTAGTGAAAATTTTTAATTTTCGCCGAAATAAGTTTATGAAATCGCATTATTTGTTGCTATTTCAAAAATTCTTCGTACTTTTGCAAAAAAATAATAAACTGAATAAATGGAAGAAATTAACGATAATTCGGAAGATGATACTCCCTTGAAGAAAATTCTTGTTATAAGGTTTTCTTCTATCGGGGACATCGTACTTACTACTCCTGTCGTACGGTGTTTGAAAAATAAATACACAGATTGCGAAATTCATTTCCTTACCAAACAGCAGAATATCTCTGTTTTGGAAAACAATCCGTATATTGACAAAATTCATATATATAATAAAGGTATAGGATTGCACACTTTGATAGGTGAATTGCGCAAGGAAAATTTTGATTTCATAGTTGATTTGCATAAAAACCTGCGTTCAAAACGTATATTGTTGTCGCTAAGAAAACCATACGGCACTTTTGATAAGCTAAATCTGAAAAAGTGGTGGTATGTCCGCACAAAAAAGAACGTAATGCCCGATATACATATAGTAGATAGGTATTTTGAGGCGGTCAAACGGTTGGATGTTACTGGTGATGCGAAAGGTTTGGATTTCTTTTTGCAAGAAGAGGATTATATTTCGCCGGACGCTTTGCCGTTATCGTTTCAGGACGGATACATTGCGGTTGCTGTCGGAGCTAAACACGTAACAAAGCAGATACCTACCGATATTTTGATAGCGATATGCGAAAAGATTGACGGCAATATCCTATTGCTCGGTGATATTAATGATAAAGTCAAGGCGAATAAGGTAGAGAATGCCATCGGTTCAAGGGTTTTCAACGGTTGCGGGGCATATTCACTGACGCAAAGTGCTGCCCTGATTGATACTTCCAAAGGAATAATCACTGCGGACACAGGTCTTATGCATATAGCGGCGGCAAGGAAGAAAAACATCATAAGCGTTTGGGGTAATACAGTACCTGAGTTCGGTATGTACCCATATTTGCCGAAAGATTGCGAGAGTGAAAGCCATATATTTGAGATAAAGGATTTGAAATGCCGTCCTTGTTCCAAATTGGGCTACAAAAAATGTCCGCGCGTGCATTTTAAATGTATGAAACAGCAGGATACACTAAAAATTGCGCAGACTGCAAACTCTTGGATGCAGACTGACAACGCTTGAAGGTTAAAAAGAAAATGGAAATGGAGGAAATAAAACATAAAAAAGAGGTTTTAGCGTTTGACAAGATGCTTTCGCTGATGGAACAAGTGAGAAACGAATGCCCTTGGGACCACGCACAAACCAATGATACGCTAAGAACGCTGACAATTGAGGAGTTGTACGAACTTTCTCAAGCTATACTTGACAAAAATGACAAAGAGATTTGCAAAGAATTGGGGGACGTGATGATGCATGTCGTTTTCTATGCGTTGATAGGCAAAGAAAAAGATGCGTTTGATATAACGGATGTATTAAATTCCCTGTCAGAGAAACTGATACGCCGCCATCCTCACGTATTTAACAAAGAACTCAACTTAACTGCCCAAGATGTTGAAAAGAATTGGGAACGTATCAAACTCAAGGAGGGTAACCGCTCAACTTTTGCAGGTGTTCCCGAGACTTTACCGTCATTGATTAAAGCGTACAGACTACAGGATAAGGCGAAAGGCATAGGCTTTGATTGGAAATGCAAAGAAGATGTTTGGAAAAAGGTAGAAGAAGAAATAAATGAACTAAAAGAGGAAGAAAAAGCAATAAAAGAAAATCCTAACAACCAAACTCAAAAGTCCAAAGTGGAAGCGGAGTTCGGTGATGTGTTGTTTTCTTTGATTAATTACGCAAGATTTATTGATGTTAATCCCGATACGGCGTTGGAGATGACCAACCGCAAATTCAAATCTCGTTTTGAATATATGGAAAAGCAGGCAAAAGAAAATGGAAAGCCTTTGCAGGATATGGATATCGACGAAATGGAAGTGCTTTGGCAACAAGCAAAAAATCAAACAAGATAAAACGATAATAATATTATGATAAAACAATTTGTATTCAATCATTTTCAAGAAAATACTTACATTCTTTACGACGAAACCAAGCAGTGTGTAATCATTGACGCAGGTTGCAATGAAAAAGAGGAAAAAGAAGAGTTGTTCTCCTTTATTGACTGCAACAATTTTGAAGTAAAGAAAATTCTTTTGACACACGCACATATCGACCACTTCTGCGGAGTGGCTGACGTTGCAAAAAGATACAATGTCCCCGTATGTCTGCACGGAGAAGGCAAGAAAATCTTTGACATATTCACCTTACAGGCGCAGGGAATGAATTTTCAACCAATTGATATGAAGGGCGTAAATTTTGAATACATAAACTACGGAGACGAAATCCTCTTCGGTAACGGTTATACACTCAAAACAATCAATGCAAGCGGTCATTGTCCGGGTTCAATAGCCTATTACTCCGAAAAAGACAACGCCGTTTTTGTAGGAGATGCCGTTTTCCGCTTATCTATCGGCAGAACGGATTTGTTTGGCGGAGATTTGGACGAACTTGTGCGCAATATCAACAACAATATAATGACGTTACCGTTAGATACTCAGATTTTGTGCGGACATGGTCCTGCAACGGACGTTGATTTTGAAAAAGCCAACAATCCGTATTTGTTTATGTAGTATGTTGTACGTAATATGTAGTATATAATTCGGATAATATGAGAAAGATTGCAATATTTATCGGTTTATTTTTACTTGCCATTGGTTTGAATGCACAGGAATACAACGCAGGAGTACTTTTTGGTGCAAGTATTTCGCAGGTTGATGGAGACGGTATGGGAGGTTTTCATTTTATCGGACCTCAAGGCGGTTTGTTTATCAACCGTCAAATCAGCAAACAGTCGGCTTTGCAAGGCGAATTGCTTTTTGTCTATAAGGGTAGCGGAATTGAAAGCAAGCCCGAGACAGATTTCCGCGTGGAGATAACCGCTTCTTACGTAGATCTGGCAATTTATTACAAGTATTTGTACAGCGAACGAATCAATGCTAAGATAGGTCTTGTCCCGAGCATCAATATCTCCCATAAAGAGACGTTTGCTGGCGTTGAACAGACCGAATATCCAGAGTACCGCAAATTCGGACTTACTTTTTCCGTAGGCGGAGAATATTATTTCGGCGAACATTGGTTTTTTGCAGCCGATTGGAACTATTCTTTGATTTCTCTGCGCAGCGGAAAGGCAATGATAAGTGATTATAACGCCCTCTTCTTCCGTTTTATATGGGAAGACGGCGAGTTTTACAACTATCTGAAATTTTCTTTGGGTTACAAATTCTAATAAATAATCAATTATGGACATTTTACAGACAAGAAAATCAATAAGAAAATACAAAAAAGAAAATATTGAGCAACAAACGTTGGACTATATCCTGAAAGCAGGCGTGCGTGCGTCCAATTGCGGCAATATGCAGTTGTATTCTTTTGTTATAACTAAGGACGAAGAGCGTAAAAAGCAATACGCTCCCTTGCATTTCAATCAACCGATGGTAGAAAACGCCGATGTTGTCCTTACAATCTGTGCCGACATCAACCGTTTCAATCATTGGTGCGAGATAAATCACGCCGACAAAAGTCTTAACAATTTTCTTTTCCTTAACATCGCAACCATTGACGCCACTATCGCCGCTCAGGCTATCACTACCGCAGCCGAAAGCAAGGGTATCGGTGTTTGTTGGTTAGGAACGGTCAATTATATGGCTGACGAGATAAGTAAGTTTCTTAATTTGCCTGACGGAGTTGTTCCTGTTGCGTGCCTTACTTTAGGTATCCCTGACGAAAACCCTCCGATTACAGAACGTCTGCCTATAGAGGCTGTTGTTCATTACGAAACATATAAAGATTACAGCGACGAAGACATTAAACGTTTTTATAAGGAGATAGAAGAAAACCCTGTCAATATCGGCTACGTCAAGGAGAATAACAAAGAAAATCTTGCGCAGGTTTTCTCTGAGGTTCGCTATGCAAAAGACGGTAACGAGGAATTTTCACGCCGCTATAAGCAATATGTTGAACGCACATTTATCAAAGAATAAAACGGAAACAATTCGTAAATTTTGATTAAGTGATACGGTAAAATTAATCACGCATATTAATACAATAATCACGCACATTATTTTACTAATATGCGTGATTATTTTTGCGGTAAGTGATAAGCCTTACTGGATTATTAATTTCTGAGTTATATTACCAATATTTATATAATAAACTCCACTCTTTAATGATGTAGTGTTTAGTGTGTAGGATGTAGCATTTGGTTTAGTTTCAGATAAAACTAATCTGCCTTGCGTGTCATATAAATTGATTGTTATATGTTCAGTGCTACATACTACATCCTCTATAACGACAACATCTTTCGCCGGGTTCGGATAAATAGAAATAATCTTTGTTTCAGGAATATCTTCTATTGATGAAGTAAATTGCAGATATAAGGTAATAATACTGTCGCAACCGTCTGCAGTTTGAAGAGTTAATACATGAGTTCCTGCTTGTGTAACATCAAATCCGTAATCCTTATAAGCAGTTCCTTCATCTATCTTAGCATAAATGTAAGTCCTGACTTGAGCACAAGGAATTATAGTATCATGAATAGTTACAGTATCAATTAAAGTGATGGTGTCGTGTATTGTGATAGTGTCTGTAATATAAACGGTATCTTTACCTTTATTTATTAGAGTACTGTCAAGAGGGTCTATATCTTCGCACCATTCTTGAATATTAGTAAATTCATTCCAATAATTTGCAGCTTGATACATAGTTGTTCGTCCGCAAGGAACATAAACAGTTATCGCTTTATTCACATCTACAAATGCTTGGCCGCCATCATAATAGGAACTTGATTTCAATTCAGGAGGAAACTTAGCCATACAATAAAGAGTGTCAATATACTTACAGCCTTCAAATGCCGAATAACCTATCTTTGTTATTCCGTTACCAATTTTTACATTTTCCAATCCCGAACAATATTCGAAGGCACTATGACTTATTTCTTTAACACTGTTCGGAATAACTACACTTGTTAAACCTTTACAACCATAAAATGCATAACTACCGATTGAAGTAACACTATTTGGTATTTCTACATTTGTTAGACCAGTACAACCGCTAAATGCTCCAATTCCAATTGAAGAAATACTATTAGGAATAACTACACTTGTTAAACCTGTACATCCTGAAAATGCATCACTACCAATTGAAGTAACACTGTTTGGAATTTCTATACTTGTTAAACCAGTACAACCATAAAATGCAGAGTCTCCAATTGAAATAATGCTGTTCGGAATATCTATACTTGTTAAACCTGAACAACCTTTAAATACAGACATTCCAATAGAAGTAACACTATTTGGTATTTCTACATTTGTTAGACCAGTACAACCGCTAAATGCTCCAATTCCAATTGAAGAAACACTATTAGGAATAACTACACTTGTTAAACCTGTACATCCTGAAAATGCATCACTACCGATTGAAGTAACACTGTTTGGAATTTCTATACTTGTTAAACCAGTACATCCTGAAAATGCATCACTACCGATTGAAGTAACACTGTTTGGAATTTCTATATTTGTTACTTTACTTTTTCCATAAAT
>JAFVBA010000010.1 GCA_017480245.1 Bacteroidales bacterium | reverse complement strand
TTGTTTGTAATAAACAACCCAAGATGTAGCTTCTTCTCCGCCTTGAGACCAAGTAACTTTAGCAGAAGTAGGCGCTGCAGTTACTGTCAAATCATTAGGTTTAGGACAATCAGGGATAACATCCAATGTAACATCATCTATCATTGCATAGTTAGATGTACCGCTACCATTAAAACGTATTGCAATGTAAGCGCCATCACCTTCGTATGAATTGAAAGGCACTTCATACAACTGATAAGTGTTGCTTAATGTAATTGATTCAATAGTAGTAAATGAACTTTCGCTTGAAGGGTCAGTCATTATTCCTACTTCTATTGAATTGTTATAATTATAATAACTCTCTGCATAGAAAGAAAGTTGCAATGTGGTTATATCCAACTCTTCTGTATTAATATAAGGAAGAATTGCTATACCATTATTACTATATCCCCAATACAATGAATAAGAACCAGTATTGGCATAATAAGAAGAACTGTAAGTATAAGGATAATTACCGCTTACTCTTTGCCAACACTCAGGCAATGGATAAGAAGTAGTACCGCCGCCTAATCCTTCTGAGGATTCAAATCCCCAAGTCTTAGGCAAATCTTCCAATGTCAAACCAGCGCAAGCAGTCGTGAAAGAAATATTTCTCCAACTTGATTGCATAGTAGAGCAATTGTTACGTACTTTTACATCGTATTTAGTCATAGCGTCCAAACCTACAAAAGTATAGGTATTGTCTGATAGGTTTTCTATATCAGTAATGTCGTCCCAAGACTCAGTAGATTTTTTGTATTGCAATTGATAAGAACCTTCATCGGTAGCAGTCCAAGAAATCTCTGCTCCGTCAGAAGTAATATTGCTAAGAGTTAAAGAACCTTTAATACCTGCACAGAAATCCGCTCCATCTGAAGTGAAAATGAATTTTGTTGCAGGTTTGTAATGGGTAGTGAAATCTGAAGACAATACGACTGTTTCACTTGGAGCAGTATAATCTGTACAATAGCCATACGCCTGCGTAGTCTCAGTTGTACTATAAACAGACTTTGCGCAACTACCACTTGTTCCGCAAGACACTCCCTCAGTAAGAATGACAACTCCTCCACCAGTGTAAGTGAATGGGTCATCTAATTGTATCTCAATCCATTCATTTGCTGTAGGATTGATAGAACCATCATACACTAAAGTTGCATTTGCTTTTATATTCTGCCAAGAAGATGATGCATCTATTTCATCAGCAGAATACATCCAAACTTTAAACGAAACCTCTCCAGAGGTTAATGATGCTACATTGTAGGCTATACTTGTGATTGTTGAACCAGAAGGCATACTTGAGAGTTCATCTTCTGTATAAAGTACAGCATACCAATGCCAACCGAAATAACCAGGCACAGGTGTAGATTGATAAGTAGTAGTGTAGTCTTCTCCTACAATCAACTCATTCTGCGCCCATCCGCTAATGGCTAAAAGCAAAGCCAGAAGCACGCTTAAAAGATGTTTTTTCATTTTAGTAAAATTTTAATTATACATTTATGTTATTTAAATTTAGGCAACAAAATTATTAATTTTTATTTGTATCACAAAATAATTCAACGTTTTTCTTAATTACCAAAATTCTATTTCTTTGAAAATCAATTATAAAACCAAATAACAAAAACCCTTTCTCTCAAAAATTTATTAAAAAGTGTTAAAGTCAAAAAATCGTTTTTTTATTATCTAAAAAACTTATCATAAAAATAAACTTTTGATTTATTCGTTATAAAACCTATAAAAAATCTAATACTATGACAACAATAAAAACTATAGGCGTTTTAACTTCAGGAGGAGATGCTCCCGGAATGAATGCAGCAGTGCGTGCTGTAACACGTGCGGGAATAGCAAAAGGATTTAAAATAAAAGCAATCTACAGAGGTTATGAAGGATTGATTAAAGGCGAGATAAAAGAATTTACTACAGAAAACGTAAGCGGAATAATAGACCACGGCGGAACCATTTTAAGAACGGCAAGAAGCGAAAGATTTACTACCGAGGAAGGAATGGCTGAGGCATATAAATCTCTAAAGAAAGAAGAAATAGATGCTTTAGTTGTTATAGGCGGTAACGGTTCGCTGACAGGAGCAATGCAGTTCGCTCAAAAATATGATATAGCTTGCATCGGGCTTCCGGGTACAATAGACAATGACCTCTATGGCACAGATTCCACAATAGGTTATGATACCACTTTGAACACCATAGTAGAATGTGTTGATAGAATACGGGACACTGCCACCTCTCATGAAAGAATATTTTTTGTTGAAGTAATGGGAAGAGACGCCGGCTTTCTTGCCCAAAACTCTGCAATAGCCTCAGGAGCAGAAGCTGCAATAATTCCGGAAGATTATACAGACGTTGATCAATTGGAACAATTCCTAACAAGAGGTATAAGAAAATCCAAAAAGAGTTGTATAGTTATTGTATCGGAAAGCAAAAAATACGGAGCAATGTATTATGCCGACAGAGTAAAAAAAGAATTTCCCGACTACGATGTAAGAGTTACTATATTAGGTCATCTACAACGCGGCGGCAGTCCTTCTGCATACGACAGAATATTAGCATCTCAAACAGGTTACGGAGCAATTGAAGCCATTGTACAAGGACAAAGAAATGTTATGGTTGGAATACGCAATAATGAAGTTGTTTATGTTCCTTTCGCTGAGGCAATCCGTTCAGACAAACCGTTAAATAAAAAACTTATCAAGATACTTGACGATTTGAGTATATAACATAATAATGTCAAAAAATGTATTTTCAAGGTATAATCATAGCAGTTTGCACCTTTATTATAATAGGCTGTTTCCATCCTATTGTAATCAAAACTGAATACTATTTCGGAGTAAAAGTTTGGTGGATATTTTTGCTTGTAGGTATTGCGGCAATAGTATGTGCTTTGTTTGTAAGCAATGTTATAGCTTCTTCGCTGTTGGGTGTTTTCGGAGCTTCAAGTTTATGGGCAATAGGAGAACTTTTCCATCAAAAACAAAGAGTGAAAAAAGGTTGGTTTGCTATGAATCCTAAAAGAAAAGACGATTACAAAGACTAATACATTATTATAATATATAACAAAATAAAAAGACAGTAAGAAAACATATTCGCTTACTGTCTTTTCTTCTTTTTAATTCAAAGCGGAAAAATTTTCTTATCTTTTTTCAAAATCGCCTTTACCAACTCCGCAAACAGGACATACCCAATCGTCAGGTATATCTTCAAATTTTGTTCCGGGTGCTATACCACTGTCAGGGTCGCCTATTGCAGGATTGTAAATATATCCGCAAACTGTGCATTCGTAAGTGTCCATAAATTTTCTTTTTTTAAGGTTAATAAACTATTTTCTTGATTTTTTGATTTTGCAAAGTTACATAAAATTTTAAAATAAAGTCGTTTTTTGCAGAAAGTTTAAATAAAAGTTCTTAACTTTGCAACTTCAAATTTGTATATTATATATAATAAGGTATAAAACAATAAAAATTAAATAAACAATGACAAGAGACACACAAATATTTGATTTGATTGCTCAGGAAAGAGCAAGACAAACCAAAGGTATAGAGTTGATTGCTTCGGAAAACTTCGTATCCGACCAAGTTATGGAAGCAATGGGTTCAGTAATGACAAACAAATACGCAGAAGGTTATCCGGGAAAACGTTATTACGGAGGATGCCAAATAGTTGATCAATCAGAAACCATAGCAATAGAAAGAGCAAAACAATTGTTCGGTGCATGCTGGGCAAACGTTCAACCACATTCGGGAGCACAGGCAAACTTGGCTGTATTCTTCGCTTGTTTGAATCCTGGTGAAACTTTCATGGGCTTAGACCTCAATCACGGCGGCCATCTTTCCCACGGCTCACCTGTAAATATCTCAGGAACATATTACCGTCAAGTAGCATACGGTGTAAAAGAAGAAACAGGCACCATTGACTACGATATGATGGAAGAAGTTGCAAAGAGAGAAAAACCAAGATTGATAATAGGCGGTGCATCTGCTTATTCAAGAGAATGGGATTGGGCAAGAATGCGTAAAATTGCAGACGAAATAGGAGCAATATTACTTGCTGACATATCACATCCTGCAGGTTTGATAGCAACCGGTGAATTGAACAACGCAGTTAAGTATTGCCATATCGTTACAACGACAACTCACAAGACTTTAAGAGGACCTCGCGGCGGTATGATTATGATGGGTGAAGATTTTGAGAACCCTTGGGGAAAGAAAACTCCTAAAGGCGCTGTTAAGATGATGTCTGCACTTTTGGATTCTGCTGTATTCCCAGGTATTCAGGGAGGTCCGTTGGAGCATGTTATAGCTGCTAAAGCTGTTGCGTTCGGTGAGGCTCTTACTCCTGCATATCACGAGTACATCAAACAAGTTCGCAAAAACGCTTCCACAATGGCAGAAGAATTTGTCAAGAGAGGTTACAAGGTTATCTCAGGAGGAACGGACAATCACTTGATGTTGATAGATTTGAGAACAAAGTTCCCTGAATTAACAGGCAAGGTAGCAGAAAATACTTTGGTTCGCGCAGACATAACCATCAATAAAAATATGGTACCGTTTGATTCACGTTCTGCATTCCAGACTTCAGGTTTGAGAGTCGGTACTCCTGCAATCACAACCCGTGGTTTGAAAGAAGATGCTATGCCTGAAATCGTATCAATGATTGATGCAATTCTTTCTGACGTTGAAAACGAGACATTGATTGAAAACACAAGAAAGAAAGTTAATGATATGATGCAAAACCGTCCTTTGTTCGCTTGGTAAAATAACATTACCGTCAGCAATCTTTAGTTAAACCCCAAATATATAATATATTCACGGTACAAAAACATAAGATTGCAACAACAAAACAAAAGACTGTAAATATTAAATAAAAGTCTGCCAAATAAATGTGGCAGACTTTTATTTTTCATTTATCTTTTTGTTGATTTCTCGGAGTATTGAAAGGTATTATCTTTAATAAATTTATTTAAAATACAAAGCGTAAGAAAGCAAAAACTTAGTATCCTGTTTTGCCGTTTCAAATTATTTTAGTATTTTTGCAAACTCAAATAAAACATTGATAATAAGAAAACAGATAACGAAATTATATTAAAACAATGAAAAGAATAGTTTTAAGTATATTGGCATTGGGAATGTCTTTTTCCCTAATGGCTCAAAACGGTGCAGGAGGTCTTACAACCAATGACCTTAACAAAATCAAGACAACTTACGCGAAAAACGGCAATGCCAACAAGACGTTAAGCAAGATAATTGCCAACAACGACATTCGCAAATTGGCAATAAACCCTAATAACAAGTTGAACGCAAACGGCGAATTCTCCAACCGCGTACATAACAAAGGAATAACAGACCAGAAACAGAGCGGAAGATGTTGGATGTTCAGCGGATTCAATGTATTGCGTAACAAAATGATTCAGGAATACAACTTAGGCGCATTTGAACTTTCGCAGAATTATTTGTTCTTCTACGACCAATTGGAGAAAAGTAATCTGTTCCTTTCCTTAATTATTAAACACAAAAACGAACCTTTAACAAGTAAAGACAACGAATGGCTATTGAAAAACGTATTGTCTGACGGCGGAACGTTTTGCGGCGTTGTGGATTTGGTAACAAAATACGGCGTTGTACCTTCTACCGTTGTTCCTGAAACGTACAATTCCAACAATACTTCAAGAATTGACAACCTTATCACATTGAAGTTAAAGGAAGACGCATTGGAATTGCGCAGTATGAAAGGAAACGCAGAAAACCGCAAGATAGAAATGCTTGCCGAGATATACAAAATGCTTGTTATGGCATACGGCGAACCTATTACCGAATTTACTTACACTCTTAAGGACAAAGACGGTAAGATTATCGCAAACAACGAGAAATTTACGCCGAAAAGTTTTTATGACAGATTTATCGGCATTGACCTTGTGAATACTTACGTTATGTTGATGAATGACCCTTCGCGTGAATACTATAAACTTTACGAAATAGAGAACGACCGCCACACTATGGACGGACACAATTGGCAGTTTATCAATTTGCCTGCTGACGACATCAAGACTTGCGCAATCAACTCCATAAAAGATTCTACCCTTATGTATTTCTCCTGTGACGTAGGCAAGAGTTTGGATAACGAAGCGGGAACTTTGGATTTGAATAACTTTGATTACGAAACACTTTTCGGAGTTAAATTCGGTATGGACAAAAAACAAAGAATTGAAACCTTTGCTTCGGGTTCTTCGCACGCAATGACGTTGGTTGCAGTGGATATTGATTCCGTTACAAACAAACCTACGAAATGGATGGTTGAAAACTCTTGGGGAGCGTCCTCCGGTTACCAAGGCCATTTGATAATGACGGACGAGTGGTTCAATGAATATATGTTCCGCTTGGTTGTTGATAAAAAGTACGTGCCTCAAAACATTTTGGACGTATTGAAACAAAAACCTACGATGTTACATCCTTGGGACCCTATGTTCTCAGACGAAGACTAAATCACGATTTAAATTTTTGATGATGAATTTCATAAAAAAAATATCAGTATTGCTTTTTGTCGGTTGCTTAAGCATGGGAATTTCTTTCGCTCAAGAGCCGACAGAAAGCGATTATACTGAAACAAATACTGAAACGATTGCCGAAAGTGAAGAAGAATTTGACGCCGAGGCAACAATCGTTGAACCCGAAACCTTAGATGCAAGACAAGACGTTGATATTATAAAAGTTATCATTGATATAGTTGCGGATTTGGAAGAAAACAGCGGAGTAGAATCGCACTTTGTCATCTATAATACTGATAATAATATAGTAGAATACGACGAAACTGAACAAAGTTCAATTACTCAGAAATTTGATGTTTTGAAAGCCAAAGATAACGGGGACGAAGATTTTACTTTTATTAGACAAACTCTTTATAATGAGAACCGTCAGGCTTGGGACTATATATACGAAAGAATTTATGATAAGGACGGCAAACTTATTTTTTTCGTCCGCCGTTACAATACTTATAATTCAGGCTGTGCAGAAGTAGCTTTTGAACGCAGCGAATACTATTATTCCGACAACGGCGAGTTGATAAAAAAGACTTACGAGATTTTCGATTCCAACAACAACGCCTTGGATTTGGATAACTGCTGGATGGAAAGAGAAATCTACGACCAATACAAATCTTATTCGGAATTTATAGCAAAATACCCGTTACCGTTATAATGTTACTCGCAATTGACAGAGGAAATACCAATGATAAATTCGTAGTTTTTGACAATGATAAAATCATTTTAGAATCGTCAAAAATACAGTGGCATTTTACGAAATTCTTTTCAGAAAAGAAAAAATTAATTTCAGAAATTAATTTACTGTTTTCTGAAAAGAATTTAAAGATTTCAGATTGCATTTTTTCTTCTGTTAAAAGTGAGCAGGATAATAAAGAATTTACTGACATAATCTCACAATACTATAATGTAAGACAACTAACCTATACAACTCCTTTGCCTATACAAAATATGTATCAAAGCAATACTTTGGGGATGGATAGATTGGCTGCAGTTGTCGGTGCAAATGCCTTGCTGGGAAGTAATGTTTTGGTCGTGGATGCTGGAACTTGTATAACTTTTGACTATTTGGATAAAGACAAAAGATATTTGGGAGGCAGTATTTCTCCCGGATTCAAAATAAAATATGAGGCTTTGCATAATTTTACGGCAAATTTACCGTTAATTAACGGTATTGATGAAGTTAATTTGGTCGGCAATAATACTAAAGACAGTATCAGAAGCGGAGTTATTAACGGTACAATAGCAGAAATAGAACAAACCATCAATCTTTACAAACAAAGATTTTTTGATGTGAAAATTGTAATCACCGGAGGCGATAGTTCATTTATCAAATCCAAAATTGGTTGCAATGTAACAGAAGAAAAAAATCTTGTTTTTTGGGGATTGAAAAATATATATGAGTTTAATGAAAAAAGTAACAAGTAAGATATTATCAATTGCAATATTTGCAGTGATTTTATTAAGTTTAACCACCGCAAATGCGCAATATTCGGTAAGTTCTCCTTATTCCCGTTTTGGAATAGGTTATAATAGTTCAGGAACAAACCAAACTATGATGTCTATGGGGGCAATCGGTTATGCGTTTGCGCGGGATAATGAAGTGAATATGCTTAACGCTGCATCATTTTCCGCAATAAATATGCAGAGTTTTGTATTCAATATGGGGTTTGATATGACTAAAAGAAATTTATCCAACAGTAACCGTTCAGCAAATGCTTTCATTGCAAACATTACTAATATTTCTTTCGCTTTTCCTATATTGGACAGATTGAAAATAGGATTGTCTTTAATGCCTGTAACAGATATTGATTATTTGGGCTCAGATACTTTATTATCCAATATAAACCATGTAAAAACTTTTGAAGGCAGCGGAGGCATTGACCGATTTACATTAGGAATAGCTTATCAACCGTTAAAGACACCGACAGATAATTTATCAATCGGAGCAAATATTTCATATTATTTCGGTAATATTTACCGTTCATCATCATTAGAGTTTCTTTCTCAAAGAGACAGCACAGGCAAATTGAGTGATACCATAGGATTTTTTGACAACAGAACAGAGACTAATTATAACGTTTCGTCTTTCGGTATAGACTTCGGCGTGCAATACTTCCATACACTTCCAAATTCCGATATTATCGGATTGGGTTTGGTATTCACTCCAAAATATAAGCTTCATACGGACAAGAAACAAATGTTCTATACCTATTATACTTATGGTGCTCAACAGTATATTCAAGATACTTTACAATATTCGGAATCTGACGTTGATATAACAATGCCTATGAAGTTAGGTTTCGGATTGTCATACAATAAACCAAATAAACTGTTTGCCGAAGTCGATTTTACTTTTACCCAATGGAGTGATTTTGAGTTTGAATTGCAGACAAAAAACAGTCTTAAGGATAATTGGAAGATTAATGCAGGATTGGAGTACATTCCTAACGTAGCAAGTGCGATGTATTACAATAAAATGGCTTACCGTTTGGGATTTCATTACGACAACGGCTATATTTTCTTACAGGATAAGCGTATAAGTGATATTGGCATAAGTTTTGGTGTCGCTCTTCCTATAAAGAAATTAGGTACAAAGGTTAATTTGGGAATTGAATACGGAAAACAAGGCACTATGGACAACAATCTAATTAAGGAAAACTATTTCCGCATAGGTATTTCCTTATCGGCTAAAGACCGTTGGTTTGTTAAACGTAAATATCAATAGAAATAAAAAGAGTAATAATAAAAAAATAAACACAAATTAAGATGAAGAAGATAACATTAGCGTTGGCATTGGCATCGATATTCACTTTAACATTGATTGATGCAAATGCACAAAGATTCGGTAAGACTCCACAGGACAGTATTGAGTGTTTGATGAACAATTCTTTGTATAAAGAGTTTTACAAACAAAAAGCGTACAAAGATGCTTACGAACCTTGGAAAAAGGTTTTGGAATTGTGTCCTATGTATCACGTAAATACCTACAAACAAGGGTACAATATTTTAGTGAATCTTTACAACCAGGCAACACCTACCGAAAAAGAAACATATTTTAATGATATGTTGAATATGTTTGACAAATGGGGTGAGTTTGACGGTGAAGTTTGGAATGCAACTGCAAGAAAGGCTCAGTGGTATGAGCAATGCAAACCAAACGAAAAAGAAAAGATTTACAATTTATATAAACAGGCCAAAGAATTAGCCGACAAGAACAATGCATTATTAGACCAGGCATTCTGCGTTTTGTATTTGAAGGCAACCATTACTTATTTATCTTCAATAAAAGCAAGCAGCGAACAAATGGGAGACTTATTTGATGTGTATGATTATGCATCCGATGCAATGGAAAAGTCATTAACCCAATCTTCTAATGAATTGGACGAAGCAACCCAGAAAAATGATGAAAAGGCTATGGCAAAACTGCAAAAGGAAGTTGATAATACAAGAAGTAATATCAATGCTTTGGAAATGTTAATTGAACCTTATGCATCATGTTCAAAAATCGTTCCTATATATGAAGACCGTTTCAAAGCAAATCCTAATGATTTGGCACTGTTAAAGAAAATTACTACCAATATGGAGCGTAAAGGTTGTACAGGTGAGGAACTTTTCTTAAATGCAACCGAAAATCTACACAAATTGGAGCCGACTCCAAAGACAGCTTCTTTAATGGGTCAGATGCTTATCGGAAAAGGTCAATATGCTGAGGCTATCAAATATTTGAAAGAGTCAGAAGAAACTTCTCCTGAGATAAGTGTAAAAACTAAATCTGCACTTGCACTTGCTAATGCTTTACTAAAAACTAAAGAATACTCTGCTGCAAGAGAAGCTGCAAGAAGAGCGGTTTCTTATGACAAATCCTACGCAGGCAGAGCTTCAGTTTTGATTGCAAGTATGTATCTTGCTACTCCAGGAAGGGAAGCTGCTTGGGCTGCATACGACGAAGCTGCTCGTGCAAAGGCTCTTGACCCTGCTGTTGCTTCAGATGCACAAAAGGTTATGAATGCTGCACACGGAAGATTTCCGTTGAAACAAGATATATTCTTTGAAGGCAAAACTGTTGGTTCTTCTGTCGGCGTCGGAGGTTGGATTGGCGGTTCTACAACCATAAGAACAAGAGATTAGTGAAGAATCTAATAAAATATTATAAGGTATGGGCATACATATTTATGATTATGTCCATATCTTTTTTTGTTTCATCGTGTTCAAAACAGAAAACATATCAACCAAATAAAGATTTCTACAAAAAACCCGTGCAAACGATGAACGATATTATCCTTTACAAAAGCGATAAAGGCGAAGTATATGCACGGTTACAGTCCAAAACGGTTCAATACTTCTCGGGAGACAGTTCAAGAACGGTTTTTCCACAAGGAATCAATGTTTTGTTTTACAATAAAGACTTAACGGACAAAGCAAATCTCACCGCACGTTACGCAATCAACTATACGGCAACATCAAATGTAGTATATCTTAGAGATTCGGTGAGAATAATAAATTTTAACAGCAAGGACACAATCTATTGCAAGGATTTATACTGGAATCAAGACGAGAAAAAAGTATATTCCCACAAACCGATACGCCGTTATAACGAAGGCGGCGAAAGTTTCGGGGACGGAATGGTATCAAACGAGCAATTTGACAGCGTAACAGTCATACGCCCTCACGGCAAAGAAAATTTCTCTGACGAAGAATAGTTTTTATTTCTTTAAAACTGCAAACTCCTCTATTATTTGGACTGAGGATAAACATAATCCGTAATAAACTCTATCGGCTACATCATCTTAGGATAAAGACCCCAAAATCCACGGGGAGTAATTATCTCATAACCATCTCCGTAATCCGCAATAATAACTCTATATTGCAAAACACTCTTATCATTACACTTTTCAAGATAGTCTGTAACAATTTCAGTTCCTGAATAAGACGATGTAACCTGACCTAATATCAAAGTATTTTTACTGAAATCTATCTTCAAAGAATTTTCGCCGATAAGACTGCGCAAATGTTCGGAATCATTTACTACAATCAAGGTATCACCATATGTCAATAGGCGATTATTGGTAAATTTAGAAAAAACTTCATTGCTTTTGCTGAGTTTTTAATCCACCTGTTCATTGTTTAACTATTTTTAATTGTCAATACTTCTTATTTTCTTATCGCAAATTTACAATATTTTTTTAAAACGGATATGTATCTTGCCTTATTATTAAATTCTTTTCACACTTTAATTTTAAAATACCTATGTTTTTCTATCAAAAAACCTATGTTTTTGAATTAAAAAACCATGGTTTTTCGTTAAAAAAACATAGGTTTTTCAAACTTTATATAAAGAAAGAATTTATTTTCTTACAGTAAAAATAGAATAACATCAAAATTCTGCACCATATGGTGAAGAAAATTTAATTTTTTATATAAAAATATTGTTGTATCTTTGCAAATTGAAAAAATAACAAACAGATTTATAAAATTTTAAAGACTTTGAAAGCAAAAGATTTCATATATTACATTATTCTTGCATTGATTATTGTCGGTCTTTGCATAATTGCATCTTTTTTCGGGTCTGTTGATATAAGCAATATGACCGATGCTGACAAATATATCTTATATCACATCCGTATTCCCCGAACTTTGATGTGTATGGTGGCAGGAAGTACTCTTGCCGTGTGCGGTTGTGCTTACCAAGCGGTGTTTAAAAACCCTCTCTCCGACCCTTACATCCTCGGAGTGTCATCGGGTGCAAGTTTAGGGGCATCTTTAGCCATTGTTTTCGGACTAGACTTCCTTATTTTCGGGGTAACGTTGATTTCTTTTCTCACTGCACTCTTAACAGTCTTCATAATAATGAAATTATCCCAAGTCGGAAACCGTATGCATACCACAACACTTTTACTTGCGGGCATTTCCATGAATTTTCTTATCTCTGCAATCATATCAATTATAATGTTCATTGACCAAGAAGACATGCACAAGATTTATTTTTGGACAATGGGGTCATTAAGCGGAATAAAATACCGTGATGTTTTGATAACGTTTTGCTTTTCCCTTGTCGGAATAGTTTTTATACGCCTTTATGCAAAGAGATTGAACGTTTTGCTTTTGGGAGATATGCAGGCAAATTCGTTAGGTGTCAATGTAGAAAAAACGAAACGTACAATCCTTATAATAAGTACTCTAATGACGGCAGCCGTTGTTAGTTGTACAGGAGTTATAGGCTTTGTAGGGCTGGTTGTTCCGCATATTGTCCGTTTGATTGTAGGAGGCGACAATCGCAAAATAATACCTTTTTCGGTATTCGGCGGAATGATTTTTATGTTATTGGCAGATATTATAGCAAGGAATGCTGCAGCACCGTCGGAGTTGCCTATCGGTAGTATAACTTCACTTGTCGGCGCACCGTTTTTTATATATCTTCTCTACAATGCCAAAAAGAAATTACATTTTTAAGTTATGGATATTCTGACGTGCAAAAATATTTCCTATAAAGTTAAAGACAAAACGATATTGTCTGACATTAATTTCTCCGTACCGCAAGGTACGATGACAAGTATAGTTGGTATGAACGGCAGTGGCAAAACTACTCTTTTAAAACTTGTTTCCAATATTTTGAAATCCGATTCCGGCGAAATTCTATTAGAAAACAAAAACATAAAATCCTATTCCGTTAAAGAAACTGCACAAAATATTTCTATGGTATTTCAAAACAACGAAACAGATTTTGATTTCTCCGCCCAGCAAATCGTCCTTATGGGAAGAATGCCTTATCAAAAACTTTTGCAAGCGGATAATAAAGACGATTTTCTTATTGTTGAGCAGGCGATGAGGCAAACTAATACTTGGCAATTAAAAGACAGATTGATAAATTCCCTATCGGGCGGCGAGAAACAAAGAGTTTTTATAGCACGTTCCCTTGCCCAACAAACGAAATTGATGCTACTTGACGAGCCTGTGGCAAATCTTGACTTGAAACATCAAATTGAGATAATGAAACTATTGAAACAAATACAGAAACAAAACAATACAACTATATTAATCGTATTGCACGACTTGTCATTGGCATTGAAATATTCTGATAATGTTCTTGCGTTAAAAAACGGGCAAATGTGTTTTTTTGATTCCGCAAAAACGGTATTAACACAGGAAAATATAAGTACGTTATTTGAAATCAACGCCTCCATCGTCGGAAACCACAATGTAATAATAGATAACAACTAATAAATAACAAACAAGATGAAACGGATTTTATATTTCAGTGCGGCGATTGTGCTTATTATGGGATTGATTTCTTGCAATAAGAAAACAAGTATGCCGCAAATCGGAGCAGATAATGTTTATGTGTCCGCAAATATTGACATCAAAAAAGACAACAAACGTATTGCGTCCGTGTCGCCTCAGGTTACGGAGATAATATGCGAACTTGGTTGCAAGGAAAGACTTGTCTGCAGAACGGATTTCTGTAAATTTCCGACCGAAGTAAAAAACATTCAGTCAATAGGTGGTATCAATGACGCAAATCTGGAACTTATCATTTCCTTGCGTCCTGACATCGTGATAACTTCGTCTATCTTTCCCAAGAAAGCAGTTATTGTTTTGGAGAATGCCAAAATTCCCGTGATGTCTTTTAAAGAGGGTTCAAAAATTGAGGATATGTACAAAGTGATGTCGCAATTGGGTAAGGTAGTTGATAAAGAAAAAACGGCGGACAGTCTTATTGAGGATTGCAAAAATCGTCTTGCTATCGTGTCTTTGCGTTGCGACAGCATTATAAAGGCGAAAAATATCACTAAACCCAAAGTTTATTATGTTGTAGGCTTTGGTGCGAGCGGTGATTTCTCTGCAGGTGCGGATACTTACGTAAATGAGATTTTTAATTTGGCAGGCGGCGACAACATTGCCAAGAATGCAAAGAACTGGTCGTTTAATAAGGAAGAACTTTTCGCAAATCAACCCGACTATATCTTTGTCCGCTCTTACGATAGGGAGAATTTTATGACCACTCATCCATATTCAGAACTTAAGGCGGTGAAAGAAAGTAAGGTTTTCGGAATTGACAACCTTGACAACCAAACTCCACAAAGTATAGACGCAATAGAATTCATCTTTAAGACAATTTACAATCAGTAACAGACAAAAAAGGATTGTTAAATATAAAAATATAGGACTTATCGGCAGAATAAAACTCATAAGTCCTATTGTTGTTAAAGTATTATGACATATTGACGTTTAGAAATTCCATTTCATAAAATCTATTTTGTAACTTACTCCGATATTTATTGAACGTATTTCATCAGTTTTTGATTTATCAAGTATAGGAAGGAGATTTACTTGAGTGTATATTGAAAATTTTTTGCCAAGGTTCAATCCCAAATAAGCGTCAAGTTGAAATTTTTTGCTCAAATCCTCAAACATTACGTAGGATTTTGATAATGGTTTATCATCAATTGATTCCGAATATTTCATGTGCCATGACGGGCGGTTAATCCAATAAGGTATCAAACCAATATCAACACTCGGTGCATTGATGTTATCATCTAAATAGCGCCGATAGAGAATTGGTAATCGCAAAGTGCTACATGAGCGTGATAAAGTTTGATTTTCGCGGTTCGTTATGTTCAATCCGTCGGTGTAACCGTCCGCTTTAAATCCTAAATACTTGTATCCAAAGCCCCAACCGACGATAACAGCATTTTGATATGCAAAGTTAAACTGCAAAAGAAAGTCAAAATTGGCATCAAATGCGGTTCCCTGTCCCCAAAAATCAGACTTCGGGGTAACAAGTCCTGCATTTGCGGAAACTTTCCAATAAAACTGCGCAGCGTCAAAGCCACTTGGAAGACTGTTTTGATGCCTTCCCAAATCAATATTACTTTCCAATAAATTATTATCCAAAAAAATTTCACCGCCTTTTTGACTTAATCTGCAATATTCGGACGGGAAAGCATATCTCCCGCAATGGAATACCGCAGAATCACAAACATCAATGTCAAGATGTCTATATACGGCAATACTGTCTGTCATTATGCAAGTGGATTTGCCGTTCATTTTGACAATAAGCGTATCCGTTACAAAAGGTTGCATATTATCTAATTTAAAATGAGAATTATCCTTAGCAATCAGTGAAAAAGATGAACTCCTTTGATTATTTGTCATCACGATATCCGAATTGTTTGACGCAGTAACGGATTTCGGTATATTCTTCAGAAGAATTACAATATTAATATCCGATTGCTCTGAAACCTTTTTATTTTCTACAATCAGAGTATCACTGATTACGGAAAATAATCCCGATACCTGCGCAGTGGTAACATAAACCGTGTCTTTAACTCGTGAAGAATCTACATTGATTTGCGTTTTATGAAAACCATTTTCAATTTTTATGTGATTGATTTCGGTATCTATTGTCTGGAATACGCTGTTTTGTGCATTGGCTTGCAAAAACAACACGGACAATAGCGTAAATAACATTATTTTTGTTGTTTTCATGGCTTTATCCTCTTATTTTATTTAAAAATTCTCTTGAATTATTGATAACTTTTCTTAGTCCCGTAGCATGAGTTGGCGCATAGGCTATAAGATTTTGCGTTTCCACTCTGTCTGCTTGCTTATAAACTATAAGAGAAGTTGATTCCTTCGGCTCTGTTTGCGAATTTACAGGATTTTCTTCCGTTTTCACTTCGGTATTTTCTGCAATCAAAGGCATTTCTTCAATAGTTGCAATTATTTCTTCCGTAACTTGCGGAATTTTTTGCTGTCTTGTTTCATTAGTTGCAGAAGTCTTAGAAACTTTATCCGAATTAAACATATTCTCTTCTGTTGCTAAACTTTCTTGTTGCGAATTTGTTGCAATAGGTTGCGTATTTACTTTTGCGATAGGTGCATTTGTCTTTGTGGTATCAATAAAAATGTAAGAGAAATAAGAAACTGCAACAATAACAAGTACAACTGCCGCCGCTTTAACCCAATTAGGAATAATGAAAACAGGTTTATACAATTTGTTTTTGCGTAAAAATTCACCATTTGTTGAATATTCAAATTTTATATCACTGTTGAATTCCGCAATACCGTCATTTAACTCAGGATGTTGGCTTAAAAATTCATCCAATTCCCTTTCCTGCTCGGCGGATAATGAATTTTCCATCCTGTCAAGCAAAAACGCCTCGTAATTATCTGTATTTATTGTTTTCATATAAAATTCCCAATCTCAAAAATCCAATGTCATTAAACTAAATTTCCCTTATCTTCGATCAGTTGTTGCATTTGTTTTCTTGCTCTGTAAAGATATACTTTTACTTGCTCCATTGACAAAGACAACATATCGCATATTTCTTCATATTTGTAATC
Organism: Bacteroidales bacterium; assembly: GCA_017480245.1. Taxonomy (GTDB): domain Bacteria; phylum Bacteroidota; class Bacteroidia; order Bacteroidales; family P3; genus Scybalousia_A. The sequence goes on along the minus strand of JAFVBA010000010.1, from coordinate 318,457 downwards.
TTCTTCATCTTTTAGCAGAAGAACCGATTTTTGCACGGCAGGTAACTGTTCCAAATACTTATTTAATTCCTCTCTTAACGGAGAATAAGAATTGTAAGTTACTTCTTTGATTTCTTCCACCTCAACAAAATTTCTTACTTTTCTCAATTCGTCAATTGCCTTGTGATAGACGGAGGAGAATATCCACGCTTTGATTTTGTCTTTATTGATGTTATCGCCTTCTTGCCACAATTTCAAAAGAACATCCTGCACAATATCCTCCGCCAATTCCTTCTGCTTAACCAAAGTGTAAGCAAAACGGTAAGCATTATCGGAATAATCCTTTACAACCGTGTTAAAAAACCTCTCAGTCAAGAAACGGGCAGATTAAAGTAAGCTATCCCTGCTTAGAATTGAAATCCGAATGTCAAACGAAGCGGCAAAACATTTATATTAGGCGCATCGGTTATTTTGGCAGTCGAATTGAATCCAGAGCTTACATCATCGCGGAAAACATTAAGCATATACTCCAAACCAACATAGCCTACATCAAAACTAAGTCTCAATTCCAACGGAACATATAGGCAAGTCTGATTGAAGTTGGCCGATAAACTTCTGGCACCAAGTACTGTCATTTCATCAACAGGTGATTTAAAGTTATATTTAAGCGTATTTGCTCCAATCAATGCTCCAGTTAAGAAAGTAAGTCTTGATTTACTTTTATCGTTGCCTAACTTCAAGAAATCATAACCTAATTTTACGCCCACAAGCGCTGATTCCAATTCACAACTTGCCGAACTTGAAATATAATTGCTTGCTGCCGCCCAATCCGCATCAAAAACGATGAATAGTTTGTCATATCTTGCGCCGAGATTAAAGCCCAAACCTGCACCGAATCCACCAGGGCGCGAACCTGTTGCAGGCTTCCATCCTTTATTGACGGATAAAGCGTCAAGATGTACGCCCATACCTGCTACAAATTTCCATTTCTTTGTCTGCTGCTGTGCATTTGCGGTAAAAAATCCGCAAAATATTGCACCCAAAAGCATAATTGCCATAATTTTTTTAGTTCTCATTTTCTTGTTACTTTATTTGTTAATACTAAAACGTTAATTTTCCTTTTTTAGTCTTTGTATAAGTAAGACGTATCAAGACTTAAAAATGTTACAACCGAGAGAAAAAATTTTTAATCCTCTTTCAAAAATCCACACTCTACAACATAAAAAACAACAATGTAGATTCTGTAAAATAAAGTGGTGCGAGCCGCACAGGCGATTTGGAGTTGTCAAAATAAAGTGCCAAATCAGTAAATTCTTTTTTGAAAAGAGTAAAATGTTTTCTGAAAAGAATTTCGTGATTCGGCACTTTATTTTGACGTTGTGAATTAATAAGTTACAAAGATTAGTTTTCATTGATTTGTACTTGTAACTTACTATTGTCTATCCTCTGTTATTTATTTTGAAAAAGGATTTTCTTAGACTTTAGATAACAAAAAAAGAGACTGAATTTTTATTTCAGTCTCTTGAAAACTGTGGCATCGACAGGATTTGAACCGGTGACACAAGGATTTTCAGTCCTCTGCTCTACCAACTGAGCTACGACGCCTTTGTTTTGCGATTTGCGAGTGCAAAATTACAACCATTTTTTATTCTGACCAAATAATTTTTAATTTTTTTGCATTTTTTACGGCGTTTTTTTCGTCTTTAGGGTATTTATTTGTAATTTTGCAACCTTATTTTACAGAGTAATAGGACTAATTTTATAATACAATTTCATTATGGCAGAAAAATATAAAGAATACAAAGGTCTTAATTTGACGGATATTGAACAAAATGTCCAAAACAAATGGAAAAAAGAAAGCACTTTTGAACAAAGTATGAAAATACGTGAAGGCAACAAACCGTTTATATTCTTTGAAGGGCCTCCTTCGGCAAACGGTAAGCCGGGAATACATCACGTTATGGCAAGGACTATTAAGGATATTTTCTGCCGTTACAAGAGTTTGAAAGGTTATTATGTTACGCGAAAAGCAGGCTGGGATACTCACGGCTTACCTGTAGAATTGGGCGTGGAAAAACAACTTGGTATCACCAAAGAAGATATAGGAACGAAGATTTCGGTAGAGGACTACAACAAAGCGTGTCGCGAAAGTGTGATGCAGTTCAAGGATTTGTGGGATAAACTTACCGAGCAGATGGGATATTGGGTTGATTTGGACAATCCTTACATTACTTTCACCAATGAATATATTGAGTCGGTATGGTGGCTTTTGGGCGAAGTGTATAATAAAGGTCTTTTGTACAAAGGTTACACTATTCAGCCTTATTCGCCTGCTGCAGGTACGGGATTATCGTCTCACGAGTTGAATATGCCCGGTTGTTACCGCGATGTGAAAGATACAACCTGCGTTGCCCAGTTTAAAATTGCCGACAAGCAAACAAAAGACAACGAAATCCTAAATCAACTATCCAATATCCAATGTAATAAGTATTTCTTGGCATGGACGACTACTCCTTGGACACTTCCGTCCAATACGGCGTTGGCTGTGGGTGATAAGATTGATTATTGCTGCGTTCAATCGTTCAATCCTTACACCGCAGAACCTATTGTTGTTTTCCTTGCGAAGAATCTTTTATATACTCACTTTAAAAAAGAATGTGAAAACGCAGATTTCTCCGCTTATAAGAAAGGGGATAAGGATATTCCTTGGAGATTGCTGTTTGAGTGCAAAGGTAAAGACCTTGTCGGCATAGATTACGAACAACTTATGCCATGGGTTCGCCCTCAAGAGACGGAAGGCGAGGCTTTCAAGGTAATTTCGGGCGATTATGTTACAACCGAAGACGGTACGGGTATAGTTCATATTGCTCCGACTTTCGGTGCTGACGATGCGAGGGTGGCAAAACTTAGCAACATCGCACCTTTGCACCTTGTTGATAAGAACGGAAAGAACCAACCGATGGTTGATAAAACCGGAAAGTTCTTTTTGATGAGTGATTTGGATGAAGACTACGTTAATAAATATATTAACAAAGAAATTTACGCAAAATACGAGGGCAGATTCGTAAAAAATGCTTATGACCCTACGCTTACCGAAAAAGACGCCACACTTGACGTTGATTTGTGCGTAGAATTGAAAGGCGAAAACAAAGCCTTTAAGATTGAAAAGCACACTCACTCTTATCCTCACTGCTGGCGTACTGACAAACCTGTGCTTTATTATCCTTTGGACTCATGGTTTATCCGTACAACCGAGATTAAAGACAAACTTATCGCATTAAATAAGACTATTAACTGGAAACCGCAGGCTACGGGGACGGGTCGTTTCGGTAATTGGTTGGAAAATTTGGTTGATTGGAATCTTTCGCGTTCGCGTTTTTGGGGAACTCCTCTTCCTATTTGGAGAACAGAGGACGGAAAGGAAGAAATCTGCATCAACTCCGTAAAAAAACTTGCCGAAGAGATAGACAAATCCGTTAAGGCTGGATTTATGAAAGACAATCCGTACAAAACAGATGACTACAACGCATTTGATTTGCACCGTCCGTATATTGACAACGTTATCTTGGTAAGTGAGAGCGGCAAACCTATGAAACGTGAAAGTGATTTGATAGACGTTTGGTTTGATTCGGGAGCAATGCCTTTTGCACAGCGTCATTATCCTTTTGAATGCACGACAGAAGAACTTAAACAAAAGTATTTCCCTGCTGATTTCATTGCTGAGGGTGTGGATCAGACAAGAGGATGGTTCTTTACCTTGCATACAATCGCCGCAATGGTGATGGGAGAAGTTTCTTATAAGAACGTAGTTTCAAACGGTCTTGTATTGGATAAACAAGGTAACAAGATGTCCAAACGATTGGGCAACGCCGTAGATCCTTTTGAGATGATGGATAAATACGGTGCGGACGCAACACGTTGGTATATGATTTCCAATTCGCAACCTTGGGATAACTTGAAATTTGATCCCGCAGGCATTGACGAAATCCGCAGAAAATTCTTCGGAACATTATATAATACTTATTCGTTCTTTGCACTTTATGCCAACATTGACGGATTTGCTTACAAGGAAGCGGATATTGAGTACGGCAAACGCCCAGAAATAGACCGTTGGATATTATCTTTGTTGAATACTTTGATAAAAGATGTTGATAACGACTTGAATGATTACGAGCCTACGCGTGCTGCAAGACGTATTGCGGACTTTGTTTGCGAGGATTTGAGTAATTGGTACGTCCGTTTGTGCCGCCGCCGTTTTTGGAAGGGAGAATACAGTGAAGATAAGATAAGTGCTTACCAGACATTGTACCGTTGCTTAGAGGCAGTGGCACAATTGGGTTCTGCTTTCGCACCTTTCTTTATGGATGAGATGTATTCTAATCTTAACAACGTATCTCACCGTACGCAATTCACAAGTGTTCATCTTACAACGTTCCCTCAGGCTAACGAAAACGAGATTGACAAAGACCTTGAGGCAAGAATGAACCTTGCACAGAAGATTTGCTCGCTTGTTTTGTCATTAAGAAAACGTCATAATCTGAAAGTACGTCAGCCATTGGCTAAGATAATGATTCCTTGTGATGAAACAACTAAGCAAAGAATAGAAAAAGTAAAGAATCTTATCCTTTCGGAAGTCAATGTTAAGGAAATAGAATATTTGGATTTGCATAACAACGTCTTAAGTAAGACAATCAAAGCCAATTTCAAGACATTAGGACCTAAATACGGTAAGATAATGAAAGCGTTGGCTGCAAAAATTGCCGCATTTACTCAGGACGATATAGCAAAACTTGAAACCGAGAATTCATATTCACTGGATATTGACGGCACTGCGGTAGTTTTGGATTTGAATGACGTAGAGATTGCAACCAAAGATATAGAGGGTTGGGTGGTTGCTAACGAAGGAACGCTTACTGTTGCTTTGGACGTAACTATTACCGATGCCTTGAGAAAGGAAGCCGTATCAAGAGAATTGGTTAACAGAATCCAAAACATAAGAAAGGAACAGGATTTTGAGATTACCGACAATATTAACGTAGTTATTGAAAACGATGATTTATTGCGTGATGCCGTTGAAATGTACCGTGATTATATTTGCGGCGAAACGCTTACCAAATCATTAACATTGCAAGATACGGTAGAGAATCCTACAACTAAGACAGACGTTATCGACGGCAAAGAATTAGCAATAAAAATAACTAAAGCCTAAAGTTTGAATAATTGAGTGTTGAGAATTTAAAGAATTCTCCAACACTCAATTATAAATATATTTACGCATGAAAAAATAAATGCTGTTTTATTCACAATACTAAAGTGTCGGAGCGAGCCGCACAGGCAATATTACACAAAGCTATTATATTAACTCACTAAAATAAAGTGCCGAATCAGTAAATTGTTTTCTGAAAACATTTTACTCTTTTCTGAAAAGAATTTCGTGATTTGGCACTTTATTTTGATATGTTAAATTTACCTGTGCGGCTCGCACCACTTTATTTTCATAGAATCTAAACGGTGAAAAATTTATCTAAATTGCCTATTTAGCTATCCTCATTTTATCATTGTAATCGTATAATATATGTCAAGAACTATATACTGTACAGATTTGAATAATCTAAACAATAAAAGTAATTGGAATTTCTATGGATTATTTTTCAGGATTAACTTTTTATATACTTTTGTTGTATTTATTACTTAGTTACATACGGAAATATTAATTGATTTTAAATAAGTTTATTAACAAGAATATCTGTCTATATATAGAGAAATAAACAAAAAGAGAAGAAAATAATAAAAGTCTGCTGCATTAAATACAACAGACTTTTGTTTTATTATTTATTTCTCTGAATTTTTTACCACAATTTCAAACGTTCTGACGGTGCGATGTACATTTTGTCGCCCGGTTTTACATTGAAGGCATCGTACCACATATCTATATGAGGCAATGCACCATTTACTCTCCATCTTCCCAATGAGTGAGGGTCTGATTTGGTTTGAGAACGGATTGCCTGCTCGGTTATATTGGATGCCCACACACCTGCGTATGCCAAGAAGAAACGTTGGTCTGCCGTAAATCCGTCAATAACAGGTAACGGGTGGGTTTTGGTTGCATTTTTGTAAGCGTACCATGCTACTTGCAGTCCGCCGTGGTCTGCCAAGTTCTCTCCCAATGTCAATTGACCGTTTGCGTTCAAGTCAGGTAGGACTTTGATTTTTGAGAAGAACGCTGCATATTGTTTTCCTTTCTTTGCAAAGTTATCAACGTCCTCTTTGTTCCACCAATCTGACATATTACCGTCTTTATCATAGTGCGCACCTTGGTCATCAAAGCCGTGAGTCATCTCATGTCCGATAACAACGCCTATTGCTCCGTAGTTGAAAGCGTCATCTGCCGTAGGGTCAAAGAAAGGATACTGCAAAATTCCTGCAGGGAAACAAATCTCATTCGTAGTTGGGTTATAGTAAGCATTAACAGTCTGCGGATACATCTGCCATTCGTCTATATCAACAGGTTTGCCTGCTTTCTTATCCAGATTGTCCTTTGTCCAGAAACGTCCGCACTCCTGAATATTCTCGTAATAAGATTTGCTTGGGTCAATATTCAAAGCAGTCATATCAGTCCAAGTTTCAGGATAACCAATCTTAACATAGAAAGTCATAAGTTTCTCCAAAGCGGCTATTTTTGTCTCAGGAGTCATCCAATCCTGCTCTTTGATTCTCTCAGCAAGCGCAATCTGAAGATTTTTTACCAATTTCTCCATACGTTTCTTGCTGCTCTCAGGGAAATATCTCTCTGCATACATTTTTCCAAGCGCTTCGCCCATCTGCCTTTCAACCTGAGAGGTGCAACGTCTCCAACGCGGTTGCATTTCTTTGCTTCCGCTCAATGTTTTTCCGAAGAAATCAAAGTGCGCTTCCGCAATCTCGTCAGAAAGATAGTTAGCAGAAGAATTAATTACGTCCCACTCCAAATAAGCCTTGTATTCTTCAGGTTTTAATGAAGCGATAACGGCATCTGCTCCCTTAACGAAAGAAGGTTGTCCGACAACCATAGTTTGAAAATACTTGGTAGGAACACCCATCGCGTTCATACGTTTGGTAAGTTGCACGTTAGGATAGTTTTTCTCAAAATCAGTCAAAGACATCTTGTTGTAATTAGCCTCAACATCCCTTAACTCAGTCTGTGATAAAGAAACCTTAGCCAAAGCAGTCTCAACTTTCATCACATATTCCATTTTCTTTTTGGCAACCTTGTCTTTGAAACCGAAAAGTTTGAACATACGGACGATATGTTTCTTGTAAGCCTCACGGATTTCGGTAGTAGGACCGTCATTGTCCAAATAATATTCTTTTTGTCCCAAAGTAGTTCCGCCTTGGTAGATATTAAGGATATTATTCTTGGAATCCTTTTCGTCAGCATTGAATCCCATGTACATAAATTCCTGATTACCGCGTGCAGCTTCCTTCAACTCCCAAGCAAATAAGTCCGCATTGGTTTTGCATGCCTCCAAAGCATTGATAGTAGGCATAACAGGATTGACACCTTCGTTGTTACGGCGGGTAGAATCCATTGCAAGTTTGTACAAATCGGAAAGTTTTCTTTCAGTCGTACCTTTAGCGTAGGATTTACTCATAAGGTCGTTAAGAATGTTGTTCAAACGCTCGCTGTTGTCCTTTGCAAGTTGGTCAAATGAGCCGAAACGGGCATAAGCAGCAGGAAGAGGGTTGTTTTTCATCCAACCGCCGCATGCAAATTCGTAAAAATCTTCCGCAGGTTTGACATTTCTGTCCAAATTGTCCAAATGAATACCTGAAGATAACTGTCCTTGGGCATGAACACCCATTGCCATAGAAGCAAAGAACAATACAGGTATAAGTTTTGTCATTTTCATTGTCTGTATTTCTGTTTTTATTGTTAATAATTGATATATATTTTCGCTATTGTCAAAATTACCAAAATCAAAATAAAGAGATTGGAGTATAACTGGCGTTTTATGGAAAAGAAAAAGACTGTAAACATAAACGCCAACGCAGGAGCAAATATCAAAGACATTGCAGGGGAAGTCATCGTATATAGAAACGGAAGTAAAGAGAAAGCAAATAAAATTATTATGGTAGAAGTGCGTTTTCTTACCGAAAGTTTTTGGTCATTTTTGTAAGCAAGAGTGTAGAATAGCGCAGGAAGTATCAACACAAGCAAATATCCCATATATACTATTTGAATTGGTTGGTTCAAAAAACTTATTTGCGGAAGCAATGCGAAGTGTTGCGGAAAGAAATTGACTATTGTTTCCGTTTGATTGCTTAAATAATATATTACCATCAAAACTAAATACGGCGTAAGCATACCTAACAAACTTACTATCAAAGGACGCCATTTGTATATCTTGAAATTGAACAATCCTACCCAAATCCAAATCATAAACAACAGATAAGGAACATAAAATAACGAAGAAAGCGATACCAAAAAGGCTGTTAAAAAGATTTGATCCAACCCTTCGTTCTTATTATAGCACTGCAAAAACGACCAAATCGCCAAGATAATGATACAATTGGCAAACAAAATACTGCTTAATGTCATTATCCTGTAGTCAGATGAGAACATAAGCATATAAATAAACGCAGGAAAATAAGAATTCTTTTTCGTCAGTTCGTAATATGTGAAAATATAGTTAATTAAAAAGGCTTGACCAACAACTAATAGGAATGCTACTATCGTATTTATTACACTCTTTATCGCAAATACATATTCCAAGACATCGTAAAGCGGCATATCCAACCTTGAAAGCGTTACCACCTCCGCAGGGCGTATAAACGCAGGAATCCAAAGTAATAAAGGCAACAGAATCAACAATATCAGTTGCAGAAAATAGTTCTTCTTAAATATTGATACAATCATTACTATTTGCTTTTTATAATTCAACTTCCCTTATTTACGTAAAAATTCAAAAAAAGATACATTTATTGCAATATTTCTGTAAAAAAGTTTAATGTTTTGAGTTAAAATTTTCAAAACTCAAAGCAACCAAACTACAAAGTTGAAACATTCAGCCATAAACTCCAAACTTATTTCAATATTTTTATTATTTTTGCGTTTCATTTCTAAACTACAAACAATAAATACTAAACCTTAAACAATATGACGGAAAGAACTTTGCTTTTGGTGGGACAAGAAAGATTGGAAAAGTTGCAAAATGCCTGCGTGATGATAGCAGGATTGGGCGGCGTGGGAGCTTTCGCTGCCGAAGCCGTAGTGCGTGCAGGTGTAATGAAGGTTGTGATTTTTGACGGCGACATTGTGTCCCGCAGTAACATAAACCGCCAACTTATTGCATTGAATTCCACCATCGGAAAGAGTAAAGCGGGACTTATGTACGCAAGACTGAAGGATATTAACCCCGATTGCGAAGTTATTGCCATCAATGAATATATCCGCGACGAAAGAATGCCAGAACTTTTGGATACTTACCGTCCAGATTGGGTTATTGACGCCATTGACACGCTTTCACCGAAAGTTTTTTTGCTCATTCATTGCTACCGCAAGGGAATTAAAGTTGTCAGTTCCATGGGAAGCGGCGGTAAGTTCAATCCTTCGCTTATCAAGATTACCGATATAAGTCAGACTTTTCAGTGTCCGCTTGCCCATCATATAAGGAAACTTTTGCATAAACAGGGAATATATGAAGGAATCGCCGCAGTGTTTTCGCCCGAAAAGGTTTCAAAAGATTGTATTAAGGAAGAAATGTCGGAAAATAAGCGAACGACAATCGGAACAATATCTTATATGCCGTCAATATTCGGTTTAACGGCAGCAAGTGTAGTAATACGCGAACTAATGGGCATGGAGAGTTACAAAAGAGTGAAAGACACGAAATATTACGAAAACAAAAGAGTTTAAAACCGTTCTTTAATAGCAAGAAACAAATAATCTGAATTTTAAGAATAATATATAATACAATATAATAATGAATGCAACAATTAAAGAAATGATAGAAGTTTTTTGTACCAACACTCAAACTAAATTTTTGGTACCTTCGGGAACTGCGTTGCGTGATGTTATCGCTTATGCTGGTATTGAAAACCCAGAAAAGATACTCGGAGCTACGGTCAATAACAAAGTGGAGCGTTTGGACTACAAAATCTATTCTCCGCGCACGGTTAATTTCCTTGACATCTTCAACGCCAACGGCAAAAGGATGTATGCCCTTAGTCTTATGTTCCTTTGTTATAAAGCGGTGAAGGACATTTATCCTGAAGCGGATTTGCAAATTATGCACTCTATGAATGACGGTTATTATACCGAAATTCTGAATTGCAAAGACCCGATAGAGCAGGCTGTAAAGAAGATTAAAAAGCAGATGGAGGTTCTTGTCAAAAAGGATTTACCGTTTGAAAAGAAAACAATCCAAAGTGAAGAAGCCGCAGTGTTGTTTGAAAAAGTCGGAATGAAAGAAAAAGCGTCATTAATCCGCAATTCAGGGTGGTTATATACCAACGTAGATATTTTGGACGGGACAATAAATGCGTTTTTCTTCCATTTGGTGTTATCAACGGGCTACTTAAAGATTTTTGACGTGCAACCGTTTGAAAAAGGTATGATGTTATTTATGCCCGATAACGACAAAAACTACGAAGTTCCGGGTGTAATCACCAAACAAGACAAATTATTCTCCATATTTCAAGAACATAAACATTGGATTGACATCCTACAGACGCCGTATGTGTCAATGATTAACTACGGTATAAAAAATGGTTTTACAAATCAAATAATACAGGTATCCGAAGCGCTGCATGAAAAAAAATATGCCGAAATTGCGGACAGGATTATTAAGAAAAAAGACAGTGTAAAGATAGTTTTCTTAGCAGGTCCGTCATCTTCGGGAAAGACTACCTCATGCCGCCGTCTTGCAACGCAACTTGCGGTCGGAGGAATCCATACTGTGCAGATTAGTATGGATGATTATTTCAATGACAGGGAACATACACCTAAAGATGCGAACGGAGAATATGATTTTGAGTGTTTGGAAGCCGTTGATTTGGCATTTTTCAATCAGCAGATGCAAGAACTTTTGGACGGTAAGGAGATTGAACTGCCTAAGTTTGACTTTGTGAAAGGCGAGAAGTTTCCTTCGGGTAATAAAATCCAACTGCGCGATAATTCCATCTTGATTGTTGAGGGTATTCACGCACTTAATCCTAAGGTTTCGGCAGATATAAAACGTAAGAACAAATATTTCGTTTTCGTTTCCGCACTTACTCAAGTTGCATTGGACAAATACAATTTAATTTCAACCTCTGACAACCGTTTAATCCGCAGAATCGTAAGAGATAATAACTATAGAGGAGCGTCAGCCGAGGATACACTTTTGCGATGGGCGAGCGTAAGAAGCGGAGAAGAGAAACATATATTCCCTTATCAAGAAAACGCCGACAGTATGTTCAATTCGTCATTGCTTTACGAGATAGGATTGTTGAAAACCTACTGCGAACCGCTTTTAATGAAAGTTCCGCAAAGTTCGTTGGCGTATGCAGACGCACAAAGGTTGTTAAGATTTTTGAATAATTTCACTTCAATTTCGTCTGAATACATACCGCCGACCTCAATTATGAGAGAATTTTTAGGAGGTAGCAGTTTCAATTATTAAAATTTGAAGTGCAATAAATAAAATTCTATTTCGTTATAACATAAAGAGTTTTGAAGTAAGAAAAATAAAAAAACGTCGAAAAATTTTGTCATATTGCGAAATTGAAGTAATTTAGCAGTCGGAAATTGAGGTGAATATTAATCATAAAAACACATAATAAAATGGAAGCAAAGAAATCTGAAAAAGCGAACTTGGAAAACAAGAAAGGTCTATTCCTTGAAATTGGATTGGTTGCTGCATTAGCGATAGTATTGTTTGCTTTTGAGTATAAAAGTTACGACAAAGTAGAAGAAAATACCATAATGACAGAAGCTGTTTCCGAAGTTGAGGAAATGGTTATCCAAACTCAGCAAGAAGAAATTGAACCTCCTAAACAAGAAGTGGAACTTTCCACCACTGAATTTGAGATTGTAGATAATGAAGTGGAAATTGAACATGAATTTGACATGGATAATTTGCTTAGTGAAGTAAATACTGACGTGCATGTTTCAACTGTGGAAGTTAAACAGGAAGTTATTGAGGACGATGACGAAGTTGAAATCTTTACTGTTGTAGAACAACAGGCTTCTTTCCCTGGTGGCTTACAGGAATTGAACAAATACTTGGCTAAAAATATCAAGTATCCTCAACAAGCACGCGAAACAGGAACACAAGGGAGAGTTTTCTTAACTTTCGTTGTTGAAAAAGACGGTTCTATCACGGATATAAAAATCCTTCGTGATATAGGTTCAGGTTGCGGTGAAGAGGCTATACGCGTTGTTAAGACTATGCCGAAATGGACTCCTGCAATGCAGAGAGGAAAGAAGGTAAGACAACAATTCAACCTGCCTGTAAATTTCACATTGCAAAATTAATCAAACTAATTATCAGTAACAAACTGTCAAAATTTAAAGACGGAATGGCAAACGGCCGTTTCGTCTTTTTCAATTAGAAAATGATAACAATAAATAACCTTTCAATACATTTCAACGGCGAAAATCTTTTTGAAAATGTAAGTTTCACTATCGGCGATAAGGACCGCATAGGATTGGTCGGCAAAAACGGTGCAGGCAAATCAACATTGCTGAAAATTTTGTGCGGATTGCAGGCTGCGGATTCAGGAACTATCGTCAAAAGTAAAACACAAACAGTCGGCTATCTGCCACAGGAAATGATACCTTCATCAACTACTACCGTTTTACAGGAAGCGATGAAAGCCTTTGACGAAATCAAGGAACTCAATTCGCAATTGCAGGCGATAAATACCGAACTTACTTCCCGTACGGACTACAACAGCAAGGATTATGAGCGGTTATTGTTGCAGCAGGAGGAGATTAACGAAAAACTTAACATAATTGACGTAAATAATGCCGAACCTCAGGCTCAGAAAATCTTACTTGGTTTGGGTTTTCTGCACGAAGATTTCAACCGAAATATGACGGAATTTTCGTCAGGTTGGCAGATGAGGGTAGAATTGGCGAAGATACTTTTGCAAAAACCAGATTTGATTCTTTTGGACGAGCCTACAAACCATTTGGATATAGAGTCAATAACGTGGCTTGAGGGTTTCTTGCAACAATATTACGGTGCAGTGGTACTGGTTTCGCATGACAGATGTTTTTTGGATAATATCACCAAACGCACTATTGAAATCACGGCAGGGAAAATATATGATTACAAAACCAATTACTCCGATTATCAAATTTTGCACGAACAAAGGATTCAATCTCAGCAATCGCAGATGATTAATCAGCAAAGACAGATTGCCGAAGTAGAGAAATTCATTGAGCGTTTCCGTTATAAAGCCACAAAAGCCAAACAAGTGCAAAGTAAAATCAAGATGTTGGACAAAATGGAGCGTATCGAAGTGGATGAAGTGGATTCTTCTTCCATTCATTTCTTGTTTCCTCCTGCTCCGCACTCAGGAAAAATCGTTGTGGATATAAAAAACTTGAGTAAATCCTACGGAGAGAAAAACGTTTTGAACAATATCAATCTTATTTTGGAGAGAGGACAAAAAGTTGCCTTCATCGGCAAGAACGGCGAGGGCAAATCAACTCTTTCAAAAATCATTGTAGGCGAGATAAAAGACTATTCGGGCATTTGCAATCTGGGTTACGATGTCAAAATAGGCTATTTCGCACAAAATCAAGCGGCATTATTGGACGAAGATAAGACTGTATTTGAAACAATTGACGATATTGCAACGGGAGATGCGAGATTGAAAATCCGAAGTATATTAGGCAGTTTCCTTTTTGATGATGAAGCTATAGAAAAGAAAGTAAAAGTTCTTTCGGGAGGTGAAAAGACAAGATTGGCATTGGCAAAACTTCTTTTGAGTTCGGTAAATCTTTTGGTTTTGGACGAACCTACCAACCATTTGGACTTAGTTAGCAAGGATATTTTGAAAAATGCGCTTATCAAATATGACGGTGCGTTTATTCTCGTGTCGCACGATAGGGATTTTTTGGAGGGATTGACGACTACTTTGTACGAATTTAAAGACCATAACATAAAAGAATATCACGAAGATATATTTGACTTTTTGGAAAAGAAGAAACTGCAAAACCTTGACGAATTAAATCTCAAACAAAAGGCAGAAAAGAAAGAAGAAAAACCTGTTTCGCAAAATAAATTGGATTTTCTTTCCAATAAGGAGAAAGAAAAAGAACTCCGCAAGAAAAGAAACCGTTTGAAATCAATAGAAGAACAAATTGAAAAGACGGAAGAAGAAATTGCAGAGATGGAAGAAAAATTTTCTTCTTCACAGGATGCCGAACTATTTACTAAATATCAAAGTTTAAAGGCATCTTTAGATGATTTGATGACGCAGTGGGAAGATATTTCCGCAGAATTAGAAGACAAAATGCCGCTTTAAAAATTTGTTTTGAAAAAAAATCTCGGTAAATAATAAAATTGCGGTGATTTGTTTGTTATTAATCACCGCAATTTCTTTAAATACAATTACTTTACAGAAGAATATCCGTTTAGAATTCCAATTTATAGTTTTGAATGAACTCAATGGATTTGTTAATCAAAGTGTACATCACTTCATCGTTCTCTACAAAATGAACATTCTTGCGGTACTCGGCAACAAATTTCTCAATAGCAGGAGAAGATTTCAATCCAGTCTGCTGTTTTCTGAAATCCAAAGCCTGTGCTGCGTTAAAGAGTTCAATAGCCAACACTCTTTCGGTATTATTTACAACGCGGAAACACTTAGTTGCGGCATTGGAACCGAATGATACGTGGTCTTCCTGTCCTTGAGAGGAGTCGATGGTATCAACTGAGTTCGGCATACAAAGCATTTTATTTTGATTAACTATACTTGCCGCGGCATACTGAGGAATCATAAATCCGCTATTTACACCCGGCTTAGCAACCAGGAATGAAGGCAAATCCCTCTTTGCACCTATCAATTGATAAGTTCTTCTTTCGGAAACACTGCTCAATTCACTTACTGCAATAGCAAGAAAATCCAAATTCAAAGCCAAAGGTTCGCCGTGGAAGTTACCAGCAGAGATTACCATATCTTCATCAGGGAATACAGTAGGGTTATCCGTTGCTGCATTGATTTCTGTTGTGATGATGTCGGCAACATGATTGATAGCGTCTTTGCAAGCACCGTGAATCTGAGGAACACAACGGAAAGAATAAGGGTCTTGTACGTGTTGTTTATGACGTTTGATGATTTCGCTGCCCTCAAGTAATGAACGGATGCGGCGTGCAGTTGTTAATTGTCCTTGATGAGCCCTTACCAAATGAACATTATCAAAGAATGGTTCTATTCTTCCGTCAAAGGCTTCCAAAGATACGGTCATAATCAAGTCAGCCAACTTGGAAAGTTTTTTAGCCTTGATAATAGAATACATAGCAAACGCTCCCATAAACTGAGTTCCGTTCAAAAGGGCAAGACCTTCCTTACTCTGCAACTCAATAGGCTGCCACCCCATCTGTTTATTCAATTCTTCGCCTGAAATTCTCTTTCCTTTGTAATCAACTTCACCTAAACCAAGCAAAGGTAAGCACATATTGGCAAGAGGAGCCAAATCACCGCTCGCACCCAATGAACCCAATTGATAAACAACAGGATAAATATCATTATTGAAGAAATCGACCAAACGCTGTACCGTTACAAGTTGAGTACCTGAGTGTCCGTAAGACAGAGATTGGATTTTGTTCAAAAGCATCAACTTAACAACTTCGTGAGGAACCTCTTCACCGCAACCGCAAGCGTGGGACATAACAAGATTCTTCTGAAGTTGGGAAAGTTGTTCCTTACTGATGGAGATATTGCACAAAGAACCGAAACCTGTTGTAACTCCGTAGATAGGTTCTTTTTGATTTTCCATTTTCTTATCCAAATACTCGCGGCATTTTGTTATTCTTTTTTTGCTTTCTTCGGATAATTCCAAATGCATTCCTTTTTCCATTATCTCGCTTACTCTTTCCAATGTAAGCAATTCAGGACTGATATGATGAATTTCCATTTTTGTAAAGTATTTTTAAGTTTAAAAAATATATTTTCAAATTAAATTGCAAATTTACGCAAATTTATCCGAATAAGAAAATAAAGAAGAAAAATCATAATAAAATATCTGCAAATAAATTAATGCGAACAGTACAGGTAATTTGATGTCATAAACTCTTTAATTGATACCCTTAAAATAAAGTGCCGAATCACGAAATTGTTTTCAGAAAACATTTTACTCTTTTCAGAAAACAATTTACTGATTCGGCACTTTATTTTAACAACTCCAAATTGCCCGTGCGGCTCGCACCACTTTATTTTGATAATAGGAATTTTACAAAGCAAATCATACTACCTTAGTTTTTGAAGATATACAATTATATATTTGTAATGAAATAGAGGTAAAATTTTGTGAAATTTGTAACAAAGTAGGGGTAAATTTATTGAAATTTTGTAACAAAGTCAGGGTATATTGCTACAAAATTTCAATATAATATACACAAAACATAACTGTAAATCAAATATTACCAATTTATTGGCGTGATTGCGTGCTGCGAAAGGTAGTTATTGCACTGCGAAAAATGATGGTTGCCGAAAAAACCTCGGTATGCCGACAATGGCGAAGGGTGCGGTGAAGTCAATATCAAATGTTTCTGCCTGTCAATCAACGAAGATTTTTTTATTGCATAACTTCCCCACAGCAAAAATACAAGATGTTCTTTCTTTTCGCTCAAAAGTTTTATTACATTGTCAGTAAATTCTTCCCAACCCTTACCTTGATGCGACCCTGCGAGATGTGCCTGCACCGTTAGGGTAGCATTCAAAAGCAAAACGCCTTGCAAAGCCCAACGTGTCAAATCCCCCGATTGCGAAATAGGTATTCCCAAATCGGAATTGATTTCTTTGTAAATGTTTATCAATGACGGCGGAATTTGTATGTTATCGGGAACGGAGAAACAAAGCCCTTGCGCCTGTCCTTCTTCATGATAAGGGTCTTGACCGATGATTACAACTTTCACTTTATCAAACGGACAAAGGTTAAAAGCGTTAAAAATATTTTTTCCTTGCGGATAAACTTTTGTTGTTGCATAAGCGTTTTTGACAAATGCGACAAGATTTTCAAAATACGGTTTATCAAATTCTTGTTGCAAGACTTCACGCCAACTTTGATGTATCTTAACTTGCATAATCTACTCTTTCTTTCCTATTTGTTCCTTGTAAGAACGTATAATTGAGTTAAGCATTTTCTCTGTTCTCGCTGCACCTTCGCCAAGTACGAAACCTATTTGCTGAACGTCCAAAAGATTGGATTTAATTACCTCATTCAGTCGGTTAATTATCTCTTCGGGACGGTCTTCTCCGCTAAACAAGTTACGGATAATGATTCCGATGGATTTTTTCGGAACAAGATTAAAAATACTTATGTTTATAAATTTGTTATCATTCAAAGGAACGTCTTTATTGATGATTTCCTCACTGTTTTTTAATACATATTCAATTTGTGAATAGATATTCCCCGGCAGAAGTGTCTTGATGTTAGCTCCTTTCAACCCAGGGATAATCTCATCTATCTCTTTGGCTTCTTCTCCTAATATATCAATGAAAGCCGTGTTGCTTTGGGTAATTTTTAAATTATTATCAACTATTGCAACGGCAGGATAAAGATGGTTAAGCATAGAAGAAATAGTCTGACGGCTCTCATTGTCAGACTGTTTTACGTTTGCCAAATCATCAAGTGTTTGTTCGTGTTGTTTGCGTAAGGTAACAAGGTTTTCCGTTGTGAGTTTTAGTTGGTTGGAATAGTTGGTGTTGTCCTGTTTTGCGTGAAGAAAACACATTTTTTCGGTTGCAACACCCTGAGCAATGGCAACGGCGAGTTCCAAACAAGTATCGTAACCGCAGGATTTGCAATTGGTGGCACGTGATGAACCTTCTTTACCCAAAAGTTTGAAAGCCTCTTCTATTTTTTCGTTAGTCGGTGAAGCCAAACGTTGAGAATTAGGTTCGTAAATATGAATCATCTCACTTTGATTGCTCCACGTGTCAATATCCTGCTGCCATTTTTTCGTATCTATGCCGCCTGCACGCTTAACTGCGTATTCACGGGTGAAAGCATTGCGGATAAATTTATCGCCTTTGCTGCAACCTGTCGCCATAAAGCAACCCTCGCAAAAATAAACGTTCAAACTTGAGTTTAATGTACGTGAATCTTTGGCAAATTGATTAACGGCATCGATGGAATCGTGTTTTCCTTCGGCAGTGATGAATTTGCCTTCCATAATGCCGACATTTTCCGAACAGGCTTCAATAAAACCGTGAGGAATCGGGTACAAAGAACCGAGATTTCCTGTCGGAGCATCAAAATCTGAGAACTCAATATTATCTTCTTTGATATTATGCGAATAAAACATTTTGCGCAAATCCTTAAATGAAAGAAAAGCGTCAATATGTGTCAATCCTTTGAATTTATTATTGATTTTCTTCGCACCAAGACATGGGGTAATACTTACAATTTTGAGATTTTCACCGTATTTTTTTCTTACAACGCAGGCAGTAGCAGCAAACGGAGTAACGAGTGGGGTTATATTCCCCGAAAGTTCGGGTTGGAACTGCTCTGTATATAATGTCATAACGGGACAATGCGATGTAATAAAATGTTTGCCTTGATGTGAGGAAAGAACATTGCGTTGCTTTTTGGCAATTATATCAACACCGAAAGAAACTTCGCAAACATATTTGAAACCTAACAGACGAATCATATTAACAAACTTACGGTAATCGGAAATGTCTTTAAATTCTCCAGCAATGGCAGGGTCGCAAATCGCAGCAATGTCTTCCTCTGAGAGCATTTGCTCAACTGTTTCAATTTCGCTTATAGGAATTATTGCTCCATATGAACAAGCATTGATACATGAGCCGCAACCGATACAACGTTCGTTATTAATCTGCGGAGTAATACTATCTTTGTTAATATACACAGCTTGCACGGGACAAGATTTGACACAAGAGTAGCAAGCCGTGCATTTAATTTCTTCAAGTTGTAATAAGTCTGTCATAGAGATTATGTTTTTTGTAATGGGTGCAAAGATACGACAATTTTTTATGATAACAATTAAAATAAAAAGAAAAACAAAAGACGGATAATTATTTATTACCCGTCTTTTTGTCTAAGTGAAAGTTTTATTTTTTAGTTTGTCTGCTTACTTTCACTCTTTTTTGGTGTCTTTATTGACTACTCGTTGTCTTTACGGTTTTTTCTAACTTTGTATCCTAATGCTGCAGCACCAAGACCTAACATCAATACCGTTGCAGTTCCAACTGGAGCACCTTGTTCGTCTTCTGGTTTTGGTTCTTCTTTAGCAGGATCATCACCACTATTACCAGGAGCAAAGAACTGTGCGAATGAATTTGTTGAACATAACATCAATGCAGACAATGCTAATACGCTAAATATCTTTTTCATTATCTATTTTCCTCCTTAATTTATTTTATTTAACAACTATTTTTGCTGATTGAGTTCCGTTGATAGTTCTTACATTAACGATGTAAGCACCTGCGTTAGCATTCAAAGTAACTTTTGCGTTATCACCGCTAACTGCACTTGAATAAACAACTTGACCTAAAGTATTAACAACTTCAATATTCTTTAATCCATTAGCATTAACGAATATTTCATTATTGTTGTTATAAACGCTTACATTAGCATCTGCAACATTTTCTATACCTGCAGATTTTTTAGCGAATTTGATTTGATATCTTCCTGTATTCTCTCCTTCATCAGCAGTAAAGTTGAAAGCATCACCGTCAGTTAAAATAGTTTCTTCTCCAGATAATACATCAACTATAGAAACTTCCATTCCTGCAGGAACATTATTTACTAAAAATTCAACGTCAGCAGTTTTTTGTGCATGGAAATTAATTTCTGAAGTATAAGGAAGAGATGCAAATGAATTTGCAAACAAATTATTTCCATCAACAACAAAATATGGAGAAACTTTATCTTCATTTACAGAAAACATAACATGTCCATCTTCGCCATCATAACCATTAGATGAATTTTCATCTAACATTGCAACAGCATTTCTATCAAGACCATTTGCTTTAGCAACAAATTCAATTACGTTATCATTTGAAGTTGATTTATATATAACTTCTGCCTCAGATGTTTTTATTTGAGAAGTTTTGTAATTAACAGTAACAGAAGAGGCATTGCTCTTACTTGTTACAAACATAGCTCCAGCCGGCATTAAACCAATGTTGCTACCCTTTGATAGAGTAACTTGATCCCAATCACCATTATTAAATATGGTTATAACTTTATTAAATCCACTATTGTTTGTGAAAAATGATTTAAGATCTAACATTCCCATATATGGATTTGCTAAACCGAACCAAACACCATTTCCGCCATCAGTACTTCCTGTATTTGTTAAAGCAAATGAAAAATCATCTGCATGAACATTTTCTATAATTTGACTAACTATAACATTATCATCAGCCAATACATCACCACCACCAACAGCAGTGTAATAAGGATAAACTAAAGATGCTCCGTTTTCTGGAGTTTCTGTAGCATAAGATAAGAAACTTGTCCAATCATTTGTTTCGTAGTCTAAATGTTTTTTAGCAAAACCATGAGCAAGTCCAGTTTTATCGCCCTTATTATTCTTCAAGTACTCATAAGTAGTTTCCTTTGATAAATTACCTAATGTAGAATATTTTCCAGCAGGTAAAGATTTTTCTAAAACAAATATCTTACTTGCAAGAGCAGTTTTAACAGCATCTGTATAAGAAGAGAATGCTAAAGTTGCACCATTCTTTATGGTGATTGTATCTCCAGTTAAGCAATCACAATCGGCAGGATCTAATACCATATTATCATCAATTACGCTATAAGTATTTTTCTTTACATTATAAAGATTAACATTTGCATTTAATGTTGGTATCGTTGCAGAACAAGGTACATAGATTGTAGATAGTTTTTCTAATTTCACTGTAGCTAAATCTCCTGCAGGAACAGAACCTTTAAAAGTTATTTCTTCAACAACAGATTTTTTATGAAATGGATTTTGCATATTTGTAACTGAAGCTGGTATAACTGCCGTAGTTAATGCTGAAGGGTAAGCATAAAGAACTGTTCCATCTATAGAATATAATGCTCCGTCTATAGAAGTGAAAGTTGTATTTTTATCACTAACAGTTATAGAAGTAACATTTACACCAAAAACATTATCTCCAATTGTTTTTAATTCTTTATTTAGTTCTATCTTTGAAATTAAAGAACCAGCAAAAGCATTATCTTCAATTTCTACAACACCATCTAATCCCGAAAGAGTAGTTATAGTTTTTACATTTTTAAATGCACCGTCTCTAATTCCGATAACATCTTTATCCCAAGTAAGACCATCCCACTCAACTTTTTGAGGAACACAAAGAACCCAAACTTCGTCCGTGGAAGCTACGGTAACTTCATCAGTCTCTAATGGATATTCATATAAGATACCACCTTCAGAGTAGTAATATTCATTATCATCTGCCACTATTATTTCTTTAAGAGAAACGCAACCAGAGAAGTTTGCATATATTTCCTCAACTTCCTTTGGAATTGTAATAGAAACAAGTTTATCACAACTTCCAAAATCTGCAGATATTCTATCAACAGTATAAGTTGAGCCACTCGTGATAGTAGCTGGAACTACTATAGTTTCTAACGAAGTATTCTCAACAGACTTCAATTCTGCACTCGTACCGTTAACCAAATATTTCAGACCGTCAATTGTCACTGATTTTGATTTTGCGTAATTTTGAGCCTCTGCGCTCATCCAAAATCCTCCTAAAAGGATACTTATCACTAATATTGATAAGATTTTTCTTTTTTTGCTCATCTTCTTTTACTTTATTTGTTAATTATTAATTAAACACTACTTTTTGAAGTTGCAAAATTACAACCTTTTTTTAATATGACAAATAATTTCCACGAAAAATTAAATTTTTCCCACAAAAAGTTATTTCATTTTTCGGTTTATTAACCGCAGTAGAAGAATTTATTGACAAGTTTTTTGATTTCTGCAGGATTATTTTCAATTTCTTTACGCAGATTGGCGTCATTATAAGATTTTAATTCGTTAATAATTCCGTCAATCAAAGATGCATCAAAAATATTGTCGGCTTCGTAATATGCTCTCTGTTTTTGCAAACAATCTGCACTCTCACTGCAAGATGCAGGCAGTTGTTGCAAAGAATCTTTATCCGTCTGTTCGGTCATATATGTTTTGTCGGCAATCTCTTTCCAATTCTCAGTCTGCATTCCTTTGGTTGCAGCAACTACAAGTCCGGCAAGTAACAAATAAACATTGGCACTGCCGTCAGGACAACGGAATTCAACGGTTTGTTTATTCATCATAGCAGGTAATTCTTCGCTTTCCGTTGGATTTGCTGCCTTGCACATATTCTTTCCTGACGTCCAACCCAAAGGAACTCTCACCATAGCGCTGCGGTTTCTGTCTCCCCAACAAACAGTTGTAGGGGCTTCCTGGTGAGGAACCAAACGGAAATAAGAAGTGGGGTTAGCATTGCCGAAAGCAGTTAATGAAGGAGCCAAAGTCATGATACCGGAAATAACTTTCTTGGCAACGTCAGACAATTGTCCGTTTTCAATGTACATATTTTTGTTATCCTTAACCACACGTGTGTGAATGTGCATTCCGCTTCCCGCTTCGCCGACCGTAATCTTCGGAGCGAAAGTTACATTCAACCCATACTCAAAAGCAAGTGTGCGCAAAATCCATTTTGCTATCATCAAGTTATCGGCAGCAGTCTGAACGGGAACAGGAAGAAACTCGATTTCGTTTTGTTCATAGTTCTTACCGTCCTGAGTGAAGTTGCCGACTTCAGAATGTGCGTACTTGATAATACAACCTGCCTGCGCCATCATATTAATTGCTTGGCTACGGAATTGTTCGTACTTAGTGAAAGGCGAAGATTCCTGATAACCGCGCTGTTGTTGGCATTCAAAATCTTCTGTCTGCTCTCCAACAACGTAATATTCCAATTCGCCCATCGCCCAAAACTCCATACCGCCTGTAACTTTGGAGAAATTATCTTCTGCTTTCTTAAGGATGTACTCAGGAGAGGATTCCAACAAATTACCGTCCTTATCAAAGTAATAACATAAGAAACAAAGGGTCGGAATTTGCATAAACGGGTCTAAAAACGCAGTAGAAAAACGCGGAAGTATGTATAAATCACTACTTGTTGCTTTCATAAAACGGAATAACGAAGAGCCATCAACCCTCTCTCCCATCGTAAGAATTTGTTCCAAGTATTCCTCATTTGTAATTACGAAGTTAAGAGTTTTTAATCTTCCATCTCCTGCTGCATAACGGAAATTGATTTGTTCTATGCCGTTTTCTTTGATATACCTTATTATATCTGCTTTTGTAAATTCCTCAGGCATTTTGCCAAGATAGGCAACCAAAGGATTTTTGTTCAGTTCTATTCTTTTATTTTGCATAATTTATTTTTCTTTTGTGTGTTTAACTCAAAAATAACGCACAAAATTACATTTTTATTTGATAATAAATATAAAAAAACAGAAAAAAAGAGCAAAATAAACGAATATTCTACTCTTTTTATGTCAAAAGAATTTATAAATCTTACTTGAAAAAAGTTATTCTTTTAGTCCCATAAATTATTTGCAACTAAAAATACGTTAAAACAAAGTGTTGCAAAATTGAAAACAAAAGAATTTCTATTTTCTTAAGATTTATATCAATAAAACTCCCAACTTCTCAAGCGGAGGATGCAAAACTCTGTTGCAAGAATAGTTTTGGATATAAGAATATAATGCTTTGGAAACATTATTCTGTGAAAAACAACATCCGTTTATATCAAAAACATTATTATCATTGGAACAAGAGATACGGCTTTCTACAATTACGGTAACAAAGTTATTTTTGGTATTTTTCTCACTTTCAGAAAAAGAGTTTTTATTGTAATCTGCATTGATATAAGAAAGGACCGCCCCTTTATTAAGACTTAAATCATAACGCATTCTGCTATCTGACTCACCGTTACTTGTCATAAGAAAACTTATAACAAAAATGATGAAAGTCATTAGTAATCCGTATGATTTGCTTTGTCTTTTCATTATTAATATATATGTATTAGATTTTGCAAAATTACATATAATTTTCTTTTATGCCAAATAATTTCTCAAAAATCTACACTAATTGACAACAAATTGCAGAAAACAGAAAACAAAACTTGTTTTTCAGCAGACTTTTCAATAAAAAAACAGCAGACTTTTTTCAAAATCTCTGCTAAATTTTCGGAAAAAGTCTGCTAAATTCAGAAAATACATTTACAGTTTTTGAATTTTCTCTTTTGAATAATCATAAAAAAACGTACCCTAAAGAAAATAGGGTACGCAACCAAAAATTATTAATTATGAAAACAAAAACAATTTATGCTCCTCAGAATAAAGAACACAAATTTAGTTATTAGTCTATTTTAAAGTTTCGGACCTGCATCTACAAGTTTCTTACCTTCTTCGTTAGTTGTGTATTTAACGAAGTTTTTGATGAAACGGTCTGCCAAATCCTTTGCTTTAGGTTCCCAATCTGCCTTATTGGTATAGGTATCTCTCGGGTCAAGAATGTTAGTATCCACACCCTTTAACTCAGTTGGCACCGTAAAGTTGAAATAAGGGATTTGTTTAGTAGGAGCCTTATCAATAGAACCGTCAAGTATAGCGTCAATGATTCCTCTTGTATCTTTGATAGAAATACGTTTGCCTGTACCGTTCCAACCAGTATTTACAAGATAAGCTTTTGCGCCGCTTTTCTCCATATGTCTTACTAACTCTTCTGCATATTTGGTCGGGTGCAACTCTAAGAACGCCTGGCCGAAACAAGCAGAGAATGTAGGAACAGGTTCTTTGATTCCGATTTCAGTTCCTGCCAATTTAGCGGTAAATCCACTCAAGAAATAATACTTAGTTTGCTCAGGAGTTAAAATACTTACAGGAGGCAAAACACCGAAAGCGTCAGCAGAAAGGAATATTACCTGTTTAGCCTCAGGAGCGTGGGAAACAGGACGTACTATATTATTAATATGGTAGATAGGATAAGAAACACGCGTATTTTCGGTAACGCTCTTGTCTGCAAAGTCTATCTTACCGTTTTCATCTACCGTAACGTTTTCCAAAAGTGCGTCTCTGCGAATAGCACCGTAGATATCAGGTTCTGCTTCTTTGTCAAGGTTGATAACTTTTGCATAGCAACCGCCTTCAAAGTTGAATACGCCGTTGTCATCCCAACCATGCTCGTCATCACCTATCAATTTACGTTTAGGGTCAGTGGAAAGAGTAGTTTTACCTGTGCCGGAAAGGCCGAAAAATATAGCAGTATTCTCGCCGTTCATATCTGTATTGGCGCTACAGTGCATAGAAGCAATGCCTTTCAAAGGAAGATAATAGTTCATCATAGAGAACATACCTTTTTTCATCTCTCCGCCGTACCAAGTATTCAAAATAACTTGTTCTTTACTTGTAACATTGAATGCAACTGCCGTTTCACTTCTCAAACCAAGTTCTTCAAAATTCTCAACCTTAGCTTTGGAAGCCGTATATACGATAAAGTCAGGTTCTTGGTCAAATTCTTCTTGATTTTGAGGACGGATAAACATATTGGTTACGAAATGTGCCTGCCAAGCAACTTCCATTATGAAACGGATTTTCATCCTCGTATCTTTGTTTGCTCCGCAGAATCCATCAACAACGAATAAGCGTTTGTTAGAAAGTTCTTTCAATGCCTTTTCTTTAACAACTGCCCAAGCCTTTTCGCTCATTGGGTGGTTGTCGTTAGGATATTCAGGAGTGTTCCACCAAACATATTTTTTGGATTGCTCGTCTTCAACAATGTATTTGTCTTTAGGAGAACGTCCGGTGAATTTTCCCGTCATTACGTTGATTGCTCCCAACTCCGTTATCTGACCTCTTTCATATCCTGTCAAATCTTCTTTAGTTTCTTCGTTGAAAAGAACTTCGTAAGAAGGATTGTAAAGAATTTCTGTCGTACCTGTTATTCCGTACTTGGTTAAATCTAAATGTAACATGCTATTTTTATATTATTAAACTTACTTTTATTTAATTCTTTCGGCAGCTAACTTTGCCAATTTTCCCTATAACGCAATAATTTCTATTTTATTGTATTTTTTATCAAAGAATCTTCGGCATGACGTATAATAAAAATGTCTTCATTATCCCTTTTCATTAGATATTGTTCCCTTCCGTACTTCTCTGCAGCGTCCAAATCTTTTTGAATTATAGAGGTATTGGTACTATCCTTTTGAATCTCGTCAAGATAAAAGGATTTGCGGTATTCAAGTTCCTTTTTCTGCTTTGTAAGATGGTGATAATAAAAGATATTCTTCTCCTTGGAAAAGCACATCAACAAAACAAAAAGTATAAACACAAGTATATACCTTGTCTTTGGGTTTTTGATAATATCCAATAACTTTTGTTTCATCTCTATATTATTCTTCTGTCATGTAAATCAAGTAAAGTCTGAGGAGATTGAAGTAAATAAGTATTCAACCCTGCATTCTTCGCCCCGATTATATTTTTCTCGGTGTCATCTATAAATAAGGTTTCTTCAGCTTTAATTCCTGCATCATTCAATACCCAAAGAAAACTTTCTTTGTGAGGTTTGCGGATATGAACTTCATTGGATAGATAAGCCTTGTCAAATAAACAAGTAAAGATATCAAAACCTATTTCATTATAAAATAACCTGCGCACAAAATCCATGTGAATCTCGTTGGTGTTTGAGAATAAGAGTATTTTGTCATAATGCAATTTTAACTCACCGAGCAACTTGATGGTATCCACTCTTGCATTGCCTATCATAGAGTTCCAAACCCTGTCAATCTGAACGTCAGTCAAATCCATTTTCACTAATTCCCTTATACCGTTACGGAACTCTGCGGGAGTTATCTTGCCAACTTCAAAATCATCTACTAAAGGTAATTGTGCAGTTTGCGTATAAATTGCCTTGGCATCAATTCCATAGGTATCAAAAACTTCAATTATCTTGTTGTAATCCACATCCAAGATAACACCTCCCATATCCAACAAAAGATTTTTTATTTTCATTCTCTAAACCCTCAACTTTAAACTATCCACTCTAAACCTTAACTTCTATATGCTACATACTACATCCTAAATACTACATATCATTGTAGTGATTCCAACCTTGAGCCTTAATATCTATTGTGCTGTTTTGCGGAGTTACCAACTTACAACCCGAATTCTTATCTTTAATATATCCTATTATATGAATATCGGCATTGTTCTTGATTTTCTCGTAATCTTTTTGGTCAATAGTGAATAGAAGTTCGTAATCCTCTCCCCCGTTCAATGCTCCCGTTTCGGCAGGTATTTGAAATTCCTCAAGCGTTCGTGATGTCTGATAATCTATCGGCAATCTCTCCATGTAGATTTCACAACCGACGCCACTGTCATTGCAAATATGCAAAATCTCACTTGCTAAACCGTCCGAAATATCTATCATTGAAGTCGGGACTATGCCGTTTTTTTCAAAGAAATCAATTAACCATTTCTGTGCTTCAGGCTTCAATTGTCTCTCAAGTACATAATCGTAACTGTCAAGGTCAGGCTGCATATCGGGATTAGCTTTCCAAGTCGCTTTTTCTCTTTGCAAAACAAGTAATCCTGCATAGGCTGCACCCAAATCACCGCTTACGCAAATCAAATCATTTTCCTTGGCAGTAGAGCGCCTTGTTATCTTATCTTTTTCACCTTCACCCAAAACGGTTATTGATATTACCATACCGGATGCAGAACTTGTGGTGTCGCCGCCTATTATATCAACACCGTACTTCTCACAAGCCAAACGGATTCCCGAATACAACTCCTCCAATGCCTCCACGCTGTAACGGTTGCTAACGCTAAGGGCGATAGTTATCTGTTTAGGACGGCCGTTCATAGAATAAATATCTGAAAAATTGCTTACGGCGGCTTTATATCCCAAATGTTTCAAAGGAGTATAAACCATATCAAAATGAATCCCCTCCGCCATTGCATCGGTTGAAACAAGAATTTGTTTGTCCTTGTAATCCAAAACCGCAGCGTCGTCTCCGATAGATACAACGGTGCTTTCGTTCTGTGTTTTGTTATCTTTATTCAACCGTTCTATCAAGCCAAACTCTCCCAATGCGGATAATTCCGTTCTGTCTTCCATATCAATATTTTATTTTCTTAAAACCAAACTGCAAATTTAAGAAAATATTTTGTAATCATTGATAAAATTTTTGCAATCTCCGAAAAGATTTTTGCAATCTCAAGAAAGATTTTTGTTTGGACGGTTCAAAAATAATTTTAAACGGTCTAAAATAGTATTTTGGACGGTCTAAAATTTTATTTTGAACCGTCCAAACAAAAATCTTTCTTGAGATTGCAAAAATCTTTTGAGTGGTTACAAAATTTATTCGTAACTTTGCAAAAATATTATAAAACTACAATTTCTTAAATTATGAATTACAAACAAACAGAAGAGTATCTGTATTCGCAACTTCCTGTTTTTCACAGACAAGGTGCCTCGGCATACAAAGCCAATCTCAATTCAACACTTGCACTTATGCAGGCATTGTCGCATCCCGAAGAAAAATTCCGTTCAATTCACGTTGCAGGCACAAACGGTAAGGGGTCATCTTCGCATCTTTTGGCTTCAATAATGTTTGAATACGGTTTGAAAACGGGATTGCACACCTCCCCTCACCTTAAAGACTTAACGGAAAGAATTGTTATCAACGGCAAACAGGCAAGTAAGAATTATGTAATTCAATTTGTAAAACAGAATAAAACTATTCTTGAAGATATTGCCCCATCTTTCTTTGAGATGATGGTCGCAATGGCATTTAATTATTTTGCATCCAAAGTTGATATTGCCGTTATTGAAGTAGGAATGGGCGGACGGTTGGATTCCACCAATGTTATCACACCTGAAGTCAGTCTTATCACCAATATATCTTTTGACCACACACAGTTTTTGGGCGATACGTTGGAAAAAATTGCAGGTGAGAAAGCAGGCATTATTAAGAAAGGTATTCCTGTTGTCATTTCGCAAACTCAAAAGGAAACTAAGCCCGTTTTTCTTGCCAAAGCGAAAGAAATGGGCAGTAAAATCTATTTTGCGGACGAAAATTTCTCAATTAATAATGACAGGACGCAAAACGGCTGTTTGGTTATGGATATTTACAAAAACGGTAAGCTGTATATAGAAAATCTTTCGTGCGGTTTGGTCGGTGATTACCAGAAAAAGAATATTTTGGGCGTAATTCAAACTGTTGAGGCATTGAATGAAACGGGTAAATATCATATTACAAAGCAGAATATTGCAGATGGAATAAAAAACGTGATGCACAATTTTCCTTTGTTAGGACGTTGGCAGACGCTTTCAACTAATCCGCTTACCGTTTGCGACACAGGACACAATGAAGATGGATTGCGCTATGTTATGAACCAATTGCAACGCACCAGAAAGCAGAATCTGCATTTTGTTATCGGGGTTGTGAATGACAAAGATATTGATACCGAAATTGATATGCTGCCTCAAGATGCTGTTTTCTATCTTTGCAAAGCCGATATTCCGAGAGGTTTGGATGTAGAGGCATTAAGCGGAAAGTTTAAGGCAAAAGGTCTTAATTACAAAACATTTCAAAGTGTCAAAGAGGCGTTGAAACAGGCACAAAAAGACGCTTTAGCAGACGGAGGTATGGTATTTGTCGGCGGAAGTACCTACACGGTTGCGGAAATAGTATAAACATTTTAATAAATAAAGAAATGAAGAAAATAACATTAATATCGCTAATTGCAATTGCCGTTTTGGGCTTAACAAGTTGCAAATGCAGTAAAAACAGCAGCAATATGGATAAATCAACTTCACAAATCACTTCCGTAATTCAAGGCACGGTTGCAAGGAATTACTTTTTTAATAACAACGTTTCAACACCTGACGGAGCGGAAGAGTTTGTTATTACTTCGCAATCGGATTTTGACAAATACTTTTCACCTGCTGCTTTTATGGGAACGGACGGCGAGCCGACAAAAATTGATTTCAAAAAACAGAGTGCGCTTTGCGTTGTTTTAGATGAGACAAATATTGAGAAAAGATTGGATTTTATCGAGATAACTTCGCAATCTGACGGAAGTATAACTTGCAATTACTGTCTTATGATGGGAAGAAAACAAAGTTTTACCACAAGACCTTGTTTAATTGTGTTGGTTGATAAAAAGCAAGCGGCAAAAGGAGCTAATTTCCACCGTGTTTTTGTGCGATGAATCTCATATTAATCTGTCTTATCTGTATAAATGCCGTAACTTTTCTGCTTTACGGATTAGATAAATATAAAAGCAAGAAAGATAAATGGCGGATAAGTGAATTTACTCTAATATCTTTTGCAGTAATCGGCGGAAGTGCAGGAGCGTTATTGGCAATGGATTTATTCAGACATAAAACCCAACACAAGAAATTCCGAATAGGTTTAAGGATAATTCTTATTGCTCAACTAATTGCCGCAGTTATTCTTTTATATCTTCTTACCCAATAAATAAAAAAGGTTTGCATAACAATAAATGCAAACCAAATCAACTAAAAACTTCAATTTATTTACTCAATAATTCATCTATTTTTGCTATAATCAGATAATATGCCCTCTAATTTACAATTCTTTTTCTTCATGACACTTTAAAGTAAAACCTAATTCCTCTCCATTTTGCTATGCTGTCGACATATCATTCCAAGTTACATCTTCACAATCACCATTAAAGTCTTTAACAGGAATTTATACATCCTCACCTTCATAACTTACAACACAAACACAATCACTTTAAGAACTTAAAGTCGGAGATGAAGATATTTTGTAATAAACATACACATAACCACCGTTTCTTATTGTTATTTTCTTATTTTTTCTTATCAAAAACATCATCATTCTTTCATTCATTTTCTCAGTTGCAAAAATATACATAATTTTTCTAAAAAATCCTCTTTTCATTGGTCCTTTTTTGGTCATTTTTTCATTCTTTATTTTTTCGAATTGATAATCAACAAAAAAGAAACTGAGGAATTCTATATCATTTATTGCATTTTCCTCAGTTTCTTATGATAAAACTATTGTTTTTTCGCTTATAAACAGTCAAAAATCACCGTTTCGCAAGAGAATTTCTCATAAAAAATCCTTTATCTGCGTTTAAATTCCGATAAGATGATACCGCAGGCAACTGAAGCGTTTAAGGATTCCACTTCATCGGCGGCAGCAAAGGTCGGAATGGTTATTGGGCGGTTGATGTACTGCAATATCTCTTTGCTTATGCCGTGAGATTCGCTGCCGATAATGATTATTCCGTCGGAAGTAAGATTTTCTTGGTAGATATTCCTGCCGTTTTGAAGTACCGTGCCGTAAATTTGCGCCGTCTTTTGATTTTGAAGAAATGATTTCAAATCGGTATATAATATATTGGTATGAAAAATTGCTCCCATCGTAGATTGCAAGACTTTCGGGTTGTAGCAATCCACCGTGTTTTCATTACAAACAATATCTTTCACGCCGAACCACCCGGCAATGCGGATAATGGTTCCAAGATTTCCCGGATTATTGATATTATCCAACGCCAAAATAAGTTTTCCTGTAATTTCAATCTCCGAACTGCGCTTTTGCTTAACCACAGCCAACACCTCATCGGGAGTTTTTAACGAACTGATACGGCTAAGTTCCTTTTCATTAACAGTAATCAATTTTTCATTCAACTGCCTGCCGCCATTATTAGCCTGCCAAGAAGAAAGGGCATAAACGTTTATGATTTCAAAATCACTTCTCAGTAATTCATTAACCATTTTTCGCCCTTCAACAACAAAACATTCAGTTTCACTACGGTATTTCTTCTCCTTAAGCGCCGTAATACTCTTAATTTGTGCGTTAGTTATCATATCTTAAAAAGAGCATGGCAGGTGAAAATCAAATCCCACCTGCCGAATTATGAAAAAGAATTATACAAAAATTTGTTTTTTCTTATTCTGCAACAACATCAAAGTTAATCTCAGCCTTAATGTCTTTATAAACATTTACAACTGCATTGTATGAACCAAGTTCTTTGATTGCTTCGCCTTTAACTGTGATTTTCTTACGGTCAATGTCCATGTCAAACTGAGATTTCAACGCATCTGCAATCTGAATTGAATTAACACTTCCGTAAATCTTACCGTTTTCACCTGCTTTTGTAGCAAGTTTCAAACCTTTGACTGCATTGATTTTCTCTGCCAATGCTTCGGCTTCAGTTCTTATCTTTTGCTCTTTGAAAGCACGTTGTTTAAGGTTTTCAGCCAAAACTTTCTTTGCAGAAGCAGTTGCCATAATAGCCATTCCTTGAGGAATAAGATAGTTATTTGCGTAACCGTCTTTAACCTTTACTATTTCGTCTTTGTAACCTACGTGCGCAACGTCTTGTTTCAATATAATTTCCATATCTTCTCCTCCTTTATTATTTCAATAAGTCAGCTACGTATGGCATTAATGCAAGATGTCTTGCTCTTTTTACAGCCTGTGCAACTTTTTTCTGATATTTATTTGATGTACCCGTGATTCTTCTCGGTAAGATTTTACCTTGTTCATTTACGAACTTAAGAAGGAAATCTGCATCCTTATAATCTATGTATTTGATACCGCTTTTTTTGAAACGGCAGTATTTTTTTCTCTGTGACTCAACCTTTATCGGGGTTAAATACTTTATTTCCGTATCGTTTGCCATAATTTCTTTTCCTCCTTAATTATTCTGCTTTAACCTCTTCAGTTTTTACTTCTTTATTTTCTCTTCTCTCTTTTTTCTCGGAAGATTTCTGCTGACTCTTCAAACCGCCGGCACGTTTCTTTTCGTTATAAGCAACTGCAAACTTATCCAAAGAAACAGTTAAGAAACGAAGTAATCTTTCATCACGTTTGTATGCCGTTTCCAATTTGGCAATCAAAGTACCTTCTGCTTTAAATTCAATAAGGTAATAATAACCCGATGTTTTCTTTTGAATAGGATATGCAAGTTTGCGCATTCCCCAATTGTTTTCATCAACAATCTCAGCTCCGCCGTCTTTCAACAGCTTCTGATACTTGCCTACCGTTTCCTTTATCTGTTCGTCAGATAAAACGGGAGTCATAATGAAAACGGTTTCATATTGTCTTACCATTTTGTTGTTTTAATTTAATTTGTTATCAACTAATTTTTTAATTTGAGTTTGCAAAATTACTATCTTTTTTCAAAATGGCAAAATAAAACGACAAAAAATTATTCAGTACAACACTATTTTTCGTTCAGTTCAACACCTCAGCGTATTCAGTACAACACTCCGGCGTCTGCAAGTCCGACTTGGAGAGTATAAAAATGACACTTAAAGACCGAATAAATGACACTTGGAAAGTATAAAAATGACACTTTTTATCCCTGCAAGTGTCATTTTCTGACGCTGAAGTGTTGCACTGAAGAAAAATTTGTCTGCACTGACGGCGCCGAAGTGTTGTTCAGAACGAAAACTTATCGGAATTCATGAAAAAACATTCGGCAATAATTTTCTCTAATTATTTGCTTAGTTATTAAAATTAATAAATCAAAATGCAACACACTTAGTGATTGAATAATTAATTTAATTATCTTTGCCAAAAAGGATAACTGAAGCAACTTGCAACGATATTAATGTAAGCATGTAGTTATTAATGATAGTCTATATATAAGATTATTTTTTGCGGTGTCTGTGAGACTTTTTGCTTTGTAAATTGTTTTAAGTATAAAAAGAACTTAACAAAATATGACTGAGAAAGAATACAATATATGTGTAAATCAATTTTCCGATATGGTCTATTGCTATCTTTTGAAGAATATAAAAAATACCGAATCAGCAAAAGATATAACCCAAGACACTTTTATTGCACTTTGGACGCATATAGATGCAGTTGAATTACAGAAAGCAAAAGCGTTTTTGTTTATTACTGCCCATAACTTTATGATTAATGAATTTAAACGGATAAAACGAACTGATGAATTGCAAGAAAATGTTTCTTATACCACAGCAGAAGAAAATAAAAACTTTGAAAACTCAGATTTTGTAGATAAACTGCTTGAACAACTGCCGCAACATTACAGACAATGCATAATACTGAAAGATATTGACGGATTTTCTTACGAAGAAATCTCACAAATACTCAAACTAACTCTGTCGGCAGTAAAGAATATAATATTACGGGCAAGAGTGATGATGAAAGAATTTGCCTTAAAGGAAATACAGAACAATAAATAAGAAAATACAGATATGAAAAACTTAAGTGAAGAACAGATTGGAGCAATGTTGTTGGATTATGCGGAAAACAGCCTTAATCCACAGCAAAGAAAAGAGGTTAAATTGTTTTT
This sequence comes from Bacteroidales bacterium, assembly GCA_017480245.1. Classification (GTDB taxonomy): domain Bacteria; phylum Bacteroidota; class Bacteroidia; order Bacteroidales; family P3; genus Scybalousia_A. The sequence continues at coordinate 283,914 of JAFVBA010000010.1, read as the reverse complement.
AAAAAACAATCCTTATTATAAAGAAATGGTGGATAATTATGACCCAAACATTACTATCACGATGCCAAAGATTGCTTATAGTCACAAGGAAAGACTTTCGCCTTCGGCAATCAAGAATTCTCTCAAAATAAAAAGACTTACCCGACGTAAAAATATTTTCAAATATATTTCTTTCGTTACCTCCGCCGCTGCCGTTATTTTGTTGATTGCTTTATTTATCAAACCGCAAGATAATTCTATCCGCGCAAGAGAAATTGTCAAGTATGTGAATATTTCCTCCCCTAACGACACTATTTATATTAAGGACACTGTATTTATACCCCAAGACATAAGCAAAAAGACTAAAGACAATACTAATGACGACGATTTTCAAAGTAATGTGTTATCTTTATTCGGTTTCGGATTTAACACCACAATACAAGGAATCAGAGAATCCACTTATAAGACCAACGATACCTGCGCTGTGATAGATTTTTGCGACAAAGATTGTATGAACTACGGCGATATAATGTTTAAAGTCTCCGATAATACTATCTACGGGTCTATTACTTACAATATTGATACGGTTAATAGGAAAGAAGTTTAATCATAAAAAAGAAAGGGTCAAAGAAATGAAAAAAAGAGTGTTTATACTTGCTGCAGGATTGCTATTCAGCATAGCAGTATCCGCACAAAGTGAAGTAAAAGTATCGGATTTACCGAAAAATGAACAAGGTTATCCGTACATCAACGAAAAAGGATTGTCAGATAATGCTGACGAAATAGTGGAGTATAAAACCGTATTGCAGGGAACTAATGACACGGTGATATACCGAATGAATAAACGTAGATGGAAACAAGTCAAAGAAGCAGGAAAAGAACTAAGCAACACTCTGAGCAAACATTACAAACAGAGTTTTCATATTACTACAAGTAGTATGGATGAACTTGCCAAATATATCGTTGAGGAGAAATCAAAAGGATATATCCTCAAAGAAGTATATGAATCCAACGGTACATATTACGTTCTGTTTGTAAAATAAAGATTTAACTATATGATGATAATGAAGACCCATTATCATATAGTTAGTAATAAGAGTGTCTTGTAATTAAAATTATTAAATTCAATGAAAAAATTAATTCTAACCATTGCCGCAATTACTTCATGCATGTTAGTCGGCATGACATTCACTTCATGTGAAGATGTCAATGATGAACAAGAACAGATGGTTTCTCAAAGCAAGTCTGCTACTGATATACTTGATGGTATATATAGTTACAAAACAGACAAGGGAGACTTTGTTATCCAGTTTAGAAATAATAAACTGATAAACATTAAAGGACAAGGACGTTTATTGTACAAATCTTCTTCTGAGGTTGAGTTTGAATATACATTATTCGCTGATACCCGAGAGGGCGCTGCAGAGGCAGAGGCTTTTGTTGCAAGATTGGAACGTGCAGAAGTCCCTTGTATATGTCAAGGAACAGCAACAGTTGGCGACATTTCTTACATAATGATTTGTTACTCATCAACTGTACCTTGTTGGTATGATAGAACAAATTAACAATCAGAATAGTGTTATTATCTGCTGTGTATTGCAGATAATAACACTATTTATTAAAAAATTAAATGTCATGAAAAGAATAGTGCCTTTATTTTGTGGAATACTTCTATGCCATTTAGTGTTTGCCCAAGATACAAACAATTGTATTACATTGGATGTCAAACCAAATCAAGATATTTATTTAGGAGTCGCAGGATTAGATAATAATACTTATGCAAAAATTGTATCAGGTTCTTGGGACACTACTATAAAATGTTCTTCATATCCCGTACAAACACAAGATATAGTTGTGCATACACTCACCGATAAACTGCAAATTTACGGAAACATTGTTCATTTAAGAGCTAACAAAAACTACTCAAACATTACAGGTTTTGACATATCTTGTGCATTTGAAGGGTTAATGCATCTGAATCTTGCCTACAATGAAATAAGTTCTGTTGATTTATCTACAAAGAAAAGTCTAAATTATATCTATCTTTACAACAACCTCATTTCCGAAATAAAAATATATCCAGAATCTGTACCTTATCTGCAATTTTTAATAATAGATAGTAACAATCTCTCAACTGAACAGATAGACCATTTAATGTGCAACCTCCCTGACAGAACAGGATTAAGCAAAGGTATTCTATGTATTACTTATGATGAAAATGATCCTCAATATGAATCTTTTCTATCAACAAACTATTTAAATGCTATTGATAAAAATTTTAGTGTAGTAAATACATTGAATAAAAATCTTACATCTAACGGAGAATATCAATGTCCGCTGTCTCTTATAGACATCACTGATATAAATATAGAAATCTTCCCGAATCCGACATCATCTGTCATTAATATTCAATCAGATGAGTTCTTGGCAAACTTAATTTTGACAGATATAACAGGACATCGCCTACTAAAAAAACATATTAACTCTAATCACATAACAATTCCAACAGATACGTTACCCAAAGGCGTCTTCTTATTGCAAATAAATACTAAAACTCATGCTGTGTATAAATACATTGTCGTTGAATAGTCAATATTATTGCCTGTCGCTTACATAAATGTTAATATTTCTGTGCCGTTAAGTAGTTTGACGGCACTTTCTTTAGGTTTCAATCAAAGGAATACTAATGCGCAAAAAATAATATCTAATGTCAAAAAATAATCACGCATTTCAGTAAATTTTCTTAGATAAAAATTTATTAATATACGTGATTATCTCACTGAAATGCGTGATTATTTTTTCTAAGAAGTTATAAGATTTATATTTCTTCATTCCTCTAATATTTTTCATCAAGTTTTGCTGTCATAAAATCTGATTTTACATAATTTTCTACATATTTCCTTTGCGTTTATCTTGTCAATTGAGAAAACTTTTGTACTTTTGCAATCTAAATATGAAGTTAAAATAAATTATTTACTAACAATAAATACACAAAAAATAGTTATGGCATTCAATTTAAGAAACAGAAATTTCCTTAAATTATTAGATTTCACTCCAAAGGAAATTCAGTACATGTTGGATTTGGCAAGAGATTTGAAACGTGCTAAATATGCAGGAAGCGAACAACAACATTTGAAAGGCAAAAACATTGCTTTGATTTTTGAAAAGACTTCTACGCGTACCCGTTGCGCATTTGAAGTTGCTGCACACGACCAAGGCGCTCACGTTACTTACCTGGGACCTACAGGTTCCCAAATAGGCGTTAAAGAGTCTATGAAAGACACTGCAAGAGTGTTGGGAAGAATGTTTGACGGTATTGAGTACAGAGGTTTTGAGCAGAAAATAGTTGAGGAATTGGCAGAATATGCAGGTGTTCCTGTATGGAACGGACTTACAAACGAATTCCACCCAACTCAGATATTGGCTGACTTCCTTACAATGACAGAGCATACAGACAAACCGCTTAACAAAGTATCTTATGCTTACTTGGGCGATGCAAGATATAACATGGGTAATTCCCTAATGGTCGGCGGTGTAAAGATGGGTATGGACGTAAGAATTGTTGCTCCTAAACAATTGCAGCCTTCTGCAGAACTTATCGCAACTTGCCAAGAAATAGCAAAACAAACAGGTGCTACTTTAACGGTTACTGATGACGTAAAAGCAGGAGTTAAAGGTTGTGATTTCTTATACACTGACGTTTGGGTATCTATGGGAGAACCTGCAGAGGTTTGGAAAGAAAGAATTGATTTATTGAAACCTTACCAAGTAAATAAAGAAGTTATGGCTGCAACAGGCAATCCTAAATGCAAATTTATGCACTGCTTGCCTGCATATCATAACCTTGAAACAAAAGTCGGCAGAGACGTTTATGCACAATTCGGTATTGACGGCATAGAAGTTACAGAAGACGTATTCGAAAGCGATGCTTCTATCGTATTTGACGAAGCTGAAAACCGTATGCACACAATCAAAGCCGTTATGGTTGCAACTTTGGGCGACTAATAAGTTAAAAATAAAATCAGTATTAGTTAGCAATACTGATTTTGCAATAAAAAGGACTGACAAACGATTGATAATTTTTGTCAGTCCTTATTCTTTTTACTCAGGAACTATATTCCTTTTCCTCTTTTCAATATTTGTTACGCTTCCTTGTCAAAATAGAATTTGTAATAGCGCAATCCTTTTTCTTCGTCTTCGCCTATTTCCACCCTGTCGCGCTTACCGTGAATGTAGATGGTGAAATTCTTATCCAACTTAATGACGCTGCGTAAATAACGGGACGCACGCTTCAACGCCTCTTCGTTCATAATGAAATTATCGGTGATTTGCATTCCGTTTTCATTCTCATACTGCTGTTTATACTTACGGAATTGGTCGGAAAACTCGTCATCACCGAATACTTTTTCGCTATAAAGATTGGTATCAAAGTTTTTATTTTCTTTAAAGAACTCTTGATTGCGGTTAAGTAAGTCCGCCTGGTCCATTCTCGTCATTTCGTATTCCTGAGGCAAGTATTCGGTAACAAAATTCTTGCAGATGTTAAGCATATTGTCCGTTTTGAAATAGGAATCCTGCCTTTGCATAAGATTTAAAAACTCATCTACCCAATAAACAGCCTCATTTCCCCTGCTGATTGCATCAACTGTTGAAACAACATAGCCGTCTTCTCTCTCCTTATTAAATATTAAGCAGCCCTTATCAAGTTTATTGATATCTATGCCGTCATCTGATTCTATTGAGAAGTCATCTCCCTGCGGATAAATCTTAAGATAGGTTTGCCTTGTCTCGCTTTTGAATATTCCTACCGCATCCAAAATTTCCCCGTCCAGATAACAATTCTGCAAATAGGTTACATACAATTCTCCTGCCTTAATATTCGGATGCAAACTCACGTCAAACAAATGTCTTGCTATATCGCACGATGCCGAATACAGATTTTCCGTCGGGTTGTCAAAGATTTCGCTTACCGCAGTATAGACTTTGTTGTTATTAAACCCTCTTTCGTCGGAAAAAACATAGTACTGAGAACCTTTAAAAGGCGAGGTAAAATATTTTAAAAGCACCGAAGAAATGTCTGAATTCAAAATATAAGGTGCTTTACTCAAATGCAAACTTTCGTTATTCGCTTTATTTCCCACTCTGTGCAGAACCAATTTCTCAATGGTCGCATCATCACATGTCATCATAACTTTAAAAAATTTAATTTTGCAAAAGTAACTAAAAAATAAGAATGCAGAATAGGAAATGCAGAATTTTTTATTAATTTTGCCGAATTAAAATTTGAAAGACAATGAAAAAATATCTGTTTATCGCAATTTGTGCTTTTATACATAATAATGTATATTGCCAGGCGGCTGAAAACGGCAATCCATTGAGCAAAGAAGAAATTTGTTACGAAAACGGTAACAAAAAATACGCAGAAGGCAAATACACGCAGGCTCTTTATTGGTACGAAAAGGGCATTGAACAAGGTCCGATGTACGAAGAAAATTATTACGGTGCAGCAAAAGTTTTTTTTCTTTCCACCGAAACGGTTTGGGGGGTGATGTACGGCGAATTATTTATGATATTATCCACCCAAGATTCGCTTCAAACGGAGATTTCAAAGGAATTATTCAACGCTTATTTTGAATCTTTTTCATTGAATAAAGGAAAAACCGTTGCAAGTTTTAACAATAATATTATAGTATATAGTGATAGTTTTGAAAGACGCAATAAATTTCCCGAAATATTTGATAATCTTATGACCAATGCCGCAAAAAATGTACGGTTTATTGATATTGCTTCTTTGATAACAATCCGTCAGAAATTCTTATCGCAGATTAATAACAAAGAAACCGATTTTAAAAATCCTTTGTTCGCATATTGGGACAAAATAATCACAAGCGGACATTGGCAGGCGTACAATTATTGGCTTTTTGCCTACGGAAACACGTCGCAAAGCGCCACTTGGGCAAGAGAAAACAAACAAAAATGGAATGCTTTTCTCAAATGGAAAGAAAACAACCCAATCAACCTGACACCCGACAACTGTTTCTCAAGATATTTAATGGAATAATCTTAAATTATATAAGCCCGATAAAACATATTAGTCTTATCGGGCTTATTTTTTGTCAGTTATTTTTCAGTTGCACCCGTTTGTTAAGCGGCTTGTTTGATTTCTTCTTTTTTATCATCCTTTTTGGTCGGAGGAACAATCAAATCAATAACTTTTCCTTCAATATACACAAGAATGATTGAGTAAATCGGTAAATCAATTCCCTGTCCCAATGCCAAAGAACTCAATGCGATTGTAGAGTCTATTATAATCACCAACATACCAAGTGAAATGCCTGAATACTTATTGACAATCATTGCAATAATATCACTTCCGCCAGAAGTAGCGCCCGCAGAGAATATGATGGCAATGCCTATACCATAAGCCAAACCGCCTACTAATACGTTAAGTATGTTCCACGGACGGAAATATTCGGTAACAGGTGCAAGGTCTTTGAATTGCGCAACAGGTAAGTACAATTCTTTCAATTGGTCAGACAGATTTGCATAATCCGCAGCAGAAATCATATCACCCGTAAATATTAACGGACGGTAGCCAGTGTGTCTTATGAACAGGTATTCGGTAATCCACGTAACGAACCATATTAAAAATATGGACAATATGGTTTTTATTCCGAAACGCGGTCCTAAGAAGATACTGCCTATTATCAACAGGGCAACATCCATGTATATTACTAATGCCATAGGGGAACCCCAAAGATTGTGAAATACACTCATCAATCCATAAACGCCACCCGGAGCCAAGCCGTAAGGAACAACAAAAAACAAATCCGCTAAAGCGAAGATGATACAGCCGATAATGATTTTTCCGTAAGCAATAAAAAACTCTTTACTGCCGAATCGTTCTTTTGAATCGTTAAGTTGTGCAAACCATGCACCGATTTTTGATTTTTCTTGCATAAATTCTTATATTTTTATTAGTTAATTATTATAAATCCGTGCGCGGTTCAATAATATCTCCCCACTCACGTTTTGCCGCACCTTTATTTACGATTTTGATATGTTCTATTGCATAACGGCCGTTAGGGTGAAGGGAAATCATATCAACCACTCCGTCCGAATGTTTCAGCACCACACGGTTTTTATCATACTTGTTTTTCTTTTTCCATGTATGAACGAACATTTCTTCCGGCAGTTTAGGAGTGTAGTTAGGGCAATCCCATTCATGAACTTTTGTGCAGAATATTTCTTTCCACTTGTTGCCCGTATAAGAGTAGATACGGAAATAATTTATATTGGTATAATCTCTATAAACAGTCATAAACGAAATTTCATCTCCGCCGTCTCCGTCCAAATCTCCTTCATTAACCAAAAAATATACGCCCAAATCCCCGTCCAATTGCAAAGGAGTTAATTCGGGATTGTCAGAAAAGATTTGAGTTGCTGTTTCGTAAAGATTTTCTTCAAATCCGTCGCCGTCAAAATCGCCTCTTATGGTAAAACGTGTAGAATTGTTTTTATTCCAACGCCATTCTGACGGGGTGAGGTTGGTTATTATGACGTCTTTCCAAGGTTTTATTGCCATAACATCAACTTCTGCTTCTTCCTCTTGGGCATTTACGACGGAAGGTAAGCCAATCAATGTCAAAATACCGAAAACGGCAGATATTACTTGTGTGATTTTAAAATTCTTCGTGTTCATTGTTATAATTTTTATTATATTTTACTTTTGTTTATTTCCCGTTTAATTTTACGTAGTGCTTTTTTGTGTAAAAAGTGCAGTACTTTAGTGTAAGATTTGCAGCGCTTTAGCGTAAAAAGTGCAGCAAGGTTTTGCAGTAATCAACGTTGATTCCACCTGCTTTTAACGTTAATTCCACCTGCTTTTAACGTTGATTCCTGGTGGATTTAACGTTAATTCTGACAAAATCCTGCTGCACTTTTTATGTAATCTTGCTGCACTTTTCATACAAACTTACTGCACTTTTAACGCAAACAAGCGTTTGTTGTTCATATATACTAATATTTTATTCTTCAATTGCCTCATAACGAAGATTATCTATAATGTAATTTTGCCGCTCAGGAGTGTTTTTCCCCATAAAGAAACGCAATACTTCGGGCGTTTGGCTGTCGTGATTCAACAGCACTGGGTCTAAACGTATGTCCTTGCCGATAAAATGCGAGAACTCGTCAGGCGAAATCTCACCAAGGCCTTTGAAACGCGTAATCTCAACTCCCGTTTTAAGTTTCTTAATGGCTGTTTGTTTCTCTTCCTCGCTGTAACAATAGAATGTCTGTTTTTTATTTCTAACACGGAACAACGGAGTTTGCAGAATATAGATGTGTCCTTGCTTTACAAGTTCAGGAAAGTACTGTAAAAAGAACGTCATCAACAACATACGGATATGCATTCCATCAACGTCGGCATCGGTTGCAATTACAATATTATTATACCGCAAATTGTCCATGTCTTCGTCAATATTAAGGGCGGCATGCAACAAGTTAAACTCTTCGTTCTTATAAACTATCTCTTTTGTTTCGCCATAGGAGTTGTAAGGTTTGCCACGAAGTGAAAATACTGCCTGAACGTTAGGGTCGCGCGACTTTGTAATACTTCCCGATGCAGAGTCGCCCTCGGTAATAAACAAAGTGGTCTCCAAACGCCGCTCATCCTTGCTGTTGTAATGCACTCGGCAGTCGCGCAGTTTCCTATTAACCAAAGAAGTTTTCTTTGCGCTTTCTTTAGCCAACTTCTTATAGTTCTGCATTCCCTTACGGTCCTTTTCGTTGCGCACAATCTTTTCCAAAATAGCGTCCGCAACCTCGCTGTGCATATAAAGATAAGGGTCAAGTGTCTTTTTGACAATATCATTTATATAATTCCTTACCGTGATTCCTTTATCTTTATCATAATCTACGCTGCCTAACTTGGTTTTTGTCTGAGATTCAAAAACAGGGTCTATAATTTTCAGACTTATTGCCGCAATCAATCCGCTTCTTATGTCGCTCGGTTCGTAATCTTTCTTGAAATAGTCTTTCATAACCCTCACGATAGCCTCACGGAATGCCGCCAAATGTGTTCCGCCCTGCGTAGTGTGCTGACCATTTACGAAAGCGTAGTGTTCTTCCGTCAAAACCTTATCAGAATGTGTGAATGCAAACTCAAAATCGTCCTGTTTCAAGTGAATAATCGGATAAAGGGCTTCTTCTTGCGAAGACATATTGTCATTAAGTAAGTCCAAAAGTCCGTTAGTTGAGCGGAACTTTTGTTTGTTGTAAGTAATGGTCAGCCCTTTGTTAAGATAGGTGTAGTTTTTAACCATCTTAACGATATATTCATTGATAAAAGAATAGTTTTCAAAGATTTCTCTGTCGGGAATAAACTCAATAAGGGTACCGTTCGGCTCTTCGCTCGGCTCAATCTTGTATTCCTTAACGATTTCGCCCTTGGAGAACTCCGCTTTCTTGGTTTGATTGTCTCGGAAAGACTGAACGAAGAAATAACTGCTCATTGCATTGACCGCTTTACTGCCCACGCCGTTCATTCCTACGGATTTTTTGAACGCCTGTGAGTCAATCTTACCTCCTGTATTCATTTTGGCAACGCAGTCAATCAATCTGCCTAAAGGAATACCTCTTCCGTAATCGCGCACACGCACTTTGCCGCTGTCAAATTCAATATCAAGTTCTATATTCTTGCCTTGCCCCATCGCAAACTCATCTACGGAGTTGTCAAGTATCTCTTTAACCAACACGTATATACCGTCATCGGCGGAAGCACCGTTTCCGAGCTTACCGATATACATTCCGGGACGCTTTCTTATGTGTTCGTTCCAGACAAGTGTTTTTATGTCTTCTTCGCTGTAATTTACAGTATTGTTAATTGTATCTTCCATAATAGCAGGTGCAAATTTACGAAAAAAAATTCTACGGTTACCGAGTTTTTTCATAAATTTGCAAATCTAAATTCAATAAACATAAGAATATGAAGAGGATATTTTCTGTTATAGTGCTTATTTGTATAGGTTTTTCCACAATTGCACAACAAGAAGTTAAAATTCCGGACAATTTACAGGCAACGGAGATAGATGATTACTCAGCTCTTTTGACTTGGAACAAAGATGATGGTATTTTTAAGTACATTCTTTCTTACAACGTGGCAATGAGTGAAAATGTTATAGAGATAGAAACTTTTGACACGTCGTATTATATCAATAACTTGCTTTCTGCAACGCAGTATCTTTGGAAAGTAAGGGCAATAAGCGTGGATATGGATACAAGTGAATGGAGTAATCTGTCCTCTTTCTACACTGCAGGCTACAATACAGACTGCGCTGCAGTAAATCATCTTACGGCTTATTCGTTTAATGAAAAGAATTTAGCAATAGGGTGGAAATCTGACGAAGATTGTCTTTATTGGGAAATAGTTTGTGATGAGATAGGTTCAAATCCGGATAATATCGGAAAGAGATATTTTACTACCAATTTAGAATATATTTTTGATGATTTGCAAGCAGGACAGACCTACCAGTTTGCAGTCCGCAGCCATTGCAACGGTTCGTATTCCAATTGGAATTATATATTTGCCAACTACACTTTTGACGGAGAATTGGTAAGTTTGCCTGTTGAAATGAATTTAAATGATGATAATTCCCTAAATTCATTAGGTTTGATTTCGTCTAATACAAACTCTTGGGTTATCGGACAACCTGAGACGGAGAATACAGCAGACAATTCAAAAGTTCTTTACATCAGTAATGACAATGCCCAAAGTGCAACATTCAATAATAAGATTAAAAGCAATTCTTACGCATATATAGATTTCTATGTCCCTGAAGAATCTACGGGATTTTATATTGATTTTGCCTATAAGTCTTCTTTGGTTTCGGAATACGACGGAATGAAAGTTTTTCTTTTAAGTAACGGCAGCGATTTGGATATTGATTCTTTGCCAGAGCCTGTTTTTCAATACGGAGAGAATATTTACAACAACACTAACGGAGTTTGGAAAGACGGCCATATAGATTTTCCTGTTGATTTTACAGATTCTCCCCGCAAGATAGTATTTGCCTGGACTAATACCGATACTTGTCAAAGCGATTCTTCTATTCTGTTAAAAGATATTAAGATTACACCGCGCTATTGTCCCATTCCGGATTCTTTAACTGCAAAAAACATAACATATAACAGCGCAGAGATTTCATGGAAATTAGATGATTTCCAACAGTCATACAATATCCAATACAAGAAATCAACAGACAGTATTTGGAATACGATAGACAGTGTTTATAATAATTATATTATTGACAACTTAGAAGATAATACATCTTACTTTTACAGAGTTCAAGCCAACTGTACGGACGAACAAAGTTTCTATTCCGATATGTATGACTTCACTACTGAAATGTATTTGGACATTGTTGATATTAATACAATAGAATATACAACCTCTTATAATTCTGCAGAATTTAGTTGGGAAGATAAACAAGACGTTAAATTCTACAGAGTAAAGTATAAAGAGAATGTTGCAAATACAGAATGGAAAACATTAGAAACACCGACAAACTCCTGTGTCATTGACAGTTTATCTGCACAAACGGAATACTTGTTTAAAGTTTGTATCATAACTATGCAGAATCTGGAGAGTAAATATACCGACGAAATAGTATTTGCAACAGTTTGCGCACCTATTACAGTATTTCCTTATGTACTTAATGATGAAATGACATACAATTCTCAAGACGGTTTTGCTTTTGTCGCTTCTTGTTATGATACTTCATTTACTGCATTGGAAACTCCAGTATTTGATATATCTGAATTAGCCACTGCGGAATTTGGTTTTGATGTTGCTTCAAGTAATGATGTATTTATGTATATATCTAATGACGGCGGAGAAACCTATTCTTTTTTGGATGCGTATATTCCGCAATCTTATTCTCCTAATACTTACGTAAATAAATCTTATATTCTTTCCGATTACATAATGGAGAATAATATAAAGATAAGATTTCTTTTCAACACGGACGGCAGCGAGGATATTTCGGCAAAGATAGCAAATATTACAATGAAAAATACTTGTACCGCTCCTAAAAGCATAGATATAGACACTATTGACTATACATTTTTTACTGTTTCTTGGAATGCAGGTACTATGACAACTTCATGGCTTGTTAAATTGTATGATAACAGCGACAGTTTGATAAAATCCGTTAGTGTTTCTTCTCCTTCATGTACATTTACTCAATTAGAGAAAAACACTTTGTATAAATTAGTAATAAAAGGTAATTGTTCGTCATTGGAAAGTTACGACTCTTTACTTACATATATAACAACGCTTAATCCTAATGACGGAACGTGTCATATTCCTGCCAATTTCAAAGCATATCAATTCATGGCAAAAGGAGATGAAACGATATTGGCTAAATGGGAAACCGTTGCAGATGAAAAAATATGGGAGGTGTGGTACAAAGATGTGTATGCATTTCAATGGAATCAAAAAATAGTAACCATTCAACCGCAATTTTCAATCCGTAACTTGAATGAAGGAGATAAATACGAAATAAAAGTCCGCAGTGTTTGCGCTCCAGGAGATACTTCTGACTTTACAAAAACAGATACGGTAGAGATAAAGTCAAGTTCTTTGATTTCCGTACAGGAAAACATTGAACAAATAATCGTATATCCAAATCCGACAAAAGATTTTGTTACATTGGACTTACAAGGTAAAGAAGCGGATGTAAAAGAAGTAATAATTGTAAATTCTGTAGGACAAATAGTTTATCGTAATTCAAATATAAGTAACAATAATGCGAATATGACTATTGATATGACCTATTTACCCGTAGGAAACTATATATTGACATGCTTTGTTGATGATAAAAAAATAGTTAAGCAAATAATCAAACAATAATTATATAGGATAGAACGGCGAAAATAAGATTTGCTAAGTTATTTAGTTATTGTACGTTATTAATTTCAAAAAAGAATTTACTAATGTGAAAAATTAGTAAATTCTTTTTTGAAATTAATTTTGTGAAACGCCATGTTATTTTCAAGGGATGGGAAATAAAAATATTGTTTGAGTAAAATAAATTCTCAAAAAAACTTGTAGAATAAATAAAGTTTGTACTTTTGCATTTTATTTTGACAATTAAAACAATTAATTTGTAATGAGTATAAAACAAACGGTTAAAAGAGACGATGCAGTTGTGCGTTTCGTGGGCGATTCAGGGGACGGGATGCAATTAACGGGTACTCTCTTTTCAGACACTTCGGCATTGGACGGAAATGATATAGCAACGTTTCCCGATTATCCTGCCGAAATACGCGCTCCTCATAACACAATAGCAGGAGTTTCGGGTTTCCAAGTACATATCGGTAAAAAGATTTATTCTTCGGGAGACAAGGCAGACGTCATTGTTTGCATGAATCCTGCAAGTATGAAATCCAATTTGAAATGGGCTCATCCAGGTACGACGATTATCGTAGATGAGGACACTTTTACCGAAGAAGCAATAGCAAAAGCAGGTTACAAGGAAAATCCATTTGAAGATGATTCTTTAAGCAACTATAATATTGTACGGGCGCCTATAACCACTCTGACTTTAGAGGCGGTTAAGGATATATTTACCGACCGTAAGGCTGCAATGAAGTGCAGAAATATGTTCGCTTTGGGAATGATTTTCTTTATTTTCTCAAAAACAACCGACCATGCCGATGAATATTTGGCTGCGAAGTTCAAAGGAAAGAATGAAATCATAGAAGCAAACAAGAAAGTTATACGTGCAGGTTACAATTACTGCGAAAACGTGGATGTTCAGCAAACTCCGCTACCGCAGGTTGAGATTGCAACCGCTAAGATGGAAAAAGGCAAGTACCGTAACATAACGGGTAACATTGCAACGGCATGGGGGTTGTTGGCTGCGGCTGAAAAAGCTCATCTTCCGTTGTTTTTGGGTTCTTATCCTATCACTCCTGCAACCGATATTATGGTTGAGTTGGCTAAAAGAAAGTCTTTAAATTGCAAAGTATTTCAGGCAGAAGACGAAATTGCGGGTATATGTTCCGCAATAGGCGCTTCGTATGCAGGAAACTTCGCTTGTACTTCCACTTCAGGCCCAGGACTTTCGTTAAAGAGCGAAGCATTGGGTTTGGCAGTGATGACGGAATTACCTTTGGTGGTTATAGACGTACAGCGCGGCGGGCCTTCAACGGGAATGCCGACAAAAACCGAACAGGCTGACTTAAACCAAGCATTATTCGGCCGTAACGGTGAAGCACCTTGTATAGTTATTGCGCCGTCTTCATCTGCTAATTGTTTCAATTGGGCATTTGAGGCAGGAAGATTGGCAATGGAGAATATGACACCTGTTATCTTCCTTTCCGATGCATATTTGGGTAACGGTTCTCAGTTGTTTAAAATCCCGCAAATGAAAGATTTTCCTGAGATTCACCCACCTTTTGCAAAAGAAAACGACCCTAATTATCTTCCGTACAGAAGAGATGCCGAAACATTGGTACGTCAGTGGGCTGTTCCTGGTATGGAAGGTCTGAGACACAGAATAGGCGGTTTGGAAAAGACTGACGGTAAAGGTGAAGTATCAACTGACAACCTTAACCACGCAAAAATGGTTTATTACAGACAGGAAAAAATCAACCGCTTGGCACAACGCTTACCTGAACAGCAGGTTTATGGCGATGAAGACGCAGATTTGTTGGTTATCGGGTGGGGAGGAACTTACGGAGCCTTGACTTCTGCTGTTGAAGAGATGAGAAGCGAAGGTAAAAAGGTTGCTTACACTCACTTTAACTATATTTGCCCGCTTCCGAAGAATACGGGAGATATTTTGAAGAAGTATAAAAAGATTGTTGTCTGCGAATTGAATATGGGACAGTTAGTTAATTATCTCCGTATGAATTTCCAAGGAATTATCTTCCGTCAATACAACAAGATTCAGGGACTTCCTTTTGAGGTAAGCGAATTAAAAGAAGAGTTTAACAAGATTTTAGGAGAATAAATATTATGATAGAGCATTCAAAAACAGAATTGACTAAAGCGGATTTCGCATCCGACCAAATGGTTAAATGGTGTCCCGGTTGCGGAGACCACGGTATTTTGGCGGCAGTTGAAGGTATTTTTCCTAAAATAGGATACAAGAAAGAGAATTATTGCATTGTTTCGGGTATCGGTTGTTCTTCCCGTTTCCCTTACTATGTCAATACATACGGTTTCCATGGTATTCACGGCAGACCCGCAGCCATTGCAACGGGAGTTAAAATGGCTAACCCGGGACTTAGTGTTTGGGTAGTGGCTGGAGACGGAGATTCAACGGCTATCGGCGGTAATCACTTTATGCACGTTATCCGCAGAAATATGGACGTTAATTTTATGATGTTTAACAACCGTATCTACGGCTTAACGAAAGGGCAGTACTCGCCGACCACAAAGCAGGGACAGATAACAAAAACCTCTCCGTTCGGAGTACTTGACTATCAATTGAACCCGGGTGAGTTAGTAATGGGAGTAAGAGGTACTTTCTTCGCACGTGCAGTTGATGTTCAGACTAAGCAATTGCAGAACGTATGCGACCGTATGGCTGCACACGATGGTTGTGCCGTTGTTGAGATATTGCAAAACTGCGTGATATTTAATAACGGTACGCACAAAGATGTAACAGACCGCGAAACAAGGGACGATAATCAATTGTGGGTTGAACACGGCAAGAGAATGATTTTCGGTAAGGACAGAAACAAAGGTCTTGTCCTTAGAGGGAGAAGATTTGAAGTTGTAACGATTGGTGAAAATGGTATAACGGAAAAGGATATTTTCGTTCATGATGAGACCACTGAGGACACGGGAATCCATATTATGCTTGCCCAAATGCGTCCTCCAGAGTACCCGATGGTATTCGGAGTTATCCGTGCGGTAAAGAAACCTACTTATAACAAGATGTTTGTTACCCAACAGTACGAACAAATGCAGAACTCCCATATCAAATGCGTTGATGACTTGTTGAACAGCGGCGAAACATGGGAAATCAAATAGTTTATCGGAAAAGACGGTAACGATATCAAATAAAATTCTAATAAAAGGTGCTTAAATGAAAATGTTTAAGCACCTTGTTTTATTAATGTCAAAAAAGATTTTATAGAATTACTTTTTCGGGTGGCGGATTGTATAAGAAAATTCCACGGATTTACTTTCCAATGATTTTAAATGCAAATCCCAGGAGATTTCTCCCGTATTTTATTGTGCTTTCCGCCGTTTAATGCCACAGGAGTAACAGTTACTTCAGTGTATTTGGAAACAGGAACCAAATCTTTCAAATCCACGTCAATATCTTTAAGCATATTGTTCTTTACTGCTATTGTTACCGTGTATTTTTCCACAACTTGCGAAGAGAAAGAGCCTGCTTTTTCCGGTGCAGAGACCTCTTGTTTTCTTTCGACGGCTATTCGCTTCTCACTATTAACCTTAAGAGTAAGCGTATCTTTGACATTGTCGGTATTAATTTCGGTTCTGCCGATATATTTATCGTCCATATAGATATTAGCCTGCGAATTCATAAAACCTAATTTCTCCCATGACGGAATGTAAGCGCACAAGAATACTCTGTCATTTGATTTCGGTATGGCTAAATACTTATATTTCTCCCGTGAGGTTGCACTTTCCAAAGGTATTATCTTGGCTTTGTCATCGCTTTTTACTGTGTAACTCATATCTGTCTTGTATTCCTTACCCAAAGACTCAATTTTGGTAATATCAACGGGCATTTCGGTAGTAGTAGGTTGCATAGGAGTTTTCGGAATATAAACACTGCCTTTGCGTGATGTTCCATTAACAAAATTTCCTAAGTCATTATCCCCGTCAATTCTATCTATATCGTCCGAAGTTATCTTTTTGCCTGCTTCATAATGTCCATCTTCTAAAAGAGGAACGCTTCTTTCCACAAGCATTACTTCATTCAATGCCTGAACATGCGGTTTCATTGCAATGGCTCCGCAGTTTGTAAATATGTTTGGTGAAACACTTATATTCTTCTGCACTTTATCGTAACCCATATATGAAGCCTCTATGGTAACATCGCCTGCCGATATATCTTTTGCAGTAAAATAGCCGTCAATGTCGGTTGCCTCACCGCCCAATGTTACATTATTTCTTTTAAACACCACATTTACAAACGGCAAAGGCTCATCTGTTTGAGCATCAACAACTCTTCCCAACAGTGTTCCCTTACCTTGCTGAGTTTTTTGCTTTTTTGATGTTTTTATAACTTCACCGTAATAATTTACATATTCACTTTGTATTTCACTTGTGAAATCTGTAATGTCTCTTTCGGGAGAATCGGTGGAGAATGTAAGATTTACGTCAGTCCAATCTTCACCTGAATACTGCGAAATCTGAGTTTTCAACTCAAATTCAGCCACATCACCGTTTGAAGATAAGTTTATATCGTAAAGAGTTTGCCATTGAACGCCGCTAATCATATAATTATATGTAATAACTGCGCTATTAACGGGCTGTTTTGCATAAACGCTCAATTTAATGTAGTATTCCTTGCCGTTAGAGTTAATCTCTGCATTATCGTTTTGCAGAATTACTTCCAATTGATTGCGTTTTTCACGGAGTTGTTTTTGATTTTGCTCCAACGATTTCTTGGTTTTCAGAATTGAAGTATTGACTTCACTCATCTTTGTTTGATAATAAGCCAATCCGTCTTTAATCTTTCCTACCGAATCCACGTTTTGAGGCGAGGAAATCATTTTCATTCCGTCCAAAACGCTTTTCTCTTTGTTCAAAATTTTAAAGAGTTTCTTAACTCCGTATCTCTGTCCTGCAAAATCTCAATGGAATCTTTCAAAACCTTAACCGTCTGTTTCTCGGTGGCAGAAAGCCTGTCTATTTTGGCTTGGTCTTTCTCCACGACCTGAATATAGGGTGAGAAATCCGTAATTTCATAGGATTTTGACTTATTGAACTGAATTGAAGAGGCATCAATTCTGGAGGAATTGCCCACTATGATAAATTCGTTCAGACCTTTTTTCAACGGCACGATTACCCGTTTTTCTATCTGCGCCGAATTGTTATACACTGTTATATCGGAGATTTTCGGATAGAGTTTTTGCGGGGTTTGTGCCTGACTTACTGTCGTTAAAACAGCAATACAACCTAAAAATAATACAATTTTTTGCAAAGATATTGTTTTTTTTATCAATTCAGCAAAACAATTTAACATTTTTTTTCTCAACCCGTAATCTTAATAAGCGATTTAGCAAAAAAAAGCCTCACTTCAGTAAAATAAAGTGGGACTTTAATTTTATACTTTGTAACAAACGGTTAATCAAACAAAGACGGTTCGCCCAAAAGATTGAACGTGCGACGGTGATAAGGCGTTATACCGAATTGTTTTATTGCCAAACGGTGGTCTTTTGTAGGATAGCCTTTATTCTTTTGCCAATTATACTCAGGGAATTGCGAAGAAAGTTCAATCATTGCATCATCTCGGTAAGTTTTTGCCAATATTGATGCCGCAGCAATTGACATAAAGGTAGCATCTCCTTTAACTATCGTTTTAAATGGTATTTTTGTGTTAGTATGAAAGCGGTTGCCGTCAATCAAAAGAAATTCGGGTGTAAATTTCAGTTGTTTTACGGCGCGGTTCATAGCAAGTATTGACGCTTCAAGAATATTTATTTTGTCAATCTCCGTATTTGTTACCTCAGCAACGGCATAAGCCAAAGCGTTTTCTTCTATTATCGGACGGAGTTTGCGTCTTTGATTATCGGTTAGTTGTTTGGAATCATTCAAGAGTGGATGCGAGAAATCTTTCGGCAGAATAACGGCTGCGGCATAGACACTTCCTGCAAGGCATCCCCTACCTGCTTCGTCTATGCCGCATTCCAATATATTTTTATCTGAAAAGTATCTTGCCGACAGCATAAATAAACAAAATATAAGACCTATAATAATTATAGTTCTTACAAATACTATTCTTTAATTACTTTACAAAATTCTTAATCAACGAATCAAACAAAATTTTTCCGTCCGTGTTACCCAATTCTGCGTCAGCGCAACGCTCAGGGTGCGGCATCATACCGAAAACGTTCTTGTTCTTATTGGTAATTCCCGCAATATTCTCAACGCTTCCGTTAGGGTTGTATTCAGGTAAGATTTCACCTTTTTCATTGCAATAACGGAAAAGCACTTGCTCGTTATCATTAAGTTTTTTCAATGTATCTTCGTATGCAAAATACCTTCCTTCGCCGTGCGCAATAGGAATATTCAACGCTTTTCCCACTTGCGCCTCTTTGGTAAAGATTGTACTGTTGGTTTGAGGGGCAATAAATTGGTTATGGCAGATAAACTTTTGATTGTTGTTGTGTAAAAGAGTTCCTTCCAACAATCCGCTTTCGCAAAGTATCTGAAAACCGTTGCAAACTCCCAATACCAAACCGCCTTTGTTGGCAAAATCAATTACGCTGTTCATTATAGGGGAAAGTTTTGCGATTGCACCGCTGCGAAGATAGTCTCCGTAGGAAAAACCTCCCGGAAGGATAATCATATCACAACCCTGTAAATCACTTTCTTTATGCCACAAATTAACAACGTCTTGTTTTTCTATATGTTTTAGTACATAGTACATATCGTGGTCGCAATTAGACCCGGGAAAAGTAACAACTCCGAATTTCATATCTAAAAAAATTTTATTTACAGGTGCAAAGATACGAAAAGAATTTCAATTGAAAATAAAATTATTTAAAAAAGAAAAAATAAAATAATGCAATCAGAACTGACGTTTTCATTCTGTCAAAATAAGGTGCCGAATCAATAAATTCTTTTTTGAAAAGAGTAAAATGTTTTCTGAAAACAATTTCGAGATTCGGCACTTTATTTCGACAAGTTTTGATATGCTTTAAATCAACTGATTAAAAAAGTTTAAGATTTCATAATGTAGTTTATAAAATCTTAAAAAAGATATAAAAAACAAGGTTCAAAGAATAATAGTTTTCTTTGAACCCTGAATATTTAATTATAAGAAACTCTTATTTTACTATAACAAGTTTTCTTGATGTAGAAAGGTTGCCGTCAGTGAAGATAACCCAATAGTTTCCTGTCTTAAGGTTTTTAACATCCAACTCATAATTAGCGGTATTCTTTGCAATCTTACCGCCTTGTTGAACTTGACCTTTCAAATTAATGATTCTATAATACAAATCATTAGTATTATTAACGCTTATTGTTGCGTTATCCGTTGCAGGATTAGGATATATTTCAGAGATACCTTCAAGTACCAAAGTATTTATACCAACTGTTATAGTAGTATCGTAAGCATAGTCATTATAATAAGTATTTACATCTTTACCATAAGGCATAATGTAATAACCGCCTTGATGTGCTGTCATAGGTTTTGTTATTGTTTTGCCGTTGTTGGATGTAGAAGAAATATAGTAGAATAATGTATCATTGTTTGCGTTTGCATCCAATGCTATTTCACCAGTGTATTTGTTATTGCCTGCAGAAGTTAAAGTGATTTCTTTCCAAGAGTCTTCAGATGCAAGTCTGTAAGAAACTTTTACAGTACTTATTCCGCTCTTGTTCTGAGAAAATACCTCTAATTTGTAAGTTGAACCGTTATCTTGTGTATTAAACCAACGTGCTGGTTGATGATAGATTCTTACAGGGTTATCTGCCGGAATTTGTTTGGTAATACAGTGGATTGCTCCGCCGTATCCGTCAAAACTTCTCACGTCTATTTCCTCGAAAGTGTAACCAGGATAAGCTGTTTTCAATACATTCAATGCTTGTTTGTTGCCTTCAACGTCTCCTGCAGAGGTTCCGGTCTTTGTAGTATCGTAGAAAACAGGCTGAATTATAGCATCATTTACAAAAGTGTGGTTAGCCCAACAACGAGTGTAGCGGTTGTAATCCGTACCATTAGTGTACCAAGAACCGTTATTCTTTGTAGGAAGCGGAACTCTGACTACATCGTAATTATTGCCGAACCAGTTGGTTTTTGAAGTGAATGAATCAATATTGCTTTCCACTCTTTTAGCGTCAGTCCAAGTAGCAAGAGCCTCAGGGTACTTAGCAGCAACAAAACCTGCCTCTTCCCACATATCTGCATACAAATCAATATGTCCAGTACCGCCGTCATATTGCAATGCAGGCACAACGGTAATGTTAGTCAAATTCATAAGATGTTTAATAGAGTCCTGAACCTGCTGTTTTGTCAAACTCTTCTTGGTATAATAGCCGATTTGAGGAGTAGTTCCAGTTGTATCCAAATAATACAAGCCGTAAGAATCTTGATTGGTCTCATAAACGGCAGAAGTGGTGAATAAAGACCCCAAACCATCTACAAGAATATTTCCGCCTTCGTATTCTATGGTATTAGTGTAGCATTTCCAACCCAAATCCTTAGCAATCTGAATAGGAAGTTGGTCGTCCATAGGTCTTCCTCCGTAATATTCAAAGTCCATAAAGGCAATTTCGTCGTCATCTCCGTAATAGAAAGCTACAGGACCCCAATCTCTTGCCCAAAATGAGTTACCCGGATGAACAAAGAACTTATAATTGGTCAAAGGTGTGCCAAGAGATTCCATATAGTTCTTAATGGTAACGGTATCTTCGTCATACCAAACGTCAATCCAAACCTGAGCGTGTTTTTGTATTGAGTTGGCAAGTTTTCCGTGCAATTTAGCGTAATTACTTGAGGAAGCAACGTCAGGAGTACTCGTCGTTTCAACTACAGTGTAGTTATACCCTGCAGAAACTAAGCCATAGCCGTCAAAAACTGCCTCTGCATAATTGTTAGTTCCTTTCTGACGGGTTATATAAGGCCATTCAATCAAAATTGCCTGCACCTCGTCGCTTTCGATAGGGAAAATCATATCCTCCGGCACCTCTAAATCTTTCTTACTTACGGATTTTTCCGCACTTTTTGTCGGAAGAGTGGTTGCTGCAGCCCTGTTAGGCTTTCTTTGCATCATCTGATTGTAATAATCATTGATTTCCTCACTTGTCATTTGCTTGTTTATTTCAAGCATTTGTTTTCTCTGCTGTTTTTGTTCTGCTTTGTTTATTTGAGCATTCGCTGCCGTAAATATAAAACAGGACATAACTGCAAACATCAGTGTTTTTCTTACTTTTGTCATAGTATTTATATTTTTAACTGTTTATTTCGTTTTCAAAAACAAAGTTCTCTATACATTATTATACATAAGCAAAAAATGTTTTCGTCTATTAATAAGTATATTCCCGAATTTTTGAAACTGCAAATTTAGAAATAATTTTTGGTACCGCCTAAAAAAATCGTCAAAATCGCAAATCATTTCTGTAACACCGCAAATTATTTTTGCAATCACGAATATTATTTCTGCAAAGACGGTTTATAAATTATTTTAGACGGTTCAAAATATAATTTCAGACGGTTCAAAACTGATTTCAGACCGTCTGAAATATATTTTTGAACGGTCTAAACAAAAATATTATGAGAAATTACAAAAATTATTCTTGAAATTGCAGAATTATTTCCGCATTTAACAAGATTATTTTTACGTATTAAGAAAAAATTTTGCCCAGAAAATGAAACCTTTTGCAAAAATACTCGTAAATAATGGCAAAGTATGGGACAATATTACGCACAAACTGTCTTAAAATGTTGATTTTTTGCAATTTTTTTTGTCAGTATTTGAAAATGTTGTAATTTTGCACCCAAATTTGTAAGAAATTTAGTAGAGAAACAAATTATTAATAATTTAAATTAAAAAACACAAATGAAAAAATTAGTTATTACGCTAGCCCTTTTATTGACAGCCGGCACAATGTTCGCTCAAGAAGTTGAGAAGGGTAGCAAACAGAGATGGAGAAACTTTGAAACTAACCGTTTTGTTGATAACTGGGAGTTATCTGTTCGTGGTGGTGCAAACTTCTTCGGTCAAGCATTCCATTTCAGCGATGCAAATGCTGACGGTTTCTTCAATACAGACAAAATTGATTGGACAGTTCAGGCTGAATTGGTAAAATGGGTTAATCCTATCGTAGGTTTGAGATTAGGTTACGAAGGAATTGAATTCAAACAAAATCCTGCTGAAGGCGTAACTAATAAAGTTCTTAATCACATCGCTCACGGTGATTTGATGTTAAACCTAACAAACTGGATTTGCCGTTACAAAGCTGACAGATTCTACAATGGTATCTTCTTTATCGGAGCTGGTATCGGGTTCTCTCAGTTAGACGGTGATAACGACAGTTGGAACAGAGAGTTTGTTGTACCTTTCGGTTATATCAATAGATTCCGTCTTTGCGACGCTTGGACATTTGATATTGAATTAAGAGACAATATCGTTAAAGACAACTACGATGAATTAGGTTCTTTAGCAAGTGATTGGACTTTCGGTAACTTAGTTTCTGTAACTGGTGGTTTCACTTGGAAATTCTCAAAAGTTAGAAGTTTCAATGCTTACACTCCTATAGACAAGTCTCTTTACGACAACAGAATTTCTGCATTAGAAAAAGATTTGCAGAATGCAAACGATAAGAATGCAGAATACCAGAAACAAATTGACCGCTACAAAAAACAATTGTCTGACAAAGAAAGAGAATTGCAAGAGGCATTAAGAAAAGCTGCTCAAAGCAATCCTTCTGTTGCAGTTAATGATGATGTAACATTAAGCATCTTCTTCCCAATCGGAAGCGCTGAGATTTCAGATAAGAATGAAATCAACATCAAATATATGGCTGATGTTATCAAGGCTTCTAACAAGACATTCACAATCACAGGTTATGCTGACAACCAGACGGGTTCTGAAAACAGAAATATGGAACTTTCTCAACAGAGAGCAGAAGCTGTTTATAACGCATTAATCAATGCCGGTGTTGATAAGAGCAAAATCAAAGTTGATTACAAAGGATGTTCTGTTCAACCATTTGACAAAGATTATTTGAACAGAGTTGCTATTATCAAATAACAACAATCCAATTAACAAATGAAAAGGTTATCTATCAATAGATAACCTTTTTTTTTTAAACTCGGGGTCGCAGCGGGTTATCTGCGCAAAAAGTAAGATGATGATTTTATTCTAAAATGCTACGAAGAATAAAAAGAATGTTTAACATTAAAATTGTACACAGATGTGCAACTATGAAAATATAAATAAAGTTCTGAAGATTACGGAACTTATAGCACAGAATGAGAGAATAGATATGACAGATGAACGGGACCAACGGGTCTTGCTTCTCAAGTTGTTCGGCTCTGAGTTTTCCTTCGGAAATATACATTTACGACTGACGGCATTGGATGCAATATATTCTGCAAATGCAGGATTCAATCATTTCGTAATAGAAGATATTGCAGAAAAGATTGTGTCTTTTAAATCGGATAAGACTCTTATTGATTACGCAAAAAAAATTATTGATAAGAAAAAAGACACAAAGAATCTTTTTAATGCCCGTTACGGAATAACCAAAAATTTGGGACAGGGAGGTAAAAATCTTTCTCTGCTCAGCAAATACACTCATTATGTATTTAAGGCAAACGACAAAGAGGATTTTGTAGGATTTCCTATATATGACAGTATTGTCAATACAATGTATCCGAAATTATATTCCGTGCTAGATATTTCCACAAATGATATAACAAATTATGTTGCAAAACTCAACACCGTAAGAAAAAAGTTGTTCGCTAATAAGGAGTATATCGGCGGTTGGCAACAGTTTGATATCTTGGATGCTTATCTTTGGCGTATGGGTAAATTGTCCAACGGTAATTTCTCACAGTTTTTGGGCAAAGAAGATTATATACAACTTATTAAAAATCTGAATTTGAACATCGATAAGTTGGAAAAACCTACCGAATACAACCAACGTCTTTATGAGATATATAAAGACAACAAGAATTTTGAAGGTTGTGTAAAACAAAAACCAGTGAAGAATAACCGTATAATCTATTCGGTAGATACAGACAAAATAATCCGTTACAAATTATCGGACAGCAGGATTAAAGCAGAGCAAATATTCAAAGGTTTAAAATCCGAAGAATATATGACCGCATTGCTTAATCATTGGAGAGAGTTTTATAATAACAAAATTAACAAGAAAGGACAGTAAAACAAAAAAAATTAGTAAAATTATTAGCAATAATCATTGCGACAGTAGCATTAAGCGGCAATGTTACTGCATAGTCAATAACAGGTCTTACCAGAACTTCGGTAATAGTTATCGCAGGAGATAAGGATGTATCCGGTTGCATCACTACTCTTGCGGTAACAAAACAGGATGAATATTCTTTTAAATGGGAAGAATTGCGTACTAGAACTTTGGGGAAAATTTAACTTTTTTCGGTTTAGACCCAAATACTACATACGAAGTTTACACGACCTCCACTATGGATTATGAACATAACATCTTAAGGCAATTGGTACATTCACAACACTTCAAGGTGTAAAAATAGGTGATTTATATTATGGATTCACTAATGCCAATGAAGCCGTAGTTATAGATTTTTCATATCCGTCTTCAATGTTTGAGGGAGAAGACTTTGAGATTGAGAATATGATAGTAGATCTATCTATTCCTGACAATATATCCGTTAACGGAAAATCGCATCCTGTTGTAGGGATACATGGTAATGCTTTTATGTATTGTTTTAGTGATATGTTTTTAAGCGGGAAACTAACTATTGGAAAAAATTTACAATACATCGGTGCGGATGCTTTTTACGGTTGCAATGGCTTAGATACCATAATTTGTAAATCTGATGTACCAGCAGATTTAGAAGATTATGCTTTTGAGGATTATCAAAAAATATTACTTGTATAGTTCCTTGTGGGCAAAAAGCCGTGTATCAATCAAGTTCCGTGTGGAAATGGTTCAATATTGTAGAAGATTGCGGAGGTGTTGGTATAGATGATATTGCAGGAGGTAATTCATTCTCCCTTTATCCGAATCCTGCAAGCGACTATGTAGTTATAGAGAATGTAGTATGTAATGCAGAGCATATAACAATAAATGTATATGACCCGCAAGGCAGATTAGTTTTATCTGAAACAAAACCAAATGCTACATCCTACACGCTAAATACTACATCTTTGCAAAGCGGAGTTTATTACGTCAAAGTAGGAGAAACGACTACGAAATTAATTGTTGAATAACAGTCATCACTTCTTACAAAAATAATCACGCATATTAGTAAAATAGTATGCGTGATTATTTTATTAAAGTGCGTGATTAATTTCACTAAATCACAACGTTTGAAAATGCTTATTCTTCTGCATTTTTTCCGTGGCAGTTTTTGTATTTTTTCCCGCTGCCGCAAGGGCATGGGTCGTTTCTTCCGACTTTCTTCTCAACATGAACCGGTTGGCGTTTCTCTTGTTGTTCGCCGTTAGTTGCAAGTTGTTGTCTTTGATTAGCAACTTCTTCCCTTGAAGTGCGTATTCCTCTTTGATCAGTCTGCACTTCCTCACTTTGACGCATAGTCTCCTGAGGAACAGGTAACGCTGCACGGCAAAGGAATGAAGTAATATCGCGGTTAATCTCAATAAGCATCTGCTCAAACAAGTTAAACGACTCTATTTTATAGACAACAAGAGGGTCTTTCTGCTCGTAAGAAGCATTTTGTACGTTTTGACGCAAATCATCTAAGTTTCTCAAATGTTCTTTCCATGCATTGTCTATAATTTGTAAGGTGATACTCTTTTCAACACTTAAAGCAATCTCTTTTCCTGCCGTTTCGTAAGATTTTTTTATAGGTGCAACAGTGTTAAGCGTGCGGATACCATCAGTAATCGGGAAGGCAACGTTTTCATACCTGGTTGCATTGCTTTCAACCAAGTTCTTAACAAACGGAAATGCAAGGAAAGCAATTTTATCCATTCTATCCTTATAATAATTATAGGTAGCGTCAAAGACTTTTTCCTTAATCTCGGATTTTTTCGTGTGGTTGAATGTTTCTTCGTCCATCGGGAAGTCAAACCCACACGTACGGATAAACTGCGCTTGCAAATCAAAGTAATCTTCATTGTTATCAATCAAATCAGATACGCAGTCGTACATCATATTTGAGATGTCAATTGCCAATTTGTCGCCGTAAAGAGCGTTATGTCGCTTGGTGTAGATAACAGTTCGCTGGTTATTCATAACATCATCGTATTCCAACAAACGTTTTCTTATACCAAAGTTGTTTTCTTCCACTTTCTTTTGCGCTCTTTCGATAGACTTGGTCATCATTGAGTGTTGGATAACTTCTCCTTCCTTAATACCCAAACGGTCCATCATCTTAACCATCCTTTCCGAGCCGAAAAGACGCATAAGTTTGTCTTCCAAAGATACAAAGAACTGAGAAGAACCAGGATCTCCCTGACGGCCGGCACGGCCTCGCAACTGACGATCCACACGTCTGGACTCATGTCTTTCCGTACCAATGATAGCCAAACCGCCTGCCTCTTTAACGCCTTCACCTAACTTAATGTCGGTTCCACGTCCCGCCATATTGGTCGCAATTGTAACGGCACCGGCTTTACCTGCCAAAGCAACGATTTCCGCTTCCTTTTGGTGCAATTTAGCATTCAATACCTGGTGAGGAATACGACGAAGCTTAAGCATTTTACTCAAAAGTTCGGACGTTTCCACATCAACAGTACCGATAAGTACGGGGCGGTTCTGTTCTCTTAAGGATTCAACTTCCTGAATTACGGCTGCAAATTTCTCCCTCTTGGTTTTGTAAATCAAATCTTCGTGGTCTAAACGTATTACAGGGCGATTGGTAGGTATAGTTACCACATCAAGTTTGTAAATATTCCAAAACTCGCCTGCTTCCGTCTCTGCAGTACCCGTCATTCCCGCAAGTTTTTTGTACATACGGAAATAATTTTGAAGAGTAATGGTTGCGTAAGTCTGAGTTGCCGCCTGAACCTTTACTTTCTCCTTCGCTTCAATTGCTTGGTGCAATCCGTCGGAGTAACGTCTGCCTTCCATAATACGTCCTGTCTGTTCATCAACGATTTTTACCTCATTGTTGATTACAACATACTCAACGTTATTTTCAAACAGCGCATAGGCTTTCAAAAGTTGGTTAATCGTATGAACCCTGTCGCTTTGTACGGCAAAGTTCTGCATAATCTCGTCTTTCTTTTGTGCTTTCTGTTCAGGCGATAGTTGTTCTCTGTCAAGGTCTGCAAGTAAAGAACCAACGTCAGGTAACAAATAGAATTTCGGATCTTCACCTAATTTGGATAAAAACTCCATTCCCTTTTCGGTTAATTCTATTGTGTTTTGCTGCTCTTGAATTACGAAATACAATTCGTCATCTACAATATGCATTTCGCGGCTTTGGTCTTGCATATAGAAGTTTTCCGTCTTCAGCATCAAAGATTTCATTCCAGGTTCGGAAAGTAATTTTATCAAAGCCTTATTTTTCGGAAGTCCGTGGTGAGCGCGCAACAACAATTTGCCGCCTTCCGCCTCTTGTTTAGCATCTTTATTAGGATTTTCCAAGATTTTGCGGGCTTCTGCTATGATTTGAGTTACTTCTTGCCGCTGAACATTGTAAAGTTTCTCAATAATAGGACAAAATCTGTCGAATTCCTGATCTTCTCCTTTCGGAGTAGGACCCGAAATAATCAAAGGAGTACGTGCATCATCGATAAGGACGCTATCAACCTCATCGACAATAGCGTAATTATGCTCTCTCTGAACTATTTCACTGACATTGTTACACATATTGTCCCTAAGATAGTCAAAACCGAACTCATTATTGGTTCCGTATGTAATATCACAGTTGTAAGCATTCCTTCTGGCTTCGCTATTAGGCTGATGCTTGTCTATACAATCCACACTCAAACCGTGAAACTCAAAAATACGACCCATCCATTCGCTGTCACGTTTTGCTAAGTAGTCATTGACGGTTACAACATGCACTCCTTTGCCCGGAAGAGCGTTTAGATAAATAGGAAGTGTAGCCACCAAAGTTTTTCCTTCGCCCGTAGCCATCTCTGCTATCTTTCCCTGATGCAGAACCGTACCGCCGATAAGCTGAACGTCGTAATGAACCATATCCCAATGAATCATACTGCCGCCGGCCATCCATTCATTTTTGTAATATGCCTTGTCGCCATCAATACGTATAGCATCCTTTTTTGCAGCCAACTGTCTGTCAAAATCCGTTGCCGTAACTTCCACTTCTTCGCTGTCAAAAAATCTCTTTGCAGTCTCTTTGACAACTGCAAAAGCCTCGGGTAAGATTTGATTCAAGATATCCTGCGTTGTAGCATAGATTTTTTTGTCCAAATCTTCCATACGGTCATAATATTTTTGCTTTTCACTGATGGAAATTTCAAAATCGGTGTCTAATTTCTCCTTAATCTGACGTTTTTCTTCCTCTTCTTTCTTTACTTTTTCGTAGATAAGGTTTTTAAATTCAATAGTTTTTTGTCTTAACTGGTCATTGGAGAGATTTTGTACAGTGTCGTATGCTTTCAGACACTTATCAAGGATTGGTTTTACCTCTTTCAAATCTCTTTGACTCTTGTTACCGAACAGTAACGATAAAAAATTTGCCATTTTATTTATATTATTTTAGTGTTATTACTTTTTATAAAATTATTTTCTTTAATTGTTTCGCCGTTTTCAGAATTTTTTTCGCTGTAAATATACAATGATGATACCATTGCTATCATCGCCCAAACCGGAACTGACAATTTGTCGGTATCAAGGAAATTGTTCATAAAACCATGCGTATAGTAGGTGATAAGACACAGAGTTATTATAAGCGACAGCCTCCCGAGGTTTCTGTCTTTGGCTGTACGGAAAGTTTTTATACCAATATAGACAGTGGTTGCAAACATCACTATTACGATTAAACATCCTAAAAATCCTTGTTCGCATAAAGGTCCTATATATTCGCTGTGTGCATTTCCCAATGTACCTTCGTTGGTAGAGATAGGCGTTCTTTGATAATACAATTGATAAGAACCGTAGATGAATTGATATGTTCCGGGTCCCCAACCGGTAATCGGTCTGTCTTTAAACATTCTCAAGGCACACGACCAACGGTTTATTCTCTCTATGTTAGATGCGTCGGTGGAGATATTACTCATTGAGGTTATATGTTCGGACAAATTTCCGGAAGAATCTTGAGAATTGGTTTCCAATGTTTGAATTATGGTAGTGGAAAATAGAGCGAAGATGATAAGTACAAAAGCCCCTATCGTCAATAGTGTTTTCATTTTTATTTTCAAAAGAACCAACACCAAAACTCCTAATGCCGCCAAAACGCTCAGCCATGTTGCTCTAGCATATGAAAGAACTAATCCGACAAGAAGGCATATTGAAATGAAAGCAAACAGCCATCTGTATTTTTTATTCGGACATATTTCTTTGCTTCCGAATAAATAAAACAAAGAAATCGGGAAAAATAATCCTATTGCCGCACCGTAAGCCGTATGGTCGTTATAAAACGGTTGCGGAATTTGATTCATTTCCTCAAATGCGAAATTGTAGTAAGCGAATTTGATGGAACAAATGATTATTACCACGCTTAAAGCCAATCCATACAAAGCAACAAACCAACGGATAGTCTTAACGTCTTTGAAAATCGGAACCATCATAAAATAGCACGGAATTACAAACCAAAGTCTTGAGATAAGAAATTTGATTGATACGATTATATCCCAGGAAAACAAGGATGCAACAAGTATCCATGCCAAGTTGATAAATATCATTAAGGTTATAGGATTATAGATAGCTTTTTTGTCATAGTTTCTGTTGAAAAAACATTCCCAAATGAACAAAAGCATAACTATAATTAAGATAGGCTCAGTAGGAACTACAATGGAAAAATCTTCCATCTTGAAAAAAATAGACAAAGGAGTTAAGAAAGCAACCAAAAATACGGAATAGTAGAATTTAAGCATTATAAGTAAAACTCCGAGTACCATAACGGGAATAAAAGCATAGACATAAAACTCGTAATCTATGGCAACCGCTCCTAAAGATAGGAACAGAAGACACAATACTACGATAAGAAGTATATCTTTTCGGCTATGCTTTACAGTCTTGTCCATTTTCAGACTCGGAAGAGAAGTATTTTTCTTTTACAACCAACACTTCAGCTGCTATAAGAGTGCAAGCAAGGGCTGCCAATATGACAATAAGACTACGTTTAGGCTTATCTTTTTTGTAAGATACCGTAGCATATTGCGCAACAAAATCAACAGGAATGTTGCTTTCGTAATCCAAAACTGCTTGTTGGTAATGTTCGTCCCAAGTTTGCATCATTTTGCTTTTTTGTTCCAAATCGGTAAGCAAAAGAGAGATTAAAGCACTTTTAGTATTAGTTTCCTCCATTTTGTTTTCCAATCTTGCAACAGCAGCATTATTTCCTGCAGCAACTTGTTTTGACATTTCTTGAGCAAAACGGTCTGCCATTGAGTGAGGATAATAATTCTTTGTCTCGGCTTGCAAAGTGTGTAAAGAATCTGTAAGTTTTATTATCTCCTGTCTTACATTCTCTCTGCTCAAATCAAGATATTTCATAATACTGTCGGCTTTTGCCTGTTTCATTCTGTGGCGTAAAACCTGCAACTGCTCAGTCATATAATTTGCTATGTCGCACGCATATTGCGGGTCTTTATCCCAAACTCTCAATTTGGCTCCTAAGAAATCGGAACGTTTGACCTTTATGTTTTTCTTAAGTTTTAAAACCATTTTTTCGTTATCAAGTGGAGTGTCTTTCAATCCGTAATGTTCTCTTAGATTGAAATGTTTTGCCGTCTGTTCAATTATCTGCCACGAAGAGAGCATTTCCAAGATGTATTCACTTTCTTTTTCCGTTCCGAACATATAAGGGTCTAATCTGTCGCCTTCATTGAGTAATGATTTGGAAATAGAACTTACTTCACTTGGCAAAAACAAAACTTCTGACTTATAATAATTCGGTAAAAGCAAAGACAAGGCTGCCGATACCACGCCTGAAATTATAAAGACCGCACAAAGAAACTTGAAATGCCGTCTTAAAAATTGCATTGTTCCGTTAAAGTTAAATGTATTCATAGTTTATAAAAATTTTATCAAATTTTAAGGTTGCAAAGATAAGAATTTTTACATTAATATATATAATAAAGGGAAATTTATTTTAAAATAAGTGAATTTTTCCGCAAATCACCCCTGCCCTATCTGACAAAATTGAAGCCATTGGAAATATTCCCGCCGCCCTTCCGCAATTCATTTTGAAAAAAACTCTTTTTTTGAGTCGAAAAAACAGTTTTTTTGAGGTAAAAAAAGAGTTTTTTTCAAATTCTTTTCACAAAGGGCGGCGGAATATTCCGCAAAGGCGGTTTTCTATTTTCAAAAGGCAGCATAAAAAACCTGAATAACAAAGATAAAAAGACATTAAAAACTATTAAAATCAATTTTCTTTGCCGTGAATTAATGTTTGATTACTCTTGCTTGCCGTTTAATTCAATTGTTTTAAACAAATATCTTATGTTAGGGTAACTTCTTTGCAGTATCTTTTGCAAATCCTGTTGTTTTATCCACTCTATTTTTTTTATTCCCTCTTCTTTTTGCGGTGTTAATTGCTCTGACGACGGACAAAACATATCATACCAATACGTTTGCTTGATTTCTTTCCGTCCGTGCATATAATAAGAATGGAAAGACGACGCCAAATATTCTTTAACCTCCAAGTGCTTCATTCCGCACTCCTCCAACACTTCCCTTTCCGCAGTCTGACGGATAGTTTCACCCTCTTCCCTGTGTCCTTTAGGCATATCCCAAAAACCATTGCGGAACATAAAAAGATAATCTCCCATTTCGTTTCTTATGATTCCCCCCGCTGCTTTGACGAAATATAATGATGAAGTAACTTTTTCAAATACCTTTTCCGTGTCTTCGCCTTCCGCAAGAACCAACCAATCATTTTTTTGATTATCATCAAAAAGAGGTGAAAAATCGTATGTATTCAAAATTTCTGAATTACAACGTATTATTCTTTCTTCAGAAACTTTTTCGCCTTTTAAAAGATTTTTTGCGATAAAAACTTTGTTGTTTTTGTTAAATATTGTGTAATTTTGCATAACTTAAAATGTTAATTTATTAATACTATGAATAAAGAAAATGCAATCGAGGCTGCACGTTGTCTTTTAGACATTAAAGCCGTTAAACTTTCACCTGTTGAACCCTTTACGTGGGCTTCAGGACGCAAATCCCCTATTTATTGCGATAACCGCCTTACATTGTCTTATCCGTCCATAAGAACGTATATCAGGCAGCAATTCGTATCTTTGGTAACGGAAATTTTTGAAGATGTTGATGTAATTGCCGGTGTTGCAACGGGAGGAATAGCCCAGGGAGTGCTTGTTGCACAGGAGCTTGGCAAACCTTTCGTTTATGTTCGCCCCGAAGCCAAAAGCCATGGTATGAAAAACCAAATTGAAGGTGATTTAAAGTCCGGTCAAACCGTTGTTGTTATAGAGGATTTGATTTCTACGGGTAAAAGTTCCTTACTTGCAGTTGATGCTTTGAGAGACGCAGGCGCTGTTGTCAAAGGTATGGCAGCTATATTCACATACGAATTAGACGTTGCAAAGAAAAATTTTGAAGAAAAGCAAGTTCCTCTTCTTACCGTAACCAATTACTCTACTTTAATTGAGACGGCAATAAAAGAAAATTACGTTTCAAAAGAAAATCTTGCCTCTTTGAACGAGTGGAGAGAGAACCCTGAGAAATGGTCTGACGACAGAATGTAGGAGAACGGTATATGAAACAAATAAAATCAAAAACTATAAACCTTAACCGCAGTGCCGAGGAAGTGTTTTACGCACTTAGTGATTTTACACACTTAGGTACTATCCCCAATGATAAGATAAAGGACTTCAAATGTACATACGACACTTGTTCTTTCAATGTCAATGGAATGGCAGATGTAGAACTTGTGATAAAAGAAAGAAAACCTTTTGATTATATTACAATCGGCAGCGGCAAAGAAATAATGGGCGGATTCAATTTCCTTGTCAATCTTTTGTTTGAGAAAACAGGCGAAAGAACTTGCAACCTTACCGCAGAGGCTAATATAGATGGTAACACTATAACACTGATGATGTTCAAAAAACAACTGCAAAACGGATTGGATTCCTTAATGGACGGCATTCAAAAGGCAGTTAATAATCAAGGAATATGAAAAAAATCTGCCTTTTCATAATTTCAATAATTGTCTCCTGTATATTATTTGCTCAGGAGAAGAGTTTGTTGGATTATGATGAGTGCAAAGAAGACGTAAGCAAGACTTTACAGAAAAAATATGAGAAGGCTGTGGGCTATTTCAACGAAAAGAAATACTCACAGGCTTCTTTGCTTTTGCAGGATATAATAAAGGAGAATGAGAATTTCGCATCCGCTTACTTCCTTATGGGAATGATTGGCGTAGTTAAGGACAATACTACAATGATTATGAAGTATTTTCCGCTTGTAAAGGAGAATTGTCCTGAGTTTTCCCATCCTTATCTTTATTATTACTTAGGTATGATTGATTATACAGAAGAACGCTACACCGATGCTTCAAAAAACTTTGAGTATTTCCTAACTCTTACCGACCATAACAACAATTACGATTCTCTGCAGCAGATTGCAATAAATTACATTGACTGGAGTGATTTTCTTAAGGCAACTATGGAAAACAAGGTGCCTTTTGAACCTAAGAAAATCAACTTTCTTGCCAAGAATAAGAATTATTACGAACCATTTGTGTCTTGGGATAAAAGCGAGATTTGGTTTATAAGAGAGGAAGTGCGCAAAGACACCAATTTTGACTCATTTACGGCAGAGGTTTCCACGTCTAAGAATCGTTATTTGCAAAGAAGTCAGTTGGATTCCACGGGATTTTATGACAAAGGCTTTATTGTTCAAGACCCTTTCAATAATGAATTTCCTCTGTCGGGTGTTTCCATAACTGCAGACAATAATTATATTTTCTATTCTGTAAAAAGCAATCTCAAAGACAACGAAACGTGGGATATTTATTGTATTGAACGAATCGGCGAGGTATTTTCAAATGCCAAACCGTTGAATATAAACACCAATACCTATGATGAATTTTCTCCGTCCGTAAGTGCTGACGGCAACTACTTATATTTTGTCAGCAACAGGGCTGGCGGCAAAGGCGGATACGATATTTGGGTAGCCAAACGCACGGGAAAAGACACTTGGAGCGAACCTGAAAACCTCGGACGCAATGTTAATACTTTCGGCAACGAAACTTATCCATTTATAGCGGCGGATAACAAAACTCTTTACTTTCTTTCCAACGGCAGAAAGACACTAGGTGGCAGCGACATCTTTGTTTATGACACCAAAAAGGAACTTCCTGCCCAGAATATCGGTTATCCTGTCAATACTGAAGGTAATGAACACCCTGTTTGCGTAAGTACTGACGGCAAAACAGCATATTCTACTTTCAAAAACACGGATAACGGATTTTTTGAGATAAATCAATTTACTCTTGCCGATAAATTCCAAGCCCAAGAGCGTATTTTGATTAACGGAAAGATGAAAAAAGAACTTCAGGGCGATGTTTCTTTAACTCTTTTCTCAACAGACAACACTGAAAATACATCTTATTATATTGCGGACGAACATCCAGACTTTACTTTCGTAATTGACAAAACCAAAACCTATATTTGCGTTTTGGACAAGAAAGGTTATTTGTTTTATGTTGCAAAAATTGATAAGAATACCGACAATCTTACCATTGAACAGAAACCTTTGGAAAGCGGAGCGTGGGTTGAGTTGAATTGTATCGCATTTGACGAAAGCGGAGTGAATTTTGACGATATTTCGCAGACTGTTCTTGATGGTTTTATTGCATTTTTGCAATCTTCGGTGAGAGTACGTATCAATATATCTGCAAGTAAAAAGATGAATACTGCACTTAAAAATTATATTGTCAAAAGCGGAATACGTGAAGACAGACTTTCTTTTACCGAATCCTCTGACGGTAAAATTATTTACACAATAAAGTAATCAAAACATACAAACAATATGAGAAAATCATTATTTATTACAGCAATATCGCTGTTTATTACGGCAAGTTCGGGATTTACGACCCTTAAAGCGCAAGATTATCTTCCCGAAGGAAGAATTATAACCCAAGATGAGCAAGAACCCGAAACCGACCCCGAAATTTTGAAAGCCATAGACGAATGGCAGGATAAGAAATTCGGATTTTTTATGCACTGGGGCGTATATGCGCAGGCTCAAGTGGTGGAATCTTGGAGTATTTGCAATGAAGAATGGATTGACAGGGGCGGAAAACCTTACAATGAATATAAAGATTGGTATTTTAACTTATCCAAAGAGTTTAACCCTACACAATTCAACCCTAAAAAGTGGGCGGAAGCCGCTCAGAAAGCAGGAATGAAATACGTTGTCTTTACTACCAAACACCATGACGGATTTTGTATGTACGACACCAAAGAAACCGACTACAAAATCACAAATAAAAAATTTCCTTTCGGTAAAAAAGACGGCAGAGACGTAACAAAAGAAGTTGTAAAGGCATTCCGCGACAGGAATTTCTCAATCGGTTTGTATTTTTCCAAAGCAGATTGGCACAATGAGGATTATTGGTCGCCTTTGTGGGCAACGCCTGACCGTAATGTCAATTATAATATAGAAAAACATAAGGATTTATGGCAGAACTTCTGCGATTTTACTTTCAAGCAGATAAAAGAAATTACTCACAACTACGGAAAAATTGATATTCTTTGGCTTGACGGCGGTTGGATACGTCCTTCTTGGAGTGTGAAAGCAGGCAGCGAAGAGGAAACATGGCTTGGCGCTTACAAACGCATACAAGATATTGATATGCCGAAGATTGCCAAGATGGCAAGGGAGAAAAATCCGTCTATGATTATAGTTGATAGAAGTGTCGGGGGTAAATACGAGAATTACCGCACACCTGAACAGGCTATTCCTGATGCTCCGTTGGATTATCCTTGGGAAACATGTATGACAATGGGCGACTCGTGGTCGTATTCTTCCAAAGACAATTACAAATCAACCAACACACTTATTCATTTATTAGTAGATGTGGTATGCAAAGGCGGAAATTTCCTATTAAATGTAGGACCCGATGAAAAAGGTAGCCTACCTGCCGCAGCCGTTGCACGAATGGACAGCATAGGTTCTTGGCTGAAAACCAACGGAAAGGCTATTTATTCCACCAGACCTATATCTCCGTACAAACAAGACGGCATTTGCTACGCTCAAAGCAAAGACGGGCAAATTCACGCTATCATTTTGATAAGCGACAGCGTAAGTTTGAAAAATGTTTATCAAATTCCGAACTTTAAAGGCTTGAAAAAAGGCAATAAAACCGTACTTGGCAATAAGCAAAAGGCTAAACTGAACATCACAAACGGCGTTAATACACTTGTTTTGAGTGATAAATTTATTAAAGACTGCAAAGAACGGAATGCAATCGTAGTTGAATTGTAGAAAATCGCAACTTTTAAATATATAATGAAATATAAAAGACCTTAATGTTGTTTCTAACATTAAGGTCTTTTATATTAATTGTCTTTATTCACAAGATTTTCATTTGATGTTAAGTTCTTTGTAATTAATTTGCAATAAAAGATTTTCATTCAAACTTAAGATTTTTGACAACTGAGATTTTACCAATGCTTTTTGCGGGAATAATCATACAAATCATACAAACAACAAATGCAAATACGTCAATAAGAATAATATGCAGTGCATTTATTTCAATAGGAACACTTGTCAGGTAATAACTTTGTGAATCAAGTTTGATAAGATGCGTATATTTCTGTGTAAATTCAATAACGAGTGCCAGGATATTACCAAAAAGAATTCCCTTCAGTGCTAAGTAGCCTGCTTTGTAAAGAAAAATACGGACAATTGACCTATTCGGTGTTCCGAATGCTTTAAGCGTGCCTATCATTTGCTTTTTCTCAAAAATCATTATAAGAATTACGCCAGAAAGTGTTACAACCGTTACCAGAATCATTATAAATATTATCATAATTACGTTACTGTCTAAAAGGTTTAGCCACGAAAACAAATTAGGTTCTATTTCCGTGATGGTTTGAAGGGTAAGTTCTCTTGGTAACTCTTGATAAAGTTCATCTGCGGAAGCTTCTAAATCGGAGAAATTCTTGACAGAAAGTTCGTAAGCTGAAAAATCTGTGTCGGAAAGAGAGAAAAGATTCTGCAGAACTGTGGCATCACATAACAGAAACCGCTCATCATAATCTCCCAGTCCCGTATCATATATTCCGGATATGTAAAAATTCTTGCTTCTGTAGTTCTCGCCAATATAAAAATAGACTTTGATTTTATCATTCAGAGAAAAATTCATTTTATCGGCGATATTCTTGGAAATAATGCACTCTTGACGGCTTTCTTTATTGAGTTTGGGAAGTTTTCCTGCGGTTAAAGCGTCGTGAAAAAAAGTAGTATCATAAGAATTAGTGATTCCTTTCAAGATAACTGCGTGAAAATTTCCTTCGGTTATGATTGCTGCGGATTTATTCAATACAGGAGTAATGCTTTTTACATTATTATTTTGCAGAATAGTCTTTTGAGTTTGCTGATTTAAGAATATAGGATTATCGGAATAGGATTCCGAGGCAGTAAATGCGACAATTTGTATATGAGAACCGAATCCAGTAATTTTTTCCTTTACACTGTTTTTGAATCCGCTCAATACGCTAATGGAAAGTAGCATAACGGTAACAGATAATGTAACGGAAACGGTTGCAATTCTTATTACTCGGTTTGCCGATGTGGTATTTTTAGCCTTGATTAGCCGTTTGGATATGAAAAATTCAAAATTCATAATCTATATTTTACGAAAAACGTTTGCGAAATTAGATAAAATTTTGAACAATACGGCATTTTATCTAAAAAATCTTGAATTGAAAGTAAAAAACAAAAGACCGACTGCAAGAAACAGTCGGTACAATCTATAAAATCAAATTTCTAAAATATGGAATTCTTTAGATAGTTCTGCCAGGATATATCTTAAGGGCTTCTTTCAAACAATTGATACCAGCCATTAAGTCTTCTATGCACAAACAGTAAGTAATACGTGCCTGTTTTCTTCCTTTTTCAGGGTCAGCATAGAATCCAGTTCCCGGAGCTAACATAACAGTTTCTCCATTTAAATTAAAATCGGTCAAAAGCCACTGACAGAATTTATCACTGTCATCAATAGGCATCTCAATCATAGTGTAGAATGCACCGTTAGGGTTAGGACATTTACAACCAGGGATTTCGTTGATACCTTTTACTAATGCACGTCTTCTTCTGTCGTATTCGTCATTAACTTCTTTGAAATAACTTTCAGGAGTGTCGATAGCAGCCTCTGAGAATATCTGTCCGAAATAAGGAGGACACAAACGGGCTTGCGCCATCTTCATAGCAGAAGCCATAACTTCCTTATTCTTGGATATAATCATACCCTCACGGGCACCGCATGCAGAATAACGTTTGGAAACTGAGTCCAAAAGAATAGCATTCTCCTCAATACCTTCTATTTGCATAACAGAAAAATGTTTTTGTCCGTCATAAACGAATTCTCTGTACACTTCGTCAGCAAATAAGAACAAATCGTGCTTTTTAACTATCTCTGCAAGTTGTCTAAGTTCCTTTTCAGAATAAAGATATCCCGTAGGGTTGTTAGGATTGCAGACCATAATTGCACGTGTCTTCGGAGTGATGGCTTTTTCAAACTCTTCCATATCTGGAAGTGCGAATCCCGTCTCTATTGATGAAGGGATAGTTTTGATAACAGCACCCGAAAGTTTTGCAAATGAATTGTAGTTAGCGTAATATGGCTCAGAAACCAATACTTCTTCGCCTTCGTTCAAACAAACATTGAAAGCAATTTGCAAAGCCTCGCTTCCGCCGCAAGTAATTATGATGTCCTTAGGGTCAAGTGTGATATTAAAACGGCTGTAATACTCGCAAAGTTTTTTTCTGTAAGAAGCGTTTCCGTTTGACGGAGTATAAGCCACTATTTCCATATCTGCTTTACGCAAAGCGTCCAATGCTCCTGTCGGAGTCTTAATATCGGGTTGTCCGATGTTAAGGTGATGGATTTTTATTCCTCTTTCTTTTGCTGCGTCTGCAAAAGGTACTAATTTTCTGATAGCTGAAGCCTGTAAAGTGGCTCCTTTTTCTGATATTTTAGGCATTTCCTTTTATTTATTTACAACTTTTCCTTTTATTTTCAAGATTGTTTTTCCGCTTGCGGCATTTGATTCTACCGTGATGGTTTTGTTGATAGTTCCAACGTTGTTAGTGTTGTATTTAACTTGAATCTTAGCAGTTTGTCCCGGCATCAAAGGTTCTTTACTCCAAGAAGGGATAGTACAACCGCAAGAAGAACGGACATTAGTAAGCATCAAAGGAGCTTTTCCTGTGTTTTTATAAACGAATTCACAAATTCC
The DNA here is from genome assembly GCA_017480245.1 of Bacteroidales bacterium. GTDB lineage: Bacteria > Bacteroidota > Bacteroidia > Bacteroidales > P3 > Scybalousia_A. The sequence goes on along the minus strand of JAFVBA010000010.1, from coordinate 243,465 downwards.
GTTGCCGCCTTTTTCCACTTCACCGTAATCATGTTCCAATTCTGTAAATGTAATTTCGGCTTGTGTTCCGCCGGATACCTTTGCTCCTGTTTTCTCTTGAGCATTTACTCCAAAGACTACTGCAAACGTAAGCAGTAATGATAAAACCAATTTTTTCATTTTACTAAATGTTTTTATTGTTAAACTATTTATTTTTTAATTTTTCACTTTTACATTACCCGTAAGCAATAAAGTCGTCCTTTCGTTTGATTTGTCATTACTCACAAGTGTAACACTTCTTTTTATTTCTCCAACAATATTAGTATTGTAAGTTAGTTTCAGTACAGCTTTACCGTTAGGCTTTATTGTATGGGAAGACAGATTAATATCTACGCAATTGCAGGAAATCTCTATGTCTTTTATGGAAAGATTTATTCCTCCTAAGTTAGATATTTCAAATTCAGCAACAGCACTTTCCCCTTGTACAACATCGCCATAATCAAAGAACAATTTGTCTATGCTCATTACAGGTTCTTGTTTGAGAGTTATCGTCTCTGCATCTGAATATTTTCTTTCTTTATTGCTTTTCTTTTTAAACAACTCCGAAAAAAAAGATTTCTTTTGACCTTTTGTTTCATTTTGAGCAAAAGACATTTGAGACATTAACAAAATCAATGCCAAATAAACAAATATTGCCTTAATATGTAAGCCTTTTACTTTATTCATTTGTTATAATCAACTTGCAAAAATACAATAAACTTTTTGATTCGGCAAAGATTTTAAGAAAAATATTAGTTTAGAATTTATAGTTTAAGGTTTAAAGTTTTGGAAAGACTAACGCAATAAACTACAAAATCTCAACGTTAAACTCTAAACTAATGACAAAAAACTTCAAACTAAACAGAAATGGATTTATTCAATAAAACATCTATTCTTTTCGTGTGTTTGGGAAATATTTGCCGATCTCCTGCTGCGGAAGGAATATTAAAACAAAAGGCGGAGCAAAGAAGAATTAGCGACAAGTTATTTATCGATTCTGCAGGTATAGGTTCGTGGCATGTCGGGCAATTACCTGACAGCCGTATGCGGCAGTGTGGCAAACAAAACGGATATGATTTTTCATCTCGGGCAAGACAGTTCAATAAAAAGGATTTTGAACTGTTTGACTATATAATTGTAATGGACGAAGAGAATTACCACGATGTCAAATTGCGTTGTCCCGATAGGCAATTGATGCAAAAAGTTCATTATATTAAGGAATATTTCAATAAATATAAGAAGGAAAATATAGTTCCCGACCCTTATTACGGCGATATGGCAGATTTTCAATTTGTCATCAATCTTTTGGAAGACGCCTGCGAAGGAATTTTAAACGATTTATTAACTCACTAAAATAAAGTATCGGTGCGAGCCGCACTGGCAATATTGCGCAAAGTGATTATCTTAACCAAGCAAAATAAAGTGCCGAATCACGAAATTGTTTTCAAAAAACATTTTACTCTTTTCAGAAAAGAATTTACTGATTCGGCACCTTATTTTGATATATTAAATTTGCCTGTGCAGCTCGTACCACTTTATTTTGAAGAGATTAGAAGTCTATGTTATTACAGTAGGAAAAACTGTCAGCAAAACAAAGAATTTATTTTGCAATTTTGGGTTTTCAACAAATATTCGTAAATTTGCAGCCTGAAATATGACGTTTATGGAAATCAAGAGTGCAAAGTTTGAAGTAAGCAGTGCTAAACTAAGTCAATGTCCGCCGAATAAATGGCCTGAAATCGCATTTATCGGCAGGAGTAACGTAGGCAAATCATCGTTAATCAATATGCTTACAGGGCATTCGCATTTGGCAAAGACTTCTTCCACTCCCGGCAAAACGCAATTGATAAACCATTTTATAATCAATGATAACTGGTACATAGTTGATTTACCCGGTTACGGATATGCGCAAGTTGCCAAGACGCAAAGGCAAAAGTTTTTCACTATGATTAATGATTATTTACTTAAACGTGAAAGCCTTTACTGCGTATTCGTTCTTATTGATTCCAGATTAAGTCCGCAGAAAATAGATTTGGATTTTGTCAATTTTTTAGGTGAAAACAGCGTTCCGTTTGAGATAATCTTTACAAAAACAGACAAACAAAGCAACAAAAAGACGCAGGATAACGTTATATTATTCAAAAATGCTTTAAAGGAAGCGTGGGAAGAATTGCCTAAGATGATGCTTTCTTCCTCCGAAACCAAAGCAGGCAAAGACGAGATATTACAAGAAATAGAAAACATTATACAACAATGAAGCAGATTAAAAGAGCGTTGATTTCTGTTTTCTCTAAAGAGGGAATAGACGTAATAGTAAAAAAGTTAGATGACTTGGGAGTGGAGATTTATTCCACAGGAGGAACTTATGATTTCATAAAAAGTTTGGAAGTTGAGGCAAAGACGGTTGAAAGTCTGACTTCGTACCCTTCAATATTAGGCGGCAGGGTAAAAACTCTCCACCCTAAAGTATTCGGAGGCATACTCGGAAGAACAAATAACGAAAACGATATAAAGCAAATGGAAGAATATGGTATTCCTTGCTTTGATGTTGTTATCGTTGATTTGTATCCTTTTGAGAAAACGGTACAAAGCGGTGCTGAACACCAAGCAGTGATTGAGAAAATAGACATCGGCGGAATTTCTTTGATACGTGCGGCTGCCAAAAACTACAATGACGTTATCATCGTGCCGAGTGTAGAACAGTATGAGGCATTTTACAATCTTCTTTGCGACAAAAACGGTTACAGCGATATAAATGACCGTCTGCAATTCGCATCATACGCTTTTATGGTGTCTTCCCATTATGATACTATGATATTTAAGTATTTTAATTCCACGACAGAAAAACCTTCTAACGTATTTAAAGAAAGTTATATCAATGCAAACGAATTGCGTTACGGCGAAAACCCTCATCAAAAAGGATATTTCTTCGGCAATTTCAACGATGAATTCGAACAGTTGCACGGAAAAGAAATTTCTTACAACAACATAGGGGACATAGATGCCGCTTGCAATTTGATAGACGACTTTTCGGGAACTGCATTTGCGATAATAAAACATAACAATGCCTGTGGATTGGCAGTAAGGGAGAATTTGAAAGACGCTTATTTGAAAGCATTGGAAGGAGATCCGGTAAGCGCCTTCGGAGGTGTGTTCGTATGCAACCGTAAAGTAGATAAAGCAACGGCTGAAGAGATGAACAAGATTTTTATGGAGGTTTGCATCGCTCCGGATTACGACAAAGAAGCATTGGAAGTCTTGTTTTCAAAGAAAAACCGCATAATATTGAAACGTAAAGATGCAAAGAAATCCGATTACGTGTTCCGCAGTGCTTTAAACGGAGTTTTGGTTCAACAAAGAGACACAAAAGTAGAGCAACAAGAGGAAATAGTAAGCGTAACCGACAGAAAATTCACCGAAAAAGAGATAAAAGATTTGCAGTTTGCCAACATAATAGTAAAACATACCAAATCCAACGCAATAGTTCTTGCAAAAGATATGCAACTATTGGGTTCGGGAACGGGACAAACGAGTAGAGTAGATGCACTTCGCCATGCAATAGAAAAAGCAAAGAGTTTCAATTTTGATTTGCACGGAGCGGTGATGGCATCTGACGCATTCTTCCCGTTCAAAGACTGTGTTACCATAGCACACCGCGAAGGTATTGACACTATTATACAACCTGGCGGTTCAATACGTGATGAGGAAAGCGTGGAATATTGCAAAGCCAACAATATGTCAATGGCTATGACAGGATTCAGACACTTCAAACACTAAAATTTTTATATAAAATTGTAACCTTATTGAAAAAACTGCGTAAGATTAAAGGTAAAACAAGAAAGACAATAAAAGAAAATGGGATTATTTTCATTTCTGACACGGGAAGTAGCGATAGATTTAGGCACAGCCAATTCTATTATAATATGTAACGATAAGGTCGTAGTAGATGAGCCGAGTATCGTTGCAATAGACCGTTCTACAAAAAAGATAATGGCTGTGGGTAAGCGTGCAATGCAAATGTACGGCAAAACTCACGAAAATATTCAGACAATCCGCCCGTTGAGAGACGGAGTTATCGCAGATTTTGACATGGCCAATGATATGATTAAGGAATTAATCAAAATGATTCCTGCCAAACGTTCATTGATTCCGCCTGCATTGAAAATGGTTATCTGTATTCCTTCAGGTATTACAAACGTTGAGGAACGCGCCGTAAGGGATGCAGCAGAGCAGGCAGGGGCAAAGGATGTCCGTTTGATTCATGAGCCGATGGCTGCAGCGATAGGTATTGGTATTGATGTATTGGAGCCTGTCGGTAATATGATTATTGATATAGGCGGCGGAACTTCGGAAATTGCGGTGATAGCATTGGGAGGTATCGTTTGCAATAAGTCAATCCGTATTGCAGGTGATGAATTCAACAGCGATATTGTTGAATATATGAAAAAACAGCATAATATCTATATCGGCGAACGTATGGCTGAGAGAATAAAGATAGAATGCGGAGCCGCAATACCGGAATTGGACAATCCGCCTGAGGATTTCCAAGTACAAGGACGTGATGTTTTGACAGGTATTCCTAAAGAAATTTCTGTAAATTACAAAGAAATTGCACATGCATTGGATAAATCCATTGCAAAGGTTGAAAGTGCGGTACTGGAAGCCCTTGCCATGACACCACCTGAACTTGCCAGCGATATATATCACACAGGTATTTATTTAGCAGGCGGAGGTGCATTGCTAAGAGGTCTGGATAAGAGAATAGCTGCGAAAACCAAATTGGCGGTTCATGTTGCGGACGACCCATTGCGTGCAGTTGCCAGAGGAACGGGCGTTGCTCTTAAAAATTATGATAAATTCACTTTCTTGATTAAGTAATTCGGAAAAGAGTTGTCATAAATAATTAAATTAGGAAGTTGTTACTTCAATCATAATAGATTAGTTAAAGGTTATTGTTTGCTCTTCACTTACAACGTAGGTGAAGAGTTTTTTATGTCTTGTGTTTTCTCAGTTTTGTTACTGCAAATCGGCACAAAATCTCCACTTGCGGTTTTGGTCTTTTGTACTCGCATATCCAATCCCTATGCGTTTGTCAGAGTGAAATTTCAATTTCTTGCCGTCATCTTCAATCCAAATCTTTTCTTGTGCCGTCAAATCCCAATCGTTCAACTTTCTGGTAATACCAAGTGCCTTCGTAAGTTTGCCAGGCCCGTTATAATCATCAACACCTCTGATAAGGACGGCATCGGGGAAGTTTTCCTCACCTGTAACAACATTAAGCATATCGTACATTCCGTAACAAAGATAAATATAAGTAACGCCGCCTTGGTGAAACATAACTTCGGTGCGTTTGGTTCTGCCTTTGTGCGCATGGCAGGCTGTGTCATTTTCTCCGTGATAGGCCTCGGTCTCGATAATCCGTTTGCGGATAATTTGATTATCCTTTTCAATGCAAAGAATCTTCCCGATAAGTTGCTTGGCCACCGTAACGGAATCCTGTTTGTAGAAATTTTTATCCAAAATCTTGTTTTCCATCTTGCAAAAGTAGAATAAATTTTGTTATTCCCTCAATTGACTAATGCAAATTTGCGTATTAATAACAATTTATTTTAATTGATTTTTGCCTAAATTGATGTTTTTACTGCCATATCGCAAGTAAATTCTGCCACTTGCGGAAAGAATTTGAAAAATACCCCCTCTTTTTATCAAAAATACCCGGTATTTTCATTCAAAATACCCCCTTTTTTCAAAATTTCTTCGCAAGTGGCAAAAGGAATATACGATGTGGCAGAAAATAATGGCGAAATAAAGGAGAAAAATTGACATATCACTTCGGCAAAATGCTAATAAACCTCATAAAATTCCGATATTTCACAAAAACTTTGCAATTTTGCAAATGTTAAATAACAATATAATAACATGTAAAGAGTAGAGACATAGAGGAAATTTGAATAAAGATATATAATTGCGTAACTCACGCAACTTTGTTACTTGAAAACTGAACATTTTCAAACACTACAAAGATTTGTGTGTAATAATGATTTTATAATATTCATTCTGCCAATCGTGTACTTTGATTTTGTAGTGTAAAGATAAGTCCAGACCATCAAGTAACAAATAAAGAAAAGTTAACGATTTCTTTTTATGATGAAAAAATAAGAAGTAAAGAATGCATATCGGCAGACACATACAAAGAATTCTCAAATCGCAAGGCAGAATGGTTACTTGGTTGGCATTACAAATACCTTGCGACCGCACGAATGTATATCTTATTTTCAAAAAGTCTGCAATAGATACGGCATTATTGGAAAAAATTTCTATAATTCTCAATCACAATTTTTTCAAAGACCTTTCCAACGAACTACATTCCGCAGATAAAGCAATAAAAAGATAATTTGTAGAGAAATTCTCTACAATTCAGTAGATTTATTCACGACACAGATTTTCTTATTTGCACTATCTTTCGTTGTAATTTTGCAAACTGAAACAGAAAAGCCGAATCGCTATAAAGGACGTAGGCATTAAACAAAGTAAATATCATAATGAAAGTAAAAAAGATTCTTGTCGGTATTTGTTGCTTGCATCTACAATAACAATGCAGGCTCAAATATCAAAAGGCGACCTGTTTGTCGCACCGACATTAGGTTTGAACATTGCATCAATAAATTTGAAAGGCACATCTTCTATATATGGAGTTGTCCTTTTGTTTATAATATGCAGGAAGATAAGGTTTATGTTATTGATTATGTTTTTCATTCCAAACGCCAGACTGCTTGGAATGAATTTAAGAAAGCTATAGAAGATGAAACATCGTTTTCAAAAAGTCTTAAGTTAAATGTTTTTTACGGAAGAATAGATACAGAAGATGACAGCTTTTTGTCTGCCGACAATGATTACGATAATGACTATGAAAGTAAGACTGCTTTTGCATCTCTTATGTTTTCATTACCTGTTAATACGATTGAAGAAATTACATATACTTCTTTTTATCAAGGTATAACAACAAGTGTTGGTTATATGGAAACTGTGTTTGGTGATTCCGGCATAGAGAAGTACTATCGTGATGATACATATCAACCAAAATGATAACTATTCGGAGCCAACTAAGAAATCTGAAAAAAGAATCCACTCTATACTTAAAAAGAAATAAGAATAGAATCTCTAAATAACTTTATAATAAGAGGGTATCTGAAAAATAATCATAAACTACCCGTCTTGTTTTTTTTATTTCCTCTCTCCAATTCTATTAAACAAACAAATAGTTAATTCTTAATATTGAATATTATTGAGCAGTCGGAATTTGCTAAGGCAAGACGAAATAAATATTAATTAAATTAAGAGTTGCCGTTTGAAAAACAATAACAGCAACGCTTATTTTCTTATTTAGAATATTTATCACCCACAAAACCGTCAGCTTCATTACCCGTAGCAACGTCAATATGCTTAAACAACGGCGGCGTAGGCTGCAAGTCATAATAATCTATAGATTCCACTTCCATACGGAAATACTCAATTCCCGAATAATCATCATACAAACGCTGCAATACAGGATTGTTATCATAAATCCAACGCTTCGTCTCCTCTTTTACGTCAAAAAACGCCCTGCCAACGCATTTTACCGAAATCTTACCTTTAAACGCCATAATTTCTATACAAGGGTTTGCTTGCAGTTGCTTATAAACAGCTTTCTTCGCCGAAGTTGCAAAAAACAAATCAGTTCCCTCAATCTTCATAATCTGAAATACCCTAATCTTAGGCTTATCCGCCTCGCAAGTAGCAAAAGATACCTCGTTGTTTTTCCTTAAAAATTCAATCGCTTGTGTAATCATCGTTGTAAATCTTTTATTTTGATTGCAAAAATAAGCATTTATTTTGACTATTTTGCAATTCGCCGTCTTGTTTTCTCAAAAAAATGTAATATCTTTGCAGCCTGATTAAAATTTTACTTAAAATAATTAAATTAATTTACAAAAATGTCACAGATAATCGGAATTCATTCAAGACAAATTCTTGATTCAAGAGGAAATCCTACGGTAGAAGTTGAAGTTTATACGGAAGCAGGCGCATTCGGACGCGCAGCAGTTCCTTCAGGTGCATCAACAGGTGTTCATGAAGCAGTGGAGTTAAGGGACGGCGACAAATCCATGTTTTTAGGTAAGAGTGTATTGAAGGCAGTTAATAATGTAAATAAGACAATTGCCGAGGAACTTCGCGGAATGAACGTTCAAGACCAAATTCTTATTGATAAGAGAATGATAGAATTGGACGGAACGGAAAACAAAGGCCGTTTGGGTGCTAACGCAATCCTTGGAGTTTCCCTTGCATGCGCAAAAGCAGCCGCTCAGGAGACAGGTCAGGAACTTTACAGATATATAGGCGGTGCCAATGCTTACACTTTGCCTGTTCCTATGATGAATATTTTGAACGGAGGCGCACATGCCGACAACAAAATAGACTTTCAGGAATTTATGATTATGCCTGTCGGCGCCCCTACGTTTGCTGAAGGCTTGAGAATGGGTGCAGAGGTTTTCCATAACTTAAAATCAGTTCTTAAAGACAAAGGTCATTCTACCAATGTGGGTGATGAAGGCGGTTTTGCCCCTAATTTGGGCAGCAACGAAGAGGCAATAGAGGTTGTTTTGCAAGCAATTGAAAAGGCTGGTTATAAACCTTGGGACGATGTACGCATTGCATTAGACCCAGCTTCAAGTGAATTCTATATTCCTGAAGAAAAAGTTTATCATTTCAAATGGAGTACGGGCGAAAAACTAACTTCCGAGCAAATGGCTGACTATTGGAAGAACTGGTGTGCTAAATACCCTATCATATCAATAGAAGACGGTATGGCAGAAGACGATTGGGACGGTTGGAAGTTATTAACCGATGCTTTGAGTGAGAAAGTTCAGTTGGTAGGTGATGATTTGTTCGTTACAAATGTTAAACGTTTGCAGATGGGTATTGAAAAAGAAGTTGCAAACTCAATACTTATCAAATTCAATCAAATAGGTACATTAACGGAAACTATCAACGCCGTACGTTTAGCAAATAACAACGGTTACACTGCAGTAATGAGCCACCGCAGCGGCGAAACCGAGGACACGACTATTGCAGATTTGGCTGTTGCATTAAATACGGGCGAGATTAAGACAGGTTCTGCATCACGTACTGACCGTATTTGCAAATACAATCAGTTACTTCGTATAGAAGAAGAGTTAGGTGAGCAGGCTATTTACTTAGGAAACAAATTCTTCAAAGGATTAAAAAGATAGTTTTTCTTAAATAGCGGACATAATGTTAAGAGCGGGTTTAATTATCCGCTCTTTTCTTTTTCCGAATTATCTAAACCTTGAAATAAAGTGCCGAATTAGTAAATTCTTTTCAAAAAACATTTTACTCTTTTCAGAAAAGGATTTCGTGATTCGGCACTTTATTTCGGTAACTCTATATCGTCATTTTACGAATTATTACCGGCGAAACTTGCAATGTCTTTTTATACTTAAGAAATTTGTCTTGGTTGTCGTTTTTTAACTATTCAACTTTGCCAAGTCAAAAAAAATGATTAATTTTGCAAATCCTTTTTGAAGGAATTATAGTATTAACTTATTTAATATTCTTTAATTATGACGAAAAAATATGTTTACACTTTTGGAAACCGTGAGGCCGAAGGTGATGCGTCAATGAAAAATCTTCTTGGCGGAAAAGGTGCCAATCTTGCACAAATGTGTCTTTTAAAACTTCCTGTTCCAGCAGGTCTTACGATTACTACGGAATGTTGTACGGATTATTATGCCAATAACTGCTCTCTTCCACAGGGTTTGATGGAAGATGTTTGGGCAGGAATGGACAAAATAGGCGAAATAATGGGTGCTAAATACGGTGATAAGGAAAATCCTTTGTTGGTTTCCTGTCGTTCGGGTGCCAGAATCTCAATGCCGGGTATGATGGACACGGTCTTGAATATCGGTTTGTCAAGCGAAACAATTCCTGGGTTGATTGCCCAAACTAATAACGAGCGCTTCGTTTATGACTCCTACAGACGTTTGATTATGATGTATGCTGACGTTGTTATGGAGAAAGCCGAAGGTAAAGAACCCGTACAAGGCAAAGGTATAAGGAAACTTTTGGACGAGTATTTGGACGATTACAAAAAGCAACACAATTATAAATCCGATACTGACTTAACTTCTCAGGATTTGCAGTATCTTGCAAGTAAGTTTAAGCAGATTATCAAAAAGGAATTGAAAGTTGATTTCCCTGACGATGCAAAAGAGCAGTTGGAAGGCGGTATTAAGGCCGTTTTCAAATCATGGATGGGCGACAAAGCCGTATCTTACCGCCGTATAGAGAAGATTCCTGAAGATTGGGGGACTGCTGTCAATGTTCAGGCTATGGTTTTCGGTAATATGGGCGAGGATTCTGCTACGGGTGTGGCATTTACAAGAGACCCGGCGACAGGAGATAACAATTTCTACGGAGAATGGCTTGTCAATGCACAGGGCGAAGACGTTGTTGCGGGAATCCGTACTCCTAATCCGTTGAATAACGAAACTAAAAACGCTCACAACAAACATCTTGCTTCACTTGAAGATTCTATGCCTGAGGTTTATAAAGAACTTTGCGAGGTTAGAAAAAATCTTGAGGCATACTATCACGATATGTTGGATATTGAATTTACTATTCAACACAAAGTATTATATATGTTGCAATGCCGTGTCGGCAAAAGAACGGGAACGGCTGCCGTTAAGATGGCTGTGGATATGCTTTCCGAAGGTTTGATTGACGAAAAGACTGCTATCTGCCGTGTTAATACCAATCAATTGGACGAATTGTTGCATCCTGTTTTGGATGTCAAAGATGAGGCAACCAAAGAGGTTATCGGACACGGTCTTCCTGCAGGTCCCGGCGGTGTTTGCGGAAAAATAGCCATGACGAGCAGAGAAGCAATGCGTTTGAACGACCTTGGCGAAACTGCTATCTTAGTTCGTGAAGAAACCAACCCTGAAGATGTTGAAGGAATGCAAGCAGCAGGCGGTATATTGACAGCACGCGGAGGAATGACTTCACATGCAGCCCTTGTTGCGAGAGGTTGGGGTAAATGTTGCATAGTCGGTTCTGAGGATTTGTCTATCATGGGCGATAAAGTCGTAAAAATCGGCGAGAAAATCTTTAAAGAAGGCGACACTATCTCACTAAACGGTTCTAAAGGCTATGTTTATGAAGGCAGTATCAAGATGGTTTCACCTACCGACTCTCCTTTGTTCAAACAATTTATGTCTTTGGTTGATAAAATCAAGACTATCGGAGTTGAAACCAATGCCGACAACCCTATTGACACACAACAAGCCCTTGATTTCGGAGCAAAAGGAATTGGTTTGTTCAGAATAGAACATATGTTCTACGGAAAAGACAGCGAAGTGCCTTTGGCAATTATGAGAAAGATAATTTTGTCAGACACAACCGAAGACAGACGTTCTTATCTTTACGCTTTGTTACCTTATATGCGTGAATCAGTGAAATCCACTTTGAAGATAATGAGCGGACATCCTGTAACAATACGTTTGATGGACCCACCTTTGCACGAATTTACACCAAAGGACGAAACACAACAGAAAATCATTGCAAGGGATTTGGGAATCACGCTGATAGAATTGCAAGACAGAATCAACGCTTTGCAAGAAGTCAATCCAATGATGGGTATCCGCGGAGTAAGATTGGGAGTTCTTTACCCTGAAATATCAAAGATTCAGTTCCGTGCGCTGTTTGAAGCATACGCTGACGTAAAGAGCGAAGGCTTTGACCCTCATCTTGAAATAATGATACCATTGACTATTTCCGTTGAAGAATTGAAACATCAGAAAGGTCTTTGCGACTACATCCATGCTAAAGTTGAGGCAGAGAAACATATGAAAATCACCTACAAATTCGGCACTATGATAGAAGTTCCGCGTGCTACTATGGCAGCTGGTGAAATCGCTAAGATGACTGACTTCTTCTCATTCGGAACTAATGACTTAACCCAGATGACGTTCGGATTCTCAAGAGACGATGTTAATTTAATTCTTCACACTTATACAGAACAGAAAATATTATCCAATGACCCGTTCCAGACTATTGATAAGGATGGCGTAGGTCTGTTGGTTAAGCACGCAATCAAACACGGCAGAAAAACAAATCCGAAATTGCGTATAGGCGTTTGCGGAGAACACGGAGGAGACGGCGAAAGCGTTAAATTCTTCTACAATAGCGGTGTTGATTATGTGTCATGTTCTCCATTCAGAGTGCCTCTTGCACGTTTGGCAGCTGCACAAGCAGCCATTGAAGCAGAGAAACAAAATTGCTAATTCTCATTTTTTTGAATATTTTTTGAAAGAACAGGTTGCAAATACGCAGTCTGTTCTTTTCTTTTTGTGCAATCATTCAACTAAAATAAAAATTCCGTGCAATAAACAGAAAAATAAAAACACTAACTCAGAAAGTTAGTGTCAGGAGAACGACTTTATTCATGCCTTATTATAAAGTCTCTATTTAATTTTCATTAGAATTATTATTCTTTCTAATCTTCAATCCTAAGACAGCGCCACCCAAACCGAGCATTAGTAATGTTGCCGTACCAATAGGCGCCTCTCTGTTAATAGAGTGCTTAGACTGCTGAGGCGTCATCGGACTTGAACCATTAGAACCAGGTACCGGTGGCTGCGCATTAACACCTCCTATTGTGAATAACATTATTACTGCTGCTAACAGTAACTTCATATTCTTCATTGTCATCATCTTTAATATCTTATATGGATTCATTTTTATTCCAATTTTATTTACAGGTTGCAAAGTTACAAATTTTTTCTTTACCACAAACAAATTTTATGCCATTTTTTAATTAATTTCTGAACTTCCAACATTTATACTCTTGATTTTTAGACTAATAACTACTATTTTTAAATTCTTTTAATTTATTCTTGCATTTATCTTTGCCTCTTCTTGATTTCTTGCTGCCTTTAGTTGATTTCTCGCCGCCCTTTCAAGAAAAAAAATTAGAAAAACACGCAATGGCATCGTTTTATCTGCGTATTCTCGGGTCAAGAACACCGTACAAAATGTCGGTTACAATATTTATCAACACCAAAAGAATACAAACGACAAGCAATGCTCCCATCACCACAGGGAAATCGTATTTCTCCAAACTATCTACGATAACCACTCCGACACCTTTCCAATCGAAAATATATTCTACGAACACTGCTCCTGCGATAAGCGAAGCAAACCAACCGCTTACGGCAGTTATCACAGGGTTAAGTGCATTCTTTAAAGCGTGGCGCCAAATTACCTGACGGTTATTCAATCCCTTTGCCCTGGCTGTACGTATGTAATCCTGCGAATACACATCCAATAAAGTAGCTTTCGTAAGTTCGGTAATAACTGCCAAAGGTCGTATTCCCAATGTAAGCGCAGGCAAGATAAGGTTCTTTAATTGCAAATGTTCTCCGCCCCCCATATCATCAACTACATACAACGAGCCGAACATACTCAATCCCGTATATTTGCTAAGCACAAAAGCAAACAACCAAGCGATGATTATGGCAGCGAAAAACGAAGGCAACGACATACCTATTGAAGTCAATAATTGTATTAGCCTATCCACCCAAGTGTTTGCATATAGTGATGAAATACTTCCCAATAGCACGCCGATAACAAAGGCAAACAATATTGCAGCAACGGCTAATATTATCGTATTTGGGAATGCCTGCGAAAGTATATCCGAAACGTTGCGCTTACTTTGGTAAGAACGTCTGAGATAAGGTTTCTTCAGTATCACACGGTCAGAACCTGCTTTGATAAGAGTAACAAAAGAAGTGTATTTTGTAGTATCTAAAAAGAAATTACCAGAATTCTGCGTAGAATGAAATGAAATCGGCGACAAATCATTAAGATAATTCATATACTGTATTGATATTGGTTTATCAAGTCCTAAATCCTTATGAATAATCTCAATACTCTTTTCGTCCGCACGCTGACCTAACATCATTCTTGCTGGGTCTCCGGGCAGTATGTTGAAAAGAAAAAACACCAACGTTACCACTCCGAAAATCACAAGCACACCGTAACCGATTTTTTGCAGAATATAATTTATCACTTCTTTATATGTAATATTTAGTATGTAGAATGTAGCATATAATATTTGATAAAAACCATACTATATGCTACATTCTGCATATTACATCAATTCTTAATTGAGCGCCACCCCCATTTATTTTCTACTTTTGTGTCTTTGATTTGCACAATTGACGGATTGCTTCTCACCATTGCCAAGATAGCTTTGTCATCACAGGAATAAATCATATAATCCGTTAAATTGTATTTCTCTTGAAAGTTATACCAAACATCATCAGTTGAAGCGGTAATCACAATCACCCTTTCGCCTTTGTCATATTTGTCTTTAAGGAATTTAACCGCCTTTTTCATACCCTTATCATTGGTTTTATTCATATCAAGTACCGCAAGAATATACAAAGACGAAGTAGTATCGGACAAAAGTTCCAACGCAGCATCTTCATTGGACTCGAAAGCCAACAAAGAAAAGCCGTCAGCCTTGATTTCATTAGGATTAACATAACGGGATTGGGTAAAAGTCCAGTGTTGTTGAAAGTTACTGTCTTGTTGCGACAACTCCATAAGTTCGTCCATAGAAAACTCTTTTTCTTCTCCTGTTTGGTTGTTTTTGTATGTTGCAAAAGTAACCGCAGGTGCCTGTTCGCTTTCGGTAGGTGCCATTTTGTTACCTATTTTCCAAGGTCGGAAATCCGCAATAGGTTCATACATTATATTTCTTATGCAGAATATTACCATCAATACGGCAAACACAACAAGGGTTACCCAATTCTTCGGATTTTTAAACTGTTGCGGCTTATTGTCATCGGTAATAAATATGCCGATAAGTAAAACGTCCAAAACAATATTCTTAAAGAACGTCTCCCAATTAGTCAATTTGAGAAAGTCTCCGAAACAACCGCAATCGGCTACTTTATCGGTCAAAGCATCTATTAAAGTAGTTACCGTGAAAACTAACATAAACACGGCAGCAACCCATCTATTCACCTTATTATAAATATGCAACAAAACGCTTACTCCGATTAAAAACTCAGCAAGACAAAGCAAGACACTCAAAACAATTGGCACGGACGGCATTGCACTTAACAACCAGTCAAAATGGAATGCCGACATATATTCTTCTATCTTGAATGCAGTACCCATAGGGTCTATTGCTTTAACTACGGAAGAAAAAATAAACAATCCTCCGAATAAAAGACGCAATACGTAATTGATTATTGTTTTAACTTGATTATTCATCTCTTTTTATGTTATTAATTTTCTGTTGCTTACATTTATCAAAATAAAGTGCCGTTTCATCAAATTGTTTTCAGAAAACATTTTACTCTTTTCAGAAAAGAATTTACTGATTCGGCACTTTATTTTAGTTAATCTATTCTTTGTTTTCTTCTTCTGCCATACGTATCAAACAAAATACGGCATAGTTGATTATATCCGTGTAACTGCCTTGAGGACCTTCGCTTACAATGGTTTTACCTGCGTTGTCTTCAATCTGTTTTAAGCGCAGTATTTTTTGAAGTATGATGTCAGTCATACTACTTATACGCATATCCCGCCAAGCCTCCCCATAATCATGATTTTTTTTCAACATAAGGTCTTTAGTCTGCATGGCATATTTGTCATACAACTCTTCGGCTCTGTCAAAAGGGATTTCATCATAGTTTTCCGTACCTAACTCACATTGAATTAACGCCATAACACCGTAATTGACTATTGCAATAAATTCTCCTTCGGTATTGTCTCCGACAAGATTGACTCCGCTTTGCTGAATGGAGCGGATACGTTTGGCTTTTATAAATATTTGGTCGGTAAGCGAAGAAAGACGCAAAATTCTCCATGAAGTACCGTAATCTTTCATCTTCTTGACGAACAAATCACGTGATTTTTTAATAATATTATCGTATTGAACCGATGTATTTGCCATAAAATTTTTATCTTTGCAAATTATTTAACGTTAAATTTTGAAATTACTATGATTTCAGACGACAAAATTACGGAATTTTCGCAAAACAAGAAAATAAATATCAAAGGAAATCTGTTTTCTTTGGAAAAACCCGTCGTGATGGGTATATTGAATATAACCGATGACTCATTTTTTGACGGAGGTTCTTACAACACTTTGGATAAAGCATTAGTTAGGGCAGAGAATATTATAAACGAGGGTGCAGAGATAATAGACATAGGCGCCTGTTCAACCCGTCCTGGTGCGAAATTAGTAGAAAAAGAAGAGGAAATACAAAGACTTGTTCCTGTTGTAAAAGAAATAAGAAAAAGATACCCTAATATTATAATAAGTATAGATACCGTTTGGGCGGATGTAGTAAAAGCGGTGGCAGATTGCGGAGCGGATATAATCAATGATATATCGGGCGGTCAGTTTGACAGCAATCTGTTTGACGAAGTGGCAAAACAAAAACTTCCTTATATACTTATGCACACCAACACCACTCCCGACCGTATGCAAAAGGAGATTCACTACGACAATTTGTATTTGGATATGTGCAAATACTTCTCTGAGAAAATCAATATCCTCAAAGATAAGGGAGTAATGGACATAATATTGGATTTAGGCTTCGGTTTCGGAAAAACTCTTGAGATGAACTACGAATTACTTGCCAGACAAAAAGAATTTTCTCTGTTCCGCCTGCCTATTCTTACGGGAATATCACGCAAAAGCATGATTTACCGACCGCTTAATCTCACACCACAGGACGTAATAAGCGAAACGATGTTTTTGCATGCCTTGGCATTGGGAAACGGTGCGGATATATTGAGAGTACATGACGTAAAGACAACCGTAAATTGCCTGAAATTATATGAAAAGTTTAAAGTTGAGGGTTTAAAGTTTAACGAATCCGGATGCGGAGCAAACTTTAAAATCTAAACTTTAGACATTAAACTCTAAACTTTAAACCATAAACAAACAATGATACTGTTGGATATAATACAATCGCTGCCGGCTTTTACGGTAATAGATTTTATAGACGTGTTTGTAGTAGCCCTTTTACTGTTTTTCGTATTCAGAATGATAAAAGGTACAAACGCAATAAGTATTTTCTTAGGATTTTTCATTCTTTACATAATTTGGAAAATCGTTTCCATACTCGGAATGCGTATAATGAGCGAAATCCTCGGTCAATTCATATCCTTGGGAATTATGGCGTTGATTGTAATTTTCCAACCTGAAATAAGACGGTTTCTCATTATGCTCGGGTCAAGAAACTTCGTGGATAAAGGCCGTAAGTTGTTTTTTTGGAAAAACCAACACTCTGTCCAAAACCTTAATGTCAATGCAATAGTTCAGGCATGCGGCCACATGTCGCAAACATATACGGGAGCATTGATGATATTCTGCAAGGAAAACAAATTGGAAACCATTGTACAATCGGGAGAAGTGTTTAAAAGTGAGTTATCTTCGCAACTGTTGGAAACAATCTTCTTTAAAAATACACCTTTACATGACGGAGCGGTAATAATTGACAAAGGACAGATACAGGCTGCACGTTGCATCTTGCCTGTTTCCCACGCAACAAATATTCCTCTGTCTATGGGACTTAGACACCGCTCAGCATTGGGAGTAACCGAGAACACGGACGCCATAGCAGTAGTGGTAAGCGAACAAACAGGACAAATATCCATTGCAGAAGGCGGAATAATCCGTCAAGGCATAACGACAAGTTATTTGCAATCATTTTTGGAGCGCAAATTTAACACTCCTACATTACAAAACAAAGACAAAAAACAGCAAAACGACATAACACAAAATTAAAGTACCGTTTTATGAAATTCTTTTTTGAAAAGGATTTGATAAAACGGCACTTAAAAAACATCAATTCTTTGTATCTTACCGTGAATTGATGTTTTGCTTTTTTATTACCATGTACGGATTAATTCTCCTGTGTTTTCGTCAAAAAGAATATTGTTTGTATGGGAAGAAGTAAAGGAAACGCTACCGTATTGCATAAGTTTTACTATTTTGGAAACGTTAATCATATCCGCTCCCTGCAATGTTACTTTGACAGTCTGCGGTACTGCGTAATAAATTCCTGTACCTTCTCTGTCCATATTTGATTTCTGCTTATCGGTAATAAACTTGTCTGTAGTTATTTTTGCATTCTCGTCGGTGGATAGGTAAGAGTGAATGCGGGCATTAATCTTTATCCCCTCCCCTTTCTCACTTAAATCCATAAGTCCGTTAGTTGTTGAAAATTTACATACAGGTACAAGTAAATCTTCTTCCAATATTATCGGTTTTTCAGGAGTTATAACAAAGACATACTCTTCCGTTACCGTGGTTTCAATACCCGTAAATAGCGCAACGTAAGAAGAAATAATCTCGTCTAACTGTTTGTACATAAAATCAACAGTCGTGTTCATATATGTTCCTTCCCAACCACCGGAAAGCAACTCTATTTGTTTTTCTCTCAATCTCTTTATCTCAGCTACGGCTTTCTCGGCAGTCATTTGAGGATATTTGACAAGTAATCCCTCTTGCATCAAACGTTTTTCGTATGTAGGCTGAACGGCAAGTGATGCTGCAGTATTATTAGGCAAAGGCATAAAGTTGTTTTCATGTCTTGAAGGGTTGTCTTCCCGTAAATTATTATCTTTTGAAAATTTTGCCGTGCTGTTTCCTTTGGTTATTATGCTTTTTATAGTTCCCATCGGGGATTTTTCCACACTTACCTTATCGTCTGCAACAAGTATATATCTTTTATTAACGTCTGCCGCAATTTGTTCCCTTATGTCTGCACTGACAATACGGTATGACACGGTGTTTTTCAATGCTGCGTTGTCTATTCCCAACAAATAGGCGTTGTCTGCATAAATTCCCTTGGTGCGTGTGGTCTTCTCCACCTTGAATGTAACAACCAAATCCGTTTTCGGCAGGTTATAGACAATACCGTTTGGATTGTCCTTACCGCTGTTCAATGTAAATGATTTATATTGCTGTGCGTTAGAAATGTTTGGTAACATTGCCGCAACGCAAAGTAATGTCAAAACAATTTTTTTCATCTTTATTGTCTCCTTTCGTTATTTATTAATTTTTATTAATGTCTTCTTGCCGTTTTTATCCGTTATGGTGATAGTGTTTTTTCTCAAATGCTTAGCCATTGAAAGAACTGCGGCGGTATTGTTCAAATCCGTATAGCTATCGTCCAATATCGTAGAAGTTATATTATAATTCTTATCAATTTGAAGCAATTTCTTGTTCTTAACTACATAAGCCACGCCGTCTTCAAAGCCTGTTGCATAATCGAAATATTGGTCTGTCAATTGCTCGTAAGTCTTGCTGTTAAAATATGACCAACCTTTCTTAACTTTTGCACAAAGCACACCGTCTTTGTTAGTTCCTATTGTAAGGAATTTGTCTTTCAACTCAGTACCGTTAAAATACAAACGGACTCTTTCTCCCTTTATCTTGTATTCTATATAATCCGTCATCGGCAATACATTATCCGTTTTAGGAAATTCAATCTGTTTGCCGTTATCTCTCAAAATCACGGAGTTTTTCTTTCCGTCGTAGAAAACAATGCACGTTTTACTCTTGGAAGCCCGCACCTTTTTATAGTCAAACGGAATGACGGTATTGCCTTTCAAATCCACAGCACCCCATTTGTCCTTTTGTCTTACAACAAATGAACCTTTACTCTCTGCAAAAACATCAAGGTACTGAGGTTCCAACAACCAACCTCTTTTGTTTGACCGCACACCGTAGTTAAGCATACTGTCTGCAATGTAAATCAACTCATTGTTATTGTAAGATACAAAATCCTTGATATTACCTTTGATTGCGTCCAAGGTTTTGTTATTTACAGTAAGAATATATGTCATGTCATCGTTCTTTGCTACGAAAAGAGTATCGCTTTTTAAAGTAACCATCTGCAAATCATCGTAAGCAGCAGGAATATATGTAACATAGTCCTTGCCAATTAAACCTTTGCGACCGTTATCCGTATAAATGCAATAATTACCTTCGGTCAAAGGTTCCACATTTTGATACAAAGGATTGAAAAGTAGATTTCCCTCAGCATCATACAGCGCCTGCTTACCCGTAGATACGAATGCCTTGATATAGAACTTATCATTCTTATTAATAATTGTCAAGTCATCATATTCTGCCTTTGATTTCAAAGCACCGCTCTTATCTATCAAACCAAGATAATCCATACCGTCTTTTTGAGCAGTGTAAGCATATAACTCTCCTGCAATAACAGTCTGGATTCTGCGGTATTTGTTAGCAACAATTACGTTTCCCTTTGCGTCAAGTATGCCGTAAGCGCCGTCTTTTTTGAAAATAACGCAATTATCAGACTTAGAAACAATCTCCTGTGTGTTGTCATTGACTTGTTTTCCGTCTTTGCCTAAAAGAATCAATTTTCCGCCGTCATAAACTAAGGCACTGCCGCTTTGAAATACATTCAAAACAGATTCGTCTGCGCGGTTGTACGGAGTTTCCATAGGATAGACGGCAAGAGTTATAATATTACCTACCGTATCCGCAAAACCTGCCTGGTCATTTTTAATATACGTTATGATTCCGTCGTACAATACGTCAATGGAATCGTAATAAAAATCCAAGACAAGTGTAGAATTTTTCATTACTCCCCACTTGCTGTCTTTTTTTATTGCAAAGAAGTCGCCGCCAAGAGAAACTATGGCATCGCTTCCTTGATACATTTTCTCAAATGTCGGTTGCGCAAAAGTGCTGAGCGAAATCACCACCGCAACTAATATCAAAAATATCTTTTTCATTGTATCTGTTATTTTAAATTCTCAAAATATGCTACATTCTACACACTACATACTATATAACAGCGGGTTCTTGTTGGGAAAGACAGTGAAAACTGCCCAATCCCCACACAATATCGGTAGAATCTATGCCGACAATCAGTCTGTCTGGGAAAACCTGCTCAAAAATCTGCATCGCACGGTCGTCATTGTTGCATTTGTACAACGGAACTATGACTTTGTTGTTTGCAATGTAGAAATTGGCGTATGAAGCAGGCAATTTCTGGTCTTCGTATATCACATCCTGAGGCATAAGCATCTCAACGATATTCAATTGTTTGCCGTTAAGAAGACGCGATTGCTTCAAAATCTCAAGATTGCGGTTCAAAATAGGGTAATCTGCGGAATTTTTGTCCTCACTTACCATCGTGATAACCGTATCTTCATTAACAAAACGCGTTAAATCGTCAATATGACCGTCAGTGTCGTCTCCCTCAACTCCTTCTTTCAACCAAATAATATTATTCACCCCGTAAAAATCATGCAACCGCTGTTCAATTTCACCATGAGTGAATTGAGGGTTGCGGTTTTCGTTCAAAAGACAACTTTCGGTGGTTATAACATCTCCTTTGCCGTTGAAATCTACGCTACCGCCCTCCATAATTATATCAGCAGTGAATTCCTTAAGATTTAAATACTCCGCAATTTTGTGAGGTATCAAATTATCTTTTTCACTCGGGTATTTACCGCCCCAAGCGTTGTATTTCCAATTGACAATGACTTTCTCTTTTCCATTAATAACGAAAGCAGGACCGTGGTCTCTTATCCAAGCATCGTTAGTTTCAAACAAATGAAAATAAATCTGCGACATATCAGTACCGTTGGCTTTCAACTGCGACTGAACCCTTGTCTGCATCTCGCCGTTAAGCACATTGATATGCACTTTCTCGTCCTTAGCCAACTGTTTTATAAATTCGTTGTAATAAGGAAATATAGTATCTATTTTACCAGGCCAGGAATTTTCATTATGCGGGTACGAAAGCCAAGTACTCTCGTGTTTATGCCATTCCGCAGGAAAGAAAAATCCTTCATCAACAGGTTTATTCATATCTTTTTTAGTTTTATTTTCTTAATATCTCAATTCGCTTTACTGAAATCGCACTTTATTTCATTAAAGTCCCATTTTATTTCACTGATATTGCACTTTAATTTTGCATTTGCAACACTCCGTAAAACGATTACTCTATACTGCGTTTTGTAATCTCGGAGTAGGAATCTATCCTGCGATCTCTGAAAAACGGCCAATGAATACGGTAAGAGTCGGTTGCATCCAAATCAATTTCCACCACTTGATTTTCTTCTTTGTCGTGGGAAGCCTCATAAAGAATCGTTCCGAACGGATTGGAAACGAAACTTCCGCCCCAGAAAATCATATTTCCTTCCTTTCCCGTGCGGTTTACCGATACTGTATGCACACCGTTTGCTATCGCATGTCCCCTCTGAATAGTCTGCCATGCGTAATACTGCTCAGTATTGGTGGCTTCGTCCTGAGAATCAGCCCAACCGATTGCGGTAGGATAGAAAATAATCTGCGCTCCTTTCATTGCAGTCAAACGGCTTGCCTCGGGATACCACTGGTCCCAACAAATCAAAACTCCGATTGTGCCGAACTTGGTCTGAAATACCTTATAACCCAAATCTCCTTGCGTAAAATAAAATTTTTCATAGTATCCGGGGTCGTCAGGTATGTGCATCTTGCGGTATTTTCCCAAATAACTTCCGTCAGCATCGATAACAACAGTCGTATTGTAGTAAAGACCTGCCATTTGTTTCTCAAACATAGAAGCAACTATAACAATACCCAATTCTTTTGCCAATTCGCAAAAACGTTGCGTGTTTTCACCCGGGATTTTTTCTGCAAGGGCAAAATTATCATAGTCTTCCATATCACAAAAATACAAAGAAGCAAACAGTTCCTGCATACACACGATATTAGCACCTTTTTTAGCCAAACCGCGTATGTTATTTATTGCTTTTTCTATATTTAACGTCTTGTCTTTTACGCAAGACATCTGCATCAAACCGACTTTTACTTTCATAACTCCTTATTATAATATAATAATTACAGATTTCTCAATTCTTTTTCTTGATTTTCTTTTGTTTTGACTTGGTTTCCGTACGCTGAGATATGATAACACCGCCCACAACAACCAATATACCGATTATTTTCTGCACCGTAATCAATTCAGTTCCCATCAAAACGGACAGACACAGCGTTACCACAGGTATAGCATTGGAAAAAACTGACGCTTTAGCCACCGTAACGATTTTAGCAGCAGCCGAATATAATGCAAATGCCGCCGCCGAACACAAAACTCCCAATGTCAGCAAACTGCCTATGGTTGATACGTTCCAATCAAGTGAAGTTACCTGCCTTACATCAAATATCAAAAAACAAGGAAGGTACAAAAACACAGCGATTATATTCTGCCAAGTAGTGATTGTAACAGCACCGTAACCACGTTTTAATATCTGTTGCAAAGTTGTGCCGTACAGTGCAGCAGAAACGACAGCCAAGAGCATTAACAGCAATCCTTTTATACTGATTTCATTAGATGAGGAAGTAAAACTCATAAGCATTATACCTATTACCGATATTGCCGCACCGATAAACAATTCCGCTCTTAGTTTTTCTTTATTCAGAGTACTCAAACTCACTGCCGTTACGATAGGTACCAACGCTATGATAGCGGCGGCAATAGAGGGCGAAACAAAAAGCAATCCGAAGTTCTCCCCTATGAAATACAAAAAAGGTTCAAACAAAGAGAGCATAAAGAACAGCGGAAAATCTTTGCGGGAAACCTTTTCTATCTGCCCCGTTGTTTTGAATAATAAAAGCAAGACACAAGAGGCGATAATCATTCGGCATAAAACAATAGTAAATACGGGAAACTCCTTAACCAATAGTTCCTTTGTCCAAACAAAACTTGCTCCCCACAACAAAACTGCAACAATTATTGCAGCATAACCATATATTTTTTTCTTATTTGCCATTGTCTGTTATTTAAAACGACGTGCAAAGATAATAAATTTTCTTATCATAGCAATAATATGAAAATCAGAAAAAGCATATAATCATTATATCTTATTCTTTTTGCTTTTCATCGCAAAAACACCTTGCGAGAGAATTACACCTGCCACAACTATCAAAACACCTACTACTTTTCTGAAAGTTAAATTCTCCATTCCCATACTGACTGCTGCAAAAACCGTTACAATCGGCGCAGCGTTGTTAAAGATACTTACTTTTTCAACGCTTAATTTCTTTGCCGCAAAACTATACAGCCCATACGAGCCGGCAGAACATAAAACTCCGAGGCAAAGTAAGTCTCTTATCGAAGCGAATTTCCAATTCAACGAACCCACTTGCTGAAAATCAAAAATAAAAAACAAAGGTAAATACATGACCGCCCCTATTACATTCATATATGCCGTAACGGTGAAAGCGCCGTAGGATTTCAATAGTTTTTGAAGGAATACGTTATACCATATTGCCGCACCCAATGCAAGCAAAAGCAACAACAATCCTCTAACATCAAAAGCAAATCCGTTTTCAGTAAAACTCATTATACCAATACCTATTAATGATATTCCAGCTCCTGCAACCAATGCCTTTTTTATTCTTCCGCCATAAACCAAAGGGATTGCGAAGGCAACCAATACAGGAATCAATGCAATGATAACCGAAGCAAACGAAGCCTCAACGTATTTCATTCCGAAATCTTCACCAATAAAATACAAAAACGGCTCTCCCAATGCCAAGCAAACAAAAGAGAGTAAATCCTTACGCTTCATCACTTCAAGTTTTCCCGACAATTTCAATGCAAGAAGTAAAAACGCCGCACCGATTACAAGTCTTATCAAAACAATAGTAAAAACGGGAAAATTATTTTCAAGTAAGCGTTTAGTCCAAGCGAAACTTATTCCCGACAAACACGCATATATGCAAATAGATATATATCCTATCAAAATATTTCTGTCTTTTTTCATTTTTCATTGCAATTTAATTATTTCCAAATAACTCCAACTCCTTATAAACCGCCTTATCTTCCAAAGAAACTCCCAATCCAATCAAACGCAGAGGTTTTTCCTGGTAAGGAATCTTCTTCATAAGTTCTTTAGCCAACGGAAGAATTTTATCTTTTGTATCAAGAATTTGTTTTTGTGTCAAAGAACAAGTTTTAATAGTGAAATCATAATATTTTATCTTCAACGTAAGACGCATTCCTTTGAATCCTGACCTTTCTATTCTTGAAACCAAATCCAAAACAACATTATACAATGCAACAATTACGGAAGTCTTGTCAGATATATCCTCTTCCATAGTATGCTCGCAACTAATGGATTTTCTCTCCCAAGAACTTTCTACAATAGAATTGTCTATCCCTCTTGCATAATCATAAAACACTTTACCCATCTTACCGAAATTCTTAGTCAATTCCAATAAAGGAACTTCTCTAAGCTGTTTTCCGTTATAGATTCCCAATGAGTGCATTTTGATAAGTGTTTTTTTACCAACACCCCATATTTTCTCTACCTTCAATCCGTCAATAAATCTTTCCGCTTGCGAAGGATGTATAACTTTCAGTCCGTTCGGTTTATTCCAATCCGATGCTATTTTTGCTAAAAACTTATTGTATGAAACACCTGCCGAAGACGTTAAAAGAGTTTGACAAAGTATCTCATTTTTTAGTTCCTTTGCTATATTAACTGCCAAATTCTCACCAATCTTATTCTCAGTTACGTCCATAAATGCCTCGTCCAATGAAACAGGTTCTATAATATCTGTATATTTGTGCATAAGCAATCGGATTGTTTGCGAAACTTCTTTGTATTTCTCAAAATGGGGTTCAACTATTATTAAATCTTTACACAATTGTTTGGCTTTTTGGATTGACATTGCTGAATGTACGCCGAATGTTCTCGCCTCATACGATGCCGTTGCCACAACTCCCCGCGGTGCATCGTGACCTACCACAATCGGTTTGCCCCTTAATGATTTGTCATCCCGTTGTTCAACAGAGGCATAAAACGCATCCATATCCAAATGTATTATCTTCCGCATACAAATATACCATTTACTATATACTACTTACTATATACGACGTATAATACACCATATAGTACATCATTATAGCAAATAGTACATAAATTTTGCAAAGATATACCTTTTTTCTCAAAAATCAATAAAAATGGAGGGAAAGAATATTCCCTCCGAGAACGAATTTATTAAACAAAACTAATTTATGATGATGAGTAAATAAATTAGCCAAAACCAAAATGATGTTTCTTTAAGTCAGTGTCTGTTTTGCTTAACTGCAAATTTTATTTAATCACTCTTACATTTCCTTTTTTGCCTAACTTTTTAAACAACGGGTATTCGCAATAAACAACGCTCGCACCGTCTTTAAAAACATCATTATTTTCATTGCTTTTCCTCAAACTTCTTCCTTTTTTAATCTTTCTCAGCTCAACAGACAAAGATTACACACACCACTTCTTAGCCATTGAAATTTCTTTCAATAAAACTATTATGTAAAAAGACCTTATAAAAAAGACAATAAAAACTTAAAAAGTGAAAACTACCAGACTCTACTATTCAAAAACATCTTCCTTTCCTACAACTTCAACTCCTCATTACCATTTTCCAACAACCTCAAATAAGTAATCATTTTTTACCTTACTACTGTAAAATCATTTTTCTAACATCGTCTTCTTTGTATTTGCAAAAGTATATCATTTTTTTATACTGACCAAATTTTTTTGAGAAAAAACAAATATTTTTTTGAAAAAAGAATTAATAAATTATCAATAATAAATTAATAATCAATAATTTATATTAAATAATTGCGCATATATATTTTTTCATTCTTAATATCAAAAATGCTGCTTCTTTTATTCTGAATTCATGTTCATAATTCAAAAAAACAGTTTAAAAAGTTTAGAGTTTAAATTCTTGTTATTAAAAAATAAAGTGCCGAATCACGAAATTCTTTTCAGAAAACATTTTACTCTTTTCAGAAAATAATTTACTAATTCGGCACTTTTTTTCAACAACTCTATATTACTGCAGTACAGATCTTAAAGTTTATGATTTAAAGTTTAGAGAAACCTCAAACACTTTCAACTTTAAACCATAAACTATAAACTAAAATCATTACTCTTTAATAAATTTCAAAGTCTTATTGATATTATCCGCAGTGATTCTCATATAATAAACGCCGCTTTGCAATAATGTAGTATTTAATATGTATGATGTAGCATTTTGTTTTGTTTCACTCAAAACCAATTTGCCGTTTATATCATATATATTGATAGTTATATGCTCCGTACTACATACTACATTCTCTATAAAGATAACGTCTTTTGCAGGATTAGGATACAATGTTATCTCTGCGGTATTGCCTGCGTCATTCAAACCTTGTTGAACATTTAAATGCAATGTTAGAGTAGAATCACAACCGTTCTCTGCCTTTAATACCAATTCGTAATCACCTGCACCGTTAAACGTTTGTCCGCCGAACTGATAAGGCAATTCTTCTGGGCTGATTGTTACGGAGGTATCTGCTGTTATCTTATCAAGAATTGTCAAATTAACGGTATAAACGGTATCGCATCCTTCAGTTGCGCTGACAGTGTCAATAATTGTCTGAGAAGATGTATAAGTTTTGCCGTTGAATGTAAATACTTCACCGTAGCAAACTTCTGCATTAAGTGTTACACTGTTCAATTCCTCAACCGTTAGTTTCATAACAACAATACTGTCCGCACCGTCTGTAGTTGTCAATGTATCTGTATATGTTCCGCTTTGGGTTAGTTCTTTGCCTGCAAAAGTATAAGAAGAATTTGCACAGATTGTTGCTTTTATTGTCGTTTTCCCTGTAATTGCACTATGAGGGTCTGAATTGGTATAAACGAAATTATCTATACAGAAATAAGCAGGTATTAACAATCCCCAAGAATTTGCATAGTTGCTTTCCAGACTGAATACAACTTTGCTTACTTCACCCAATGAAGACAAATCCAACCATCTCCAGTCTTTGAATGGAGCACCGTTTTCAGTTATATTAACACTTGTCGTACCGACTTGCTGACCGTTTTCATCATAACCGGTTGCCACTATCTTGTGATAACCTGCCTGTCCGTCATTTGTCGTTCCTGTGTAAGTGAATGAACTATTTGTATGGGAAACATAAACTCCCTGCGGCCAGAATTCGCTTCCGTCTTCTTTCTTTGCGCTGCAATGTTCAATAGTCCCCGCAAAATCGGAATAGAATGCCTGTAAATATGTATCACCTTTACCGTCCATTCCTGCCTGTGCAGAAGAAATATAATAACCGTTACTTGCCAATTTGGTAAGATTTGAAGGTCCCCAACTGATTGACATAATCCATCCGTATGTATCATACCCTATTCCTTGGAAATTCATTCCTGCGGAAACGTAATCCTTAACGTAATTGGAATTATCTAAATATGCACCATTAGTAGAAGCATTTACTATTTCGTATGACTCTGAAGTTGTAAGCAATCCGCTCATATCGGCAACTTGATAAGGTTCTCCGCCGTTGATAACACCGATACCTGCAAACAAAAAGCCTGTTGTCGCAGCGTCATATATAATATTGGAAGCAGAATCCGTATCAACACCGCTTTTAACTCCAATAACACGGACATAACGTACAGCGTATTTATCCAAATCGGCATTGTCTTCCAAATCATCCAAATCAAATGCAATACCGTAGCCTGTATTATAAACGCCTGCAAGATTTGTGTACATATCACCGGTATATGCCGTCTCGTTATCCGTTGCCATGGAAGCAGCAGGGAATCTGAAATAATTTTCTCCGTCAGAAGATACCTCAACAAAAGCAGTGTTTATCATGTTTCCGTGAGAAAAGACAACAAAATCAAAACCGTATTCATTCTGTATTAATCTGTCAAACGTAACAGTCGCTTTTCCGCCGTTAGCAAGTGATACGTATTCGGTATTTTGGGTTTTGCCGACAGCGTCATAATAATTGCCGTCAGTTACATTGGCATCTCTTTCAACCTCTACACCTATCGCCCAAGCAACTATTGAAGAATCATCCTTGTTTATTGAATTTGCTTTTTGAGGGTCTAATGAAGAATTAACGATTATATTAATCGTTATCGTAGAATCGCATCCGTCTGCATTGGTTATTGTTCTTACGAAATTACCTTGCTCAGAAAATTCTTCATCTGCTAAAACAACTTTATCTCCTTCGCTTAAAGTCAAATCAATAGTGGTGTCAGACGGATAGACTTTGATTATACTAAGATGAATATTGGTATCGCAACTTTCATTACTGCTAACGGTGATTTCAAATTCGCCTTCGTCAGCATAATCCTCTCCATTAACGGAAAGAACACTGCCCTCGCAAAGTTTAACTGTCATAACAGAATCGTAAGGCTGCTTATAAGTAAGAGTAAGATTGATTGTAGTATCGCAATTGAAGATACCCGTTCTTTGAATTGTGTATATACCAGCGTCAGTGTATTCATTGTCATACAGAGTATAGGTACTGCCTTGACACAATGAGTCTTCAATCTCCACAACAATAGGATTGCAAACATAATCCGACACACTTATACTGTCAATTGCAACTCCGCGTCCGCCTTTGTAAGTTCCCTCAAAAGCAATTTGGTATTGAGTTGAAGGATTAGGCAATTCTATATATTGAAGTGTCCAATCTGCAATTTCATCTGCGAATTTCTTTAAAGTAACCCACTCTTGCGCCTCGTCAGTTCTGTACAAAACAGTAAGAGTGTCTGAACTTACGCCGTATTTTTTCTGAATATTGTAAAATGAAACAACAGGATTGGTTAATGAAGTAAGATTTAATTTCGGTAATACCAACATTGCGTGCGCTCCGTTGCCGGATAAAATCAAAAACTTCTCACCTTCTGCCGATGAATTATAACCTGTAAAGTATCCATTTGTGGTTTCGGTTTCTTTCCATGTGATTTCGTTAGTTCCTAATGTGATTTGGTTTAAACATCTTAAGGAATTATTCTCAAAATCTACGGTATAAGGAAATTCATCTATCGCTTCGGCATAGCAAGGTGTCTGATAAGTAACCGTGTCGCTTACCTCACTTTCTTTATTTCCACAAACGGTAGTCATATATATGGTATAATCGGATTTAAGCGTCAAGTTCTCCAATTTATACGGATTTTCATATATCATAATTGAGCTGTAATCATCTTCTTCTGCAGTTTTGTAATACAGATTCCACGTATCACTGCCTTCAGGAGCCGTGAATGCAACATTAACAGCCTTTGCATCTTCATTATCTGCCGTCAAAACGATGTCTGTCGGCTTATCACAGGACGGAACATAGGATAAAACAATACTATCATAGTAAGAAGTTTGATAACTTCCCGTACTCTTATACATAATTGCGACATATCTGCCTTGATATGTGTATTCAGAAAAATCAACATCGTATTTAGTCCATTGGTCTTTGACAAGAGTAAGTTCTTTTACGGTATAAAAAGTTGAAACATCGGTAGCGTCAGTCATAATTCCCACCTCAATATTTCTTTCTGCCCCGTAACCTTTTCCATAGAAGGAAAGACGGACATTGGTTATATCTGCGCTGTCTTTTAAATAAGGAAGAGCGAAATAAGTCTTACTTCCGCTGTAACCACCCGTAATACTCAAACAAGCATTGCCCTCATAAGGTTGATAAGTTGCAGTTTGAACAGTTCCCGATGTGGATTTAGTCCAACAATCCACAACTTGATTATTGCCATACGAGTTAAAATTCTCTACATAAGGAATACTGATAGATGCACAAGGCGTTTTGATTGTTTTAACTTCGAAAACATCGGAAACTTCTCCCCCTGCGCAGATTGTTCTTACCCAAATATCATAATTAGCAGCCAAATCCAACTCCAAAGTTGCGGTTTTGTCATTAACTTCTATGGAATCTGCCTCACCTCCTGCCTTTTTATAACAAACATAAAAGTCATTATCATTTTCTTTTGCGGAAGCGATAGTTATTTTCACTGTTGCGTTGTCCTCTCCTGCGGAAATTTCAACGTCAGTTATCCACGGATGTTCGCAATTTGAAACTTCGCTAATAGTAAAATCGTCAATAAACATTGAACGGTAGCCATTGTTTTCGCTCTTTATTGCAATGTAGCGTTTGGTCGCGTCAAAAGTCTTATTGCTAAGGAATATCTCGTACTGTTTCCATGAAGTTGTCGGAGTGATTGTGGCTAATTCTTCAAAATCTTCGGCATCTGCATTGCTTACAAGTCCAATTTTGAACGTAGTATCGGCTGCAGTGGTAGCAATACTTCTTGCCCATAACGAGATTTTCAAATCCGTCATATCAATATCATCATCCAATCCCTGACAAACGGAATATGCCGAAGTATTTTGCGAACTTATCTTAAGACAACGCGGAGAAGAATGAGGATTTGCAATAGTTGTCTGAGGGTAATTAGTTCCGCTTGCAGTATAAACGAAATCCCAACAATAAGGAAGAGCATCGACATAAGTGTCAAAGGTTTCCGTGTAAGGTAATTGCGAATAAGCCATAGTCAAACATTTTGTTCGGAAAGTCTTTTGCGAACTCTCTTTAGTCAAACCATTGTTACAATTGTTTTGTATGTAATAAGAATAAAGAGTGTTAGATTCAAGATTAGTTAAGGTGTAAGAAGTTTGAGTAAGTGCCTGCGAGGTGAAATCATTATCCGATTCACTTTTCCAATAAAGTACATAGTCGTTAGTTCCCAACGCATCAGTAAAAGAAATTACCGCGCTATTTGTTGTAATACTACTTACAGCAAGGTCTTTAACAGATTTGCAACCGTCATCACTGACAGAAAGCGCCCAATATTCCGCACTACCAGCATTACTGCTATAACCACATTCAATAGACACCCATTCGCCGCCGGAAAAACTATTACTGAAATCCCAAACGGAAGTCATTGATGAATATATACTCATCCAAGAACAATCATCGGAGAATTCGTACTCAAAAGTTTGGTCTTCGTCCAAATCCAGATAAAAGTTATTCACATAACCTCCGTAACTGGAAGTAAAATCTATGTTAAACTTTTCGTCCGATGAGTTAATGTCTTCAAAAATTTGCGTCAAAGTCTTCGCACTTCCGCTCCAACGGTAACCGAAGGCGATGTTTTGATGTTCCAACTTGTCATCATCGTACATAACAATGATTCCAATTTTGTTATCTCCCTCTCCTATCCAATATTCTATATCATTGGCGGAGAAAGTTCCGTTAGGTGCCGTCCCCAAACTTGTTTGCGCCTGCACCGAAGTAAATATTAGCATCAAGGCCGCTAATAAGCCGACAATACGTCTCTTCATTTTTTAATTGTTTTAATTAATAAATAAACCAAACGTAAAATTCAGGGATTTTTTTACTAATACCTTACACTACATATTACATACTAAGTACGATTTACGACGTATGATATACTACATAGTACGTTACATATAGTAAATAGTACGTAATAATAACGCATCTTCAATACCCGAAAGTTACGCATTCCAACTAATAAAAACACGGCAGGTCTTCTGACTTATTCCTACTGTTAAGCGTCTTCCCATTACCATAAAAATAACAGTGACTTGAACTTTTCAGAGTCTTAACAGCCTTTAAAGGACTTACAGCTACGGGTATAGTTCCTGATTTACACAGGATTCCCTATTAATCTTCGTTAAGAAGAACCGTATTTTTGCGTTTGCAAAATTATAACAATTATTCAATATGGCAAATTTTTGATATTGTAAAATAAAATAGCTATACTCTCCACATATATGACAATTTGTAAAACAGTGATATAGAGTTGTCAAAATAAAGTGCCGAATCGTTAAATTCTTTTCAGAAAACATTTCACTCTTTTCAGAAAAGAATTTAACGATTCGGCACCTTATTTTTTAGTATTTAGAATATAGTATGCTGTATTATTTCATATAGTATTTAGTATGTAGAATGTAGTATATAAAGCCTAACGGCTCCCGATATATGCTAAATGCTATATGCTTCATACTAAATATTACATTACTATTACTTCATCGATAAACAGCCAAGACTTTTCTCCAGGGGACAGATGCCAATCTGGATTGGTTTTTCTGTTAATTGCTTTCATTTTTATGTAGCGGGAGTTTATCGGTTTTGTTGTTCTGAAAGTGTAGGTGATAACTCCTGATTTTCTTTCGTCAATAGGATTCTGTACAGTCTCAAAAAGAGTGAAATCTTTGCCGTTATCACTTACGTAATATTCCACTTTGACAGGCATAAATATCCACGCACGCTCGTCTTGTACGAAATGACCGCCGACATTATTGACTTTTTTGTTTTCTCCTAAATCAATAACGGCTTCAACGTCCTCTCCCCAATAACCTTGCCAGCATCCCAAACGCCAATTGTCAGTTCCCATCTTTTGGTCAATCAAAGCATTGTCGCCTCCTGCCGTGTATTGAGGAGAATATTTGGTAAGGATTCTAATACTTCTGCCTTCAGGAATTTTATAAAACATTGCATGGACGTTTTTGCTTACTTTATTATTGTAAATATTGCTTACATTAACCTGTTGAGTGTTGTCCAAAATAAGTTTTTCGGTTTTATAAACTTTAAAATTGTTATCAAGATAATTAACTTTCAATTCTTCTTTTCCTGAGAACGTTCCCGTGCCGTCATATTCCAAATAAGGAACAACGGATATTAAGTTGTCGGTTATTTGTGCCTTAGGGCAATCTTCTTTTTTGCTTGCAAAGTCATAATTAGGCTTATCACTCATTTCAAAAGTCAATGTACCGCCGTTAATCAAATCCTCATGGGTAAGATAACTCTTTGTATAGTTTTTATTATTCAACTTAAGGGATTTGACATAAGGAGTATTTTTGCCCTGTTTGGAGTTGATGACGAATTTTTTGCCGTTTTGAAGATTGATAGTAACCTTGTCAAACAGAGGTGAGCCTATAATATATTCACCCGACACAGGAGCAACAGCATATAAGCCCATAGCCGAAAGAACATACCACGCAGCCATCTGTCCGCAGTCATCGTTTCCGCAAACTCCGTCAGGTTTGTCAGAATACAAGGTGTTAAGAATTTGACGTACCAATTTCTGTGTTTTATATGCCTTACCAACATAATTATATAGGTATGCAGTGTGATGTGAAGGCTCGTTGCCGTGTGCATATTGCCCGATAAGTCCGGTAACATCAGCTTGGTTGCGGCCTGTTGTGGATTCAATGGAATTAAAACACTCGTCCAATTTGTTTTCAAAGGCTTTGTCGCCGCCCATCATCATAGCAAGGGTGTTAATATCCTGCGGAACGTAGAAAGTATAGTGCCAACCGTTGCCTTCCGTATAGTTGATATCCACTTGCTTCGGGTCAAAATTAGGAAGAAACCTTCCGTTTTCTTTAGGTTGAATAAATGTGTTTTGAGGATTGAAAAGGTTTTTGTAATATTGCGCTTTTTGGATATATTCCGCATAAATATCGTCCTTACCTAACATTTTAGCTGTCTGAGCTATGCAATACATATTGTAACAAAACTCAACAGTCTTGGCAACTCCCTCGTGTTCAAACTCAGCAGAGATATAACCGTCCCGATTAAAGTAAGGAAGACCGATTTTTTGCATATTGGCAGTTGCAATCATGGCTTCCAAAGCCAAATCATTATCAACAACGATTCCTTTTCTTATCCACTCAGCCAAAACACTCACTCCGTGGATACCAATCATACAATAAGTTTCCCAAGAATGCAATTCCCACATCGGAAGTTCGTTTGTCTGACGGTAATAATCAAGAAACGTTTTCTCAAAATCTTGGCACAATTCAGGTTTTATTAAACTCAACAAAGGATTAAGCGCTCTGTATGTATCCCAAAGGGAAAAGACGCTGTAGCGGTCATAACCTACCGCAGTGGCAATAGGATTCAAAGGTCTGCCGTCCTCAATCGTTTTGCCGAAATCTTTATTGTTGTTAATCATTGCGCGGTATCTTCCGTCTATATCCGAGTAAAGATTTGGTGCAATCATACAATGATAAAGTGAAGTGTAGAATGTTCTTTGTTGCTGCGTACTTCCGCCCTGTACGTCTATAACTGACAAGGCTTTTTCCCACAATTGAACCGATTGTTTCTTAGCTTGTGCAAATGTTGAGGCACTTTGCGAATTCAAATTCTTCAATGCTCCTTCTTTATCCACAGAAGAAATTGATACTTTCGCCTCTAACTGCGTTCCGACCTTATTTGTCTGTCCGAAATACAGATAAAGTTTTCCTGTTTTCTTATCCAAATAAGAATCAATTATGTCTTTATTGAACGAAGATGCGAAGTAAGTATGTTGATTCTCGTTCCAGGATTTACTGTTTCTGTAACCGACAACCGTTCTCTTGTCTTTAATCTCAACATTCCAATCAATAGTGTAATCTCTGTGCTTAAGGTCAATCACAAGAGCCATCGTATCGTTTTTAGGAAACGTATAAAGATGGTAACCGTGCCTTTGGGTAGCGGCAAGTTCGGTTGTAATCCACGCTTTGTTGAATCCTTTAACTTTATAATAGCCTGCGTAAGCCTGTTCATCGCTGTGCTTAAAATCCAATCTCAAATCCTGCCAATCTTTGCTATGAACGGTAGGCGTAAATAAGATGTCGCACAAATCTTCGCACCCAGTACCGCTTAGATGTGTGTGGGAAAAACCGTAAATCTTGTTATCCGAATAGTGATAACCCGAGCAACCGTCCCAACCGTTCAAACGGGTATCGGGAGATAGCTGAACCTGACCGAAAGGTGCCGTAACACCAGGATAAGTATGCCCGTGTTCGTCAGTACCTACGAAAGGATTGACCAATTGTGCCTTCTGAGAAAAAGCACTTACCGAGAAAATAACCGCCGTTAAGCAAAAAATTATTTTTTTCATTGTTTTATTGTTCTTTTATAATTAATAAACACGCTAAATTGAAGTTGCAAAATTAAGAAATTAAATCTTGCCGACCAAATTATTGATATTGATAAAATGTATAGGCATAAAATTATAACACTACTCCACCTTATAGAGATAAAACGGTAGTATAAGACATTGTTCGGGAAAAATATTACTGCAAAACGGCGAAATATTAATTTTTTTCGTACTTTTGCAAAGATAAATAAACATTTTGCTCTATGATTAAGACAATGGACACTTCATACGTCATACCTCCTGTTGATAAAGCGTTGATAAAAGAGGAATTGAACGAACAAATATTTTTCCGTAAGACTAATTACGGCGGCAGAGAGATATATGTAACCGATGCGCACACTTCTCCCAATATTATGAGGGAGATAGGCCGTTTGCGAGAGATAAGTTTCGGAGCCCAAGGGGGAGGTAGCGGAACGGAATGCGATATTGACCAATATGATATAGCACCTTCGCCTCATTGCTACAAACAACTCTTTGTCTGGGATCCGACTGACGAGGAGATTGTGGGCGGTTACCGTTTTATTGTGGGTAAAGACGTCTTTATGCAGGCTAACGGAGAATTGCTTTCCGCCACTGCCGATTTGTTTTTCTTTACCGACGAGTTTAAAGAAAGATATTGGCCTTATACGATGGAGTTAGGCAGAAGTTTTGTGCGGCCTGAGTATCAACCGACGGTTAATCTTCGCAAGGGAATGTACTCTTTGGACAATCTTTGGGACGGTTTGGGCGGTTTGGCGCAGACTATGGCAAATGA
Source organism: Bacteroidales bacterium (assembly GCA_017480245.1). Lineage (GTDB taxonomy): Bacteria > Bacteroidota > Bacteroidia > Bacteroidales > P3 > Scybalousia_A. Next base: position 206,828 of record JAFVBA010000010.1, on the reverse strand, counting down.
AGTCAAGTATTTCTTCGGCAAAATCACTATGTATCCTCAGATGGACTCAACTGCAAAAGATTATATCTTGTATTTCTACAAAAAACACTTCCCTGACAACGAAGGATTGGTATTTCCGAAAGAAGAAGTGAAGATTAAAGGTGATTATAACGAATTAAACAAGATTTTCATCGGAAGAAGTTATAAGGAAGACTATCAAATTTTAGTTAAGAACGTAAGAGAGCATAACGAAAACATACCTCCGTTAGTTAATGCTTACATGAACTTGTCTTCAACTATGAAATCATTCGGTACAAGTGTGAATAAACATTTTTCCGATGTGGAGGAGACGGGCATTTTAGTAACAATAGCCGATATTTACGAAGACAAAAGAAAACGTTATATGAATATGCAGTAAATATATAGTATGTAGCGTGTAGTATGTAGCATATAATCAAATTATCGTTAGATTATATGCTACATTTTGCATATTAAAAACTATATAAAAACAAAAAAGTTGTCTTCATCACGCAGTATTTTGCAAATTTTAGGTACTTACTTGTAGCAAAATATTAATTTAATATGGCGGATAGAGGATTTGACAAACAGGAATTTGAAAATATTTACCGAATGTATTATAAAAGAATGTTCGGTTTATGTATGAAATATGTCAAAGATGAAACTACCGCCGAGGATTTAGTTCAGGATTCTTTCGTTACTATTCTTACCAAGATAAACACCCTTAAAGATAAGACAAAACTTGAATCTTGGATGTTTTCTATTGCAAAAAACACTTGTTTAAAGTATTTGGAGAAAAAGAAACTGTTTTCCGATATTTCCATTGACGATACTAATGTAGCAGATACGCAAGAAAATATATCACAAGAGCAACAAGAGGCAACAATGTCTTATGACACTCTTATGCAAATGGTAGATAAACTGCCCGAAGGCTACAAAAAAGTTTTTACATTATATGCCATTGACGGCCTAACGCATAAACAGATTGCTAAACAACTGAATATAAAACCTAATACCTCTTCCAGTCAGCTATACCGCGCAAAGCAAATGCTAAAATCAATGATTGTTTCCTATTGGTCGCTCGGTATTGTGCCGTTATTAGTAATTGCCGTTTTGCTATTTAATTTTCGGGAAATAAATGATACAATTCCTGCCGATAATCCGCTTAAAGAGATTACCAAAAAGACAACTTCTAAAGCAGAAACCACACCGCAATCCGCAAAGACGCAGACTTATTATGCAAATACCACAATATATAATAATACCTCAAAAGGCAATAATGACATCGTTATTCACAAAGATAATATCTATTTGGATTCTGTTATATTGTCAAAAGAAGAAGTTTTGACAGACAATTACAACTATGATAATGAAGAAGATTTACCAAAGATTACGTTGGAGGAAATCTCTGTGCAAGACGAAATAGTTAATTTATGGGAAAATTGTCCTGTCGCAACAAAAGATTCTAAACATTGGACATTAGACATTGTTTTTATCTCAAGTGCCATTAGTTTAAGCCAAATATCCGATATGCAATCCTTAATACATAATACAGATAATTCACCTACAATTAATCCTGAGAAGAATTTCTTTGATGAAGTGAAATATCACCGACCTATAACCTTTTCGTTGATGGCGGACAAGCGATTAAACAAATATTTTTCCATAGATTGCGGATTGGTTTATACATATCTAAAAACGGATTTCATATCTTATTCTAAAAACACACTTTCTTATCGTTTGCAATACGCAGGCATAAAATCCCAAATCCTATATCACTATCTTCAAACCAAATATTTTGATGCAACGGCGGGGTTGGGCTCAAGTGTTGAGATACCTTTCCATCATAAAGCCTTATTCTATGCAGATAACACTACCGAATATTATAATTTAGAGGCTAAAACACAATGGACAGTTTCGTTTTCTTTAGGTGTTGATTATAAGATAACCGACAAAATAGGTATCTTTATTCAACCACAAGTCAATTATTTTTTTGATAACGGCGATAATATTGCCTCTTACCGAAAAAAATACAAATTGAATATAGATTTCCCGATAGGAATAAGGATAAAACTTATTTAATTCATAATATTTAGAAAGTAAAGTGTAGTATTTAATGTAAAAAACCTATGTTTTTAAATTAAAAAACCTGGGTTTTTCATTAAAAAAACATAGGTTTTTCGAACAAAATACATAGGTTTTTTAAAATTCTTTTCTGAAAACAATTTACTGTTTTATGAAAAAAATTCATTATTAAAAGATACCGGTATAACAAAATCTTTTCGTAATTTTGCAACTAACAATAGTGTTATTACGCATTGACTATTATTTCACGTCAAAAGTAAGCTTCGGAACCTCATTTTTGTTAAGGAAATAATAGGTCAGCATAAAGTAATCGGAAAGAGAAGACACTCTTCAAGAAATTGATGTTTGCACCTTGTGCGGTGCGGACTTTTCTAAAGAGTGTGGGTTATCTTCCGAAGCTTTACCCTGACGTGATAGATAAGTTTGCACTTTTTCTATTTGATATTACTTCCTAAGTGATTGATAGTTGATGACAATTAATTAAAACTGTCAATCACGATGGCATATTTAAAAGAAGTATTAGATAAGTACAGAAAAGAAGCATTTTCTCAAAGAGATAAGGGCGGGAAATTTGAAAACCTTATAAAGAATTTCCTATTGACTTACCCGATGTATAAGAATCAACTGAGTAAAGTTTGGTTATGGAATGAGTTTCCTTACAGAGATTCCATAAGTCTGACGGATACGGGTATTGATTTGGTTGCACAAACGTTTGAAAACGATTATTGGGCTATACAATGCAAATGTTTTGCTGCCGACACCTATATTGACAAAGGCGATGTGAATACTTTTCTTTCCACCTCAACAAGAAAATTCGTTGATGACCAAGGACAGACACGTCAGTTTGCTTTCCGTCTTTGGATAGACACAACGGAAAAAGGTATGACCGCAAATGCCTGGGGTAATTTTCAAAATCAAATCATTCCTGCCGCACGTTTGGGTTATGGGGAGTTGCTTTCGTTTGATATAGACTGGAAAGAGTTGGACGAAGGCACAAATAAAGACAATGTCTTAAGTAAGAAAAAACAGTTAATGGAACATCAACTGACGGCTTTGCAGAAGACAAAAGAATATTTTAAGGAAAACGAACGCGGAAAACTTATAATGGCATGCGGAACAGGCAAGACCTATACTTCTTTAAAGATAGCGGAAGAGATAACTGCACACAAAGGTACAATACTTTTCCTTGTCCCGTCAATAGCGTTGCTATCCCAAACACTAAGAGCCTGGAATTATGATGCAGAAAGGAAAATCCACGCCGTATGTGTATGTTCTGACAGCGGAGTAAGCCAAAAGAAAACCAAGAAAGATGAAGACAGCAACATATATACAATAGAAGATTTGGCGATGCCCGCTTCCACGGATGCAAACAATGTAAAATATCAAATAGAGAGGATAAACAGCAAACGCAATGATGAGATGCTGGTTGTTTTTTCTACATACCAATCCATAAAAGTAATATCCGATGCCCAGAAGTTGATGGGTGAAAAATTCATTTTTGATTTGATTATCTGCGATGAGGCACACCGTACTACAGGAGTTACGCTTAAGGGCGAGGAAGAGAGTACTTTTGTCCGTGTTCATAGCAATGATTTTATCAAAGCCAAGAAACGTTTGTATATGACGGCAACTCCGCGTCTGTATAAGCAAAACGACCAAATCAAAGCAAGGGAAAAAGACGCTTATTTGTGCAGTATGGACGATGTTGCGTTGTATGGCAATGATATTTACAGGATAGGTTTCGGTGAGGCGGTAGATAAGAATTTGCTTTCCGATTATAAAGTAATTGTTTTGACGGTTTCACAGAGTGAAGTAAGCCAAAGAATGAAAGAAAGTCTGCAAACAATACAGTATGACGGCAAAACACCTTTGGAAACTGACGATATGGCAAAACTTGTCGGCTGTATAAATGCGCTAAGTAAGAAAACATTGGTGGAAAATGATATATTGAAACAAACAGACCCCGAACCGATGAGGCGTGCCGTGGCTTTTTGCCGTACTATTGCGTGGTCAAAGGCAACAAGTCAGGCATTGAATACATGCAGTGAGATTTATTCACAGGAATTGGAGGAAAAAGACAGACAAACTACGGTAACAATACAAGCAAATCACGTAGATGGGTCTATGGGTGCCACAATACGCGACCAAAAACTCAATTGGTTGAAACAATCTCCCAATGACAGAAACCAATGTCGGATATTGACTAACGTACGTTGCCTTTCCGAAGGAGTAGATGTGCCTTCGTTGGACGCAATTCTGTTTTTCTCTCCTAAAAATTCGCAGGTGGATGTCGTACAATCGGTAGGCAGGGTGATGAGGAAAGCAGAAGGGAAGAAATACGGCTATATTATTATTCCCGTTGTAGTTCCCGAAGATGTAAAACCTGAAAACGTATTGGATAACAGCGAAGATTTCAAAGTGGTTTGGGAGATACTTAACGCCTTACGGGCTCACGATGACCGCTTTGACGCATTTGTTAATAAGATTGAACTAAATAAAAAACGCCCATCAAATATCCTTTTGACAGGTTCTATTTTTGGCGGAACAAGTGCAGATAATGATACAGAAACATCGGATAATACTTTTGACAATACGGATATAAAACAAACTATTGCCGAGCAGATGGAGATGCGTTTTGAAAATCTGCAAAGCGTTATCTATGCCCGTATGGTTGAAAAGGTAGGTAAAAAACGCTATTGGGAACAATGGGCGGAGGATGTGGCAAAAATAGCCGAAAGACACATAAAACAAATTACCGAATTGATAAATACGGACGAAAAAGCAAAAAAAGAGTTTGATAAATTCTTGAAAGGTCTGCACAAAAATATCAATCCGTCAGTTAAGGAGCAAACTGCGGTGGAGATGTTGGCACAACATATTATCACAAAGCCTGTCTTTGAAGCCCTATTTGAGAATTATTCTTTTGCGGCTAATAATCCGATGAGTAAGTCTTTGAATAAAATCATTGACTTATTAAATGACCGTATTGATGCACAGGATAATGAAAACCTTGAGAAGTTTTACCGCAGTGTTAAGTTAAGAGCAGCAGGTATTGACAACTCTCAAGCTAAGCAAAAGATAGTTGTGGAACTTTATGACAAGTTTTTCCGTCTGGCTTTCAAGAAAACAACCGAGCAACTGGGAATTGTATATACTCCCGTGGAAGTTGTGGATTTTATTATCAAGAGTGTGGAGTATGTGTTGAATAAAGAATTTTCACGTTCTTTGACTGATAAAAACGTTAATATAATTGACCCTTTTACTGGGACGGGTACGTTTATTACAAGGCTGTTGCAAAGCGGTATTATCAAAGATGAGGATTTGGAAAGGAAATATAAGCACGAGATATTTGCCAATGAAATAGTTTTGTTGGCATATTACATTGCAAGTATCAACATTGAAAACGTTTATCACGACTTACAACAAAGTAATGATACCTATCAATCTTTTGAGGGGATATGTCTGACTGATACTTTCCAATTAGGCGAACAGATGTACTCAAAACAAAATACCCAAACCGAACTTATTGAACCTACTTTCCCAGAAAACACTGCCCGAATAAAAAAACAGATTAATAAACCTATAACCGTTATTATCGGCAATCCGCCTTATTCTATCGGGCAGAAGTCTGTCAGCGACAATGCCCAAAATCAATCCTATCCGTTGTTAGAAAAACAAATTGAAGAGAAATATGTTGCCACCAGTTGCGCTAATCTGAACAAAGCAGCGTACGATAGTTATATTAAAGCATTCCGTTGGGCAACAGACAGGCTAAGTAAAGATGACGAAGGGGTAATTGCTTTTATCAGTAACGCTTCTTGGCTTGACAGTAATGGATTAGACGGGTTCAGAAAGTCATTGGAAAAAGAATTTTCTGCAATTTATGTTTTTAATTTAAGAGGAAATTGTCGTACATCCGGAGAATTACGTCAAAAAGAGGCAGGAAATATATTTGGATTGGGAAGCCGTACGCCTATTGCTATAACTTTATTAATCAAAAAGCCTCAACAACAAGGCAAAGCCACAATATACTACCACGATATAGGAGATTATCTTTCCAGAGAGCAGAAACTACAAATTATAGACAAGTTTTCTTCCGTTAAAAACATACCTTTTGAAATTATAACTCCAAATGAACATGGCGATTGGATAAACAAACGCAATGATTCGTTTTCTAACTATATTCCTATTGAACCTGAAAAGAAATTTTCTCCAAAAGAAAAAAGTTTTTTCTTAACTCAATTAATAGGAATTGCAACTAACAGAGATATTTGGGTATATAATTACAGCAAAAACAAATTACAGGACAATGTTGTCAGAATGATTGACTTTTATAACTCACAACGAAAACTGTTATCTGCAAATGAAATTACTATATTAAGTAATGATGAAACTAAAATTTCATGGACAGTAAATTTAAAGAGAAGTGCAGAAAAGAATATAGAACTTAATCTTGATAATTCTAACATTAGAATTGGTAACTACAGACCCTACAATAAGCAATTACTATATTATAACCGTTATTTAATTGAACGTCCGGGTATCTGGTCGCAAATCTTTCCAACCTCCAAACATCAAAACCTTGTAATTTGTATTAGCGGTATTAGTGCTTCAAAAGACTTCTCTGTATTGATAACAGACTGTATTCCTGACTTACAAACAATGTTTAACGGGCAATGTTTTCCCCTTTATTACTATGAAAAGCAAAACAAAGAAAAAACTTTGTTTGATAATGCGGCTGAAGATGATTATATAAAGCGTGATGCAATTACGGATTTTATACTTGAGCGTGCAAGAAAGCAATACGGTAACCGTGTAATCAAAGAAGATATTTTTTATTATGTATATGGTTTTCTTCATTGCGAAAGTTACCGCAAGACTTTTGCCAATGATTTAAAGAAAATGTTACCGCGTATTCCATTAGTGGAGAAAGCAGAGGATTTTTGGGCATTTTCCAAGGTTGGAAGACAACTTGCGGATTTGCATTTGAATTATGAAACGATTGAACCGTATAACAAATGTGTTATTACTTATCAACCGTACGAGCAAATATCATACATAGTTCAAAAAATGAAATTCGGCGGAAGTGCAAAGGCAAAAAACAAAACGCAGATAATATTTAACAATCTTATTACCATAAACGAAATTCCTTTAAAGGCATACGACTACATTGTAAATGGGAAATCGGCTATTGAATGGATAATGGAGCGTTATGCAATTACAACAGACAAGAAAAGTGGCATAACTAACGATGCTAATGACTGGTGTAAAGAAGTCGGAGACGAGAAATATATTTTTAATCTTCTGCTAAGGATTATCAACCTGTCATTGCAAAGTGTTGAAATCATAGAAAATTTGCCTGAGTTCAAAGTTTAATGTTTAAAGTTTAGGGTTTAGAGATTCCGAGTACGGATTTAAACCTTAAACTCTAAACTTTAAACTCTCATTATGAAATAAATTCTGCGTATTTATTTTCTTTGAGTTTATAAACATAGGAACGGATTTTGTCAGCCCACTGCAAAGCGTTGTATCTTGCGTCCAAAACTGCGCAAGGTATCTTTTTGCCGAAAGTAAGCGTGATAGTCTTGCCTTCTTGTTTGAACATTTCTCGCGGAAGCATTATCATTTCCAAATCAAATTTGACTCCGAAGAAATGTCTTATCTTATACAATCTGTAAAATGCCTTGCTGTTCATTCCTTCTATATACACAGGGACAATATCTCGATTAAACTGTTGTGCTTTTTTGACAAAACTTTTTTTCCAGGGGAAATCCTGAAATTTTCCTTTGATAATCTTGCTTTCAGTTCCCGCAGGAAAGAAACACATTGCCGAATTGCCTGCAAAAGCCTCGTTCAAAGCGTTGTGATTTTCGGTATTGCGGCCGTATTTATTGATAGGAACAAAAACGCTTTTCAATCCGGGCAATTGACATAAGATGTCATTGACAGGAAACAAGACATCGCTGCGCTTAGTTCCCATAATACTGATAAGAGTTACCCCGTCAATACTTCCCAACGGGTGATTGGCAACAACAAGAGGCCGTCCCGTTAAAGGAATATTCTCTTCGTTATTGATAACACGCTTAATTTTCAATTCATCTAACAATACATTGGCAAAATCAACCCCTTTGTAATCACGGTATTTGTATATGATTTCGTTAATTCTGTCCAAACAAATAAATTTTTTGAACTTCGTCAGGACAAATTTAGGAATAATTTTCAAAAGCTTAGGATTCTTTGCCGCAAGTATCCTTTCCAACGAAATAAATTGGGGTGTTATTTTTATATTATCTGTATTGTCTGTCATATCATCAACTATAAGTTTAACTTTACCGTTCTCATTTTGTCTGTGTTCTCTGTTATATCTACAAAAATACAATCTTCGGGCAAAAACTCTCCTATATTCTCTGCCCATTCCAAAAAACAATAATTTCCTGAGTAGAAATATTCTTCTGTTCCTATATCCAACGCTTGCGAAGGCTCATTTAACCGATAGAAATCAAAGTGATAAATTTCTCCTACCTCATCTGAGTTATACACATTGACTATTGCAAAGGTCGGAGAACAGACATTATCCTGCACATTCAACGCTTTGCATATTGCTTTTATGAAAGTGGTTTTGCCCGCTCCCATCTTACCGTTAAAAGCAAAGATTTTATTTTCTCCGATTGAGGAAAGAAATTCTTTTGCTACCCTGTCAATATCTTCAAGTGAATGAATGGTAAATTCTTTCATTGATTGATTATTTTTTAGGCACAAGGTGAATCAACGGTATCATACATTCTTCCATTGAAATACCTCCGTGTTGGAATGTATTCATATAATATTGAACGTATTTGTTATATTCGGTAGGATAAACGAAGAAATCCGTTGCCCTTGCGAATATCATTTGGCTCATTATGCTCAAAGGCGGAATTTTTACGTCCGCTGAGTCTTTTATTCCGAAGACTTCTTTCGGGTCGTAGTCCAATAAACGTCCTATCTTGTAACGAAGATTAACCGAAGCGTCTTTATTGGATTTTATCTTCACAGGAGAATCCACCTTTACACTGCCGTGGTCGGTTGTAATAAAGACATCAACATCCTTATCCGACAAATACTTCAATACTTCTTTCAACGGAGAGTGTTCATACCACGTAAGAGTAACGCCTCTGTACGCATTCTCGTCCGCAGCCAACTCTCTGACCAAATCACTGTCCGTTCTGGCGTGCGAAAGCATATCAATAAAGTTATAAACTATAACATTAAGGTCATTTTGCATAAAATTAGGCAAAATATCTATCATACGCATACCGTAAGTTACGTTCAAAACTTTGTGATATGTAGTATTGACTTTGATTCTGTGGCGTTTAAGGTTTTCATTCAACAAATCGGGTTCATATTGATTCTTGTTACCCTCTTTATCTTCGTCTAACCAATACTGAGGAAACATTTTCTTAATATCACTCGGTAGCAAAGAAGCGAATAATGCGTTTCTTGCATATTGAGTTGTGGTCGGAAGGATTGCATAATAGATTCCCTCTTCTTCAACCATCAATTGCTTTTCTATTTCAGGCTGTAAAGCACGCCATTGGTCAAAACGGAAATTGTCAAGTACGATAAGGAAAACAGGACGTTTCTTTTCTTTCAACAGAGGAAAGATTTTGCGCTGTAGAACTCTGTGCGACATTAGCGGAGATGCCTCTCCGTCATCATTAAGCCATTTAATATAATTCTTTTGATAGTATTTGGAGAATTGTTCGTTTGCTTCGCTTTTCTGAGTCTTCAATATCTCAAAAATACTTTCATCATTATTTTCCGCAAGTTCTATTTCCCAATGGACAAGTTGCTTGTAAAGTTGAGTCCATTCGTTGTAATCTAAACCTTGATTGATTTGCATACTTATATTGCGGAATTCCTGTTGGTAAGACATCGTTTGGGTTTGCGTAACCAACTTTTTGGTGTCAAGATGTTTCTTAAGAGTTAAGAGAATTTGGTTAGGATTAACGGGTTTTATCAAATAATCGGATATTTTGGAGCCGATAGCCTGTTCCATTATGTTCTCCTCTTCGCTTTTGGTAATCATAATAACAGGAAGAGACGGATACTTGTTTTTAACCCTCGTAAGAGTTTCCAAACCGTTGATACCAGGCATATTTTCGTCCAAAAACATAATATCAACACTCTCCTTATCCAAAATTTCCAACGCTTCGCTGCCGTCAGTAGCAGGAATAACCTTATAATCCTTTGCCTCCAAAAACAGAATGTACGGTTTAAGTAAATCTATTTCGTCATCAGCCCAAAGTATCTTAACCATAATATTTTATTTTTTTAAGTTAGTGAATCCATACCTATAAACGCAAAAGTGAAATAATTATTTCATATCCTGAAACATAAAATCATAAATCTCTTTTTCGTTTATATTAGGATATTTTAAAAGTTTCTCTACGCTTCCGTCCTTCATTAATGCAATAACAGGCTGCTTTCCTTTTGTAGCAGGAAGAAATACCCACGGAGAAACTAATGTATGAGGAAGAACTTTTGTATTGGTTTTTACAAAAAAACTATCTACTTTTACATCGTTTCCCCAGAATATAATAGCAAAAGAAGAGTCTGCGATATTATACTTCTGTCTTACTACATCAAGTCGTTTGGAAGCTCGCTTACAATACTTACATCCCGTAGAATACAGACACAATATTTTATTCCCTTGAGTGATATTTAATTTTCTTATGGAATCTTGCGCAGCATTATAAAGAGCTGTTAGGTTTGTATCTTTGCCGGAAAGATTTTCCGTTGAAGACAATCCGATAAGAAGTTCAAACTTATCTTTGTCTATCGATGCCGTTTTAGGATAAAGTTTTCTTGAAATAGGTTCAGGCATAAAAACCATATTTGCCACAACAAACAGAACAATAAATGTAACTACTGCCAAGAATTTGCGTTGGGAATACAGAAAACCGCTACAAGTTTTTCTATAACGCTGTGTTATATCACCATTTTTTAATTTGACATCAACAACTTTATAATTCAATTCCGTAACTCCTTTATTCCAAAACATAAAATAAGAAATCACCAAAAGAATTACATTCTTGATTAAAGTATCTCTGTCATTGAGTAAAAGGACTGTGCCGAAGCAATGACAATTTTCCTCATTTACATTAAATAATAACGGTTTTAATATAACATAAACTGAAAAGCCGATAAGCATTACTATTGCCGTCCATTTGAATTGCTTAGGATAGATTCCGACAATAAGCATTATTCCGACAAAGGCTTCAAGCACGATTAGAAGGCGTGTAACAAACGTAGTAACTTCCCAAGAGAATATCCGGTGTTCATAAACAAACAAATCCACCGCATCAATAGATAAATACTTTGTTACGGCAGATGCAATAAACACTAAACCCACAATAATGCGGGCTATAATGCCGACAATATTTTTAGTTTTCATGAAAGATTAGTGCTCTGAGCAATCGATTAATTCGCTGATATTCACACCTTCAATTTCTTTTAAATCCTCTGCCGTAATCTTCGAACAATCCTTATCCCAATCGGAAAGATTGACACTTCTCTGTGATTTCACAATACCAGATTTCGTTGCGGTTTCAACATTACAAATGCAATCCGTAGAATCATTGCAAGCAGCGAAACCAAATAATGCAACAGCGATAACGGTTGATAATTTTATAGTTTTCATATCTCTATTTATTTTCTTTAAAAATAGGGAGCACCCCATAAGGAATACTCCCTGATACAATTGTTTTTGCTCCGATTATTTTTCTTCGCAATTTAACTCAACATCTGCAGCAGTCAATCCATCCTGAGTTTTTGAATCAAGATCATCGAATGAGATTTCATCGCAATCTCCATCAAATTCATTAACTTCTGCTTTAACACCTGTATCTACTCCCAATACAGTAAGAGCACACTCACAATCTTTTGTGTCATCACCGCAAGCAACGAATGCGAATGACATTGCTGCAACAGCACCTAATGTTAATAATGTTTTTTTCATTGTATTAAAAAATTTTTTAATTAAACAATCGCTACTCTGTTCAAGGATTTTCGCTTCTTCCTGTTTGATTTTGCAAATGTATAAAAAAAATCTAACATACAAGTCTTTTGGGACAAAATTCTTGTCTTTTTGACATTTTTTATTCACCGCAGAAACAAAAAACATGTGCAACGAATCAAAATTTATGCCAAAAGGAAGTTTTTTCACGATTTCTTTATTTTTCTCGTCGGTAATAGAAAGTAATTTTGTGTCAATGAAAGTTAAATGGTCATAAAAGGTCTGCATAGAGCGGTGGAAGGAAGAATATCAAAAAATTATTTCCACGAAAGTGTGTCAATCGTAGTTTCTAAACTATGGATAAGGTCATCATTGTCATAGTCTGGAAAAAAATTTAATCCCGTTTGATTCTCTATATCCTTAATAGTAGTTGCGTAATTGAAGATACCTTTTTCCAATCTTTCATTAGGCATTATAAACGCAATGGCTTTACATTTCGGAAAAGAAATGTCAATTACAATCTTGAAATACGAAGACGGGACGGTAACCTTACCTTTGCCGATTGTGGTCTTAGGATTTTTGAAAATAGGTCCCGAAATTATCAACACGCTGTCATTTTTTATCGCCCACGAACGGCAAGCTATCTCCAACTCAGTCCAACGTCCGTCGTTGAACTCTTTAACTTGAGGCGACATATTGCTTAATAGAAACGTCTCGCTATTAGCATTTACATCCCAGAGCATATCCGCCGACGGACAAATATGACCTCTTGCATAGCCACTCCTTTTGTAATCCTCCAAAGTCGAAGGACAAAACGCCAAAGAGGAATCTTCTCGGAAATTATCCAGTCGTTTTGTTGTTTTGGTAACCACTCTTTGTTTTGTCAATAGCCATTCCACCCATGCTGCTTGCTTATGTGAGGGTGCATATCCTAAGATAAAATAACGGTGGTCATAAATAGGATAATTGTATTGGCTTTGCGGCAAAAGTTTGTCCAATGTAAATGCAGAATTATCGGAAAAAGGAATGCCTGTCTTACGGCAATTATCCGAAATCTTAATAACAAAATCATTATCATTAGCGTTCGGTTCAACATCCTTCGAATTTCCGAAACCAAAGAAAGCCAATAAAACCACAGCGGCAATAACTAAAAGTGTTGCGTAAGCTAATTTTTTCATAATATTACGATTTTTTTATAATAAGGACTGGATTTTTTGTTAGAGTATTAAGACTTTTTATCAAAAAGATAAAATCCTTTGCAATGATAATAGAATTTTCTACATGGAAGACAAAAATTTTTAGAAAGGTGCTAAGAGGCTTTAAAACAGTGATAGAATTTTTTAAAATAGAAATATGAATTTTTGGTATGAAAACAGGATGTTTGCGCATGAATGTCAGAAGTTTTCGTCTGAAAGTAGGATATTTTAAGCTGTTTATTGTCAATAAACAGTCAGTTAACTGTACAATAAACAAGTACGAACATCCTGATCTCAGGTGCAAATTTCCCATAACCGCTACAAAAAATCTTAACATCAATATCAAAAACCTTATCTATGTATTAGAAAATCTTATCTCTGCTAGCAAACATTCTATCGCTGTAAATCAACTAACTCCATTTGCCGTCATGTTTGATTAACTCCGTCAATTTATCTACTGCTTCCGATTCGTTAATATGTGCCATCATCAATTCTTTTCCTTTGTACAAATTGACAGTTCCGTTACCTGCTCCGATATATCCGTAGTCGGCGTCCGCCATCTCGCCTGGTACATTGACAATACAACCCATCACCGCAATTTTCAGCCCCTTCAAATGCGAACATGCTTTCTTCACCTTCTCCAACGCCGATTCTATATCATATTTCGTACGTCCGCAAGAAGGACATGCCACAAATTCCGCTTTATAACGCTCAATTCCCAAGGCTTGAAGTATGTCTTTGATTACAAAATCGGGAATATCGGAATAATTACTCCTTATTTCTTCTTTAGTAATCTTATTTTCCAAAAGATTATATGCTATCTCTCCGATTTTTCTCGTCATTGAGGATTTATCCTCTGCGATATGTGCCAACTGCAACGCTATCGGCATCTCGTTTTCCGGTTTCTCGGTTAAAGAAACTCTTACCGTGTCGCCTATACCTTGTAACAACAGCGGAGCAATTCCGCAAATGCTTTTTATTCTTCCGTCCTCTCCGTTGCCAGCTTCAGTTACACCCAAATGAAGCGGGTAGTACATTCGCTCCTGCTCCATCTTCTCCACCAAAAGTTTGTTGGCTCGGTACATAACTGCGACATCGCTGGCTTTCATTGAGACCACGATTTGATTGAAATCCATCTCTGCGAACATTCTTAGGAATTCCATCGCACTTTCCGCCATTGCCAACGGTGTATTTCCGTATTTGAATAAAATTCTTTCGCTCAACGACCCGTGATTTACTCCTATGCGGATGGAAGTTGAGTGTTTCTTGCAAATATCTATCAACGGAGAGAGATTTTCTTTCGCTTTCTGCAAAATATCTCGGTAATCCTGCACGGTAAAACCCTCCCGCCAATGTCTATCTACGTAGTTTCCTGGATTTATACGAATCTTATCCGCAACAGATGCCGATATTTCCGCTGCTTTGGGGTTGAAATGAATATCAGCAACCAAAGGCACGTCAATATTACGCTTTACAAGTTCGTTTTTTATCTTATACAAATTCTCAGCCTGCGGTATATCTGCTGCAGTAACCCTTACCATCTGACACCCTTGCCCTACCATACGGATTATTTGGCTTACAGTAGCCTGAGTATCCAAAGTGTCGGTGTTGGTCATGGATTGGACAACTACAGGATTGCCGCCGCCGATGATTATATTGCCTGCCTTAACTTCAATGCTGCCCTTTCTCATATTCATTGTACTTTTTACGTGCTTGTTGTATGTATAACGAAGAAGGATAATCAAGTATCAACTTCTCATAATACAGTCTTGCCTTTTCTTTATCCTTAAACTGTTCTTCATTGAGCTGCGCCGCCAACATTATTGCATCATCCGTCGTTAAATCATACGGATATTTCGTTATTATATCCTCTAAATATTGCTCGGCAACGCTGAAATTACCCTCTTTTATTGCTATCTGCGCTCTTTTATACAGTACTTCGTCAAATAAAGGATGCGACAGATACCAATTTTCTATCGAATCCAAGTAAGTTTTCGCCTCTTCAACTTTGTTTTGATACAACGCAAAATCTGCTTTACTAAACCACGCCAAACCTTTATACGTACTATCGTCATCTATATTCTCTTTAATCAAAAGAGAATACTCCATAGCGTCATTTGCAATCAACTTGGTTGTTGAAGAACGCAATGCATCAAATTGACTCTCCGCCCACTCAAAATCTCCTGTGTAATATGAAAGCATAGCATTTCGGAACTTAGCCTCACTTCCTAATGTTTCGTTTTTCATATCTTTATCAACCTGCGAATAAGTCAAGGACGCTTCCCAAATATCTCCGTTTATCAAATATATATCTGCTCTTGACAACTTGCATTGTGCCTTTGTTTTGGAATCAATCTGCCTCATATTTATAACAGAATCCAACAAATCCACTGCTTGCTGCGGTTGCCCGATATGATAAGCCAACAAATCTGCATACTGTTCCATTATAGGTGCAGAGGAAGGCGTGTATCCCAATTCCGAAAGCAATGCATCGTATTCTTTCTTCAGTGCGGAAGTTTCTTTATCCGAATGATGTACTTTTTGTACAAAATGCAGATAAAGACAACTCAGACGCTTTTGTTTTATATCCTTTTGTTGCTCTTCTTCGGGCTTTTGTTTCAAAATATAATCGTATGCATCTACACTATATTGGTATTGCCCTGCATTTTGGGCGCTTTGTGCGAAATCTACAAGCGTTTGAAATCCGTCATCTTTAAATCGCTTGTTGATTGCCTTCGCTTGAATTAATGCAGAAGCGTAATCTCCTTTTTGAATCTGAAGCCAATAATACAAAAGATTAATCTGACGGTTATCTGGTTTCGCTTTGATTTCATCCAAAACCACTTCGCTGAAAATATTATACAGCTTATCGTTTTTATCTCGGTTAAACAAGTTATTTATATTCACTTCAATTTGCGAAAGTGCCTTCGGATTGGCATTCAAAAGCAACAGGTATTCTCTTGCAATCTCATCATTGCGGCCTAAAAGCTGGTAATAATAAGTAAGTTCGTATGTGTATTTGGTATCATCCTTAAACAGTTTGCGTGCTGTCTGGTACGTCTTAGCAGAATACTCATAATTGCGAACAGAAGCAAAGTAATTGGCAGTTTGCACCACTTCAGAATTATTAGCATTAAGGTTTCTTAAAACATTATCGTATTGCTTCTCTCCTTTTGCCTTCTCGTTGTTGTTAATATAAAACGTTCCCAAATCTATCACATACCGAAAATTATCTTTACTCTTTTTCACCGCTTTTTTTATCAGTTTCTCCTGTTTTTTAGGCTCTCCGAGTTCAGTATATGCCGACAACAACAATTTATAATACTCATCTTTGAAATTTTTATCCGTCAAGGATTCTAACAATGCTGCTGCCTCTTCGTATTTCTCCTCATTCATATATTGTTTAGCCAATGCAAATTCTGTACCCTGCCCTTGCGTACGGTTATTCTGCGCACAGGAAAGTTGCAAACCCGACAGCAATATGCAAAAAATCAACACCGCAATATATTTTACCTTTTTACGACAATCGTTTATCATATCACGACAATAATTAATGCTTTCTCTGTGTTTATTTCTAAAGCACGTTGGCAGATTGCTCCTTGATTTTCTCCAATTCATCTTTCATCTTCACAACTAATTGCTGCATATCTGCATCATTACTCTTACTGCCTAGCGTGTTAATCTCTCTGCCCATCTCTTGAGCGATAAATCCCAGCCGCTTTCCTATTGCCGATTCATCTTGCATCGTGTCTCGGAAATATTTTATATGCTGTGCCAAACGAACTCTCTCCTCTGTAATGTCTAATTTCTCCAAATAGAATATTAATTCTTGTTCCAACCGTCCGGCATCTACCCCCTCTACATTCAATTCCTTAAATCTGCTTAATAATTTCTCCTTTATCTGAGGAACACGATTCGTTTCAAACGGTTCAACTTGCGAAGAAAATTTCTCTATATTATTAATATGTATGCAAAATGCCTTTTCCAACGCTTCACCTTCCGTCTGCCGATATTTATTAACCTCTTTCAACGCTTCATTTACGCAATCCATCAATGTGTTCTTCTCTTCCACAGAGATTTCATCGCTTACTGGTTGATTGATATCGTCGCGTTGCAAAAGGAATTTTGCTATAAAGCTATTGTCTGCTCCTACTTTCTCGGTTAATTGATTCAGTTGGTTGTAATAATCTTCAAACAACTGCTCGTTTATATCCAACACAGCCGCACCTTGACGGTATGAAAGCGTAACAAAACAGTCTATCTTTCCTCTTTCAAGTTTTTGCTTTATAAGATTCTGAATCTCTATTTCAACACTGCGGTATGTATTCGGCATTCTGACGTTGATGTCAGCCTGTTTGGAGTTCAATGTACGCAATTCTACGCTTATAGTCTTGTTGTTATATTCTCTTACGGCTTTACCGTATCCTGTCATAGATTTCATAATACAAACTCTTTCTTCTTAATTTTATATTAGTGGTGCAAAATTACAAAAAGATTTTCTATTTGCTACATTAGTTAAAAAAATAGTTGTATCCTAATTTTTTTTCGTATCTTTGCGCTTCAAATGATAGCAAACAAATAAAATAAAGGAGAAGATACTATGAATGGGATAAGCATTAACGGATTGTATTGGATAATATTCATCGGCGTTGCCGTTATTTCATGGATAATCCAACACTCTCTTCAAAAAGCGTTTAAAGAATACTCTCAAATTCCAAGTGAAGGCCACCTTACAGGACGCGAAGTAGCACAGAAGATGTTGCATGATAATGACATCTACGACGTTCAAGTAACCTGTATCGAGGGACAATTAACCGATAATTACAATCCAACAAACAAGACATTGAATTTAAGTAAGGCTGTGTATTACGGAGACAGCGTTGCCTCAGCTGCCGTTGCTGCTCACGAATGCGGACATGCTGTTCAACACGCTTTGGCATACGCTCCGTTGCAGATGCGTTCTGCCTTAGTACCTGCGGTAAGTTTCGCTTCCAAATGGGTAATGTGGGTATTACTTGCAGGAATGCTCTTAATAAAAACTTTTCCGAGCCTAATGTTTATTGGAATTATCCTGTTCGCACTGACTACGTTGTTTTCTTTCATAACTTTACCAGTTGAAATTGACGCTTCAAGGAGAGCATTGGTCTGGTTGGATAATCATCAAATAACATCAAGGGAATCTCATCCGAAAGCACAAAGAGCATTACGCTTGGCAGCCTACACTTACGTAGTTGCAGCGTTAGGTTCATTGGCAACACTGCTTTATTATATAATGATATTCACTGGAGGTCGCAGGGATTAACTATGGCACTGAAAGAATTTCTTAAAAGCAAAGTATTCTTCAAACACTTGCTGCTAATAGCGGCATCATTTATTGTATTGCTGTTTTTAGTTTCCTTTATCCTTAAAATATATACGCGGCACGGTCAGGAATATGAAGTTCCTAAAATAACAGGTCTTAACATCAAGGATATAGAATCAAGCGAAGATTTAAAGAATTTTAAAATCATGGTAATAGATTCTGTATTCAAGGAAGGGATTGTTTCAGGTACTATTTTAACTCAAGACCCAAGCGAAGGCAGTTTGGTAAAACACGGACGAAAGATATACATCACCATAGCATCTAACTCAGGCGAGATGATAAGAATGCCGCTTTGCAAAGACAAAGGACTGAAAAGTGCAGTGCAATCGCTTATCGATGTAGGATTACGGGTTGGTACCATAATGTATCGTACCGGAGAGATAGACAATATTGTAGTTGAACAACGATATAAAGGAAAGAGTATCAACGTTGGCAGCGATATTATAACAGGAGAAGCAATTGACTTGATAGTTGAAGTTAAATCTACGACAAATGAAGTTGTTGTTCCGGACATTCTTTCCAAAACTGAAAGCGATGCAGAAATCCTTTTATGGAAAGCGGGATTGAATGTCGGAAGAAAGATTTTCCAAGGAACGAATGAACAAAAGAATACAAGGGTTATAAGTTATACGCCGTCTTCCCGCCGAGTTATGATAGGCACTGCAATAAATCTTAACTTGATGAACGAAAACGAAAAAGCATATAAGAAACAATTAGAAGATTTTCAGCAATCTCAACAAATAGAAGAGATGATTGAGGAAAATGATACCGTTATTATTGAGGCAAATGAAACGATTGATTAAAATAAATGCATTGATTGTTTGCATCCTTATGCAATTAAACTTTATATTTCCGAATAATTCGGCAGCGCAAAGCGTATTCATTCCGTTTTTAGATGATTTCTCATCTTACTCAGGGCAACCTGACAATACTTTATGGGAAAATAAAGGAGCTATTGTCAATACAGGTTTTGCCTTTTTGCCGCCTACAAGCGGAGTTGTTACACTTGACATTTTGGACAGCGAAGGAAAAATCTATCCACAGGCAAATATTTATGGTTTTGCGGCAGATACTTTAAGCAGTGTCGCTATTCGGTTGGACAGTATCAAAGAACCCGTCAATAAGAAGTTGGCAGTAAGCGACAGTATTTGGCTTTCGTTCTTTATTCAGCCTGGTGGTGCGATGGGCAACTTATGGGAGCGTATCGGAACGGCACCGTCGTCTAAGGATTCCGTAGTTTTGCAATTTTACAAGTCCAATCAAGACGTTTGGACTACTGTTTGGAGTATGAAAGGCACGAATTTAGACACTATTTACAAAAAAGATTCCGCTTATTTCCTTCAATACTTGATTGCAATCACCGATACGGCATATTTTAACAAAGATTTCCGTTTCCGCTTCATCAATTACGGTTCTTTGGACAACAATCCGTCGTACAGTTACATATCTAACAAAGGTCAATGGAATATTGATTACGTTTATATGAATATTAACCGCAATTATTTGGATTCTACATACCGTGATGTCGCTTTTGTATATCCAGCCAAGTCTTTATTGAAAGATTTTACCGCCATTCCTGCCAAACATTTCAAACAAGAATATATGAAAGACTCTGTTTTTAATACTATTGTCAATTTACATTCTTCTACTTTGAACTCCAATTATTCTATGTACATAACAGACGCAAACAACACGACCGTTCATTCCTATTCGGGCGGATTTGAAAACATTGTTTCCTATCCTCAAACCCATAAATTCCAATCGGCCAAAAACCACGTCGCATATAAAAACGATTTTTCGTTTAATCCTCCTGCCAACATCTTTTCCCAATACACTATTACGCACATTGTAACCGAGGGTGTGGGACAAGACAACATCAGGAGCAATGATACAAGCCGTTTTGTGCAGAAATTTGAAAATTATTTTTCATACGATGACGGTACTGCCGAAAGCGGAATAGGTATAGAGCCAAGTAACGCCTCTATGTTCGCACTCCGCTATCCTCTTGCCGCAAACGATACTCTTTATTGCGTTGATATTTATTTTAACTGCTCATGGCAACAAAGTAATTTGAAACCTTTTTACCTTTATATCTACAATGCAACCGAGGAAATCTCTTCTTACAAAGACAGTGAGGGAAATGATATTTACGACACGTTAATTATACCCGACCGAGAGTTGTATTCTTCAGGGAAACTCACTCCTGCGTACGATGGTATGAACAAATTTCAACGCTACTACTTAAATGAACCGTTGGTTCTGCCGCAAGGAGATTTCTTTGTCGCATTGAAACCTGCCAACTCCGTATATATGAATATCGGATTCGACCAAAACAACGACGCAAGCGCATATACATTTGAAAAACGCGGAAAAGATTGGGTTAATATCTTCTTAAAAGGCGCTGCAATGATACGTCCTTATTTCGGATACTCAACCGTCGGTATCAACTCCGCAAAAGACGATAACAATATCGCTTCTTTCTATCCTAATCCTGCAAAAGACTACATTTATATTGACATTTTGGGTCAGGCGGACACAAAAATATTTGACATAAACGGAAAATTGCTTAAGCAAAGTAAGGAAAAACTTATAAACATTGAGAGTTTGCAAAACGGAATCTATCTTTTGAAGATAAACAATCAAACAAAAAAACTTATAATTGCGAGATAATGGGAGATAATTCAGAGTTTAAGGTTGAGAGTTTAGAATTTAAAGAAGAGGAATCTGTATTGAGTGAAGAAAATACGGACTTGCAAAGCGAGACTCTTCTTTACGAGAATTTCAGATATATTGTTGATAAAGGACAATCACCGTTAAGAATAGACAAATACTTAATGGTGAGAATAGAAAACGCATCGCGCAACAAGATTCAGCAAGCGGCAAGAAACAATTGTATTAAAGTCAATGGCAAAGAAGTAAAACCTAACTACAAAGTAAAACCTGAGGACATAATACAGATATTCCTGCCCACAACACCGAGAGATATTGAGGTAATTCCGCAAGACATTCCTTTGAATATAGTTTATGAAGATGACGATTTGCTTATCGTCAATAAACCTTCACAGATGGTTGTTCATCCTGCTTACGGCAATTATTCGGGAACGCTTGTCAATGCACTGACATATTATTTCAATCCTACTTCATTGCAAAACGGAAAGGTGAATATGGATGCCGTAAAAATAAAACCGCTTTTAGTTCATCGCATTGACAAAAATACTACAGGGCTATTGGTTGTTGCCAAAACGGAAGACGCACAAACCCGCCTTGCAGAGCAATTTTATTATCACACCATCGAAAGAACTTACACCGCATTGGCATGGGGAGATTTTAAAGAGGATAAAGGGACGATTAATGCTAACATTGCAAGGGACGAAAAGGATAGAAAACGTATGGCTGTCTGCTCCGAAGATAAAGGAAAGAACGCCGTAACGCATTGGGAAGTGTTGGAACGCTTCGGATATACGACATTAATCCGTTGCAAGTTGGAAACAGGACGCACCCATCAGATACGCGTGCATATGAAACACATCGGACATCCGTTATTCAACGACGAAACATACGGAGGCGACCAAATACTGAAAGGAACTACGTTTTCCAAATACAAACAATTCATCTTAAACTGTTTTGATATGTTGCCGCGACAGGCACTTCACGCAACAACTTTGGGATTCAAGCATCCGCGAACGAAAGAAGAGATGTTTTTCTCCTCAGAACTGCCTTCGGATATGCAAAACGTAATAGAAAAATGGCAGAATTACACAAACAGCAATATAAATGCAGACAAAATAACGCCCAATGAAGAAACAATGACGCCTTAACGGAATATTCTTCCGCCCTTTCGCAAGAAAATTCCCAAAAAAGAGTTTTTTTGATATAAAAAAACAGTTTTTTCTGGTAAAAAAAAGAGTTTTTTTCAAAATTTCTTCGCAAAGGGCGGCGGTAAGAAAGCAAAAGGCAGAAAAGAACAGCCGAAAGGCAAAAGTTTTTTAACAATATATATTGAAAAGAAAAGATAAAAAGGTAACGAAAACAAATATAAATATGACAGGACACAAACTTTATAAAATATTAGCGGTAATTATTGCGATGGTTTTACTACTGGGTTGCAGCAAAACCAAAGAAACAAAGTTTATTAACGAACAAACGGGAAAGGAAGAGACAATTAAAATTATACGTTTTGACAGAGAATTGTTCGCATTCAAGGACGGTGATTTGAAAACTTATTTAAAAGATTTGCAAACCAAATATCCCGAAATGTTTGCCTCATCTTTGGATGACGAAAAGTATTTACAGATGATTGAAAGGTTTGTTACCGACAATTATTTGCTTGATGCCCAAAATATAGTGCAGAAAACTTATCCCGATATAAGTTTTTTGGAAAAGGATTTGACTTCTGCGTTTGCAAAATTGAAAACTCAGCACAAAGACACCGAACTTCCGAGGCGTTTTTTCACAATGATATTCGGTCCTGCGGAGTTTGAATATTGTCTTCAGAATAAAAACTACACTAACGGGGACTATGTAACCATTGCCTTGGATATTTATTCTTATCCTGCGATAGAAAAAAATCCTTATTACAATCAAATGCCTCAGTATATCATACCTACGTTGAACCAAAGGTATATTGCACCCGACTTTATGCGTATGTATCTTAAAAATGTTACATACCGCAACACGCAGGACGTACAAATGAATCCCGATTGTACGCTTTTGGATTGTATTATTGACGAAGGAAAATACAGTTATATAATCTCGCAGATTCTTCCTACATACAAGGATTACGAAGTGTTGAGATACACGCAGCAACAGATGGATTGGTGCAATGAAAATGAGAAACTAATCTGGGGATATATCATACAAAATCAACTTCTTTACGAAAAAGACCGCTCAAAATATATGTCCTTAACGGCAGAAGGCCCTACATCAAAACCGCTTGGCGATTCGCCTTCAAGAGTAGGGCATTTTATCGGATACAATATAGTAAAGAATTTTATGGATAAGGAAAACATTTCCTGGGATTCGCTTATGAATATAACCGATTCGCAATTAATTTTAAAGAAATCAAATTATAAACCTAAAAAATAACAAACGATGAAACCGAATTATAAACTTACGCTGTTCAGATACTTATTGGCTTTAGGCTTACTGCTCATAACTCAAATAGTATTCTATTTGCTTAACACGACATTATTTAATGTTGATTCGTTTCCGGCATTTATGAAAATATGTTGGGGAAACATCAAATTTTCTCTTTCTGCCTTAAGTTTCTATTTGGCACCTTTTCTTTTCTTTGCACTGTTGCCTGCGCCGATACATAATAATAAAGTATATAAAACAATAACTTCTGTTTTGTTTTTCATAGCCGTTGAATTTATTATGGTTGCTAACCTGATTGATTGCGGATATTTCCGTTTTACTTTCAAAAGAATAACCTTTGATATCTTCAATTACTTGGGTGTCGGGGGAGATTTCAATTCTCTTATCCCTACTTTTGCAAAGGATTACTGGCATATAATTCTTATTTTCATAATTCTGAATTTCGTTTTGTATATTACTGACGGCAAATTGAGAAGAAAATTCACTACCACTGCAAAAGAAGAAATAAACACTTCTCCTAAATATCTTTATTACATAAGACATTTTCTTAAACAGACGGTTGTTTTGGTTCTTGTCGCTGCTTTGATGATTGTTTTCCAAAGAGGAGGTTTGCAAAAGCGACCTATGGCTCCTATTCACGCAAGTAACTACGCTTCAACGCTGAATACTGCACTTGTTTTGAACACTCCTTACACTTTTTACCGCACAATAGGGAAAGCAGCGTTGGAAACAAAACATTATTTTGACGAAAAAGAACTGGAATCAATCTTCTCACCTATCCAAACTCCGTCAAAAAACATTTGGACAGACGAACTGTTTGACTCAATTCCGCAAGTCGGTAAGACGAATATAATGTTTATAATAATAGAATCAATGTCTGCCGAATACACTGGCGTATATAACAAAACAAGTAAGACATATACTCCGTTTTTGGACTCACTTGCCAAACACAGTATAGTATTTCAGGGAATGGCAAACGGTAAAAAAAGTATCGACGGCATACCTGCGGTTACTGCGTCTATGCCACTGCTGAACGAAACTCCTTATATCACCTCTTCTTACGGCAATAACAAATTGGGTTCTATTGCTTCTTTACTTAAAGGCGAAGGTTATTCTTCCGCATTCTTCCACGGCGGATACAACGGCACAATGAATTTTGACGGATTCGCACATCAAGTCGGTTATCAGGCATATTACGGCAAAAACGAGTACAATAACGACAAGGATTACGACGGAAATTGGGGTATTTTTGACGAACCGTTCCTTCAATATGTAGCAACAAAAATGACATCTTCGCTAAAAGAACCGTTTGTTTCCACTTTATTTACCCTTTCCAACCATTCGCCATACACAATCCCTCAAGAACACACGGGACATTTTGACAAAGGAACATTATGTTATCACGAAACGGTCGGTTATACCGATTACGCTTTACGGAGATTCTTTGAGAGCGCATCAAAACAGCCTTGGTACAAAAACACTGTATTTGTTATCACGGCAGACCACAGCGCCTTGAATGAGACTAAAGAATTCAAAACGGAATTAGGACTTTACAAGATACCTATCATTATTTACAGCCCGATGTTAAAGCAAGGCAAACAAACCAATATAGTAATGCAACAGACGGATATACTTCCTACTATAAGCGATATACTTCATACCGAAAAGAATGTATTTGCTTTCGGACAGAGTGTATTTTCCGACAAACCGCATTTCTATATCTACTACTCTAACGGCGAATATATCCTAATGGTCGGTGATTACGTAAGCAAATACCGCGATGGCTTTGCAACGCAACTATTCAACGCCAAAACAGATCCTGATATGAAAAAAAATATTGCAAAATCCAATCCGAAGATTGCCGACTTCCACACACGTTTGACCGAAGCAATCATTCAGCAATATAACAACAGATTGATAAAAAACCAAACTACAACAGAGAAATAAGATATAAAAATAATATGATTACAAGTCGTGAAAATAAAGTGCCATTTCGCTAAATTGTTTTCAAAAAAGAGTAAAATGTTTTCTGAAAACAATTCCGTGATTCGCCACTTTATTTTCACCAACACATAAACACTTTATTATGAATATGAAAGAGAAGATATTGTTTATTATAAATCCTGTGTCGGGAATAGGAAAACAAAAGACGGTTGAGCAGTCTTTGGATAAATTTTTGAATAAAGACAAATTTGATCACCAGATTGCTTATACCGAGTACGCACATCACGCTACCGAGATAGCGAAAAATTCCGTTAATGAGGGATTTGATACCGTTGTTGCGGTAGGTGGCGACGGCAGTATCAACGATTGCGTGCGCGGATTGATAGGCAGTCGCGTTAAATTGGGAATTATTCCTGCCGGTTCGGGAAACGGTCTTGCCCGTTGCTTACATATTCCGCTTAATGTGGATAAAGCAATTGAGGTTATCAACAATTGCAATTCTCTTTTGATGGATACGGTTACTGTTTCTTATTATAACGCCGAAGAAGAGGATAACCCAGAAAAAAAATCCTGCACTCATTACGCTTCTATCGCAGGTGTGGGATTTGATGCGTTGATTGCAAAGCAGTTTGAGGGTAATAAGACGCGCGGATTTCAAACTTATCTTAAATTTGTACTGGAAGATTATCTTAATTACAAACCTAAAAAATACAAACTCCTTATTGACAGTAAGGAAGTGGAAACAGAAGCCTTGTTTGTGTCGTTTGCCAACAGTAATCAGTTCGGTTACAACGCTGTTGTGGCTCCTAAAGCATCGGTAAATGACGGTTTGTTGGACGTAAGCATAGTAAAAAAAGTACCTTTAGCCCTTGCGCCGTTGGTAGTTCAGTTTATGTTTTTCAGAAACTTCGACAAAAGCCCGTATGTCCATACTTACTCGGCAAGAAACGTGAAGGTGATAGGTTTTGAAGACGGCTTGATAAATCTGGACGGCGAAGCAGTGGAAATAAAGGACAATACATTGGAATTTTCTGTCAATCCGCTATCGTTAAACGTCATAATACCTGACGAAAAACGCAGTGAGATATTCCCTTACGAGAATAAAATAGCGGAACTTATCAAACAAATAAGAGAAAAACTCTAAACTGCGTTATGTAGTAGGTAGTAAGTAGAATATAGTATATATTTGAGGTATGAAAGAGAAGAAAAAATATAGCAGTTTGTCGGATTTGTCTTCGTTGAACGTGGTTTATTCCACTAATCCCAACTATGATTTTTCCGAAGAGGTGATTGAGCAGGAGACTTTACCAAATAATCAACAGACATTGTATATTTCGTTGGATAAAAAGCAAAGAGGCGGAAAGAAAGTAACGCTTGTGGAAAATTTTGTCGGCACTGACGAAGACCTTACCGCTCTCGGCAAGATGTTAAAGACCAAATGCGGTGTCGGAGGGGCGGTTAAAGACGGCGTTATCTTGATTCAAGGCGATTTCAGAGACAAAACAGCAGAGATTCTTAGCAAAGAAGGTTATAAAATCAAAAGAAAAGGTTAGCAATTTACGTCTTGTCGGCAGCAATTCGTGTTTTGATAAAAAGAATTGCGGAGTCGATGTAAAGAATTGCGGATTCATTAGCAATAATTCACAATATATTTCAATAAAATAAGCGCGGACGATTCACATCGCCCGCACAAAAAAATGAATGTAAAAATGATGATGATTTTTAAGTGATTGAAGGAAACCTTTACTAACTCCTCCTAACCACATTGCAAAATTACATAATAATTTTCAAACTACCAAATATTTTTTATAGAAAAGATACCCCCCCCCCTACACAAATAATTGATTATTAATAAATTAATTATTATAATTTGCAAAGAAAAATCGCTGAAAAATACATTTATGGTATGTTTTCAGCGACTGATTTCAGCGTTTTCGCAATAAAAAACACCGAATGTTTATCTTAGCCTAATCTTTTCAATTGTACAGTGAAGTGTCTCATCAAAGGTGCTTCCCAAGTGATTTCTACACCACGTTTTATCTCATGTCTGCGGTCATAAACGTTCTTTAACGCTGCTGCAATGACATCCATGTGATTGTTTGTATAAACACGTCTTGGTATGCACAAACGTAACAAATCCAATCCGCCGAAACGGTTTTCTCTTGTTACAGGGTCGCGGTCTGCAAGCATATATCCGATTTCGCAAGCACGTACTCCGCTCTCCAAATACAACTCACAGGTCAATGTTTGGCCAGGAAATTCTTCTTTTGGTATCTGGTCAAGAACTTTATCTGCATCAACAAAGATTGCATGTCCGCCTGCAGGTCTTTGATATGGGATTCCGTACTCGTCAAGTTTCTTTGCTAAGTACTCAACTTGCTTAATACGGGTTTCAAGCATATCAAACTCAGTATTTTCTTCCAAACCTACTGCGATAGCATTCAAATCTCTTCCGTTCAATCCACCGTAAGTGATATAGCCTTCAAAAGGAATGCAGAACAATTTACATCCTTCATAAACTTCTTTATTTCTCGTTGCGATGAATCCGCCCATATTAACGATAGCATCCTTCTTGCAAGACATGGTTGCCATATCTACATAAGAATACATCTCTTTTACTATTTCCTTAATAGTTTTGTCTTTGTAGCCTTCTTCTCTTGTTTTGATAAAGTAAGCATTCTCTGCAAAACGTGCGGAATCCATTACAACAGGTACGCCGTATTTGTGGCACAATTCGCAAGTTTCTTTTATGTTTTGCATACTTACAGGTTGTCCGCCCTTAGTATTGTTAGTTACAGTCAAAACCATGAAAGGTACATTGCCTTTGTTTTCTTCCAAAACCTTAGTTAAAAGTTCTATTGACACGTTTCCTTTGAAAGGAAGTTCAAGTTGAGTGTCGTTTGCCTCAGGAATAGTAACGTCAATAGCAAATGCTTTACGTGATTCTATATGTCCTTTAGTTGTGTCGAAATGTGCGTTACCAGGGATAACGTTTCCTGCTTTTACAAGGTAAGAAAACAATACGTTCTCTGCTGCACGTCCTTGGTGTGTCGGAATAACGTAATCCATACCGAAGATACGTTTTACGGTTTCTTCAAATTTGTAGAATGAAGTTGCACCTGCGTAAGACTCATCGCCCAACATCATTGCCGACCACTGTCCTTGAGACATTGCACCCGTACCGGAATCTGTCAAAAGGTCAATATAAACCTGTTCTGCTTTAAGTTGAAATACATTGTAATGAGCTTCTTTCAACCATTGTTCTCTTTGTTCTCTTGTGGATTTTTTTAATGGCTCAACCATCTTAATTTTCCACGCTTCTGCGAATGGTAATTCCATAATTTTCTGATGTTTTTAAGTTATTAATTAAATTGAATGAATTTTTTTCAAAAGAGGGAGTATGCAATATTGATAACAGCAAAAATATGCTGCATCCTACATACTAAATGCTGCATAAAAGAAACCTGTCAAGTTCTTTTATATTAAGAAAATCGTGAGATATGAACTCTTTATGATTAATTATTTTCATATTTCCTGCATTTACATCTGCAAAATTACAAAAGAAAACGATACGGACAAAATTTTTATAAATATTTTTTTATTTCACCGACTTATTTACGCTATTCACCTTAATTTTTACTCACCTCAACCCTGCCCTTTCAGATAAATTCACCGCTTTTTGCCATCACTGCGCCGCCCTTTGCGATGAAATTTTAAAAAAAACTCTTTTTTCTATCTAAAAAAACTCTTTTTTTGAGGTAAAAAAACTCTTTTTTTCAAATTCTTTCCGCAAAGGGCGGCAGAGTTATCACCTAAGGCGTTATTTTTATCAAAAAGGGCATCAAAGAAAACAACATTGATTTTTATACAATAACAAAAATATTTTTTGCGATGTGAATAAATAAGCGTAATTTTGCACAAAATTTTTAAAATATGAAAATTGTAAGAAATATCTTGTTGATTGCTTTAAGCATCTTGCCCGTTGTAAGTTTTGCGCAGTGGGATAAATATTTTGAAAACAAGGGTTTGAGAATTGATTACTCTCATTCGGGACGTCAGGGCGTGGATTATTTCACAATTGAGGCAATGAAAGAAATTCCTTTCTATTCGGGCAGCCATAAAAACTTGATTGACCGGACTGACAACGGGGCTTACCTTATCAGTTTATACGATAAAAACACCAAGAAGTTGATTTTCTCCAAAGGAGTTTCCTCTTTGTTTAACGAATGGCTCTCAATGGACGAAGCAAGTCGGATGTGCGGCAACTTTGAAGAGGTGATAATCGTTCCTTGTCCAAAAGAGGACGTTGAAATTGAGATAGCGTTTTCGGTACGCGACAGCGTAAATAATTTTAAAGAGGTCGTGCGTTACGGAATTGACAAAAACGAAATCCGACCTTTAGATTTCTTTTCCAAACAAGCCAAACCATCTGTACCGCATATAATAACGTTGAACGAGACAGGCAGGGAAATTGACAAACGTGTGGATTTGGTTTTGATTCCTGTTGGTTATACCTTGGAAGATAGGGAA
This sequence comes from Bacteroidales bacterium, assembly GCA_017480245.1. Lineage (GTDB taxonomy): Bacteria > Bacteroidota > Bacteroidia > Bacteroidales > P3 > Scybalousia_A. The sequence goes on along the minus strand of JAFVBA010000010.1, from coordinate 176,623 downwards.
AAAATGATGCAGGATTTGCAGAAAATGTCAGGATATATGTTTTCCGAAGAACCTTACAAGAGTTTAAAGGGCAAAATTCAGATAACGGCAGTGGAAAGATACGCAAAGGAAAGCGGAATAGGCGGTTTGAAAGATTCCAAAGTAAAAGACAGTGATTTGGGAGTAGTTTATAATACATTCGGTTCGCCACGCTACATAATGACACGCAACTTGTGGGACGTGTATGACGTTATTGACAGAGTGCCTTGCGATGCTATTATCATGGTTTGTAACTCTGACACATACGGAGGCGGAGGTATTTACAATTATTACGCAACTTGTTATATGGGAGAGAAGAGTAAAGAAGTTATTGTGCATGAATTTTCCCATAGTTTCGCTGGTTTGGGTGATGAATACGCAGAAAATGATTCTCAGGCAGGGGTTACTTCTTCTAAAGTTGAGCCATACGAAGATAATGTTACAACGTTAGTTGATTTTTCTAAGAAATGGGGCGATATGATAGACAAAGACACTCCGATTCCGACACCTCAAACGGAGGAATACAGCAACAAAGTCGGGGTTTTTGAGGGTGCAAGTTATATTTCCAAAGGATTTTACCGTCCTTATCTGCATTGCATGATGCGAGATTTGACTCCGTTTTGTCCTGTCTGCACCAAATCAATCCAAAATATAGTAAATCTTTACTGCGAATAGCAAATAACTTCATATTACCGCGATGAAAAAGTTTTTTTTGATAGATGCTTTTGCTCTTATTTACCGTTCTTTTTATGCGTTGAATAAAAATCCCCGTATAAACAGTAAAGGACTGAACACTTCGGCAATTCTCGGATTTGCCAACTCACTTTTGGATATAATTACCAAATATCAACCTGACTTGATGGCAATTGCTTTTGAGTGTAAGGGAGAAAATTTCCGCAAACAAGAGTTTGAAGCCTACAAAGCCAACAGAGAAGCCATGCCTGAGGAACTTCGGCAGAGTATTCCGTATATTGAGCGCTTGATTGAGGCAATGAATATCGCTATGGTGTCGTGCGAAGGTTACGAAGCCGATGATGTGGTCGGCACTTTGGCAAAAAAAGGTAAGCAATCGGGATATGAAGTCTATATGGTTACTCCTGACAAAGACTATGCGCAGATTGTTGAAGACAATATTTATATCTTGAAACTTGCAACAGGCTTTTCAAAAGAACAAATATTGGGAACAAAAGAAGTTCTTGAGAAATTTGAGATAAAAAATCCGCTGCAGGTTATAGACTTTTTGGCATTGATGGGCGACAGCAGCGACAATATCCCCGGAGTTCCTACAATCGGGGAGAAAAAAGCGAAAGCCCTTTTGCAACAATTTGACAGCATTGAACAGATTTTGGCAAACACTGACAAGATTGAGAATAAAAGCATACGCAATGCAATAGAAAATAACAAAGATAAGGCATTGCTTTCAAAAGAACTTGCAACCATACGGCTGGATGTGCCGATAGATTTCTCAGAAGATGAATTCAAAATGAAAACTCCTGATTTCGTTGCCTGCAAATCACTGTTTGATGATTTAGAATTCCGTAAATTCTCCGAGAGATTCTATAAAATTTTCGGCAATAACGCTCCCGTTGAAACTAAACCTCAACTCCAAAACGTAAATCCTGCGCAAACGGATTTGTTTTCTTTTTCCAATGAAAACACTGCGCAATCCCCTGCCGTAAAACCCGCAGTCATTGACAAACATTCCGAATATTACCCTATCGTGTTGGCAGGTTATCTTATCAATCCCGAACAACGGCAGGACAATAATTATATAATAAATCACGCAGACGAAGTAAAAGCGCAGTATCTTGAGAAGTTAAAACAATATAATCTGGAAAAACTTTATTATGATGTAGAATTGCCGTTGCGTGATGTCCTTTTGGATATGGAAAATGAGGGCGTACGTTTTGATACTGCTGCAATAAAAGAGTTTTCCGCCAATCTGCAAAAACAAAAAGACACCTTACAGCAAGAAATCTTCGCTTTGGCAGGCGAACAATTCAATATATCATCGCCGAAACAGTTAGGAGAAGTTCTTTTTGAGAAGATGAATATCCAAGGCGACAAGAAAACAAAACAAACACGCAACAAACAATATTCAACTGCGGAAGACGTGCTTGTGAAACTCAAAGATAAGAATCCGATAATAGAAAAAATTTTGGAATACCGCGAAATAGCGAAACTGAAAAACACTTACGTTGATGCCTTACCGCAATTGGTTGATAAGAATACGGGAAAAATCCATACAACATTCAATCAAACCGTAACCGCAACAGGACGTCTTTCTTCCGCTAACCCTAATTTGCAAAACATTCCTATACGTACCGATTTGGGAAAGGAAATCCGCAGGGCTTTTGTGGCATCGGACGATAATCATTTGCTGTTAAGTGCCGATTATTCGCAGATAGAATTGCGTATTATTGCATCAATGAGCGGAGATGAGCATCTTTGCAACGAGTTTGCACTTAATCACGACATTCACCGCGCAACTGCGGCAAAAATCTACGGTGTTCCGCAAGAAGATGTTACAAAACAAATGCGCAGCGCTGCCAAAAGTGTCAATTTCGGCATAATATACGGTGTTAGTGCCTTTGGTTTGTCGCAGGGATTGGGTATTAAACGTACCGAAGCCCAAAGTTTGATTAACCAATACTTTTCTTCTTTTCCTAAGATTGCGCAATTTATCCAGCAGCGCATACAATTTGCCCGTCAAAACGGATATGCCCAAACCTTGATGGGAAGAAGGCGTTATTTAACCAATATTGCTTCCAAAAACTCCAACTTACGCGCTTTTGACGAGCGCAATGCCGTCAATATGACCATACAGGGAACGGGTGCGGATATGATTAAAATTGCTATGGTCAAAATGTATGACAACATAAAGGCGAAAGGACTGAAAAGCAAGATGATTCTTCAGATTCATGACGAATTAATTTTTGACGTTGTCAAAGATGAATTGGAAGAAATGAAGACTTTGGTTAAGCAAACGATGGAAAACGCTCTTCCTTTGCAGAATGTTCCCGTTCTTGCAGAGATGGGATGGGGTGATAACTGGTTGGAAATACACTAAATTATATTTTATTAAAATAAAGTGCCGAATCACAAAATTCTTTTCAAAAAACATTTTACTCTTTTCAGAAAAGAATTTACTGATTCGGCACTTTATTTTGGAGATTTTAAATACCTGTGTGTCAGATTCTCATTTAAAATTCGTAACCTATATTTACAAACAAATAAGGTTCGTGAGTACGGGTTGAATATCCCAATGACGATCCGATAGGTCCTATAATTGAATTGTAGAAATAAGACAATCTCAACCCAAACAAAGGAGAGTCAGAAAAGATTTCTTTCAATTTGTCGCTAACTTGTCCCGATGCTACCGCAAAACTTACATAGTTATTATCCAATATACGGTAACGGGCGTTGAGTTCCAATCCTGCAAAATTGTTTTTCACAACCTCTATATTGCCTATCCCTGCAAAAGGCATATGTTGCTCAATGTAATGAGAGAAATAATGACCTCCTATGCCGTTATATAATACCGTCGGCACGTTGTCCCCGAAAATACTTCTGCCATATAACATCGGCTCAATAACAAGTCTGTCTGAAATCGGTAAAATCTTTTGAAAATTAAACGAAAGAGCATGTAACGGCTGTCCTTCTTCATATTGGTAGAAGTTATCGGTATATAGCAAATAGTGAATCTCGTATTGTTGTCCTTGAGTAGCAAAATATTTGTTTAACCTGTCATCGTAATGTATTCTTGCGTGATAAGAGTACATGTGAGATGCCGAATAAAAAGGATTTCTTGACCTACTACCGATAAGAATCTGCGTATAATTGTAGTAATCCCACCTTGCAAAAAAGTCAAACAACAGATTTTTGAAACCGTAATTCATAAAACCTATATCAAATTGGTGTTGATTGTAGTCAGGATTGAAATCTCTGTCGCCTTTCCAATAAATATTGATGTCATTGTGCCGATAAGTGTATGCAGCAGTGAAAGAAGCCAACGAAGAAGGATTGAATGTAGCCTCTATTCTTCCCATACTTCTCTTACCCAGCCTAAGCGTTCCCTGTAATACGATAGGCACTAAAAGTTGTACGGGCATCGTACCGTTGAATTGCAAAGACACTTTCTCTTCATTATCAAAACGGACGCCCATAAACAATTCCGCCGTTTTCTTACCTTCACTCTCTATATTGATTGCGTAACCGTCTTTTTTGTATTCAATTTGGTATGAAGCGTCATTATAAAACAAATTGGTACGCAGTACAGTCAATGCTTTCTCTATATCATTTATTGTAGTGGATTCTCCTCTTCTCAGATTAAATTTCTCTCTCAAATACTTTTTGTCCGCACTCGTTATATTTTTGAAATGAACTTCGCTTATTTTCATGCGGATATTTTGGTTTGCCATGTGATATTGTTTGGGTCTTGGGGCAATGTAATCATCTCCAAGTCCCAATTCTTTTTTCAGATTAAGCAGTTCGTCATACTTACTTCTCGCTGCCTCTTCGCCTCTTCTTATAAGGGTGTCAATAGCCGCCAAACTGAAACTTGCAGCCGAATATCCATCAACATTAACCTTGATAAAAATATCGGTAAGAGCCAAGTTCTCGTCCAATTTGTTCAAATTGCCGATGTCCGTCAGTTGATTGACAACCGCAAGTGCGGAATTGAATTTGTCAGCCTGCTTTTTCATCTCGTTTTGTACGGAAACACCGATTATAATGTCCGCTCCCATCGCCTTAGCAATGTCCGCAGGATAATTATTCCGCAATCCGCCATCCACAAGTACCATACTATCCAAATAAACAGGAGAGAAAACTGCAGGAATACTCATAGAAGCACGCATTGCTGTAGCAAGGTTGCCGTTATGAAATACTTTCTCGGAAAAATCAGTCAAATCGGTAGCAACACAGGCAAAGGGAATAGGCAAAGTATTGAAATCAATACTGTCATGATAGCCAAGAGTAAGTTTAGAAAACAAATTGGAAAGATTTTTTCCTTTTATAAATCCCGTTTTGGAGATATTGAATCTGCCTTTGTCATTTACAGCTAAAGAAACCATATAAGTATTTTGTTTATTGCGCTGCAAAAGATTTTGTTCTGTTGGTTTGATACGGTCGGAAAGCAAAAAAGGCCAGTCTTGTATCCTCACAAGAGAATCAAGCATGGATGCATCATAACCAATTGAGTATAAACCGCCCATCAATGCCCCCATTGACGTTCCGACAATCATATCCACAGGAATATTTGCTTCTTCCAAAACTTTCAATGCCCCTATGTGTGCCGTACCTTTCGCGCCTCCGCCTGAAAGAACCAAAGCGACTTTCTTTCTTTGAGGTTCTTGTTTTTTCTTTCTTTGAGCCGTAGCAGGCAATACCAAACAAAGACAAAGCAACAGTAATATCGTTTTTCTAAACTTCATAAAAATCTTATTGTTTTAATCATTTATTACATTAATAACTGAAAAAAGTACTTTTTATTATGTTCTTAATTCCCTTTTAAGCAGTATGAAATACCGCAAATATGAAAATTTTCTATTGTAACAACTACTCAAAACAAGTAATAGTTATTTTTCCAAGATTCTCCATTGCCTGCAATTACCTGTACGCAACTTCACTTTCATATTTCTTACAAAATAATCATTGTGTTTTGTATTCAAGGCATAAATTGTTACTGTCGGAGATTTATATCTGCAATATCTTTCATCCAATTTGAATGACAAAAATATCTTTTGCCAATTATCCTTCTTGTTTGGGTCAATAAATTCTGCAAAATCGGAACCTCGGTAAAGCAATTGTTTATTTCCTCCGTTAATCTCCGCAATTAAATATCCATTGTTACTATTCTGTGTAAGCAATACCTCACAAGAGATGTCAATACAATTATTTTTGTCATTCATTATTTGTTTTAAAGGAATTATCACCGCATCTGAATATGTTATATCTTGTGTTACATGCAAGGTATCCGAAGAATAATAAATTATAGAGTCATATTTCTGAGTTAAATTTTTGTCAGAATAATCTTCATCTTTACTAAATACAAATGTCTCTCCCTCTTGATAGTTATTCCACGCCACAACATAAGGATACAACTCCTTAATCATGCTCCTAAATACCATATTATCAACAGTAAATATCCCAAGATAAATGTTATCCGTCTTGGTAGTTAGGTATTGCAGAGTATCATAAAATTCTTTGTCGGATTTGATATCCGATATATTTATAAAATTATTATTATCAGAGTACTTATTAATGTAATAAGTAGTAATCTCTGAATGAAAACTTATCATACTTACTACATTAGGACATTGTTTTTGATAAATCTGCTTATCTGTTATTATTTTTTCAAAGATTGAATTATAAAACAAAGAATAATATTCTCTTTTGTATATAAGTGTTGTAATATTTACTGACAACAAGACTGCGACCAGCAATAAGTTTATAACAGGTTTTTGATTTTTTATTATAGAAAAGAAGCTTATAACAAGTAAAGGGAAAGAAAAAATAAGCGATGAATATTGCAGTACAGGATCTACGCACAATGAATAAACAAATCCCGTCAAAAAAGAAAGCAGAAAACAACAAAGAAAAATTAATTGAAACTTCCGTTGCAGCAAAGTAAAATTCTTTTCACTCAATACAGCAATTACAACAATCAAAATTAAAAACGCTATAACAAATAAAGAATAATGGCAGATATAATAAAGAAATATCAACAGAAAATCCCAATGCGGAGCGCCTAACCACCCTCCAACTCCTTTCATTTTTAACTGTGCAAGGATAATCGGTACATTAGGAATATACAATACTACTATTGCTAAACACAACAGTAGATATTTCACAATGTCTTCTTTCTTTACTATAAACAATCCGCTTATGCCTATAAAGAATATAAGCAACAATGAAAAATGATGTGTATAGGCGGCAGCAGTTGCAGATAACACAAAACCGATTGCATTTCTCAGAGTTTTGGTTTCATATTCCCTTATAATATTAATCCAAAAATAAACTGCGCAAAGACAAAAGAACATTCCGCTTACATAAGGGCGTGCAATCTGTGAGTACATCACGGCAAACTCTGTTGATGCCATAACCGTACTGCTTAATAAGGCGGATGTATTTCCGAACAACTTTAAAGCAATTTTATAAGTTAAAAAGACGCTCAGCAATCCCGTCAAAATAAAGGGCAACTTCACCACCCATTCTTCATAACCGAAAAGTTGCGTGTAGTAATATAAGAAAATTTGAATCAAAGGAGGATGTCCGTCAATGGCAACACCTTTCTCTATCAAGTCATGAAAATTATTGAAATGCGTTCTTGACAATGCGCTGAACTCATCGTGCGTAAAAGGAATGTCAAAAAATCTGTACAAACGCAGAACAAATGCCGCCGTGATGATAAGCAAAAGTGCCAAGATATTAAAATATTCGGAATAATTCCGTTTTTGCATTACTCTTGTGTGATTGGATAATTGTAAGATTATTGTTTATTTGAATAACAAGGCATATCAAAAAATAAAACGGCACTTTAGTAAATTCTTTTTCGGAATCATTCTCTTAAAGTGTCGTTTTAAAAATATTTATGCCTTTTCTATATATACAAAGTGCGAACCGTAACGTTCAAATGCCGCTTTCTCCAATTCTTCTCTGTGGTCAGGGTGTGCAATAGAGATAAGCAACTTCGCTCTTTCCTGCAAACTCTTTCCATATACATAAACAGCACCGTATTCCGTTACAATCCAATGCAACATACTGCGCGGAGCTCCGCCAATTGCCCCTTCTTTCAACGTAGGTACAATTTTGCTTTCTCCTCTGCTGGTTGCGGAAGGCATAGCCATTATATTCTTTCCACCTTTTGACAATGCAGCACCGGTAACAAAGTCAATTTGTCCGCCTATGCCGCTGAAGAATTTAGTTCCTATTGATTCTGCGCAAACCTGTCCTGTTATGTCTATTTCCAATGCAGAATTGATTGCCGTCATTTTCGTTTGTGATGCAATGATTCGCGGATCGTTGGTATAGCCTACGTCCATCAATCTTACCATTGCATTATCATTTACAAAATCATACAACTTCTTTGTTCCCATAACAAATGTAGCGACAACACGTGAGCGGTTCATTATTTTTTCAGTACCGTTGATAATACCTTTTTCTATCAACGGTAAAGCGCCGTCAGAAAACATCTCGGTATGTATACCCAAGTTTTTGTGGTCTCCCAAATGCGTAAGAACGGCATTAGGAATCGCTCCGATACCCATCTGTAAGCACGCTCCGTCATCAATCAACTCGGCAACGTGTCTTCCTATTGCGTCCTGAATGCTGTCAGGCTGTGCAACAGGGGCTTCCATTACAGGGCTGTCATCTTCTACGAAAATATCAATCATTGACATCGGGATAATACTGTCGCCGAATGTTCTCGGTACATTAGGATTAACCACCGCAATAACCGCATGCGCTTTTTCCACTGCAGCCAACGTTGCATCAACACTCGTACCCATAGAAACGAATCCATGCTCGTCAGGCGGGCAAACTTGAATCATTGCCACGTCGCAAGGCAACACTCCGTCGCGATATAACCTTTGGGTATCTACGAGATTAACTGGGATATAATCTGCGAAACCTGACTGAACTGCTTTGCGGACATTTTTTCCTACAAAGAAAGCATTGTGTTGGAAAACGCCTGCAAATTCTTCCGAAGCGTAAGGTGCAGGACCTTCGGTGTGAAGATGATGGACATAAACGTTTTGAAATTCTTTGTTTCTGCCTCTTTCGCACATCGCTTCTATCAAACACTGCGGCGAAGCGGAAACTGACGCCAAATGAACGTGGTCTCCCGATTTTATCACTTGAACTGCCTCTTTCGCAGTAACGGGGGTGTAATGGTTATTCATAACATATAATATTTAAAGTTAGTCTCTTGAAACAGAACGCAAAGTTACGATTTTATATTTAACAAACAAAAAAAATCAATGAAAAAGTGAAGAAAACACTACTATATTTCAAAAAATTAAATCTTCAAATTATTTATGCAAAATTATACTTTAATATAATAATATGAATTTTTAAAATGATAATTTGTCAAAGTACTGAGTTCTTATATAAAAATACAGTGTGCAATACTCATTTCATTTATCTGTATTGCACACTGTCAAAACGTAATACACGAGATATTACATTTTATCTACTTTTTATTACACTATTTCTTGTATTGTTTAACAATATTTTCCATAGTGTCGTCAATTCTCATCTTGTAGAATGAACGCCATACGAATACGATTGCTACAAGTACGAATACAACTCCGAAATACGGCGCCATATCTCTAAAACTTTCGCTGATAGCCATCTCCATTGCCAACAATCCGAACAAAGTCGTGAATTTGATGATAGGATTTAAGGAAACCGAAGACGTATCTTTGAATGGGTCGCCGACAGTATCGCCTACAACCGAAGCATCATGCAAATCAGTTCCCTTCAAAGCCAAATCAACTTCAACAACTTTCTTGCTGTTGTCCCAACTTCCACCTGCGTTAGCCATAAATACGGCTTGGAACAAACCGAACATGGCAATAGAAATCAAGTAAGAAACAAACAAACTTACAGCATTGCTTCCGCCGATACCTGCAGGTGATGCAAGGCATGCAAATCCCAATGCAAAGAAGAAAATAGCCAAGAAGATGTTCCACATTCCCTTTTGTGCGTATTGAGTACAAATCTTAACAACTTCAACACTGGATTTAGGGTCAGCTTTCTTAGGAGCGTTAGGGTCAAGTTTGATATGGTCTTTGATAAATGCCACTGCACGGTTAGCACCAACGGTAACTGCTTGTGTGGATGCACCAGTAAACCAATAGATAACGCAACCGCCAAGGATAAATCCTAAGATTGTATAAGGGTTAAGCAAATTCAATATCTCGGATGGATTAACTCCCAAAACGTTTTGTATTACCAAGATAATGGAGAATATCATCGTTGTTGCACCTACGACTGCCGTTCCGATAAGAACAGGTTTTGCAGTTGCTTTAAATGTATTGCCTGCGCCGTCATTCTGTTCCAAATAATATTTACTCTTTTCCCAGTCAGGTTTGAAGCCGAATTCTTTTTCAATTTCTTCATCCTTGTTAGGTTCGTCCTCAATCAAGGAAAGTTCATATACACTCTGTGCGTTGTCTGTTACAGGTCCGTAACTATCTACCGCAATCGTTACAGGACCCATGCCCAACATTCCGAAGGCTACTAATCCGAATGCAAAGATCGCAGGATATGACATCATGGAATCTGTAATATTTACACTCAATACATAAGACAAGAACATAAGTATTACAAATATCAATCCCGTCCAGAATCCTGAGAAATTACCGGTAACAAATCCCGAAAGGATATTCAATGATGCTCCGCCGTGATGCGAGGCCTTTACAACCTCTTGTACATGTCCGCTGTGCGGAGAAGTAAATACTTTGGTGATTTCAGGAATTACCGCAGCGCCTATTGTTCCCAATGAAATAATTGAAGCCAACAAACACCACAATCCGTTACCCAAATGACCAAGTTGGAAATAAGATACGATAAATGTAACTGCTATACTAAGAATTGATGCAATCCAAATAAGATTTGTAAGAGGCTTTTCAAAATCTAAGTCTTCCGTTTTGCTGTATTTTGCTTTTGAGATACCGTTATTAATCCAGAATGCAACAACTGAAGTAATCACCATAAGGATACGCATAGAGAATATCCAAACAAGCAAATCCCTTTGCATCATCGGGTCTTTTACCGCAAGCAATATAAATGATACCAAGGCAACTCCCGTTACGCCGTAAGTTTCAAAGCCATCTGCTGTCGGGCCTATTGAATCTCCTGCGTTATCTCCCGTACAATCGGCAATAACTCCGGGATTTCTTGGGTCGTCTTCGCCTATTTTGAAGACAACTTTCATTAAGTCTGAGCCAATATCGGCAATCTTAGTAAAGATTCCGCCTGCTATACGCAATGCTGAGGCACCTAAACTTTCTCCTATCGCAAATCCGATAAAGCAACTGCCTGCTAAATGGGTCGGCATGCAAAGAAGAATTATTAACATCAAGAATAATTCCACGCAAACCAACATTACACCGATTGACATTCCTGCATTCAACGGAATATTCAATAACTTTAGAGGTTGTTTTCTCAATGAAGCGAAAGCCATTCTTGCATTTGCGAAAGTATTCATACGGATTCCGTAAGCGGCAACACCGTACGACCCCAAGATTCCGACAACCGTCCAAAACAAAATAAGTAATACGCCTCCGATACCTGCATTGTTTTCAGCCAACCCCCCAAAGTAAATTGCCACGATAATACCTATAAATATAAACAGTGTCGCCAAAAACTTGCCCTGTTGTTTCAAATAAGTGGAGCATGTTTTGTAAATAACTTCACCTATTTCCAACATCTTCTTATGGACAGGCAATTTTTTTGTTTTAATAAAATGGTACATACCGAACAGAAAGCCGAGTACCGTTACCAAAAATCCCCAATGCAAGAAACCGAATTCGTGAATAGCATCAGGGATTACCAAGTCTGCTTCGCTTGCAAACATAGTGCTTGCAGTGGCGAGCGATACGAGTAATGTGATTAATCTTTTCATTGTATTATATGTTTTTATTTTTATTTTCAGTACTAAGTAGTTTTGTATAATTGTCCGTTGTTTTTCAGACAAACGCATTTGCAAATTTAGAGATTTTTCATTAAAACGCAATAAAAAAATCGCAAAAATTGATAAAAATCTTTTTTATGCAACCTTTTTTTACTTTTTTACGTTAAATAAAAATATTAAAAGTGATTTGGAAATGGAAAAATTAAAAATGATAGTAAAAGATTTAAAAGCATCAAGAATAAAAACATTTTATGATATAATACTTCTTGAAAAAGACGGTGCAAGGGCGCTGGATATTTCAATAGGAGAACAAGAGGCGGATAATATTGCTGTATTTATTGATAAAATTTCTTCTCCCAGACCGCTGACCTATGATGTTTTTAAAACAATTATGGATAAATTTTCTTTGAAACTAAAAGAGGTTATAATAAATAAATTCTTTGACGGAAATTTCTATGCACTTGCGGTAATAGATGATACAAATAAAGAAGAAACTTTTGATATGAGACCATCAGATGCAATAAATTTAGCTTTACGGTGCGATTGTCCTATATACGCTACAAAAGAAATAATGGATATTGCGGGATTTGATTATTGCAAGTTCTTTTCTGAAAATGTAATTGAAGCATCTGGCAGTACAATTGATAATATTGATAACCTATCTATATTTGGCGTTAATATGTTACAAGATTTGCTTAAAGACGCTATTGAAAAAGAAGATTATATTACTGCATCTATTTTACGGGATAAGATAAACAAATTAGAAAACGAAGAATAGAAAACTCCAAAACATTATTTCCAAAACATAAAAAGACGAGTCTCCAAGAAATTACGCAACTTTAGTTTGTTAGTTGTTGAATTGTTGGAGATGAAGTGCTTTTGTAGTATGTTCTTTTAGGAAAACTGTAGATAATTTTCAGAAAACAGTATTTTTAATTAATGGGTTATTATAATAAAACATCTTGTCGCAAAGTTTTCTTGTGATTATAAAATAAAAGATGCAGTATATAAAACTTTGCGGCAAAATGTTAGATATAAGAATCTATAATTGATTAAATTTATACTTTATTATTTTATTCCGTTAAGACTTTTTCCAAAATCTCGGTCAAAAATTTCGGACATCTTTGGGGTTTTCTTGTTTTTTCATCCACAAAACACAGTTTGTTCCACCCTTTGCAGTGAAGTATCTTCTTATCATTTTTTATTGAAAACACTTCATAATGAAATTCTATCTTTGCTTGCGGCATTCCCATCACGGTTGTACGGATTATTACGTTATCATCGTAATGTGCGGGTTGATAATAGTGGGCGAATTGCTCAATTAACGGCATCATAACGCCCATTTTCTCTATATCATCGTAGGAAAGGCCGCAATGACGCATCGTTTCCTCTCGTCCTGTTTCAAAAAGACGGAAATAATTACTGTTATGAACGTATCCCATCTTGTCAGTCTCATAATATTTTATCCTGTAAGGAAAATCAAATGAGTATGTTTTCATTTCTGTTGTGTTTTTATTTTTCATTAATTACGCTTTGCGCCGAAAAGGTAATGCCCTAAGAAATTACTTTGACGCAAAATATAACTTACACCTAAACTTACGGCAATAATCAACGAAGACATAACGGTAACAAGTGCAATCTCCAAAGCAATATTCCCGTTTGTAGCGAAGACATCGTGCAAAAATTTAATGTCAGGCAAAAAGAAATAATGTATAAGGTAAATATCCATCGTCCTTTCACCTATAAATTTCAAAAGGTGAGAAAACTTTTTATCCGTTTCAAAATACGTCTCAGCATTCATAAATAACAGGAAAAAGACTGCCAATCCCAAATATCTGACAACCTCATCGTGCAAAATTTTATACCATAATATATTAGCGGAAGTCCATTTCGTATTCCAAATAACTAACATCACGGCGGTAAATAGTACGATTGCAAGAGCTTTTACCCAATCTTTTTTCATAAATCCGTAAATCTGCGTCCAATATTTGCGGAAAAATGTACCGAGAACAAAAAACTGAAAATAATTTACAAGTTTGCCTACGGAGAATATCCGTCTTGTTCCTGTATTTATATAAAAGAATTTATTAAAATACAGATACCATGCAACGCAAACTAAAATCAAAAGAGTAATATCAACAATCTTCTCATTGAGTTTTAAACTTCGGCACAGGAAATTGACGGTTAAGTAGATTAAAAAGATTTCTAACAAAACCATCATGAACCAATATTCCACAAATCCGTTAGAAAGAAATTCCGTTATCGGATTATGTCCTCTTAGAAAGTAAAGTAAGGAAAAGAAAACGGCTGTCGGTAAAAGTAAAATCAGGATTTTCTTCCACAAAGTCGCCAAATAAAAAGACGAAGTGTATTTTTCCAAAGATTTATATGCCACAAAACCGCTTATAAGAAAGAAAACGGGCATACGGAATGTAATAAGTACGCTGCCCAGTACGGATTTCTCTGCATTGATACCTAATCCGAATGTCATAACATGGGCAACGACAACAAGGAACATCGTCATTCCGCGCATAGCATCAATAAATCCGATACGTTTTTTTGATTGCGGTATTGCAGATACTGAATTTGCCATAACAAAATCACCAAATATTACAGTTAAGTAACGAAAAAAGGCTGTCAGAGGTAATTTTCTAACAGCCTTTTATAATTTCTGTTCCGTTAAATAAGAACTTTAGTATTGGATGTAACCTTTTTGTAAAGCGTTATCCAAACAAGCCATAATACCTTTCTTATTTATTGTACGCATTCCTGCTGCACTGACTTTAAGAGTAATCCATGCATCTTCCTCTGGGATATAGAATTTCTTAACCTGCAAATTAGGATTAAATCTTCTTTTAGTCTTGATGTTAGAGTGTGAAACTCTGTTACCATTCTGTGCTCTCTTTCCTGTTATTTCACAAATTCTTGACATGTCTTTATACTTTTTTATATTATTATCTAAACTTATCTTACTCTCTTTTCCACCTGAAAATTTGAGTTTGCAAAATTACATACTTTTTCCCAATCCACCAAAATTTTCATCAAATTTTTTCATTTTGAGGTCTTTTCTTTGAGTTTTACTTTCTCAAATTCTTCTTTTCCTGGGAAATTATCCGAACCTACTGCTCCGCCTGCATGCCAGAAATACACACTGTCATTAAATCCAACAGATATCGGATTCATTTTTATACGTTCTTGCTGTTCTTCTGTCCAAACATAATCACTTAAACAGTAACCATACAATGCCCATCCCACTCTTCTGAACCATATTCTCGTATCATTGAATCCTGTTTGTACGCCGATGCACTCTATTTCTTCAAGTTTTTGCTTTATTGTGCCAAGTTCCTGTTTTGTTATGCCTGCTAAATTCAACAAAGAGTCAGGATTGTCCCGTAGTTCTTCCGAATTTTTATTGTAAATAATCATATCAAGTTTCCCTTTGTCAAATTCCAAAACCAAATAACAAGAATCGTCTATTGCATTATTGAAATAATCTTTTAATTCAAACATTTTGTCGGAATATTTATAGTAATGCTCCTCCATAATGTAGGCATTACATTTTCTTTGCGGCGACATAGCAAGAGAATATATTACAATAAGGGACAGATTTGCCAATCCGAAAGCAAAAATCCACCAATGAAATTTTGTTTTAAAGGAAAAGGACTGACAAAATCCGATTATACTTATTACAAATGCAGGAATAGAGAAGAATAATAGCAATGCCGCTATCATAAATCCTAAGAATTCATTAACGTACCATAATATAATCAACGCCATCAGTACAATCTGACAACTAAGTACGAATAAAAACCAATATTTATTTGATAACTCCGATTTCATTTGCCTAAAAACATTTATTATTCTTTGCTTGATTGCTATCTTTTCTCAAACTCCGCCTTATTTTCAAAGCAATAATTTCCTATTGCGCCACCAACTCGGGAGAAATACACACTGTCGTTAAGCAATATGCTACTGCAATCCTTTTTTATCTTATTTATCTGTTGCAAATCAAAGACAGAATCACTTAAATTGTAATAATAAACTCCAGAATCAACTCTTTTAAACAATATCTTTACATTATGTTTTCCACCTTCTATACCTTGGCAGTTTATTTTGCGTAATTTCTTCTTTATTGTCTTAACTTCTTGTTTTGTTAAGCCCAATGAATCATAATCTTTTATCTTTGTATTGTATTTTAACGACCATTCCATTCTTACGGATTTGTTTCTGTCAATTGCATTTTTGAAATAATTCTTCAATTCCGACATTTCTGCATAATGCTTTGTGTAATTATCCTCCATAATGTACTCATCGCAATCACGGTGCGGCAATATTGCAAAGTAAAATACTGCAATAAGAATAATATTCAACATATTAAGAGAAAAAACTGCCGTATGCCTGTGTGTTTTAAAGGAAAAAGACTGACAAAGAGCAATAATACTGATAACAGTTGCAGGAATTGTCAAAAATAATAGTAAAAACGTCAAACTTAATCCTAAAAATTCGTCAAAATACCATAAAATTATATTCAACAATATAAAAACGGCAGAAACAACTGCACACCTAAACCAAATATTATCCGATAATTTTATTTTCATTTGCCTAAAATTCTTCTTTTGTCATACAAGTCGGGTCTGTTTCTTCTTCTGTCGTTTCTTGAAAAACAGGAACTATTTTAAAGAACAGGTTATTGCCCTTCTTAAAACGGACATCTTCGCCTTTTTCTGCCAAAGACAGATATTTTTTCAGACCATTTGGAAAATTGTCTTCCGTAACGACTAACATAATCTATGATATTTTTATATTCAGGTGCAAAATTACAAATTCCTGACTTAATAACAAAATAATTTACAGAGTTCTCCTTATTTTGATTTCTCTTTTCTTCAATCTGTTATACAAAGTTCTTGATGCCTTTTTCGTTTATTTCGTCGCCTTCGGACATCTTGCCGCCGCCCTTTCGCAAATTATTTTCAAAAAAAGAGTTTTTTTATTCAGAAAAAACAGTTTTTTTGAGGTAAAAAAAGAGTTTTTTTCAAATTCTTTTCGCAAGGGGCAGAAAAAAGATGCCTTAAAGCGTCATTTTTTTGCAATAAGGCATCATATTTTGGGATATTGAACCGTTAAATCAAAAGAGATAACTCAATTAATTGCGGTTTTCTTTAACTAACTTGTTTAGTCTATCTTTTTAATTGTGTATTTTTGAGTTCCAAGTCCTATTTCCTCGGCGTAATCAAG
Organism: Bacteroidales bacterium; assembly: GCA_017480245.1. Taxonomy (GTDB): domain Bacteria; phylum Bacteroidota; class Bacteroidia; order Bacteroidales; family P3; genus Scybalousia_A. The sequence goes on along the minus strand of JAFVBA010000010.1, from coordinate 159,729 downwards.
GATATGGGCGCCTTTTTGTTGCTCAATACGTTCAATTAACGGTTTGGTATTATTGTCTTCCGTTACTTCCATATTATATATTATGTCCAAACAAGCTTTATCCAACGCAACAGGGTCGGTAGAAGCCAAAACGCCGTAGTCCTTTATCAACGGTTCAGCAGGATTGGCATTGCAGTCGCAATCAATAGACATATTGTTCATAACAGCAATATAAACAATTTTACCTTTGAACTTATCGGCAATTGCTTTTGCGGCTTCTGCCATTGATTCAGTGAAATCATCTTGGGCAGCAACGTGTTTTTCCCACAAATCTTCCATCTTCTCCCAAGTACCTGCAGAATGAATGTAGGCTTTTCCGTTAGTAGAACCGAAACCTATGGATTGGTTTTTCAAAACTCCGCCAAAACCGGCCATTTGATGACCTTTGAAATGAGCAAGATTGACAATAAAATCATAATTGTCAATATGTGAGCCGACGATATCATATTTCAAATGCTTACCGTCTGCTATCGGAAGTTTTATTTCGCCTTCTTCGTCCATAATATCAACTTTTGCTATCTTGTCATAGCCATGTTGGGTTATTGTCTTGTGATGCAATTCGGATGTATGGCGGGTTCCCGCGTATGCAGTGTTGCATTCAATGATATTAGCACCCAATTTATTTACCAAAGGTGCAATCAAATCGGGACTTAATGCGTGAATACCTTTACCGTCTCCGGTAGATATTTTAACGCCTACCCTTCCCTCTGCCGTAACTCCTAATGCCTCGTAAATCTTAACAAGACTTTCAGGAGTGATTTCATTTGTCATATAAACTACACTCTCTTTTACTTCTTCTTTTTCCGTAGAAGTTTCCGTATTGCCGCCTTTTGAGCAGGAAATAAAGGACAATATTCCTGCGGCAGCAAACAATAATGTTGCAAAAACTTTTTTCATTTTATTTTTATGTTTTTTAATGGTTATAATTTCTCAATTAACAATCTGTTTCTACGATAGGCTGTGTTCCGGGTGCAGCTTTTTCGGTTTTTAAAGACTTATAATTGTCGTTAGAAAAGCAATCGTCGGTGTCGCACGATACCAAAACAAAGGCAAAGGTCAAAACAACTAAAATAATGGTGATAGGTATTGATTTTCTTGTCTTTTTCATTTTATATGATGTTATTCGGTTAATTTCTAAGGTGCAAATTTAGGAATTTTTCTTCTTATTCAGATACCATTATCGCATTTTAATTTCTTTTTTCGGCGAGTCAGAAAAATTAAACGCCGTTTTAGAAAAATAGTTTAGAGTATGCAGATTTTAACGTGCCGAAAAAATATTTTGAATAAAATACTTGTCAGAATAAAACTTTTATTTATCTTTGCAACTTCTTTTTTAAAGATAGTATATTGAGATGAAAAAATTAGCAGTTGTGGCTTTGGGAGGAAATGCTCTCCTTAGAAGCGAACAAAAAGGAACATATAAAGAACAAATACAGAACGTAAATCAAACAACTGAACAAATAGGAAAGTTGTTGAATGATTACAATGTGGTGATTGCACACGGCAACGGTCCGCAAGTAGGAAATATTTTGCTGCAAAATGAAGCTGGTAAAGAGAAATTCCAAGTTGAAGATATGCCGTTGGATTATTGCGTAGCGCAAACGCAAGGCAGTATCGGATATTTGATAGATATGTGCATGAGAAACGTAATGAATAAAATGAATGTTAAAAGAAATGTCGTTACGTTGCTTACTCAGGTTACAGTTGATAAGAATGATAAAGGTTTTTCCAATCCTACCAAACCTGTAGGACCATATTATACTAAGGAAAGCGCAGAAGAATATGCAAAATCCACAGGTGCGCAGTTCAAAGAGGATGCTAAAGGCAGAGGATGGCGCAAAGTTGTTGCTTCTCCCGTCCCCTTGACAATTGAAAACGTTGATTTGGTTAAGCAATTGGCACAAGACGGTAATATTATCGTAACTGTCGGCGGCGGTGGCATACCTGTGATTGAGGAAAACGGACAAATCAAGGGTGTTGAGGCTGTTATTGACAAGGATTTGGCAAGTGCAGTTACTGCTGTCGCAATTCAGGCTGACGAATTCTACATTCTGACCGATGTTGATAAGGTTTATATCAACTTCCGTAAGGAAAACGAACAGGCATTGGACGTATTAACAGTACAAGAAGCGGAAAAACTTCTTGAGGAAGGCCAATTCGGAGAAGGAAGTATGGCTCCGAAAATACGGGCAGCCCTTTACTTTGTTAAAAACGGCGGAAAACAATGCATAATTACCGACGCAGCACAATTAGGTAACGATTCGTGCGGCACAAGAATAGTAAAATAATTGTCTTTTTCATAATTTGATTAAACTTTTTGAGAACTGCATTTTCTAAAATGTGGTTCTTTTTTTGTATTTTTGCGCTTTAATTTGCACATACTATGAAAAAAATAATTCTTATCGCTTCTTTGTTTGTCGTCTTCTGTTCCTACGGTCAGAAAAACACAAAACAATCTTCTTATATCGATTATAACAAAAATAATAAGATGGATGTCTTTGAGGATTCCTCGCAACCGATTGATAAACGCGTGGAAGATTTGCTCAATCAGATGACTTTTGAAGAGAAACAGGGACAACTGCTTATGGATTTGGGATGGCAGTATTACGAAAGGCAGGATACCGACATTTTTTTGACATCTTACGCCCGCAAAACCATACAAGAAAAGAAAATGGGGTCGCTTTGGGGATTTTTCCGCGCAGATCCTTGGAGCGGGAAGACACTTGAAAGCGGTTTAACGCCGAGTTTGGCTGCCAAGGGCGTCAATCAATTGCAGAAATATATGATTGATTCCACCCGTTTGGGAATTCCGATGTTTATTGCCGAAGAATGTATGCACGGCATCATGCAAGCAGACGGTACAGTCTATCCTACGGGTATCGGACAGGCTTCTACATGGAATAAAGAGTATGTTCAGCATATTGCTTTTTTGATTGGACTGGATGCAAAGTGGCAAGGAATTAATATTTGCTTCGGTCCTTTGGTTGATGTGGCAAGAGACGCCCGTTGGAGCCGCGTTGAAGAGACTTATGGAGAGGATTCGTTTTTGGCAAGTGAGATGGGATCGGCTTTTGTTCAGGGTTTAACGGATTCTTACGGCGATAGGAAAAGACGTTTATTGCCAACGCTGAAACATTTTGCCGCTTACGGTATATCGGAAGGCGGACACAATGCAGGCAGTGCGCATATCGGCAGACGGGAATTGCACAACGATATACTGCCTCCGTTTAAAAAATCAATAAATGCAGGAGCAAAACTGGTTATGACGGCATATAACGAAATTGACGGCGTACCTTGTTCCATGAATTCCTATCTTCTGCAAGATGTTTTGCGCACTCAGTGGGGTTTTGACGGCATAGTAATCTCTGATCTTCACTCCATAGGCGGATTACTCTCGCACGGAGTGGCAAAAGATTTAAAACAGGCGGCGGAGAAATCAATAAACGCAGGCGTGGATTTGGATTTGAGTGCAACGGATTTTTATAATAATCTCTCGGATGTTGATACCGCAAGAATAAATGACGCTGTCAGAAAAGTGTTGTACCAAAAATTCGCCTGCGGACTTATAGACAATCCCTTTTTTACCCAAACTATTCATAACGACAGGGAATTTACGACTTCAGATTGGCAATTGAGTAATTTTCATTTCGCTGCTGAAAGCATAGTTATGCTGGAAAACAAAAACAATACTCTTCCTTTGGACACAAACAGAGTAAAAACGATAGCGGTTATAGGTCCTAATGCAGACAATATATATAATATGTTAGGCGATTACACCGGTCCTGTTTCAAAAAGCGAAGTTATTACTGTAAGGCAGGCATTTGAAAATTCGTTTGCCTCTCCTTTAGAGACATATAGTAATTCTAAAATATTGTATGCGAAAGGCTGTTCAATAAAAGACACTTCCACGACAGGATTTGCCGATGCTGTTGAAGCGGCTAAGCAATCTGACGTAATCGTTCTGTGTTTGGGAGGTTCGTCTTCACGTTACGAAACCGTAGAATACGAAAACACGGGTGCGGCAAAGGTTGCAAACAACACAATATCCGATATTACCGCAGGCGAAGGCTTTGACCGTAGTTGCTTAGAACTTGCGGGCGTGCAGAAACAACTTTTAAAAGAATTACATTCGCTTGGCAAACCTATCGTATTGGTATTAATTAACGGAAGACCGCTTATCCTTACGGAAGTTAGGGAATATTGCGATGCAATTCTTGAATGTTTCTACCCCGGAGCGCAAGGCGGTTGGGCGATATATGATGTTATTTTCGCCGGTGATCGTTTCTCGCCTTCGGGAAGACTTCCCATCTCCTTCCCGTCAGACATCGGGGCATTGCCTTGCTATTACAACACCAAAAGAGTTGCAAACCGCAGCGATTATCTTGAAGGCAACGCAAAAGCTCTTTATCCTTTCGGCTACGGATTAAGTTACACCACATTTGATTACGGTAATTTCTCAGTGAAAGTGAATAACAACCGTACGGACAGCGTAACGGTAAGTGTGGATTGCAATATAACCAACACTGGTAACTATAACGGTAGCGAGGTTGTGCAAGTCTATGTAAAGAAACTTTATTCCGATTACGCAACAAATGAAATAAACTTAAGGGGTTTTGATAAAAAGTTCATAAATAAAGGCGAAAACGAATCCGTGCATATAACTCTTGACAACGATTCTTTCCGTGAGTGGAATGCAGAGGCAACGGAATTTTATCTATCCAAAGGAGAGTACGAGATTTCCGTAAGAAAAGATGCTTATACACCTATTTACAGCACGGTTGTTACGATAGAATAAATTAAAATTCTGTTTTATTATTGTTTTTCTATATTATTGAAATACAATATGTCAAAAAATTGTGATACATTTGACGAAAATTAATGTACTATGAAACATAATTCTGTTATAACTTGGATTTGTGCAATCAATGTATTACTTTTGTTTTTTGTTTCGTGTAAAAATTTTGACGAAAACGTATTTTTTGAAGACGCAAAGCTGTATCATCTTGAAGATTTAAAGAATTTTCAGATTGATACTACTTTTTCAAATGAAGGAAAGGAATATATCCACCTTTTTACTACAAATATAGATACGTTTAAGCAAACAACGTGCAATTTTTCAGTCAAAGGAAATGATGTTAAGTTCTATGCCGAAAGTTTCGGGTACAATTTGAACGGTAAAATCAAATCTTGGCGTATAGACTGGTATATAAAAGACGGTATTTCTACAGATACAATCGGTAAAGGTGAAATAAAACGTACGTATTATATGGAATTTGACACCGAGCAGCATTGTTACTTTTATATGGTATATAATAAGGAAATCGGAACAGATTACCAGATAAGCAGGTTTAATACTTTCGGAAACAGAACACAGGAAATTTTGAGTTTCTTCAGAGGTAATGACAATAAATTCCAGTTCGGCAGCAGACATATAATAAAATACGACAGAAAAGGCAACGCTCTTGCAGCTATTCAGTTAGTCGGACAAGACACAAGTATATATTATTTTACTAAATACAGATTTTCTGAAAAGAATATGACGGAAAGCAATTTCTATATGAAATTTCCAGAAGATACTTCTGCCCGTTGTCAAGATAGCTGTACTTATATTTATGATAACAAAGGTAATTTGATACAAAAATCCTCTAAAGGTAGTATTATTAACTATATTTATGATAAGAATAATAGATTACAAAAAGTAGAAGAGGCGGAAAATGATTATAAAGCATCAACAAAGTATTTTTATAGCGGAGATAAACTTGTAAAAACAGAATATTACTACGGTAATACACTGACAACAACTATCAACATAACATATAACAGTAACAAAACCACAGAAACATTTATCTACAGCGATGGTAATAAAGATGAATTGTTGATGAAACTTGATAATAAAGGCAATTGTATTGTTTATATCATACCTCAGAAAGACAATACCACACAGATGGTTATTCATACAATAGAATACTACGACTAAAAAGCATTTAAAAACCTAAACTTTAATATTTATAAACATTCTATTTAACATTCTTAACGCCTTATTTAGAGTCCTTAAAATAAAGTGGTGCGAGCCGCACAGGCAATTTAAATCCATCAAAATAAAGTGCCGAATCACGAAATTGTTTTCAGAAAACATTTTACTCTTTTCAGAAAAGAATTTACTGATTCGGCACTTTATTTTAATGATTGTAAGTATCTATTTTTCAACATCTCAACAAATGATATAAAATACAGATTTTAGCATAGTAAAAGCATATATTATCCTACCGAAATTTGCAGTTAAAATAAAAAGTCGTAACTTTGCAGGTGCGAGCCGCACGGGCAATTCTCCCGCTATCGCACTTCAATTTTTGTAATTAATAAAAGGTATAACTAATATAATAGACAACGGTACAAATGAAAGATTTTGCAGAAGAATTACGGTGGAGAGGAATGATTCACACCATAATGCCGGGAACAGAAGAACAATTGAAAAAAGGAATGCAGACTGCTTACGTAGGAATTGACCCTACCGCAGACTCACTTCACATAGGACACTTGGTAAGTATAATGATAATGGCGCATTTTCAGGCTTGCGGACACAAACCTTTGATTGTAGTGGGCGGAGCTACGGGAATGATCGGCGATCCTTCCTTTAAATCGTCCGAACGTGTGCTTTTAACTCCCGAAACTATCAATCACAACTTGCAATGTATCAAAAAACAAGTTTCAAAGTTCTTAAACTTTGACGCAAGTGCGGAAAATCACGCCGAAATTCTCAACAACTACGATTGGACTAAGGAGTGGTCGTTTATAGATTTCATACGCGAGATAGGAAAACACATAACCGTCAATTATATGATGGCAAAAGACAGCGTAAAAAAGAGAATAGAAACAGGAATTTCCTTTACCGAGTTTTCTTATCAGTTATTGCAAGGTTACGATTACTTATACTTATACCAAAATCACAACTGCCGTCTGCAACTCGGAGGTTCTGACCAATGGGGTAACATAACAACAGGTACAGAGTTAATAAAGAGAGTTTGTAACGGGGAAGCCTATGCTTTGACTTGCCCGTTGATTACAAAGGCTGACGGAAAGAAATTCGGTAAGACCGAAAAAGGTAACATTTGGTTGGATAAAGAGAAAACCAGTCCTTATCAATTCTATCAGTTTTGGTTGAATCTGTCCGATGAAGACGCAAAACGTTTTATACGAATCTTCACCTTACTTCCGCAAGAAGAGATATTAGCTTTGGAAAGTGAGCATGACAAACAACCTGAAGCCCGTTTGTTGCAGAAAACTCTTGCAAAGGATATAACTATACGCGTACATAGCCAAGAGGATTATGACAACGCCATAGAGGCTTCGCAAATCCTTTTCGGTAAAGGCACAAAAGAATCATTGAGCAGACTTGACGAGATGACGTTTTTGAGTGTCTTTGACGGAGTTCCTCAGTTCCGCGTTGCTAAATCCGAAATAGAGGCAGGTATTCCTGTAATAGATTTATTGGCAGAGAAAACGCAGATACTCTCTTCAAAAGGTGAAGTACGCAGAGAACTAAAGGGTAATTCTTTGTCAATAAACAAAGAAAAGATTACAGACGCGTATGTAACAAATTCGGAATCCCTTTTGAACAATAAGTATATCCTTGTTCAGAAAGGCAAAAAGAATTATTTTATAATAATTGCTGAATAAATAATTTTAGAATAGGGTTTGATATTTTTTCATTTAAGGTGTTAAATATCAAACCTTATTTTTCTTTTTACAGATTTCCGCTAAGTCTTTTCGGAGTTTGTCCCCACATTAACTTATTTCTTATAGCTAAAAAGAAATCTTGGTCTTCCAATCTGACAAGATTCCAATCATATGGGGCTTTGCGAATTATTACATACTCATCGGAACGTTCAAATACCGAATAACCATCCATCAACATCTTGCAAGGGTTGTCCGAATTTGGTATTTTGACTTTTATGACGTCATCATCGGAAAGTATTACGGGGCGGAAAGTAAGATTATGCGGCGCAATGGGAGTAAGACACAGGCATTGGCTTTCTGGAGTTATGATAGGACCGCCTGCAGACATAGAATAAGCCGTAGAACCTGTAGGTGTAGCAATCAAAAGTCCGTCCCCCGAAAACGTAGATACGTATTTGTCATTCACAAATACCTCCAAATCTATTATACTTCCCCTGTTAGTTGAAAGAAAACATGCTTCATTGACGGCATAACGCCTGCCCGTACAGTCAAACGAATATTCAGCTTGCAGCAATCGACGTTTTTCTATGGTAAAGTTGCCGTTTGCGGTCTGTTTTACAATATTCTTTATATCGTTTCTGCCTGCCGTTGTCAGAAAACCCAAATGTCCGAGATTTATTCCCAATACCGCAATATCAGTTCCCAATACGTAATCAACGGTATCAAGCATTGTTCCGTCCCCGCCCAATGACAGCAGAATTTTTGAAGAATCTTTTATTTCTTCTTTTGAATTAAATGTCTTAAGTTTTGATTTGTCTTCAATCAATTCGCTGATTGCTTCAAAAAAAGGTTGCCATACAAGAATATTACCGTATGTCGCTGTCAAATCATCAAACAAAGATTTGATAAGCAGCCTATCCTGCAGATTTTTCGGAACTTTCCCGTAAATAGATATTGTCATCGGTGAGAGGAATTGGATTATAAACTTATTTTAAACGGATTTTCCATTGACAACTCGCCTTCCAAACGTTTTTTTATCAAATCGGAAAGACCGTTTTTGAGTTCTTCTATGCCGCTTTTGGCAAGTACGCTTTGGCAAAAGGCATTCATCAAAAGCATCTTCGCTTGTTTTTGTCCTATTCCGCGAGAACGCAGATAATAAAGAGCCTGTTCGTCCAACTGACCCGTGGTTGCACCGTGAGAACATTGCACATCGTCATTGTAAATCTCCAACACAGGACGCGTATTCACCTTTGCCTTGTCGGTAAGAAGGATATTGTTGTTGATTTGTCTGGCATCATTTCCTTTAGCATCGTAATCAACCAAAATATGTCCCAAGAAATTGGCTTTTGCTTCGTCATCCAAAATTCCTTTGAACAATTGGTTGCTTTTACATGAGTTTTTGTAGTGATTAACACGCATAACGGTTTCCACACTTTGCTGACGGTCCATAAGATACAGCCCGTTAAGGTCGGCAGATGAGTGTTCGCCGTTGAAATTTACGCAAATATTGTTTTTTAATCTGCCACCGTTCAAAGTAATGAAAAAAGTAGTTAAACTGCTGTCGCTGTTCATATCAAAGACAAGCGAAGAATTTACGGCAGTGTGGTTATTTACGTTCTCCATTTTATAAAACGCAACATCAGAATAAGGATTCTGTTTAACGTTTATTGTGTTTGCAACCGACACTTCGGTTTTCGGTAAAGTATCATCGCAATAAAGGAAAGTAACTTTTGAGTTTTCTCCCGCAATAATCGTTGTCGTTGAATTTATTTCAGAATTCTTTTCTCCGTCAAGCAGATTGATTATCTGAATTGGGCGCAAGATTTCGGCATTATCTTTAATGGTGATGATACATTGATTGTCTGCGTCAGTAGTTATACTTATCTGTTCTTTCAAACAATTGAAAACGGCGCTGTCTTCGGCAGTAAATCTTCCGTTTTCCTTTTTTATCTTAATTGTATCAAGATTAGGTATATTGCATGCGAAACATTCGCAAATATTATCTTGTTTTGTCATAACGAATAGGCTTTATTGAAAAATAATAACTTAATTACCTAATTCTTTTCTTATCCAATCGTAACCCTTTTCCTCTAAGGTCTTTGCCAAATCCTTATCTCCGCTTTTGACTATGCGTCCTTCGTAAAGAATATCCACAATGTCGGGAACGATATAGTCTAACAATCTTTGATAATGGGTAATCAAAATAACGGCATCGTCTTTCGTATGAACCTTATTAACTCCTGAGGCAACGATACGCAGAGCATCTATATCCAAACCCGAATCCGTTTCGTCTAAAATGCTAAGTGTCGGTTGCAACATCGCCATTTGGAATATTTCGTTGCGTTTTTTCTCTCCTCCCGAGAAGCCTTCATTTACGCTTCTGCCCGCAAGGGAAGATGATAACTCAACATACTTTTCTTTTTCTTTCATAAGAGCAAGGAAATCCTTGGCACTGATAGGGTCTAATCCCTTGTATTTGCGCTGTTCGTTGATAGCGGTTTTCATAAAGTTAGTAATAGAAACACCGGGTATCTCAACAGGATACTGAAATCCCAAGAAAACTCCTTCGCAAGCCCTTTGTTCAACACTCATTGCCAAAAGGTCCATACCTTTATACATTATCTCGCCCTGAGTTACCTTAAACTTGTCATTTCCTGCGATAACGGCAGCCAAAGTACTCTTTCCGTTACCGTTAGGTCCCATTATAGCATGGATTTCTCCTTTATTTACCGTAAGATTCAACCCTTTTAAAATCTCTTTATCACCTATTGAGACGTGTAAATCCCTAATCTCTAATAATGCCATTATATTTATTTGTTTTATCCGTTATTAAATTCTGTTTAAGAGTGATTCTGCACTTTGTTTTGTGTCCCAAATATCAATAATATGCAAATTTCAATGTTTAGCATATTTCTTTATAATTGTAAAATATTTCTTCTGAGCCTCTTTCCACGGAATACCTTCTCCGTTTGCAATTTGTCTTTGAGATAATTCAATTCTTTCCATTGCCTCCTCATAAGTCTTCGGCCTCAAGAACGGAAATTCTATATCTTCAACATCAATACCTTGCTCTATTCTGTTGAAGAAAAAAATAACTCTATCAACCGTTTCATTGCTATTGACTTTCATAAAACGATTTACAAAAATCTCTTTCTTTTGTTGCAACTCCAGCGCCGTCATATTACTAATATTTATTTTGCAAAATTACAATAAAAAATTATTATACGCAAATCTTAAATTGAAGAGAAAATAACGGAAACGGCGATTTCGTATCATCAAAATAAAGTGCCGAATTAGCAAATTCTTTTCTGAAAAGAGTAAAATGTTTTCAGAAAACAATTTCATGATTCGGCACTTTATTTTAGTACTGTAAAATAAGTAGTCAATAATTCTATATCGCCAATGCTGCTCGCAGCAATTTTGTTTTATGTATTTATACCGTAGTTTTGTGCAGTACCGTCTATTTGAGTTGCAATGGTATTTTGTTCTCGGGAAATTGCAGATTGTATTTTTAGGTTTAGGAAATTTATTTGTTTCTTAATGATTACAAAATCAAAATTTATATTATATTTGCAAAAATTTTGAATTTATGGATAATTATACGAGAAAAACTACGGCTTTAATCAAGAAGTTTGCATCTTTTTTCGCCAAACAAAAGATTGATGATGATTTAAAAACTCTTGCGATGACAGTTTTTGACAAAGAGTTTGAAGGTTACAAAGATATTAAGGCAGAAGATAAAGAGTTTGTGGATTTGCGAATTGCTTTAACCGAAAACAATAGTATAAAAAAATTATTCCCGACAATTGCGACTAAAAGCAGTCAAGAAGAAATGAAAGCCAATTCATTGCTATTGAATTTTATTGCATTTGAAGCTACTGCTTTGCCTCAGTTTTTGAATAAACAGGAATATAAATTCGAAGATTTACAGGAGTTTATTAGTTTTACTTACCGTCCTTTAAAGAATACAAGCGGTAATGACAACATTATTTCGGCTTATTTTCTGGTTTCAATATTTTTCTTCACTGACGGAAAGTTTGAATATGTAATCAAACCTAATCTTCAATATGTTTTATCTCCTGAAGTGAAGATTAACGAAACAGCAATATTGAAGTTAATTTAACATCATCACTTCCAGTTAAATTAATAACACAGATTAATAAAATAACCGCGCACTTTAGTAAATTATTATGCGTGGTTATTTTCATATTATGTATTACTAACTTTTTTATCAGAACTTTCCGCCTAACCAACGCACTATATCCATTCCGTTGGCGTAGATTAGAAGTGCGAATAAGAGAATCATTCCCACCATTTGCGCTCTTTCCAAGAATTTGTCGCTCGGTTTTCTTCCCGTTATCATTTCCCACAGCGTGAAAACTATATGTCCGCCGTCCAAAGCAGGTATCGGCAATATGTTCATGAATGCTAAAATTATTGAAAGGAATGCCGTCATTGTCCAAAAGCGCAACCAATCCCATGTCTCAGGGAATAAACTTCCTATTGTCCCGAATCCGCCCAATTGAGAGGCACCTTCCTTTGAGAAGACCAACTTAAATTGTTTTACATACGACACTAAAGTTTCAACTCCGTAGGAAATACCTTTAGGAATGGACTCTAAAAATCCGTAAGAATGGTGGTCATATTTGACATCTGACAAAAAATCTTTAGGAGCTGCGCCTATCATACCATCCTGTCCCAACTTAATCTTTACAGAATCCAAAACATTATTACGGTAATAGGATATAACAACAGGAGCATTGACATAACGGGCAAGTTTTGCCTTAAACTCAAAGAAAGATGCCGTTGGCTGAGAGTTAATTGCAACCAAACTGTCCCCAACTTTCAATCCGGCTTTTTCTCCTAACGAATTGTCGGCAAATCCTCCGATAACGAAAGGAAATCTCGGCACGGCAAACTGTTTTTCTCCCGCCCCGATCATTTCTTTAGCAAAACTGTCAGACAGTTTAACCATAGCAGTGTCATTTCCCCGCAAAACCTTTACATTAGTTCCGCCGTTAAGCAACAATTCATTGACAACATCTTTCATTTCATACATATCCTTGCCGTCAATTGCAAGAATATAGTCTCCGTTTTGCAATCCGTATTTCTGTGCAGTTGCATTGTAATCATATCCATACGGAACGTTTTTCAAAGGTAATGTATCCGTTCCCCAATGAAACATAATAGCCGAATAAATTACCAACGCACCGATGAAATTTACCAACACACCGCCCGAAATAATCAAAAGTCTTTGCCATGCTTTCTTGCTGCGGTATTCCCATGGTTGTTCTTCACTGGCAAGTTTGCTTCCGTCAGTATTGTTTTCGTCTATCATACCAGCAATTGAACAATAGCCGCCGAAAGGTAACCATCCGATACCCCATTCCGTGTTGTCAGGATATTTTGCAAACTCTTCGGGAGATTGACTTGAGAAAAAAGAAAAATGCCATTTGCCTTCAAACTTTTTTGCTCTCAATATGGAAAACCAAGGATTGAAGAAAAGATAGAATTTCTCCACACGGGTTTTAAACAGTCTTGCGAAAAAGAAATGTCCTCCCTCGTGAATCAACACAAGAAACGACAGACTGAGCATAAGTGCCAATAATTTCATTTGTTGTAATATTTTAATTTGTTAGTTACTGAATTTGAATTTGCAAAGATACAAATAAATTCTTTAATACATAGCTTTCAGTTTTTGTTTTACTTCTTTGTCAGTTTGGATGTAGGTGTCAAGGGTGCAGTTCTTGACAAGAGGGAAAGCAGCCATGGCATCTGCAATAATATCGCTTATCTTCAAGAACGGAATCCTGCCTTTAAGGAATGCAGCCACGGCAATCTCGTTGGCAGCGTTCATAATACACGGCATATTGCCGCCCTTTTGCGCCGCATCGTAAGCCAAGAGAAGACAAGGAAATGTCTCTGTGTCGGGTTTTTCAAACGTCAGGGCGGTCAAATCAAACACATTCATCGCAAATGACGGCGTGGGCAGTCTGTGAGGATACGACAGAGCATACATTATCGGCAAACGCATATCGGGGCGTGATAACTGAGCCTTGATGCTACCGTCTTCAAACTCCACCATTGAATGTATGATACTCTGAGGATGCACTACGGCGGTAATCCGTGATGTATCAACACCGAACAGCCACTTGGCTTCAATAACTTCCAACCCTTTGTTCATAAGAGTAGCACTGTCAATGGTAACTTTCGCCCCCATAGTCCAGTTAGGATTCTTCAGCGCATCCTGAGGTGTAATCTTTTCCAAATCTTCTCTCTTCTTGCCGCGGAATGCACCTCCCGAAGCCGTGAGAAGTATGTTTTTGACTGTATTGTCCCACTCGCCCTGAATACATTGAAATATCGCCGAATGCTCGCTATCCACGGGAAGAATGGGAACATTGTTTTCGGCGGCAAGACGTGTTATCAACTCGCCAGCAACTACCATCGTTTCTTTATTTGCCAACGCTATGGGTTTGTGTGCTTTTATTGCCGCAACGGTAGGTTTTAATCCTGCAAAACCTACAAGAGCCGTCAAGACAATATCCACACTCTTGAAAGCCACAACTTCCTCCAACGCCTTATCTCCCGCAAATACTTTAATATCTTCATCTTTCAGGGCATCGCAAACATACTTGTACTTGCTCTCGTCTGCAATCACGACGGCGTTAGGTTTAAACTCTTTAGCCTGACGTATCAACAAGTCGGCATTTGCTCCCGCAGTGAGAATTTCCGCTTGAAACAAATCCTTATGCAAACGAATCACGTCAAGAGTCTGTGTCCCTATGGAACCCGTAGAACCCAATACTGCAATATTCTTTTTATTCTGCATAACAACTCTTAGATTTTAAACACTGAGGCCTTACTTCTTGTTGCTTAACGCTCCTATTACGTTCTTAACCAATGACACCATCTTCTTGGCTGCAGCATTGACGTTGTCCAACACTTCCGTATGGGTCTGCTGTTCATTGCTCTGTTCATTGAAAACATTGCTTATAACACTCAATCCCAACACATCCATACCCGAATGTACCGCCACGATAACCTCAGGTACCGTACTCATACCCACTGCCGAACAACCGAGCGTGCGGTACATCATATATTCCGCCGGAGTCTCAAAACTCGGCCCTGTACCCGCAGCATACACCCCTTGTTGCAAACTTATTCCCAACTCAGAGGCGGCATTCAAGGCAACAGCTCTCAGTTCTTTGCTGTAAGCCTCGTTCATTGACGGAAATCTTTCGCCGAAACGTTCGTCATTGGTTCCTATAAGAGGATTAGGCATGAAGTTTATATGGTCGGTGATTAACATAATGTCACCGCAGTTGAAGTTTTTATTAACTCCTCCTGCCGCATTGGTAACAATCAGTGTCTTGATACCCAACAGTGCAAACACTCTTTCGGGAAATGTTACCTGCTGTATCGTATAACCTTCATAATAATGGAAACGTCCTTGCATACACAAAACATTTGCCCCGTTCAGCGAGCCGTAAATAAGATTTCCTGCATGACCTTTTACCGTTGAGACAGGAAAGTGCGGAATGTCTTTATAAGGAATTACCACCGGATTTTCTATTTCTTCCGCCAAAGGAGAAAGTCCGCTTCCCAAGACAACGGCAACTGTCGGTACGCCGTTAATTCTTGACATTATGTAATTTTTAGCTTCCGATATGTCTTCGTAACTCATCTTTAAGAATGTTTAAAAAGTTATTATCTGTTTCATTTCTTATCTTCAAAACGCAGAACGTAAGCCCCGAGCCTTCCAACCTTACTGCATCCTTTTCCGTTGTGATTATCCGCCGCTCATTGCCCGCAAGACGTTTTATTTCTTCGTAATCTTTCAAAGTATAGGTATGATGGTCGGGATATTTCTTAAGTTCCGTATCAAATCCCTTACTCCTCAGAAATTCAACTGCGGGTTGCGGATTGTCAATGCCTGCAACAAAGAGTAATTTGCTGCAATCCATGGGAAGAGTGCTTTCATCATAACATATTTTGGAGAAGAACACCCTTTGATTGCTTAGCAAACGCAACTGAGAGCAAAACCTCTGCTTATCATCTGCCGACAGGTTGTCAGGACATTTGGTAACTACGATAAAATCCGCTCTTTCTGCCGATTTTTGCCCTTCCCTCAAACGCCCGTAAGGTATCACTTTGTCTTTAAAATACGGACGGTTGTACTCGGTAAGTAACACCGTAACATTGGGTGCAGTCCTGCGGTATTGGAAAGCATCGTCCAGAAGGATAAGCCTTACCTGCGGAAGATTTTTTCTTATATAATCTATTGCGAAGTTGCGGTCTTTATTGACGAAGAAATGCACATCGGGAAATTTCTTCTTCATCTGGAGCGGTTCATCGCCAACCGCAGAGGCATCATCGCTTACCTGTACTTCTTTGAGTCCTTTCGTTTTGCGCTTATATCCCAACGATATGACAACCAATTCAAACTCTTCTTTCAACGAGGAGATGAGATATTCAGTCATAGGCGTTTTGCCCGTGCCGCCGACTCTTATGTTTCCCACACAAACGACACACACCTCATCATAAGTCCTTGAGCGCAGGATATTCAAATCAAACAAAAGGTTCCGTATAAGCGTGATAAGGAAATACATATTTAATTGTTGCAATTTCTAACGTAAAGCCGCCAGCCGTCATAGTAAGCACAATAGGAGTATAACATTCTCGTAGCGGAAGAAGAGGAAAGCGGCGAGCCGTCAAATCCCAACCATTCGTTACCGCACTTCTGACATCTTATAATTACATTGTTATCTTCTTCCACCTCAAGCCGTCCTTTGCAATTTTTTACCACGCATGAGCGCTCGTAAGCCATGAATTCGTAATGTGAGTTGCGGAAGATTATAACTCCGCGGTTACCTCCTTCAAAGTATTCCCAACAGCGCGTCCCTTCGTTCAAGTTATAATATTCGGTAGTGTCGGGTTCTATGTAAAAATTGACGTACCCCCACTCGTCAAAGTCATCCTTACACGCCGTAAAGCCGACTATAAGTAACAATATGCACCAATATTTTTTCATACCCCTACACTTTTATTATTCAGTCCTGCCGATTCGTTATTCAGTTGTAGCACTTAGTTATTCAGCGGCGAAGAAACTTACCAAAATAACCTTACCTACCACTTCCAAAGAGTGTTTGTCAATACAGGAGATATCGTCCTGAGTTGTATGCCAATGCGGGAAAAAAGAAGTGCCGACACTGTTCTGAACAATGTCTATCGTAGGAATATTAGCGTAGTGATTTACCCAAATATGGTCGTCCATTACGGAATTATAGCCGCCGTCAGTGAAAATATCGCCGTAACCAAGGTCGCGTGCAATGTTCCAAACATTGTTCATTATTGACGAAGCGTAACCCATAGATTGCATTTCCTTAGTAAATCGTAACTCTTTGTAACCGACCATATCCAACAGAATGCCGTATTTCGCACGGTAATAAGGTATATGTAGATTCTGCGCCCAGAATTGCGAGCCTAAGCACCAGTCGTTCTGCTCTTCGTTCTTTTCTTCCTCCCAAGCGGGCGTTCCTTGGTCTTCCAAGTCAAAGAGGACTATATCCAATCCCTGTCGGGTATTACAATCTTTCATCAAACGGGCTACTTCCAACAAGACGCCCACTCCGCTCGCCCCGTCGTTCGCACCTGAGATAGGTTTCTTGTGATTGTCGGGGTTTGGGTCGTGATCAGCCCACAAGCGCGAGTCCCAATGTGAAGCGAAAAGCACTCTATCGGTCGCCTCAATGTTGAACGAAGCAATAATATTCTTACCTTTCACCTTTTCGCCGTTCCACAATTCGGAGGTAAATTCCTGCACATAGACCGTATCTGCTTTGCTTTTGAGATAGGAAATAAGCCACTGTGCGCAATTTTCTGCCGCTTTACTTTGGGGAACACGCGGACCGAAATCACACTGTACTTTCACGAAATGATAAGCACTGTCGGCGTTAAACAGCGGAGTTTTTACTTCATTGTAATTAACGATTGCGGAATCATCTGCCGCCGTTTTGTTTTTGTTACATGCCGCCAACAACAGACAAGCAGCCGCCATAATTATCAAACATTTGTTTTTCATCACCCGTTTAAGAATTTTATATTTCAACGTTGCAAAATTACAAAAATTTCCCGATAACACACAATTACGCTCTTTCTTTTAAGGATTTTAAAGTTTCTTATATCACAAAATTTCTTATTCCCGCCGATTTTTTGTTGTCGGGAACGGATTTTTTGCCGACGGTTTTCAATTATTTGCCGTCAATTCGTAATTATTTGCCGACAAAGTTAATTTAAAAACCCGTTTTTTTGATTAAAAAAACCCGTTTATTTGCATCAAAAAAACCGTTTTTTCAAATTGAAAAAACCGTTTTTTATAATAAAATTGTCGGCTTTGCGTTCTATATTGGTACGTAATCTTTCAATGTCGGTACAGATTTTTCCGCAGAAGACAGCAATTTTGGAGGAAATGGTAAAGTTGAAGAATGAAAGAGTAAAATAGAATTATAAACATGTAAAAATAAATTTGCTATGCCTATACCTTATTATAAAGTTAAACAGAGAATAAATGCCAACGGTAAGAAACAAGAGCGGTTTTTCTACAGAATGTTACCGCAGGAGAAAGTTTATACGCGCGAATTGGCGAAGCGTATTAACAAAGGTTCAACTCTGGCGGTCGGAGAAACGGAGTTGGCGCTTCAACAGATAGGTTGGAATCTTATGCAGTTACTGCGCAACGGCCAAAGCGTTAAACTTGACCATATCGGGACATTTTCTCTTTCGCTGACGGTGGATTCTAAGGAAAATGAGGAAGATTTGACCTTCCGCGACATTAAGAAAGTTAATGTGAAGTTTCGTCCCGACCGTGAATTGTTACAAACTCTCAACGAAGAACCATTGCATTTTGTCGATTTGAATAAGGTTAATTTCGTAAAAGAAGAGGAAATTTCCAAAACTTAAGGATTTTAATGTCTTCTATTACATTAAAATCCTTAAATGAATGAAATTTCTACTCTACTGTTGGAGTTTCTTTTCCGATTGATACAGCTGCTTGCCGAACTATAAAGAATTTCTTTTAAATGCGCCGCCAAGTTGCGCCCTCTTTGCTGTCCTTAATCTCAATACCGATGGATTTCAAGGCATCGCGTATTCTGTCGGAGGTTGCGTAGTCTTTGTTACTTCTCGCTGTGGCACGTATTGACATTATCAAGTCCATCAATCCTTCCGTTACGCTCTCGTCTGCTGCGCTATTGTCCGAAGTTAATCCCAAAATGTCCTGCATTATTTTGCCGAACCACTCCTGCAAATATTCTTTGTCCGCCTTTGTTATCGTGGCTTTGCCGTCCGAAACGCTGTTGATATGCTTGCAAAGTTCAAACAGATGGGCTATCATCACAGGTGTATTGAAATCATCGCAAACTGCCGCCAATGCGTCCTCAATTATCTGCTCTGCATTGAAACTGCTCACCCCGCTTTCCTTAAGTGCCGGGATTTTTGCCTGTGCCTCCGTCAATCTTGCCAATCCCTTCTCGGCTGCTATCAGTGCGTCATTGGAAAAATCCAGAGTGCTGCGGTAATGAGCCATCAACATAAAGAAACGTACCGTCATTGGATGGTATGCTTGTTTCAACAGATGGTGTGAGCCGTTGAACATCTCAGTTAAAGTAATGAAGTTGTTGTAACTCTTGCCCATCTTCTTACCCTCAATGGTAATCATGTTATTGTGCAGCCAGTATTTGGCAGGCATGTCCCCGAAAGCGCCGACAGATTGTGCTATCTCGCAATCGTGGTGCGGGAAAACTAAATCCATTCCGCCGCCGTGTATGTCAAATTCGGCTCCCAAGTATTTTCTTCCCATCGCCGTGCATTCCAAATGCCAACCAGGGAAGCCCATTGACCACGGAGATTCCCACTTCATTATGTGTTCTTTCGGCGCTTTTTTCCATAATGCAAAGTCGTACGGATTGCGTTTCTCCTGTTGTCCGGCTAACTCGCGGCTGTTTTCCATCGTGTCCTCCAATGTTCTGTGGGAAAGCACGCCGTAGGGTTTAACTGTCTCGTTGTATTTGGCTACGTCAAAATATACGCTGCCTTCGCTTACGTATGCAAGTCCTTTGTCCAGCAGTTTTTTCACAACGTCTATCTGTTCTATGATATGTCCCGAGGCTATCGGCATAATATTCGGCCGTAAGCAGTTCAAAGCATCCGTTGCTTTCAGGTACATCATCTCATAATATTGTGCTACCTCCTGCGGTTCCTTATTTTCCGCCTGTGCTTTTTTCTCAACTTTGTCTTCGCCGTCGTCGGCATCAGCAACTAAATGTCCAACGTCAGTAAAATTTCTCACGTAGCGAACATTGTAGCCCAAAAACTGAAGAACTCTGAACACAATGTCAAAAGTTATTGCGCTGCGTGCATGACCTAAGTGCGCTTCGCCATAAACTGTCGGCCCGCAGACGTACATTCCTACGCGTTTGTCACTAATCGGCACGAAAAGTTCTTTATTTCCTTTCAAAGTGTTATAAACCACCAATTCTCTCTTATCTCTCATCGCTTGAAATTATTGATTTTTTCTCGTTAATTGTCTAAATTTTTTCTTTAATTCTTGAAGTAACGGCGCTAATTGCCAAACTACCAATAACAACTACCAAAATAATTACCGCAAGTACGTCTTTAATCATTATTTGTACAGGAAACGCATCCACAACAAAAGCATCTTCAGCCAATTTTACTAAACCGAACCGCTGTTGAAGCAAACAAAGCGCCAAACCTAAAGCAATACCCAACAAACATCCCGCAATATTTAGCGTAAGTCCGTAATAAAAATATATTCTCCGCAAGTCTTTTTGCTGCATTCCCATTGTACGCAGGATTTTATTCATCTTTTCTTTTTGAATATGCAAGATAATTATTGTACTTACTATATTTATTGCCGCAATAAAAATAATAAACGACAAAATAATATAGACAGCTAATTTTTCTGAAGAAACAATTCGGAAATACAGCGGTTCTTGTTGCAAAACTGTCTTTACAGAGTAATCATTTGGCAGGTTATCTTGCAAAAATGTCTGAATTTTCGGTATATCCGAAGGATTTTTCACTGCAACATACACTTGAGAGCAAACATCCGGCGCAATATCCAACAATTGTCTCATCTTATCTATTGAAATAAACACATTTCCTTCGTCCAAATCCGAATGAGTTTGATAACATGCCTGGTAATACACCGAAACTGTTGAAAGTTTGTCTTCCATTACCATTGCATCTTCGTTAGTTGCGTTTGGAACTGTCAGTTTTACGGGAATATTCATTTTTTCTGCGCCTCTGTTCAATCCGATAAAAGAAGCCTGGTTGATACCCATCAAACAAAACAAAGAATCTTTGACATTAAATATATTTTTTCCCGAAACAATGCAAGTATCTAAAGGATTGTACAAAAAAAACGAAGAATCAATACCGAAAAGCGTTACTATACTGCGGTTATCCGAAAAAGTAACCATCGCCGTTGTCTTTATAACGGGAATAAGAGAATATCCGTCATTCAAAACAGAAGAGTTATTTGTCTTTGCTTTCAAATTATCTATTGTTTGCTGCGTAATATATCCGCCGCTTCGCTCAATAAGCAAAGGAGGTGAAGTCTTTTCCAACATAGTCTTTGCAACATCGGTAAAACCATTGAAAACGCTGAGTACAACTACCAATGCAAACGCACCGACAGCCACACCGATTAAAGAAATAAGCGAAATAATATGCACAATTCCTTTATTACGCCGTGAAAGTATCAACCGTTTGACAATAAATCCCGAATTACTCATATTTTATGTTGCATAATACGTTCAGACAGGCAAATAACAAAAAGAACTTCCCGTTTTATTTAAGGAGTTCGTCTATTCTTTTGGCATAAGTCAGCGTATCGTCTATAAAAAACATCAAATCCGGAATAATTCTCAGTTGATGGCGGACTTTTTGTGCCAAAAGCATACGTATATAATCCTTTTTTTCCATCATAAGTTGAAGAATTTGCTCGTCCGAATACTTATCACCTACTACAAAGATGCTTACATAAACTCTTGCAAAGCTCAAATCCGAAGTAATATTGACTTTTGTTACGCTGAGCATAGCACCTAAAAAATCAGAATTGGCTTTTTCTCTCAAAATCTCAGCCAAATCTTTCTGAATTAACCTATTTATTTTTTCTACTCTCTTGCTTTCCATAATACAGGTGCAAAATTACAAAAAAATCTTCTAAAACTAAAAAAATTATATACTATGTAATCCTCAATATAAGGTATGTTACTGTTTCAATTATTTTTTTTAATTTCGCAAAATCAATAATTAATGTATAAAACTCAACAATAAGCACAGAAATTTCAACAATGAATACAAAAAAATCAATAATTCTTATTCTTTTGGTTGCATCTTTTTTGGGTTGTTTTGCATGGAAATTCTTTTCTCAGGGCAAAACTTCCGATGTAGATAAAAGATTTTCCCGTCAAGTTGCCCGAACTTACAAAGAAATAGAAAAAACAGGTGGGAAATATACCTTTATAAAAGATTCATTAGTCGTTTGGGGTGATAATTCTTTTGTTTTGGATTACGTTTCTGCCAAACCGCAGAATATACTTACCGATACAAATATTATAATAGAGACAAAAAACGGTGTATATCTCAAAAAAAACATAAAACACGGCGATACGACGGATATATATCTAAGTTTAATCAAATACAATTACAAAAACGAGAATAGATTTGCCGAAAACAAGTTCAATCCGCCCTTTAATTTTGATAAAGAAATAGAGATAGTCAATTACAAAACCGATTTTCCTATAATATATAAAGGAAAAACTGTCGGATATTTGGAAGTTTCGCCCGAATGTCTTAAAGCGAGCGCAAAAGATAAGTTTATTTTCCGTTTATGGTTGCTAATCAATCTGTTTGTCTTAGGAGTTATCTGTATTGTATGGCAAAAAAATATCATTATCTCAAGAAATAAAAAACAACACTCTGAAAAAAGTTTCCAAACACTCCAAAATAATCTCCGAACTTCCCAAGATAATTTCCAAACATCAAGAGTTAATATGCAAAAAACGGCGTTTTTTAGTGTAAAAAGCGGCGTTTTTTGGAGTAAAAAGCGGCGTTTTTTGGATAATAAGTTGGGAAGTTCGGAGAAAAAACTGCCATGTTGGGAGAAAAACTTGGGATGTTTGGAAACAAAATTCAAGACTATTTTCAAAAAAGCAGCATTCAGACGGATTTTCTTGGCAGTTTTGTATATTATTTATGCAGTTTTTGTGTGGTTTTTGTGCAGTAAGATAGACAATTTCGCTTTCAAACTCTATACTTCCGATATTAATTACAATAATATACTTATTTTTATCACCGTAGCCTTATCGGGATTTCTTGTTTATTTAATTACTGAATTTAGTTTAAGGTTTAAAGTTTATAGTTCAGAGAATGAAAATCCTAAACCCTCAACTCTAAACTCTAAACTTTCAACTTTAAACTCCCAACCAAAAATTATTATCAGGCAATTCGTAACTATTTGGATTATTACGCTTATCGCAGGGCTTAGTTTCGCTGTTAATATGTATAGTTTAAAGTTTAAGGTTGATAGTTTAGAGTTTAATGACACTAAACTTTCAACTCTAAACACTAAACCTTCAACTTTAAACACTGATTTAAAAAATTTCTCTATTTTAATGGAGAATGTAACTAAGGATTCTTTAATTCTTTCCAAGATAAAGGCGGAAAATTACGAAGAAACGGAGAGTTATATCGCTAAATATTATCTTTCTTTGCTTTCTTCGGCTAATCATACCAATGTTTTGGTGTTTAATGAAAGGGATTCAATGATTGTTCAACCTAAAAACAAATATGAGAATATTCTTTCTTATGTTCAAAACAGAATATCCGCAGCCGATGAAGAAACTTTGCCGACTATGTTTTTTTATAAGGGAGATAATTTCTATATCTTCGCAGAATGTTTGAAAAAACAGACTAATAAAAATATGAATTATTCTCTTTTCTTGGATGAAGACGAGAGTTTAAAGTTTAAAGTTGAGAGTTTAGAGAATGAAAACTTTAACCAAATCTTCTTCTTTGTGTCGGTTTTGTTTTTAATGTTGATAATATTGTTAGGAATTGAACATTTGATTAACGCAATTCCGAATTTCAGAAAAAAAACTTTAAGTATAAAATCCAAAATATTGCTGTCTTTGCTCGGTTCTTTCGCAGTCAGTTTGATTATCATAGGATTCTTTTCCGTTAAAAGCACAATTGATATGAATAATATGGGTAATCTGAACATTTTAAAGGAAAAAACCGAGAGTATTGCCCTTGAAATAGAAAAAATATTGGATTCAGGAGAAGATATTTCGGATATTGCGTTGATTAATTTGTCAAATACATTCCTTACTGACATAAATATTTTTGATACTTTGGGAAATCTTGCCGTTTGTTCGCAAGAAGATATATTTAATAAAGGTATTATTTCGCGTAAAATGAATTATCCTGCCTTTGAAATGCTGAGAACCAACCCAGATACGCTGTTTTATCAAAAAGAAAAGATATGTAACGGAGATTTTTTGGCTTCTTATGTAACTGTTTCCGATTATTCGGGCGGTAAATTGCTGTATATAAACATTCCTTTCATTAATCAACAAAAAATAATGAAAGATAATATCAATAATTTGATAAATAATTTCGCTAATTTGTTTCTTTTCTTGGTTAATGCGGCAGTTATTATCTTTGTTTTCCTAAGTAATATAATTACAAAGCCACTTGAGTTGGTTAAACGGCAGATGGCGAAAATTAACGTGAATACTTCTAACGAAAAAATCGAATGGAAAGCCGATGATGAGATGGGTGATTTGATTAAATCTTATAATCTTATGGTTGAAAAGATAGAACAAAGCGCTATCTTGCTGAAGAATCAAGAAAGACAGGCATCTTGGCGGGAATTGGCCGCACAAGTAGCCCACGATATAAAGAATCCTTTAACTCCGATGAAACTTTCTATTCAGTATTTGCAGAGAATTTACAATGAAAAGCCTGCCGATTTTGATAAAAAGTTTAATGAAATCGCTCCTTCTTTGATTTCTCAGATTGAAAGCATAAGTACGATAACCCAAGAGCTGAATTCTTACAGCAAACCTTCAGTTAAAAAAGATAAAGTGGATTTGAACGATTGTATTTTGGCTGCTATCAATCTTTTCTCGGCAACTGAAGGCGTTGAAATAAGATATGAAGAAAAAAAATCTTGTTATACTTTGGGTGAAATGACACTGTTTATCCGTATCTTCAATAATTTGATAAAAAATGCGCTGCAATCTTTGTATAACAAGCCTGACGGAAGAATTAACATCGCAATCAAACAAAATGAATTGCGTCATATCGTAAGTATAGAGGATAACGGCTGCGGTATAAAGGCAGAGAATTTTGATAAAATCTTCAATACTTCATTTACAACAAAGACTGACGGCAGCGGCATAGGACTTACAATCGTTAAAACGATACTTGAAAGTTACAACGCTTCTATTTATTTCAAAAGTAAGGAGAATATCGGAACTGTGTTCTTTGTTGAATTTGATATTTTGAAATAAAATCCTTAAAAATAAGCGATATTATTAAAAATATTTGTAACTTTGCGCTCAATTATAACGTATTAATAAGGTATGATGCCGATAGAAAACGGTAACTTAACGGCAAATACGGATAGATTGTAAATTATTAAGAATAACTTGACAAGAAAAATAAATAAAATCATGGATATAAAGAAATTTATCTTAATTCTGCTCGTTGCAGTAAGTTATAATGCGTTTAGTCAGTCTAATTCTTTGACAAAAAAGGCAGATGAAGCATTTAATTCGCAACAATACATAACTGCTGCCGAACTTTACGAGAAAGCTTATTCAAAAGTAAAAAATAACAGGCAAGAAAAAAACCGTATCTTGTGGCAAAAATCAGAATGTTACAGATATTTGGACGATAAAGAGCGAGCTATAAAAACTTATCAGCGACTTGTCAAAGCTAAATATTATCAAGTACAACCTAAATTGTATCTTTATATGGCGGACTTCCAAAGATATTTAGCAGATTGGGATAATGCAGAATTTAATTACAAAGAATATTTGAAACTTGTGCCAAATGACCCGCTTGCAAAGCGAAGATTGGAAAGTATTGCTTTTGCTAAAAAATCTATGGCAAATCCCGGTAAATATGAAATACTACCTGAGAAAAATATTAACACAGAATGGAACGATTGGAAGCCGACTTGGGACGAAAACGGTTCATGTAATTCCATTACTTTCACTTCTTCACGCAATAATGACGAAAGCAATGACAGAGATGCTTGGACGGGTGAATATTTTTCGGATATTTATACGGCTACAAAGCTAAAAAGCGGAATTTTCGGCGAACCTTCTTCGCTTAATGTAACAGGTATTAACACCGACGCCAATGAAGGAGAACTTGTAAAGATAACTAACGGCAAAAATACGCATTATTATTTCTCCCGTTGTAATGTTAAAAAGAATCTTCAGCTTAATTGTGCCATTTATTCTTCACCTATTGAACCTGCAAACGAAAAAGGAAACAAAAAATCGGCAAATAAAAACAGCAAATCAACATCTTCTAAAAATAAATCAACAAATAAAAACTCTAACTCCAAAGATTCTTCCGAAGAAAGTTGGGTTATGTTGAATTTAGGCGACACTTCTTACAACTATTTCCACCCCGCAGTTACACAAGATGAGCTTACGATATATTTTTCTTCCAACCGTCCGGGCGGACATGGCGACTATGACCTATGGAAAGCCACCCGCAGCAGTGTAAATGAGGAATTCGGTAACGTAACTAACTTAGGCAGCAGAATAAATACGGAAGGAAAAGAAGAATTTCCGACACTTAGAGGCAATAACCGTTTATATTTTTCCTCTGATGGTTTAAAAGGAATCGGCGGTTACGATATTTTTATGACTGAATTGCAAGACGGAGAATGGAGCGAGCCGGTTAATTTGGGTTATCCTATAAATACTACTTCTGATGAGATAGGTATGATATTTAATTGTAATAGTGATGAAAATCTTTCTTCAGCTGAAAGCGGTTATTTTTCATCTAACCGTGAAGGAGGCAAAGGCGGTTATGATATTTATTCTTTTTACCGCGCTCCTTTGCTATATACTCTTAGCGGAGAGGTAAGAGACGACAAAAGTATGCAAGCTATTGCCGGTGCAAAGGTAAAACTTATCGGTGATGACAATACTCAGATAGAAACCCGTACAGATTACGAAGGTAAATATGCATTCAATAACGAACAAATAAGATATAACGTAAATTATACGCTTAAAGTTTCGCAAATTGACTACATGAACGGCGAAGGAAAGGAAAGTACCGTCGGTCTTACGACATCTAAAGACATTATTCACAATTTCCGTTTGGTTCCTATACCGAAAGAGCCTATTGTTTTGCCGGAAATCCGTTATGATTTGTCGCGTTGGGAACTTTTAGACCAATATCAAGACTCTCTTTCCGACCTTTTAGTAATTTTGGTGAATAATCCTACCTATGTAATAGAACTTGGTTCGCATACAGATTCACGTCCTTTCCCTGCTTTGACAAATGATACACTTAGTCAGCGAAGAGCGGAAAGTGTTGTGGATTTTTTGGTGGCAAGAGGTATAGAGCCTGAACGATTAGTTGCCAAAGGATACGGAGAAAGAGTGCCAAGAACACTAAAACGTGAGGCATCGGTAACAATAGGTAAGAAAACATTTGTATTTCCTAAGGGAATAACGCTTACCGATGACTACATAAATTCATTGAAAACGAAAGATGAAAAAGAAGCTGCCCATCAATTGAACAGAAGAACGGAATTCCGTATCTTGAGAACAGATTATGTTCCTCAAAGTGTTAAAGATTCTTTGGCAGATGCGGCATTAAATTCAACAGTTGTGGATATAGTCAGCGGCAATAAGCCTCAAAGTGAAGTAGATATTCCTATTGTCTATACAACTAACCATATTCCTATCACAATGATTGACGGCGACAAAGCACAACTTTACATTATACTAAACGGTGCGGCAGTCCCTGCAATATATGATGAAAAATACAAAGACGCTGCGGTATTGGATTGGGACCAAGCGATGAAATTTTTAAAGACCGGACGGATAACCAAAGATAATTTTAAAGACAAGGACAAAGCCTTTAATGCTAAAGGTGAAATTCTTGAGAATGCCGTCTTAGTATTTAAGAATGCTTCAATAGGTCAGTACTCTGCAGAAAAATTTGAAGTTATCGTTAAATCCGGTATGGAATATACGATGATAGTTAATAAAAACGGATTAAAAGATTTCGGACCTTTCACCTACAGCAGAGAAACTGGCGAAATAATATTTGATAACTAATCAAGAATTTTTCTTCTTAGGAAAATAAAGCAGTGCAATTTGCATAAACTTTTTGAACGCAGAAATATATAATATAACTATATCGAAATAAAGTGCCGAATCAGTAAATTCTTTTCTGAAAACATTTTACTCTTTTCAAAAAAGAATTTACTGATTCGGCACTTTATTTTACTCAAATGTCAGTATTGCAAAATATATCGTATTGTTATAATTTTGTATGCTAATTTTAAACCGAAAATATAAGATACAACAAAAATGATTTCAATAATTATTGCAATATTAATTCCTTTTATCGGCACAACTTTGGGTTCAGCATTCGTCTTTTTTATGAAGAAACAAATGTCTTCAAATCTTCAAAAACTGTTATTAGGATTTGCTTCAGGGGTTATGGTTGCTGCATCCGTTTGGTCGCTTTTAATTCCGAGTTTAGAGGTTTCGGTTGCAGATTCTTGGCAAAAAATCCTTCCTACCTCCATTGGTTTTATGGCAGGAATAGGATTTCTGTTGTTGATTGACTACATTACGCCCCATTTTCACGTAAATACTTCAACACAAGAAGGAATAAAATGCCATTTATCAAAAACCTCTATGCTGTCTTTGGCTGTTACTATACACAATCTGCCTGAAGGAATGGCAGTCGGTGTTGTTATTGCAGGTGCATTGCAAAATAATCTTAATTTATCAATTTCCGCTGCAATAACTATGAGTTTGGGTATTGCTATTCAAAATATTCCCGAAGGCGCAATAATATCTATGCCGATGAAAGCGGAAGGTAATAGCCGTATGCGTTCATTTATACTCGGGACATTGAGCGGTGCAGTCGAACCTTTAGGAGCTGTACTTATGATATTGCTTTCCAATATGATTAGTCCGATGATGCCTTATCTTTTATCGTTTGCTGCAGGCGCTATGATGTATGTTGTTGTGGAGGAATTAATACCTGAGGCATCAAGTGGGAAACACAGTAATTTATCTACAATAGGTTTTGCTGTCGGTTTTGTTCTTATGATGATAATGGACGTAATGTTCGGGTAATAATCTCAAATAATTATCCAATTATTGCCAATCTTTAAACTATTATATAGATTCCTCGTCTTGATATTCCAAAATATCTCCGGGTTGGCACTCCAAAACTTTGCAGATAGCCTCTAAGGTAGAAAATCTTACGGCTTTAGCTTTACCTGTTTTCAATATAGAAAGATTTGTTATGCTTATTCCGACTTTCTGAGCCAATTCGTTCAGAGACATTTTCCTTTTCGCCATAATAACATCCAAATTTACTACAATCATATTGCTTCTTTGTGTTTTTTGTCCGCAAATTAAATTGTCAAATCGCTGTCTTGTTGCAATTTCACCCCTTGTTTGAGTATCAAAGTTACGCAACAGCAGATAAACGAGACCAACATATATATTCCTATTATGCTTATGTCAAACAAATATAGGATGTCAATGTCGTAATCCTGCAACGCAATACAATTTTTTGCGGTAAAATATTCCCAATATCTCCAACCAATATGAATAAACGGCAATATTAAGAATCCAAGTCCTATCCATTGCAACTGTTTTTCGGTTTTCTTAGTAAAAATTCTGTATTTTGAATTTCTTTCTTCAAGATTTACACCCTTATCCAGCCATGCCGCAGAAAGATATACCTTTGTCAGTAGAATAGCAACCAGTATAAAATAGAAATAATCCAAATAGTTTATAATGGTTTGCAAAAGTGTTATAGCAACAGCCTTAATCTTGTTGTCGGAATAGTCAATATTTACATAGCAAAGGCTACTTGCCGTCATAATTGACACATTCGGATTTTGATTTTCTATATACACTTCATCGACATTGATGATTTTTTGATACATTGGCAACTTGAATGTAACTTTATAATTATCCGTTATGAGATATTGCAGTTTGAGGCATATAACAGCAAATAATAAAATTCCCAACAGCGCAATCCATGAATTGGAAAGTACTTTGCTTATCCTCACTCTTCTGTTTATTCTCTTGTTTTCCATTGTTATTTTTATTCTCTGTTAATTCGTTAAACTATTTTTTGACTTTACAATTGCAAAATTACGCCTTATCTTTCTAATAACAATAAAAATTTATCGTTTTTCATAAAATAATTTAAACTTTTCATAAAACAATCTCGTAAAACAATAAGTTTTTTCAATTTGATTCGAACACGCTATAACGAAAACAAAAGATGTATAAATGATTTCGCAATTACACATCTTTTATTTTGATTTCAGAAAATTTTATCTCAATTTCCGTAAATTTTCTTCGCTTATTGCCGCAACTACATCAGTCAATAATATATGTATAGTAGATTGTACCGCTCAGAGTGTTCTGTTTTTCCATTCTTCCGTTAGAAAAATATCTCTCCATTCCCACTTCAAAGCCAAAACCATTCTTATGGTCTAAAGAAAACATCAATCCAACGTGAGGAATTACGCCGAATTTGAATCCGCTTTCCATCTCAAACTCTTGATAATAGTATCTGTCCAAATTAGATTCCAATCCCGTCGTGTAATTGTTCTTCATAATGGAGAAAGAATAGTCATACTTTCCCCACATTGCCGAAAGACCGACTCCAATGTAGGGCTTAACTTTATTAACAAACGGATAATAATTAAAATTCAAGATAATAGGAATTTCCTGTGCGACGAAAAGTTGTTTAGTCGGCACAAAATCCCATTTTAACCACTTCGGCTGATAGCGGTTGTAGCCTACGGAAATTCCCCATGACAAATGCAGTTCTTGATACAACCATTCAATATTTACTTTTCCCCCTGCCCCCCAATCATAATTGTCAAGGAAATTGTCTTGCAATATATAATAGGTAGGACGTAAGGATACAAAAATATCATACGGCTGGTCGCCTGCACGGTGTCTGTCCTGAGAAAACGCAGTTAAAGAAACAACACTCAATAATACGGCAATAATTATTTTTTTCATATCAACAGTTTATTTTTGCTTCGCCCAAGAATCTTTTAATGTAGTCGTACGGTTGAAAATCAAGTTTTCAGGCGTAGAATCATAATCAACACTGAAGTATCCCAACCTTTCAAATTGGAATTTGTCCAAAGGCTTTACATTTTGTAAGGACCTCTCCAATTTACATCCCTCTAAAACTGTTAGAGAATTAGGATTAAGATTGTCAAGGAAGGTTTTGCCTTCTTCAACTTCGTCAGGCTTTTCGGTATTAAACAAACGGTCAAAGACATTTACCTTTGCATCGATGCAATTATTAGCATCAACCCAATGAATAGTACCTTTAATCTTTCTACCGTCAGGAGTATCGCCGCCGCGTGTCAAAGGGTCGTACTCACAATGAACAACGGTAACGTTACCTTGCTCATCTTTCTCGCAACCCGTGCATTTAACTATGTAAGCATACCTTAAACGCACCTCTTGTCCCACAGTCATACGGAAATACTTCTTCGGAGCGTTTTCCATAAAGTCTTCCTGCTCTATATATAAGGTATTGGAGAAAGAAATCTTGCGTTTGCCGCGGCTTTCGTCCTCCGGATTATTCACAGCGTCCAACTCCTCGGTTTGATTTGCAGGATAGTTGTCAATAATCAACTTAACAGGATGCAGAACTGCCATAACCCTGTCGGCTTTCTTGTTCAAATCATCACGAAGTGCGTTTTCCAAACGAGAATAATCAATAAGGTTGTCGCGTTTTGCCACTCCGATATCTTCACAGAACTTTCTGATACTTTCGGGTGTGTAACCACGGCGTCTGAATCCGCAAATAGTCGGCATTCTCGGGTCATCCCATCCGGCAACATAGCCTTCCTTAACCAATTGTAACAATTTTCGCTTACTCATTACGGTATTGGTAATGTTAAGTCTTGCAAATTCGTATTGATGTGAAGGATAAATTTCAAGGGATTTGATAAACCAATCGTAAAGCGGACGGTGGATGTCAAATTCAAGCGTACAAATGGAATGAGTTATCTTTTCGATGGAATCACTTTCGCCATGGGCATAGTCATACATAGGATAAATACACCATTTGTTGCCCGTACGGTGATGTGAGGTGTGAATAATACGGTACATTATAGGGTCGCGCATATTCATATTAGGATGAGCCATATCAATCTTCGCACGAAGGGTTTTTTCTCCGTCCTGATACTTACCTTGTCTCATCTCTTCAAAAAGATGTAAGTTTTCCTCAACACTTCTGTCCCTGAAAGGAGAATTTTTACCGGGACTTTGGACTGTACCTCTGTTCTCGCGGATTTGTTCGTTAGTTTGGTCATCAACATATGCCAAACCTTTCTTTATAAGTTCGCAAGCCCAATTGTAAAGTTGCTCGAAATAATCCGAAGCATAGTGTTCCTCAGCCCAATCAAAGCCAAGCCAATGAATATCTTCCTTAATACTATCCACGTATTCGGTATCTTCTTTTACAGGGTTGGTGTCATCAAAACGAAGGTTGGTTTTACCTCCGTATTTCTTTGCCAAACCGAAATTAATACAGATACTTTTTGCATGTCCTATGTGAAGATAACCGTTAGGCTCTGGAGGAAAACGCGTTTGTATGGATTGCACACGACCCTCCTGCAAATCGCTCTCAATTATTTCCTCTAAAAAATTCTTTTGTACCTTTTCAGTATTTAAAGTGTTGGTTTCCATTTGCCGATATTATTAGTTTAGGTGTTAAAGTTTAAAGTTTAAGGTTTAAAGGAGTTTATTACTAAACTTTAAACTCTAAACCTTAAACTCTAAATAAAATTATTTATTTTGATTTTTCAAAAGGTCTCTTATTTCTGTCAATAAGACTTCTTCTTTTGAAGGAGCAGGAGGAGCAGCAGGCTCTTCTTCTTTCTTCTTTGACAATTTATTCAAACCTTTAATCATCATAAAGATACAGAATGCGATGATAAGGAAATCAACAACGTTTTGAATAAAATTACCGTAGGTTATGTTGGCATCACCTATCGTTGCCTTTAAACCGGTGAAGTCAATACCGCCTGTAATTACGCCAATCAACGGCATAAGCACGTCATCAACCAATGAAGATACTATTTTACCAAAAGCACCTCCGATAATAACGCCGACAGCCATATCAACAACGTTGCCGCGCATTGCAAAATCTCTGAATTCTTTAACTAAGCCCATTGTTTTTTCGTTTTTAAATTTGTTAATAATGAATTTATACCGTGCAAAGTTAGTAAAATTTTTATAAACAGAGAGATTATTTTTGTGAAAAGTGGAAATAATTTTGTGATTTGTGGAAAGATTTTTGTTTAGACGGTTTAAAAGTATATTTCAGACCGTCCAAAATATACTTTTAAACCGTCTGAAATTATATTTTGGACGGTCTTGACAGAATTGTTTTCTGAAATTGCAAAAATTTTATCCGTAATTACAAAATCATTATCCGCGTTTGCGAAATTCTTATTAAGATGAAACAAATTCTTAACTGCTATTGAGATTATAAAAAGAGTTGTTTTGATTATTTTATGTAATTTTGCAATTCAAAATACGTGAAATATGTTGATAGTTGGCAATAGCATAGTAAGCGATGATATAAAGGACAAACATTTTTGTTGCAATATTGCAAAATGCTGCGGTATGTGTTGCGTGGAAGGTGATTTCGGAGCCCCGATAACCAAAGAAGAAAAGAAAATAATCAAAAATCTTTTGCCTCAAGTGCTTCCCTACCTCAGTGAAAAGTCGCAGCAGGTTATTAAGGACAAGAATTTTTTTACTCTTGACGACGAAGGCAACCTTGTAACGCAGATTATTGACGGTAAGGACTGCGTTTTTGCTTTTGAGCAGACAATTCTTTCGGATAACGACGGCAACACGGAAAACGAAAAGCCGGTAACTGCCCATCTTTGCGTATTTCAAAAACTTTATATGGAGAAGAAAATTGATTTCATCAAACCTATTTCCTGTAATTTGTACCCAATCCGTGTCAGTGAGTACGATGAAATGACTGCGTTGAATTTTCACGGTTGGGACGTGTGTCAAAGTGCTTTGCAGGAGGGGAAAAATAAGAATATCCACGTATATGAAAACTGCAAAGAGGCACTTATCCGCCGTTTCGGGCAGAAGTGGTATAAGGATTTGTTACAAGAAATTAATAATTCTCAAGATAGATAATAATATCTTTGAATTTTTTAGAAGCAACAAAGCTTTTATTTTGGGAAATTGAATTAAAGATTTTCTAAACACTGAAACTATTAAAAAGATTAATGATTTAGGTTTTATTTCATTTGCTTTTATTTTCGTGTATTTTATTTCAGAGTTTTTAAAAATTATTGTAATTTTGCACTCTTCAAAACAAGAAATGCAAATATATAAATTCAAGAATCATGAGAATAGAAAAATTATTTGCAGGTAAGACACTTGCAATTCTTTCCGGCGGCGGAGATACGCCTGCTATAAATTCAAGTATAGAAAGTGTAAGAAACCGCGCTTTAATGTTGGGTTTCAAAGTTTATGGTATCCGTACAGGTTGGAAAGGTCTGTTAGGCGACGGCGACATCGTGGATTTAACTAACCGTCCTTACAACGGACTTTACGGCGGAACTTCTTTGCGCTCCTCACGTACCAATCCGTTCCCGTCAAAGAAAAATCCTGAGGACAGAGTTCCGCAGGTGATGAGAAATCTTAAGCGTTACAAGATTGATGTATTGGTAACAATCGGCGGTGATGACACCAACGGGGCAGCAAAACGCTTATACGAACAGGAAGGTATCCCTGTAATCGGTTTTCCTAAGACAATAGACAACGATTTACGCACTTTGACGATGCATTCTTACAACGGCAAAGAAACCGATGCCGTTATCTGTCCGGGATTTCCTACCGCAGCAAAATCAATTGCAGAGTTTGCGGCACGTTTGAAGACAACGGCGGAATCACATCAGCGTATAATGGTTATGGAAGTGATGGGAAGAGATGCAGGTTGGCTTACTGGTGCAGGAACATTCGGCGGCAGTACGATAAGTTTGATTCCTGAATTGGAGATGACCAAAGAAAGAAAAGAAAAATTCTTTGAAATTGTAGCCGAAACATATAAAAACAGTCCGGATAAAAGTCTTATCATACCTGTAAGTGAAGGCGTGCGTTGGTATAACGAACAAACTGGAACGTGTGATGTTGTCTATGCTTCAACTGAGCAAGACGAGTACGGACATGCACGTTTGGGCGGAGTGTGCGGTACAATTGCGAGCGAGATTTCTGCAAAATTGAAAATAGATGCACGTGCGCAAATGACGGGATACTATCCACGTTCGGGAATGTGCAACGCTTACGACCGCAGATTAACTCAGGCTTTGGCAGATAAGGCAGTGGATTTGTTATTGAGAGAAGAATACGGCAAGATGCCTGTACTAAAGAAAGTATGTTCATACGGTGATTTGGAAGAATACAACTGCGGCTCTATAGATATGGGAAAAATCGGCAACCGTCCGCTTCCTACGGAGTATTTTGACGAAGAAAAATTCGTATTTACCGATATGTATAAAGATTTCTTAGGACATATTATCGGCAAACCTGAATTTGAAACCTTCAATGCCAATTTCCCTAAAGTAAATCCTATTGATTAAAACAAGAAATTGTACTTCAACAAGAACTACCAAATATTTTCGGACATTTTTCTTTATGGGTAGGTATATCTTATTGACAATCAATAGAAAAAATTTTAGTATTGATTTTTATAAAATCAAAAGACAAGTTATTGTTTTCAGAAAAAAAGACCAAAATACAATGAAATTAGTATCAAATTGTCGGAATTGAAGCCGTAGTATCGGAAAATTTTGCCGCCTTTACTTTATTCAAGACCGCCTTTTTTAATCTTTGCGCCGCCCTTTGCGAAAAGAATTCAGAAAAAACCCTTTTTTTGACATAAAAAAACAGTTTTTTCTCCATAAAAAAAGAGTTTTTTTCAAAATGAATTGCGAAAGGGCGGCACAAAGAATAAAAAAGGCGTTATGATTTTTTACAAAAGCAAGATTATTTCAACAAAAGGATGATGCAAAAACTTGTAAAACAAAAGGATTATTGCAATTTATCTCTTATTATCTTTAAAATACCTACCAAACATAAGGGCATAAAAAAAGCAGTCTTGATTATGGGACTGCTTAACTTCGCTGTGCTAAACTGATTATTTAACTTCTGCAGTTGTTTCAGCTGCTGTATCAGTTGTAGTTTCTGCTACTTCTTCTGTTTGTGTGTTATCACAAGCTGTTTCAGTTGCAGTTTCTGCTGCTTTGTTTCCACCGCATGCTGCGAAGAAACCAGCGATTGCTAATACGAACAATACTTTTTTCATTTCTTTTAATTGTTTTAAAGTGTTTATAAATCCTTTTGTTTTAACTCGGCAAAAATACAACAAGATTTCAATCTAAGACAATTTTTCGGCGTTTTTTTTCATTCTTTTTTCTTAATACATTGATTATCAATGATAAAATTTTTACTTTATTTCTTTTCTTTTTACCGTTTTTGCTGTTCTTTACGCTCTTTTAAGGCTTCTATTTCAGATTTTTTCCTCAAAAAACGCTCGTTTTCGTTGTTATCAACACAAAATTGTTTATAAATTTCCTCTGCTTTCAAATAATCCTCCTCTGACAAGTAAATATTTATCAACGAAAGCCACGCTCTCTCTTCATTCTTCTCTCTTTGCAAGTAATCTTCCAACAAACGAATTTGCGCTTTGGTATCACCTTCTTTTCTTCTATTGCCAATTTTCACACTTACGGGGTCATAACACAGAGGTTTCATCTTTATACATTTATCTGCCCAATAATCCGACGAATCCGTCATATCCAAATGTGAATAATAAGAAGCCAAACGGTATTCTTTTAAAGCATAATAAGGATTGGAGTTATCTGCCAAAATCATATTGACCGCCGTTCGGTAATCTCCCTCCAAAGCGAACATCATTGCGTTATTAATTGCAATAGGTTTGGTACTTTCATCAACATTAGGCAACCACGGTGAAACATTTACCCAATGCGACGGCGGAATATGGTTTTTGTTGTTACTGTTATGGCATAATATTCTTTGATGTTGCACAACTGAAGATATAAAATGGCAGGTTTCTATGTACAATGCACCTATCATCACAATACAAACCACAGGCAAAACTATTTTATAAGGTTTCACTACTGCAACTTCCCTTTTCGTCTTGAACCAAGCGAAACTCATCAAGGCAATACTCAGTGCTAAATAAATCTGTGGTGTAGCTCTTTCGTTAGGAAAGTTAAACACTGCGTCATTCATATAAGTTATTAACATAAGCAGCGAACTTAAAGCAATAAGACGGTAATCTTCTTTAGTCTTTTGGGAATACATTATCTTCAATCCACAAACAAACATACCTATATATAATAATAGGTATAGCAATTCGCCAATCACGCCCAATTCGCTTTGCATCTCCAAAAAATCATTATGAGCGTGGTCGCTGACAACATAATTAGTTTTTTTCTTTGCCTCAACCCTCATAATATTGAGCTTATGATTGCCGATGCCGTAACCGAATATCGGGTTCATTTTTATTATTTCCGAAGTGTTTTTCCAAATCAACAGCCTGCCTTTTGAATTGCCTTGTTCAATTGTCTGAACTCTTGCCGCAATTGTATAATTGTTCTGCACATTATGGCTTGCGTATTTATTATAATTATATTGTATGAATTTGTTTGCCGCAAAAAATCCGCCGATTGCGCACAACATCGTTATACTTATATATAATATGTGTGTATTTTTTGATTTGAATCTGAATTTTTGGAACAACGCATAAACAAACAGTATAATCAACTGACCGAAAAGACCGATAAAGGTACTGCGTGTTGAAAGTATTACAAGGCAAAAGCAAACTGCAAAAATCAAAACCAAAGAAATTATTTTAAATACCCTTTTGTATCTAAGCACTGCATAATACAGCAAAGGAAGTTTCAATAACAGGCAAACGGCAAATATATTCTTGTTACCGTAACCGCCATTTAGCATAAGGTTTCTGCGCTGGGAGATATGCAAATCAAAATAATAATAACCGATAATACAAGTCAAGACATTAACAAGAGTAACCGCCATAGTACAATAGACAAGTACATGAAAGACTTTTGAATTGTTATTAAGCAATACTGAAACCAAAACAGAGGTAAGGAAGATAAGCATCCAACGATTAAGAACCGCTATACCCTCTACCCTATTCATTGCCCAAGATATGCTTATTGCCATCCAGATTACCAAAGACAAAAAGACGATATAAGGAAAAAATTTCAGGGGATTGATCATCGGTATCTTCTTTTGAAAAACCCCTGCTGTAATAAGTGCTAATGTTGCAATATCAAACAGAGCTATCATAAAATGTCTTAAAGATGTAACATCCTGCACCCACAACGGCGGAAAGAGTTGCAAAAGCAATAAGAAACAAACTAAGATTTTAACTCCGATTTGCGAAAACAATGTTTTGGTATCTGTATTCAGTGTCATAATTCAAAATTTTAGCAAAAAATTATTTGCAAAGGTACGAACTAAAACAAAATTTGTATTAATTTTGCGGCAAAATTATAAAAAAATTTCAAAAATGAAGATACTAATCACCGGTGCAGACGGACAGTTAGGGCAAAGTATAAGGAAGATTGCCCCTAATCACAATCATGAATTCACATTTACGGACATTGAAGAGTTGAATGTAACCATTGAAGAGGAGATTGACAATTATCTTAAGTCAGGACAGTTTGATTTTTTGATAAATTGCGCCGCTTACACTGCAGTTGATAACGCTGAAAACGACTATGACAAAGCTCTTGCATTGAATACAACAGCTCCTTATCTGCTTGCAAAATACGCAAAGAAGTATAAGACACGTTTTATTCACATCTCAACAGACTATGTCTTTGACGGCAAAAGTTCTGTTCCTTATTCTACAAAAGCAGATACCAATCCAAAAAGTATTTACGGAATAACAAAATTGCAGGGGGAGAAAAAAATCCTGCGTTGCAACAAAGACGCAAAAATAATCCGCACTTCGTGGTTGTATAGTGAGTTCGGACAGAATTTCGTTTTGACAATGCTGAAATTAGGTGCCACAAAAAGCACATTAAATGTAGTTTTTGACCAAATAGGTACCCCAACCTACGCAACGGATTTGGCAAAGACTATAATGAAGATGGTAGAACACATGCCGATTGACAATATTTTCCATTTCTCCAATGAAGGCGTTTGTTCGTGGTATGATTTCGCAAGAAAGATTATGGAACTAAGAAATTTGAAATGCAAAGTTATGCCGATATTATCAAAAGATTACCCTACCATTGCGCCGCGTCCTGCTTACAGTGTGTTGGATAAAAGCGACATTAAGTTAAATCTGAGAATAGAAATTCCTCATTGGGAAGACAGTTTGAGAGAATGTCTTGACCTTGTGGAATAATCCTCAAACAATAACCTTTAACTATGAAAAGACAACTGAAAACATTTTTGTTTTTTGCCGCAATAGTCTTGTTGATGGCGTCTTGTATGCCCGTAAATGAGGCTTTGCAAAACAATTCAAGGCAAAGAACATCACAAAACCGCACAAAAAAACCGACATCCACCTCTTCTTCAACTTCCAATCGCAAAAAACCGTCTTCTTCCAACAATTCCTCATCATCTTCTTCCTCTTCGTCATCTTCAAATAACAAAACAAATTCCAAAGATGCGGTTTATAAAGATTCAAAAGACTATTTGAAGAAAAGAGATACAAAGTTATCTCTTTATTGTATGGATTGGGTGGGAACACCTCACGTTTTGGGAGGAAATACTAAGCAAGGAGTGGATTGCAGCGGCTTTGTGTATAATGTATATAAGGATGTCTTTGATATAACTCTGCCGCGCCGCAGTGCAGATATGGAAAACGAAGTAAAGATTCTTAGTAACAAAACAAAGATGCGTGAAGGCGATTTGGTATTTTTCGGCAAGAACGGAGTAAATCACGTCGGTATATTTTTAAACGGGGATAATTTTGTTCATACTTCAACATCCAAAGGAGTTATTGTCTCATCCTTGGAAGAGAAATATTGGAAAGAAAACTTTCGCTCGTGCGGTCATCATCCTAAAGTAAATAATTAGAAAAATAAATCGGTGCGAGCCGCACAGGCAATATAAAGCTATCTAAATAAGGTGCCGAATCAGTAAATTCTTTTCAAAAAACATTTTACTCTTTTCAGAAAAGAATTTCGTGATTCGGCACTTTATTTTAGTAAAATCAAAACATCTGAAAATCAATTGGATTTCTATTTGATTTTTGTACCTACATAATCTAATAAAGGCGGAAGAAATTCTCTCAAATTTGTAGTTAGATTTTTTACTTGGCAATATTCATACATCATTTTTTCATAAAATTTTTATTTCTTTTAACTAAAACGGCGTATTTTTTGATAAAAATTTAGTAATTTTGTGGTTTAATTAGAAAAAGTGTATTTTGAAATGAATAACATAATGAAAAAGTCGGTTCTATTTGCCGTTGTAAGTCTTTTTTACTTAAGTGCAAACAGTCAAATAACTTTTATGCGTGCTGCACAGGACGGTGATGCCAACGCCCAGTATAAATTGGGTCGTATGTATTCGCAAGACAACCGTTACCAGAAAGATATTGCCAAGTCTTTGTATTGGTACAAAAAAGCGGCTACACAAAATCAAAAGGATGCGGCGTTGGCTTTAGGCGAATTGTATTATTATGGTATAGAAGTGCAGCAAAACTTCCATCTTGCATTTACTTATTTCAACCAAGCTGATACTTTGGGAATGTATGAGGCTACTTATTGTTTGGGTGAGATGTATGAGAAAGGCGTAGGGACGAATAAAAACCTTCAAACTGCTTTTTCTTATTACAAAAAAGCCGCAGACAAAGGCAATTTGGCAAAAGCAATGTTCAAAACGGGAACTATGCTTTACTACGGGCAAGGTGTGAAAAAAGACATCGCTAAAGGAATAAACTACATCAAACTTGCTTTCAACGAAGGCTATCCTACGGCTTTGGAATTTTGGAATAAAGAGGAACTTTGGCAATACGAAGACTAATTTATTTAGTATGTAATATGTAGTATGTAACATATAATGGGTATTGTACACAAAATATAATATAAAATGAATATAAAGAAGAGTTTTTTAATAATTGCTTTTATCGGATTGATGATTCCTACTGCTGATGCGCAAGGTCTTTTGCAGAAAGCCAAAAGCGGAAACGTCAGAAGTATGTATGAGTTAGCAAATCAGTATTATAACGGTATCGGAATGTTGCAGTCTTATAAAGATGCGTTCGTTTGGTACAAGCAGGCGGCAGATAAAAATAATGTTGAGAGCCAATACAAAACTGCTTACATGTATGAAAACGGTCTTGGAACAACTCAAAATCTTACAAACGCTTTTAATTATTATCTTAAGGCAGCCGAAAGAGGTAATGAGAAATCTCAGATGAAAGTCGCAACGATGTTTGACCAAGGAATAGGCACAACAAAATCACTTGCCCGCGCAATGCTTTGGTACCGTGTGTGCGCAGAAAGAAATGAAGTTTATGCACAAAGACGTTTGGGCGATATGTATTTGGAAGGTAACCCCGTAGAACAAAATCTTCAGGAGGCAGCTTATTGGTATGAAAAAGCAGTAGCACAAAATGACACTCCGTCAATGGCATGTTTGGCTTACATACTTTCTTGTAACCAAAGCGTAAAACCGGATTACGAAAGAGCATTATCCCTTATTGATATTCCTTTGAGAAATAATGACCCTATTGCGCAATTTACTTATGCCGAGATGTTATATTACGGTAACGGTATAGAAAAAGACCCTCAAAAAGCCATGCAATACTACAATCTTGCCGGCGAACAAGGACTTTCTCTTGCTAAAGAAATGAATGCCATCTACCGTTACAACAAATATCAAGATATGAGCGGATTTTTGGATATGGACATCAAGAAAATAACCCGTGCGGAGAGTTGGTTAATTCTCGGCAAGGAATATGAGTACGGTATTAATCTGAAACAAGACAGTAAAGAGGCAGAAAAATGTTACAGAAAAGCTGCTGAATTGGGTAATGTGGAAGCTATCAATCAACTTTCCTTACTTGAGGCTGTCCGTTTAAGTAAAAAAAGAAGATAAATCACTATGGAACTTGACAAAATTGCAATTCAAAATGCTGAAAGTTGGCTTAACAGCAGTGTCAGCGAAGAAATAAAAAATGAAATAAGAAGACTTCAAAAGGAAGACGCAAACGAGTTTAACGATGCGTTTTATAAAAAACTCAGTTTCGGAACAGGCGGTCTTCGCGGCGTAATGGGTGTTGGTACGAACAGAATGAACTCGGTTGTTGTGGCACAATCCACTCAGGGATTCGCTAATTATATACAACAAAAGTGCAAAGACAAAAAGGAAATCAAAGTTGCAGTTTCTTTTGACTCAAGAAACAACAGTAAAGACTTTGCTAAGATAGTTGCAAAGGTATTTGCCGCTAACGGAATGAAGGTTTATTTGTTCAAAGAGATACATCCTACTCCTTTGTTGTCATTTGCAGTCAGGGAATTGGGTTGCGATGCCGGCGTTATGCTGACTGCGTCCCACAATCCTAAGGAATACAACGGTTACAAAGCCTATTGGAATGACGGAGGACAGTTAGTACCGCCGCACGATGTGAATGTAATCGATGAAGTCAATAAAATAACCGACATTTCGCAGGTAAAGATGCAACAAAGTATGGAAAACATAACTTTACTTGACGAATCTTTTGACGAAATCTACTATAAAAAGATAGAAAACATATCTTTGGCAACTGCAAACTTGGATACATTCAAAAATATCCGCATTGCATACACACCTTTACACGGAACAGGTTACAAAATGGTGCCTGAGGCTTTAAGAAGATGGGGATTCAATAACGTAATATCAGAACCTGAGCAATCAAAACCTGACGGAAATTTCCCTACTTGCTTATCTCCTAACCCTGAAGAGCGGGTTGCTTTGGACAGAGTGCTGAAACTTGCCGAAGAAAAGCAGTGTGATATCGTTCTTGCCACAGATCCTGACGCAGACAGGGAAGCTCTGTGCGTTAGAAACGAAAAAGGCGATATGGTATTGTTGAACGGTAATCAAACGGCGACACTTCTTACTTATTATATCTTACTTCGCAATAAGGAAGTGCTGCGTCTGAAAGGCAAAGAGTTCATTATAAAAACTATTGTTACAAGTGAGTTAATCAAAGTCATTGCTGAAGATTTCAATGTCAAATGTTATGACGTTCTTACGGGATTTAAATGGATTGCCGACAAGGTTCTGTCGCTTGAAGGCAAAGAAAAATACATAGGAGGGGGCGAAGAAAGTTACGGATATATGCCTTCGGATATGGTAAGGGACAAAGACGCAGTGGCAACTTGCTGTTTGTTGGCAGAAATGGCGGCATGGGCAAAGCAACAAGGCAGAACGCTGTACGAAATCCTGTTGGAGATATATCAAAAGTACGGTTACTATCAAGAAAGTCTGTTGTCAATAGTCAGAAAAGGCAAGACAGGAGCGGAAGAAATAGAAAAAATGATGTCAGACTTCCGTTCAAATCCTTCGAAAGAAATATTGGGACAAAAAGTTGTGAAGATAAACGACTACGAAGAACAAATATCTAAAGATTTGCAGAAAAACAAAGAAGAAAAACTGACATTGCCGAAATCAAACGTGTTGCAGTTCTTCTTAAAAGACGGAAGCAAAATCTCAGTGCGCCCTTCGGGAACAGAACCTAAGATAAAATTCTATTTCGGTGTGAGAAGCGAATATTCTTTGGGCGATAACTTCGAGCAATTGCAAGAAAAATCTCTTGAAAAGATAGAAAAAATCAAACACGAATTGAATTTGAATTAATGAATTGAGATAACAATAATTCAAAAAGAAGCGCAGCAAAACTGCAAAGGCTTCTTAAAAAAATAACCACGCACATTAGTAAAATATTATGCGTGGTTATTAAATTTATATGTGTGATTATTTTCTACCTTATTGACATTACCGTTCCCTGTCGGTCATATACTCTGGTGTTGTCAGGCCTGCGGTAAGACAATCGCCAAACATATGAACCGTTTTGTACATATTTGCCGTTGTATTTACCATTCCAACCAAGCTTTGCTATATCTGCATCGCCGGTGTAAGTATATTTTTTAACATCATAAGAAAATACTTTAGTACCCCAACGGTCGAAGACTTCAAATACTACATCCTCCATATCGTTTTTAGTCATAAAGAAGAAATAATCGTTGATTCCGTCGCCGTCCGGTGTAAATGCGTTAGGGACCCACACAGCGAATAAAGAGACCGGCAAAGTTGTATCACCTTCTTGCGAACAACCCAAACGGTTTGAGGTAATCAAATGAACGCTTACGCTATCTACG
The DNA here is from genome assembly GCA_017480245.1 of Bacteroidales bacterium. GTDB lineage: Bacteria > Bacteroidota > Bacteroidia > Bacteroidales > P3 > Scybalousia_A. The sequence goes on along the minus strand of JAFVBA010000010.1, from coordinate 115,241 downwards.
CTCAAAACATTAAATTCGTGAGTAACCGTCCCGCCTTCCATTTTGCTGCCATCAGAAAATATCCACTCAGATTTATCAGAAAATGTAGAGGAATCAGTAAAGGTTACAAAAGGTGCGTCCATATCTACAAAGTTTGGTGAGAAACCGAACTTAACTATAGGGTCCGGTACGATGGTTATTGTAATATTCGTCTTGGCTGCGCAACCGTTCTGACCGTATCCAGTCATCGTGTATTCGGTTGTCTCAATAGGGGCAACTTTTACAGGATTCATTCCTTTAACATCTTCTTCCAATGTTGCGTCTTTAGGATTTGCCGCCCAGGAATAATCAACTGCGCCACTGCCTGTAAGAATTACCTCATCGCCAATACAAATTTCTTTCTTATTGGAAGTAACCTTTGGATCAACTACTATAATCTGTGCTGATTTGTAAGAAACGCATCCGTTGGTTGTTGAAGCTACTATGAAAACTAATGTATCTTGTTTGACAGCATCCTCCAAAGTTACGCTGTTTGAGGTTGGAGGTATTTCAGTATTAGCATTCGGTCTTTGGTATGTCCATTTCATTCCCAAAGTTCCGCCGCTTAAATCCGTAGCAGTCAGATGCAATGTCTCGCCTATACATATCATCGTATCGCCTTCTATCTGTATGTCAGGGAATGCCTGAACTATAACCGTATCCCAGCCCCAACGGTAGAAACCATCGGTTGTTGTTACCTTAACATGTACAATTAAATCTTCCTCAAGGCTATTTATTTCAAGGACACTACCCGTAAAAAACGGTTCTGTGGAATTAACATCTGCATCTGCGTACCACCATTGATAAGTGTAGCCCGTAGCGTCATCTCCCGGGGAAGTAGCTTTGATAGTTACCTTATCACCGAAACAAACTGTATCAACACTTGTCAAAAGTAAAGACGGACGTACAGGAACTATGATATGCAAAGTATCGCATTTGGTACATTGAAGAGTATCGGTAGGGTCGAGAGCGTAAGAGTGCGCACAACGGGTAAAAGTGTATTCTCCGGTCTTGTAAGTATGGAATACAGTATCGGGTTGTTGAGTTACAGAGTTGTAAGTTATCCTTACATGGTTTTCAGCCAAAGGAGTAGCATCTTCATCCGGCTTCCAATGACCGTCATTGTCCTTTTTAAATTCTAAAGAATCCCCATCACCAAAAGCAAACAACTGCCAATCCAAAGGATAGTTGTTGTTACGCGGTTGAACGTCCTCAAAAAAGAATCCTATCTCATCTTCAGGATTTTCAGGGTCGGTAGGAATATATTTATGTACTTGCATACTGTCAAATCTCGGTCGCATATCATTTACTGTTGCAGGAATGTAAGTTACACATGCAGGGGCAGGGCTGTTGTCCCAAGAAACATGCTGAGTAGGTGAAGTCAGACGGACTGCAAACGTTCTGCTGTCTTCATTATTCATTAAAGTATTGGTTACAGCTAAGATTCTGTCAGTAGAAACCACACTGTCAGAAGAAAAATAAGAGTCTATATCATACTGGTCAGTTATTCCTTCAGGAATATGGAACCATTCGTATTTGTTGAATCCTATCGGAGCCTCAGCAGTTGTAACCGTATCGCCTTCTCCTGCGCAACCGGAAAGAGAAATGGACGGTTTTCCTACTTTAGCAGCGAAATAACCATAACCTGCGTGCGCACTGTAACCGCAACCTGACACTCTGATACGAAGTTTTACCGTTTCGTTCAAAAAATTTTCCAAATTGACTGTAATTTGTTGCCAATCCAAATAAATCCATTCATCACTATAACTACTGGTTTTGCCTTTGTGCCAACCGGATGGCAAATTACTCGTATTAACATCTCCGCAATTCTGGAAGAAAAGACACTCTGTCAAAAGATTATCGCTATTATCCTCCACAACATCAACTTCAAATGTAGGATTAGCATAGTGGTCTCCAGGGTGAGGTGCAGTCAATACCATAGCATAACAGAAAGTTAATAGAGAATTAGTATCATTTACTTTCAAACGGTAAGACAATTCCGCCGCAACACCGCCGAATTCAGTCGGTCCTAATCTCACAGAACGGGTAAAACCTAACTGAGTAGGAATCTTTTTTAGATTTCCGTTAGTGTTAGCATCGTATTCTGTTGTGGTTGTATTAATAACAAAAGCAGTGGAACCACTACTTCCCCAACTACTGAAAGTCGCAGAGGAAGGGTCATTGTATGTTGTTGTCCAAGAAAAAGCAGTAGAGTTAGTAGAACCGTATGTTATGCTATACGTTCCTGTTTTTGCTATCCAACCGTTAAAAGACGGCGGAGTGGATTCCATAAAACCGATATTAGTACCGTCGATTGCGGCAGCCTGTGCCTTAATCTCTTGAATATCAAGACCAAACAATAGCACAAACACTAAACTTAAAATTACATTCCTTGCATTCATTGTCGTAAAAATTTAATTTGTTCTGTGGCTAAGACACAAATTTTATATCTTTTTTGCAAAAATATTAATTTTTTTTCAAAAAAATGCATTTTTTTAACATTTTTTTTCTGCCCTTAACTAAAACACCCACACCCTTTGCGGACTTTTCGCCTCCCTTTGCGGAAACAATTAAAAAAAAAACTATTTTTTTGACTCTAAAAAACCCTTTTTTTGTAGTAAAAAAACTCTTTTTTTTAAATTATTTCCGCAAAGGGCGGCGAAAAATTCAAAAAGGGCGGAAAAAAGAAGAAATAGGGCGAATATTATTAATGAATTTGATAAAATAAATAAGAAATATAAAGTTTATATGTGCGATAAAGAATATTTTTATTTTAGATTTTTTATTGAAAATTAAGAATTTATAAAAATTTATTCAAAATTTATTCACTTTTTTTGCGAAAAAGTTTTGTCAGTATTCAAAAGTGTTATACCTTTGCACTGTACTACTAAACTAATACACCAATATAAATATGTAGTATGTAGTATGTAGAATGGAGCATGTAGCATATAATATGTAGAGTTTAGGATGTAGTATTGGAGTTTTAAAATAGATAATAACATTAATAAATAATAAAGAAATGAGAAAAATCAGTAAATTAAATTTGGGTTTGACGGGAAAAACGGTGAGATATTCATTGTTTGCCGTTTTGATGTTTGCTTTCACTATAGCAAATGCACAAAACCTTGTAATCAAAGGTAAAGTTTTTGACAGAAAAACTAACGAAGTAATGGCGTTTGCCAATGTTATGCAGATGAGCGACACATCCTCTTTGGCAAAACTGCTTAACGGAGTAACAACTGACGCCGAGGGAGAGTTTGCATTGCCTGTCAAAGTAAAGAATCCCGTACTGAAGATAAATTCTTTAGGTTACAAAGACAATATTTTTGTTGTCAATACGGAAGATTACAAAAAAGAAGGTACTACTATTAATATAGGTAGCGTGTTTTTGGATGTTGATGCCGAAAACCTAAGCGAAGTTTCCATTATCGGCAAACAGACGAGAATAGAAATGGATAACGACAAAATAATAATGAATGTTGATGACGGTTTGACGGCAACGAGTGCAAACGTTTTTGAAATGCTCAGAAAAGTTCCCGGAGTTGTGATAGACAAAGACGAAAACATTACTCTGCAAGGACAAAGCGGTATTTTGTTTCAGTTTGACGGCAGAGATATAAGGATTCCTTACGAGAGTATGAAGGCGATATTGAAAGGTATGTCGCCAAATAATGTTGCCAAAATAGAGACAATAACCACCCCTTCTTCAAAATACGAGGCCGAAGGCACTGCAGGAATTATCAATATCGTAATGGCAAAAGAACAGACGGAAGGATTTTCGGGCAGTTTGTCATCTTGGAACGGTATTAACGAAGATTTCAAATCTTTTGACAATATTTCGCTTTCCTACGTTACACCTAAATGGACTATAACGGCAGGCGGCGGTATAGGATATATGAACAGCCGAACTACTATGGAGATGAGTCAGTATCTTTGGGACAATACAGGTGATACTACCTTTATACACGCTGACGAATTCGCAATGAAAAACAAATTCCGCTCCTATAACGCTAACATATCGGCAGATTACAAAATCAATGACAACAATTCTGTCGGAGTTATGCTTACTTACAGCGGTCATAAGATGCCTGAATTTGAAAAAGACCCTCAAAAATACACTCTCTCCAAAAATCCATATAACAGCATCCAGTCTTCTTATTCCATAGACAGCAAAATGGATAACAAATCCAGTGATTATATGGGCAGCGTGTATTATAACCACAAGTTTGACACATTAGGCGGTCTGTATTCTGCTTCTTTTGATTTCAATCACAACAATTCTTACAACAAATCCACAAGTGTTACCGACTATTTCACGGGTAATTTCGGCAGTTTGCTAAACAGTGAAAATCTGTTCAATGATGCCGATAACGAATATTCATCTTACGCTTTCAAATTTGACGTTAATCAACCTCTAAGCGCAAAAATGTCTTTGGAATACGGAGTTAAAAGCCGTTTGGCGTTGGTTGATAATGATTTTAAGGCATATCAAAATGATGCAGTGGATAATAACCGTACCAATCATTTGAAATACAAAGAAAATGTCAATGCTGCATACCTTTGTTTCTCGGATAAATTCACCGATAAGTTATCTATGCGTGCAGGATTGCGTTTTGAACACACTTTTACTTCCATTGAACAGAAAGCAACGGCGGAAAAGCACGATGATAACTATTTTAATCTGTTTCCTAACTTGAATATTAACTACCGTGTGGGACAAATGGATAATCTTTCGGTAACTTATTCTTACAGAATCTCCCGTCCTGACTACAACTCGCTTAATCCGTTTGAGGTTAAGCAATCCGATTATAACTACACGGCGGGTAATCCTCTTTTAGACCCTGAATACACTCACAAGATAGACGTTAATTACGCTTTTCACTATATGGTATTCCTTACGGCTTCGTATTATTACAACAACAACTCAATCAACCAAGTTATGATGACTCAGTACAATCCTTTGAAGATAACTCAAAAACCTTATAACGTAGGTTACGACCAAAATTTCACACTCGGATTATCCTCAATGTTGCCATTAGGACCTGTTGAATGGACTTTGTGGATGCAAGGCGGCTGGCAACAGATGAAAGCAGACGATGAACTGTTGAAAACCAACATAGAGAAATTTTCTTTTATGACTTGGCAGTCGTTGGCAATTGATTTCTTTTGGAAAAGTAAGTTGTCTTTGTCTTGTTTCTACATGACAGGAGGAGTAGAAATGGGAGGAGAATTCGGAAATATGTTGATGCTTTCAGCAAGTATTTCAAAAGATTTCTTGAATAAGGCATTGAAAGTTTCTCTTGGTGTAGATCAGTTCCCAAGACGTGATTTCACGATAGCAACACACTACAATAACTACAAAATGGAAGGAAACATGTGTTGGCAAAGACCTCAATTGACTTTCAACTTGAGTTATAATTTCGGTAAATCTGCAAATAATAATACCCTTAAGAAGATTCAGTCCGATGATATGGAAGACAGAAAAAGCGGAGAGAGCAATGTCGGCAGCGGACAGGGAACTCCTATGGGCAGATAGGACATATAAATCCTATAAAATAGAAGATTGAGAAACAAATTAACAAAATACAATATTATGATAGAGATAAAGAATTTGGATTTCTACTACAAGAGAAATCATCAGGTGTTAAAAGACATAACAATGAATTTCCGTGCGGGCAGAATAACGGGTTTGCTCGGCAAAAACGGAGTGGGAAAAAGTACATTGTTGCATTTGATTGCAGGATTGCAGTTTCCGGTGGAAGGAACGGTGAATGTAATGGGATATATTCCGCACAAAAGACAGTTGAATTTCCTTCAAAATATATTCTTACTTAATGAAGAAGTTCCCGAAACGACATTGAGTATTGCGAAATTTGAGAAAGTCAATGCGGTTTTCTATCCTGCTTTCTCACATGAGGACTTTGTCAAGTATTTAGCCGAATTTGAGATAACAGAACTTAAAGAACGTATAGACAAGTTGAGTTTCGGTACAAGAAAGAAAGTATTTATTTCATTTGCATTGGCAGTCAATACCAAATTACTATTGATGGACGAGCCGACCAACGGATTGGATATTCCGACTAAGGCAACTTTGAGAAAGATTTTGCGTTTGAGAATGAACGATGAACGCTTGATAATCATAAGTACCCACCAGGCGAGGGATTTACAGAACATTTTGGATTCGGTTGTAATATTGAATAACGAGAATCTGCTGTTAAACGCTGCCGATAGTGAAATAACCCAAAAATTGTACTTCGGTATTGCAACAGGAAACGAATCCCCTGACACTGTTCTTTACCGAGAGCCGTCAGTTGCAGGAGACCAAATAGTAAGACTTAACACTGCCAACGAGGAAAGCAACTTGGATGTAGAATTGTTGTTTAACGCTGCATTCCAATCAAAAGAATTGTTTGCAAAAACGTTTAACATCAAATAGTTTTCACCAATGAACTCAGTAAAACGCATATACTATTTAATAAAAAGAGGTTTGATTATACCTTATGCCATACCTTCGGACTTCGGAGGTAAAAGAAAGTCGTGGCAATCGTCATCATACTATTTTTACTTGTGGTTTCTGCTTTTTGCATTCTCAATGGGAATTTTGCGAAGCACAGATTTTTACTCCTATGAGAGCAATGTAAACGGTATGGTGTATGGTGCGGTATTTACTTTGATATGGCCGTTTGTTATGACAAGGGAGCATTGCAAGAAAATCAACAGAGGTTTTGCCATATTGCAACCTGCAACCACTACGGAGAAGTTTTTGGCTTTTGCCATTATATCTTTGATTGTTCTTCCTATACATTATATTTGTAGCAGTGCAATAGGATTTTATTTGGGGCAGGGTTTAGGCAGCGGATTATTCCATGGCAATTTTATTTGGGCTTATGATTGGAGCAGGGTTTCATTGTATGTAACTCCAATTACAGTTTCATTGTTTTTTGCTGCCACTTCATTTTCGCTGTTTGTGTCTTTGTTGATAAAAAACGAGAAATTGCAATTGGTAGGTATGGCTGCAGTTCTTATTCCTGTAGTATTGGCAGTGCCTTTTATGTTGGGAGTTTATGAAAGTGGCATATTGCCTCAACTATTCAGCAATACGGCGGCATACGTAGTATATCCGCTTGTGGCAATTGCGTTTTTATTCGGTTCATTTATTACTTTAAAAAGAGAAAGGGCTTAGTTATGACAACATTTTCTTTTCAAAGATTTTTTAATCTTACAGTCCGTAAGTTCTATACTTACAAGAAAACATATTTAGCGGCATCGATTACATTCTTTGCTATTAATGTAGTTATGAATTACCTACTGAAAGGGTTGTTTGCACAAGGCTTTTGGTATATATTCGCATTTGCTTGGACTGTTTGCGCAGGTTTTATTCCTTTTATGGAATATAAAGACAAGAAAGACAGAGTATTTCAGATTAATTTACCTGCAACCCAAACGGAAAAGTATTTTACGGATTTTCTGTTCGTATTTATCTTCACTCCGATAGCAATATTTGTTACTGAATGCATAGGTTTGTATTTCGGAAGCCTTATTGCCAATATCGTTTATGGTTCTGAGAGTTTTGTATTGAAATTCTCCTGCGATATGATAAACATATCTTGGAGTAAATTGGAATTTTTGACAATTCTTAACTTTATTGATTGGCTTGCAGTAATGTTTTTCGGAGCCATTTACTTCAAAAAGTACAGACTTTTGAAAACTTGCGTGTTTATATTCACCTATACAGCCGTTCTGACAATATTGTTTATTACTATTGTACTATGTAAAAATCACGGTTCCGTATTTTTGGAAGGCTCTTTGTTCGGATACGAAAAAAATCTAAGCATTGGAATGACTTATTGTTGGACAATATTATGGACAGTCTTCACTTTGTGGATGGCTTGGCGCAGATTAATTGAAGAAAGGGCGTAGTTATGTTAGCAGTCAGTAATAAACCTATATTTATTCAACTTGCCGATGAGATAAAAAGCCGTATCATTGACGGGAAATTGCAAATTGATGACAAAATACCGTCAGTAAGGGAATTGGCTGCCACCTTTGAGGTAAATAACAATACATCTATGCACACCATAGAGGTATTGGCAAGGGAGAATATCATATATCAAAAGCGCGGTATGGGATATTTTGTTACCAAAGAGGCTGTGGATATTATCAAGTCTCAGAAAGAAGAGCAGTTTTTGAGCGAATTTGTGCCTGTTTTGAAAAATACGATGGCACTACTCGGCATAACCCCGCAACAATTAGTGGAAATACTAAACAAGGAAGGAGAGAAATAATGAAAAATTTACGTTTGACAGATAAGATTATTATTGTTTTGGCATCCTTAGGCATACTCGCAACGTTAATTTTAGCATTAACAGTGTAGAAAAAGCCAAAACAAATAGCAAAGTGCGGAATTATTTTATTTATTCCGCACTTTATTTATATAAAACAAAGATTAAATTTACTTACTAATGTATCTTACAAAATAATTATCCACATCAGCCATTTCATACAAAACTCCGATAGGAGATAATTGGTTCATTCGCTGGTTCATTCTCATTTGGTATTGCTGACGTATCATATTAACGTCTTCTTTTGTAGCACGCTTTGAAATATTATCGACACTTACTACATAAACTCCGTTAGAACCTTTGATAGATTTCGTCAAACCTTTGTTTTTTGCAGCACTTACCGCCCCGATAACTTTCATTTCAGCACCCGCTTTGCCATAATAAGGTGTTGAAAAATCAACTGCCAAAACTGTATCAACTTCTACGCCTACTTTTGCTGCATATCCTTCTATTGTTTTCTCACTCTTCAATATTCCGTCAGCCTTTGCAAGTAATTGCTCTGCTTTTTTCTCTATCTTAACCAAACGTTCAAATCCTTGATCCTTCTTTAAAGTCTCCAATGGTATGATTCCTTTCTGTTGAATGGATTTCAAACCAACTACAACAAACATATCGCGGAAATTATCAACGTCTGGCAATTCGTAAATCTCAGGAGCGACTTCGCCTTCTTTGACTTTCTTGCCGTAAGCCCAAGAAACAACTTCACGAGCATAAGGAGTACCGTCTAATTGATAAGACATTTGCCCGATATATGAAGTATTGACATTAAGATTTTCTTTTTGAGCCTGTGCTTCCAATGCAGTAAGGTCTTTAGCTTTGGAAAGGAAAATATTTGCTTTGTCCTTAACATCATTAATTGTTTTCTCTGAAGGGCGGATTCCCATAACAACGTGTGCAATTCTTACTTTAGGTTGCAATTCAGTTTTGTCGGTAACTTTAATAATGTAATCACCTACTCCATCCGGACGATTATACACGAAAACTCCATTAACAGGAGTTGCAATCATCTGTTGGAACATATCTTCCATAATCTGACCGTCTAATACCCAACCATTATCACCGAAATTGTCCTTAGTATTAGGGTCATCTGAGAATTTAGCAACATTTTCTTCAAATAATTTACTGTCTTTGCTAATAACTGCATACAAAGAATCCACAACAGCTTTTTCTTGTTCAGGAGTACGTTTGATTTGTTCAGCACCTACTTTATTATTGAAGACTGCAATAACAGAAAATTTAACTGAATCTGGACGGGATTGTTCATTAAGAATTTTTCCCATCACCCAATTGTTGCCGACTTGGCGAGGAGTAAGATAACTTCCCGCACCTTTGCCGGCAAGTAAAGAATCCGGGAAATACATTGAAACTGCACGGTCGGAACGTTTGTAATAAGAACTGTCATACTTAACATCGGAAACAGAAGATACGAAAGCTTCCATTTCTTCGTTTGATGTTGTTTGCATTTCTTCAAATAAAGAAACAACAGAATCATTTATTGCTTTAATATCTGCAGGAGACGGTTGAACGTCAAACTTAACAAATTCAATCTCTCTGCTTTCGTCTGCTGTGAAGAATTGATTTTTATGCTCGTTGTAATATTTTTCAAAATCTTTGTCTGTAACCTTTATTTGATTATCATCAATAGAAGCATAAGGTAGGACTGCATAACGCGTATCTGCCGTTTGGTCATAAACATCACTCAAATGTTTTGCCATAGCCTTAGGCATATAAAAACTTTTTGCCAATACCATACCATATTTTTGCTGAATACGTTCATTGATTGCGTTACGTCTCATCTCTTGCCAAGCTGCCTGTTGTTCAGGTTGCATTTTATCATATTGAGACATGATTTGACGGACTGTTTGTGCGTTATACTGACCGGTAGTAGGGTCTGTAAATTGCTGACGTGCGACGTTGGAAACAAAAGTTCCCAAAAACATATCGTTTAATTCGTCTTCACCGACAGTAATTCCCAAATTGTTGCATTCTCTGTTAAGAAGTTTTTCGCTTACAAGCTGTTGGAAAGCCATAATCTTAGTTTGAAAAGATTGTTCTTGAGTCATCTTTCCTTCAGGCATTCTGTTACGCATTTCATTTTCGGACATCTCACTGCGGGAATTGAATTCATTGATATTAATGTCCATTTTGTCGATAGAAGCCACCTTTGTAGGCATACCTTCTCCTCTGTTACGTGTAAGTAAATCACTGAAAATAAACGCAAGGATAGCAATTGCGACGATAGTTACCGCCAATCCTCCTCTCTTTCTAATTCTACCAATTATAGCCATAGTATTTTGTTAATTTTTTGTTAATTTTAAGTTTGCAAAATTATAAATAATTTTCCGTAATCAAAAGTTTTCTGAAAAAATTTTAAAAAAAATATAGATTTTTCTTTTTTAATGATTAATTTTGCCAACTGATTTTTGAGTACAAAAACTATAAATAAATATGAAAAGAGCAACGATTATTGCAGCATTTCTTATTGCGGTTACTTTCATGCCGATTGCTGCCGTTTCACAAAACAAAAGTAAAGAAGACAGAAGTTTTGAATTATCAAAAAACATAGAAATCTTTTCGGCTGTCTATAAAACATTGTACAATACTTATGTTGATGATATCAATGAAGGAGATTTGGTCAAAACTGCAATAGACGCTATGACGGCAAAACTTGACCCTTACACCAATTTTTACCCTGAAAGCGATATGGAGGATGTTAAACTTCAGTTGATGGGTGAATACGGCGGAATAGGAGCATTGATTCATTCGAAAGGTGATTACACCGTTATAACAGAGCCTTACGAAGGAATGCCTGCATTCGAAGCGGGAATAAAAGCGGGAGATATTATCTTGGAAGTTAATGGTCAAAAAGCCAAAGGTAAGAAAAATGACGAAGTGAGGGAATTTTTGCGCGGTCAGGCGGGAAGTGATATTAATTTAAAGGTAGAAAGAGACGGCAAAGAAATGTCTTTCAAATTCAAACGCAAAGCAATCTCTCTTCCCAACGTACCTTACAGCGGAATGGTGTATGATAATATAGGTTACATTAAATTAAATGAATTTACCAAGGATGCTGCCAACAATGTTTTGACTGCGTTCAACTCTTTGAAGAAACAAGGAATGAAAGGATTGATACTTGATTTGCGCGGCAACGGAGGAGGTTTGCTTAATGAGGCTGTTGATATCGTCAATATCTTCGTTGATAAAGGCGAAACTATAGTTACAACGAAAGGAAAACTTGAAAACCGCAACCAAACTCACAAGACAACCCGTAAAGCAGTTGATACGGAAATACCTATTATAGTATTAGTTGATCAATCGTCAGCTTCGGCTTCGGAAATAGTGAGCGGGTCATTGCAAGATTTGGACAGAGCGGTTATAATGGGACAAAGAACGTTCGGAAAAGGCTTGGTACAAAACGTTCTTCCTTTATTATATAATACACAACTGAAAGTAACGGTTTCAAAATACTATATACCTTCAGGACGTTGCATTCAGGCAATAGATTATTCGCACAGAGATGCACAAGGCAGGGCAAACAAGATACAGGATTCATTGCGTACGGCATTTAAAACCAAAGGCGGCAGAACGGTTTATGACGGTTACGGTATAGAACCCGATACCACACTTGAAAATGAATATGCGAGTCAGATTTCTGTTGCATTGCTTTTAAAATTCTTGCCTTTTGATTACGCAACTGAATTTGTAAAAAAACACCCGTCTATTCCTTCTGCAAAAGAATTTCAAATTACAGATGATATTTACGAAGACTTTGTAGCGTTTTTGAAAGACAAAGATTATTCTTACACAACGCCGACAGAGGAAGGTATAAAGGTTTTGGAGGAAAGTGCAAAGAAAGAGAAATGCGGGGAAGAAGTGAAAAAACTTTTAGAAGAGGCCAAACAGCAGATAGAAAAGGATAAGAAGAATGACCTTTACAAGTTTAAAAATGAAATAAAGGATATGTTATTAAGCGAAATCGTTGTACGCTATTATAATCAAAAGGGAAGAGTGGAAGCAATGATTCAAAACGATAAAGAAGTTAAGCAAGCTGCTTCATTATTAAAGGATATAAATACGTACAACTCTGTATTAAAACCTACTAAATAGCGTATAAATCATGAAAAAAGCATTTTTAATTGCAGTGTTAGCATTTTTAAGTTTGATGACAGCTGCGCAAAACAAATTGACAACAGAAGAAAAACAATATTTGGAATTTCTTTACGAATATATGCCGTTAAGCGATAAGTTAGATTATGATTCTTCTTTCTTTATCGCTCAGGTAAAATCGGCAATCAAAGCAAGAAATACATTTTCTTGGGGAAGGAACGTACCGGAAGATATTTTCAAACATTTTGTACTTGTATATAGAGTGAATAATGAGAACTTGGATACCGCACGTATGGTTATGTTCCGAATGATAAAGGACAAAATAAAGAATATGTCGATGTATGATGCGGCATTGGAGGTCAATCATTGGTGTCATGAGTTTGTTAATTACAAGGCTTCTGACGGCAGAACCTCCGCTCCACTTGCAAGTATGCGTACCTCGTGGGGCAGATGCGGTGAAGAAAGTACTTTTACCGTAACGGCGCTACGCAGTGTGGGAATACCTGCCCGTCAATGCTACACTCCGCGTTGGGCTCACACTGATGATAACCACGCTTGGGTAGAAGTGTGGGTTGATGGCAAATGGTATCACCTTGGAGCTTGCGAACCCGAAGCCAAATTGAATGTCGGTTGGTTTGATGCGCCTGCAAAGCGTTCCATGATGGTACATACAACCGTTTTCGGCAAATATAACGGAAGTGAAGAGAAGAATTTTGTCAGTGATAAGTATTCCAAAATAAATCTTTTGTCCAACTATGCTCCTGTAAAGAAACTTACGGTAAATGTTTCGGACGAAAAAGGCAACAAAATCAAAGGAGCGCAGGTTAGTTTCGGATTGTACAATTATGCGGAGTATTATCCGTTGGCTAAAATCACCACTGACGCTGATGGAAAGGCAGCTCTTACCACGGGTTACGGAGATTTGATGATTTGGGTGAAGAGTGCAACGTCTTTTGCGCAGAAACAAGCCTTTGCAAACGATACTGAAGTAAATATAATCTTACCTAAAGGTTATAAAGAGGCGTGGGAAGAGTTGAGCTCCAATAAATTACGCCTTGTAACTATAACTCCGCCGAAAGAATTTCCGATTGAAACACTTGATGAGAAACTTGTAAAGAAAAATAATGAGCGTTTAGTAGTAGAAGACTCCATAAGAAACGCCTATATTGCGACATTCCCGAATACAAATAACAATTTGATTAAAAATTCTTGGGGAAACTACCGCGAAATTCAGAAAGTACTGGATTCAAAACATCCTTTGGCTGAAAAAATGTTGAATATGGTTTATGAAAAAGACCTTCGGGACGGCGAGTATTCAGTATTTATGGACCATTTAACTAATATTAAGGACGGGGAAACGTCAGAATATGTGATTAATCCGCGTATTGCTTTGGAGAAAATCACACCTTGGCGCAGTTTTATAAAAAATTATTTCAAACAAATCCGCTATGTCTTTGCCAATGGCAGTGATTTGTCGGAGTGGATAAGAATTAATATCAAAATAAACGCAACTGACAATTATTACGGCGTACCTATCTCCCCTGAAGGCGTATTAAAAGCGCGTCAATGCGACAAAAAATCCCGTGAAATTCTGTTTGTTGCAATTGCAAGGACATTCGGTATTCAAGCGCGCTATGAATGGGCAACTGGAAGGGCGCAATGGCGTAAGAATGACAACAGTGAATGGATTTATGCCTTTAAAGAGGGTAACAAAAAGGAGAATAACAATTGCGTTTTGGTTGTTAATAACGACAAAAACAACACAATCAAACCTGAATACTACATGCAATTCACCGTTCAGAAGTTAGCAGGCGGAGAATTTCAGACTTTGGATTACGAATATGACCCTCATTTTGACAAATTCCCGGATACATTGAAATTAGGTGAAGGAGAATACCGCTTAATTGTAGGAAACCGCAACTCTTCAGGCAAAGTACAGGTATCGGAAACATATTTCACTTTGCAACCAGACCAAGTAACTTCAATAACTATAACAATCCCTGAGGTAACTGAGGATGTAACCAGTTACGGAAGAGTAAATCTTGACAATACATTAAATAATATTGTATACAAAACGCAATTCAAAGACAAAACATACAATATCAAAAATATTTCAGACAATAATAAGGCGGTGATTCTTGCAATCATTGACCCGTATAAGGAACCTTCCCGCCATTTGTTGGTTGATATTGCAAAGAGTAAAGCAGATTTTGACAAAAATAACGATGTTACTCTTGTTTTGGTACTTGACGAAAGTCTTTTGAACAAAGATTTTACAACAAATGTATTTCCTGTTTTGCCTGAAAACACAATCGTCCTTTTGGATAAGAACAAGACGATAGAAAAGAAAGTTATCAAGGCAACGGATTTGCAATTCTTGAACAACTATCCTATCCTTACATTAATAAATAAGGATGATATTGTATATCTATCACAAGGATACAAAATTTCTTCGCAGGAAGAGTTGTTAAAAGTAATAAATAAACTGAAATGAAAAGATACTTATTGATAATATTGTTATTGTTGGCAGATATATCC
The DNA here is from genome assembly GCA_017480245.1 of Bacteroidales bacterium. GTDB lineage: Bacteria > Bacteroidota > Bacteroidia > Bacteroidales > P3 > Scybalousia_A. Next base: position 100,236 of record JAFVBA010000010.1, on the reverse strand, counting down.
GTATTCGGACAAATAGAATACGGATATGACAGACCTAAAAGCAGTACAGACCCTTGGAAATTCGGTATCAATGCCAATGTTTCACAAGATTGGATTAATCAAAAGAATGGTATAGACAAACAAATAGGCTGGAAAGCGGGAATAAGCGGAGAGAAACACTTAGTTTATAACATTTACTTTCGTCCTGTATTCAACTTTGCGAAGAGAGGTTTTGTTTGTGATATAGAAAACGGATTCAGAAACGAAGTTAATGCGTATCTGTTAGATATGGAATTGACAATTGAGTTGAAATTCGGCGATGAGTTCCGCGGTAGAGGATTTCTACTTTATTTTGCTCCGTTTTTTACTTACGGAATAAGCGGCACGAGTACATATACCAACCTCAATCCCGTAGATCCGAACAAAGTAACCCAAGAACATCCTTACAATCCTTTGAAACCAGAGGAATTTTATCCAGATAATTATTTGCAGCCACAGGATTACGGAACTTTTGATGACTATCAATTGAAAAAAGAGGACGTAGGTTTTATATTGGGCGTAGGATATGACATCAACCATCATTTAGAATTGAACCTCAACTACGTACTTGGTTTTTTGAATATCGGCTCTTATAACAATTTCCGTTGGAGAAGCGTTAATTTCGGTATTACACATTTCTTTTAAACAGGCGTAAAACAATTACAACTATGGCAACAGTACAATATTACGTAAAGAAAATGATAGTCAATTTCTTGAAATCCGGCGAGAAGAAAGAGAAATTTGTAGCAAAAATACTTCCCGGACCGATGCTTTCGACGGAAGATATTTGTCGGTGAGTGGCAATTAGCAGCACGCTGTCGGCTCCTGAATGTGCGTTAGCGATAGATGTGAAATAAACGATGAGATAATAGACGAGATGGCATATAGCTGACTTATACAACTTGGCAAGTTAGGCTATTTGTATCCGAAACTTAATGCAAAGAGTTCGATAATAATAAATCGGACGTAGATAAGCAAAGTTTCAAGAAATTCACATATTACTTCCGACCGTCCGCATATTTGGTAAAGCAATGGAGATATTTTTCGTTTGAGAAAAAGCAATATTTCCCAAAAGTTTGGACAGAGGAAAACGAGCAAGCCTCTTTGACGGATAACAAGGGCGGCGAATAACACTAAGACCTTAATTTCTTTAATGATTTTAAGGTCTTTTTTATTATAAAAACCATTATTTCCTCTTATCATCGGATTTTTCATATTATTTATCGTAAGTTTAAGCATTATCATAGAATTTTATTTCTGCTCATCGAATTTTTTATTTTAACTCTCGGAAGTTTGAACTGTATTATAGAATGTTTCATTTTGTTTATCGGAAATTCTTACAATACTATAGAATTTTTATTTTTGCTTATAGAAACTTTGAGTATGAAGGTTGTGATGATATTGCATCAATATGGGCATTAACGCCTTTTATAAGTTCAATTTCTCGGAAATTTCGTAATTTTGCAAAATAAAACTAACATTATGGAGACAATACTAACGGCGGAAAATCTTTACAAATCTTTCGGAGATAAGGTTATCTTTGAGGATTTGTCTTTCGGTATTAACAAAGGACAGAAAATTGCATTGATAGGACGTAACGGCGAGGGCAAATCCACCCTTTTGAATATGCTTTTTGACGAAAAGGAAAGGGACAGAGGCGAAGTTATATTCAATTCTCAGGCATACCCGTCTTATCTTCCTCAAAAAACTTGGAAGGATGACACCATCTCCATTAGCGAAGAGTTGATGTCTTCTTACGTGGCTCACAACGAAGATAAAGAATCCTTTACCGCCCGAGCTTCCCAGATGATGTATGTTTTCGGAGTAAAAGAACTGAACAAACCGTTGAATCTTCTCTCGGGTGGGGAGCAGAAAAAGGTTGCCTTGGCAAAGGTTCTGCTGAAAAATTCGCAATTTTACGTTTTGGACGAGCCGACCAACCATTTGGATATGGATATGATAGCGTGGTTGGAAAGCTATCTGATAAAAAAGAACGCAACATTGCTCATAGTAACTCACGACAGGGATTTTATAGATAAAGTCTGCACGGATATTTACGAATTATACAAAGGACAAATCTCGCATTACAATTGCGAAAAGCACGAAAACATCCCTTTGTTTGATTATTACTTGGATAAAAAAGAAGAACGCGCCGCATTGCTCCGCGCTGAGATAGACAAAGCACGCAATATATATGCACGTGAATTGGATTGGATAAATCGAATGCCCCAAGCACGCGGAACAAAAAGCAAAAAGCGTATAGAAAATTTCCAATATATAAAAGGAAAAGCCTTTCAAAAGCAGGAAAAAGAACAAGCGGCATTGTCGGTTGTTGATACGAGAATAGGAAAAAAGATATTGGAGATAAACAGTGTTGATAAGGCTTTTGACGAACGTGTTTTGATAAAGAATTTCTCTTATACGTTCAAAAAAGGTGATAAAATCGCCGTGATAGGTCGCAACGGCTGTGGCAAAAGTACGCTTCTGAATATAATAATGGGTAATATCAAACAGGATAATGGCACAATCATTAAAGGAGATACCGTTAATTTCGGATATTATCAGCAAAAAGGTTTGGAAGAAGAGCCAACCAAACGCGTCATTGATATAATTAAAGACGAAGCGGAGAGTATTACAATCCAAAACGAGGGAAAGAAATTTGATATGTCCGCATCTTCATTTCTTGAAAAGTTCGGTTTCAATAAGGATATGCAATTCCATCAGTACGGACTATTGTCAGGCGGTGAGAAACGACGGTTGTATCTTCTGAAAACTTTAATCAAAAATCCTAATTTCTTAATTCTTGACGAACCGACCAATGATTTGGATATTTATTCCTTACTTACATTGGAAGAATTTTTGATTAATTACAAAGGATGCTTAATTATTGTTTCCCACGACAGAAGATTTATTGAGAATATTTCACAAAACCATTATTTTATCTTTGAAGATGACGGCAAAATCAAAGATTACTATCAGCCTTATTCGTATTATCTGAAACAAAAAACAGCCAACAAAAAACAAAGCGCTTCATCTTCGCATGAAAGTTCCTTAAACGATTACAAATTACAAAAGAAACAAAAAGCACTTGAGAGAAAAGCCAACAAACTCTCTTACAAAGAACAGAAACTTTTGGAAGAAACGGAAAAAAATCTTCCTATTTTGGAACAAAAGAAAGAAGAATTAACACAGAAACTCTCTTCAGGCGAACTTTCCAATGAAGAATTGCAACAAACCGGAGAAGAATTGCAACAAATCATCACCCAAATTGAGGAAAAAGAAATGATTTGGTTGGAATTGAGCGAAAGAGTTTAGATAGTTTAGAGTTTAAGGTTTAATATTTATATAATAATGAAAAAGATTGAGGAATTACAGGGATATCTTGAGGAGAGGAATTTTTCGCAATTGTTTTTATTGACCGATGAAAACACTTCAAAGTATTGCCTGCCGATATTATTGGAAAAGGTTGATATATTGACCGACAGGCAAGCCGTATTGTTGGAAATTCCTGCGGGAGAAGAAAACAAAACACTTAAAACGGCTAAAAATCTTATCAATTCCTTGGCGGAAAGCGATGCCGACAGAAATTCTTGCTTACTGTCGTTAGGAGGAGGCGTAGTCTGCGATTTAGGAGGCTTTATTGCTTCTGTTTATAAACGAGGAATACAAAATATAAACCTACCGACAACCTTATTATCTATGGCGGATGCGGCAATAGGCGGCAAAACGGCGCTCAATCATTCAGGCATAAAGAATTTAATCGGTACTTTCAATTTCAAAACAGAGGTCTTCATTGACACAGATTTTCTCTCCACTCTCTTATATCCGCAAATTATGGACGGAGCTGCTGAGATGTTGAAAACATTTCTTGTCTTTGATTGGGAAAGTGCGCAAGAGATGATGAAAACTTCGGATTTCACAAAAATTAATCCGTTTCTTATTCAACATTGCGCCCAAATCAAAGAAAATATCGTTGCACAAGACCCTTATGATACTTCCGTTCGCAAGAAACTTAACTTCGGTCATACATTAGGACACGCTGCGGAGATGTTTTATGGCTTATCACACGGACATAGTGTCGCCATTGGAATGCATTATGCCATAGATTTGAGTGTAAAACACGCAAATTATTCTCCACAAAAGGCTAAAGAAATTCAAAACTTCTTAGAGTTGCACTACACAATCCCAGATTATCGCAAAGATATGACTCAACTAATCCCGTTAATGCGTCAGGACAAAAAGAACTCCAACGGTAACATTAATTTTGTCCTTTTGGATTGAATTTTTCAGCCTTCAGTGCAAATTTAAACGCAACCAAATCACACTTAAACGCTCTCTTGAGAAATTTAAATCCTTTCTACGTATAGAAAATTCCTCTCTAAGTGCTTTATTTTGCTTACTATATTTGAAAAATTTGTATTACCTTTGCAACTTCTTTTGAAAAAAGGATAAAAAAATAGTGAATATATAATATAAAAAGGTGAATTTAAAAATGAATGGTTCGGAAAGTTATTGTCCAAAGACTTACAAGACTGCAAATATCATTGCAACCATACTGTTTTTTCCTGTCGGATTGCTCGGCTTACACTACGGCAAACAAACATATAGGTATTACAAACATCCAGATGAGTACAACATCGCAGTAAAATACTCTCAAAAAGCAGCAAGCAGCGCAGGCATCGGAATATTATTGGGATTGGCATTGTGGATAACGGTAATTTTGATGGTTATGTAGCCATTTAAAAGTACTTCTCCCATTTTTATAAAAAGAAAATCACGCACAATAAATATTATCATGCGTGTTTGATGGATTTTCATTCTAAAAAAAATCGTTTTTTTATTCATTCTTCATGAATTTTTCCTTAGCAATCGTAAATTTAATTGCTTCTGCCGCAATTTAGTTGGCTAACAAATTCTTTACAATCGCAGAAACAAGTTTGTTATCGGCTGCGCCCTGAAATTTCTCTTGAGCTAGTTTCATTACTTTGCCCATATCTTTCATTGAAGTTACACCCGTTTCGGTTACTATCGCCTGCAACTGTGTTTTTATCTCTTCCTCGCTCAATTGCTCTGGTAAAAATTCTTCTATTACTTTCTGTTGGAATGTCTCTTCTTCAAACAAATCTTCTCTGTTTTGTTCTTTGTACATCAATGCAGATTCCTTTCTCTGCTTAACTAATCGTTGCAACACTGCAATTTCTTCTTGCGGGGTGATTATATGTCCAGCCTCCTTGGTTTTTAATAAAAGTATCTCGCTTTTTACCGCTCTCAACGCTGCCAAACGCTTTTGGTCTCTTGCCAACATGCTTTCTTTTATGCAGCTATTAACTTTCTCTTCTAATGTCATACCGCTTTATTATAATTTATTCTAACAAGATTTTTCTCTAAAACTCTTTTCAAACGTTTCAAATCCGAAGACGATTCAAATTTCTCTAAGTCGTACATATACGACATAGCAGGCAAGAAAAACGAAAACGTTGCTTCTTCAGTTGCATACGTAAATCTCACATCTATATCTTTGTGTGCATAAATAAAGTCTGCGATAACTCCGGATATATCTCCGAGCGGTTTTCTCTTATCACTGTCGTGCTTAACAGTCCATTCCATACGCGTAGATTTGCCTGCATGTGAAGAAAGTTGAAACGTCCCTTCGCATTCCTCAGTCATGGTTTTCAAAAGATACAAACCCCAACCTCTGTCCTTTCCGACCTTTGTTGTGATTCCTTTTTCGGCTGCCATCTTTACTAACTTCTTATCCATACCGCAACCATCGTCTTCCACAAGAAACCGAAAGACGTTCTTCTCAATCGATTCTCTTATCGTAACGTCTATTTCCGTTGCGCCGGCCTCCAAACTATTTACCATTACATCCAATAAATGGTGTGCTAATGTTTGCATTTTATTTAAACCTTTCTTGAATTTCTTTTTTCAAATACTCTTGTGCCATCTCCGTCTGCGATTTTCCTTCCGCCATCTTCTCAAATAGCATTCCTGCATACTGAGTAGGTGTCAATTGTTCGTCATCTCTTGGCACCAATGAGTTTAATACGTTTATTATCTCTTCTTTTGCGTTTTTGATATACACCCATGCCTGAGACGAAACATATAATTGCTGTGAAAGATTGTGTTCATACTCATCTCTTATGTTTTGAATCATTACGTCTCTGAGTAACCGCGTGTTCATATCGGGTTGATAGCAACGCAAAACCAAATTATCCGGTTTCATTCTCTCCAAAAACAATACTAATCTTTCGTATGCCTGTAACTGAATCGGCGTTACAACTCTTTTCGTCTCTGCTTCGGAGATTTTCTGTATCTCTAAAATCGTTTTCTTTTGTTCGTTGGTTACGAATTCCTTAGTTTGATGTAACATATAGTAGCCGAAAATAATTAATGCCACTACAAAAACTATTGCAATCAATAAAAATGCTACTGTTTCCATTTCTTGTTTCTCTTATTTTGTTTATTAATTAGTTGCTTCTTCCAAATTCTCCGCTATTATGTAACGCGGTCTTTGCTTTGTCTCTTTATAAATCTTTCCGATGTATTCTCCGATAACTCCTATTGCCAATAGTTGCAATCCGCCGAGCATCCAAATAGATACCAATATACTTGACCAACCCGTTTGTGCGTGCCCCGTAAATTTTACCACCAATACCCAAACCAAAGCCACAAGTGATAGAAGAAAGATGATAAGTCCCAATTTCGTTATCAAAGTTATCGGTTTTATACTCAAAGAAGTTATGCCGTCTATCGCAAAGGCTAACATCTTCTTCAATGGATATTTGCTTTCTCCTGCAAATCTCTCTTTTCTTTCGTATTCTACCGTCGTTGAAGTGTAACCAACCATTGGTACCAAGCCGCGAAGGAAAAGATTTACCTCCTTAAATTCTTCCAAACCCTGCAATGCCCGCTTTGACATCAAACGGTAATCGGCGTGATTGTAGATTGTCTCCGCTCCGAGCCAATTCATAAGACGGTAAAACGCAAGTGCAGTATTGCGTTTGAAGAATGTATCGCTTTGTCTTGAAGACCTGACGCCATAAACTACGTCATTGCCGTTAAGATATGCCTCAATAAATTTGTCAATTACCTCAATATCGTCCTGCATGTCGGCATCCATACTTATAACTGCGTCGGCATATTGCTTTGCAGTCATAAGACCAGCCAAAAGTGCGTTTTGATGTCCTCGGTTACGGGAAAGAGAAATACCTGTAAAGATATTGTTTTGATTATGTAAGTCTTTAATGATTTGCCAAGAGGAATCCTTGCTGCCGTCATTAACAAACATTATCTTACTGTCAGGAGATGTTTTGCCGCTTTGCACAAGTGCCGTCATTTTATCTGACAACATTTTTGCCGTTGCATGCAAAACTTCCTGTTCATTATAACATGGAATTACTATATATAATATTGTATTATCCATTGTTAATCTAATTTCAATACGGCAAGAAAGGCGCTTTGCGGAACTTCAACCGAACCTACCTGACGCATACGTTTCTTTCCTTCTTTCTGTTTTTCCAAAAGTTTTCTCTTTCTTGTTATATCTCCTCCGTAACATTTCGCCGTTACATCCTTTCTTACTGCTTTTACAGTCTCACGTGCTATGATTTTACTGCCTATTGCCGCCTGTATTGCTACGTCAAACTGCTGTCGAGGTATGAGTTCCTTAAGTTTTTCACACATACGACGCCCGAAAGGATAAGCATTGTCGGCATAAATTAAGGTAGAAAGAGCATCAACAGGGTCGCCGTTCAAAAGAATCTCCAATTTAACCAATTTACTCGGTTTGTAATCAAAAGGATGATAGTCAAAAGAAGCGTAACCTTTGGAAATACTCTTCAGTTTATCATAAAAATCAAATACAACTTCGGCAAGAGGCAATTCAAATACAATCTCCGCACGGTCAGTTGTGATATATGTTTGATTCTTTAGTATTCCTCTTTTGTCAATACATAGTTTCATTATAGCGCCTATGTAATCCGTCTTGGTAATTATTGAAGCTAAAATATACGGTTCTTCAATATGTTCTATGTGCGATGGGTCTGGTAGGCCCGAAGGGTTATATACTTCTAAACATTCACCTTTTGTAGTGTATATCTTGTAATTTACGTTCGGTACAGTGGTAATTACGTCTATGTTAAACTCCCTTTCCAAACGCTCTTGAATGATTTCCATGTGCAGAAGACCCAAGAAACCGCAACGGAATCCGAATCCCAAAGCCAAAGAACTCTCGGGAACAAACGTAAGCGAAGCATCATTCAACTGAAGTTTCTCTATACTGGAGCGAAGTTCCTCATAATCGGCTGCATCCTGCGGATAAACTCCCGCAAATACCATAGGTTTTACATCTTGGAAGCCTTTTACTGCCTCCAAGCAAGGATTGTCTAACGTGGTTATAGTATCGCCGACTTTAACTTCGCTGCTCGTTTTAATGGAACTTATAATGTAGCCGACATCTCCTGCACTCAGTTGCTTGCAAGGGGCTAAATCATATTTTAATATGCCGATTTCGTCTGCGTTGTAGTCTTTTCCCGTTGCTAAGAACTTGACTTTATCGCCTTGTTTCAGTGTTCCGTTAAATATTCTGAAGTATGAGATAACTCCTCGGTAAGAATTAAAAACCGAATCAAAGATTAAAGCCTGCAACGGTGCGGATTCATCACCTTGAGGTTGTGGGATTTTCTCCACAATTGCCTTTAAAATCTCCTCAACTCCCTGTCCTGTCTTACCACTTGCAAGAATTATGTCCTCGCGGTCGCAACCTATCAAATCCATTACTTGGTCTGCCACTTCTTCCACCATAGAATTTTGCAAGTCTATCTTATTTAATATAGGTATAATCACAAGGTCGTTATCCAAAGCCTGATAAAGATTTGAAATAGTCTGAGCTTGTATTCCCTGAGTGGAATCTACGATAAGTAAAGCGCCTTCGCAAGCGGCTATAGAACGTGAAACTTCGTATGAAAAATCCACGTGGCCGGGAGTATCAATCAAGTTAAGGTAATAAGTATCGTTATTGAACTTATATTCCATCTGAATGGCATGGGATTTTATCGTAATACCGCGTTCTCGTTCCAAATCCATATTATCAAGTACTTGATTTTCCATTTCTCTTTGCGGAACGGATTTGGTAAATTCTAACAAACGGTCGGCAAGAGTGCTTTTGCCGTGGTCAATATGCGCTATTATACTGAAGTTTCTGATATTTTTCATACTGCAAAGTTACAAAAAGATTTTAAAATAAGAGATAACGCCGAATTTATTTGATAACACTTTAACAAAAATACGAAAGAGAACAACATTTTTTCGCATCATTAAACGCCGTTTTCATCTTGCCAAAATAAAGTGCCGAATCACGAAATTGTTTTCAGAAAACATTTTACTCTTTTCAGAAAAGAATCTACTGATTCGGCACTTTATTTTAGTAAAACGAATCGGCGTTTTGGTAGGTTTTAACGGCGAAATATTGTTATTACAGAAAATTTTACTAACTTTGCGCTTCAAATTTAAGATATAAGGACGTGAAAGTTTTAAAATACATAGTACCAACGTTATTTATCTGTTTTATGTTTTGTTTTCCGACTACGGATTTGCAAGCACAAAACAGACAGAAATTAGAAAATGAAAAGGCTAAATTGGAAAAAGAAATAGCCTCAATGAATGCGATTTTGAAGGAAACGAAAAAGAAAAACAAAATGTCGGCTTCGGAATTGCAGATAATAAAAAAGAAAGTTGAACAAAGACAACAACTTGTCAATAATATCACTTCGCAGGTCAATATGCTCAATGACCAAATAAAAACCACGCAACAATCAATCGGCGAAGAATACCGCAACCTTGAGATTTTGAAACAGAACTATGCCCAAATGTTGCGTTATGCCCAAAGAAACAGAACTGCAACCGATAAACTCTTATTTATATTTTCGGCAAAGGATTACCATGAGGCTTATCAAAGATACGTATTTTTCAGACGTTTTGCACAAATTCAGCGTCAGCAAATGGCACTTATCAACAAGAAAACGTCAGAACTGACAAGTATGTCGCAGGATTTGATGACTCAAAAGCAATCGCAAAGCGTTTTGTTGAAACAAGAGAAAGCCCATGCCGCAACATTGCAAAAAGAAAAGCAACAAAAGGAAAAAGCGGTGAAAGATATAAAAAGCAAGGAGAAACAACTGACCCAACAAATCAAAAATGCGGAGGCTAAAAAGAAAAAACTGCAACAACAAATCAACGCAGCCATCAATGCCGAGATAAAAAAGCAACAGCAATTGGCAGCACAGAAGAATGCGGCGGTAAATAAGAACACTACGAAGACAACTGCTAACAACACTACCGCAAAAGCACAGCCTAAAAAGGAAGAATACTCTATGCTTGCCACTGCTAAAGACGTGGAATTGAACAAAGGTTTTGAGGGTAACAAAGGAAAACTTCCTTGGCCGGTGGATAAAGGAGTTATTGTGAGCAGTTTCGGTGTTCATGAGCATCCTGACATTAAGGGAGTGCAGGTTGAAAACCAGGGAATAGACATTCGCACCACAAAAGGCTCAAGTGTGAAAAGTATTTACGAAGGGGAAGTTTGCAGTGTCTTTCAAGGACCTAACGGAAAGAAAGTTGTCATCATCAGACACGGAGAATATATGACTGTTTATACAAATATGGAAAGTGTTTCCGTATCTAAGGGTAGCAAAGTTACTATGGGACAAAAAATAGGGACGGTTTCTACCAATGAAGACGGACAAAGTGAGATTAATTTCCAAGTCCGCAAAGGTACAAAGACACAAAACCCTGTCCTTTGGTTGAGAAGATAGTTTTATATAGCATTTAGTTCGGAGAATGTAGCATATTGATTTTGCAAAATAAGTATTGGTTATAATATAAAAGGAATATAAAAATGTTAAAAAAGATCAGAATTTTTGCAATTGCCGTAATGTTGTTCGGAGTTGCATTTGCACAGCAAAGTCCTGCCAAATGGACGTTCAAAACTAACAAGATAAACGATTCTGTTGCCGATTTGGTGATGACATGTAACTTACAACCGGGTTGGCATATCTATTCACAATACACAAAAGGCACGGAATTGCCGATAGAATTCACTTTTGAGAAGTCAAATGACTATCAAAGAATAGGAAATGTGAAAGAACCGAAATATCTTGCCAAGTACGACAAATTTGAAAAGGATACAACGCGTTATTTTGAAGGAACAGTAGTCTTTCATCAACAAATCAAAGTAAAAAGTGAGAAAGATTTTAAAGTAAAAGGCGCAGTAAGTTTCCAATTGTGCGAAAACGGTTCATGTATTCCTCCGGACGATGTGGAATATTCCTTTGACATTAAAGGTAATCCTAATTTAACGGCAGCGGTTGCAGAAGAACCAACCGAAACTTCCACAGAAACGGCAGTAACCGAACCGTTGGCAAACAGCGAAACCGCAACTGAGAATATTGCTGAGGCTTCTGCAATGGGCGATACGCAAGATTTGGCAAATAAATCCTTACTTATGGTCTTTCTTATCTCATTCGGTGTCGGTCTTATCACGCTTCTCACTCCTTGTGTCTTCCCTATGATTCCTATGACTATATCTTTCTTCCTTCACGGTAAGAAAACAAACCGTCAAGGCAGAAAACAAGCATACTTTTTCGGATTGTCAATAATTTTAATCTTCGCAGTATTGGGATTACTTCTGACTTTAATTTTCGGAAAAGACGCAATGTACATAATATCTACGCACTGGATTCCGAACGTTCTGTTCTTTATCATTTTCTTAGTGTTTGCTCTTTCGTTCTTCGGGCTGTTTGAAATAACAATGCCGAGCAAATGGGTCAATAAATCCGACAAAGAAAGTGAAAAAGGGGGACTTCTGGGTGCGTTTTTCATTGCTTTGACCACTGTTTTAGTCTCCTTCTCCTGCACAGGTCCCATCTTAGGAGCGGCACTTGTGGAAATGGCGTCAGGAAGCAGCAACTCGTTTATATTCTTTATCTCTATGTTGGGATTTGCTATCGGTTTCGCATTTCCTTTTACGCTTTTGGCAATGTTTCCTTCGTTCTTAAAGAATTTAAAGAGCGGTTCGTGGCTTAACAGCGTGAAAATAGTCTTCGGATTCTTGGAATTGGCATTGGGATTGAAGTTCTTGATGGTTGCAGACCAAGCACAAAACTGGGGAATCCTGCCAAGAACGACTTATCTTTGCATTTGGATAGTAATATTTGCGATGATAGGATTCTATCTATTAGGAAAACTGAAATTCAAAGGTGATTCCGAACTGAAACATATAAGCGTGCCGAGATTATTCCTTGCAATCGTTTCATTCTCTTTTACCATCTATATGATACCTGGGCTATGGGGAGCGCCGCTTAGTGCAATCTCGGGATATTTACCTCCATTGACTTCACAGGAATATAACATTGAGAAAATTATTGTTGAAAACGGAAACGGCGGAACGGCAACTCCGACTGACAGTTCTTTCCCTGCACAAAGAAAATATGCCGATAAATTGGACGGACACGTACCTGTGGGATTCAAAGCATTCTTTGATTTGAAAGAAGCGCAGGATTACGCCAAGAAAGTCGGCAAACCGTTATTCCTTGACTTCACTGGGAAAAGTTGTGCTAACTGTCGTGAGATGGAAACTGCCGTTTGGAGCAACCCAATCGTAAAACAAATGATTCAAAACGACTATATTTTGGTTTCTTTGTATTGCGATGAGAACACAATATCACTTCCTGAGGACGAATGGACTGAAATGAACGGTAAAACTATAAAAACTCTTGGCAGAAGGAATCTTAACTACCAAATAGAGAAATTCCACGCCAATGCACAGCCACTTTACGTTCTTATGGACGGCGAAGGCAATCTTCTTACCGAAAAACCTCAACCTTACGACAAGAATGTAAATAACTTTATTGAATTTTTACAAAAAGGATTGCAGAACTTTAAAAAGTAAATCAATATTCAGAATAAAGAATCTTTAATTTAAAATAAAAATCCGTCAGATTATTTCATTAACAACAAATCTGACGGATTTTATTCTTTATTTAATGAATATCTTATTTGATTTCAAATGAAAGAATCATAGAAACTCTTTAATATCTGCGCACTTCCACGTGCCATCAAAATAAAATAATTCCTTACATCCCAAAGATTGTAACATTAAAACGGCATCTTGGTACAAACAATCCGCTTCTTCGGCTTTATGACAGTCCGTTGATACGATTAATGGGACATTTTTCTCAATTAAATACTTCAAAAACGGTGTTGATGGGTAATAATCATTATAGCGTTTTCGGTAAATACCGCGCGTATTCACCTCAACAATCGTCGAATGTTTGATAACAGTATCAAAAAGTGAATAAACCAAATCCTTATACCACGGTTCATCAATATGAAAATACCTGTCCTTGTTATGCATTACCACTTTATCCGGATGACCAAGCACATCAGGACTGTATAATTCAATCATTTCAATCTGTTGTGCGAAATAACAACCCACAGCCCGCCGAATATCTCCGTCAAATAAGTTTTTCAATCCCTCATCATAAGGTTCCTGCTTACTGCCATCAATAAACCATGTATCAAATGAGGCATTCTTTTCCTTAACTTGATGAACGCTTCCGATGAAATAGTCCAGTTGATAATATTTTTCCGCTTTCCATCTTAAATTCTCTGCCATTTGGGGAATGTAATCCATTTCCAAACCGATAAATAACTTAATTCTATCGGCATATAAGCCTTTTAATCTCAGAAACTCTTGTTTATATGCTATAAAATTCTCTTCTTTTAATGCAAAATCGTTATCATACTGCACCGGTGCGTGAGAAGAAATTCCGAAATGGGTAAAATTCTTACCTATTGCACTCAAAACCATCTCCTCCATTGAGCTTTTGCCGTCACAAAACGTGGAATGCGAATGATAATTAGCCTTTATCATTATGTTATATGAGTATATTATTTGTCTTCTTTGTAAATTATTTTATAAACTTTGTCATTGCGTCTGACCAAATCTGATGTCGGCATGGAAATCAGTTGTCCTTTTTCCACCTTATCAACATTTTTCAAATCAAATCTCAGTTCCTTTACTTTGTTTTCCTGAACTCCGGTGGTAGGTCCGATAATGTAAATATCGTCTCCTATATTTAACTCGCCAGTTTCCATTCTTATCTCGGCAATTCCTATATTTTTGAAATAGTTTGTTACAGTTCCGACAAATATTTTGGTAGTTGTAGCCTGCGAACCGTATTTTCCGCTCCATTCTCCCACACGTCTGCCCAAGTAATAGCCATCCCAGAATCCACGGTTATAGACTTTTTTCAAATCTTCGTTAAGTTGATTTTTCAAATCCTCATTCCATTGTCCGTTTAAGTAGGCTTTAAGTGCTGTTTTGTAGCAACGGGTTACTATTTTTACGTATTCGGGACTTCTTCCTCGGCCTTCAATTTTGAAAACTCTGACTCCTGCATCAATAATTTTGTCAAGAAAATCAATAGTCTTCAAGTCTTTGGGCGACATTATGTATTCATTATCCACAATCAACTCCGTACCGCCGTCAGTATCGGTAACACGGTAAGGACGTCTGCAAAACTGAAGACAAGCACCGCGGTTGGCACTCATATTTGCGTTATCCAATGAAATATAACATTTTCCTGAGACAGCCATACACAAAGCCCCATGAACGAAACATTCAATACGCATAAGCTCTCCGCTTCTGCCTTTAAGGTTTTCGCTCTTTATCTTTTCGGTTATAGCTTTTACTCTATCCAAACTTAATTCACGTGCCGTTACTATCACATCTGCAAACTTTGAATAGTACTTTACGGCTTCGTAATTGGTGATATTGCACTGCGTAGATAGGTGAATTTCCATTCCTATTGAGTTTGCATAGGATATAACTGCCATATCCGAAGCTATAATTGCCGACACACCGTTAGCTTTTGCCGTATCAACGACTTGGTGCATATATTCAATTTCTTCGTCATAAATAACGGTATTGACAGTTAAGTAAGTTTTAACATTGTTGGACTTGGCAATACTGCAAATCTGCTTTAGGTCTTCAAGATTAAAGTTATTAGCAGAGTGGGAACGCATATTCAACTGTCCTACTCCGAAATAAACACTGTCTGCGCCCGCTTCAATTGCCGCCATTAAGGATTCGTAACTTCCGACAGGCGACATAATCTCAAAATCTTCTAATTTCATTGTTTGTTTAACGTTATTAGTTTAATGTTTTTAGTTAAGAGTTTAAAGTTTCTTTCTGTCAGTATAAAAAGTTATAATTTGAAGTTTCCGAATATAAACGTCAAACAATAAAGTTTATTGTTTAAAGTTGATAGTTTAGGATTTAAAGTTTAAGGTTTAGAGTTTAAAACATTGACAATAGTCTTTAAGCCTTAAACTCTAAACTTTAAACTCACAATCCTAAACTTCAAACCATTAAAATCTGATTGCACACGAAAAAGTGAGGCTTCTGTTTAATGCAGGTCCGTAAATATAATCCGAATCCCGCTCAACGCCTTTGTCCAAATCCTTCTGGAAAGAATCAAACAAGTTAATAATTCCCAAAGATAAGGACATAACACTCTGTTTTGTAAGATTAAAAGAGTAAGTTGCCTTTAAATTGACATCAAAAAAGGATTCCGTTTCTTTCAATACGTCTTTGTCTGTTCCTGATGAAACAAAATGCGGACAAAGCATACTTCCCGTATAAGTTCCGGTGATATCAAAATCAAAGTTTTTGATTTGCGAATATTCTATTGTGAAATAACCGTAAGAATCGGGCATACGCAACACCCGTCTTGTGCTTTCTGCCGTTTCGCTCCACTCTTCCTCTTCATTGTAACGGCTTTTTTGCAAAGTAAATCCCAAATCGGTAGAGAAAATATCCGAATACTTCGTTTTCCATTCCAAACTAATGCCATAATATTTTGCTCCTGCTGCATTGTATCTCTCAATAATTTTATTGCCTTGAACATCTGTAAGATTTATTGGTCTTTCGGCAAAAACATCATCAAGAGCGGAGAAGAACCCTTCAGCCATAAAATTCATTTTTAGTTGTTTTACATTCGTATAGCAATCAGCGGAAAAAGAAAATGAACGGGATTTTTCTTCTTTAAGGTCATTTGCCAAACGGATACGGAATCTCTTGCCGTTAGCCATTGATACGTGCAAATCTTCATCAAATATCTGCGGAGCGCGGAAACCTTCCGAATAAGAAAATCGCAAATCCAAACTCTTCAATAGGGAATATTTTATACTCAATCGCGGAGATAGTATAATGTTATCAATTAAATTGTGTTTATCTGCACGCAATCCCAAAAGGATATTCCATTTCGCATCAGTCCATTCGTTTTGCAGATAAACGCTTTCGGTATGTGTGTTTTGTTTTTCGGTGATTTGATACCCCAATGCTTCGTCTTTTAAGAAATCTCCTGCATATTCCGCTCCTAAAGTCAGATAAGCAGGTAAGAAAAACAACTTATCAAAACGGTAACGCAACATTCCGCCACCGTTAAACGTGATATCGCGGGTTTTGGTGTGATATTTCCAAGCATCAGTGTCAGGGTCGTCATCGTCTATATAGCCTCCTGCATACGATTTTCTATTTACGGCAGCAAAAGAAGCGAACAAATCTCCGTGAATTCGGTTATCTTCGGTATTAAAGTGATAGTTGGCAGTAAGATTATGCAAAAGATGTTCGCTTGTTTCTGCAATATTGGCTTGTTCTACGGGAAGAGATAATTTATTTCCGCCCCTGCGCTCATCTTTCATAAGATTGTAGAAAATATCAAGTTTTGAAAAATCACCCGTTTTGAAAAAGAATTTAGTACCCATTGACATCACATTAAGTTTAGGCAAAGTCGTCATACCGTCATCATAATATGAATAGCCGTCCCGTTGTCTGTTTGAACCGAAAAGCGATATTCCGCTCTTGTTATCACTATTAACAAACGAAGTTGCAAAACTTGTAAAATTATCAAATGATTCGGACATTCCCAAACTTGTTATTGTGTGGGATATTTCGGAAGTATTTTCCGTAGGTTCTTTAGTTATGATATTTATTGTACCACCTACGGCAGAAGCACCGTATAATGCACTGCCGCCACCGCGCATTACTTCCGTTCTTTCTATCATTGAGGAAGGGATTTGCTCTAACCCGTAAAGATTGCTTACACTTGAAAGCACAGGACGGGAATCTATCATAATCATTGAGTAATGCCCGTCCAAACCGTTAATTCTTGCTTGTCTGTAACCGCAGGAAGCGCAATTGTTTTCTACTCTCACGCCGCTTTGATATGATAAAACATCGGCAGCACACACATTGGGCGTCATTTGTATTGTCTTTTGCGAAACAACTCCCACCATTTGAGGAGCATGACGGCGTGATACTGCCATGTGATTGGAAGAAATAACCACGCTTTCCAAATCTACGATGCTGTCATAATGACTTGTTGGGTTAGGATCGAAAAATATTGTATCCTTACCTGTATTTTGGGAATAAACATTGAATATTCCCGAAAGGACTGCACACAAAACAGCAGTCAATATATATTTTTTCATTTTTATTCTTTGTATTTTGAATTATTTATTATGATTTATGCCCGCGCAAAGAGATATAAAGGAAATATCTCCTACATAATATAAAATGTAATGTATATTTGCAAAAACAAATATATACTACACTTTACATATTACATAACTCATAATAAGGCGGTGCTTTGTTGGTAAGTTTTGTTAAGGATTTAGGGGTATATTTTAGCAATATATTGCAGGAAAGTGTCAATAAAATTGCTAAACAAACTATGATATTGAATGTTTTTGTTATGTCAAACGAACCGCCTGTCCATTGACACAACAAACAAATATTTTCAAAACTTACCGATGAAGAAATATGCTGAGGGTGGGGAACATTGTGCTGACAATTTTCGCAAATATTCAAGACATTTACGATATTGTGGCGGTGAAAATCAGTAAAGACGGTCATCGTTACGAAAACCGCTAACAAAATTACTGCACTGAGTTTTTTATATCGTTCAAACGCCATTTTAAAATGTCCTCATACTACTTGTAAATGGAAAATAATCCATCCGTTTTGAGAGTATAAACGTTGATTTTGCGAAAATATTTTTACAAAGTGAAGAAATATTTTTGTAATTTCTGAAAACATTTTTGTCAGAACGGTTCAAAAATTATTTTAGACGGTTCAAAACATACTTTCAGACCGTCCAAAATATACTTTTGAACCGTCCTGACAAAAATAATATGTGATATTGCAAAAATTTTATCAAAAGTTACAAAAATAAATTGCGTGGTTGCAAAAATAAAAAGAAGCCTTACAATATCCTTGTAAGACTTCCGAACAATATAAATAAGTAGGTTAAATTTTTCCTATCAATTCTGTAATATTATTCAACTTGTGGCGGTCGCAATAATCGGATAAATCGTTTATAACCTGCGTACATACCGAAGGATTAACGAAATTTGCAGTACCGATTTCAACTGCCGATGCCCCGACAAGCATAAACTCAACGACATCTCTCGCATTCATTATTCCGCCGATACCTATCACGGGGATATTTACGTTATGGCTTACCTGCCAAACACATCTTAAGGCGATAGGTTTAATAGCAGGTCCGCTCAATCCACCCGTTATGGTAGAAATCAACGGTTTTTGTTTCTCGGCATCAACAGCCATTGCCAAAACTGTATTAATCAACGAAAGGGAATCCGCACCCGCTTTCTCAACAGCCTGTGCTATCTCTATTATATTAGTAACGTTCGGCGTAAGTTTAACAATCAAATGTTTTTTATACACTTTCCTTACCTCCGTTACCACTTCCGCAGCCATGTCTTTATTAACTCCGAATCCCATACCGCCTTTTTTGACGTTAGGACACGATATGTTCAACTCTATTGCAGGTATCGTTTCCAAATCATTTATCATTGAGGCAACTTTACAATATTCCTCAATGCTGGAACCCGATACATTTACTATAATATTAGGATTCTTGCCCTTGATTTGCGGATAGATATTCTTGCAAAAGTATTCTACGCCCTTGTTTTGCAATCCTACTGCGTTAATCATACCGCTCGGTGTTTCGGCAAGGCGAGGATAAGGATTACCTTCGCGTTTTTCACCCGTAGTTCCTTTAACTATGAATCCGCCGAGTGAATTTAAATCCAAGAAATCTTCATATTCCGTTCCGAAACCGAATGTTCCCGAAGCAGTAAGCAAAGGGTTCTTTAGTTTTAATGTTCCTATTGTTGAATTTAGTCTTTTGTCTTCCATAACTCCTTACCATTTTATTTCGTTTGCTCTGAATACTGCGCCTTTTGTACATACGCAGACGTTACCTTCGCTTTTTGTTTCGGTAACACAACAAAGACATGCACCTATTCCGCAAGCCATTCTGTTTTCCAATGATACAAAACAAGATATTTGCCTTTCCTGCGCCATATTTGCCACAGCCTTCATCATAGGAGTAGGTCCGCAAGTAAGGATTGCAGAAAAAGATTCGTTCATTACTGAATTTGCCGTAACCAACCCCTTCTCCCCTACGCTGCCGTCCTCTGTTGATATGAAAACATCAGCAACGGTTTTGTATTTGTCAATTAAAAACAATTGGTCTTTGGTTCTTGCGCCGATAAGTACCGCAGGTTTTATACCTTTATTATAATATGTCTTCGCCAAATAATACAAAGGTGCAGTACCAACCCCTCCGCCTACAAGCAAAGGACGTTTCTCTTCGGTAGGAAAAGAATTGCCCAAAGGGAATACCACATCCAATTTATCACTTTCATTTATTAAGGAAAGTTTTTCTGTTGCCAAACCGATTTTCTGCACAACTACCGAAATCGTATTTGCATTATAATCAACGTCATGAATACTTATCGGACGGCGGAGCAATCTTTCGGCAACGTCTTTTACTAATATATTAACGAATTGACCCGGGAGAATCTCACAAAGCGAGTCCGTGCTTTTGAGTTCCAATAAAAAACAAGCAGGATTTAAATTTTCTTTCCTGAGAACAACTAACTCTCTCTGATATTTCATTGTTACAATTTTTTAATTTGCAGTTACAAAATTAAATAAAAAAATTGAGATATTAAGAAAAATACGTATTTTTGCAATTTCAAAAAACTAAAGCACAATGAGAAAACTTATTTATTTGTTATTAGTATTACCGTTTGCAATATTCGTATCCTGCGACGCAGATTTTGACCCTAACGATGATTGGAGTGAAAAAATGATGGTTTATTGCCTTTTAGACCAAGATGATGACACTACTTACGTCCGCATAGAGAAGTGTTTTTTAGGCAAAGGGAATGCTTACGAATTTGCGAAGACTAAAGACAGCGTGTATTACTCTCCTGACGAATTGGATGTCAAGATGTATTCCTATTGGACGTGGGCTCCGAGTACTGTTGTGGATAGTTTTACTTTCCAATACACAACTACAGCCAAAAACAACGGAGATTTCTATTTTGATGACAATTGTCCTGTTTATTATTGCGTAACTAAAGGGAAGCTAAGTTTGAATTGCCTTTACAAATTGGTTATTACCAACCGTAATACAGGCAACCAAGTCAGCGCCTCTGCATATCTGTTAAGTGATTATTCTATTGAAACCAATACTTTTATGTTTTCGGAAAATAAAGGCTCACAAAATATTGTTTGGACTAACAGACGCAATTACCAATCTTCAAATTCTAACAATATGGTCAAACAATTTCAAGTTAATATTCGGTTTAACTACACTCAAAACGGAAAAATAGCCCATATTGACATCCCTATCACAACAAGAACTAACAATAATTTATCCTATGAACACTCCGTCCAAACAGATACAACAACCATTTTATCAAGTATAAGAGTCAAACTTGCATCTCAAAGCGGGCTTGGTTGGTATGGGGCAGCCCCGTTCGAGATCAGAATATCTGCATGCGATTTATCTATGTTTGACTATTTATCTATCAATAATGCTTCCCATTCTTCTCTTAATTATGTTCCGGTTTATAGCAATATCAACGGAGGATTTGGATTGTTTGCCGCAAGACGGCATAATATCTCACGCAGTTTCGCAAGTAGAGAAATAAATAATGAATTGGCAAGTAAAATCGGGGCATTCTTTAACTCAATCAATTAAATAAAAGACAAAAATTTTGTTCAGAAAAGAATTATTTGTAATTTTGCAAATTCTTTTTCGGAAATAAATAAAACAAATTATAATAAAATGAAAGTAAGTCAGGAAAATAACGGGGTATTAACCTCATTGGTGAAGATAGAAGTAGAGGCTAATGACTACAAATCAGAAGTTGAAAAACAATTAAAACAACAAAGACAAAAGATGTCTATGCCTGGGTTCCGCCCTGGGCAAGTTCCGATGTCAATAGTTAAAAAGATGTACGGCGTTGCGGCAAAAGCGCAGACTATTGAGCAAATTATGTCTGACAATCTTTACAAATTCATAGAGGAAAACAAGATTAAAGTTTTGGGTTCTCCGCTTGCTAACGACGAAAAGACACCTAAAGCCGATTTTGAGAAAGATGATAATTTTACTTTCTTCTTTGACGTTGCTACTCAGCCTGAATTTGATTTGGATTTGAAAAAAGAAAAGGCTGTTATCTACGAAATAGAACCTACAACGGAAATGCTTGACAAGTTTATCGCAGATACTTGTATGCGTTTCGGAAAAGTGGAATCTCCTGAGACAATAGGTGAAAAAGATATGGCATACGGTCATCTTGTTGAGTTGGATGAAAACGGAGAGAAGAAAGAAGGCGAAGTTGATATCAACACTACATTATATATAGAGCGTATTGCTTTAAAGACAATCAAAGATAAATTCCTTAACAAGAAAAAAGACGACACTGTTACCTTCAAACCTGCCAAGGCTTTGAAAGATGCGTCTCAACTTGCTGCATTTTTGCGTATGAAACAGGAAGATGCTAAGGAATTTTCCGCAGATTGCCAATTTACAATCTCATCTATCCAACGTATGACACCTGCCGAATTGAACGAAGAGTTATTCTCTAAAGTTTATAAGGACAAAGAAATCAAAGATGAGAAATCTTTCCGTCAGGCAGCCAAAGAAGATTTGATGAATGCCTACAAACGCGAAAGTGATAACTATTTCTTAAACAAAACAAGCGAAGAATTGGTTAAGAATGTCAAATTTGATCTGCCTGTTGAGTTCTTAAAACGTTGGCTTACGGCAACTGCACAGAGCGAGGAGGCAAAAAAAGACATTGAAGAGAAATTTGACAAATATCTTGACGGAATCCGTTGGCAGATAATCGAAACTAAAATTGCTGAAACGGGCGATGTAAAAGTTACGGACGAAGATGTAATCAATTATTACAAGACCGAATTACTTCCTTCTTATTTTCCTGCAATGCCGGACGAGACTGAGGATCAGAAAAAGGAAAGAGAAGAACATTTGGACTCTGTTGCCCGCAATATGTTGAATGAAAGAGAGCAGACAAAGCAAGTTTATAACTATCTGTTTGACAAAAAAATTACCGAGACTTTGAAAGACAATATGAAAGTTACGGTTAAAAAAGTCAATATGGATGAATTTATAAAGGAAGTGTCTCCTGCAACCGAGGAAAAGAAACCTGCAAAGAAGAAATCTTCAAAAGCAGAAAAGAAAGAGGAGACTGACGAACAACCATCATTATTCTAATATGTCATTAAAGTGTGGTATAGTCGGCTTACCTAATGTAGGTAAATCAACTTTATTTAACTGCCTGTCCAATTCAAAAGCGCAGGCAGCTAATTTCCCATTCTGTACAATAGAACCTAATGTCGGGGTAATAACCGTCCCTGACGAAAGGTTGAATGCGCTTGCCGAGATAGACAAACCAGAAAAAATCATTCCTACAACGGTAGAAATCGTAGATATTGCGGGATTGGTCAAAGGAGCGTCAAAAGGCGAAGGTCTGGGTAACAAATTCCTTGGCAACATACGTGAATGCGATGCAATCATTGAGGTTTTGCGCTGTTTTGATAACGGCAACATCGTCCATGTTGATGGAAGCGTTGATCCTATTCGCGACAAGGAGATAATCGATTTGGAATTGCAGATGAAAGACCTTGAAACCATTGAGTCAAGGTTCGCAAAAACCGAAAAGATTGCCAAAGTCGGCGGGGACAAAAAGGCAAAAGATACTTTGGAAGTATTGAAAGCCTATAAGGAAACGCTTGAAAGCGGCAGAAATGCAAGGGAAATAAATTTTGATAACAAAGATAAGGAAGCGGCAGCCAAAGAATTGTGCCTTTTGACTGCAAAACCTATCATCTATGTTTGCAATGTTGATGAGGCTTCTTGCAAAAACGGCAACGCCTACGTAGATAGAGTAAAAGAAATGGCACAAAAAGAAAATGCGGACGTACTTGTCATTGCCGCCAAGACCGAAGAAGACATTGCAGAGTTGGAAGATTACGAAGAAAAGCAGATGTTTTTGGAGGAATTAGGACTTAAAGAAAGCGGAGTGAATAGATTGATAAAGGCGGCGTATAATATTTTGAATCTTCAGACATTTCTTACTACCGGACCTAAAGAAACGCGCGCTTGGACGTTTCATAAAGGCGACAAAGCCCCTCAATGCGCTGGTGTTATCCATTCCGATTTTGAGAAAGGCTTTATCCGTGCCGAAGTTATCAAATATGACGACTACATCAAGTACAGAAGTGAGAGTGCGTGCCGTGAAGCAGGTAAGATTTCCATAGAAGGCAAAGATTACATCGTACAAGACGGCGATATAATGCACTTCCGTTTTAACGTATAGAAACTTTATTCTTTTTAAACTTTGTTTTCATGTTTTTAGAGGCTAACTCTTTATAAGGATTAGCCTCTTCATTTTATTATATTCTGCACTGAAAAAATCTTTTTCAGGAATTATTACACGTACCTATCTTTTATTTAAATAGTTTCTCCGTAATACTTTTTGCAATTTGGCTACTTGCACCTGCATTGCCCAATTGGGAACGCAAAAGTGAATATTCATCTTTCATTTTGTGGCGGTAATTCTCGTCAAAAGTGATTTTGCGGAATTCTTTGTCCAAATCATCTTCGTTCCATAAGGATTGCAAAAGTTCTTTTACTGTTTCGTGTTTCAGAATTATATTGACAAGAGAAATAAATCTAATCTTGGCAACATATTTTCCGATTATGTAAGAGATTTTTGATGTTTTGTAGCAAACACATTGCGGAACATCAAAAAGAGCAGTCTCCAAAGTGGCAGTACCTGAGGTAATCATACCCGAATGTGCGACATTGAGAATATCATACGTACGGTTAAAAACCAAATGTGCATTTTTGCTTCGGATATATTGCCTGTAATATTCTTCATCAAATGAATCAACGCAGGCAATTACGAAATCAAATTGCGGATATTTATCAATCAATGCACTCTGAACAGGTAACATTTTCTTTATTTCCTGTTTTCTGCTACCTGGAAGTATAGCCACTATCGGTTTATCGCCTAAGGAGTATTCTTTTAGGAACTTCTCTTTATTGTTTTCCGAAGTTTTGAATATTGAAATCTCATCTAAAAGCGGATTTCCGTAATATTCAACCTGCATATTGTGATTTGCGTAGAAAGGTTTCTCAAAAGGAAGGATTACATACAGTTTATCAAGTATGCGTTTCATGGTTTTAATTCTTCCTTTCTTCCATGCCCAAACTTGCGGTGAGATATAATAAAAGTTTTTTATGCCTTTCTTGTGCGTAAATTCGGCAATACGCAAATTAAATCCCGGATAATCTACAAAAATCATACAATCAGGAGCAAAAGACATAATATCCTTTTTGCAAAAAGAGATATTACCCAAAACTTCACGCAAATGGGCTGCCACTTCTAAGAATCCCATAAAAGCAAGTTCTTTGATATGCTTTACAATCTGCACACCTTCATTTTGCATATTGTCTCCGCCGAAACCTCTTATCACCGCATCCTTATCATATTGCTTAATATATCTGACAAGTAACGCCGCATGCTTATCCCCTGACAATTCACCCGCTATAATATAATACTTCATAATTTATTATGCAGTATGCAGCAGGTAGTATGTAGTATGTAGCCGTTATGTTTAATATATGCTACATGCTACATACTACATACTACATGGTTATGTAATTATATTTCATCAAAATCACTATTACCGTCCCTAATGTCAAAATTAATGACAATACCGAGCCTTTTAATGCTCCATGCATCTGTTTTTTGGAATATAATCTGAGAAGTAGGATTTCCGGCACAACGGAAAAGACAAACATTTTCGCATGAACCAACATATCTGCGTGCAATAACCGTTGTATTATCATAATTACAAATACCGTTATCACGGTTACTGCCAATGAAATCAAAAATCCGTTTAATATTTTGTCTTCTTTAAACCACATCGTCAGATATTTTCAAAACGTTTCTTTGTTTTATCCAAAAATTTCCACGCCGTAAAATCCACTTGCATAGGAACAATAGCAGCATATCCGTCATTGACGGCATTCCAATCGGCATCAGGATTTTTATCCGTACAATGATACTCTCCTCCTAACCAAAAAATAGTATGACCGTCCTCTTCAATAGATTTATCAAACTCTTCAGTCCAATAACCTTCGGCTTGATGACCTACTTTTATGCCCTTAATCTCTCCGCAAGGGAAATTGACGTTCAAACATACGCTGTCGTCCAATCCGTTTCTCAATACCTCATCTACAATCTTTCTTACAAAAGGTTCGCATTCAACAAGAGAAGCGTTTTTGTCGTTATCGCAAAGGGAAAATCCCACGCTGGCAACATGTTCTGCGCATCCTTCCATCACAGCAGCCATAGTACCCGAATAAATAGTATTTATAGAAGTATTGGCACCCATATTAATCCCTGCAAAAAGGAAATCGGGACGGCGTTTCAGTACATTATCAAATCCCATCTTCACGCAATCAACGGGAGTTCCCTCCAAAGCGTATTCTTCGTAGTGTTCGCCTTTGTAAATAGTCTGTAATTTTAACGGAAGTCCTGTAGTGATGGAATGACTCTTGCCGCTCATCTCTACTTTAGGGGCAACAACCACCACATCTCCCAAAGGACGCAAAATATCTATCAACAAACGGATACCTTTAGTCTGATAGCCGTCATCATTGGTTACAAAAATCAATGGTCTTGTGTTCATAAATTTTTCTTTTTTCAAAAAACAGAAAGCAAAATTAATAAAAATCTTTGGTTGTGAGGTAAAAAAGGTATAATTTTGCAAATTATTTTAACGATTATGACTCTAAAGAAACTGTTACGCAAACCGATTGATTTATTGATGCGGATAGAAAATCCGTTCATACGTTTTCTTTTCGTTGGTTGTATAAATACCGCCGTAGGATACACTTTGTTTATTTTGTGCCGTTGGGTTGGTATGGAAAGAGCGCTTGCC
This sequence comes from Bacteroidales bacterium, assembly GCA_017480245.1. Lineage (GTDB taxonomy): Bacteria > Bacteroidota > Bacteroidia > Bacteroidales > P3 > Scybalousia_A. The sequence continues at coordinate 73,796 of JAFVBA010000010.1, read as the reverse complement.
GTTTTTGTATCTACCGTATTGGGCGTATTGTTTAATTATCACAGTACAGGCAAAATAGTTTTCCATAACAAAGGATATAATGTCATCGTTCAGTTTTTTGTTATCTACGGAATAATGTACGTAATAAATTTAGCGGAATTGCACTATCTGGCGAAGAGTGGGCTATACAATTTCTTCTTTTCAATAGATAAGAATAATTTGGACTTACTTACGCGTTTTTCTATTGATTTAGACAAAGCAGGCGACGCAATCGGTCAGTTGATTGTCGTTCTTCCCAATGCTATAATGACTTTTCTTCTGAACAAGACCTTTGTTTTCGGCAAGAATAAGAAGAAAGAAGTTACAGATAACAAATAATTTTATTGTTCTTTTTGATAATAATTGCGTAATGAGTGAAAACATTTTTGCAATCACTCATTATACTTTTGCAATCTCAAGAAAAATTTTTGTAAAGACAGTTCAAAAATTATTTTGGACGGTTTTAAATATAATTTCAATCGGTTTAAAAGTAAATTTTAGACGGTTTAAAATAATTTTTAGACCGTCCTGACAAAAATTTTTCTTGAGATTACAAAATTGTTTTCGATTATTACAAAAAAGATTTGTGATATTACAAAAATAAAAACGGAATTAAAAATCCCGTTTTTCCATTGCATATTGTTTTAAACAATCTTCGCAAATACAATTTGAATATTTTTCTTTCAGAATTGCAAGTGCTTCTTTGGAAATAGTGTATTGCATACAAAAACAATCCGCATTATGCTTGCATTCAAACTCTTTACCGCACTGAGGACAAACTTTTTTCATAGGATACTACATTTAAAAATAAAATATAGGGCTTATAAAGTGTATATGCCCTATATGATTTATCGGAAATTGAACATTCAACACCTTTTGTGTTACAATGTCATCAATTCTTTCTCTTTTGCACTTAGGATTTCGTCAATTTTCTTAACGAATTTATCCGTCAAATCCTGCATATCTTTTTCTGCCTGTTTGATTTCATCTTCGGTTGCAGGGTTTTCTTTATTGTCTTTCGTCTTTTTTACCTTGTCCAAAATATTACGACGAACGTTTCTTACGGATACTTTAGCATTTTCGCCTTCTTGCTTAACCGATTTTACAAGTTCTTTTCTTCTGTCCTCAGTTAAAGGAGGCAATGTTATACGAAGTAAATCCGCTTCAACCTTAGGGGTAAATCCCAAATTAGCTGCCAATATTGCTTTATTGATTGCAGGTATTGTATTTTTATCCCACGGTTGTATTACTATCTGGTTAGCACTCGGCGTAGAAACATTACCGACTTGTTCGATAGGAGTTGGAGTTCCATAAAAATCTACTTTAACTCCGGAAAGCATTTGAGGAGATGCTTTACCGGCACGCATACTCTTCAATCCATTTTCAAGAAATTCCACTGCAGAGGTCATATTCTGTTCAGCCTCTTGTGTCAATGATTTAATCTGTGCATTCATGGTTTTATTATTTTTGATTATTATTCTTTTCTACCGAACTTTTACCAGCGTGATTGTGTCATACACTGTTTTATTATCACGCGATATATTCATATTCAACCAAATTGTATCTTTTTGATTGCAAGATGCCGAACCTTTTATAGTAAATCCGTTTGTGTAGTCTATACTTCCTGCTTTTTCCGAGGAAAGTTTGATTGGTATTCTGTAAGAAGAATTTAGTCCTAACAACATTCCGGACATTATAACTTGGTTTCGTTGGCCGTCATCCTTAATAATAGTTCCCGTATGTAAGAATTTGGTTTGAGGAAGTACGGTTTCGTCTGTTGTTTGCCACTCACCTATCCATTTTTCTGCATAATCATCTTTATCAGGTTTGCATGCTATGAATAATATCGGCAATGCTATAAGCAGAATCTTCAATTTAGTTGCTTTCATTATGATAAAATTTTCTTTTTTCTCGTTATTAAAGTCTTTTTCAGGTGCAAAAATAAGAAAATTTTACTTCTCACAGTAGAAAAACGCCGTAAAATTGCGATTATTCGCCGTAAAAATACTAAATTTGCACTTTAAAATTTTGTGAAATAACTAATGAAAAAGCAAATACCGAATATAATAACGCTGTTAAACCTATTGTGCGGAATATTGTCCGTATTTGAATTATTATATTTCAAAAATTTTGTTGCAGCATCATGTTTTATTGTCTTAGGTGCGGTATTTGACTTCTTCGATGGTATGACTGCAAGACTTTTAGGCGTATCTTCCCCGATAGGAAAGGAATTGGATTCCTTGAGTGATGTAGTTACTTTCGGTGTTGCGCCGTCTTTAATTGCTTTTATGCTGCTTAATCCTGTTACTATCATATATGAGGACTGTCCTGACGTAGCAGAAAAAAACGAAATCATAAACTACCACGCTTTTGTTCCACTTTTGATGGCGCTTTTTTCCTCGTACCGTCTTGCGAAGTTTAATTTGGATACCAGACAAAGCGATTCTTTTATCGGATTGGCAACTCCCGCCAACGCTTTCTTGTGGTTAAGTATTCCTTTGATAGAGTTACAGGACAGATTTCACGTTTTACACGACATAATGGTTACTCCGTATTTTATAATTCCCGTTTCAATAATTTGTTGTGTGCTTTTGGTAAGCGAAATTCCGATGTTTTCTTTAAAATTTCACAATTTGAAATGGACAGAAAACCAAATACGTTTTATATTTTTAATTCTGAGTGCAATATTATTGGTATTTATGTGGTTCGCTGCAATACCTGTAATAATAATATTGTATATCATTTTGTCAATAATTAATAACATTATAAATAAACAAAGAAATGAAATATCAAGTTCAAATTAACATAATGCCATTAAAAGCATTATTAGACCCTCAGGGCAAAGCCGTAACTTCTTCTATGAAAAACATCGGCATAAATACGATAGAAAACGTACGTATAGGCAAACACATAACATTAGAAGTTGAAGCAAAAGACGAAAACGAAGCAAAAACAACAGTAGAAAAGGCTTGCAACGAACTTTTGCACAATCCTATCATGGAAAGTTACGAAATAGAGATTGTAAAATAAAATCTTTAAGACTTATATGGCATTACAGTCATATAAGTCTTATTTAAATAAATGGTAAAAGACATCTCAATAGAAGAATATGCCTATCCTTTGGACGAAAACAGGATAGCAAAATATCCTTTGCAACAAAGGGATAAAGCAAAGTTGTTATATTATGACGGCAATCAAATAAGAGATAAAATCTTCAGTGATTTGCCCGAACTATTGTCTGAAGATACTTTGCTGCTGTTCAATGATACAAAAGTCGTTTATGCACGTTTGTTTTTTAAAAAGCCAACAGGAAGTACTATTGAGATATTTTGTTTGGAACCTATCGCACCTTCGGATTTTCAACTCTCATTTGCCCAAACCCAAGAGGTAACTTGGAAATGTCTTATCGGCAATAACAAGAAATGGAAAGACTCCGTATTGTCGCAAACAAAGGAAATAAACTCAAAAAATGTTACTTTGACTGTCCAAAGATTAGAAGCAGTTAATGAAAGTTGGATAGTAAAGTTTTCTTGGGACGGAAAAATAAGTTTTGCCGAAGTTATGCAAAATTTCGGTGTGATTCCTTTGCCGCCGTATCTTAACAGAGAATCACAAGAACAAGATAAAGCGGATTATCAAACCGTTTATGCTCATTTTGACGGCTCTGTGGCAGCACCGACAGCGGGATTGCATTTTTCAGATACCACATTTGAGGATTTGAAAAGGCGGAATATAAAAACGGATTTCGTAACTCTTCACGTCGGAGCAGGAACTTTCAAACCTGTTACAGTAGAAAAAATCGGCAATCACGAAATGCACAGCGAGCGAATCTCTGTTTCAAAAAAGGTTATTGAGGATTTGCTGACATATAATGACAAAGAAATAATTTGCGTTGGCACAACATCTGTCAGAACCATAGAATCATTATATTGGTTCGGCGTAAAATTTTTGGAAAACAGTTACTTAACAGCCTCAAATGACACAAAAACTTCCGCACAGCGAATAGAACAATGGTATCCTTACGAAAAACACGAAGAAATATCAGTTAAAGAATCTTTAACTGCCATTCTACAATTGCTTGATAGCGAAAAAACAGATTATCTCTGCGGACAAACTCAATTAATTATCGCTCCGTCATACCGTTACCGAATAGTAAAAGGAATGGTTACCAATTTCCATCAACCAAAAAGCACTTTACTTTTGTTAGTCTCGGCAATGATAGGACAATATTGGAAAAAGGTTTATAATCACGCCCTAACGAATAACTATCGTTTCCTTTCATACGGTGATGCTTGCCTTTTAAAACCGCAACATTAAGAAATATTACTATAAAATAAAGAAACATCTAAGTATAATATGAAAAAATCATTTTTTTTACTTTCCAGTGCAATTGCATTTATAATGCTAGCTTACTCAAATGAAATACAATCTCAAAATTTAAGAGTAAGAATTTTTACAACGGTTAATATAACTCAGGTCAATCTCACTGCATCTTTCGGAACTTACTTTTTGGAAGATACAATCAAAATAAAAAAACAAGACAAAATAACTTTTAGTGCAGAAAACGGCAAATTAAAAGCAATGATTAATGATAAAGTCTTATGCAACAAGGACAGTATAAGATTTACAAGTGAAGATATAAAATGCTTTTTTCAAATTACTCCGTTAAATGCAAAACAAAGACGCTACGATAATAATCTTATTGTTAAATTATCAAAAGATAAAAAGAATTTACTGTTAATTAATGACGTAACTCAAGATAACTATCTTGCCGGAGTTGTTCAAAGTGAAGCAGGAGGGGCAAGCGATAATGTAGAATTTTTTAAAGTCCAGGCAATTTGCTGCCGCAGTTATATGATGCGTTTTATTAATAAGCATATTAAAGAAGACTATAATTTGTGTGATGATGTTAATTGCCAGGTTTATCTTTCCCGTGCCAATAAACCGCAATGTATAGAAGGAGCTGCTGCAACTAACGGCGAAATTATAGTAGATGACAACGGGAAAATAATAGAGACATTGTTCCATTCTAATAGCGGCGGTCAGACTGCAAACAGCGAAGACGTATGGGGCAACAAGATTTCATATCTTCGTTCGGTTGTGGATTCTTTTTCTATAGGAAAACCAAATTATCAATGGGAAAAAGAGATTAAAGAGAAAGATTGGCTGAATTATTTCAAAAATAAAGGCGTTAATATAAAAGATTACAATACTAAACAGGAGCTTTTGAATTTTTCTCAGGAGGAAGGCCGCAAAGCAAAGTTATTTGACGTTCCTCTTACTCAAATTCGCAAAGATTTTCAGTTGAAAAGTACTTTTTTTGATGTAATTCCATGGGGTAGCAACGTAAAACTCAAAGGTAAAGGTTATGGTCATGGTGTAGGAATGTCTCAAGAAGGAGCTGTTAATATGTGCGATGAAGGCTATGAGTATTGGGAAGTAATTGAACACTACTATCAAGGTGTAAAAATTATTAATCTCAATGATAATAAGTCTGAAGACAATACTAAAAAATAGAGTCAAAATATTCTTTTGAAAAAACAAAAAACGCAATTAAGCATTGAATAAAATAAATAACTACTGACTCTTTTTGAATCAGTAGTTTCTTTTCTCTTATTCTAACACTCTCGAGGTCTCTTCCAGATTCGAACTGGAGTAAACGGTTTTGCAGACCGGCACCTAACCACTCGGTCAAGAGACCCTTAATTTTCAGTTTGCAAAATTACGACAATTTATTTTATCTGCCAAAATTTTTCGCCAAATTTTTTCAATAGACCTTATTTATTAAAATATTTGACAGTAAAAACTAACTTATATTAACCATACTTTAGATAAGATTCTACTGTAATTCCACAACGGTTATTCCTTCTCCGCCGAAACGTATATCTTCCGGGTGACAGGAAACGACATCAACCTGTCGGCGAAGATAATCTCTGACCAAAGTTTTCAAAATACCATCGCCTTTGCCGTGAAGTATCTTGATATGTTTTTCGCCTAACATCCTCACATCGTCCAAATACCTCTCCAAAGTAGCAAGTGCCTCCTCTCCCCTATAACCTCGCAAATCCAATTTATCATTGAAGTTCTGACGGATTTTATTCAAGTCAAACGAAGTTTTTATTTGCACGCCGCCCAGTTCCGAAGGGTTGTTACGGTTGTTATCACGCATTTGTTTAAGGTACGATTGCTTATCAATCCGCAAAACATTCTTCTTGATGGTATGAATACGCATATCGCCCATATCAATCTGCAAACGATTTTTATCAATTGCGGTAACTTTGCCGATATTTTCCGTTTGCGGAAAGATAACATAGTCATCAACCGCAATTTCTCCGCCTGTGATTTTGATATTTTGCTTTTTCAATTTCTGCTGAGCCGCAATTACCTCACTGTCCTGACCTGTTATTTCCTTGATATTGGCTTCTACGCCTTTTTCTTCCTCTTTTATATCGGTATCAAGGGTATTTAAAGTTTCTTTAACTTGTTCTTTGAGTTTTTTAACTGTTTCTTTTTCGGCTTTAGCGGTTTTTATCTCCTCAATTGTGTGCTCTATCTGACGGTTAGCCGAAGAAAGTATTTCCTTAGCCTGATTGCGCGCGGTGTTAAGAATTTCCTTTTTGTCGTTTTCCAATTTCAAGGACATTTCTCTGTATTTCTGAACGGTTTGATATAAAACCTCATCATATTGTTTAGCATTGCGCAGGTGTTTTTCACTCTCCAATTTATTGACTTCAATCTGTTGCAATTTTTCTTCAAACCTTACGGACTGCTTCCCCAATTTCTTTTTAGCGTTATCAATAATCAGTTTGGAAAGACCCGTTTTCGCAGCAATTTCAAAGGCAAATGACGAACCCGGAGTGCCTATCGTCAGAGTGTAAAGCGGTTTCATTTCCTTAGTATCAAATAACATTGCCGCATTAACTATCCCCTCGTGGTCAAAAGCCAAATGTTTCAAAACAGAATAATGCGTTGTTACCACGCCGTAGGCTTTCACCTCGTTAAGATGTTCCAATATACTCTCGGCAATTGCACCACCTGCCGAAGGGTCGGTTCCCGTTCCCAATTCATCAATCAAAAACAAAGTATCACGGTCGGATTGTTCGCAGATTTCCGACAAGTTTCTCAAATGGGAAGAATAGGTTGAAAGGTCATCGGCTAAACTTTGTTCATCACCTATTGAAAGGAAAATTTTTTCAAACACGCCTGCCACGGAAACCTCTTTCATCGGAACTAAAAGACCGCATTGCAACATATATTGAAATAAGGCAACGGTTTTCAAACATACGGATTTACCGCCTGCATTAGGTCCTGAGATTACAAGTATTCTCTGCTTATCGTTTAACTCTATATGCAACGGTACAATCTGTTTTCCTTTTTGTTTCAACGCACTTTCAAGTATCGGATGGCGTGCATCGTACCACGAAATCATAGGTTTGTCCGTCATTTGCGGCATTGAAGCATTTGTTTCCAAGGCATACATTGCTTTTGCACGGATGAAATCCATCTGAACCAACATTTCATAACAGGCAATCAACACTTCCATATTCGTGCGCAATGAATCGGAAAATTCCAACAGGATTCTGTGGATTTCTCTCTGCTCTTCGAAGAAAAGTTCTTTCATTTCAAAGTTCAACGATACGATTTCCTCTGGTTCAATATAGAAAGTCTGACCCGTCTGTGAGGTATCGTGCAAAATTCCTTTGACATTGCGTTTATAAGTAGCCTTAACGGGTATGACAAGTGAGTCATTACGTACGGAAATTTCGTCTTCGTCATTGGTAAATCCCTCCTTTTTGCAATGCAAAATGATTTGATTGATCTGTTTTTCTATCTGACGTTTTTTACTTTCCTTTTTGGAATAAATTTCCCTCAAAACAGGCGAACATGACGGTTTGATATTTCCTTCTTCATCAATAATATCGCTTATATTACGCAGTATATTGTATATTGCATGTAATATATTTTCTTCCGAAGTGAGTTCCGTTTCTTCTTGTCCGTTATACTCAAGTGCAGAAGTAATATCATTAATCAAAGAAAGCAAATCATGGATTTCGGTTGCGTCTTCGTGATGCAGGAATGTCAAAATATCTTTTATACATTGCAAACTGTCATACAATTTGGGCATATCCTCCAACGCAATACACGAATCTTTTATCTTCAATTCGGATAACACTTCTCGCATATCAATATATCCCGAATCTGGAAACTGCTTTATTCCCATCAAAAGCCCGCGCATCTGATAAGATTGGCGAAGCAAAGAGGTTATTTTCTCAAAATCGTTTGAAAAAGTTATATTTTGTGTCAATTGTTTCGCACCCTCCGTCCTGCAAAAACGGACTATATGATTTATTATCTGGAAAAATTCCAATGATTTTACTAAATTCATCTTTCTATTCCTACATATTATATGGTATAATACTAAAAACTATTCTGTAATGAAATTTTGAGTTTGCAAAATTACTAAAAAAACATTTGACTTAACCACAAGATTAAGTATAATAAACAAATTAACTAATAAATTAACAACAAAGATAATAATCCTAAAAAGATACAAATTTAATCGATCTCTTTAGTCAATGTTTTAATGAATTTCCACTTATTAAAGAACTCTTTAGCAATAATTCTTAAGAAGGTATAGACAGGTATTGCCAATATCATTCCGACAATTCCTCCAATCTCGCCCGCCATAAGTATTATCAGGAAAATTTCAAGCGGTTGCGCTTTGACGCTTTTTGAATAAATAAGCGGTTGAAGTAAAAAATCGTCAATAAGTTTTACTCCTGCAAAAATACAAACATACGTTATAACCATAGTAAGTATATTAGCATCTGGATTTGCCGTAAGCGTTCCCGTCAGAAGTATTATTAAACCTATCCCCCCTCCTATTATTACACCGATGTACGGCAATATGACCATAACTCCGCAAATGCACGCAATCAAAATAGCATTGTTGAAACCTGCAACTGAATAACCTATACTTAACAATGTTATCATCAATAGAATTTCACAGAATACACCGATAAAATAACGCGTTATCAAAGTACGGGAATTCTTCAGGATATTATGAACTTCATTCAGATACTTGTCCGGTGTGATTGAGTCAATAAATTTAGTTACTATGTGAGAATCTTTAAGAAAGAAAAACGTAATAAATGCAATAATCAAAATTCCCATACCTATCTTGCCGAGTAGAGATAACACCACTTGGGCGATTTGCGGCAATTTTATACTGTTAAATACACTCATCACTTTCTGACTAATATACGTTTCAAGGCTTACATCATCGGGCAAAAGATTATATTGCATAAGAAAATTATCAACTTTCTCCATCGGAGCGGAATATGACTGCTCTATCTTATTCATATCAATTGCGGAAAATTCCTGTGCCTGCGAGATAATCAACGGTACCAACAGATAAACGACCAATGATATTACGGACATCTCCGCTATCAATGTTACGGCAGAACAAAGAGATTTATTAAAACGGAATGCCCCTATTTTAACCTTTCCTAACAAATTCATCAGAGGTTGTCCCACTATGGAAAGAATAATAGCAATAAAAATACAGAATACCAAAAAGCGGAAATACCAAAGTGCATACAGCGTAACGACTACTCCCAATATGATAAGCAACCATTTAACTATATTACTGAAACTATACTTCTCGTCCATAACTTTAAACAATCTCTAAATACTATGTACTATTTACAACATATTACATCCCGTAAATTCCATTCAGCATGTGAAGACGCCGTTTCGTAGAGTTTTACGGAAAACAACTCCACTCCACAGGGCAACAACGGTTCTATTTTCTCCTTTATGTGCAGTACTAAATTCTCGCAGGTCGGTTGAAAATCCACTATTTCCTTCTTAGTGTCCATCAATTTCACTTGTTCAATAAACGGGGAGTTCTGTTCTATTATCAAGGCGTGATCAAACTTATCCAAAATCTCACTTTGAACGATTTTCTTTAAGTGAGAGAAATCCATAACCATACCGTAGGAAGAAGAATTCTTATCTTGGCACACCTCGCCCCGCAAACAGACGAATAATTTGTAACTGTGTCCGTGTATATTCGCACATAAGCCGTCGTAATTGTTCAGACAGTGGCTCATCTCAAAGTGAAACTCTTTTGTTATCCGTATTTTCATGCCTGCAAAATTACAAAAGTTTTTTTATCTGAGAAAATATAACAATTTTTTCAACACGACAAAAATAATATAAGACGTATTAAAAATAAAAAAAGTGGATTCCTAAATAATCTTTAAGAATCCACTTTTACAAATTCACTATTTATTTGTTGTCCTTCGGAGTTAAATCCTTTATAACGTTACCGTGGTCTTTTATTATCATACGGTACCATTCGTCAGGGTAAGCAGGCTGGTCTGGAAATACACAATCGCCTTTTCTGTATCCAGTTTCTTGGAATTTACCGTCTTTTTCCTTCTTGATATTACCGTCAATGTATTTCACAAGTAAGTAATTGTACAAATCGCTCCACGCATCAAACGTTTGCTGTCCTTTTGCAAGAGAAAATTCTGTCAAACTGTCGCACATAGCAGTCACATCGTCCATATTCTTTACCTTTGCGTCCAATTTAGCAACCTCATTAATGTAGGTATTCTCCAAATCGTTTTGAACTTTTTGCAAATCCTTAATCATATTAATCCAACGCGTATATACCCAGTTGGAAACCTGATTGAATTTCCAAAAAGCAGAAGTCGGTGAATACTCTGTCATACTTCCGTTACCCACTTCAAAGCAATGAGGAACCTTTGCAATTGAACCGTACATAGGAGTATAAACCGTAGTATAGGTATCATCTACGCCGAACCACAAAATACCCTTTGCTTTAGCAGGCATCCAACTTCTTGTCTGGGCAACGAAAGAAAATCCTGTCTGTTGAGTGGAAGTAGCACGCTCGTGAATGTAGTTTTCGCCATCAACACTCCATGTCATAGGTCTCCAACGGTAAGGACATTTGAAAGGACCTGCTCCCAAATCCTTGCTCATATCCATAGCAGTGCCTTGATAGTAATCTCTCATCAAATCCATAACTTCTTTAACGCTTACTTTATGGTCAGGTTGAATCCACAAAGGCATTCTTTCGATATTAGCGCTGCCCAAAGTCTTGCCCATAGCGTAATCTTCATATTTTTTCATAGAAGAATTAACGCGATTGAACATAGCATACACTCTGGCTTCGCAACCTCTCACGCCCGAAAAAGTTAATGGCGCATAAGTGTCGGAGAAGGAAAATTCAGTGTCTTTTCCGTTAAACCAACCCTTTTTTCTTGCAAATGTTATCACATCATCGGAATAAACAGTGGTTATATTCTTATCAAAAATTTTCTTGACATTCTTGTAAGAAACGGAAGTAGTGTTTTTCTTCTGTTCCAACGGGAATTGAGTTATACGTGCTTGGTTAGCGTGTCCCGAAAGATAGCCGTCAGGAATCATTCTTGCCACCCAAACAGCACCTTTCTCGCCTTTACCCTTACCGATAAGTTCCATAATCCATACTTCGTCGCCGTCAGCGATGGAAAAACTCTCGCCCTCGGAAACATATCCGTATTCAGCCATAAAATCGGCGATTTGTTTGATGGCTTCTCTTGCCGTTTTGCATCTTTGCAAGGTAAGATAAATCAAACTACCGTAATCAATACCGCTTTCCTGATGCCAACATTCTTCTCTTCCGCCGTAAGTTGTTTCACCTATGGTAAGACCCCATTCATTCATATTGCCGACAGTTGTATAAGTCTGTGCAGCCTGCGGAATTTTGATTAAAGGTTTGCCTGTATCCCACTCAATAACCTGAATCATCGTGCCTGCGGGATACATAGCGGCGCGGTTGTAATAAAGTTCCCCGTAAAGTGTGTGGGAATCGGCAGCGTAAGTAATCATTGTAGATCCGTCTTTGGTTGCACCCTTAGTAAAAAGGAAATTGGTGCATGCAAAAGACACTACGCTCAATGTCATTGCGGCTGTAAATAACATGCCGGCTAAAAAACTTCTTTTTTTCATCTTTTATTGTTTATTAATTATTGTATTGTCAGTTTTGATTAACGAAGTGCAAAGATACAAATTTATTTTATAACAACAAAAATATTACCTGTAATATACATTTTTCTTTTCGGCGTAATAACGGGAAATAAAAGTTTTTGTATTTTTGCAATATAATTGACGAGGAGATAACAGACAGTTCTGGGCGGATTTGTTCTTCAAATTCTGCTTTTACAATACAAAATCAATTTTCGTTGTTGGAAGAAATATCTTCTAACGGGTACAACCGTTTGGTTAAAGCCATGCGTTACGGTAAGTTCTTTATGCTTAAAGGCCTTAAAGAGAAATACCGTAATGATAAAACCTATATTGAATTACTTTTCAAGGAATTTGATATCCTTATTTCTATGAATCACCCCAACATCGTCAGGGCTTACAGTGTCGAAGAGGTGGAAGATTTGGGAATGTGTATAGTTATGGACTATATAGACGGAAATATTCTCAGTGAATATTTGTTGTCCGAGCCTTCTTCTTCAAATAAAAGGCGAATCATCAAACAACTACTCAAAGCCATGAGTTATTTTCATGACATGCAGTGCGTTCATAGAGATTTAAAACCGACTAATATCCTTATAACAAACAATGGCAAGAATGTAAAGATAATAGATTTCGGTCTGTCGGACACTGATGATTATGCAGTGTTTAAAGAACCTGCCTTTACCCGTTATTATGCCTCACCCGAGCAACTGGAAGGCGGCAAATTGGACTGTCGCAGCGATATTTACTCTTTCGGAAGAATCCTTCAACAGATTTTTCCTTACAAATACAAGAAAGTGGTTCAAAAATGCACAAAAACAAAACGGGAACAGCGTTATTCCAATGCCGAAGAAGTTTATAATGCTCTTTTCTCAGCAAAGCGTTTCATAGTTCCAGCAATTGCAATAATTACTATAGCGGTTCTTCTTTCCTTTTTAATATATAATTATATTGATTACAACTCCAAAATTTTTAACTACACAACTCCATCCGGGCAAATACTTAAAATGCAGATTGTAAATAGCAATGCCGTTATTCTCTCCAATCAAAAAGTAAGCGGTAATTTGATTATTCCATCTAATGTCAAATACCGTCTGCGCAAGTTTCCTGTAAGTGAGATAGCCTCACGGGCTTTTTACGCCAATACTGAACTCAAACATGTTACATTCTCCGATAATCTGAATATTATAGGCAATAATGCTTTTGCTTCTTGCTATAAATTAACCGACACTCTTATTTTGCCTGTCAATCTTGAGCAAATAGGGTACTCGGCTTTTGCTTCCACGGATATTTCTTGCGTGGTAATTGAATAAAAAGACCTTCACTCTCTGGGACGTCAGGACTCTATGAATTATTTTCACAATACCCCAAAACTAAAAACCGTGATAATTGCTCCGAGTGTGAAAAATCTTTGCGAACGTCTGTTTGAATATTCTTATGAAGGGTTGGAAAACGTTTATTTCCCCGATACGTTGGACGAAATTGCTTCTTCTTTTTTGGCAGAAACCTATTCTCTGCGCAATGTTCGTTTCCCGAAACAAATAAATACTATAGGCCAGGGAGCTTTTTTCGGAACTGGAATGAAAAGAATTGTATTGCCTGAAAGTCTTACTGTAATTGCAGATTATGCTTTTAGATGTGTATATGATTGTCATTATATGGAGATAGGCAAAAATGTAAAAATCATAGGAGCTGCGGCTTTCGGCACGATGGATAAACTTGATACACTTGTAATCCGTGCCACCACTCCTCCATTAACAGGAACTAATGCATTCCAATACACAAACGAACGGAAGATAACGTTTTTAGTACCCAAAAAATCTTTGGAACTGTACCGTAAAGACTCTGTTTATCGGACATTAAACCCTCAACCAATGGAACAATAATTAAAAAAGGACCTTAAAAGGACCAACGTAAATTATTCTCATTTGAAAAAAAAGTCGTAAAATTGCACTTTCAAATTAAAAGGCTTGAAAGACACGAGACAAAATATATTGTTATTGAGAATTTTGGTTGAAGAATCAATAGACCACCGAGTTTCAACCTCCAATGATTTTATTTACTTGGCAGGAGTTATCCAAGGACGGGTGAAAGAATGCATCTCGGTTACTACACTCAAAAGAATATGGGGTTATATAGACGGTTATTCAAACATAAGGGAAACCACGTTGAATATTCTTGCTAAGTTCATAGGCTATCCCGACTACGAGACCTTTGTCAGCGACTATTGCGACAAAGAAGCCGTCCATTCATCCCAAAGAATGTATAATGAACCTTTGACTTGTTCGGATTTGTCTGTCGGAGAAAAGATAGAAATACAATGGAACCCCGGTAGAATGTTACATCTAAAATATTTGGGCAATAATCAATTTGAAGTTATCCGTTCTGTCAAATCAAAGGTAAAAGAAAAAGACACTTTTTATTGCCATTCTTTCTATTTGCACCAACCTTGTTATTTAGAAAATTTGATACAAAAGAATGAACTTCCGTGTAATTTCGTTGTAGGCAACAAAGGCGGACTGACGGTTATACGACGTCTGGACGACGAAGAATAAAAGGGGGTTATCTATCTGTTTATTGCAATTAAAACGGGAATTTAATACAGGTTTTGCGGACATCAATTGCTGTTTTTCGGCGAAAAAAGACGGTAAATTGGGAAAATGTCGTAATTTCGCAAGCCTAAATTAAAAATTTGTTGATTTAAATTTATAGAATTATGTCAATAAACAGTAAAACAAAAGAGTTGAAAGAAAGAATGCAGATTGCTTTGCAAGGAGGCGGAGAAAAAGCCGTTGAAAAGCAGAAAGCATCGGGAAAACTCACAGCAAGAGAGAGAATATTAGCCCTTTTGGATAAAGATTCTTTCCATGAATATGACTTGTTTATACAACACTCGGGAAGAGATTTTGATATGGATAAAAAAATCTTGCCTGCCGACGGTGTTGTAACAGGTACGGGAACGATAAAAGGACATCCTGTTTGTATATATGCACAAGATTTTACGGTAAGCGGCGGTTCTTTGGGTTATATGCACGCGAAGAAAATCTGCAAGATTATGGACCACGCTATGGCGATGCGTACTCCTATCATCGGTATCAATGATTCGGGCGGTGCGAGAATACAAGAAGGTGTTAATGCCTTGGCAGGTTACGGTGAGATATTCTACCGCAACACTATGGCCTCAGGTGTTATCCCTCAAATCAGTGTTATCCTCGGTCCTTGCGCAGGCGGTGCGGTTTATTCACCTGCTTTGACAGATTTTGTCTTTGTTGTGGATAAAATATCCAATATGTTTATCACCGGTCCAGACGTTATCAAAACCGTTTTGGGAGAAGAGATAAGCAAAGAGGATTTAGGCGGTGCAAGAGTGCATGCAGAAGTCAGCGGCAACGCTCATTTCTTTGCCGAAAGCGAACAGGAATGTTTCAAACAGATACAGGATTTATTTACTTACATACCTTGGAACAATACCAAGAAAGCAGATAAATTCGAATCCAAGAAACCCGATACCAAAGAATACAAAATCAACAGCGTCTTCCCTACCGACCCTGCTCAACCTTATGATGTAAGAAATATCATCAAAGCATTGACCGATGCGAGCGAGTTTTTGGAAATCCAAGAGTTGTTTGCGCCTAATATCGTGATAGGTTTCGGACGTATTGACGGAGAAACTGTCGGTTTTGTGGCAAACAATCCTGGTGCTATGGCAGGTGTGTTGGACTGCAACTCTTCGGACAAGGCTGCAAGGTTTATCCGTTTTTGCGATGCGTTCAATATTCCTCTTGTTACCTTAGTTGATTTGCCTGGTTACTTACCTGGCATAGACCAAGAGCACGCAGGAGTTATCCGCCACGGTGCTAAAATCCTTTATGCTTACTCTGAGGCGACTGTTCCTAAGATTACCGTTATCTTGCGTAAGGCTTACGGCGGCGGATATATAGCAATGTGTTCTTCACACTTGAAAGCAGACTTTGTATTTGCGTGGCCGACGGCAGAAATTGCGGTTATGGGACCTGAAGGTGCGGCAAATATTATCTTCCGTAAGGAGATAAAAGACGCAGATGACCCTAATAAGATGCGTCAGGAGAAGATAAACGAATACCGTGAGAAATTTGCAAATCCATACGTGGCTGCATCTTACGGTTATGTTGATTCGGTTATCCAACCAAACGAAACACGTAAATATATTGAGCATGCATTGAAGATGACTCAAAATAAACAACAAGAAACGCCGTTTAAGAAACACGGCCTTCCGCCATTCTAAAATTTTAAGGAGGAAAATTATGTCAGAAGAAAGAAAACATTACAGACAATTATATGTTCAGGTTGCTCCGGGTGAAGTCTATGCTTTTATTCCGGGCAATATAATGGATATATTTGTAAAAAAAGGACAGAAAGTTAAGAAAGGAGACGCTCTTTTGTCATTACACGCTATGAAGATGGATAATAATATCTGTGCAAACATAGACGGCAAAATTGAAAATATAAATGTCAAAAAAGGACAGGCAGTTTCCAAAAATGATGTCTTGATTAATATTATTCCCGATAACATTTAAAAAAAGTTGGGGGTAAAAAGTTCAGAGTTTAAAGTTTAAGGTTTAACGAATGTAAAACAACAAAAAATTAAACCCAAAACTTTAAACTCTTAATATATAATATTTTTTACCTACTAAATACTTCCCCGAAATAAAATCCCGTTTCAGTAAATTCTTTTCAGAAAAGAGTAAAATGTTTTCAGAAAAGAATTTCGTGATTCGGCACTTTATTTTGATTAATTTTTATTGCCGGTGCGGCTCGCACCACTTTATTTTGATAATTTTTTATTGTCTGTGTGGCTCGCACCACTTTATTTTGGGGAGGTGTCTTGTAAAAAAATTGTTTTATGAAGTAAAATTTTTTAATTGCGGTTTCTTTTTATAAAATCTTATAAACCATCTATTTATACAATGATTAACATTTGAAAGAATAAAAAAAATTAAATTTTTTTCATAGTTTTTGCAACTTTTGGGGCAAAAAAAGTATTTAGTATATATAGGGAGGGTTTAAAATTTAGAGTTTAAAGTTTAGAATCGCACTCGGAGACTTAAAACTCTAAAACTTAAATTTTAAACTTTCAAATTAAAATGTTTAAATTTTAATTAATAAAGACTTATTATTGATATTCAAATAATTAATTATAACGATGGAAGTTTTTTTGAAAAAAGTAAAGATTATTTGTGATTTTTTGACATTTCAAACGTTCTTATATATGAGGAGATTGCACAATTACTTAATAGGAGACTAAAAAACGATGCTAAGAGACAAAGACGATAAGAAAATATTTTTGGAGATATTAGAAAGTTATAATAAAATGATATATAAATTTTGCTGGATGTTTTCTAATAATACGAAAGAAAATTTTGAAGATTTATATCAACAAGTTTGTTATAACCTTTGGAAATTCTTCAAAAAGAATAAAGATAGGCAAGATTCAAATTGGGTGTATCGAATAACATTAAATACTGTTATTGATTACGGTAGAAAAAAGAAATTAATTGATAAAGTATTTGAAAAATTAAATATTACCCATGAGATAGCAGACCAACAAGAAGATTCTACACGAAAGAATGTATTGTATGAACTGATATCAAGGTTGTCTTCACAAGACAAAGTATTAATAGGGTTGTATTTGGAAAAATATTCTTACGAAAAAATTGCAGAGAAAACAAATATAACAGTAACAAACGTAGGTACAAGAATACAACGGATAAAAGAAAAATTAAGAAAGCTAAAGGTTGAACTGTATGGAGATGAAGAATTTTGAAATAGAAAGAAATTTTGACGTAATCCAAAAGTATTGGGATAATCTTGGAGAAGATATACCTGTTAAATTTGATATGAATCCCAAATTTATTAACAGAATAAGATTTCCTTTTAGATACATATTATTGGTATGGAAAATATTACTTTTCAGTGGATATGTATATTTTGCGATAAATGTATTTCCTTTATGGAAAGAATGTTTTCTTACGCTTTATTTTATTCCGTATATAATAGTTTGTGCCATAATTATAATTAATCTTTGGTGGTATATGAAATACATCGGAAGAATTTTAACAACGAATAAATATTATGATACTGTATCGGATTTTAACGACAAAAAGAAAATACTTTTAACTATGGAACGGATAGAATGGATAGGCGCCTTTACTCTTTACCCTGTTTTTATCCTAACATGGACTCCTCTTATATACTATGTAAAGTACAAATATAGCTTTTATAACAACCTTGGCTTAGAATTAACCAATCTATTACCAAGAATCATAATTGTTGCTATTATCGGTGTTATAGTTTGGTCTATTAATATACAGACTATAAAAAATATGAAACCTGAAATTTATAAAATAAAAATTTTAAATATATTTAATTTATGGAAGAGTTGATAAGAAAATCGACAATTGTAGATGTGCAATGGACAGCACACCTACGACATTCTGATGTTCCCGAAACGGAACACAGAGACCAACAGTTTAAGGTACATTCTGTCTTTGATGCAAGTACAGGTCTAACCCAATCTACAATAACTCCAAGAGGACTGGTATCTTTGGCTAATATGTCAGGCTTGCTTTGCATCTTATTCGGCAAAGATGACGTTCCGAAATCAAACAAGATTATTACATCTCGACAACAAAGAGAATCGGAAATTTTTAATCTTTTGGAGTTATCGCCTGAAGGCTATACGGCAAGATGGAGATACGACTTTGCAGAAGGTTATGCCGAGAAAATAGTCCGTACCTTTTTTGACAGTGAAAAAAACGGTACAATGTTTTACAATGCAACCGTTGAGTCGTGGCATTGTTATCCAAAAGACTTATCCTCTGATGTAATCCGCATATTACCGAATGATATTGCGGTAGTCAATTCCGAAAACACCGGAGAATTACTCGGAAGAACTATTCTGCGTTGGTTGAAAGAAGACGGTGAAATCCTTTCCTGCAACGCCAGTGTGGATATAGTACTCAATAATTCCAGAGCTCAATTGGAGCATTCGCAGTTATTCTCTTACGAATACCGACATGACGATGTAGATACTTTACCTTTTACTATGCAAGTTAAAGGTGAGGTTTGTTGCATTGACGAAGAAATAGAAGAAACCGAAACTACAACAGAAGAAAATAATTAATAAGGAGGTGATTATGAAAAAAACAAAAATTATTCTATTCGCCATAGCCGTCGGTTGTTTCCTTACGGGCTATTCTCAGGCGATAAAGTCAAACACTGAAGGTGCATATACGGTTAATACAACCAATACTGCACACATAAATAAGTTTATTCAGAAATCTGAACCTTATTCTAAAAATAATGCTAATTACACAGTAACATTATCTCAAAACAGTACTGCTGCAGCACCGTTCAAATTCTTTTTATTCAAAAGAGACGAGGCTTCAACAGTTAAAAAAGCCCAGGCTTCAATTCCTCAAGGCTATTTAGTAAATGATTTTACCATCTTAGGAGATACGGTAATCTTCGTCGGCAGTTATAACAATGTCGGTTACGTAGCATATTTTCCGATAGAGGAATTGATTAATTCCACTGAGGCAACATCATACATAAATGCCAAATATACTCCTGTTACGGAAGAATACACCGACAATAATGTCCGCAAAGTTATCGCATACAAAAACAATAACGGCGAACGTATCGTACTTTGTTTAGGTCAAATGTACTATGGCAAACCTCCGTACTTTATAGCTACTACGATAACAGAACCTGGACAATCTTTTGAATACCAACTAATAACTCCGGAGAAAAGATACCATAACTATTTGCTGAAATTCGCCTTGGAAGAAACAGCCATTTCCCCTGCGGGTGGATTTCCAGGCAATTATGTTTTAGGGGGTATATCCGGCATTGCACATATACTTCGTTACAGGTATTCACAATGGGCAGATGATGAACATCCTGTTGATAATAATGAGGAGTTTCATGATATAGCTTTAACCGATAGTTATGTTTGTCTGTTATCTTCTTCTTATTACGCAAAAGGTCAATGGAAAACTCCTTCCGATGGAAAAAGAAACCGTCTTATCCTACGTACTTTCGACAGAAATACCCTTGAACCCGTTATATCCAAGTATATGGTAACCGAGGATGATGACTATTTTATGTATTCCAATGCTAATGCTCAGTTCAAGGCATTAATAAGGCACACTACAGAAGATGAAGTTGCTGTCGGATATATTATTAAAAGCAACAGTACTGCTGCTAATCTGCGTTTTCTTGTTAGTTTTATAGATTTGCAAGAGGATGACTTCATTATCTCTTCTTCTCAAATAAGCGGAATAAATTTCTCTTCTGGATATCCTATTCTCTATGATATGGAATACGATAATAACTCTTATCTTTGGACTCTAATACGTGATAATACTAACAACTACGTATTTCTGCTAAACGGTAATGCATATACCGATTATATTGCTAACGGATGTTTTATTGAGCAATGGTGCAATGCAAATAAATCGGACTTCAGAGATTTGTACTTTAACAATGAGTATATGACCATCACGGGAGTATCCAACACTTCTAAGTTGAGTATTATTAACAAAAAAAGAACATATAGTTTCGTTACAAATGACTATTTTGAGGAATCTAATTTTGGTATCATGATGTACGATGTTGATGCTATTTGGGAAGACAGACAATATCTTACTTATTGTTCTTTTGCTCAAAATGAAGTGGATCCTAAAACATCTTACACACCTTTCAGATATGGCAAGTCTTCATCTTTGTCAATCTCTTGTATAAAAAATATAACATTAACGGAAATAAAATAGGAGGAAAAAGAAATGAAAAAAATAGTTATCTTAATCGTGTTAATAACAGCTTTTATAAGTTCAAAAGCACAGGCTGTACTACCTTATCAAGTAGAACCCGACAGTAGTACATACGACACTTTGGTAGTATTCAATCCATTCGCTCAATACCCTTGTTGGCAAGACAGTGTTGTATTTTCTTGGATAAATACCGTACATATCGATTATCATTGGGTAGATATTTATGCGTATGACGATGATGGCAATATTGAGTTGGAGGAAAATGGAGATACAACTATTCTATATACTGTCCAAGACTACTCTTATGGGGAAGATATCGGCGTTTGGCACGACATAAATTATACTCTTGCGTATCAAACCCTAAAATATAAATATTTAGGCGACGGTAATTATGACACACTAACAGCTTTCAATTACGATTGGTTCCCTTCATATACCTCTCCTGTAATGAATCCTTCACTGTTCGGAATATCTGAATTGGCTCAACCGTGGCATTTGGATTCTTCTGCCATAATCTGCGGAGTTTATGCAGATTTAATAATAAAAGGTGGCAGACCTGCCGGTCCGAAAATATATCTGCGTGATACTAACTTCAATATCTTAGCCGAAACTATGCAAGTATGCGGTAAGTGGGGATATGAACAGAAAGTATTTCATCATTTCTATTTTTACAAAGAAATACCTTATGACTATGGTCACTATGTAAAACACACTGACGTAACAGCAAAAGATTTCTATATTACAGCTGAAGCCGGAGAATCTCTATTCAAAGGACATACTTGCAGCATTTATGAACCTGACCCCGAACGTTTAGCCAATATAAAGAAAGCGGGCTATCCTTACGATACTATATTTATCGGTAAATTACCTAATCCTATAGATAAAGATGCACTAGAACAACCTTATACTAATTTAACATGGGCTCAGGAGGATATTTTAATCCGTGATTCTATTGCAATAATAAGTAATCCAAACCACCACGAATTTGCGGCGTGGTCTTATCATCCTAAAGACTCAATAGATTTATTAGACCATCCTTTTACAGATACTATTCCTTTGTACAAAGCAACCGAAAGTCCTTTATTCTACCGCGACGGTCAATGGACAAAGTTCGCAGATGACACAATCTACTATCTGTTTCAAACTATGGGATTGAAGTTCTTGCCGATTATCTTAGTTCCGAAAAGCGAGAGTTCTTTGAATCAACCTGACAGTCTTTTGGAATCAAACGTTTGGGTATTCCCTAACCCTGCGAGTGATTTTATTAAGGTTACCAGCGGATTTTTCCTTAACAAAATTGAAATATACAACACTGCCGGAGTTAAAGTTTTTGAAGATAACACCAGAAGCAACCAACAACAAATCAATATCTCTTCTTTTGACAAAGGCGCTTACATTGTAAAACTTTACACTCCAAGAGGTATCGTCTCCAGAAAGATAATTAAACAATAAAACAATTAAATAACAAGGAGCTATATGAAAAAAACAAAAATTATTCTATTCGCCATAGCCGTCGGTTGTTTCCTTACGGGCTATTCTCAGGCGATAAAGTCAAACACTGAAGGCGCATATACTTGGAATAAAGCAAACTCCGCCTTCTATGATAAATTCCTAACAAAGACATTGTCCTACAATGACACTTACAAACTAACATTAAGTTCAGCAGCGAGCGGCAACTCCATAGCACATTATTTTGCCCTGTTGCAAACTAATTCTACCTCTACCATAAGGCACCTAAGGATAACTAATGATTATGTTGTAAGAGATTTTACTATCTTAGAAGATACTGTTTTCTTTGTCGGCTCTTATCAAAACACTTGCTATTTGGCTTACTTTAAGATTACGGACTTAATCAACGCAAATGCAAGTTCCGATAATATCAATATAACTTATACAACAGTTATAGATGAAAGCGCTACCAATCACACGGGAGATATATGGAGAATAGAAGCTTATAAGAATGATAATGGCGAGAGAGTTATACTTTGTCTTGGTAAGATGGGCTATAGTTATCCTGGTTATTGGATGTATGATGGAGTGGGAAGCGGTCTTGTTTTTCACTCTTTCCCTGAAAATTATCATAATGTTTTAATACAATACGAACTAACCGAGCAAACTATGACAGCTTCTCAAGCATTGCAATCAGAAGAAATCATTATGGGTAGCGGAAGCGGGACAGTAAATAAAGTTAAATACTACTATGCTCCGTTTATTAATAATGATACTTCTTATTTCTTTGATAACAACGAACACTTTAACGACATTGCTGTAACAAATTCTTATGTCTATTTACTTTCTTCTTCCCGAGACACTATAGGAAACGCATGGGGAACGCCAGGTTCAAAAAGGGATAATCTCATTTTACGGGCTTTGGACAAAAATTCTCTGCAACCTGTTCTATCCAAATACATAAATGTATCTTCTCCGTCAGAAAATATATACATGCAAAATATAGAAGATGATGGAAATAATGACGGCAGAGCATTTATCCGTTCCTTAGGATTTGATAATATAGCTATCGGATATTTGCATGGTTATATAGATATTAAAGGAGCCATCAATAGCCGTTATGTAGTAGATTTTATAGAATTTGACGGAGAAAGGTTTCAAATAACAGACTCGCAGACGGAGAAAAATTATTACGGCTGCCTTCCTCTGTTAAGAGATATGGAATATGACCCCGATAGAGAAAATCTTTGGATATTAAAACATTCAATGAGTAATGATAATGATGTTGCTGTTCTCTTAAGAAGATTTGATAACCAACAAACAAATTCCTATACTGCTTACTCATGGAGTTTAGAGTACAATCTAAACTATACTAATAGAGACAAATCCATATACAACGATTTGCTATATGACGATAAAGGTTTTATGGTTATCAGTGGAGTTAATCAAAATTATTATTTAGGTATTATTGATAAAGATTTAGATGCTATGCAGATTATATCTAAATACTTTGCTCCTATAGGTACAAATATTCTGCGTCATACAGATGAAAGTAAAGATTGGATAAACCGAGATAATCTTAACACTTGTAGTTTTCCGAGCCTTACAACTTTTGGCAATCATTATACTTTTTTCAAATACACGAGAACGGAAACAAAAACATTTATAAGTTCTAAAGGTGGTTCAATGGTAACAAGATAAAAAGAAAGGAATAAAGAAATGAAAAAAATCATAATAGTCGTTACTTCTATATTAGTAACAATAGGGTTGAATGCACAAAACTATAAAAACGATAAGTTCAATGACCCTAACGCATTAAAACCAGATTCAACGTTGTACGATACATTAGTCGTATTCAATCCAATTGCAAATTACATTACATCCGATGATGAAGTAGCTTTTTCTTGGACGGATTCTACGATTGAGGAGTTTTGGTCGACTTATCCAGATTCATCATCTGGATACGATATAGGTGGATATCCAAATGGTGTGGGTCCTTATGAATACAGGATATATGAACCTGATACTGTCGTAATCAGACATACAGTTCATTATAATAGAGTATTTCCAACTCGCAAATGGTTCTACCTAAAAGACAAAGACACCATTACTAAGGTCATGAATAACAATAATCTTATTGCTTACCAAGAAGAATTTGCTCAACCGTGGCATTTAGATTCATTTGCTGTAATTTGCGGAGTATATGTAGATATGAGGAGAAAAGATATAGCCTTCGATAACGATTGGGAATATTTCTACTTGTTAGATAATGAAATGAATGTATTGGATTCATCTCAAGAAGTTTCTCTTGACGGAGGCGGAATAATGTATCCTGACGGAACGGTTAAATATCCTAACGGTACGGAGTTTCATCATTTCTATTTCCATAGGCACGATATAAAACTAAAAGACTTTTATATTTCGGCAGGGGCAAAATTGTCTGAATTCTACGGACATGCTTTCAGTATCTATGAACCGGACACTGCCAAACAAAACTTTTATAAACAAGCAGGGTATCCATATAATAATAAAATATACTTAGGAATAATTCCTAAAGACAGAGATGGTTTAGAATGTGCAATTCAATCCCAAGCCGACCAAATTACAAAAGGCTACACAATAATAACTAATGCAAATGCTTCAAGAAAAAATATGTACCTACTGCCTTATTGTGTAGGAACCGCAAATACTGGTATTGCCGGTATTGATCCTTATGCTGATCATCCTATAACTGATTCCGTTCAATTATGCGACTCTCCTTATAGTCCTTTAATTAAAAGAAACGGTGAATGGATTAGTTTCGCTGACGACAGTTTATATTACTTACATCAAAAGATGATATTAAAGTTCTTGCCGATTATCTTAGTTCCTAAAAGCGAGAGTGCTTTGAAGCAACCTGATAGTGTGTTGGAAGCAAATGTTTGGGTGTCCCCTAACCCTGCAAGTGATTTAGTTAAGATTACAAGCGGCTTTATTCTTAATAAGATTGAGATATATAACACTTCTGGAGTTAAAGTTTTTGAAGATAACACCAGAAGCAACCAACAACAAATCAATATCTCTTCTTTTGACAAAGGCGCTTACATTGTAAAACTTTACACTCCAAGAGGTACCGTCTCCAGAAAGATAATTAAACAATAAAACAATTAAATATGTAAATTTGATGAAAGTAGTTGTCAGTAAATTTTGTAACTCCTACAATAATTCTACTGACAACTTTTTCTATAGTTCTATCTTATCTCCGTTAGAATTCAAGAAGATGTATTGCGTTATTGACAAATCATTGGCAGAAGTTATCTTCAGTTTGATATTATAATCCTTCTCCCATTTATGATAAGGTTTCTTAAATATACCTTTGGTCAAATATGCAGCAACAAACGGATGGGTTACAATAGTTAATCGTTTCTCGTTTTGCTCTTGCGAAAGAAACTTAACATCGTGCCGCATATCATTTATAACATTTATAGAAGATTTAACTTTTCCGCTTCCTCCACAAGTAGGACATAGCTCCGAAACTTCCATCTCCACAACAGGACGTATTCTTTGGCGGGTTATCTGCATCAAACAGAATTTGCTTAACGGCAGAATAGTATGTCGGGCTTTATCTCTGGATAACTCTTCCCGCATGGTATCATATAGTTTCTTGCAATTGGCTTTTGATGCCATATCAATAAAATCTATAACAATAATTCCCCCCATATCCCTCAAACGCAACTGTCTTGCAATTTCCAAAGCCGCTTCGGTATTAACCATCAAGGCATTCTCTTCTTGGTCTTGCGATGCCTTGGTTCTCGGCCCCGAATTGACATCTATAACCGCCATAGCCTCTGTCTGCTCTATTACCAAATATATTCCGGAGCGAATTGTTACTACCTTACCGAAAGAACCTTTTATTTGAGCATCAACATTGAACTGTTCAAATATCGGAGTTTGCAGTTTATAATGGTGCAAGATACTCTCCTTTTCAGGATATATTTTAGAAAGATAGTCATGCAGGTCATTATAAACATGTTCGTTATTAACATAAATGTTATTAAACTCTTCATTCAACATTTCCCTCAACATAACTATTGAAGTATTTGCCTCTGAAACAAGTTTCATCGGTGGAGTTGCATGTTTGAGTTTATTGACTATCGTTTCCCATTTGGAATAAAGGTCTTTTATATCCGCATCCAGTTCTGCTACGCTCTTACCTTCTGCAGCCGTCCTTATGATTAACCCTGTGTTCTCAGGTTGAATACTTGCCAATAGTCTGCGAAGACGTTTTCTTTCTTCAATACTTTTAATCTTTTGAGAGACTGTTATCTTCTTTCCGAAAGGAACTAATACCACATATCTTCCTGCGAAAGAAATATCTCCGCTTAGACGAGGTCCTTTGGTAGATATAGGTTCTTTGGTAATCTGTACCAAAACCAATTGTCCTTGTTTAAGAACGTCGGTAATTATTCCGTTTTTTACCAACTCAGGTTGCTGTTTCTTTTGATTCAAATAGCCATCTGCATTCCCCGAGATACATTTAGATACAAAATCTTGCATCTTCAGAAAATTATGACCTAAATCCAAATAATGCAGAAATCCGTCCTTACCGGCTCCAACATCAACAAAGGCAGAATTTAACCCTACCATCATTTTTTTTACTTGACCTAAATAGATATTTCCCGCAACATAGTCCTGTCCGGGATTGTCTTTGTGAAGTTCAACTAACTTCTTATCTTCCAATAACGCAATTTCAACTCCCGATTCTTTTACATCAATTATTAAATCCTTATTCATTGGAGTTTTAAATTTGTTGTTATTTTTATTAAACAAAAATATTGCGAAACTTTCAGCATTTTCAGCTTTGAGAGTTTCGCAATAAAAGGTTTTTTTTCAGACTATTAAGAAATTATTTATTCTTATGTCTATTCTTTCTCAAACGTTTTTTACGTTTATGAGTCGCCATCTTGTGGCCTTTTCTCTTTTTTCCGCTTGGCATTGTCGTGTGTATTTAAAATTAAACTATCTAACGTTATTTTTTATTTCTTCAACAAAAACCTTTGAAGGTTTGAACGAAGGGATATTATGAGCAGGAATAATGATTGTCGTATTCTTAGAAATGTTACGTCCGGTTTTTTCTGCTCTGCGTTTGATTATAAAACTACCAAAGCCTCTTAGGTAGACATTATTACCTTTTTTCATAGAATCTTTTAATACCTCCATAAAAGACTCAACAACTTCTTGTACATTTACTTTTTCTATTCCTGTTTTCTGTGCAATCTCTGCAACTATCTCAGCTTTTGTCATTGTTTTAAATATTTTTTAGTTACTTATTTATTAAACTTTTATCCAATCTTTTGGAATTGAGTTTGCAAAATTATAAAAAATTTAAATACTACGAAAATAAAAGACAGATTTTTTTTTCTTTTCTGTCTTATTTCGTGTTATTTGCTGAATAATCCCGAGAAAGTGCTACCCAATGAATTAGTTTCTTTTGCAGAAAACTGTCCGCTGACTGCTATAGTTTCGGCATTACTTCCTGTTATGATAGAAAGAATGGAAGTTGCACTCTCATTTCCTTTGGCAAGGTTCTCTACATAAGATTGAGGTACAGCCTTACCGGTAAAAGTTCCAGTAAGATTTCCTGCAGAAGCAGAAAGAGTTAATGTTCCAGAAACAACAACATAGATTTCTCCGTTATAAGGTTTGAAAGCCATAATGTTGTTAAATTTACCTATCTCAAAACCACCGGAAAGTAAAGAAGTGATGACGTTATCACTCATAATTCCCAAAGTATAAGAAGTTTTGGAAACTGAAACACCGTCAAGTTTGATACCGACAACGCCACTTGTATTAGCAGTTGCAATATACGTAGTACCATTGTCTTGATAATATCCTACGCCTGTGTAACTCTGAGATTGTCCTCCTAAAGAAACTTTCATTGAACCTACTGTCATTCCTGCCAACTCTGACCAAATGTCCGAAGTATCGTCATCGCCGCAACTCGTAAAGGTCAATGGCACTGCAATAAATAAAGCCAATGCTAAAATTAATTTTTTCATTTTCGTTTTGTGTTTTAACTTGTTAATAACTATTGTTCTCTGAATTTTAGGTTGCAAAAGTAATTTATTTTTCGCTAACTGCAAAATAATTTATTCTTTTTTTATAATTTTGCACCCTGTTTTAATAATTATGGAAAATCTTTTTAGATTCTTAAAGCGGTATTATCATGTATTCCTTTTCTTATTCTTGGAAGGAATCAGTATTTATTTCATAACACTTAATGAAAGCAAACAATCAAGTTCTATAGTCAGTATTGCAAATAATATATCCGGCACATTCTATAATATTTCCGAAAACATCTCTTCTTATTTCTATCTGAAAAGTAAGAATGAGGCGTTGATAAAAGAGAATATTGCACTACGCAAACAACTGGAAACTTCATTTGTTAAGGTAACCAATAATGTACATGAAGAAAACGATACAATATATAAGCAACGTTTTTCTTTCATTGATGCAAAGGTTATATCAAAAACAGTAAATAAAAGAAATAATTTCTTTATGCTGGACAAAGGTTCGCTTTCCGGTGTGGAAACAGATATGGGCGTTATTTCACCTGAAGGAGTGGTCGGAGTGGTTGTTAAAACTACCCAAAACTTTTCTTTAGTTATGTCAGTTTTGCACCAAGACAGCAAACTTAATGTAAGAAATATCAGAACAAAGACCACCGGTACTCTTATTTGGAACGGAAACTCTTACGCAGTCGGTCAAGTTATTGATATGCCTTCAAGTATTCCAATCAAGAAAGGTGATACTGTTGTAACAAGTGGTTTTTCTCGCGATTTCCCTGAAGGAATTATGATAGGAACAGTTAAAGATTATACAAAAGAAAGCGGAACGGGATTTTATAAAGTTAATGTTCAGTTTTCTGCAGACTACAATAAACTTGAGTTTGTCTATATTATAAAAAATTTCTTCAAAATAGAACAAGACGAATTGTTAAGTAACATTCAAAACCAACAGGAAAAGAAATGATAAAAGACATTATAATAAGCATAATTCAATTTTTGATATTGGATTTCTGCCAAATATTTTTACTGAACAACATATACTTTCTCGGATTCATCAATCCAATGATTTATATTTGGTTTATAATTCTTTTACCCTTCGTTACACCAAAATGGTTAGTGCTTTTATCTTCATTTCTTTTAGGAGTCAGTATAGACATATTCTCTGCCGATACGGGAATCAACGCATTTGTTTGCGTATTTGTAGGATTCTTGCGCCCTGCATTGCTTAATGCTTTTTCGGGAAATATAGACAACACATCATATCTGCGTCCTTCTTTATCGTCTTTAGGATTCAAAAATTTCTTTTTCTTTACTGCCTCAACGGTATTTATTCATCATCTTTTGTATTTCGCAATTGACATATTTTCTTTTGCAGAAATTATGCAGATACTTGCCCGTACGCTGCTAAGTTCCGTTGTAACGATAATACTTATTCTTTTGTTGGATATGATATTCTTTAAGAGAAGCGAATAAATAGAAGATAATGAAATTACTTATACTTACACAATATTTTCCTCCCGAGGTAGGCGCTCCGCAAAACCGTTTGTACGAATTAGCATTGAGATTGAAAGACAAAGGCATTGATACGGAAATCTTAACTGCGATGCCAAATTATCCTCAAATGGAAATACACCCTCAATATAAAGGGAAAAAATATTGCGAGGAGAATTTGAACGGTTTAAAAGTAAAACGAACGTGGATATACGTCTCAAAAGATAAATCAATAATCAAAAGATTGTTAAATTACTTCTCTTTTGTGTTTTCTTCTTTGTTTTTCGGACTTAGAAAACTTGAGAAAAAAGACGTTCTGCTCGTAGAATCGCCGCCGCTGTTCTTAGGAATTACTGCATATCTGTTAAGCAAAGCCAAAAAGGCAAAGATGGTATTCAATGTTTCGGATTTGTGGCCTGAAAGTGCGGAGAAATTAGATATAATTCACAATAAAACAATTTTAAATCTCGCCACAAAATTAGAAGAGTTCTGTTACAAAAAAGCATCTTTGATTTCAGGACAGACACAAGGCATTTGCAAAAACATTAAAGGCAGATTTCCGAATAAAAATGTCTATTGGTTGAAAAACGGAGTGGATATAAAATTTTATGACGTCAATAAACAAACCGAAAAACACTTTAGACAAGACAAAGGCTTTGCTTCGGAAGATTTTATTTTGTTTTACGGCGGAATAATAGGTTATGCGCAAGGGTTGGATGTTATTCTCAAGGCAGCAAATATCCTTCAAGAAAAAGAGAATATCAAATTCGTTTTGTTGGGTAACGGTCCTGAGAAAGAGAGATTGCTTAAAATGAAAGAGGAATTGCAATTAAACAATGTATTTTTCTATGACGCCGTACCGAAATCACAAATGCAGGCAATAATTACCGAAACAAACGCTACTATTGTTCCTTTAAAGCGTTTGGATTTGTTCAAAGGAGCCATTCCTTCCAAAATATTTGAAAACCTTGCCTTAAAAAAACCTATTATCTTGGGATTGGAAGGCGAAGCAAAGGAATTATTTATTGACGAAGGCAAATGCGGATTAAGTTTTGAGCCAGAAAACGAAAAGGATTTGGCAGATAAAATTATGTATATCTATTCCCATCCTGATGAAGCCGCACAAATGGGCGAAAACGGGTTGAATTATGCCGCCAAGAACTTTAACCGTGATATTATTGCCGAAGAATTTTACAATGAATTGAAGAAATTATGAAAATACTGACCGTCATCGGAGCAAGGCCGCAGATAATTAAGGCGTCGGCTCTGTCCCGCGCAATAAAGAATCATTACAATGATAAAATAGAAGAGGTTATCGTTCATACAGGCCAACATTACGACGAGATGATGAGCGAAGTCTTTTTTTCGCAATTGCAAATTCCCGAACCTAAATACAATCTTAATATAGGCAGTGGCTCTCACGGGACGCAGACTGCGAAAATGATTGAAGGTTTGGAACAAATTATTTTAAAGGAAAGCCCTGACGGAGTAGTTACTTACGGAGATACCAATTCAACTCTTGCTGCTGCCGTTGCGGCATCCAAAATCCAAGTTCCCATTATTCATATTGAAGCAGGATTACGTTCTTTTGACAAGACAATGCCCGAAGAAATCAACAGAATACTTGCAGATAACGTTTCAACATTGCTTTTCACTCCGACAAAAGCAGGTTATAACAATCTTTTAAAGGAAGGTTTTTCTGCTGAAATCCAGTCTCACCCGAATTTTAACACACCTAATATCTATCATTGCGGAGATATTATGTTGGATAACACTGTTTATTTCCGTGATATCGCAATTAATAATAATGAATACCACAAACGCTTCGGCAACAACTTTATTTTATGCACCATTCACCGCAATACAAATACCGATAACAAAGAAAAACTTTCCGATATATTCATTTCGCTACTTGAAATTGCGGAAAATCAAAGAATAATCCTGCCGTTACATCCGAGAACTAAGAAAATGATACCTCAAATGCTCTCTTCGGATTTGTTAAGTGCGGTAGGATCAAACAAAAACATTGAAATAATTGACCCTGTGGGCTATCTGGAGATGATATATTTGGAATCCGAATCGTCGTTAGTCATAACGGATTCGGGAGGAGTACAGAAAGAAGCGTATTTTTTGGGAAAACCTTGCATAATTCTGCGTCCTCAAACCGAATGGGTGGAAATAGTTGAAACAAAAGCGGCAATAATTGCGGACACCGACAAAGAAAAAATAATCAATGCATATAAGACGTTGTCTGAAACGCAAATGCGGCAAACTATTAAGGAAAACAGTAAGAAAAACTCGCTTTTCGGAGACGGCAAAGCAGCAGAATTTATCTGCAAAACAATTTTAGATACATTATCTTAACAATCTGATATTCCAATATATACAAACACTGAAATAAAGTGCCGAATCAGTAAATTCTTTTTTGAAAAGAGTGAAATGTTTTCTGAAAAGAATTTAGTGATTCGGCACTTTATTTTGATTAATTTTTATTGCCTGTGCGGCTCGCACCACTTTATTTTGACAAGTCGTTTTCTTCGTTTTTCAAAATCTAATTCGGAGGATTTATCATGGTATCTTATTTTCAAAAATCCTAATAAAATTTTTTCAAAACAATGTAATAATTTTTTCAAACTGCACTTTATTTAAATTTTTATTGTAATTTTGCCGATTATTTGACAAAAGAATGTAATTAAGTAGAATAATAAAAAATATAATTGAAATGAAAAGATTACTTGTAGGCGTATTGTTGGCAGGGGCAGTCTTAGGATTTTCCTCTTGTTCCTCTTCGCTTAAATCAATGCAGAAAAAGCATAACACCGTCCGCTATCAAATCTCCCCTAATCCGATGGAAACTACGGGCGATAAGGTAATTGTTACCATTAACGGTAACATACCTCAAAATTATTTCAAAAAGGATGCAGTAATGTACCTACAACCTGTTTTGACTTGGGAAACGGGCGAAGTTATCTTGTCTCCTATGAATTTGAAAGGACAAAAGGTTGATGGTAACGGCAAAACTATCGAAAAGAAATCAGGCGGCAGATTTATGTACCGCGATACCGTTGCTTACAGACCCGGAATGGAAAGCGCAGTATTGACACTTAATCCTGTTGCTTACAAATCTAAAAACGTTAATGAGGCTAACGCAACCCGCAGCGAGGCATTGGAAAACACTCAGGCTATTGAATTGGGTAACGTTAAGATTGCTCAGGGCATTAACTCCACTTCCAACCGCGTGGATATCAAAGGAGATATGTCCATGGCAACTGCTAATTACACCATTGCGGCAGATGAGTTGATGAAAGCCGACATTTACTTCACCGTTAATATGTCTGACTTGAATTGGAACAATGCTTTGAACAAGAAGATGGAAGCTAAGCGAAGTATTAACAATATGAAATCTTATATTGTCAATAATCAAGTTCCGCGTCAGATATATGTAAATGCTTGGGCGTCTCCTGAAGGTGAGGAATCCTACAATATCGGACTTTCCAAAAAGAGAGCGGAAACTACGGTGAAACTTGTTGATGATATGCTTACAGAAGCGTTGCAGGAAAGAGCAAAAGCCGAAAATATCAAGTCTTCTGACGTTAATAAATATGTAGAAGATATCAAAAAAGACGTTGTTATTACTACCAATGCACGAGGAGAAGACTGGGATAACTTCCTTAAATTAGTTGAGGGTTCATCTCTGCAAGAGAAAAACACGGTTATCAATGTTGTTAAGTCTCAACCTGACAAGGTTAGAAGAGAACAAGAAATTAGAAATATGTCTGTCGTGTTCCGTCAGATAGAAGAAGACATCCTTCCTACACTTCGTCGTGGTGAAATAGCATTTAATTTTACGGGCGTTCAGAAAACAGACCAGGAATTGGCAAAAATGGCTTTGACTAACCCTGATAATTTGACTTATGACGAATTAATGTACGCTGCCTCCTTATCTCACAACTACGCAGTGAAACTTCAGATATACCAAGCCGTAACAGAGCGTTTTCCTTCTCAATGGGAAGGTTGGAACAACGCAGGAGCAACCGCTTTGTACTTAAATCAATTTGACGATGCCAAAATGTATTTGGAAACTGCTTACAAACTTTCTCCTGAAAACGGACAAATAGAAAATAACTTGGCATTGTTGCAACTTGCATTGCGTGATAACGACGCTGCTGCAAGATATATTGAACTTGCTAAGCAGCACGGAAGCGAGCAGGCTACTGCTAATTCGGCTATCGTTTCAATTAAACAAGGTGATTACGAAGCTGCAGCAGAGCAATTGCAAGACAGAAAATGCACATACAATCTTGCTTTGATTCAGTTATTGACAGGTAACACCGGTAACGCAATACGTACTTTGGATTGCTGTGTTGATCAAACCTCTGAGGTTAATTACTTACGCGCAGTATGTTATGCACGTTTGGATGACGTACCAGGTTTGATTAAAAACTTGAAAGCGGCTTGTGAGATGGAACCTGCTTACAAATATCAGGCTAAAAACGATGTTGAATTCAAACGTTACCAATCTCAAATTGAATTCCAAAACATCATAAACAACTAATAATACAATACAGTAGCAATCTGTAAAAATAAAGTGGCGTTTCAGTAAATTCTTTTCTGAAAAGAGTAAAATGTTTTCTGAAAAGGATTTCGTGAAACGCCACTTTATTTTTATCATTATTCAATAACGTATCACAAATTATGGAAACAAACCGTACTTTTTAAAAAATAATTCTTTGAAACGTCATTTTATTTTTGTATTTTTGCAGTTTGAAATAATGAATTATTAATAACGGAATATATAATATCATTTATGGAAAATAAGGTAAGAGTTAGATTTGCTCCCTCACCAACGGGTCCTTTGCATATCGGAGGAGTGAGAACTGCGTTATACAATTATTTATTTGCAAAGCAAAACGGCGGTGATTTCTTGCTAAGAATAGAAGACACCGACCAAACGCGTTTTGTTGAGGGTGCGGAAGAATATATTATTGAGTCATTCAAATGGTTGGGATTGCAATTTGACGAAGGCGTCGGCATAGGAGGCGATTACGGTCCTTACAAACAATCCGAGCGTAAGCCAATGTACAAAGACTATGCTATGGAATTGGTTAATAAAGGTAAGGCTTACTACGCTTTTGACACTGCCGAGGAGTTGAATGCAAAACGCAGCGAAGCAGAATCAAACAAGAGTACGTTCCAATATGATTGCAAGACAAGAATGTCGCTCCGCAATTCATTGTCATTGCCGGAAGATGAAGTAAAACAACTATTGGATTCGGGTACTCCTTATGTTATACGTTTTAAGTTTGAAGAGGGCGAAACAATTGAGTTTGACGATTTGATAAGAGGTCATATCAAAATGGAGTCTTCACTTTTGGACGACAAAGTTCTTTACAAGAGCGACGGAATGCCTACATATCATTTGGCAAATATAGTAGATGACCACCTAATGCGAATATCTCACGTGATAAGAGGTGAAGAGTGGTTGCCGAGTTGCCCGTTGCATGTTTCTTTGTACCGTGCTTTCGGTTGGGAAAGTGATATGCCTCAGTTCGCTCACCTACCTTTGTTATTGAAACCTGACGGCAAGGGCAAATTATCAAAACGCGACGGCGACAGATTAGGATTCCCAGTATTCCCGTTGGAATGGCACGACCCGAAATCAAAAGAAATTTCTTCTGGTTACAGAGAAAGCGGATATTTACCGCAGGCTGTTGTCAATATGTTGGCACTTTTGGGTTGGAATGACGGAACTGAGCAAGAAATTTTCTCAC
The DNA here is from genome assembly GCA_017480245.1 of Bacteroidales bacterium. Classification (GTDB taxonomy): domain Bacteria; phylum Bacteroidota; class Bacteroidia; order Bacteroidales; family P3; genus Scybalousia_A. The sequence continues at coordinate 38,168 of JAFVBA010000010.1, read as the reverse complement.
TTGATGAACTCATAAAGAAATTTTCAATTGAGAGAATCTCAAAACACGGTGCTAAATTCGATATGGAGAAAGCCAAATGGTTCAATCATCAGTATCTTCAGCAAGTTGATGACGATGTTTTAGCAAAAGACTACTTTGAGGAGTTGAAACAAAAAGGTATTTCCGCTTCTTACGACATCGTTAAGCAAATTGTTTCTCTTATTAAGGAAAGATGTTCTTTTGCTAAGGAACTTTGGCAAAACAGCGACTATTTCTTTGTCCGCCCTACCGAATATGCAGAAAAAGCATTGAAGAAACGTTGGAAAGAAGGCACATCTGCAGTTATGAAAACCATATCTGAGCATTTGCATAACATAGAAGATAACGATTGGGCTCAGAAAGCAGAAGATTTTTTGATGGATTACATCCAGAAAAACGAACTTAATATGGGTCAGATTATGAATTGTCTTCGTCTTTCCGTTGTCGGCGACACCAAAGGACCTAATATGTTGGATATAATGAAAGTCTTGGGTAAAGAAGAGATACTTTACCGTTTGGACACCGCAATAGAAAAGATTAATCTGTAATAAACACGAAGAGTATTGGCAAAACATTATACTGCAATGTCAATACTCTTTATTTTTATCTGTTTATGGAAATCCAAAGTGTAACAATAATCGGACAAGGCAACGTTGCAACTCATTATTATAATATAATGAATGAAAAAGGCGTGAAAACGAAGATGATTTCTTCCCGTTTGCCGTTTCAAAGTGAGGATTTGCAATCGGATTTAATCATTATAGCCGTCAAAGATGAAGCAATAGAGCAAGTTTGTAACAAACTGCAAATCCAATATCCAATGTCAAAAATCCAAAATCAAATCTTAGTCCATACAAGCGGATTTGTGGCAACGAGTTGTCTGAAAAAAGTAAGCGGAAATTACGGTTCGTTTTACCCTTTGCAGACTTTGAAGAAAGGAATTGCGGTAAAATTTTCCTCAGGTCCCCTTTGCACTTGGGCAAATAATGAAGAAAGTGAAGTAAGATTGGAAAACCTTGCAAAGAAACTGTCAGATATTCATTACAATTTGGATGATAACCAACGCAAAACGCTTCATCTTGCGGCGGTATTTGCAAACAATTTTCCAAATCATCTTTTCGGAATAGCAAAAAGTATATTGGATAAAGAAAATGTGCCATTTAGTATTTTGTTTCCTTTGATGGATAGAACAATTCAGGCAGTTAAACAAAATAATCCTTTTGATATTCAGACAGGACCTGCATTCCGCAGGGAAACTTCCATAATGGAGCAACACAAATCACGCCTTAGCGAAACGGAAAGGCAAATCTATGATATAATAAGCGAAAGCATAATAAAACAATCAAAATAAAATGAAAAAGAATGTAGTAGTATTGACGGGAGCGGGCATTTCAGCCGAAAGCGGTATTAAAACATTCCGAGATTCTGACGGTTTGTGGGAAAATTACCGCATAGAAGACGTTGCAAATTACGATTCGTTTGAAAAAGATTCGGAATTGGTAACAAAATTCTACAATGCACGCCGCCGACAACTGACAACGACCGAGCCGAATGAGGGACATAAACAATTGGTTCGCCTTGAGGATAAATTCAATGTAGTTGTCATAACACAGAATGTTGATAACCTTCACGAGAAAGCAGGAAGTAAAAAAATAATTCACTTGCACGGCGAACTTACAAAGGCATGCAGCGTCAGCGATACTACGGAAATTTACGATATAGGCTATCATGATATTACTCCGATGGACGTTGATAAAAACGGAGATATGCTCCGTCCTTTTATTGTGTGGTTCGGAGAGGCTGTTCCTATGCTTGAACCCGCTATTGCGGAGGTTCAGAAAGCCGACATCTTGATTATCATCGGTACTTCCTTGGTTGTGTATCCCGCTGCTGGCTTAATGCACTACGCACCTAAGAACTGCAAAAAATATCTTGTGGATCCAAAACGTCCCGATGCCGATTTAAGCGGAATAACATTCATTCAGGAAAAAGCAAGTGTCGGCGTAAAACAAGTAGTTGATGAAATATTAGCGCAAAATCAATAAAAAATAATTTAAATTCCTTTCTTACCTTTATAATAAGGTAAATCATAGGTTTCAAGAGTGATTACAATTTTGCAATAAGCGGTAAAAATTTTGTAATCACTCATTTTATTTTTGCAATATCAAGAAACATTTTTGTCAAGACCGTCCAAAATGATATTTCAGACGGTTCAAAACACTATTTTGGACGGTCTGAAATTATGTTTCGGACGGTTTAAACAAAATTTATTTGCGTGATTACAAAATTTATTCGTAACTTTGCAAAAATTTTATCACACATTGAAAAATTCTTTTAAATATTTGAAATAAAGACTTGTAATAAGAGGATAATTAATACTGGAATTTGAAAAATAATAAGTAAAACAACATTAAAATAATTACAATTATGGGATTTCCTTTCATAAAATACAAACGCAAGGTCAATAACCAAGGCAACAAAGAAGAAAAATATATGGCTAAGGCGTACAATGCCGGAATGATTGAGTACAAAGACTTGTGCAAGAGGATGGAAAAACACTGCACTTTGTCTAAAAGCGATGTTGAGGCTGCCGTTGCCGAACTTGCATGGCAGATTGAAAATCTTTTATCGCAAGGTCATTCCGTAAGAGTGGGTGATTTGGGCATTTTCTACCCTACTTTGAACGCTCAAACGGTAGATGACCCTAAGGATGTGCATCCTAACACGATTAAAAAGATAGTTTGCAATTTCCTTCCGTCCAAAGAACTTAAGAATAACTTGAATGAAACTAAGTTTGACTTGATTGACCGCGATATTTGGTATTCTAAAGGTATTGAAAAGTAAATGAATAACGTTTATATTGAAACTTACGGCTGTCAAATGAACCAAGCGGACAGCGGAATAGTGGGTAAAGTTTTGCAATCCAACGGTTATAATCTTGTTTCTTCGCAAGACGATGCCGATGTTATACTTATAAATACCTGTGCGGTGAGGGATAATGCCGAAAAGCGTATTCACAACCGTGTCCATGACTTACAAAGTCTTAAAAAGAAGAATCCTTTGCTTAAGGTAGGAATTATCGGTTGTATGGCAGAGAGATTGAAAGACAGTTTGATTAATGAAGATAAGGTTGAGATTGTTTGCGGACCTGATTCGTACAGACGTATTCACGAATTGATTGCACAAAGCGGCGGAATGGATGTTGAACTTTCAAAAGAGGAGACTTACGAAGACATTATCCCCGTTGAATTGAATACTGACGGCATTTCTGCATTTATTTCCATAATGCGCGGTTGCGAAAACTTCTGTACTTACTGTGTTGTGCCATACACACGCGGCAGGGAGCGTTCCCGTTCTCCTCAGAGTGTAATTGCTCAGGCTGAAAAGTTATTTAACGAAGGTTACAGGGACATTACCCTTCTCGGACAGAACGTTAATTCTTATATTTATAATGAAGAAGGAAAAGAAGTGCGATTTGCCGAACTTTTGACAAGGGTTGCACAGATTAATCCGCTGTTAAGAGCCCGCTTTGCCACTTCACACCCAAAGGATTTGAGCGAAGAATTGGTTGATGCTATCGCTTCTTATCCTAATATCTGCAAATACATTCATCTTCCTGTACAATCGGGCAGCGATGTTATGTTAGAAAAAATGAACAGGAAATATACTTCGGAGCAATACTTACAAAAAATTGATTTGATAAGAAAAAAAATTCCCGACTGCGCAATAAGCACTGACGTTATTGCTGGTTTTTGCGGCGAAACGTTGGAAGACCACAACAAGACGTTGGAAATTTTCCGCAAGGTACGGTATGATTCCGCTTATATGTTCAAATACTCCGACCGTCCGGGTACTGTGGCTCACAAAAGATTTACAGACGATATTGAGGAGACGGAAAAAGTCCGCAGATTGCAGGAAATAATAGATCTTCAGCGGGAATTGTCCTTGGAAAGCAATCAAAAAGACATCGGAAAGACATTTGAAGTTCTTGTGGAGGGAGAAAGCAAGAGGGATAAGACAAAGTATTTCGGCAGAACGTCTCAAAATAAGGTTGTTATCTTCGATAAAGAGGATAATGTGAAAGGAAGTTATATTCAGGTGAAGATTGAAAATTGCACTTCCGCAACACTTTTCGGTAAAAAAATACAGTAAATCGTCGTTTATTAGAAAGAATTTTAATAAATTTGCAATTTCAAAATTAAAAAGTGATATGAATAGAATAAAGAGACTAAGCGGTATAGTGATTGCAATAGTTATGCTTGCATCTTGTACATCGCAAAAGAATTTAGTTTATTTTCAGAATGATGAATTGGATGGTAAGATTCCTGACGAACAGGTTTATACTTACCAACAGGGCGAAAGCAATGTTTCTCCTGAATATAAACTACAGGAACACGATATGCTGTATATCCAAATTTCATCTTCTATGGACGAAGAGACAAGTAAATTGTTTTCCGGAGCCACAAACAATAATAACAACTATTCTCAGTCTTCCGAAACAGGAATATACCTTAACGCATATGAGGTAAATGACCAAGGAAATATCACTTTGCCAATCATAGGCGACTTAAAAGTTTTGGGACTTACGGTAGATGAAGTCAAAGAACAGATAAGAATAAAAGCAGAAGAGTATTCAAAAGGTGTTGTTGTGCTTTGCCGAATGGTAACTTTCAAAATAAAGGTTACAGGTGAAGTAAATCGTCCGGGAATCTATACTTTCTATCAACCAAGTGTAAATATATTTGACGCATTGATAACGGCAGGCGATTTAACTTATGACGGCAACCGATCAAAAATAAGAGTGGTAAGAAAGAATGCTAATGAAGATGTAGTATATACACTTGACATCCGCAAGGCTTCAGTTATGAGAGACCCGCATTACTACTTACGCCCGGGAGATATAGTTTATGTTGAACCGAATAAGAATACAAAAACTCTTACCAACATAAACAGACCGCTTACTACAATAACCTCATCTTTGTCTCTTATCGCTTCTGTTATAGCTATTATCCTTTCAGTACGAAAATTGTAAAAATCTAATATAAAATGAACGATACAAATATAAACAATAGTAATTACCCTACTAATGTAAAGCAAGAACAAGGCGAAAATCAAATTAACCTTGCTGAATTGTGGTTTAAAATTCTTGACCATTGGTATTATTTTGTTATAGCCGTAATTGTAGCTTTAATTGTTGCATTGTTTGTCAATAGATATTCAACTCCGAAATATGAAGCTACTGCTTCAATGTTGATAAAGACAAATAACGACATGCTCGGCAATCTTAATATTAATACGGTTATGATGCGTAACCGTAGCGACAATGATTTTCAAAATTCAATCGGAAATATCCAGTCCTTTACTATGACTAAACGTGTTGTCAAGGCAATGGGATTGTACTGCGACTATCTTGAGAAAATTAATTTCAAGAATGTAGATATTTACAAGAATTGTCCGTTCGAAGTTATATTAGATCCAGAACAAGAAACTCAACCTACGGAAGTTCTTATCAAAATCAATCTTGCTTCTTCCGATTTTTGCTATATTTCTTACGCAGCTAAACTTGGCGTTCCCGTATATAACTACACTGATGATATGTTAGAGGAAAAGAAAGCCAGTATTCCGGAAAGAAACATGGTAAAATTGAATTACGGACAGTGGTATGACCAAGACGGAATGAAATTCAAAGTTATTTTGAACAAAGATTGGAATAAGAATATGGGCAAAATAGATTACGGATTCAAAATAAATGATATGGATCGTTTGGCAACAAGATTCAATTCTACTAAAATAGATTTAATAAACAAGGAATCATCTATCGTAACCATCAAATTCCGTCACCCAAATCAAAAGAAGGCTGTTGATTTTGTCAATATGCTTTGTAAAATTTACATAGACCAAACCTTTGAAGAGAAAAACTATTTGAATGTTGCGACAATTAATTTCGTTAATTCGCAAATTAATTCCATAGGAGACTCTCTTTCTCGGGCAGAATCCCGAAAAGAAGCTTTCCAACAGGCCAGTCAAACCCTTAATCTTACCAATGACGGCCAATATCTCTACACTAAAACTAATGAACTGCAAACTAAACGTGCCGAAGAATACACTAAACAACAATATTACATCTATTTAGCAGACTATTTAAACAAGTCCGGTATTGATGAAGGCGTGGCATCTCCTGCAGTTATGGGAGTAAATGACCCAGTGCTTAACACTCTTATCGGAGAATTGTCCGCAGCTATTATAGAACACAAAACGGCTGTTGAAAGACGTACGGAGAAGAACCCAAAAACGAAAGAACTTCAAGTAAGAATTGAAACTATCCGCAAACAAATCGGAGAGAGTTTAAAGAACTTGAGAAATATTTCCGACATTAATATGCGGGAATTGCAACGTCAGCAGAATGCATTGCAGATTCAAATAGACAAGTTGCCATCTACCGAAAGGAATATGGTAAATATTGAACGTCAATTCAAGTTTAATGATGCTATTTATAACTTTTTATACCAGAAACGTTCAGAAGCGGAAATTGCAAAAAACGCTGCACTGCCAGACCATAAGGTTATAGACAAAGCTCTTGTGGGAATAAGAGTAGCACCTAAGAGTTCATTAAATTATCTTATTGCTTTCATCGTAGGACTACTTATTCCAGGACTTTATGTTTTCATTCGCTACATCACAAAAGACACAATAGACTCCAAAGACGACTTAGCAAAAATCTCCGATGCCCCTATATTCGGATATATTCCGGAATTCCCGAAAGAATATAACAGAATGATAGTATTTGATAAGCCACGAAGTCAAATAACTGAGGCATACAGAACGATAAGAACCAATATCAAATATGTATTAAATGATATGCAAATTGACGGCGGAAGTGTTATTCTTCTGACTTCTTCAATGCCTGGAGAAGGTAAGTCAATCACATCATTTAATATTGCATCCGTTTTGTCAATTTCAGGAAACAAGACCTTACTTATAGAATACGACTTAAGAAAACCGAGATTGGCTAAAATGCTTAACCTAAATACATCAATAGGTATCAGTACTTATTTTATCGGACAGACATCTATTGAAGATTCCGTTCAACATACGGAATTTGATAACTTGGATGTCTTGGCTGTAGGTCCTGTTCCGCCAAACCCTTCCGAAATTGTGGATTCTCAAAAGAATAAAGACTTAATTAAAGAGTTAAGAAAACGTTATGAATACATAATTTTGGATACCCCTCCTGTGAATTTGATTGCCGATGCTCAGACTTTGGCAAAAGAATCCGATATTTCATTGTATCTAATCCGTTTGGGAATAACTTCTTCAAGTATTTTATCCGCATCACTTGTGGAAATGGAACAAAGAAGTGGCGTTAAAGTCAAATTCATTCTTAACGGTATTAAGACTATTATGCAGAAATACGGTTACGGAAAAGCAGGCGGCGGTTATGGCTACGGTGGTTACGGACGCTATGGCTACGGTTACGGCGGTTATGGCAAATACGGCGGCTACGGTGGCAAAGGTAGTTACGGTTATGGCTATGGTTACGGCGATTATTTGAAAGAATATTCTTTCGGATACTTTGAAGACGAAACCCAAGGCTTGAAACGTACTAAGCAATCGGCAAAAGCTAACGCTAAGAATAAAAACGGAGTAAATAAAAAGGATGCTAAATAAAAAGCATTGCAATATTCCGATTTTTATACCGCAGAAAGCCTGCCCTCATCAGTGTATTTACTGCAACCAAAGGTATATAAGCGGACAGCAAGTAGCCCCTACTCTAAACGAAGTAAAGCAAACAATTGAAAAATATCTATCAACCGCTGAAAAAGGTACAGAATTACAAGTTGCCTTTTTCGGCGGTACTTTTACGGGGCTTGATATAGAAGAGCAGAAAGCCTATCTGCAAACCGTACAACCTTACATAACGGAAGAGAAAATTCAATCCATACGTTTATCTACACGACCGGATTATATAAACAACGAAATCCTTGACCTATTGAAACAATATAATGTAGCAGATATAGAACTTGGGGCACAAAGTCTTGACAATGAAGTTTTGCAATTCTCAGAACGAGGACACTCTGCGGAAGATATAGCAACGGCATCCGAACTTATAAAATCATACGGTTTTAATTTAGGTCTGCAGATGATGATTGGTCTGCCGAAAGACACTCTTGCCAAAAGCATTGCCACTGCCGAGAAAATAGTTTCATTAGGTGCCGTATCAACCCGCATTTATCCGACACTGGTTATTGACCGTACTCCACTGGCAACTCTTTACAGACAAGGCAATTATAAACCTTTAACAATGAATGGGGCAGTTGATTGGACGAAAGAAGTGTATAAAATTTTTATACACAATAACGTCAAAGTACTTCGCGTTGGGCTGCATCCGTCTGAGGATTTAATGAATGGGAAAGGCTACCTTGACGGACCGTTTCACGTATCTTTCTTTGAATTTGTGCTGACTGCTATTTGGAAAGAGCGGTTTATGAATTTGCCTCTTGATACCAAAATAATAAAAGTGAATCCTAAAGACATTAATTACGCAATAGGTTACCGTTCTTCAAATCTAATATTTCTAAAATCAAAATTCAGGGATATAAAATTCGTTCAAGACAAAACTATTCCACAAGATACTTTTCTATTGTATTGATTATAAAGATTTAATCATAAATTCCAAATTTCTTATTCGCTTTTCAAATCTATGATTTTGCAATATATTTTTGCCATTTTTGATTATAGCCAATATTTTTGCAAACATTCCAAAACATTGTGAATAGGCACTCTGTTAAAATATACAAAAACTGTCTTTATTAGTTTTATTATACCGCTAATATATTAGTTATAAACTTCTTCATAACGATAGAAAGAAATATACAGTGATTTAAAATTTCTGTTTTCAAAATAATTTCTTTTTCTCTCAAATTTTAATATATAAATATCTCTAATATCTACCGCAAAATTCTACGTTATTTCTCCGACACCATTATCGGATTGAGTGCAAAGTTACGAAATGTTTTCTAATTGGCAAAACACGGCAGAGAAATATGGATTGATAAAATCAAAATCACATCTATTTGAATTATTCTTCGGAAATATTCTTGTATTGTGCGGTAATATTTTTGTCAAGTTAAGAAATATTTTTGCAATCTCAAGAAAGCTTTTTGTCAAGACCGTCCAAAATAAATTTTAAACGGTTTAAAATGCTATTTTGGACGGTCTGAAATATAATTTTAGACGGTTCAAACAAAAATGTTTCTTGAAATTGTAAAAATGTCTTTTGATTTCACAAAAATATTACCGTAGGTTGCAAAATTATTATCACAAACAATATCCGGAATATTAAGAAAAATTAGTAATTTTGCAAAAAATAATATGATGAGTATGGCAAATAATAAACAAAACAGCATCTTCAAGACAAAGGACGGCGTGAATTATCTGCTGCCGTTTATAGTTGTTACTTTGTGTTTCGCATTGTGGGGATTTGCGAACGATATTACCAACCCGATGGTAAAATCTTTTTCCAAAATTTTCCGAATGAGCGTAACGGACGGCGCATTGGTTCAGGTTGCTTTCTACGGCGGTTATTTCGCAATGGCTTTTCCTGCCGCTATGTTCATACGAAGATTTACTTATAAGAAAGGAATACTTTTGGGCTTAGGTCTTTATGCTCTCGGTGCGTTGATGTTTATTCCTGCCGCCGCAACGGGAAATTATTATCCGTTCCTTTTGGCTTACTTTATCCTGACTTGCGGACTTTCTTTCTTGGAAACAAGTGCCAATCCATTCATATTATCTATGGGAGAACAGTCCTCGGCAACACGAAGACTGAATTTTGCTCAGGCATTTAACCCGATAGGCTCTTTGGCAGGGATGTTCGTTGCCATGAATTTCATACAAGCAAAACTTAATCCGATGTCATCAAATGAAAGAGCGATGTTGAATAATTCGGAATTCGAGGCATTGAAACAAGCCGACCTTTCCGTTTTGATAAAACCGTACGTAGTAATCGGAATAGTGTTGATTGCAGTTTTTATTGTGATGGCGCTGATAAAAATTCCGCAAAGACAGATACAAGATAACAATTTGTCAAGAAATTTGGGCGCAACACTTAAACGGCTTTTGAATAACAAAATTTACCGTGAGGGTGTATTGACGCAGTTCTTCTATGTAGGGGCACAAATCACGTGTTGGACATTCATTATTCAGTACGGAACGCACATATTTATGCAAGAAGGAATGACAGAACAAGCCGCAGAGATTTATTCTCAGAAGTTAAACATAATTGCAATGGTTCTATTCTGTTGTTGTCGGTTTATATGCACGTTTTTAATGAAATACATTAAACCTTCCCGCCTATTAAGTATTTTTGCTGCGGGTGGATTCTTATTGCTTTTAATAACGATATTCGTAGGAGGCAGAATAGGCGTTTATTCTTTGGTAGGCGTTTCGGCGTTTATGTCATTGATGTTCCCAACTATCTACGGATTGGCTTTAGGTAACGTAGGGCAGGATGCAGAAGTTGGTTCGGCAGGATTGATTATGGCAATATTGGGCGGAAGTCTTCTGCCTGCAATTCAAGCAATGATAATAGACAAGCACGAAGTATTCTCAATGCCTGCAGTCAATATTTCGTTTGTCGTTCCTTTGATTTGCTTCTGCGTAGTATTCATTTACGGATTGAGAAGTTACAAATTGGCGGAATAAATACTTAAAACATTAACTCTTATCCCCTACTTAACGGTTTTATATCCTTTAACAAAATCAAAAGGATACTCATTTTTGCCGTTAAGTTTGTAATTGCTGATATTAATAGTGATTTTCTGCTGTTGTCCTTTGATTTTACCGTCAATATTCACCTGTTCGGGCAATGTTATCCCATCAACATTGGTCAGTTTCTTGACAATAGTTCCGCTGAATTTGGCAGTATTGTAACTTTTTACTAATGTAGTGTCGGTAAATAAGTCCTGAATAAAATCAAATGACAATGGCAAACCTGCAAATACGGAGGCACGGTCATAAGTCCATTGAACATTCTCCTTATTTAACTTGTCAATCATATAAACACTGTCTTCTGTAGCCTTAACTCTTATCGCTTCAAATCCTAACGAAGAGGCGGACAACCAAAATATGCTGTCGTATGTCGTTCTTGCGCTAACACTGACAGGCATTCCCTTAAAAGAAGTTTTACATTTGAAACTGCAGGTTTTATACGGCGCCTGCTTTTTCACAGGTGTAACACTGACAGTAGTATTACCCTTGCCATCTCTCCGAGTTACAACTTGTTCGGTCTGTTTGTTATCTTTTATTTTATTTTTTTTCTTAGACGTCTTTTTAAATACCGAACACGACGACACCAACACTAATAACAATAATATATAAATTAGTTTTTTCATTTTAATTTTCTGTTTAATTATATCATTCTCTTACTTAAGATTTCAATTGCCTTAATTCTTCCCATGAAAACTCCACGGCAAAATATTCATTCTTGCATTCATAATTATAACACAACTCACTGCCGTTTTCAATCAACATATCAATAAACAAAGAAAAGTCTTCGTCTTTGCTAACAGACTCTTTAAGGTTTTTTCTTAACTCTTCTTTCAATACATCTGTTGCCTCCAGTAAATCACTCCATATTTCAGAAGAAACAACGTAGTAATAAACGAACTTATTAACGGAATCACCTTTCAGAAAATCCGCTCCGATAATCACAGTGTATTCATCTTCTTTCGTTCCGAAGATTTTATCAACTTCCTGTGCCGCCTGAGACAAAATATTGTCGTATTTGTCCTGCTTACTTGTATTAACAGCGAAGACAAAGTAAGTATTGATTAACGCAATTAAGATTACAAACAAACGCTTTTTCATTTCAATTCTTCTTATTTTGATTATTTTTCCTCAATCTGTGCAATTGCATCTATTTTACTTTATTTAGAATTTCTTTATAGTGATTTTCCAATGTTTCCGACCAATCTTGCCTTTGTGAAATCACTTTTTCCAATGCCGTTTTGGCTTCTTGGAATCTTCCCATTTGATATAAAACCCATGCGTACGTATCTACGAAAGTTAAATTGTCGGGATATTTATCCACAACCTTTCTTGAGTATTCCAAAGCCTTATCCAAATCTTTTTTATCCAAAGAAAGATAATACGCATAGTTGTTTAACACCGAGTAATTGTCAGGATTGAGTTTCAGAACTTCCTCATAGTTTTTGAAACACTCTTCTTTGTTGTCCAAAGCGTGATAACAATCTCCCAAATTCATATAAAAATCCTCTTTGATTGCCTTATCGCGCCCTGCTTTATTCAATCCCATCTTGAAAGTCTCCACTGCGTTTTCATAATCCTCCGCTATCTCTTGATTAACTCCCTTAAACAGATACGGAAGAGGCTGTTCGGGATAAGTTTCTATGGTTTTGTCAGCTATTTCAATCATTTTGTCGGGCTGTTCAAACGTACTGGCGGCATAAAGCCAATTTTGATACAAATCATAAGCCTCACAACCCAAATCTATGGACTTCTGAGCAGAATAAGCACCGCTGACAAAATCCGCTTTACGCATATACCCCAAATTAAGCATACTCCACAACTGACAGTTTGCAGTATCCGAAGTCGTTTTCATAGTCTCCAGCAAAGAGAAAAAGCGGTTGAATGCCGTAGTATCCGTATCTACTTTATCTTGATAGACAGAAAAAATTATGTTCATCTTAGTTTGGAAATCCACTTCCTCTTGAGCAGCCGCTTTTTTCAAATAGTAGTACAGTGAATCCTCATTTTGTTTTACCAAATAGTAGTTTGCAAAAGTGAAATTCAACAAATCATTGTCAGGGTCTGTCTCTTCAACTTTTTTATAGTACTCAAATGCCTTGTCATAATTCTTTTGTTTCATCTGCATCTCGGCAAGAATAGACCAATATTTTGACTGAGCAGGATAAGCCTTGGTAAGATTGAGTATTTGTTGCTCTGCCTTGGCATTATCTTTCTTTTCACGGTAAAGATTGTACTTAATCATACTCGCCCATTCATTAACACCGAAACGTTTCTCTATTCTGTCCAACGCAGAAATCTCTCCTTTAAAATCTCCTTTGACATGGTAAATATTAACCAACTGTTGCCAATACTCCAATACCTCAGGCTTTTGTTTAACAACCTTTTCCATCATTGCAGCAGCCTCGTCATAGTTTTGAGTTGAGAGATAAACGTCCGTTAATTGCAATTTGTACCAAATATTCGTGTCATTGGATTTTATTGCCTGCTTTCCGTAATCAACACTCTTGGCTATATCCTGTTTTTGAAACGCAATACTTGACAGATAATACAACGCAGCAGCATTGTTCTTGTCTTTGGTTAAGACTTGTTTGTAAAGACTTTCTGCTTTTGAGAAATCACCGGTATTCAATGCTGTTATTGCATCAATCATTGCGGAATTAACGGCAAATTCATCTTTATTCGTCCCGCTTTTTGCAGTATTCTTATTACTTGAACAAGAACAAATAAAAATCACCGCCGATATTATTATAACTATATTTCTTTTCATATTATACTTTTCACAATTTATTTAATTATCTATACCAAGAATATTTTTAGCCATAGAAGAAACTGTATCTATTAACTCCTTTGCTGGTTCAACAAAAGGTAAAACATCGCTTTCTTCAATATTAAAATGGTCATTATAGTCTCCCGTAATACGCAAATCATATAATTTACTATACAAACGTGCTAACTCCTTACTGACTTTACCTTCCTTTGCGAAATGCAGTCCGAATTCCATTATAACACCTTCATGCGTTTTAGTGAAATATCCGTTTGCAATAAGTAATGAAGAAACTGCATAATACGCAGCATAATACAATCTGTTTGCTACAACATTCCACCTTTTAATACCTATATTTAGTGTAGCATCTTCGTATGCCGTCAAAGATTTTTCTAATCTGTAGATAACAATATTACGTCTGTCTTCGGTATTTAGGCTCATAAAACAATTGCATCCTCCTCAACGCTTTTGTTAAATAATGAATAGGAATTGTCCTTCCACTGTTGTTTGGTATAAATTACGGTATTGATAGACTGAAGCATATTCCATCCCAACGCTCTCAACTCATAAGAAATATTGTCATAGTCCTCACTCATCACTTTCTTTTTATCCAACAAAACAAGTATGTCCCAATCGGAATTTTCTGTTGCTTGATGCCTTGCCCGTGAGCCAAAAAGAAAAGCCTGCCCGTTTTCAGGGACAACTTCCTTGATTTTCATCTTTATTTTCTGCAATATTTCTTGGTCATTCAGCATATTCATACAATATTTTTGCAAAGTTAAGTATTTTTGATAAAACAAAATAAACTTTTCTTTTAAATTTTGCCATTTAACCGCAATAATACCTAACTTTTATAAAGAAAAACAGGAGCAATAATTGATTTTATTGTTCCTGCTATACAATCTAACGGTCTAAATAGGCTGCCCGAATTCTTCAATATCCTTTATAAGAATCGAAAATTGGTCAGGAGAATCCAAATCGGACGGCATATTGACTCCATGATTGGGATTCTTCTGCATTATTGTACAATTAATTTTCAGACAAGGCTCAACACAATAAGCCCTTGTAGTCTCTTTCCAACTTTTAATAGCATAAAAATACCCTAAATACTTATCAGGATTACATACCCAATAAACAGCATCGTATGTCGGCACAAACCATTCATCATCTTCCAAAATAACATCACTGCTATAGATTACCGTATCTTTAACTATGATTTCAGTATTACATTCACGGCAATCACCGTAATCTTCGTCCTTTTCGTCATTGCAGGCAGTGAAAACAATTCCTGCAAGTGTCATTGTCGTTAATACTAATAGGGTTTTAATCCTCTTTGCATTGTTTTTAATTTGTACATTCATCGTTTTGCCGTATTTATTTGTTAATATTTTATTTTCTCTTGTTGCAAAATTACAATTTTTCTGTAAAACAGAGTTGTAATAACTCATTTTATTAAATTCTTTTCGCATATTAATTTTGAAAAACTATGGTATTTTTAGCAAAAAACCTATGTTTTTTAATTCAAAAACCTGGGTTTTTCGTCTAAAAAACATAGGTTTTTCAAAATTAATATCAAAAAAGAATCTGTTTTCTTGTAGTAAGAACCTAAAAATATCAAAATACTGCACGCTGAAATGAAGAAATTTTATTTCAACGTGCAGATTTATTATTTCAAGTTGCGTAATTTCTTGATTTTAAAGCGCAATAACTTCCTTATATAAACGATTCTTGTCAATAGGATTAACTCCCACGCTCTCGCAAACCAATCCGCCTGCAAGATTACTTATCTTTGCCATTTCCTTACCGCTCATTCCCAACGCAAGACACAGAGTTGCAACGCTTATAACCGTATCGCCCGCACCCGAAACGTCCGCTATTTTCCTTAAATGTGCAGGCAAAAGATTGACTTGCGCTTTCTTGTCGGTATAATCCGCAATAAATACTCCGTATTCGCTTAAAGTGATGAAAACCTGCGCAATATTTTGCTTAGCGTGAAGCAACAATGCCGCATCAGTAAGGTTTTCAAGTGTAGGTTTGGCAAATTCTATCTTCAAACCCTCTTTCAGTTCTTTCAAATTAGGTTTAAACAGCGTAACTCCCTTATATAACGGGAAATTACGGTGTTTAGGATCAACGGTTGTAGGAATGTTTTTCTCCTTTGCAAGTTTCACAGTCTGTTTTATTATCTTCTCGGTAATAACTCCTTTATCGTAATCCTGAAAAACAACAGCGTCTATCTTCTTACTGGTTATTATTTCCGTGATTTTACTTAAAAGCAGATTTTCTTCGTCATTATCAAGAATATTTGTCGTTTCCTTGTCAATACGAAGCATTTGCATATTGTTGCCGATTATTCTTGTTTTGATGGTTGTAGGACGTTTTTCACTCAAAACAATTCCCTCTGCCGTCATATTATGCTGCGCAAGAAGTTTAAGCAATATCTCCTCGTTATCATCCTTACCTACCACGCTGCAAAGTACAGGCGTTGCTCCCATTGCGGATATATTCAACGCAACATTGCCTGCCCCGCCCAAACGGTGTTCAATCTTTGTAACCGAACATATAGGTACGGGGGCTTCGGGTGATATACGTTCAACTTTTCCCCATTGGTATGAATCAATCATCACATCCCCGACGATAAGGACGTTTAACTTATTAAAATCTTCAAATATTGATTTGTAATCCATTGCTTTTGATAGTTTAAAGCTCAGGGTTTAGGGTTTAAAGTTTGTTACCGTACTCGGATTCTATAAACTTTAAACCATAAACTCTAAACTATATTACGAAATTTCGCCTCTTAGGTTGCTTTGCAGTAGTTGTTTTTGCTTGTCTTTATCATTAAAATTACCCAAAACAAACATCATCTTGGCAAGTGCAGCTTCGGTTGTTATGTCTTTACCGCTTATTACGCCCATATCCCTCAAATCGCAACTGGCTTGATAATGCCCCATCTCAACACTGCCTGCTTTGCACTGCGTTACGTTCATTATCACCACGCCTTTATCTATTATTTGCTTTATTCCTTGCAAAAAGAAATCCTTTGTAGGAGCGTTGCCCGAACCGTAAGTTTCCATCACGATACCTTTCAGATTTGGAATATTGCTTATCGCATCCAAATATTCTTTGCTTATTGCAGGATGGATTTTCATTATAATTACGTCTTTGCAAAGTTGATTATAGATAGAAAAATCCTCACTTGGTTGCGGTAAGATAAGATGTTGTTTGTACGAAATATTGATGCCGACTTTTGCAAGTGAAGGAAGATTGCCCGAATAAAAGGCTTCAAAATATTCTGCATTGATTTTAGTTGTGCGGTTTCCGCGGTAAAGTTTGTTATCAAAGAAAATACAAACTTCGGGTATAACAATCTCGTTGTTTGCTGCTATTTCAACGGCGGAAATAATGTTATCCCTGCCGTCAGTTCGTATCATACCGAGCGGAAGTTGGCTTCCTGTGATGATAACAGGCTTGGAAAGATTTTTTAATAGGAAACTTAAAGCGGAGGCTGTGTAAGACATTGTATCCGTTCCGTGTAAGATAACAAAACCATCGTATTTGGAATAATTCTCTTGTATAAGCGAAGCAAATAAAAGCCATTTGTCTGCATTCATATCCGAAGAGTCTATGATAGGATTGCATTGATATGTCTCAATATTGCAATCTATTTTCTTTAGAACAGGTAACACTTCATAGATTCTGTGCATATCAAACGGTTTTAATGCACCCGTTACGCTGTCTTTCACCATCCCTATAGTTCCGCCCGTATATATGACAAGAATATTTTTCATTGCAAAGTCAGTATTAGAATTTCCGTCTGCAAAATTACGAAAAGTTTTATATTTAACAAAAAGGCAATAATAAAAATGAGTGCTTAAGACTCTTTTCTCAAACACTCATCTACTTATCTCCACCTTGCAGATTATTCAACAATTAATTTCTTAGTTACATCGTCCTAATTGATATTGAGCTTCGGTGTCGCCCTCCGATTAGGATTGCTGCAATGAATCCTAAAATTTTTAAACTTCTTTTTTCATTTTTCTCTCTATTTATTTGCTATCAACTAAGTTTCAAAAGCACGCAACACTACATGCTACATACTCCATCCTATATGTTAAATAAACTACATGTGTTTGATTGTTCCGATATTTGATTTGCGGAAACTTACTTTTTTCAGTTCGGTCTTCAAATCCAGACTCTGTTGGAACCTTACCGTCTTTTTCTTAACGGCGTCCATATCCAAATCGTCAAAACTCTTAACCGCCTTGCAAGTTATCGTCGGCACCAAAGTTCCCAAATCGCCTAACTGTACCCGCAATCCGCTTTTCAAGTCCTCTTTTATCGTTCTGACAAGCATATCTATAAACTGCGGAAACTCCAAATCAGATATCGTTCCTTGAATTATGGATTTCTTTGCGATATCTTTTGTTGTATTTCTGCCACTGGAGACTAATTTCGGTAAATATCTGTCCTCCTTAACGCCTTTGACTTTCAAAGACCTTTTCTCTATTACATATTGAACTTCTGCCATGACTAAATGTGTTTTAAATTGAACGACCTGTCTTGTTCTAACTTCACTTCGTCCATTTCTTTTTGGAAATTTCTGTCGATTGTGAATCCTACGGAAAACCTTTTGATGCAATCCACCGTTACATCTTCGATTTCCTTAACCGATTTGGTTGTCAATTTCGGATAAAACGTTCCCAAACCGTCTATCTTCACCGAAAAACCTGCCATAACCTGTTCGGCAATAGTGGCGTACAGTTGATTAATATTCACCAATGCCTCCGGTCCTTCAATGGAAAAATACTTGGTCATCTTTTCCGATAACTCTTGAGGTGTTCTTGTTCCTATTGACCTCATTCTAAGGACGTAGCGATTTTCTTTTTCTCCGCTTAACGCCGTTGTGATTTTCTTCTTATAGAGCTTAAATGCCATAACTTTTACATTTTTTAATTGTTATTTAATTTCCGTTATTTTTTCTTTATTTTCTTATTTAATGACCTTACTTCTTCATTGCATAATCTTACTTTTTCACTCAATCTCCGTCTTTTCTTAATTAATGACTTTACTTTTCAATTTTCTGTCTTCTTGCTTGCGTTAAAAGTGCAGGAAGATTGCGTTGGAAAGTATATACTTTTCATTATATAATGTATATACTTTTCGCTATATAAAGTATATACTTTACTGTATGTAATGTACATACTTTCTAACAAAACCTTGCTGCACTTTCTACGCAATCTTGCTGCACTTTTCATATAAACCTCCTGCACTTTTTACATTTAATGGCGTATGTTTGTCAAAAATTCTTGGTCGGAATGTTTGCTTTACGGATATGCTCATTGTTCAAAGCCTTGCGCAAACGCTTAGATTGGCGGAAATTACACGAAATCTTTTTTATCGTTTCCACCGTAACATCCTCTTTATTCTCTTGGACTGCGGAAGTCATCGTCGGGTGCAGTATTCCCAACTCACCGAGCCGCACGCTACGTCCGCCTTTCAACGCTTCAAACGTCATCTCAACCAACATATCCAACGCCAGACGCATCTCAGGTTTAGCCAACGTTGAACAGTCCGCAACTCTTTGACATAACTCTTCGGTGTCCAACAGTGTTTTCTCATCAAGGACTGCAAAATATTTTGTCTTGACTTCACTGTCGCCAATCTGTTTAAAATTCCGCTCGGTAATGTAGTATTCTAACATAAGATGATTATTTAAAAATTGAAAACTGAATCGGGAACGGGCAATAAAAAACATCGGATATTGAATTTACCGCACTACTTACGGTTATATCCAATATCCGATATTGTAATCTTAACTCTCTGTGGCTTATCTCTAAATACCCCCCCCCGAAAAAGTTGATAATAAGGTGATTATGTTATTATTTGTTATATTTCTACTTACTTTTATCATCATCTTGTCTAATTTTTACCCCACAAATTTACAAAAAATTATTAAAGAGCAAATCTACTATACTTATAATCTTTTCTTCAGTTGTGTTGTCTTCATTCGCATATCCCAAATGTCAGCAATATTCAGCGTATCATCAGCAACATAATAAATAATTCTGTGGTATTCATCAAAACGTATGCTTAGGTATTTTGATTTTTCTGTTCCTCAATAAACATTCTTCAATGCCTAAGTACGGATTATTTCGTAACAAAGTTGTTAATGAGTAAAACAAGTCTGCAAATTGTGTCGCTGTTTGCTCATTATGAACATCTACAACCCATGCAACAATCTTGTTCAATTCATTTTTCGCACGGTTATCTATTTTTAAACTCAGCATGCTTTTGAATTGTTTGATAAACACTCTGCATTACTTCGTCCAATGACAAACCTTTGCCTTGTGCAAATTGTTTTTCGGCTTCGTCCAAACGCTCCATTGCTTCGTCCAATGTCTTCGGACCGAATATAGGCATATCTTTGTAAGGATAATCGGAAGAATCTCCGGAAAGAAGATTATCTTTCCGGATTTTCTTTTCCATAGAAGTTTTCAAACGTTTCAAATATGCAGAATCCTTTATATTCAACACATACTTAATAACCTCATTCTGCTGTCTTTCTATCGTTGCAGTATGCATAATATTACATTATTTATTTCTCCATTTCGTCGCCGATGACGTTGTCAAAGACTCTCTTATATTCACAAACGCATCCGAAATCTTCGCCGTCAATCTTTATGTTGCCGTCAGTTGTCTTTCCTATTGCTTGGCAAGGAACGTTGTATTTGCTTAATATCTTTTCAAAGTCCGCTTTCTTGTCGTCATTAATAGTTACAACAATACGCGATTGGCTTTCGCCGAATAGGAAACTATCCAAACGTACGCTCTTGTCGGTTGCGATGTCAAAGCCAAGGTTTCTTACCATTGAACTTTCAAGTAAATTCATAAACAAACCGCCGTCAGAAACATCGTGTGCGGATTGCAATACCTTTGCTTTGATTAATTCTTTTACGGCCTGCTGCAAATCAAATTCTTTGTCCATATCAAAATAAGGAACATCACTTAATTTCACTCCGCAGTAATTGTAGAGGTATTCGGAAGAGTTGATATCATTTACAACCTCACCCAAAAGATAAATAGTTTGGTTCTCTTGTTTGAAGTCTAAGCCCATTTGGTTTTCTTTATTAACCGTACCAATCATACCGATGACAGGAGAAGGCATAACAGCCTCAACAACGCCGTTGATACTTGCCTGATTGTAGAAAGATACATTACCACCCGTTACAGGAGTGGAGAATTTTTTGCAAGCCTCGCCCATACCATTCACTGCATTGACAAACTGCCAATAAGTCTCAGGTTTGTAAGGATTACCGAAGTTACAGCAATTAGTTACTGCCAAAGGCTCTCCGCCCGTGCAGACAATATTTCTTGCAGCCTCGACAACCGCCATCTCAGTACCGATAAACGGATCGGAATAAACGTAACGAGAATTGCAATCACAAGTCATGGCAATACCGTTACTGCAACCTTTTATATTAGCAACGCCACTGTCGGCAGGACGGTTGGTTGTCATATTACGCGTTCCTACCATTGTGTCGTATTGCTCAATAACCCAACGTTTAGATGCCAAGTTAGGATTCTTTACCATCGCCTTAGCAATATCTTTCGCCTCGGAGATTGTCGGTTCTTTTATGCTGTCAATTTTAAATTCCTTGCGTTTTTGATAATAAGCAGGCTCAGTATATTCCCTGTCGTATTGAGGAGCGCCGCCGCCCAAGACAAGAGTGGAAGCAGGCACTTGGGCAACCAATTCACCCTTCCAATAGAAGTAAAGCATATCCTCGTCAATTACTTCTCCGATTTGCTTACAATTCAAATCCCACTTGTCAAATATTTTCTTGGCGACCTCTTCCTGACCTTTCTTAACAACAACAAGCATTCGCTCCTGGCTTTCGGAAAGCAATATCTCCCAAGCTTCAATGTTCTGTTGGCGCAAAGGAACTTCGTCCAAATTGATTTTCATTCCGCTGCCGCCTTTTTCACTCATCTCGGAAGTGGAACAAATGATTCCTGCAGCGCCCATATCTTGCATACCAACGATTGCACCGCTTCTGCCAAGTTCCAAAGAAGCCTCCATAAGAAGTTTTTCTTGGAACGGGTCGCCTACTTGAATGGAAGGAATGTCATCAGCACTGTTTTCCGTAACATCTGCACTTGCAAAGGTTGCTCCGTGAATACCATCCTTACCAGTTGATGAGCCGACAATGAATACAGGATTTCCTGCGCCTTTTGCAACTGCAGAGATAAGGTCTTCTTTCTTCATAATGCCGACACTCATCGCATTAACAAGCGGATTATTCTCAAAACATTCGTCAAAGAAAACCTCACCGCCCAATACCGGCACGCCGAAAGAGTTTCCGTAATGTGAGATACCTTCTACCGTACCCTTGAAAAGATGTTTTGCATGCTTACTGCTCAATCTTCCGAAGCGCAAAGCGTTTAACTGTGCGATAGGTCTTGCTCCCATAGTGAAGATGTCGCGGTTTATACCTCCCACGCCTGTTGCCGCACCTTGGAAAGGCTCTACTGCGCACGGGTGGTTATGACTCTCAATTTTGAAAACACATGCTCTGCCGTCGCCGACATCTACCATTCCTGCGTTTTCTTCTCCCGGAGCCACCAGCATTTGTTTGCCCTCCTTAGGAAGTTTTTTTATCCACTTGATACTGTTTTTGTAGGAAGCGTGTTCGCTCCACATAACCGAATAAATACTTAACTCTGTGAAATTAGGTGTTCTCCCACCCAAATGTTCTTTTATTTTTTCAAATTCCTCAGGCAATAAGCCCAACTTACCAGCGGTTTCAACCGTAACTTCTTCTGCCTTTATCATAGTATTTTGTATATTTTATTCTCGTTTAGGGTGCAAATTTACGAATTTTTTGTTGAAATCAACGTAAAATTAATATAAAAACAAAATTGCTGTAATGAAATGTATTCCATACGGCATTGATATTTACATTATCTGTTCTCAATCTATTTCAAAATTTACTAACATATCATTTATATTCTCATAATTCTGACAAAGTTCTTTATTTTGTTGAAGTTTCTCTGACAGATACATTATTTGTCTTGAAGTGTGCGAATAAGGTCAAAACCATATTACATTAGATTTTTATAATCGCAAGAATAAATTTTGTAATGTCCGATAAAAATCTTGTAATATCTCAAATTATTTTTATCAAGACCGTCCAAAATAAATTTTAAACCGTCTAAAAGCACATTTTGAACGGTCTGAAATATCATTTTAGACGGTTCAAACAAAATTATTACTTGAGATTACGAAATCTTTTTTTGATACTACAAGAATTTAATATAACTATATACATTTTATAGCAGATTTTCTTTTTATATAATAAATGATAAAGAAATACCAATTAGGTATCTCTTTATCATTTATCACATCTATATTGATGTAATCTTATTTTGTTTGTATAACTATAGATTCTCTACATCATAATCTTTTAATCTTATTAATCAATTCATGAGTTGATATTTTATAATTCCAATAATCAAACAGCACATCTTGATTTAAAACAATCCATTCTTTGATTTTCTCCAACGTTTCACTTGAAAGGTTATGCAAATCACCTGCTAATACTTTAGGATTGTTTTCTATAGAGATACTTACAGTCGATCTATTGGGGGATAGTGAAGATTCTAAAGCAACTTTAATCCTTGGCTTTTGCTTTGCAGTTTTACCACTGACAAATAAAATATTTGATACTCCAGTGTATTCAGGAGTTAAACTATCCATACAACAATCTCTTGTAGATTTGTCATTATCCATAATTTATCCAATCTAAGTTAAGAAAGCTTTGGACTTTAATTTTAAAATAAAAGTATTCTATTTCTTAGCTTAAAGAATAAATTTTGTCCATCAACTGCCATTTGTCTTTAGAAGAGGCATTAGGGTCGCAACCTTGAAACTTACTTACGTATGCTTCCCATTCTGCCTGACGCGGTAGGGTGGCAAGGCGCTGCATATCCCTTTCCCAATCAAAATTATCCACCGTATCGCAAATCATAAACAACTTGTTGTCATGAATATATATCTGCATATCCAAAATACCTACTTCTCTTTGTCCTTGTTTGATTTCTTCCCAAACGTGAGAATGCACCTCAACATATTTCTTGATAAGTTCAGGGTCATTTCTCAATTCCAATGTCTGACAATAACGTTTCATATTATAAATTGTCTTTTCGGCGGATTTTTATTCGGATTGAATTTTCCAAAGGCTTATCAACCAACAATACCAAGTAACCTCCGCCGCCTGCACCCGACAGTTTCAATGCCAAGGACTGATTGCGGTATTTTTCTATGTACTGTTGCAATTGCGGTGAAACCATATTCGGAAACATTTTCACTTGCGCATCAAACGAAGCGTTGAAATATTTTGCAAACTCCTGCAAATCCTTTTTCATTATCGCATTCCATGCACCTTCGGCAGCATCTGCCAATGCTTTTACGCCTTCATCGGAAATATTTATGCCTGCATCAACGTGTGTGTTGTCAGGTCGGTTGAATGTATGCACTAAACAAATATGTTCTTCCAACCAAGAAAGGATTTCCTCGTCATCACACCGTTCTATTTTGCTCGGCCAATAACCTCCGTCATAATAATGACGCACTAAACCCGGCACACAGATTCCTATTGCGTCCTGCGCTCCCGATACGTACTGTTGCAAAGTCGGTTCGTTCTCAAAACAAAATACCAATTTTGCCAATAATTCCGGATTGTAATCAGGTAATTGATATGGGAATAGTTTTTTGATGGCTTTTCTTGTGGAGGTACTCATACCGCTTCGCTCTTCAAATTCTTCAGTCGGCTCAATGGAAACGGTAATAGCCCAACCGCCGTGATATTTTGACACATAAGGTTGGTCAATCCACGTTCCAGCCAAATCCACACGGTAAGGAATCTGCGATTTTACGGTATTGCGCAGTGAAGTTGTGCTTCTGGCTTCCAAACCATCCTCGGGAGTACGCTCCAATACGATATATTCAATTCCTCTTTCCTTGCAAAATTGTTCTTTTTCGGCAGTGGAACCGTCAGCATTAACTACAAAAACATCAGGTTTGAATCTATCTACACTTTCAATGAAATCCATAATTCCGCTGCCCGTATTGATACAAGCATCACGCACATAACGGATAGATTTGACCATATACAGTCTTTCGCGTTCGGAATTTATAGTCCTGCGGTGCTTTAATTCCCAAATAGTATTATCACTTCCTATGCCGACATATAAATCTCCGAATTGGGATGCCTCTTTGAAAAAAGCAACATGACCGCTATGCAACATATCATAACATCCCGATACAAAAACTCTCTTATTCATAATAATTACATTACCTCTCTGTAGATTAGCATTACCTTTCCGCTCTGAAAGGATTGTTCAAAAAATCTTGGTATGCCAATTTGATTCCTTCTTCCAACTCGGTGGAATATTGCCATCCCAATTCTTTGGCTTTACTTACGTCCAAAAGTTTGCGTGGTGTTCCGTTAGGACGCGAAGTATCCCAAAGAATTTCACCTTTATAGTCAATAATCTTTGCAACCAACTGCGTAAGTTCTTTAATTGAGATTTCTTTTCCCGTTCCTGCATTGACAGTTTCGTCGCCCGAATAGTTATTCATCAGAAATACGCAAAGGTTTGCCAAATCATCGACATAAAGAAATTCTCTTAGCGGAGAACCGTCTCCCCAACAGGTAACGGAAGGAAGATTATTGATTTTAGCCTCGTGAAATCTGCGTATAAGAGCAGGAAGTACGTGCGAATGTTCAGGATGATAGTTATCATTCGGACCGTATAGGTTGGTAGGCATCACACTTATATAATCCGTGCCGTATTGTTTGTTTAAATATTCACAATATTTTAATCCCGAAATTTTAGCAAGGGCGTAGGCTTCGTTAGTTTTCTCCAATTCCGAAGTTAATAGGCAATTCTCTTTCATAGGTTGGGGTGCCAAACGCGGATAAATACATGACGAACCCAAGAATTCAAGTTTTTTGCAACCGTTTTGCCATGCGGAGTGAATAACATTCATTTCCAAAATCATGTTGTCATACATAAAATCCGCAAGATGTTTGCTGTTTGCGATGATTCCGCCTACTTTTGCAGCAGCAAGGAATACGTATTCAGGCTTTTCGGATTTGAAAAATTCTTCAACCTCATTCTGTCTTGTCAAATCCAATTTCGAATGAGTGCGTGTAATGATATTTGTATAGCCTTGTCGGTTCAGTTCCCTGACAATTGCGCTGCCGACCATACCTCTGTGTCCTGCAACGTATATTTTACTTGTTTTTTCCATTATTCAGGCTGTTGTGCTTTCAAGTATAGTTTTTTGACGAACTTCATATCGTGTTGAACCATTATCTTCACAAGTTCTTCAAACGAAGTCTTGCGCGGATTCCATCCCAACAATGTTTTTGCTTTTGTCGGGTCGCCTAAAAGTTGATCAACCTCTGCAGGACGGAAGTATTTCGGATCTACTTCCACCAAAACCTTACCTGTTTTTGCATCTATACCTTTTTCATCAACTCCTTCGCCTTCCCAACGGAGTTCAATCCCCGTTTCTTTGAACGCAAGAGTACAAAAATCCCTTACAGTGTGGTATTCGCCTGTTGCAATTACGAAATCTTCAGGTTTCTCTTGTTGCAAAATCAACCACATACACTCAACATAATCTTTTGCATAGCCCCAATCTCGCAAAGAATTAAGATTTCCCAAATACAACTTGTCTTGATAACCTTGCGCAATGCGTGCTGCCGCCAATGTAATCTTACGGGTAACGAAGTTTTCACCTCGTCTTTCGCTTTCGTGGTTGAAAAGAATTCCATTTACCGCATACATTCCGTAACTTTCGCGATAGTTTTTAGTTATCCAGAAACCGTAAAGTTTTGCAACCCCGTAAGGAGAACGCGGATAGAAAGGAGTGGTTTCTTTTTGCGGAACTTCCTGAACCAAACCGTAAAGTTCGGAAGTTGATGCCTGATAAATTCTGCACGATTTCTCCAATCCGCAAATTCTTACGGCTTCTAACAATCGCAAAACGCCCACTGCGTCATCTTCTGCGGTGTATTCAGGTACGTCAAACGACACTTTTACGTGTGATTGAGCCGCTAAATTATATATTTCGGTAGGCTTGACAGAGTTAATTATGCGGATAAGCGACGAAGAATCCGTCATATCGCCCCAATGCAAGTTGATAAGACGCTGTTGTTTCATATCCCTTACCCATTCATCCAAATAAAGATGTTCTATTCTGTTGGTATTGAACGAAGATGACCTTCTCAGAATACCATGAACTTCATAACCTTTTTCAAGTAGGAATTCAGCCAAAAAACTTCCGTCCTGACCGGTAATTCCTGTGATAAGCGCTACATTTTTCATCGCAATTTGTATTTAGTTTTATTTAATCCTTTTGCAATTAGAAACTGCAAAACTACTATTTTTTTATTTAATCACCAAAATTTTGCACATTTTTCTCCATCTTATAATAAGAGAGGATAATATTTATAATAGACATATCCTCTCTTAAAATCTGATTGAATCAATTACTCTTCTTTCAATTGTAATTGCCAATTCCATGCCGACGAAGTCATGGAGTCAATATCTTCTTGAGCTTTCCAACCTAATTCTTCTTCTGCTAATTGAGTATCTGCCCAAATTTGAATAATATCTCCTGCCCTTCTTGGAGCAAATGACCAATTTAATTTCTCTCCTGTTGAGCGTTCAAAAGAATTAATTATCTCCAAAACAGAATATCCATGCCCCGTACCGATATTAAAGAACTCTAATGGTTTTTTATTTTTTTCATTTATCAAACGATTCATCGCAACAACATGTGCCTTTGCTAAATCTACAACATGAATATAGTCTCTTATGCAAGTTCCGTCAGAAGTAGGATAATCATTACCGAAAACCTTTAATTCCTTACGGATTCCTGCAGCAGTTTGTGTAATAAAAGGTAATAGATTATTAGGAACACCATTTGGCAACTCTCCGATTAATGCAGTTTTGTGCGCACCAATAGGATTAAAATACCTCAACGCTATAGCATCAATATCTTTACCGACAATAAAAGACAACATTTGCTCCGCTATTTGTTTTGTATGTCCGTAAGGAGAAGTAGCATCCTTTACAGGTGAAGTTTCTTTGATTGGTAACGAATCCGGCTCTCCATAAACTGTACAGGATGACGATTGAACAAAATATTTTATTTTATGTTTTTGCATATTGTCCAATACATTCAACAGTATTCCTAAGTTATTTTTGTAGTATTTGACAGGAACATCCATACTCTCCCCGACAGCTTTATATGCCGCAAAATTAATCACGCCATTAATATCGCTAAATGTATTAAAAACTTCATCACATTCTTTTTCATCTGCCAGATTTGCCTTAATAAATTCAGGACGTTTATTGGTTATTTTTTCTATTCTGTCAATAACCTCTTCTTTTGAATTAGAAAGATTATCTGCAATAACAACATCAAATCCTGCATTCTGTAACTCCACGCATGTATGGCTGCCAATAAAACCACAGCCTCCTGTAATCAAAATTTTCATGTCTTTATTTTTTCTTACATTATCATTATAATTGTACGATAGGAATATTACTCCAATCTATCACTTTCTCCGCCGTTACAATATCAGTAAAACCAAACTCGGAGAGCATTCGTATTAATTTTTTTTCTGCTGTTTGCACCCCAACTCTACGTTTAAACTTCTCCAAAAAAGAATATTCGCTTATCATTGGTTGATTAACGTCAAAATCGCTCGGATGCAAGTATATTAAATTATAATCTCTATGTTTATTCATACAGTATTTTAACATCCTGTAAGGAAATAAACGGAAATAACCACCTCCTAAGAAACCTAAATCTTTACCTAAGAAATTAAAAATGGAAGGAGGAAACTCTTTTATCTTAATACCGTTATATTCAATGATACATATTTGCGATTTGTCAATCATCTTATTTCCGTAAAAATGATTAATTGCACTTAAAGAACAATCCGTTTCAATTCCACTATCCACAATGGCTTTAAAATACTCTTTATTGGAAATAGAAAATCCTGGCGCACGGTATTTAGTAACTTTTTTACCTGTAATATCCTCTAAAATACGGATAGATTCTGCTATATCATTTTGAAAATCCTTGTATGACATCGATTCCACCAAATCATGATTCAATCCATGCGAACCAATATCATACTTTTGTGCAATGTCATAAATTATTTGAGGATTTTTCTTTGCAAAAGACGCTAAAATAAAAAAAGTAGGTTTGATATTATGCACTTCCATTATATTTAAAAGTTTCAATAATGAATCTTTAATGCTGTAAGTTTTCTTCTCCTCAGCAATATTAATGAAAATACAATACCATTCCTCTATGTCAAACGTCAGAATATTCATCTTTTACTTTTCAATTTGCAAAAATAAATAATTTCTTACAAATACAAACAAAAAAAGTCTCATCAAATTCAGGACAAAACTTTTCTTAACTTGAAATAGTGGGAAGGTTAGTTTGTATTATCAAATAAAATTTTTGTGATAGGTAAAGATAATTTTGCATTATTAAATAAAATTTTTGCAATCACGCAATCTATTTTTGTTTGAACCGTCCAAAACTATATTTTGAACCGACTAAAACTATATTTTGGACGGTCTGAAATACAATTTTAAACGGTTCAAACAAAATTCTTTCTTGAAATTACAAAATTTATTTGCAGAGTTGCAAAAATTTTATTCGGTATTGCAAAAATCTTTTTACTCCTCATAATGACTTCTTTACTTATTGGAAAAAGAAAACAGAATATCGGTATTTATAATTGCATAAGAATTTCTCTATTTTAAATAAAAGTTGTAGTTTTGCAGGCTGAAAAATTAAGCAAAAATAAATTTATGCAAGAAAAAACTGAAAAAGAACTTTTTTGGTTTGTTTTGAAGACGATTTTTTCACGGGAAATGAAAGTGAAAGAGCTTCTGGATGAAAGAAATATTGAAAATTTCATCCCGATGCAATATAAAATTAGAATAGTTAAAGGAAAGAAAGAGAAAGTATTAGTTCCTGCGGTGAATGATTTAATTTTCGTTCATGCTGATAAAAAAACCGTTGAGGATTTTAAACAAGAAATTTTAACTAAATTCACTTACAACGCTTATTTTCTAACCCGTAAGGTTGGATTAAAACGCAAAATAGAGACAGTTCCTGAAAAACAAATGAGAGAATTTATAAAGGTTGCCTCACATTTAGATGACGATATAACATTCTATAAACCAGAAGAAATAGAATTGAAAAAAGGAACGAAAGTAAGGGTTATCGGCGGTGTTTATGACGGTATTGAGGGAGTGCTTTTGAAAATTAAAGGCAAGAAAAGCAAAAGAATTGTTATTGAAATTCCCGGTGTTGCCATTGCTGCCTCATACGTAGAACCCGAATTGATAGAAATAATTAAAGAAGAGCAATGAAAGAAATAAAAATAGCGGTAATAGGGTTGGGATATGTAGGGTTGCCGTTGGCAAGATTGTTTTCTACAAAATATCCTACAATAGGATTTGATTTAAATTCCAACCGAGTAAAAGAATTAATGCAAGGACACGATTCAACTTTGGAAGTTGATGATTCTTTACTGCAAGAGGCAATAACCAATCACGGTTTCAAATGCACTTCTTTTCTTGAAGAAATAAAGAATTGCAATTTCTATGTCGTAGCAGTGCCGACGCCTGTAGATGAAAATAACCGTCCTGACTTGAAACCGCTTTGGGGTGCATCTGAGACGGTAGGTAAAGTAATAAGCAAAGGAGATATTGTAGTATATGAAAGCACCGTTTATCCGGGAGTAACAGAAGAGGAATGCTTACCTGTTGTGGAGAGTGTGAGTGGGTTGAAATTTAACGTAGATTTCTTTGCAGGTTATTCGCCTGAACGTATTAACCCAGGAGATAAACTTCATACGGTAGAAAAGATAAAGAAAGTTACTTCAGGTTCAACTGCTGAGATAGCGGATATAGTAGATGGTGTATATAATTCGGTACTTGTTAATGGAACACATAAAGCTCCGAGTATAAAGGTAGCAGAGGCCTCAAAAATAATTGAAAACAGTCAGAGAGATGTAAATATTGCTTTTATGAATGAACTTGCAAAGATATTCAATGCAATGGGTATTGACACGCATGACGTTATTGAGGCAGCATCTTCAAAATGGAATTTCATAAAATTAAGTCCGGGTTTGGTAGGAGGACATTGCATAAGTGTAGATCCTTATTATTTGATTCAGAAAGCGCAGGTTTATGGCGTGTTACCAAGAGTTATGAGTAATGCTCGCAGACTTAATGACGGAATGGGGGCATACGTTGCCAATCAAACAATAAAATGTATGAACAAAAAAGGTGTTATGGTCAAAGATTCAAAGATTTTGATATTGGGCATAACATTTAAAGAAAATTGTCCCGATATACGCAACACTAAAGTAGTGGATATTTATCATACATTGAAAGAATATACCGACAACATCACTATTTACGACCCTTGGGCAAGTAAAGAGCATGTTAAAAAGGAATACGGTATTGATATAACCAACACTTTAAACGGCGAAGAAAGATTTGATGCGGTTATATTGGCTGTTGCTCACAAGGAATTCTTGACTTTGGATGTTAAATCTCTGCTTAACAATAACGGAGTAGTATATGATGTCAAAGGGGTGTTGAAAAGAGAAATTATTGACGACAGATTGTAAAATATAATTTCATAACAGTTTATATATTTGTCATATATAAAAAATAATCACGCCTCTTATTAAGTTAAGTTGCGTGATTATTAATTTAATCTCAGGAATTAACAGCGTAATGTAATAAATAATATTACTTTATTTAATTAACATATAGCTATTATGCCCCCCCCCCTGCTTAAATCACTGATTCTCAATATATAAATCCCACTCTGTGAATTTAAATTAAAAGAATAGTTATCGCAAGAGAGTTTTTGAGAAAATCTTTTATGACCAACAATATCATAAACTTCAACATTAGTTAAATCTTTCCCGAAAATATCAATATGATTGCCGAAAGAAACTATTTTTATTTCATTGTTGGTTTCTTGAATCTCGGCAATATTAACATTTTTGTTGATGAAACATAACTGAAACCTATCTTCATTTTCTCCTTCAAACAAATTAATATCTATAATTGTATCATCAAGGATTGTATTCGTATTCTCAAATTTGTCAATTAACATAACCGAAAAATCTTGTGGCAAATTACTGACATAAAATTTTATTTGGTTATCTTTATTTGCTCTGAAATTTAAATCAACTGTATAGGGAATATTTTTAAATACGTTTCTAATTAAACTTTTACCCTGAACGGCAAAATAAGGTTGCACAAAATCATCATTATTTTCGGAAAACAAAATATAAGAATCGTATTCATCAAAACTATTTTGGGCATTGTTTTTAGCAGTTGCAAATATATCAAAAGAAGAATTGTTGGTGATACACGAAAACTTAATCCAATCTTCTTGTTTTTCGGATTTTGCCGCTGCTTTTGTCAAGTAACCGTTAATATTTGTCTTTCCGTCCGTTGCAGCCACCATAAAACCTTGACCGGAAGCTATCTTGTCGGGATTATTATTCCATTTGTTGCCATCCCATGTGTATGCTTGAGTTTTTCCTTGCACATTATTTAACTTACCTATCAATGTCTCCACTTCAACCGCCTCATCAAAAGGATTAGACAAAGCAAACCATAAAGCACCGCTCACCTCATCATCTTGTCCTTCTGTATTTTTACTTTCGTTATTAGTAGTATTTATCTCTAATGCAGATTCTGAAAATTGATTATTGCCGACAGTCCAATAAACAATATCACCATATTTTTTACTTAAATCTTGCTCATTTTTATCTTTCTCAAAAACCCAAACAAATATACCTTCACCGCTTTTAATTATATCATTATTTTTTACACTTAAATAAGTATCATTCCATCTATTAGATTGATAATCATAATTAGCCGCAGCAACATCATGAGCCGTTGAATAGTTCATAAGAGTTTCGCCGTTATTATTCAAACTTGCGACATTAATCTCTTTTACATCGGAATTATTGCCTACAAAATTCCATTTACCAATTATAAGCGGAATAACTGGAGTTTCAATCGCCGACAAATCGGTATTATTTGCTGAAATTAAAGTCTTATCTTTTGCTTTTCCACAAATCTTATCAACATCTGAACCACCGATTAATACAGTTGATATATCTACTGTATTATTCTGTACATGATTTTCTAATCCATCATTAAGGTATCCACATATCCCTCCAATATTATTTTTTCCTTCTATATCGGTTCTCTGAACAGAACAGTCAATAATTCCTTTTAATTCAGAAAAATTATTATCCATTCGCCCAACAATTCCGCCTACACACGAGGAACTTGCTTTTATTTTTGAATCTAAAACATTACAATTAATAACAGCCGCCTCATTTTGCAGATACCCCACTATAATTCCGTGATAATAACTACTATTGTTATAAGTGGATTCTATATTCGCTCCACTAATTGTCAGATCTTTAATAGTTCCTCCAACAACATGACCAAACAAACCTGTATGATATGAAGATGCTATTACCTTAAGATTATATAAAGTTTTACCATTTCCATCAAAGGTTCCTCTGAAATATTTTGACGCAGTCCTGCCTATAGGTGTAAAATTTTCCGTTAGTATTATATCTTTTATTAGAATAAAACAAGTGTCATTGTATTTATGTGATTTATTATTTACATTATTGGATAGTGTTTTTAAATCATTTTCCGATTTTATTTGATATGGATTATCTTTACTGCCATCACCTTCCCAATCTTGTCCCCAAGACATTAAAGAAATACTTAATAGTAACAATAGAATATAAAATTTCTTTCTTTTCATTATTCCTCTCCTTTATTTATTATTATATTTACAAAAGTAATATAAATAATTATAATATTGCATACGTATATAAAAAAACTTGCAGAACTGATTCCTATTCAATTCCACAAGTTTTTGTATTTAAATAAA
The DNA here is from genome assembly GCA_017480245.1 of Bacteroidales bacterium. Lineage (GTDB taxonomy): Bacteria > Bacteroidota > Bacteroidia > Bacteroidales > P3 > Scybalousia_A. Next base: position 4,557 of record JAFVBA010000010.1, on the reverse strand, counting down.
ATATGTTATAAATATTTTGATGAAAAATATTATTTCATCAAGTCGAAAATAAGTAAATTATGCCTTTTAAATCTTAGAAACAGGTCCTTCTGCTATATCAATATGATAATTTCTATTTAACAATAGTATAATTTTAGTAAGCAAGTATGTTATGATTTTTATAAAGAATTGATTTGCTAAAGAACAGAGTTTATCAATATACCTAACTGTTTCAAAAAAAGTATTGGAAAATACATTGTTATTTTTATAAGCAACCAAATGGTCTTTTAATATTTGCTTATGGCTGTTGAAACCCGAAGAAGAGGCTCCGCCTTCCCGCATCGTAACAAAATCTAACGGCAAGTAATGAATATTTATCTTATTTACAAAAATGAATCTCAATAAACATTCAAAATCTGAAGCAATCTTTAATTCAATGTTAAACATCCCCAACTTATCATAAATTATCCTCTTACAATAAAAAGACGGGTGGGCAGGCATAAAACCGAATCGCATCTTCCAGCGCCTGAATTTTTTTGAGGAATAATACCTCACACATTTTTTCAAATTATTAGGATCAACATAATGAACATCTCCATAAACAGCATCAATATCATTATCTTCAAATACATTATTAATAACTTCCAATACATTATTTGAAGTATAGAAATCATCACTATTCAATATTCCGACAACATCGCCCGTTGCCATAGCGATACCTTTGTTCATAGCGTCATAGATTCCTTTATCTTTTCCAGAAATCCATCGCATCTTTCCGTTAAATCTCGGTTCGTATTCTTTGATAATATCAATTGTTCCGTCTTTTGACGCTCCGTCTATAACTATATATTCATAGTTCTGATTTGTCTGCGATAAAATACTATCAAATGTATCCCTCAACGTAGATGCACTGTTATACGTAGCTGTGATTATTGAAATAAGCATTGAAAATTATTTATTTTCTTTGATGATTTTAGCAGGATTGCCAGCAATTATTACATTATCGGGGAACGCTCCATGTACTACGCTGCCTGCTCCGATAACACAATTCTTTCCAATCGTTGTTCCTTTAAGTATTATTGAATTTGCCCCGATAAAACAGCCATCACCTATCAAGATAGGTTTCTTCTTTATATCTTCGTGCCGTTGCGGATGTCTTTTATCATCTTGCAACGGATGAAAATCATTGTCTATTATCTTACAATTACCTCCTATCAAGACATTGTTGCCGATAGAGATATTATCCATTGCATATATCGTGCTGCCTGATATTCCGCAGCCGCAACCGATATGTATCTTTCCGCCATAACGCGCAACAATTATCGTCCGTTGATACAACCCAACCATATTGCTCAGCGGCGAGGAATTGATAATTGTCTTTTCCCCCCTATCCCCTGTAAATTTGTATCACCAAAGGTAATCAAGGAGTTAGAGAATGAATAAACAACTGCAAAACCGTGGAATTGCACTCGTTTTCTGTACTTCATCTTTGCGAGAATGTATTTAGCATACAACCCGCACGAGCGAACAATCTGCATAATTACTTTGATATTAATAAAAATTATAAAGATAATTTCTACATAATAAATTGATTATTTTTGCTGCAGAAACTATATTAATTTCTTTCTTTTAAAACCTTATTATAGATATCCGAATATTTCTTAAAGACAACATCTTTGTTATAAAAATTCTCTGCTCTTTGTCTGCAAGTCTTTTGATATTCCTCTTTACTATTCGTCCGTATCTTTTCTACTGCTTCTTTTATTTGTTTTATATTTCCTGCTTGTACAACATGTCCCGAAGAATCTTTTATTAATTCGGGACTTGCGGTCTTATCATATACTATACTTGATGTCCCGCACGCAAATCCTTCTACCGTAGTTAATCCGAACGTTTCCTCGTATGACAAATTCAACACAACATCTGCCAAAGAATACAATTCTACTAATTGCTGTTGATTTTCCGTTCTCTTTATTCCTATAATATTTTGCGGTAAATCTTTCAGTTGTCTGTCATTCAACCCAACCAACACTATTACCGTATCTTTGTCTATTATTTTACTTAACTCAAGATAATCCGCCAAACCTTTCCGCTTACTCCAAATATTCGCAACACCGAGCAAAACAAATTTGCCGTTCAAGTTGTATTTATCTCTTACAGCCTGTGTATCATTATAAGGTTTGAAGATGTTCAGATCTATTCCGTTATGAATAACCTCCATCGGATAATTTTTCAAAAAACTCTCCTTAACCAATCCGCCCAACCAATGACTAACAGGAACTATCGTCATATTCTTAACCGAAGTGAAGAGTTGTTTCTTTAGCAGAAAGTTCTTTCTCGAACAATCTAAAAATTGCGATTTAGGATAATCCTGGCGACAAGGACACGCACAACACCCTGTTTTCCACTTAAAACAGCCTACAAAATCAAAGTGTCCACAATGCCCTGTAAATGCCCAGCAATCGTGTAACGTCCATACAACAGGAATATCTTTCTTTATCAAATATTCAAACAGAATCTTATAATTGATGTAATATCCGTGAATGTTATGCAAGTGAATGATGTCAGGATTTATAGCATCTAATTGTTTAATAAACTTCTTGGTTGCAAGACGTGAAGACAAACCGTGATTGTCAAACAAACGCGTTTCAAATCCGTGTTCTTTTACATTCCAACCATAAGAATCACCTATCTTTATCAACTCACTTGCAGACTTGTTTCCTGTCCTGCCGTAAGCGATATAACTCTTCCAACCTTGCGACAGCACAACCTTGCCGATATCCTCAGCAATCTTCCCCGTGCTACCGCTATTCGCACTAACATTTATCTGAAGTAATTTCTGGGAGTATATCATCTATTCTATATAAAAGGTTGTTTCTCTTATTTTACTAACTTCCTCTTTGTTAAATATTGACGTGTAAGGGAAATTATACCACGATATATTTTGGTCATAAGCTCCTTGTTTTGAAAACTCAACAAAATTCTTAAAAAATATTACATTTAAAATCAGCATATAATATAATATAATATACTTTCTTATTGTGGTCAAATTCAAATTAGAGCGAGATAATATTATACATAAAAAGGGGATACAATATGCAAATATTCTTGAAGATACATCTGTAGAAAAACTAAATAACGAATAAAAAAAGAAAGTCCCAATGAAGAAATTATATTTTTCCCATGTCATGCTATTTTCAGATTGAGTTCTAATTAAATATATTATGGGTATGATATAGAATATTCTTATAATTCGAGCATATATAAAATTATCATTCACTTGATATGAGTATATGTAGAGATCTATTCTATTTCTAAGAAAGCTAGGTAAAATAGGTATAATCCATTCTATTCCGAAAAACATCAATATAAAAGAGAATAAAATAATATATAATCTGGTATTATTAGTTACAATATTACGAAATAAAGGGAGAAATACTAGGATTAGGAGTGATAGATGAAAGAAGCTTGCAAGAATTACAATAAAAATATATTTTATAATCTTATTATTAATCAAACATGGGTATGCCCAGTATAAATAAACTGCAAATGCTATAGAATTTCTAATTGCACTGTTAATATTAACAAAGAATAATAAAACATAAAACAAGAGTAAGGCAAGGAAAGAAAAATTACACTCCTTTCTTAGGAATTGATACCATATGAACATAACAAAAGAAGCAATAATTCCTATAAAATACTCAAAAGGTAACTTAATATATTGCCCAATCATTACCAATAATAAATACCCTGAATCTTTCCCAGATTTAATATGCTCCCAGGTCATTATTAAATACTTATATTCATGTTCATAAGAAAAATAATCCGTACCCTGTCCATATCTAAATACGGACATTAAGGTAAGTATCAAAAATATAATATTAAATAACTTAACACTTCTTCTTCCTGTAAAACTTTCCTTAATAACACCAATAATCACTAATATAAATACTATATAATACATAACATTTTTTTTATAAAAATTCTTACACGTATTATGATTAGAGCAATTATTTTATATAATTTATTATATCTTTTAATATTTATATAATCTCTTGCAAGATTAATTTTATTTCTCTGAGTAAAACCATCCTTACAATCATAATTAGAAACAATAACTTTTATATACTTATATAGGTAGTTACGTTGTTTTAAATTATAGAATAAGTTAAAGTCTGCTGCGTATTTATATTTTTCCCATTCAAATGGATATTTCATTAATATGTATCTTCTGCAAAAGATGGATTGATGACAAGATGGCATGTATTTATGCATCTTTTTATATCCATAATTCACAAAAATTTCTTTATACTGTGTTATTACATTTGTATCACCGAATACCACTGTATATTTTTCTTCTATATTATCTTTGAATAATTCTGTTACGACATTACTATTATAAAAAGTATCTCCAGCATTCATGAAATTGACCCATTCACCAGTTGCATAGGTAACGCCTTTATTCATTGCGTCATAAATACCTTTATCCTTTTCACTGACAATTACCGAAATTCTGTCTTTGTACTTATTGACAATATCAATTGTCCCATCAGTACTACCTCCATCAATAATAATGTA
>JAFVBA010000009.1 GCA_017480245.1 Bacteroidales bacterium | reverse complement strand
TCTAATTTTTCCGTTCTTTTTATGTGGCACGAACCACAGAATTTACACTTTTTTTCATACCGCAGCTAAAAAATCTTTGCAAAGATAAGTAAATTAATAATTTAACCCCCTTTTTAGCCTACGATTTTGACCATTATGCCTGAAATAATATTTTTGTATATTTAAATGATAAAAATCTATGTTATTTTCCTGATTTTTCACGGTTACATTGCTTGCAAAGCAATTGACAGTTGTCTTCGGTAGTGCGTCCTCCCAAATGCCAAGGTTTAATGTGGTCTGCTTCCATTTCTTCTATTGAAAAATATTTACCGCACTTGATACAAACACCTAATTGTTTCTCATAAACACTGCGTTTCATATTGTTATCAAATGCACGTATGGAAAGATGTTTTTCTTGTTTGTCAAAAACATATTGATATATGCCTTTCTTGTTTGTAACATCGCTGTCAGCCATAAGAGATGAGATTTCCTCTTCCAATTTGTCGGTATCAATAAATTCGTCTTTATATTTATTGTATAATTCTCCCCAATTGACGCCTTTTTGTTCCTTACGGTATTTTTTGAATGTAGATTGCACCCACTGAATAACAGAGTTGAAATATTGCCATAACTGGTTGGCGTTTTGGTCGTGCTGATGCTTTGCCATATATGCCTCAATTTGCCCGTCATTTATCCATTTGATAGCCGTTTCCAAGTAATCCTGTCTGTTACAAGAGCCGTTAAGATAATCTTTGCCCATCTTATATGCCACACATCCGTTTTTGGAAAAATAACGTTTGGCATCCGTAACCCAACTTCCCGAATAAACGGCATTTCTTAACTCTTGGTCAGTTAGTTTTTCGCCGGAAATGTTGATTGTTTCAAACCAATTGAGTTTTTCTCTGTCATTACCGCTGCAGATATAAATCATAAGTTCGTAAGACAGGATTTCTTCCTTTTCGGTTTCGGTAAGATTGTGAAAATATTTGAAATCGTATGCAAATTCCGAATTAACATATTGACAAATACTTATTGTACGTTGCTGACCGTCAATAATCTCAAAAGGAATCTCCGAATTATCATCACGTTTAGCCCAATACATCACGTTAAGTGGAAAATGATTTTTTATTGTTGTGATAACCGCCTCACGTTGCTTGTCATTGTAGATAAAATTCCTTTGATAAGCAGGGCGGATATCCAATTTACCGCCATAACCTACCACTCCGTTTTCTTCACCGTCCTTATAACCGTCTTTATTCCCTAAAGTCAGTTCCCTAACCGTGATTTTCTTTAAGTCTATTTGCATATAAAATTTGTTATTTCTAATATGTGTCAATCATTTTGTAATAATGATAAAACATCTTTATGCAGTTGCGGAATATGTTTTATAACTAAACTCCAAAGAAACTCTGGCGTTACACTATCATAGCCATGAATAACTCTGTTACGTGTATTGATTACAGCTTTTGCATTATTAAGGATAATGTCAGGGTTATTCTTTAAAAGATGTGTAATAGCCTCGCCCATAATTTCAACATTCCTTTCAACTGCACGTTGTTTCATTATGTCTTTCTCTAAATCCGTAAAGATTTTTTCACCATTAAAGAAACTTTCTGTCTCTTTACATGCATTTAAAACGTCAATTAAATATTTTTTTGAGTATTCATCCATAGATTTTTACTTTTGTGCGTTCAACGTTATCAAGAAAAACTGGATTGCGGATAGATTTCAATTCCACCAAATCAATTTCCCGTGTCAATAGTTTAGATAGTGCGGATTGTAAAGCAAAATAATTATCGGCATAATCTTCTATGGGAATTGTTTTAAACCGTACGAGAAAATCAATATCGCTATCGGAGTTGAATTTATCGGTTAGTACCGAACCGAAAACATCCAACGATGCAACATTGTACCTATTGCATAATGTTTTTATTGCATCTATATTTTTCTCTATCGCTATCATATCCTTTTCTTCTTAATTTTTCTGCAAAAATACTAATTTTATTTAAGATATATTGAATTTCAGTTTATTATTTTCGCTTTCGGATAATCACTCGTGCATATTTAGGTTTGCCGTTAATCTTTGTAAGATATTTTCCTACGGTTTCAGGAGTAGGACCTGTCAGCATACTGTAACGTCCTATGCCGTCAATAATTTCAAACTGCTCAGGGTTGTATTTATCCATAAAGGTAATAGGCACCCCCATAACTCCGTCGTAATCCATCGGTATTTCGTCTGTTTTATCCACGTTTATAGCGTCATAATTGTCATATTTCGGATATTCTTCGGGCGTATATTTTTTATAAAGTATCAATTCCTCGTGTCGTTTCAAGATATCAAGATTAGTAAACCACACAACACCGGATACTCTTATCATTCCTTCTTTATGATTTGATGATGTGGCATAATCTTCATAAGAATTATTTATAAAATGTGCCGCTCCACCCTTGAAACCATAACCTAACCATATCTTGTTTTCTTTAATCAACGGAAAGACTTCCCTATAAGTCAAAGCGTTTTGATGACCTACAATAATGAATTTCTTATTGTATTGCATTAATTGGGCTATATATTCCCTAAATAACGAGAACGGAGGATTTGTTATCACAATATCGGCTTGTTTTAGCAACTCAATACATTCCTGACTTCTGAAATCTCCGTCTCCTTTTAGGTATTTAACTCCGATTTCTTCAATATCCGGCATGCGATTTCCGTTTTTATCGCCTTCATATTCCAAATAAATAGCACGTTCTGATGAATTGGTGGAAAATAAGTCCATATCTTGATTTTTATAACAAGTTGTAATTAATTTCTTAAGCCCGAACAATTCAAAATTAAGTGAAAAGTACTTAAAGAAATTACTTACCCTTGGATCATCGCAATTACACAATATGGTTTTTCCTCTGAAATGTTCCTTGTAATGTTTTAATTCATTCTCAATATCTGCTAATTGAGTATAGAATTCGTCTTTCTTTTGTCTGTTTGCTCTATGCAAATTTTCATTTCCTGCCATTGATTGATAATTTTATGCATAACTATCAATCACATAAGGAATAAAATAAAAGAGGTGCAACTTCTTTTTGTCGCAGTCAAGGTTAAGCCTAGCAAATGAAAACCTAAACACTCCAAGAACTCACACCCAAAGGTGCAATCTTAAAATAGTGTTTTATTTTTCATTATTAACCTAACTTAACTGCCTTATTCCGACTTACAAAATTAGTTTGCTAGGCTTATTTTGACTGCGAAATAATAGTTTATGCTACGTTATTTCTCCGACACCATTATCGGATTGGTTGCAAAGTTACGAAATGTTTTCTAATTGGCAAAACACGGCAGGGAAATATGGATTAATAAAATCAAAATCGCATTTATTTGAATTATTATCAAGAAATAATTTTGAAAAACCTATGTTTTTTTAGCAAAAAAACCATGGTTTTTTAATTCAAAAACATAGGTTTTTTGAACGAAATACATAGGTTTTTCAAAATTAAAGTGCCAAAAGAATTTGTATTTTTGCAAAATAAAGACGGTAAAATTAAAAATAAAGATACCGATGTATAATATAAGGCATTCAAGAGCGGAAGATATTGAGGCAATTATGCAGATTATTGATGCAGGGCGCAGTATTATGCGGCAGTCAGGCAATAATAATCAATGGACTTGTGGTTATCCCGACCGTAAAACGATAATGGATGATATAAACAGCGGTAATCATTACTTGGTTTCACTGAATAATAAGCCTGTTGCGGTATTTACTTTCCTGAAAGGACCGGATATCACTTACAAAAGGATATTTGACGGCAATTGGTTGGATAATGACAAGGATTATTGCGTTATTCACCGCGCAGGAAAGTTATCTCAGTATAAAGGAGTGTTGGAAGAAATACTGCAATATTGCTTTCAATTTACGGATAATATAAAAGTAGATACCCATCGCGACAATCACATTATGCAACACTTGTTGGAGAAAAACGGATTCACATATTGCGGCATAATTTACTTACTTAACGGCAACGAAAGACTTGCTTACCAAAAGATAATCAAATAAAATTTTAATAGATATGAAAAACAGTAAGTTATTTATAAAATTAATTTGTGTCTGTGCGCTGTTTGCAGGTAATGTTTCGGCGCAAGAATTTGATACATTGGCGTTTTTTGAATTAGCAAAGCAGTATCATCTTGAAGATTTGAAATATTATCAGTTTAATACGAAACCTTTGTTTGAGGATAAGTCGGATACTTTTTATACTACTTCTAATCCCGATACTCTTTTGCAACTTAACCACAGTTTTTATATAAAAAGAAATGATGTACCCTCGGCTGTAAAAGGTAAAATCAAATCATACCGTATTGATAAGTATTCAAAAGATATGCACGTGGATTTTAGTCATGATGTAAAGGATATTCATAGTTATGAGGTGTGGAAATTTGATACCAATCAAATATGTTATCAGCATGATATTCAAGATGAGAATTTCTGACCCGATAAAAGAAGCAGCAGATATAATGTTTTGGAAGATAAAACGGAAGAAATCCTTTCTTGGAACAGATTTAAAGATACTGCTTTTGTATTTGAAACAAGGGAAATCATAAAATATGACAATCAAGGGCGTAAAACGGCAAGTATTGAGTTAAGAGGTGAAGATACAAATAACTATAGGTTTAATCTTTATAAGTATTTTGATGTTACGACCGTATTTCATTACAGTAAGGAGTTTGCTATGGTCGGCGAGATATGGGAAAACTATGAAAAAAACATAATTCAATATGACGAAAGGGACAATGTTATCAAGGTCGCTACTTCTTATGATACTAATATCTATGTATATGATTCTCTTAATAGATTGCAATTTCAGTTCTATTCTGAAGCAGGTTTTCATGACTTGTTAAACTATTTTTATGACGGAGATAAATTGGTAAGAGTGCAGGGGCATCATACTGAATCGAATGATGAAGAATCCGAAATCAAGTATTACGGTACTAAAAGAATAATTACAACGACTGACAGCGAAAATAACGTAACCAAAACATTGGAAGAATATGACGAAAAAGGAAATTGTATTCTTCAAATCTCGGATGAATATCCCGAAAATACATATATACAGATTATTACAATAGAATATTACGAGTAATCAAGATAAGGAAAAAACATTGTTAAATCTGCAAAAAATAAAGTGCCGTTTCAGTAAATTCTTTTTTGAAAAGAGTAAAATATTTCTTGAAAATAATTTACTGAAACGGCACTTTATTTTGATATTATTTTAAAGTGAATTTAAAAATTCGTAATTTTGCAAAAAATTAGCAGATATGGAAGAACGCGGATTATATCCTTTGAAATTTATGCCCCTGTTCAAAGACAAGATTTGGGGAGGCAACAAAGTAAGAGACTTAATCGGTATTGATTATTCGCCGCTTAACCGTCTCGGAGAGTTATGGGTGTTAAGTGCGGTGGAAGGAGAAGAAACTGTAGTGGAAAACGGTTTTCTTGCCGAATGTACTTTGAAAGAGGTTTTGGAGATGTATGCCGATGAATTGGTAGGAGAGAATAATTTTGACCGGTTCGGTGATGATTTTCCATTACTTATCAAGATTATTGACGCTAATGACAATCTTTCGGTGCAGGTTCATCCCGATGATGACTATGCTTGGGCGCATGATATGCAAAACGGTAAAACGGAGATGTGGTATGTACTTCAGGCGGACGAAGATGCAAAAATTTATTGCGGATTTAACCAAAAGGAGACCAAAGCCGACATTATCAACCGCACAAGAAACAAAACTGTAAAGGATATTCTTCACCACGACCACGCAGAACAAGGCGACCTTTACTACATTCCTGCCGGTACGGTGCATGCTATCGGTAAGGGAGTGTTGCTTGCCGAAATTCAGCAGTCATCTGACTCCACTTTCCGTATATATGATTGGGACAGAGTGGATGATAACGGTAACCCGAGGCAGTTGCATTTGGAGGAAGGGTTGAAAGTTATGGATTTATCCGCACAAGAGGGAACTGCGAAGTGTCATTATCACTACCATTTGAATGAAACGACCAATTTGGTGGAAAGTCCGTATTTTGTTACCAACCTTATTCCTCTGACTTCAGGATTGAGGAAGGATTTGAGCAATGCCGATACGTTCTATTTGTATTTCTGTGTGGCAGGCAGCGGATTCGTTACCTGTATGGGCGATAAAATTCCGTTGAAAGCAGGAGAGATTTTGATGATTCCTGCAATTGCCAAAGAGACATTAATAGAGCCTTCGCCGATGATGGAGATTTTGGAAATAACCGTGCTTTAAAAATGGCTAAAAACACAGATAACGTTACTCCGTTGATGAAACAATACGGAGAATTCAAAGCCAAATATCCTGATTGCATACTTCTGTACCGAGTAGGCGACTTTTACGAAACTTTCGGGCAGGATGCAGAAGATACCTCCAAGATTTTGGGTATTGTACTTACAAAACGTGCCGGCGGAGGACAAGATAGATTGGCCGGATTTCCGCATCACGCTTTGGAGACCTATCTTCCCAAATTTCTTAAGGCAGGACGCAGGGTTGCAATCTGCGACCAAATTGAAGACCCGAAACTTGCAAAAGGTATTGTCAAAAGAGGTGTCAGCGAAATCGTAACTCCGGGTATTTCTTACAATGACGGAGCTATTGACGGCGGACAAAGCAATTATCTTTGCGCCATTCACAAACAAAAAGATGACTACGGAATCGCTTTTATTGACATAACAACGGGAGAATTTTTGGTTTCGCAGGGAAAAAAGAGCGATATTGATAAACTATTAAAAGATTTCAATGTACGGGAAGTAGTATTGCAAAGACAGTTTGAAAGAGATTTTTTTGCAATATTCGGAAATACTATTCTTACTAAAGGATATGACGACTGGGTTTTTACATCCGCTTTCGCAAATGATATACTTGCTGAGGTTTTTGACGTAAATTCGCTTAAGGGATTCGGAATTGAAAATATGCCGTTGGCTGTTATTGCCGCAGGTGCTGCAATTTATTATATCAAAGAGACCAATCACACCGAACTTTCCCACATTTGCAATATTTCAAGGATAGATAACGGCAATTTTGTGTGGTTGGACAGTTTTACAATCCGCAATCTTGAACTTATTTACTCCAACGGCGGCGAGAAATCCACGCTTTACAACGTTATCAACCGCACTCAAAGTAATATGGGTGCAAGATTATTGAAACAATGGTTGATATTACCACTGAAAGATAAGACTGTAATAGAAAGACGTCAGACAACAGTAGGATTGTTTGTATATAACGATGAACAAAGGGAGAAAGTAAAGGAGTTGATTGCGGATATCGGAGATATGGAGCGAATGATAAGTAAAATATCTTTCAAACGTATTCAACCCAATGAACTTTTCCGCTTTGCAGATGTACTTGACAGCATCGCAAAACTGAAAGAAGTTCTGTTGTCTTTCAATCAAAATTCGGAAATATTCCCGTTGATTGAGGATTTCTCGGAATTAAAAGATTTTATTCTTCAATCCATTGATGAGAATGCCCCTAACAATATAAATAAAGGTAATGCCGTCAAAACGGGGTATAATGAGAAGTTGGACTATTACCGAAACATTGCATTCAATTCACAAGAGGTTTTGGAGAAAATCCGAAGTGAGCAAGCCGAAATGACAGGAATTTCTTCCCTTAAGGTAGGTTTCAACAATGTTTTCGGATATTATTTGGAGGTTACCAACATTCACAAAGACAAAGTGCCTCAATCATGGCAAAGAAAACAGACTTTGACGAATTGCGAGCGCTATATAACTCCCGAACTTAAAGAAATAGAAACACAAATTCTCAATGCACAGGAAAATATCTCCTCTTTGGAATCGTCATTATATAACGAAATTCTGTTGAAATTCGTTCCTTATATTTCCAAACTGCAAATCACGGCGCAGAGTGTTGCATATATTGACTGCATACTGTCATTTGCATTGGTGGCATTGGAAAACAACTACACACGTCCGCAAATTTTGGAAACGGATATACTTCATATTTCCAAAGGACGCCACCCTGTTATAGAGAAAATGCTCCCTGTCGGTACGGAATATATTGCCAATGATGTATATTTGGATACTACCACACAGCAGATAGTAATTATCACAGGGCCTAATATGTCCGGTAAAAGCGCTTACCTAAGGCAGACGGCGTTGATAGTAATCCTTGCCCAGATGGGAAGTTACGTGCCTGCAAAACGTGCAGAGATAGGCATAGTTGATAAAATCTTCACACGCGTAGGAGCATCGGACAACATAGCATCGGGAGAAAGTACCTTTATGGTTGAAATGAACGAAACGGCATCAATTCTTAACAATCTTTCCCCGCATTCACTTGTCTTGTTGGACGAAATCGGAAGAGGAACATCTACATACGACGGCGTAAGTATCGCTTGGGCTATTGCTTCTTACCTTCACGACAACAAGAACAGGGCAAAGGTACTGTTCGCAACGCATTACCACGAATTGATTGCAATGGAAAAACATTTCAATCGTATAAAGAATTATCACATTGCAGTAAAGGAATTGGGAAGCAGAATAATCTTTTTGCGTACTATTGCAAAAGGCGGTTCATCTCAAAGTTTCGGTTTGCACGTTGCACGCTTGGCGGGAATACCTAAAGAAGTTTTGAAAACGGCTGACGATATGCTTGTTTCGTTAGAGGAAAAACGCTCGGATTCATTGCAATTGGGTATTGACGAGGGCGAAAACACAAGCAAGAAACGCCTCAAAGAAGAGAAAGAAGCAAAGAAAACTGCGCAGATGTCATTCCAAACAAGTTTCATTCAACTTGATGACCCTGTTTTATTGCAAATCAAAGAAGATTTATTGCACTTGAATATAGACAATCTTACTCCGATTGAAGCACTTAACGAATTGAATAAAATCAAATCACTGCTTAAAAAATAAAAATATAAAATTCTTACTGCCCTAAGGTAATTTAATATTGCCCTATGGAGAGTTTTTGCCGCCCTTTCGTAATTTAATTTGAAAAAAACTCTTTTTTTGAGTCAAAAAAACTGTTTTTTTATATAGAAAAAAGAGTTTTTTTCAAAATTTCTTCGCAAAGGGCGGCAAGAACAAACGAAAGGGCGGTGTTAAGATACGTATGGGCGGGAATAGTTCAGTTGGTTGGGTTTATAGGTACGCTGAAATTAAAAATCTTGTGAGTAATACTGTTGAGGGAAGTTCAATTTGCTGTAATTTCTTCAAGAGTTTGTTTGGCTTTTACCTGTTCTGCCGTCTGTTTTTTGCTTCTTGAAGTGGTAACTATATAAACTCCGCCGAAAATAAGCAACGCTGCTATTACTTTGTATATATTCAGCACGTCCATAAAGGTTATTATTGAAATAATTGTAGTAACTATTGGTTGGACATAGTTATACATAGAAAGGGTAGTAGGTCTTAATCTTGCCTGTGCAATAGGTATGAACATATAATTTAAAAACGTTGCCATCACTACCACATAACTAATTTCAAGGCATGTTTTTGTTGTCAAAACAGAGTAATTAAAACTGCTTACTTCACTCCACGTTATAGGAAGTACTGCAATGGTTGAAGCCAAAAACATCCATTTCATAATGTTTATAGGATGGTTGCGTTTGATTAGTGAAGAAAACAGAGTAAGATACAAAGCGTATGACACACCGCTCACTAAACAGAAGATAATTCCTAAAACGTTGTTCTTAGCAAGTACTGTTGCGGTAGTCTGTTTGGTAAATATTAAAGTCAATGCACCTGACAATCCGCACATTACGCCTATTGCTTTTTTCAATGTTAAAGGCTCTTTCAAAAATATAGCAGCCATTATCATAGTAAATATAGGTGTCATACTAACTATAATAGAAGCATTGGTAGGAGTGGTATTGCTTAGTCCCAAAATAAAAGCAAATAAATTAAATACAATTCCGAACAAAGAGGCAAGGCACAACAAACCGATGTCTTTCTTATTTACTTTCGGTATTTTAAATAAAAATGATGCAATCCAAAACAACACAGCACAGCCTGCGAAACGGAATGTACTGAGTATATAAGGTCCTATAATATTAAGGGCATCCTTTGCAATAGGAGTGTTTATTCCGAAAATAATATTGGTTAATAGAATAACAAGATGTCCTTTTGTGGTTTCACTTATCCGCATTGACATACAGATATTTAATTATAGTAAAGTAAAATACCTATTTATTTTGTAGGGTTGTTGCATCTTCCGAGCATTAAGTCGGTTTGTTGTTTTGAAAAGAATAGTTTTGGTTTTATTTCGCGTAAAAAGTTCAACTCCTCTTCATCTCTTTCCTCTGTATTGGAAGCTAAAATTCCCGAAGGTACTAAATTGAGATTTTCATCTATGCATGCATATTCCAAATTACCCTCCTCGTTATTCAAAAGCGTGTATCCGTCCAAAGTTTCACACCAACTAATCCGTTCATCACCCCTAATATAAAACGTAAGCGTCTTTCCGTTAGGCTGTTTTATAGTCCGCGGGCGCGGGTCTGCGGGAACCATAGATTTATGTAGCATGTAGTGTGTAGAATGTAGCATATTGTTTGTTTGAAATATGATGTTATTTGCCTTTGTTGTGATAAAGGTTAAACATATTGCGGATATAATGATTGTTTTTTTCATCTTATTAAATTTTTTTGATGTTTAGCATAATTTATGCCGAATTTTCTCTTGCTTATATTATAAGTTACAAATCTCTTTAGTCAATAAACCTGTCTTTCCAGTAAGGGAAAACATCTGACATCTCACCTGAGTAATAGAAATCAAAACCTATAACTCCGAAGGTGTAGATTTTGTCGCCTACTGTTATGTGTGAGCCTCCGCATTGTGGGTTTGGAGAAGGGTTAGAGGACGCAAAGCCGACATTAAATAAGGTAAAAAGAATGTCAGGTCGGTTACTGATATCATAACCTGCCTTTTTCCATTGGTTTCTTGTCTGGTGGATAATACAACCTGTGTAAATATAAGAATAAGTGTGGTCTCGGTAATCCACTAACCGCTTTATACGGACGGAATCATTGACATAACCGTTATAATCCAAGATATGTTCGTATTTTTCTCCCATATAAAAAGGAGAATTTTTGTCTTTCAAGTGGTCTTCAACCATTCTGGCGGTAAAATCTTTGATACCATTAACACCGAAAGAGAATTGACTTTGTACGCTTAACATTTTGACAGGACCTAAATACTTTTTGAACATTTCTCTTTTGGAATTGAACAAACGGATTTGCTCCCCAACCAAACAACCTACTATCATACGCGGTTCAACGCCCGTAATCTGTGCCGCTTTATTGATGGCAGCGCTGTCTTTGATGATAGAAGGTTTCAAAGCTTCCCATTCAATAGTGTTCATCCACTCAATAGCGTTGTAGTTATTGTCTCTAACCGATGCAGTTCCGTAAATATTTTGCCCTTGTTTCAAAAGGTTTTGGTATTTCTCGTCATTTTGCAAATACATTTCGCAGGCACGCAGCATTTGTGCAACTTGACTGTCGTCTTTTGAGTTGCGCAGTCCGTCAATTATCAATTTTGCATTATGAGGATACAATTTACCTAAAGTAAGTAACTTCAAATAGTTTTGGGTTACGAATCTTGCTGTTGAGTCTTGCTTATTTACCGCCTTGTCATCACTTATTGAGGCAAGATAGCGGTTATTTTTATCAACCAATCCGCCGTTGTTTGTAAGCCCGAGTTCATATATTGCCCACGCTCCGAATACTCCCAATCCGAATAGGGCAAAGCCATAGACAAATACTTTCCTTATTATTTTGACAGGCTTTTTGTAATAAAATTCTTTCAGTTTCATTTAAGTATTACAATTATTTAATTTTGTAATTCCGTTTTTCTGTATTCTGCATTCATTATTTCTTTCTCCCAATCATCGGGAGATAATGCCGAAAGGACATTATAATCTCCGATACTCTCTCTTCGCAAAGAAGAAAGGTAGGCTCCCGAATTTAATCTCTGACCGAAATCCCGCGCAATTGAACGGATATAAGTTCCTTTGGAGCATTTAATAGAGAAAAATACCTCGGGAAACTCTATTTTTGTGATTTCAAAATCATAAATATTGACTTTACGGGATTTTATTTCCTCTTCAATGTTTTGCAATGAGGAGTTACCTTCCTGCAATCTCTCTTTATCGTTGGAAGTACTCATATTGTCGGCACTTCTTGCATAAGAAAACAGACGTTTGCCGCCAATCTTGACCGCAGAATACACTGGAGGAATCTGCATTTGCTCTCCGATAAAAGATTTTGCGGTTTGAACAATCATTTCTTCGGTAATATGGTCGGTAGGATACTGTTTGTCTTCCTCGTGTTCCATATCGAAACTTTTAGTTGTCGCTCCCAAATGAAAACTTCCTGTATAGACTTTATCCAATGCCTGAAACTCCTCAATCTTTTTCGTCCATTTGCCAAGGCATACGACTAACAATCCCGTAGCAAGAGGATCTAACGTTCCTGCATGCCCGATTTTGAATTTCTTTTCGCCTGTTAATTTACGGATTGCTATTTTCAATTTCTTGACTACTTGAAACGATGTCCAAGTATAAGGTTTATCTACAAGGAAATATTGTCCCTCTTTAATATCTACTAACATTGATAACTAATCTACGATAGATAAATTAACACCGCACAACAACAAAACAATAATCAACCCACCTACGATAATACGGTAGTATCCGAAGGCTTTGAATCCATATTTTGTCAAAAAGGAAACGAATCCTTTGATGGCGAATATTGCAACTACGAATGCAACAACACATCCCAAAACCAAAAGAAAGATATTTTGTGAGGTAGCCCACGATTTGTCTTCCATGGTTATCAATTCCAATAAATCCAATCCCGTAGCCGCTGCCATAGTTGGTACAGCTAAGAAAAAGGAAAACTCAGCCGCTGCCTTGCGTGTTAGTTTCTGCGCCATACCTCCGACAATTGTTGCCATACTTCTTGATACCCCCGGAATCATTGCGATACACTGAAACAAACCGATACGAAATGCTCTTTTTTCTGTTAATTCCGTTTTCTCGCTTCCTTTATTGAATATTTTATCACAGAATAACATAAAAATACCTCCCAATACCAACATAACGGCAACCACAGGCACGCTCTCCAAAAACCTATCTATCACACCGCTTTTCTTTCCTATCAAACCGATTACCGCAGCAGGAATAAAGGCTACTAATAATTTCCAATAGAAATCCCATTTGTGAATAAATTTTTTAAAAGGCGTTGCGTTCTCAGGAGCAGGCGTTTGGTTGAGTTTGAAAAAACGTTTCCAATAGATGCACACTACCGAAAGGATTGCGGCAAATTGAATAATGATTGTGAATGCCTTGACAAAATCATCGCTTTTTACACCCATTATTCCTTGTGCTAAAATCATGTGCCCCGTAGAGGAAACAGGCAAGAACTCAGTCAGTCCTTCAACTATTGCAATTATTATCGTTTGAATTGTATTCATTGTACTTATTTCTCAATTAAATTTTTAGCTATCACAATTGTTTTGAATAATATGTCCTCTTGTTTTATTAATCACGCAAAAGAATTTACTAATCACGCATATTAATAAATTTATTTGAGTGATTAGTAAATTCTTTTCGGATAATAATTTTGTGTTATAACTCCTGAGTTTCCTGTTTGCCCTTTTTCATGATGGCATACACCTCAACAACCAAACCGCCTATGATAAGAATCGGGGAAATTATCAATCTGCGGGCATTAAATAAGGAGTAGTTGAATGTATCGGGATCTTTACTTCCTCCGCCTATCAATAAAATATAACCTAACAGCAATAAAACTACACCGATTGCCATCCAAATGTAGTTTTCTTTGGTAAAAGCAAATTGAAACTGAGGTTTCCTGTCTGTTTTTTTGATTTCCATTTTAATTATAGAGTTTATAATTCTTTAAATTCATATTTCTGATTACTGCAATGTAGGAGAATAACAATGTAAGCAGTATTCCCAAAACTATAATGCCTATTGCTGCGATTAAATAGAAGGAATAAAACGGTGAAAAGTCAAATCCTTCCATTGAAGAGCCTATCCAAATCATTACCGCCACTGCAAACAAATCTGCAATCACACCTGAGCATACTCCCAACCACAACCCTTTTACTAAGAACGGTCTTCGGATAAATGAAGCCTTAGCTCCGACCAACTGCATGCTGCGGATAAGAAGTTTTTTGTTGCGAATGGTAAGATTAATTGTGTGATTGATAAGAGTAACAGAGATAATAAGGAGCGCAATTAGGATAATAACGAAAAAAACGCTCGCATTATAATAAACACTGTTGATGTCGTTGATTAAATCGTCCCTGTAATCAACCGCATCAACGGTTTCTTTGGCTTCCAATGTAGTGATAAAAGATTTAATTTGCTTAACGGTGAAATTTTCTGCCTTCAGATTGACTTGAATCGAGGCTTGGTAAGGATTAAATCCGTCCAAAGCGTCAAGATGTCCCGCTCCCATAACTTTATCCATCATCTTAGCGGCGTCTTCTTTGGAAACATAATCGGCAGTTTTGACCAAATCATTTTTTCTTAGCTCCTTGGTAAGTTCTTTTCCCTGTTCGGCAGTGGCATCATCGCTCATATAAACCGTAAATGCCACTTCTTCCTTTACTTGTGAAGAAAGCGCCCAAAGATGAAAGGAAATCAAAACCATACTTGCCACCATAAAAAGAACAAGTGCGATACTAAGCACCGTAGAGAAGTTTGCAGTCAAAAGACTTCGCTTATTATATTGTTTATTATCCTTCATATCAATTTCTTTTTTGAATTAAAGATTTTGCAAATTTACAAAACAATTGCCAATTAACAATATTTTTTTCAATTATTTGATGTTTTTACATCTTTATTAAGAAGATATTGGGCAGTTATTCTGCTTTTTTGCTCAATGAGTATTCTCCGTCCGCGGATTGCTTTATTTATTGAATCCAATGTATAATGGCGGATAGTAACAAGTTGCAATCCTTCGTTGTAACGCACAGAGAAATCTTTCTCAAGGTCATTCAACAGCGCAGGAAGAATATTCAGGTTTTCGTCAAAGCATACCGAGAAACTGATAGCCGAATTCTGCATCATATTTACTTTAATCTTGTGTTTGGCAAGCAAAGAAAATATTTCCGAAAGCCTGCTCTCCGTTGCAAATGATAAATCCTTCGGCATAATGGACAATAATATTTGATTGTCTTTGAAAATAAAATTCGGAACAATCGGATTCACGCTGCCACTATCACAAATCACCGTTCCTTTTTCCTCAGGTTGTAAAAATGATTTGATGAAAAGCGGAATTTTTGCGTTCTCTAACGGTTTTATTGTCTTAGGATGGATAATTGAAGCACCGTAATAACTCAACTCCACTGCTTCCGTGTATGGCATTGAGACTATTTTCACCGTTTTTTCCACGCGTTTAGGGTCTGCATTCAAAAGTCCGGGAACGTCTTTCCAAACTGACATACTTTTTGCTAAAAGACAATGCGACAGTATCGCCGCCGAATAATCCGAACCTTCTCTTCCCAAAGTTGTTGTGAGGTTTTCTTTTGTTCCGCCGACAAATCCTTGAGTTATTATCAAGTCATACTCTTCTGTAAGTGGAATTAATTTTTCATTGACTGCATTTTGGGTTTGCAACCAGTCAATATTGGCATCTCTGTAGTTATTATCCGTCTTTATTATCTCGTATGCATAAACCAATTTGTTATTTACGCCTACCAAGTTCAAGTAAGAAGAAATGATAACGGTGGATAATCTTTCTCCGAACGAGACAATGCTGTCATAAAGGAAGTTATAGTCAGATGAAGGTATGATTTGATTTTTTTGTTTCAACTCTTCAAAAATATCATTTACGTTTTCCAGAAGTGCAGACTTGTCCGCAGATTTGTCTTTTATGTTTTCAAATAAATTATCTATGATTTGAAAATGATAACTCTTTAATTCGTCAAACTGTTGTGTGAAAAATATCTTTTCATTAAACCATTTATTGACGATATTTTCCAATTTGTTGGTTGTTTTGCCCATTGCGGAGATAACAACAACCCTTTTCTTTTTCTCCAATGAAAGAATATGCTCAACGTTTCTTATTGCATCAGCACTATTCACGCTTGCACCGCCGAATTTCTCTACAAAAATTTCCATACTTATGAATTTTGGGTGCAAAAGTAAAGAAAAATTCCAATACATTATCATTTAAAAATACGGAAAACGCTATTTTTTGAAATTTTTTCGCCGTTTTACATAATAAACAGCAAATTTGTTTCGTTATAGAGGCTTAAATATAAATTTAATATGAAGTTATCGCAATTTAAGTACAATTTGCCGAAAGAGAGTATTGCTCTTACTCCTTCAAAACAAAGAGACGAATGTCGTTTGATGGTAATTCATAAAGACGACGGCAATATTGAGCATAAGATGTTTAAAGACATCATAAGTTATTTTGATGAGGGCGATTTGTTTGTGATGAATGACACAAAGGTTTTCCCTGCCAGATTAGTAGGTACGAAAGAGAAGACAAACGCCCGTATAGAAGTTTTCTTGTTAAGGGAAATCAATGAAAACACACGTCTTTGGGATATTTTGGTTGAGCCTGCCAGGAAGATAAGAATAGGAAACAAACTTTATTTCGGAGAAAACAACGAATTGGTTGCGGAAGTTATAGACAATACAACCTCACGCGGAAGAACGTTGCGCTTTTTGTTTGACGGAAGTAATGAAGAATTCCATAGGGTATTAAAATCCTTAGGAACAACACCATTACCTATGGATATATTGCAGTACCGTGCTTTGACAGATGACGATGCCGTTAGATATCAAACCATATTTGCTCAAAATGAAGGGGCGGTTGTTGCACCGGCAACGGGATTCCATTTCTCAAGAGAACTTTTGAAGAGAATGGAGATAAAAGGCATTGATTGGACGTTTATTACCCTTCATTCAGGTTTGGGAAATTTCCGTCCGATAGAGGTAGAGGATTTAACCAAACATAAAGCTGACAGCGAGGAAATGTTTATCACTGAGGCAACTGTTAATAAAATCAATTCAATCAAAGCAACCAAACGCAAACTTTGTGCAATTGGTACAACGACAGTGAAAGCCTTAGAGACTGCAGCTACAATAGACGGAAAGATTAAACAATATGAGGGTTGGACAAGTAAATTCATTTTTCCTGAGTATAATTTCCAAGTGGCAGATGCGATGGTTTGTCAATTCAACCGTCCGTTGTCTCCTATGTTGATAATGGCGTGCGCTTTCGGTGGCTATGAACTTATAATGCATGCTTATCAAGAGGCAATAAAAGAGGGATACAAGTTTTTGACTTACGGAGATGCGATGTTGATTATCTAATCCGCACTTACAAAAGGACATTATGAAAAAGTATGTAGTTATTTTAGCGTGCGGAAGCGGCACAAGAATGCAATCCGATATACCGAAGCAATACATACTTTTGAATAATAAACCGATAGTTTTCCATACAATAGAAACAATAAGCGGATTTGATTCTTCATATAATATAATAGTGGTAATAAATAAGGAGCATAACGGTTTGTTTAGCGAATTTAGCAAACGTTATGCTCTTAATGTTCCTTTCAAATTGGTTTTCGGAGGAGAGGAGAGGTTTTTCTCTGTAAAAAATGCACTGAATACTATAAAGGAAGAGGATTCTTTGGTAGCAATACATGACGGAGTACGTCCGATTGTGGAGAAAAGGATGTTTGAAGAGAGTTTTGCCGCAGCAAGTCAATACGGCAATGCAATATGTTGTGTTAAAGCGACGGACAGTATAAGAAAAGGTGATGAAAATACTAATTGCGCAATAGACAGAAGGGAAATATTTTTGGTACAAACTCCTCAGACATTTAAAACTTCCGTAATAAAGAAAGCGTATTCGCAAGAATATAAACCGATATTTACAGATGACGCCTCAGTTGCCGAATCCATAGGGGAGAAGATACATATTATTCAAGGTAATAAGGCAAATATTAAGATAACTTTTCCGATTGATTTATCTATTGCTGCACAGTTACTTACTAAAGTGCCGAATCAGTAAATTCTTTTCAAAAAACATTTTACTCTTTTCAAAAAAGAATTTACTGATTTGGCACTTTATTTTAGCAAGAAGAAAAAGGCAAAAAATAAGGTTATGAAAGAGACAGAAGAATTATTCAAAAAAACGTTTAATGAACCCATTGTAAAGATTGAAAAAGTATCTGCAACGGGTAGTAACAGATATTATGAACGTATTATCTCAAAAAATCACAGTTGTATCGCTGCTTACAACAATGATCTCAAAGAAAACAAAGCCTTTATTTCTTATGCTAAACAATTAAAGGCTAATAATATTAACGTTCCCGAGATTTATGCCGAAGACTTGGAAAATAATGTTTATCTTCAGCAGGATTTGGGAGATGAAACCTTATTTACATTCCTTAAATCGCATACTTTGCAGGAAACGATGCCTTATTATATTAAGGTAATGCAAAATCTTGTCCGTATTCAGAGAATTGAAAACTTTGATTTCTCCTATGCATATCCTGCAAAGGCATTTGACAAACAGAGTATGCTGTGGGATTGCAATTATTTCAAGTATTATTTTCTTAAATTCTTTGACATTCAGTTTGACGAGCGTCTTTTAGAAAAGGATTTCAATACCTTTACGGATTATTTGCTCTCTTGTCCTCAGGAATACTTCCTTTACCGAGATTTTATTCCGAGAAATATAATGCTTTTCAATAACGAACCGTATTTTATAGACTTTCAGGGCGGCAGAAAAGGCAGTTGCTATTATGACGCCGCATCTTTTCTTTTTGATGCTAAGACAGATTTGGATAATACCACAAGAGAAGAACTTTTAAACGTATTTCTTTGTGAGAGTTTAGGAAGCGATTCAACTCAAAACTCTGAACAAAAAAACTACTTCTATGCTTACGTTTATATGAGGCTTATTCAGACTATGGGGGCGTACGGTTTCCGCGGTGTTTATGAGAATAAAAAGTCTTTTATCAAAAGTATTCCGTTTGCGTTGAAGAACTTGAAATATCTTTCGGAGAATGTTGATTTGGAAGCAAAGATTCCGCATTTGGAAAACTGTTTTCAACAGATTATTAATTCGCAAAAAATCATTGATACCGTAAATAAAAATAAACTTACAATAACCGTAAAAAGTTTTTCTTATAAGAAAGGTTATCCTCATGACGTTTCGGGAAACGGAGGAGGCTTTGTGTTTGATTGCCGAGCCTTACCGAATCCGGGAAGAGAAACGAAATTTAAGCAAATGACGGGGTTGGACAGAGAAGTTAAAGAATATTTGCAACAATATAAAGAGGTGGATTATTTCTTTGCCAATGCAATGAATTTAGTTCAGCAAAGCATTGAAAATTATTTGAATAGAGGTTTCTCAAATTTGAGTGTATATTTCGGATGTACGGGCGGACAACACAGAAGTGTATATTTGGCTCAGAAGTGTGCAGATATATTGGCGCAAAATCCTGATTTAAATGTTATTATTCACCATATAGAACAAAATATTTAAATTTTTTCGCCGTAATTTATTGTTCTTTCGCCGAAATACCTTAAATTTGCAAAATAAAATTTGAAAAAATAGAAGTTAAATAAACAAAAGTAAAAGTAATTACTATCATGAATAAAACAGTAAGAACAATCCTGTTAGCAGTTGGCGCAGTAGCAATTGTAGTGTTGGCATACGTTTTATACGCTTGCATACAAAAACCCGTTAAATTTGAAGCAGAGTACAACGCTCGTTCAAAAGAAGTTATCAATAAGCTGAATGATATCCGTACTTTGCAGGAACAGTACAAAAACACAATGGGAGAGTACTGCAACAACATAGATTCATTAATTGACTTTGCATATAACGGTGAAGCGTTGTTAGTTCAGAAATTCGGTACTGTACCAGACAATATGACTGAGGCAGAAGCGTTGAAACAAGGCATACTTAGAAGAGATACAACTAAGGTTAATCCTTTGGAAAAACTATCTACGGAAGGTAAATTGATTACTCCAAAAGATAAGATAAAAGATTTAAAAATTATTCCGTATTCCAACGGTAAGGTTTTTGAAATGCAAGCCAGCAAATTGGATAAAGGCGGTGTTGAGGTTGCTGTTTTTGAAGTTAAAGCGCCTATAGAGACATATACATGGGAGATGGACGAACAGCAGGTGATAAATCTTAAAGCTGAATTGGAGAAAAAAGTAGATGGTTTCGCAGGTTGGAAAGTCGGTTCAATGGAACAACCTTCCACAGACGGAAACTTTGAATAATAGTTCAAAAAAATATTGTGCATGAACACGTTTAAATTGGAATCTTTCACACAAACTGAAGACCAAATAGTAACAAATGAATCAAATTTATCCATTTGCTTAACGGCAAGTGGATTTATTTTTGCCGTAATAGACAAAAAGTTCAGATTAAATGCCGTCGGAGAATTTTCTATTGACCTATCGGGAAGCATGACTCAGGTAATGACTAACATAAAAGCGTGTTTCTCTTCAATAGGAATACATATCTTTAATTTCAATCGCACCCGTATTGTATGCCCTACGCAAAAAAATACATGGGTTCCGTATAAACTTTACGATAATACGAAGAATAAAGAATATTTGAAGGCAGTTGCTCCTGTGTATTCTAATGATACTGTGATAGCAAACGTTTGTGAGAAGATGGATGCGGTAAATATTTTTGCAACATCTCTTCAGCAGCACAGCGGATTGAAAATAATTATGCCTAAAGCGCAGTTTGTTTCGCCGTCATCGGTTTTGGCTGAATACGCTTTTGATATAAGTTCGTTTATGCAGAATACTTTTGTAATGAATAAGCATCAAAACGGCGTTGATTTCGTAATTTACAAAGGTAATACCTTTACTTTGTCCAACTCTTTCGCCTATCAAACGCCCGATGATTTGATTTATTTCATTCTTTACACACTTCAACAAATGGAGATAGATACTGCACAGGTGAATATGCTTATTACGGGTATGGAATATTCAACTGAGGAGTTGGCGTTGTTGAAACGTTATGTTAAGCACGTATCTTTTGCCAATCCGACAGAAAATATTTCTGTATCAATGGAGTTTGACTCATTGGATTTGCAAAAATATTTCCTTGTGTTAGCATAAAACTGAGTGGAATAAGCATCTTAATACAATATATTCGAATAAATGAGAATAGTAGCAGGAACTTTACGCGGCAGACGGTTGAATCCTCCGATGAATTTGCCCGTCCGTCCGACTACTGACTTCGCTAAGGAAAGTCTTTTCAATATTTTGCGCAACAAAATTGACTTTGAAAGTTGCAATGCGTTGGATTTGTTTTGCGGGACGGGGAATATAAGTTTTGAATTTGTTTCCCGTGGTATCAAATCAATAACGAGTGTGGATATCAACCCGAGATGTATCAACTTTATCAATCAAACTAAAGAGAAATTCAAAGTTGATAATCTTTTTGCATTGCGCAGCGATGTTTTTGTGTATTTGGGTCGCAGCAAGATGAAGTTTGATGTTATTTTTGCCGACCCTCCTTATGATATGGACAAGTTTGATTTGGTTCCGGAGTTGGTTTTGAAATCTTTTTTGGCACCGGACGGTTTGTTTGTTTTGGAGCATTCTAAAGAACATTCGTATCAAGATAATCCTTTCTTTGTGGAGCAACGCCATTACGGAAAGGTTAATTTTACTTTCTTTAGAAATCCTGCACAATCGGAAGATAATTAAAATTTATCAATACCGTATTTTCCTTATTGCTGTCAAGAGTTTAGTGGCTTTTGACAGAGTAGGAGAGGAGTACGCTAACACAGAAAACTTCTTCGTAATAGTTTGAAAAGAAGTACTTGTCAAAATAATTAGCACGCCCATAGTTAAATTCAAATCCGAAACCAAGATTGTATTTCCATTCGTGGCGGTAAGTTATTTCCAATCCGTAATAAAATTTTTGGTTAAGGCTGTATTCCGTTGGCATATCGGAATAATCAATATGGTTTGTGTGAGATTGTTCTATGAAATCACCTAAACAAAGCGAGACTCTAATAAGTTCTTTCGGTTGGTTATGAAGAAAATTGTAGCCGATAGCAAATTGTAACACGTTAGTATTATCATTATGTTCTATATTAAAACCGTCTTGCGTGAATTTCTCAGTTACATACGCCACATTAGTAATTTTACTTTTGATAAACCAAGTATTTTTCTTGCCAAACTCAATTGCAAACGACAAAGGAAAGTATTTCGGCGCCTGTTCATAGTATGTATTTGACTGCGGACGGTGATTGAATCCTGCATTTAGTTGCATTCCGAGTTGATATCGGGCAATATTCTGCGAAGAAAGTACAGAGGAACTTGCCAATAGAATGATAAATAATATGTACTTTAAAATATTTTTCGGCATTCGGAATATTTAATTTGCATACAGATAACTGAAAAACGCTGTTCTTTATTGTGAAATGAAAAACAAAAAAGAGAATTTCCCAAATTGAGAAACTCTCTTTTCATTTCACTAAATCCAATAAATAATTATTTATTTTTATTTCTGTTGGCCTGAGGTTCTGTCAATTTGGTAAGTTTTCTTTCTGCAAGCATACGGCATTCGTATTGTGCATCTTCAAACGTCATTGGGAACGGAGGCGTTTTTTGAGTGAATGCACTTGCTCCGTGTAACGAACCAGTGATACCAAGTTCCCTTGCAACCTTAAGATAACGGATAGCGTCAATAACAACTCCCGCACTGTTCGGAGAATCTATAACAGAGAGACGGGCATCAAAGGTAACAGGACTGCCGCCAAAGCCTTCAAGTTCCAAATGGAAAGTGGCAATCTTATTATCTTTGTAGAACTCTATGTATTCAGACGGTCCTGCGTGAAGGAATGATCCGTCAGTGGAAATTCCTCTGATGTCGTTTTGGCAACGAATGACATTTTCTTTGGAAATCTTCTTGCTCTTCAAACGATTCTGGTTCATCATATTCATAAAATCGGTGTTACCTCCGCAATTCTGCTGTATATGTGCTTTAACTTTGTGCCCGCGTGCGAAAGCTAACTCCTGAAGCATCTGAGATAAGATACTTGCTCCGAATTGAGACTTCATATCATCACCTATTAACGGCAAACCGGCGTCAATGAACTTCTGCTCCCACTCAGGGTCGGAAGCGATAAATACAGGTATGCAGTTAAGAAAAGCAACGTGAGCGTCGATAGCACATTGTGCATAGAATTTAACGCCTTCTTCGCTTCCCACAGGCAAATAATCAATCAAAATATCGGCTTTGGTCTCTTTCAAAACTTTAACTACATCAACAGGGTCGTGTTCTGTATCAACAACAAAAGTAGTGTCCTTCGGATATTTGTCATAATTCAACATGTGTTCCGAAACTCCGTCAAGCAAAGGTGCTTTTTGAACAACGACATTGCTTTTTGGGAATTTGTCTGGGTCAATAATGTTTATAGTGCAGTTAGGTTTGGCATAAATTGCTTCATCTAAGGTTTTGCCGACTTTTCTTGCGTCAATATCAAAAGCAGCAACTACTTCAATATCTTGAGCAGTGTATCCGCCGATATTAGCAGCCATCATACCTTCGGGAGCATTCTGATTAGCGGGATTACCATAGTATTCCAATCCCTGAATTAAAGCAGAGGCACAATTACCTATGCCTGCAATTGCAATTCTAATCTTTTCCATTTTTAATTTCTCAAATTTTATATGGTTTTTATTTTATGTTAATATTCTTTATTTTGATTTCAAGTTCAACAATTCTCTTCTTAAGTTCAACAATCTTGATTTTCTCTCTGTCAATTCACCATTCTGTAAAACGTCATCCCAAAATATTTTCCACTTGCATAATATCCGTAATGATTGCATCCGCAAAAGGAGTGTTTTGCGGTATATCTTTCCAACCTTTACCCTTTAACCAAATGGTAGAACACCCAAGCTGCTTTGTAGGCATAATATCCTTCTTGTAAGAATCCCCTACAACTGTTGCATCCTGCGCATTGGTGAGCAGTCTTTCCAACGCATATTGCCAAAGACGCTTATCGGGTTTGCTTATTCCCACAACAGCACTCTCAACAACGTCATCAAAGCAATCCCTTAAGCTAAAATCCTTCAAAACCTCGTCTAAATTGCCGTAAAAGTTGGATACCAAACCCACGTTATAGCTTTCGGCAAGTTTTTCTAACATAGGACGAACCTTTTTAGTATTTTCTTTAGCCAGATGGTAGCAATTGCGAGAAATTTCTTCGGTATGACGGCATTCTTTTTTAATTATACCGTTGTTTTCTAACCAATCAAATTGAAAATCTACCTTTATCAAAAGTGTATCCAAGAAGTTGTGCATACTTTCAACGGTACGCGTGGCTGCAATCTGCCTTTCACCATAAACGTATGCCTCCCGCATCTGTTCATCGGTCAAATAACTGTTGAATTTCAAGTGTTCGCCGGCAAAAATATGGTACCAATGAACTCCGTTAGTGTCTAACGTAGCCCCGTAATCAAATATCACCGTCTTATCTTTCTTATCCGTTTTATTCATGTCTTCCAAAACGTTTAACTTTTATCATTCCCATGCCGATAATTATCCACGCCAACTCACTGATTCTGGTTATTATGCCTACAAGTATGCCCATGTTGGCATTCAATCCGATACTTTTTAACGCAAATGTCAATCCACCTTCACGTACTCCAACTTGCATCGGAAAAACAAAGCCTATGTTGGCAATCAATGAGGTTTCGGTGTTGATAATAATGGAATCCACAATATTTATTCCGATTCCAACGGCTCGCAAAATTACTAAAATTTCCACACATGACAAAATCCTTGAAAGCGTTTCATAGAACAACGCTTTGTAGAAGTCTTTGCGGTGGTCGTTATATAATGTTGTAAATTGTTTATCAGTATCGGCTAAACTCTGTTTGAATTCCTCTGTCATTTTCTTTGCAATAAACTTATTTAAAACAGGTATTCTTAGCAATAGTTTGAAAAAAGAAACAATTACACCTCTTTTGTATGCTTTTATTATGTAGATTATCGCTATTATACTTACGCCTATGAACACTAAAGAGCCGATAAATACGAATCTTGGCGCCTTGTCGTATTCAAAAAATATCAACAGCCAAAAACCGATTATCCAAAAAACGAAATGAGAAAGAATATGCATCATAGCATAATTCAGTACGGAGGAAGTAGCCCGCTTTGTACCCAAATCTTTCTGCATTGCCATTATACGATATGGTTCTCCGCCTAATGCCATCACTGGAGTAATGTAATTTATTGCGTATCCGCTTATAGTTAAACGGAACATACGTAACCACGATACCTTTTTCTTTTCTTCATAACTTAGATATGACAGGGCTCTCCACGACATAGTGTTCAGAGGGTACATCAAAAGACGTGAAGCTATAATAAGAAAAATCCAAAAACCCACTTTCTTTAGGTTTTCAGCCAATGCAGTCCATCCTAAATTGTAAAGCATAGCTCCGATAATGAGAATACCGATTACAAAAAAGAACATACCGTATTTATTTTTCTTATCCATCTGCTTTTTTACCTTATCTTTAAATTATGATAACGCTTTATTTCCGCCTTACCTTATTTATTTGTCTTAACTCCTTAGAATAATTGCCGAATAATTTCTCTTCTTTCGCTATTAGATAAATCAAAATGGCGTTCATTACCACTACATCGAAAACAAAGTACAACCAGACTTGACCGATAAACAAGGTAATGAACAGAAATATAACTCTGGTGTTGAATTGTAAGATGTTGGTAAGCGACATATACTTCTTATTCTTCTCTCTTATCTCGCTGCACAAATCTTGAGGAATATTATTACCGTACATTGAAGTTAGGATATTCCAAAACGATTGAAACTTCGGCGAAAGTGCCTCTTGCGTTTTGGTATAGTTTAAATAGAACCAAAGAGATACTTTGGTGAATGGTTTTTCTGCGAACTTCGTATTTTTAAAATCTTCTCTTACTTTTGCGGAAGTGTCATGTTCGCTTCCGTCTTTGCCTTTTAGGAAGAACAAATGTATATTTCTGTAATAATCTGCCATACCTGCTGCCAATATATGAGAAGCTCCTGCCGTTGCTGCCAAAATCCACATTCCAATGACCGAATATCCTTCCAATAATGTCAAACGTAGAACCAACGCAAGATAAATTACAATAAACCAAACGTCGCCCGCAAGACCGTCAAGTATTCTTCCGAGCCGTGTTTTATTCCCCGTAAGACGCGCAAGTTGCCCATCGGCAGAATCAAACGTATTCGCCAAAGTCAGAAGTAACATTCCGATGATGTTAGTCTTTAAGTCCGTATAATAAAACAACCATCCGCCGACCGCACCGATGAATATGCTGGCGATAGTTATCATATTGGGAGTTATATGTAGTGGAATAGCACACTTAGCCCAAAAGTAGCCTATCGGACGGTTGAAAAGGATGTCCCACCACTCCTCAGTATCGCTTGATTTCAATGAGTTGGCAAATGTAATCTGCTTATTGTTATCTTTTATTGTATCTTCCATTATTTTATCATTCATTTCTCATTATTATATGTTGCATTTGCTTAAAAATCTTTTGACAATATTCTCTGTAGCCGCCTCTTTGCAAGACGAAAACGAAGGAAAATCATTCATATCAATTATATAAAAATTACCTTGTGCGTCAATAGCGGCATCACCTCCGTAAATATCCAAATCCAAATGCTCAGCAGCCATTTGACAAGAGGAAACAAACTGTTCTTTGTTGAATTTAATTCTTGTCTGTGCGGTATTGATAGGGTTATTGAACTTATCTTTTTGCGGATACGTGTAATAAAAAAACTCAATTCCCGTAACACCGTAAAATTTTACGATATCGCCGTCAATGTTTTCGCTTATCACTGCCGTATTTATGCCTCTTGAACGGTAATTATCCAATATCTCTTTCGCTTTTTTAGAATCGGAAACCTTTATAACGTCTATTTCCTCCACAGTTTGAAAATCTCCGCGCTTAATCCACCATTCTTTTGTGCCGTTAAGAAAATTCAAGTCCGTAATATCTTGATTGGTTTCAACTATTACCGTTTTCGGAATACTTATTGCGCCATCTTGTAATATGTTTATCTGTTTTTTCCGCCAACAATTCAGACAAGATTTTGACGAATTGATAACAACGGCACCTTTTTCTTCCCACTTAGAGATTCCTTTTATAACTTCAGGATTGCGCGCCATAGAAATAACGTAAGGATAATATTCTTTGTTAAAATCAATCTTCGTTTCGTCTTTCTCACATACCAAGTACCCTTCCGCTTTCAACTTTTCGCTGACAGAAGATATAATCTCACTGTCTTTATTCTGCGAATTAGGCGAGTAATCTTTGAAACGCTTAATGCAAAGTATCTTTGTATTAAATTGTTTCAACAGTTTCTCCGCTTTTGTTATGTCTTCAACGTGGTCAATGTCTATAACTTTGGAGAAAAGAAAGGCTTTAACATTCAGATTAGCCTCAACAAGTGAGCGTTGATAATTACGCATACGGGAAACTCTGTTTTTGATGCACTCATCTGCCTTTTCTATTGATTTACTCCTCAAGCAATAAATTCCTGCAGAAACTTTATCCAAATAAGACGGCGTTTCATTTCCAATACTTGCGATGTTATCGTCTTTAAATGCTAAAATGTTGTTGTCATTATGTGTTTCAATGTACAGAGGTTTCTCATCGTCAATATATTTCGTTATTCCCATCAACGCATCAACCTCTTTGTGAGATTGGAAATAAGAAATATAATCCTTAAAATCTCTTTCGCTGAAAATAGTATCAACCGTAGTAAGACAACATTCCTTTATACCCGTTTGATTTATAATATTCCAAAAACTATGAAGCGAAGACGGAGTGCTTTTTACTATCAAATTTATCTTAACTTCCCAATCCTTTGAATGTAAATAAGAATTTAATTCTCCGCTTTCTTCATTTATTATAATAGATATGCTTTCTGCGTTATTGTCTTTGAAAATCCGTATCAATCTTTCTATAAGATATTCTCCGCAAACTTTAACTAAAGGTTTTACATTGTCAAAACCCTCTTTCCTTAACCGACTTCCTTCTCCTGCTGCTATAATTGCGTAATTCATAATCCCTAAAAAGTAAATCTTAATCTGAATCTAATGCCCCATTTGGCCACTTTAGGATTATCCAAATAGGTAAAACGTCGCACATAATCCAAACGCAAAACTTTAAATATATTATCAATACCGAAATTTGCCTCAATATACGGTTTTTCTTCCAAATGATAAGTACGGTATTGCCCTTTGTCATTGTAAGCAAAGTCAATAAGGTCGTTATCTGCGGAAGGCGTGTTTTTATCACTCAATCCGCCCCAAATAGCTTTCACCGCAAAAACTTCTCTTAACTTTAAAGCACGGATAAGTGGAATACGGTTGAAGATAAATCCGTTAAAGTTGTAGTTAAGTATGCCTTGGGCATAATAATCACTAACAAACTCAAAATAATTCATTAAGTTAAATGATTCATCTTGGTAAGCCCAGTTTTGATTTGCCTGATGGACGAAAAGCAAAGGGTAAGCTGTTTTACCGAAAACCTTACCTCCCTGGATTGAAATGTCTGCAAATCCGAACGAAAGCAAGAACCAACGCTTTTGAATCTCGGCTTTAATTTTATGAAATCCGTAATCGGCTCCTAAAATCTTGGCTCCGTAAGTATAAGTTAAGGTATAGATAGGAGCAGTTGAGTTCATAGTCATACGATACTTCTGACTTTGGAAAAATTGTTCGTTTTTGGCGTAACGCAATTCCGCATTGAAAGTTGCAGTCGTTAATTGATTGTCTTTATTGTAGGAAACAAGATAATTACCATCGTTATCAACGCTTAAAGAATGAAAAGTACCCTCCAAATTTGCCAACGGAACAATTTCTTTTCTCTCTATACGGATTTTTGTTGAGAATTGAGACATTGTTTCGTACCAATACTCAGCGTAATATCTCGTGTTAAGAGTCATAAGGTCTATATCACCGCGGTTAAACGACAAGGTAAAACGGTCGTATGTACCCATAAGCAGACTTTGTCCCGGAATTTCAGTGTTTTTCTCCACTCCTAAAGTTAAAAGATTGACAGGAAACTCCCATTGATGATAAAGTTTGTCCGCAAAGTTGTACATAATCTCCGCATTGTACTTAACAGTCTTATCTTTTGTGCCGTAAGCGACAAAACCGTTGAGGAAAATATGCTTATCAAACTTAACATTGGTTTTACCGCCCACTCTCAGACGCACACCTTCTACATTATTCCAAGAAAGAGTGTTTTCCAACGGACCGTAATCGAATTTGCCGCAATCAATGTACCCCGAAACAAATGCCATTAAGGTATTCATCAAAACTTTGTAGGTAACAATGGAATTTAATTCGGTCGGAATATTGTAAGTATTCTGTTCGTTTTGGGTAAGCGGGGAAATACGGTTTTCACTCCACCAAGTATTCGTCCTTTTGTTGAATCCCTCGACACGTTGGGTAACATCATTATTATTATAGAACTTATCACCCATATCTTTTCCGAATTCATAACCGGAATAAAACGTTTGCTTTTTGCCATGTATCTTAGAGCCGAACACACTTCCCTCCATAATGGTTTTATTTTCGGTAAGACACAGTTGATTGTTTATCTTGGTGTATTCTTGATTTATACTAAGATTTTCAACGAAATTAACAGAAGTTTTTTTAGGGAATTCCAAATAGATTTTCTTTACCGCATAAGAAGAATCCTTAGTTATCCAAAGTTTTCCCGAAAATCCCATATCACGCATATTGGCAGGATTGAACGCAAGTACTATACAACTGTCGCCTTTGTAGAAAAGAGTATCGGTAAGAAAGAATTGATAGAAACGGGTCGCAAATGGAGCAAGTGGAGATATTAAATCATTACTCAATATCCTGATGCTGTTGTCATATACATTGACATCGCCGAACACATCCTGCAACATAAAATCTATTGTCTGTGTTTCAATAAATTTGCTTATAGTAACATCTTTTTGACCAATCAACATAGTTTTTGCACACGCAGGATTCTTGCGGTAATGTTCCTCGTAAAGTTTCTCCATAAAATAAACAGGCATATATTTCCTGTCTGAAAGTTCCGACTGTTGAATGTTGTCAAACAGAAATCCCAACTTTTTGAATCCTTTCTTGTATCGCAGTGAATCATTTACGTTTAAAATAGCGATTTCCGTCTTTTCGTGTTTGCGGTATTGGTAATAGTCTTGATAAGTTATATTGTTGTCTTTCTTATGAGCCTGAACGTTCTCCATAAGTATGACGGCAGGGTTGTTTTTGCGCTTATATTTTTCTTTTTTTGCCACCACAACCGCTTCGTCCAACATTACCACTTCAGGAATCATCTCAATTGTAACGTTTTGTGTGGTATGAGGTTTGATTTTTTTCATAACGGTTTTATAACCTATGAATTGAAATATTAAAGTGTCAAAATTCTGTGCTGCTTTAAGGGAAAATTTGCCATTCTCATCGGTAATCGTTCCGATAAAAACAGAGGATTTGGTATTTGTTGTAATATTCACGTAAGGAATAACTTCACCTGTTTTGCTGTCGCGCACAATGCCGTTAATAACAGTGTTTTGCGCATAAATATTTCCCGTTAATACAAGAATAAATAGTATAATAAATTTAACTGTTTTTCTAATGTTCATCAGTATGTTTTAAAGTAAATTCTTAACAACTCCTTTAAATTTGATTGAAACTGCAAAGATACACAAATTTTGAATAATAAAATTGTCTATTTTCCTTATTTTTTGTTCATTATGATTGATGTGTAAATTTTATGTAAGAAAAACGGACATAAACTTCCGTTTTGCTAAGAGATTTTGAAGTAAATCAAAACGCCGTTTTAGTATAGTTGAAATAAAGTGCCGAATCAGTAAATTGTTTTCTGAAAAGAGTAAAATGTTTTCTGAAAACAATTTTATGATTCGGCACTTTATTTCCGTCTTATTTTATCGGCACATTCTTTTAAGGTTTATTACTGAATTTTTATGGATTGTAAAGAGTTTTATCGTAGAAGTTCAGAATGTCAATGCAGATTCTGCGCATTGTAGTTGCCGGATTCTTAGGATTGATGGCGATGGCTTCGGTATAAGAGTTGATTGCCTCCTGCCATTTTTCCTGTTTTTTGAATATATTTCCTTTCAGATACCAAGCAAAATCGTTTTTCTTGTCTTCTTCCAATAAGTTATTAACAGCAGTTAAAGCTTCTTCGTACTGTTCCGCCTCTGTTAGTTGTCTTATCAAGGTAAAGTTTTCTTCAATGTTCATTTTAGTTCAGTGTTTTATTTGATTTGTTAATTGTAAATCATAAATG
Source organism: Bacteroidales bacterium (assembly GCA_017480245.1). GTDB lineage: Bacteria > Bacteroidota > Bacteroidia > Bacteroidales > P3 > Scybalousia_A. The sequence goes on along the minus strand of JAFVBA010000009.1, from coordinate 10,461 downwards.
TACCTGCTTTTTGCATCAATCTGTCTGGTGAATCGGAGTGGTGATAACTTGCATACCAGGAATAAACTCCTTGTTGCACAGGTTTTCCTTTGTAGGTACAATCCCATGACTGAGTAACGTCATTTGTTTCAAATACTACCGTACCCCAACGGTCAAAAATTTTGAGATTGAAATCCTCAACGGCATCGACATTCAACTGAAATCTTGAGTTGGAAGGATTAGTTGAGTGAATATAAATACCTGTCGGCGCCCAAATATGATGGTCTCTTATTACGGAAATCTCATTAGTAACGGAATCCGTACAACCAAAGCCCGTATAACCGATAAGTGTAACATAGTAGGTTGCAATTGAGTCTTCAAGTTCAAAAGTATGCCTGAAATTCTTATCCGTTGAGGTTGCTCCGTCCGAAATCTCCCATAACCTATCTACAGTTCCGACAGTATTGTCCGTAAATACGACAACAGGAGTCAATTCATCGATAAACTCAGGAGACATTGCAATGACAGGATTAGGTTTTTGCTCAACAAAGACAGTCATCGTTGCCGAAGATTGACAATTCAATGTTGGATTATTGTAAGCCGTAACCGTGTATTGTGTAGTTGTCTCAGGAGAAACGGTATATTCGGTTAAAGTACCTTGATTGACCGAAGCATCTTTGGAAGACCACTCATAACGCTCGGCTTCTCCTGTAACACCTATAAGAGCCGTCTCTTCTGCACATATTTTTGCGTCTTCCAAAGTTTGAATCTGCGGAATAGGATATACATTAACCGTTGTAGATTTAGTACTTGTGCAAAGTGCGGTATCAGTTGTTACATTGACTTCGTAATCTGTGGTTACCTGTGGCTGTACTGTGATAGAAGCTCCGTTACCTCCGTTAGACCATTGGTAAAGCACACCGTCTGCGTCGTGTTTTGCGGTTAGGGTAGTGGAACTTCCGTTGCAAATGTCCTTATCTCCCTCAATAGTTATCACAGGATACTTAATAACATTAATCTGCGCCTCGTCGGTAGCCGAACATGCCCTGTTGTCAGTCAGTTTTAAAGTAAGAGTACCGCTGTTTTCAGGAACGAATAAAGCAGAATCAACAGTGCTGACAACGGAATTGAAAGTCCAAAGATAATCTCCAGTATTCTCTTTCAGAGTATCAAAGTACAGTACGCTTTGTCCTTGACATACGGCAGAGTCATTACCTATATTGACCGCAACTTTTCTATTGACTATATAGACTGAGTCATATCTTTTGCAGACTGTGTCGTTTTTGTTTCCGTTTTTGAAATTTATTACCTGGAATTTATAAAATACTTTCTCAACATCCGGATTTTGATAAATGGTTGCCGTACCGTTTAAGATTTGTTGGGCAGCCAAACTTGCAGGTTCAACAAAATGGTATTCGTCCCCGCCTTTGAATCTAAAGGTTACTCTATCGCCTGCGCAGATTGTGTCATATCTTGAAAGGCTGTCGGAATTCATTTTGACAGTTTCGGGATTGTCGGCGCTGTTGTGCGAAATGGTTAAAGCAGGAACGTCCAACGGATGAACGAGTATTGAATCCCATACCTCAAATTCCAATCCGTCTTCCATACGTGTTACAATCATTTTAGCATAGTACCAAGTGTCCCCCTCGTCTAACTCAGGATTTGCATCTATTGTTTGAGGATCGTTTGATTCTACCAAAAGTTGAAGTGAGTCTTTCAAATTTCCTTCCGTGTTTTTCTTATACCATGCAAATGATTTGGTCAATTCTCCCGTCGGAGAGATACGCCATGCTTCGTTTGTGGCTTCCCATACCGTGTTATTGTAGGATTGTGTTTTTGAAGCGCCTTTTGCTGTGTAGTTATTGTTGGTAATAGTAGTTGATTTTGTGCCATCGACGTTTTGAATTCCCAATATAGCGTTGGAACCATTGGTTGAAGTAAATACAGGTTTCCTTTTCATGTAAAACTCTATTACATTTGTCGTCTCATACAGCACAATCATTGAAGTAATACGTGCAGTGTCTTTATTGTCATTGCCATACATCGGAATGTCATTGAAAGATAATATACACATTCGGCAAGGGTATTCGCCTATAAAGTTGATATACATTCCTTGATTGCCGCTTGCCAACCCGTAATTGATGTCGCAGAACGGTCCGTTGATGGAATTTAAAACCGGAGAGGCGTATGAACCCCATTGTGTCCTATTGTCAGGAAATGTTTGCGAGGTGGAATAAGGACAATATAAGTAGTTACCGTACGTAGGTTTCTGATAAAGATTTTTATTATTGGCTATAGCATAAGTAAGCAGCGGACTTGAGGTGTTAAACATGTGAAGACCGCCGTTAGAGTTCGCCATAACAATGTTATACGACTCATCGTAGAAGTAAAAACTGAATCCCGGAGTATCGGAGTCCTCTTTAGGCGGGAAATAGTAATCAAAAGAGAACATTTCACTCCAACAGTCATCTGCAGGTAAAGTAATTTTGTCTCCTTTGTTGAATTCCGTCGGAGGAGCATACGTTATTTTTTCATAAGTATAGTATCCTTTGTCGGGATCCGGGTAACCAGGGGCGAATCCATAAGGATACAAAACTCTTTTCCATCTATCACAGGAAAGAAACAGCCCGAGGTTTCTATCTGACGCAGTGAAACTCACAGTATCATCGTTAATCATCTCAAATATTTCAACATGTGCGCATCCCTGTCCTGTAGTTTCTGCTGAATTTTGAGCTCTAAGTGTTTGATTGTTAATTAAAAAAAAACTAATCGTACACAATGTATAAGCAATTACTTTTTTTATTGATGTCATTTTACTTATCGTTTTTATGAATTGAGTTGCAAATTTAATGATTTTTCTCAAAAAAGACACAAAAACATGAAATTTTTTGCAAAAAATCTGCAAAAGATTACAAAAAAGTCAGCTAAATTTAGTAAAAAGGTCTGCTGCTTTCTTGAAATTTCATCTCTTTAATCCTTTATAAATTATCACAACAACAAATCAAAAAGAGAAAATTTGGCAATTTGATTTCACAAAAATAAAGTGCCGAATCGCGAAATTCTTTTCTGAAAACATTTTACTCTTTTCAAAAAAGAATTTACTGATTCGCCACATTATTTTAACTGCATCAAAACAGTGAAAATTTTATCTGAATTGCCTTTTTTGCTTACTAAAATTTGTTTTGCTAATTACCGTTTTTGGAAAAGATAGGTGATATCTTCTTTTGACAAATCGCCGTTTATCTTCCATAAAATTTGATTTGTCGTCTTGTCTTTCAAACTTCCGAATTCTTTTTTGTAACTACCTATTTTTATATAGTCAAAATTTTTTATTTCAATCTTATCTGATATCTCGTCCTTGCCGCTATACCACGCCGTTTTGATATTTTCATAGTTTTCTTTTATGTATTCAGCCATTTTATTCACTGCTTCGGGGTCGTTATCTCCGCCCATAAAAGCAAAACAAGTGAAATTGCTGTGATAAGTTCTGATAAGATTGTCCAAAGTCTGTAAATCAAACTCTTCGCCTCTGTCCTGCCAAAGCCAAGGTGAATGACAACCTTCGCAATGATTGGGACAAAGAGAGAAATTCACCGCCAAAGTAACTTCATTGGGGATTTCCTGGAAAACAATATCGTAATTAAAATATTTTAACATTGTAAAAAGTTTATTTTATGTAGTATTTAGCATGTAGCATATAACATATATTATTTAGCATGTAGTATGTAGCATTTAATTTGGGACATCGGAGTAGTATTATATAACATAGGTACAAAAAAACGTAGCATGAAGTATATATTTCGTCCCGTCAGGTCATACATACTACATGCTACGTTCTATATACTATATGTTATGCAAGCGTTTCTGCTATTGCCTTTTCCTGTTCCTTAGAAAATTCTATATGTCTGGCAGGTAAAGGTTCTTGTATGTGTTTTTCGTTTTTATTTACGTTGATATAATATCTTTGTGCGGCTTCTTTCTGGCGTGCAACGGAGAAATTGCTTACACGTTTCATATATCCGATGATTCTTGTCAAGTAATCAACGTTTGTTGAACCGCATGAAGGACATTCTTTCAAATAACGTTTGTCTATATGGCCGCAATCGTTGCATATAGTGTTAGGAATGTTAAACGTAAAGTAATTACATCCTTCTTTTGCCGCAACTTTAAGTATTTGTCTGTATTGTGCCTGAGACAAATGCTCTTCTAAATTCAAGTGAAGCGCACTTCCGCCTGTCAAATGCTCAATATAGCGTTTCCCGTGCAGACGAATCTTATCCAAAACGTTCAAAGAATCATCTTCTACTATATAGAAATAAGAGTTGTAGCAATCACGGAAGGTTTGATAGCCGTCTTCTTTATCCCATTTCGCATGTTTTACTCCTACATTCTCAGCAGGAATCATTTCGCAGTTGAACATTAATTCTTTTGTGCGGTATTTCTTGTTCAACTTCTCAACTATACCCAATATGTCGGCAACAAATTTCTCGTATTTCGGATTGTCGTTTATTTCTAAGCCCAAAAACTGTGCTGCTTCTACCATTCCATTTACTCCGATGGTAAGATATTGACGTGAAAGGTTGATATATCCTGCTGTAAATAGAGGTAACATTCCGTTATTGTAAAGCATTTTCAGGTTTTCGTTATATCCTGTCTGTACTTTGTGCATCAAATCTACTATACCTTCTATATATTGTAAGTAAGGGATATTTTGTTTTACTGCGTACTGAATACAACGGTTCAAATTGATAGTTAATACACTCTTTGAGCCTGTTGATACTCCTCCTGCGCCCAATGTATAAGAGAAACCGTTGTCTTGTATTTCGTTTCTCAAACGGCAGCAAGATGAAAGCGAATCTGCGTTGTCTGAAACATAAGTAAAGAATGAATGTCCCTCAGCATACATCTCTGCAGTGAAGTCCGCCATATCTTTATCTTTGAAATCATCGCCGTCAGATAGCAACGCCATAGTCTCAACAGGGAATGTAAGAACGGTACGAGTCCTTTCCTTGTTAAACCATTTCATAAAACGTTTTTGCAACCAGCAAAGGCTGTCCCAATGAGGACGGCTGCCGTCAGGGAAAAAGAATTCACCGAACAAACTTTCGAAATAATATTTGTCATAGTAAGCAACATTCCAAAATACTGCCTGGAAGTTTCTTGCTCCTGTAGGTTGGTTGATAGAATATACGATTTGCTCGAAACAATCACAAATAACCTTGTCCAAAGTACGCTGTTTAGCAGACAAATCTACCACTTTGTCAGAATTCAAATAGTAATCCTCACCGTATTCCTTCTGAATAAAATAGTTCATATACATAAGGAACTCAGGAGTTGCGCATGCACCGGAAAGCATTGAAGAAACCATGAACACCATATTGATAAAACCACCGCAAAATGACTTTAAGTTGGTAGGAGCTTTGGAATTACCGCCGATAGATGCCGTTCCGTTCAAAAGCCATGGGTACATCGTAATGGAAGCACAGTAATTTGCCAAAGAAGTTTCGTCATTCTTATAAATAAAGTGGTTTTCCAACAGATAAAGATAACGGTCGGAGAAATCTTTTCCGTACATCTCTTTCAAACGGTCGGTAAGCATTCTGCGGTTAAGACGGATGAAATTTTGTTTCGGTAATTCTCCGATAAGCGTTGCAATATTCTTTGACTCAACGTTAGCATTCGCATCAAACTTAGAGCCTGTTGCAGCGTTTTCTGCGGCGCAATAGTTCAAAAGGAACTTAACTTTGCTTGTCGTCTCTCTGTCTTCTTGATGTCTTTGGCGGTAAAGCATATAGGATTTTGCCACTGCATAATATTTTTCTGCCATCAATGCAATTTCAACTTGATTTTGGATTTCCTCAACCGTCATTCCGTCTTTAATATTGACGCGTGAAAGAATCTCTGTCAAGTCAGATTCAGTTGCATATCCACCTACTGAAAGGAAAGCCTTTCTTATGGCATTTTTTATCTTGTCTATGGAAAATACTTCTTGTTTTCCGTCTCTCTTAACAATATGTATAGTGTTCATATCCTGATATTTGTGTTGTTTTTATGGTTAAAATTTTATTAATACTCTACCTTGTTGTTTCGTTTAGCAAAAGTACACATAAAAAATTACATAACGCCAAAAAAAAATATAAACTTATAAACATTCATTGTTAATAACCGATGACTATGCTAATTTTCAAACGATTATTTTCAAAAAAAAATTTGTGAATACAGATAAAAAAATACGGCGAAAAGGAAAGGTTTGATTAAAGTGCCGAATCACAAAATTGTTTTCAAAAAACATTTTACTCTTTTCTGAAAACAATTTACTGATTTGGCACTTTATTTTGATAATAATAAACTTTCTGTGTAGCAAACAGTTAATTTATTTTAAGCAAGTGTGCCGTAAAGGTCAAATTCTGAGGAATCCGTGATTTTTATATCGTAAAATTCTCCGATTTGTAAGGTCGGATTATCTTTTATTGCAATCAAAACTTCGTTATCAACCTCGGGAGAATCGTACTGTGTGCGTCCGACAAAATATTCACCCTCTTTGCGGTCAATAATAGTCTCAAAGGTTTTGCCGATTTTGTTTTGATTAAGTTCAAAAGATATTTCCTGCTGGATTTCGGTCAATTCATCCAAACGTCTTTGCTTTTCCTTTTCGCTAACGTTGTCATTTAGTTCAGCGGCTTTCGTTCCCTCTTCTTTGGAATAAGTAAAAGCGCCCATACGGTCAAATTTTATTTCCTTGACAAATGTTTTCAGTTCATTAAATTCCAGTTTGTTTTCGGTAGGGTAGCCGACAATCAACGTAGTACGGAATGCAATATTTTTCACGCGCGCGCGTACATTATTAATAAGAGAAATAATTTCTGCAGAAGTGATATTGCGGTTCATAGAATCTAAAATTCTGTTGTTGATATGTTGCAACGGCATATCTAAATAATGACAAATCTTGGTTTCTTCGTTCATTAAATCCAAAATTTCAACAGGGAATTGGTTAGGGTAGGAGTATTGCAGTCTAATCCAATGAATGTCTGTCTTGCAAAGTTCTTTCAATAAATCGTAAAGGCATCTTTTGCCATACAAATCCAAACCGTAATACGATGTATCCTGAGCAATGAGGATTATTTCCTTAACTCCTTGTTTTATCAAGGCGTTTGTTTCCTCTACAATATCTTCTATCGGGCGCGAAACGTGTTTCCCTTTTATTAAAGGTATGGCACAAAAAGAGCATCTGCGGTCGCAACCTTCCGAAATTTTGATATAAGCATAGTGTTTGGCACCCGAAAGCGAACGTTTGGCATTTGTGTTTGCCGATTCTGTACGTTGCTCATTGTAATTCGTGCTTAGAACATATTTTATAATGTCTTTGTCTGCCATTATTCCTGCTAAAAAATCTATTTCGGGCAGTTCTTTTTCCAAATCTTTTTTATATCTCTGTGCGAGGCAACCATAGACAATTATTTTGAAGTTTTTATTCCCTTCTTTGCGCAAGTTGATAAACTCCAATATAGTATTGATACTTTCTTCTTTGGCTTTGTCTATAAAACCGCATGTATTGATTATAATAAAATCAAAAGAAAGTTCTTCCATATTAAATTTTACGGAAAAACCTTCGTGTATTAATTTACCTGCAAGTGATTCGGAATCAACAGTGTTCTTTGAACAACCGAGACTTACAAGATTTATTTTCGTTTTCTGCATTAAGGTTTTATTATAATTTGATTTTAACGCCGACATTTAAGTTTATTCGGGAAAGATTCTCATTTTCGTCCAAATCAAATGTGTTATCTGCTGCTTTCAATTTGCTTACACTTCCGCCAAGATAGCCAAGAGAACAATCAATTGAGAAATACTTGCTCAAAAGATAACTCATACCCAAACTTAATCCGTAACCGAATGTTGCACGTTTGTAAGTTGTGCTTGCAATTGTTGTTGTCTGGTTGCCGTATGCGTCAGTTGTATTGACTAATGCACGTTGTGCGTTACGGAAGTTCAAATATCCTGCCGTGGCTTTCGCAAAAAGGGTATAATGTTCTTTAATTAAATCGGTGTGTGCGGTAAATGACGGTCCGACATAGAACAACCATCTGTCGTCTGAAGAAGAACCTAAACTCTTGTCACCTGCGTAGTAAGAATCAAACGAATTGTACATATTGAATACTGCACCTGCGGCAAAGTTTTTGTGAAAATTATAATCGTAATCAAATCGGTAGTCAATGCCGTGGCGCATTTTGGAGTTGTGGTCGCTGTCCGAGTTGTAATTAAGCAATAAGGCGTCATGGTCTTCCGATAAAGAAAAACCGTACCCCAAACTCATCGTAAAATGATGAGGACTTACTTTTTTGCAACAAGACTTTGTTTCGCTGCAACAAGATTTTTCGTTATTGTTGCAGGATTTTGTTTGATTGTTTTCCTGTGCGTTTAAAGTTAATGCACAAACGACTGCTGCTAATGCAACTAAAATTTTTTTCATTTCTTATTAAATTTTAAAGGTTAGTTACTTTATTAAGCCGTTTTCAGAAATTGTTGTTTTATGTTGTTGTTTTTTTGGATTGTTTTGCAATGTCGTGAATATTTATTCCGATTTCTCTGCCGTGTTTTCAAATAACGTTTCCACAAATGCCTCACGGTTGAAAATCTGTAGGTCTTCCGCTTTCTCGCCAAGTCCGATGTAGCGAACAGGTATCTTAAACATATCGCTGATACCGATAACTACACCGCCCTTTGCCGTTCCGTCCAGTTTGGTTAGGGCAAGTGCGGTAACCTCTGTTGCTTGCGTGAATTGCTTAGCCTGTTCTATTGCGTTCTGTCCTGTAGATGCGTCCAAGACAAGTAATACCTCGTCAGGAGCATTAGGAATAAGTTTTTGCATAACCTTTTTTATCTTGCTCAATTCGTTCATTAAGCCTATTTTGTTATGCAAACGTCCCGCAGTATCAATAATTACGACGTCGGCTTGCTTTGCTATCGCACTTTTAAGCGTATCGAAGGCAACGCTTGCAGGGTCTGAACCCATTTGTTGAGCAACTATATCAACGCCTGTTCTTTCCGCCCAAATATTCAGTTGGTCTATTGCGGCAGCTCGGAAAGTGTCGGCAGCGCCGAGTACAACCGTTTTGCCTGCTTGCTTAAACTGGTAAGCCAATTTGCCGATAGTCGTAGTTTTTCCAACACCATTGACACCGACAACCAATATTACGTAAGGAGTTTCTCCTTTCGGGAAAGAAAAATCCAAAGGCTCGTTACCGATAACGTTTTCCTGCATAAGAGAACTTATTTCCTCTTTAAGCAATCGGGTTAATTCCGCCGTGCCTACGTATTTGTCTTTGGCAACACGCTTTTGTATTCTGTCAATAATCTTAAGTGTTGTTTCAACTCCGACATCCGCACCGATGAGAATTTCTTCCAAATTATCCAATACGTCATCGTCAATAGTGGATTTGCCGACTATTGCTTTAGAAATTTTACTGAAAACACTCTCTTTGGTTTTTTCTAAACCTTTGTCAAGAGTTTCCTTGTCCTTTTTTTTGAAAAATGAAAAAATTCCCATAATTACTGAATTTTATAATAAAAAAGGTAATTGATTCTTGCTATTCAGAAGAACCAACTACCGATTATTTTTACTAAGAATAATGCTTGTTTTCTGCAATTATTTCTTCTTTGCCAAAGCTTCTTTAACTTGTTCAGCAGGCATTAATTCCTCAGTGAAGATATATGCACCTGTTTTCTTGGAACGGACAGTTCTGATAACTTTTGCAAAACTTGCACCGTCTTTAGTCTTCAATGTTGCAACTACTTTCTTTGCCATTTTCTGTTCTCCTTATTATTTAATTTCTTTATGTACCGTTACTTTTTTCAAATAAGGGTTGTATTTCTTTAACTCTAATCTCTCAGGAGTATTTTTCTTTGATTTTGTCGTTACATAACGTGAAATTCCCGGAACTCCTGATGCCTTCTGCTCTGTACATTCTAATATAACCTGTACTCTAACGTCTTTCTGTTTCTTTGCCATTGTTGTAACAATTTTTTTTGAGTTTGCAAAATTACTGCAATTATTTGAACTGACAAAATTTTTCAATGATTTTTTATTATAACTCCTCGTTTTTTTTCATTAGAATTATATGTAAATGATATTATAACAAAGAAGTTTGTTGCTTAATTGCAGCGAACTTAGATATTCGGATAAATTATTAAAATGTAACTTAAAATGATATTTTGAGGTGTTTATTGGTTGAGAATAAATCTTGTGGATAGATTTTTGGGGAAAATCATTACCGAATAAAAAGAAAAACCGACTGAATATTAAATTCAATCGGTTAATTGCTTAAAAAGAGTACTCCGGATGGGAGTTAGAAATATAATCTTATTTAATCATATTTGAATATAATTGTACTATTTTTAAGCATTTAACGATTTTAATTTATCCAAATTTGTGCATAATTTATCAAACTTGTGGTGTAGTGGTGGGGTAGAAATTTAAAAAGT
>JAFVBA010000008.1 GCA_017480245.1 Bacteroidales bacterium | reverse complement strand
TTCATAGTAACAAACCCCTAAAATATATTGTGCCTCTGCAATACCTTGTTCTGCCGCTTTCTTTGCCCAATACACTGCTTGCTTGTAATCTTGTACTACACCTTCTCCGTTAGCATACTTCAACGCTAAATTATATTGTGCCTCTGCCAAACCTTGTTCTGCTGCTTTTGTGTACCAATAAACAGCTTGTTTGTAATCTTGTACTACTCCATCTCCTTCAGCATAACAAACTCCTAGCATATATTGTGCATCTACTAAACCTTGTTTTGCTGATTTTGTGAAATAATACGCTGCTCTTATATAATCTTGCTCTATATAAGACTCCACACCTAATAGGAATTCAAATTTTGCTGAATCTATTTGTGTTTCTTGCGCACAAACATTTTCGCACATTACTACCGCAAAGACAATTGCGATAATTGATTTTAGTCTGTTTCTCATCTTTTTTTGTTTTTAATTTGTTAATAAATTAATTTTTACTGTGTGCTGAGCAGAAACTAAGATTTCGGGAAAGAAATAAAGTGTAAATATCTTCCTCTATTCACATTCGGGTAAAGCCTCAGAATTAACACCCTCGCTTAGATAGAATCTATACATTTACACCAAAAGGTGAAACATAATAACATAACTCTAAGCATCAGATATAATCTGATAACTTTACAACCGAAAATATTATTTCTTGTAAAATTCAAAGGAAGTTTCTGAGGCTTAATTTGAATGTGAAATAATAGTTTTAGTCATAAGCACGATTGCACCTGCAAAAGTACAAAAGTTTCTTGAAATACAAGAATTTATTTGAATAAATTTCATTCCGTCTCTGCAAAGATTAATGCAGTAATTGTTTTATGTCTGTTTCTTATTTCTCTCTTTTGTTTGTCATCCCAACTCTTGGGATTTGCGCCTGATTTGTTGTGATTAGTGTCCCAAATGTTGAGTTTTTGTCAGAATACGTACGTACTCGAAATGGAATAGGCATGTATTCCAACGCTGCGAACAATATTTGGGACGCTAACATCAACAATTCGGACGTCAGTATCAACACTTGGGACGTTATTATCAATACGAATGTGTTTCAAAACAAAAATTATTGCTTTACGGTCATACAGTTAAGAATTATTTTGTACTTTTGCAACCGAATTTCTAAAAAATTAAAAAGCAATGGAAGAAAACATTAACATCAATCACACAGAAGAACAAGTAAATTCAGTTAATACATCAGCCAATCAAGATGCTGACGAAATCAAATCAATAAATAACGTAGCACCTGCCGTAAAAAACAATAAAGGCCTGTTGATTGCGGCGCTTTTGGTTGCCTGTGCGGCTCTTATCGTCGGAGTTATCGCCCTTTGCAAGAAAGGAACGAATGTTACCGAGACCAAAGTAAAAGCGGAAAAGGTTGTTCAGGCAGGTAATTTGAAGATTGCCTACATCAACACCGACACAATTATGGCGCAATACGAATATGCGGTGGAAATGCAGAAGGATTTGCAGGCAAAACAATCACAAATAGAAAACTCTTTGAAGAATCAATATACTCAATTGCAGAAAGAAGAGCAAGAATACCTGAAAAACGGCGGTATGAATATGACCCGCACCCAACAGGAAGCCAAAGAAAAGGAATTTCAAAAGAGAGAACAGCAACTTTCTCAGGCTATGCAGCAGCAACCTGCACAATTCCAACAAGAAGTTGCGCAGCAAAACGAAAAACTGTTGAATGCCGTTTTGGCGTTTGTGAAAGATTACAATTCCAAACACGACAAATACAATATAATATTGAGTATGTCCAAATATAACGGCCCTGCACTTTACATTGACGAAGGAATGGACATAACGGATGAAATTGTAAAAGGTTTAAATGAAGAACACCGTGCATTGAAAAAAGATAAATAAAAACCGTTAAGCCTTGCGGCAAAAATAAAGTGCGTGATTAGTGGATTAATCACGCACTTTACTTTACTAATCACTTATATTATTTTTACGGCTTGCGGTTTAGAAATTTGCCGTTGCCATCTGCAGTTCGGTATCAATGGTTATATAAAGTTTATAAAAGTATTCGTCATCGTAAAGGCTCTGCGCAATGTAACCTTTCATCAATTTCTTGATTTCTTCACCCTCTTTGGCGGAAAGTTTCTTGACCTCAATGCCGTTTTTTGCGGCAAAAGCAAGAAGACTGTTATAGTTATTGTTCTCAACTTCGTAACGATTGAGAAAATCCTCCCCGTCAGTATATTGCTTGAAGAAACTGCGGTTGTTATCAACGTAATCAAAACAATATTTGTATATCAAACCGTTTTTAAATAAGGAATTGAAATAAGCGGAACGTTTCAGCACGGAATAAGGTATGGTTATGTCGGGTTCAATGCCTCCTCCGCCATAAACGGTTCTGCCTTCTTTGGTTTTGTATTTCAATTTCTCGTCGTGAGTTACGGTGTCGCTGTCGTTTTCTGCGTTTGCGAAACGTAAAACAAAGTCTTCAAAATATTTATCGGGGTCGCCTTTGATATAAGGACGCTGAATACATCTTCCGCTCGGGGTATAATAACGGGAAACAGTCAATCGGATTGCGGAATTATCGGGAAGAGTTCTTTGTTCCTGCACCAAACCTTTGCCGAATGTACGTCTGCCGATGATTTTTCCCCTGTCGTTGTCCTGAATACAGCCACTGACGATTTCCGATGCCGAGGCAGACATCTCGTTTATCATAACAATAAGTTTTCCTTCCTCAAACAATCCTCCCGATGTGGCATAAGCATCATTTCTTCCGCGGAATCTTCCGTCAGTATATACAATCAAATCTCCTTTAGGGATAAACTCGTCTGCAATTGCTATTGCCTGGTCCAAATAACCGCCTCCGTTGTCGCGCAAATCAAATATCAACTGGCTCATTCCTTGTTTTTTCAAACTGCGCAGTGCATTTGCGACTTCTTCGTGCGATGTTGCCGTAAATTCATCTAATTTTATATAGCCCGTATTGCTATTTAACATTCCTGCATACCTTACCGCCTGAGTTTTTATTACATCTCTTGTAACGGTATAGTCTATCAAATGGTTGATTCCTTTTCTTTTGATGCTGAGATTAACTTTCGTTCCGCGTTTTCCTTTCAACAGATGAAAAACAGTGTCATTGGTTATATTCTTATGTCCTTTGCCATCAACTTTAACTATTCTGTCGCCGGCAAGAATACCTACCTTTTCACTCGGACCGCCATTTATCGTCCTGACTACCGCAATAGTGTCATCAACAATACGGAACTGAACGCCGATACCGTCAAAGTTGCCTTTCAATGCGTCATTCTCTCTTTTGACTTCCTCTGCCGTCATATAGACACTGTGCGGGTCAAGTTCGGTAAGCAATGCCCGTATTGCTTCATCGGTTAAGGAATCTTTATCTGTCTTATCCACGTACTCCTTATTTATTAATTCCAAAACATAATTGATTTTTGCGTTTTTGGAATAAGAAGACGCAGTGTTTTGATTTTGTTTTCCCAAAATGAAAAAACCTATAGCCATGCCAACGACTATTGACACGGCTACAATCAAAGGTATATAAGAATTTTTTTTCATAGATTCATACAGCGTTTAGCATATCAAAAAGGCAATATGCTATATGCCAATTACTACATACTATATTATTCTGCCCAAGCCTTAAGTTCTTCCAATTTCAAGGCAGGAATGTCCAATTTGTTCTTCTTTCGCAGACCGTTTAAGTCATTAAACAATTTGTTGATGTTAGCAGATTTCAAATTTTCCATACATCCTATTCCTGCTTTGTGCATCAGTTCTATCCACTGCGCAGGTATTCCTTTTGCAATGAAGTCTTCATCGGTTGAAACAGCCTCTTGAACTTCGGGTTTCATTTGCGGGAAGAACAAAACGTCTTGAATGGAGTTGGAGTTGGTCATCATCATTGCCAAACGGTCTATTCCTATGCCCAAACCGCTCGTCGGCGGCATTCCGTACTCAATTGCGCGCAAGAAATCTTCGTCCAAAACCATACTTTCAGGGTCTCCGCGTTTGCCAAGTTCCAATTGGTCTTCAAATCTCTTACGTTGGTCAATCGGGTCATTCAATTCGCTGTACGCATTGCAGATTTCCTTGCAATTACATACGGCTTCGAATCGCTCTACAAGCCCTTCTCTTGAACGGTGTTTCTTTGCTAACGGCGACATTTCAATAGGATAGTCATAGATGAAAGTAGGTTGGATTAGTTTTCCCTCACAAGTTTCGCCGAATATCTCATCTATCAACTTACCTTTGCCCATTGTGTCATCTACAGGTACATTAAGTTTTTCCGCAGTTGCTCTTAACTGCGCCTCGTCCATATTTGAAATATCTATACCCGTAAAATGTTCTATGGCTTCGTACATTGTGTAGCGTTTCCACGGACGTTTGAAATCTATAACGTTTTCTCCGACCTGTACTTTGGTTGTTCCGTGAAGTGCCAAGGCGATACGTTCCACCATTTCCTCAACGGTATTCATCATCCAGAAGTAATCCTTGTAGGCAACATACAATTCCATCTGCGTAAATTCAGGATTATGGAAACGGTCCATACCTTCGTTACGGAAATCCTTGGAAAACTCATACACACCCGAATATCCGCCGACAATAAGTTTCTTCAAATACAACTCATCGGCAATACGCAAATACAAATCCATATCAAGCGTGTTGTGATGTGTCTTGAACGGTCTTGCAGCAGCACCGCCATAAACAGGTTGTAAGATAGGAGTCTCCACTTCCAAGTAACCCTTTTCATTAAGATAGTTACGCATGGTATCAACTATCAAAGTACGCTGAACAAATGTCTTGCGGACTTGCGGATTGACGATTAAATCAACGTAACGTTGGCGGTAACGCTGTTCGGCATCGGTAAAAGCGTCATAAACCACGCCGTCTTTTTCCTTAACGATAGGAAGCGGACGCACACTCTTGCACAAAACCGTCAGTTCTTTGACATGAACGCTTATTTCTCCCATCTTGGTGCGGAAAACAAAGCCTTTAACACCGATAATGTCGCCTATATCCAAAAGTTTCTTGAAAACCGTGTTGTACATTGTCTTATCGTCATTAGGACATATCTCATCACGGTTGATATATAACTGAATCTTACCTTTTTCGTCCTGAATTTCGCAAAAAGATGCAGCACCCATAATTCTTCTTGACATTATACGTCCTGCAATGCTTACGTCAAATTGTTCTTCTTTGCTTTCAAATTCTTTTTTTATGCTTACCGTGTCGCTGTTTGTCTCATACATCGGTGCAGGGTAAGGATTGATACCAAGTTTTCTCAATTCCTCAGCCGCTTGTCTTCTCTGAATTTCCTGCTCGCTAAGTTCCATAGTATATAACTTTAAAAAATTTTTGCAAATTTACGCATTTTTCCGTTATCATCAAACAAAATTTTAGTTTTATAAGAATAAAACTCTTTATTTAGTGAAAATTACAAATTGATATAAGCAAAAATATATCGTTTTATTGCAATTTTTCAAAAGCAAATTCCAATTAATAACAATAAAGTGGTGAGTGCTGCACAGGCAAAAAAAATCAAGTAAAATAAAGTGCCGAATTAAAAAATCCTTTTCTGAAATTAGTAAAATGTTTTCTGAAAAGGATTTCGTGATTCGGCACCTTATTTTCTATATATCTCTTATTAAAAAATTTCAGTGCGGTTTGTTTGTATTTAAATAAAGGTTAATAAGCGCGTTTATCGTTTCCTTCGTACCAATTAATGAAAGCGGTATTTACAACTTTGTTTCCGCCTGCGGTAGGATAAATTCCGGTGAAATACCAATCCCCCGTATGTTCAGGACAAGCCAAATGCAAGTCTTCAACCGTGTTATAAACCACTTTAATTTCGGCATTACAATTTTTAGGAGTGATTATCTGTGCTATTTTGTCGCTTATCTGTTTGTCAGTAAAAGGTGCGTAAATCTCTTTTACGTGATTTATCACCATTTCTTTCGGAAGCGTTTTCTGTTTCTTGCACATTTGATAAACATTATCAATAACAGATTGCTTACCTTGTTCTTTCAATAAAGTAATCGCCGCATTGAACGCCACGAATTGACCAAGTCTTGACATATCTATGCCGTAACAATCCGGATAACGTATTTGCGGAGCGGACGAAGCCACAACTATTTTCTTCGGACCCAGTTTATCAAGTATTGAAATGATGCTTTGCCTTAACGTAGTTCCCCTTACAATCGAATCATCTATGACAACAAGATTGTCTTTATACTCTTTAATCTGTCCGTAAGTTACGTCATAAACGTGAGCAACCATATCATCGCGCTCATTATCCTGAGTAATGAAAGTTCTTAGCTTAACGTCTTTAACAACTATGTATTCTCTGCGGACGGTTGTAGAGAAAATTTCTTTCAAACGCTCTTCGGTTATGTTATCTTTGATTTCAAGGATTTTTTCTATACGTTTATTATCTATATAATCCGCAAAAGCTTTTGCAAGTCCTTGAAAAGCGACCGAAGCAGTGTTAGGAATGTAAGAAATTACCGTGTTAGCGACATCTTTATCTATTGCGTCCAATATTTGCGGGAAGATTTTTTCGCCGAGAGCCTTTCTTTCCAAATAAATATCCTTGTCAGTTCCGCGCGAAAAGTAAATACGCTCAAAACTGCACTTTTTATTCGGTTTATTCTCCGCTTTAACTCTTTCTTCCGTTACCGTGCCGTCTCTTTTTATTATCAAAGCACAACCCGGTGTCAATTCTTTTACTTCTTCAACCCTTGCGTCAAAAGTAGTCATTATAGCAGGTCTTTCACTTGCCGCAACAACTATTTCATCATTCTCATACCAGAACGCAGGTCTTATTCCGCTTTCGTCTCTTACCACAAAAGCACAACCGTTGCCCGTAATACCGCAAAAAGCATAACCTCCGTCAAAATGTTTTACCGAATTAGCCAATACTTTCTGCAAATCCATCTCCTTACTTACAGATTCAGTGATTTGAATATTGGATTCTTTGTTGAGTTTATGCTTTTCAAACAACTCCTGTACCTCTCTGTCCAAGAATTTTCCTATCTTTTCCAAAACAATCGCCGTGTCGGTGGTATTAACAGGGTGTTGGCCTAAGGAAATCAGCTTTTCAAGCATCTCATCAATGTTTGTAAGGTTGAAATTTCCCGCAACAAGCAAATCTCTTGTCTTCCAATTGTTCTCTCTATGGAAAGGATGCAAATTTTCCAGCTCATTTTTGCCGAAAGTTCCGTAACGCAAATGACCCATAAACAATTCACCGAAAAATCTTGCCTTGTCTTTCAAAAAAGTAATGTCTTCAGCTTTGTCAGGTTGCTCTTTGATGATTTGTTTATAATTACTGAACACATTTTTAAAAATCTCGGCGATGGATTGTTGCGCATTACTTTTTGCAATATCCACATAAGGTTTGCCGGGTGCGGTGTCAAACTTAACGGAAGCGAATCCCGCTCCGTCCTGTCCTCTGTTATGCTGTTTTTCCATCAAAAGATACATACGGTTAAGCGCCCAAGTGTTTCCGTATTTCTCTTGGTAATATTCAAGCGGCTTTTTTAATCTCAAAAGTGCGATACCGCATTCGTGTTTTATTGAATCACTCATTGGTTAATAGTTTATTTTAAAATCCGTTGCGAAACAAGTTTTGCTCAATCTCAAAGCAGGTGCTTCCTGCCGCCTTTTCCATTCATTAATATAATAAAGGTGTAAAGTTCTTTGCACAATATCTTTGTCATATCCCTTTTTAATCAATTCTTCTGCAGACATAGTGTTTTCTATATGGTCTTTAAGAATTTTATCCAGCACTTCATACTCAGGAAGTGTGTCGGAATCTTTTTGATTAGGGTGTAATTCGGCAGAAGGTGCCTTATTAATGGAATTAGTCGGTATAATTTCTCCGTTTCTGTTTATCCAACGCGCCAAACTATACACTTCCTCTTTGTACAAATCGCCGATAGGCCCCAAAGCTCCCGAATCATCGCCGTAAAGTGTTCCGTAACCAACTGCACTTTCGCTTTTATTGGAAGTATTCAGCATGGCAGCGCCCAATCTATTGCCGAAAGCCATTACAATCATACAACGGGCGCGCGCCTGTAAGTTTTCTTCGGTAGTATCGTGCGTATTATTTGCAGGCGTTTCCAAGTTACCGCACGGATTAGTCAATTCAGGATGCAACAGTGGTAAAAGAGATTCTTTAGTTGCCTCAAAAATCTTTTGAATAGGTATTGTATAGTGTTTAATTCCCAAATTTTCGGCACTTGTCAGCGCATCATTGACGCTATGGTCGGAAGAAAACTCAGAAGGCATCAAAACTCCGATAACATTTTCCTTTCCCAATGCCGCAACTGCCAAAACAACCACAACAGCAGAGTCAATACCGCCCGAAAGTCCGATAACAGCTTTTTTTATTCCGCTTTTACGCCAATAATCTCTTATTCCAAGCACGCAAGCATTGAAAATTCTCTCCTGTTTGTCAGAGTTTAGAGTTGAAAGTTCAGAGTTGTTGTCTGTTTCTTTAAACTCTCTGCATTCTTCTTCAAATTCAGATAATTTTTCAATCAATTTGCCGTCATTATTAAGCACAAAACTTCCGCCTTGAAACAAAAAGTTGCCTTCCGCTCCGGTTCTATTTACATATATTATATATGTATTGAGCTTTTTTGCGTACTCAGAGAGTTCATTTTCCAATTCATTGTTATAATCTTTGTCAAAAAGCGTATCGGAACACAAGATAATACAATCAACAGTTATTTTGCGTTGATAAAAATTGAAAATATCTTCATAAAATCCGAAAGCAATTTTTTTGCCTTCGTATTCCAACACTTCAATTCCGTTTCCGATAGAGAAATTTGTATCAAAACGGCCGAGATTGCGCTTTGTAGCCAACGCTCTTACCTCTCCTTTATCCACAAATACCAATCCGTTGTAGAAACCTTCCTCATTTTTGACACAGGTTCCGATTATAAATGATTTACCTGTGTTGCAAAGTTCATCACCTGCCAAAGAAGTTTCCCTATATATATTATTGTATAGATTTCTATTGTAAAGAGGCGAGCCGCATAAAGAAAGTTCTCCGAAAATGTTTAATGTATTTGCATCCGAAGAGGATAAAACAGATTTGATTTTCTCTTTGTTTGCGTTAATATCCGCAGTTTTTGTATTAATCTGACAAATTCTCATACAATGTAAAGTGTTGAATTATCATCGTTATTGTTTTGAGTTGCAAAATTAAGAAAAAAAATGATAACCTCGGGAATTATTTGCTTAAAATCCTCAAATATCTAATATATATAAGGTGTTAGCGGCAAAAGGCGTTAAAATATTGTTGCCACATCAAAAGATTTTTTTGCCAGATGGCAGACTATTTTTGCCACTTGGCAAGTTAGTAGTGAAAAAACCCCCTTTTTTACATCAAAAAACCCCGTTTTCTTGAGTAAAAAACCCCCTTTTTTGCATCGTAACTTGCCAAGTGGCAAAAATATCTTGCCAAGTAGCAAAAAAATTTCTTAGTGTGGCAAAGTTATTTTGGAGATATATCTTGTAAAACAGACTATTTGAAAAGGATAATTGCTTAATATGGATTTTTTTTCTTAACTTTGCAACCTAAAATTTTGAAGGCTTTGATATAATCATTGAACTTTGGGAAACAGAAACTGAACTTTGGAGATAATTTTTTGAACATATAAAACAATTACGGATATGAGAAAACGGATTTTACTACTTTGTATCGCTGTAACGGGTATTTTGATGACCAATACCCTGTTTGCACAAGGCGGAATGTGGTTACCTTCGCTTTTAAAGGCTAACCAAAAAGATATGCAAGCCAAAGGTGCCAAAATTTCTGCCGACGAAATCTACAATGAAACCAACCCTTCAATCAAAGATGCGGTTGTTTTGTTCGGAAGAGGCTGTACGGGCGAATTTGTAAGCAGTCAAGGACTTTTATTTACCAACCATCATTGCGGATACGGCGAGATTGTAAGACATTCCACCGTGGATCACGACTATTTGACCAACGGTTTCGCTGCAAAAAGCAAAGACGAAGAATTACCTTGCCCGGGTTTGACGGTAACTCTGCTTCAATACATGAGAGATGTAACAGATGAGGTATTAAAAGGCGCAAATTCTTCATCAATCAGCGAACAGGAACGGACAAATATTATAAATGAAAACATAAACCGTTTGATTGACAAAGAAACTCAGGGAACAAATCTTTCAGCTATTGTAAAACCGTTGTATTACGGCAATCAATATATGCTGTATGTTAATAAAATATACAGAGATGTACGACTTGTTGCCGCACCTCCGAGCAATATAGGCAAATTCGGCGGAGATACGGACAATTGGATGTGGCCGCGTCATACAGGAGACTTTTCTGTTTTCCGTGTTTATGCTGATTCTGACAATGAACCTGCAGATTATTCTCCTGACAACAGACCTTATCAACCTAAAAAGTTCTTGAAAATATCTTTAAAGGACAAAAACGAAGGAGATTTTACCTTTGTGATGGGTTATCCCGGCACTACCCGCCAATTTTTAACCTCTTATGCGGTGGAAGATATACAAAACTTGGAAGATCCTGCCAGAATTAAGTTAAGAACTGAGATTTTGAACGTTTATTATGACGCTATGAACTCCTCACCTGCCCAGCGTTTGCGCTATGCTTCCGCAGTTGCTTCAATAGCTAACGGTTGGAAAAAATGGCAAGGCGAAGTTAAGGGATTAAAGTTTCTTAACGCCGTAGAAAAAAAGCAACAACAGGAAATAAATAACCCACTTATGCCGCAGTTTAAGAAACTTTATGACGAAAACCGCAAGTATAAGATGGAACAATTGTATATCGGAGAGGCTGTTTTGGCAAGTGATTTTATGAACCACGCAAGACTATTGCTTAGTTTGATTAATTCTTCACTTGACCCAAATACTCCTGACGGAGAATTGCAAACTAAAGCCAATAATATAATGACTTCTTTGGAAGGATATTATAATAATGATTTTAAACAGCACAGAGGAGTTGATAGTTCTGTATTTGTACGCACGATGATAATATTTTACAACGATTTTGCAAGAGATAATTATACTTTCTTGCGGGATAAAGTTGCTGCGATGGGAGGTATAGAAAAATATTCTTCAAATATGTACGCTAAAAGCTTACTTAACAATCCTGAAAAGCTGTCTAAATTGCTTAAAAACTATAAACGCAAAGATTATAAGAAACTTATTGATGACAGTGCAATAGAATTTCTTTCTCCTGTGTGGGGTCAATACATTAACTCTACATCTTTGCGCTTAAAAGAGAATAATAATAAAATTGATTCTTTATATAGAATTCACGTTGCAGGAATTTTGGATAATTACAAGGCAAAAGGCAATAAAGACGTGTCAATGAATGACGGTATTTTCCCTGATGCCAACCTTACATTGAGAGTTACTTACGGTAATATAGCACCTTTCAAACCTAAAGACGGAGTTCAGTACCGCCATTACACAACTATTGCAGGTATTATGGAAAAAGAAGACCCTAATATTTATGATTACGTTGTGGAAAAGAAACTTAAAGAAATTTATTACGGAAATGATATGGCTCCTTACGGAGACAGAGTGGCTTTTATCGCAACTAATCACACTACGGGCGGAAATTCAGGCTCTCCTGTGATGGATGCTAACGGTAATTTGATAGGTTTGAACTTTGACAGGAATTGGGAAGGAACTATGTCAGACGTTCTTTACGATAAAGACTTATGCCGTAACATTACTTTGGATATCCGCTATTGTTTGTTGATAATTGACAAATATTTGGAGGCTAAAAATTTGATTGAAGAGTTAGAAATAGTTAAATAAAGAATAAATAAAATGAAAATATCGTATAATTGGCTTAGGCAGTACGTACCTACCAAATATAATGCGCAAGAAGTTGCCGACCTTTTGACATTTTCGGGCTTGGAAGTGGAAGGTTTGGAGAAAATAGAGTCTGTTAAAGGCGGTATGGAGAAATATGTAATAGGTAAAGTGCTTACTTGTGTTGAACATCCGAACAGCGACCATTTGCATATAACAACTGTTGATGTAGGATTGGCAGAACCTTTGCATATTGTGTGCGGTGCTCCTAATGTTGCGGCAGGTCAAACGGTTGTTGTGGCTACTGTCGGCGCTAAAGTGTATGACGGGGACGAGTGTTTCGAGATTAAAAAATCCAAACTGCGCGGTGAAGTATCCGAAGGAATGATTTGTTCGGAAAAAGAACTGCAATTGAGCAATAATCACGATGGAATTATGGTTCTTGCTTCAGGTACGCCAGGTACTCCGGCTAAAGAATATTTTAAATTGGAAGAAGACGCTGTTTTGGAGATAGGTTTGACGGCTAACCGCTCAGATGCTGCTTCCCATTTGGGAGTCGGTAGGGATTTGGTGGCAATTCTGTCTGCTCAAAAGGGAGAAAAAACTCAGTTATTGGTACCTGAAGTGGATAACTTCGCAGTTGATGAAGAAAAATACGATATTCCTATTAATATAGATGAGAGTTTATGCGGCAGATATTCGGGTTTGACAATCTCGGATGTGAAGGTAGGTGAATCTCCTAAGTGGTTGAAAGAACGTTTAGCTTCTATCGGCATAAGAAGTATAAACAACATTGTAGATATTACCAACTTTGTTTTGATGGAAACGGGACAACCGTTACACGCTTTTGATTTGAACAAAATAAAAGGACATCAAATCAATGTTAAAACAATGCCTGAGGGAACTAAATTCGTAACTTTGGACGGTATTGAGCGAAAACTTAACGGTAAAGAGGCAATGGTTTGCAACGAATCGGAACCTATGTGCCTTGGAGGAATATTCGGCGGACAGGATTCGGGAGTTACTGACGCTACAACGGAAATTTTTGTGGAGAGTGCTTATTTTAACCCTGTTGTCATAAGAAAAGCAGCGAAATATCACACACTTAGTACTGATGCTTCTTTCCGTTACGAACGCGGAGCCGACCCTAATATAACTATCTACGCTTTGAAACGTGCCGCTTTGCTTATTAAAGAAATTGCAGGCGGAAAAATATCAAGTAATATCAAAGATGTTTATCCTAAAGTAATAGAAAAAGCCGTTATTGATTTATCTTTCTCATATCTTGACTCACTTATCGGCAAGAAAATAGAAAGAGAGAAAATTAAAGAGATACTTGACGGATTGAATATAGAAACTTCTGTCTTTGACGACGAACATTTAGTAGCTCATGTGCCGACAAATAAAGTTGATGTAACGCGTCCTTGCGATTTGGCGGAAGAAATCCTGCGTATCTACGGATATAACAATATTGAATTCCCTGAAGGAGTAAAATCTTCTTTATCTTACAATCCTAATCCCGATAAAGAGAAAATCCAATACACAATTACTTCGTTTTTGGCTGCAAACGGATTCAACGAAACGATGAATAACTCGCTTACCGTGGGTAATTATTACGAGAACAACGAAGATTATCCGATTGAAAAGAGTGTTAAAATCCTTAATCCTTTATCTACTGATTTGGATGTAATGCGCCAAACTCTTCTTTATTCAGGTTTGGAAGTTATTGCGTTTAATATCAACCGTAAGATAACCAATCTGCGTACTTTTGAGTTCGGTAATTGCTACCAAAAGAATATCGGTGCGCCTGATAACTTAAAAGTAGATAAAAGGTTCAAAGAAGAAAAACATCTTTCTTTATTTATTACGGGCAAATTGAGTGGTCAATCTTGGCAAGGTAAAGTTCAGGATACGGATTTCTTTTATTTGAAAAATATTGTGATGAATATTTTGCAGAGATTGCGTATTAATTTGGATAATATCGAACAAAAAGACAGCGATGTCGCATATTTATCACAAGGATTGGCTCTTGTCAATAAGGAAAGCAAGAAAACTATTGCCGTTTTGGGAACTATTAACTCCCAATTAAAGAAAAGATTTGATATTAAGCAAGATGTTTTCTTTGCAGACTTGAATTGGGACGCTATCATCAAGATTATGCCGAAAAAAGAGGTTAAATACGAAAATATCTCTAAGTTTCCGTCAGTTAAAAGGGATTTGGCGTTGGTTGTTGATAAAGATACGGAGTTTGCTTCAATAGAACAGTTGGTTAAAGAGTGTGATAAAAAACTTATCAAGAAAGTTTCTCTGTTTGACGTGTATGATAAATTGCAGGAATTGGGCAAGAAACAATATGCAATAAGTATTGTATTGCAAGATGAGCAGAAAACTCTTACCGATAAGCAAATTGAAGCCGTTGTTTCCAAAATTGTAAAAACTTTGGAGACTAAACTTGGTGCGAAATTGAGATAGCGTATTGTTAATATGTTATGAAAAGTTTTTTGCATTACGATATAAAAATTTTGATGGCGTTATTGCAGGCACTTAAAGGAGATAAAAAATTCTTTAAGTACCTGCTAAATAACGGTTATCCCGAACTTGCAGCGTGGAGTAACGTTGTACGCGGAGACGAACAGGCTTTACATTGGTTATTTGACAACGGATTTGAAGCAATTGCCATAATAACCATAGCAGTTGATGGACACGCCGACGCACAGAAGTGGATAAATGATACAAAAGACGATTTCCTTATCTATTTTACTGCTGCGTGCAGAAAAGATACGGACGGAATGAGATGGTTAAAGAAAAATAATCTTGAGATTTTCGTTTTGATTGCCCAAGAAGTGCAGTCCATTCAAGATTTTCAAGAGAAAGAAAGAACATTTCCTTACAGAAAAAAATAAAATCTATACAAAAATGAATGATGTAAAAATTTTAATAAAAAAAATAAAGAATTTAACACTGGATATTCCTGCAATGGTTAATAACAGTGTGCTGTTAGTTTTGGCATGGATATGTGTTTTCTGGGTATTTCAGTTTTTTACGATACTGCCTGCCTTTACGATGAGTGTAAAGATGATAGTGTTTAACAGTTTTGTAGATTTTAACAGCGTCAATACTGCAGCGAGCGACCAAGATTTATGGTCTTCTGCCGATAATGTGTATAATGTTTTCTTAACTCCCGTAGTTTTCACCTTTATTTTTGCTTTAGTTGCAGTTTTATTCCTTATTAAATGGAATTCTGACAGATTGAATATCCGCAGGTTCTTATTCTGGGTTATTTTATGTGCCATTGTCAGAATAACAGGTAACTACATCTTCGGACATTTGCTTAACCTTTGGTCTTGGAACCTTGTTACAGATTTTATGGGAATAACTTATCCGAGTGTTATACTAAAATATACATTTATTGTTCTTATGGTTGTAATTGCTGCACGGTTGTTTATAGCAATGTCCCATGAAATAAAGAAATTATTTAATCCCTATATAAGCGATAGGTTCAGTAATCTAACCTCCAACGTCTTTTTACCGGCAGTTATAGGCTGTTGTTTCCTTGTTATTTGGAATATTCCTTTTCTTCCGCAAAATGAAATATTGAATTTAGTTTATATGCTGGTACTTTTAGTTTTGTTCATGTGCCGTCCTTTTATGCGTATGTACAGAGGGGTAGAACAAGAAAGATTGGAGGAAGAGGATAACGAGCAAATAAACCTTGCTCCGATAATTATTCTTGCTGCCTTGTTTTTGGGAGATATTTTCTTAATGAAAGGGCTGTTGCTGGAAAACAGTGCTTACCGTTACTTTTTTATAGAGAATGCTATCATGGGACTTGTCGTTGCCACTCTTTTAATAACGCTGTGGGTTAGCATAAAAGTATATAGACAGAAAACCTTTGCAATAAAAAAGATCCAAAAAAGGCGTATTGCCGAGATAGAGAATATAAAAAGTATCCCTCATAGCTATGAAAAGGAAAATATAACCCAATCCGCTTCTATTGATATGGGTAAATACAAAAACGCTTTCAAAGATAATGAAGACGAAGATGAGGATTTTCCGAGGATTGATTTAAAAAATTCCGAGAAATACGGTTTCAAGAACTATAACTTGAAAAAATATAATAACCGATATTGGTAAGATTTTTAATAAATCATATTATCCAAAATTAAAACAGTGCAAACCGCACAGGCAATTTAATATTTGTAACTCTATATATAACAACATAAAAATAAAGTGCCGAATTAGTAAATTATTTTCAGAAAAGAGTAAAATATTTCTTGAAAACAATTTCGTGATTCGGCACATTAGCAGAGAAATATCAAAACTTGCCAAAATACGACAACACGGGAAGTAAAAATTTTCAGACAATATGCACCAGTAATGAAAATTTATTCGTAATTTTGCAACCGTAATAAACAGATATTGTTATGCAAACATTGACTGTTGAAAGCAGACAAACGGAAATTATAAGGGGAATTTTGTCAATAAGAGATACAAAATACCTTAAAAGATTGCAAAGTTCAGTAAATAAAAAATTGCAGTCTTATTCTACCATTACGGAGGATGAAGAACCGACAAAAGACGAGGTTATGCAAGGAATAAAAGAGGCATTGGAAGTTGCAAAACTTGCAAAACAAGGTAAGATTAAGAGCAGACCGTTAGATGAATTATTAGATGAAATATAGTTTCACTACATATTATCCTTTTGATAAGGAGTTTAAACGTTTGGCAAAAAATATCCGTCCTTAAAAGAGGATATTCAACAATTAAGAAAAGATATCTCAGATAAAAATCAATTAGGTATGGATTTAGGCGGCGGTTTGCATAAAGTCCGTATGGCAATATCATCAAAGGGTAAAGGGAAATCCAGCGGAGCAAGAGTTTTATCGTTGAATATACTTTTATCTGCCAATGAAACGGAGATAGGATTCCTTTATATATACGACAAAAACGAACGCAGTAACATCTCAGACAAAGAAATCAAAAACTTATTGCAAGAACTTTAAAGTTATTTCTCAATAATGTAAGGGAACTTATATATTAAAATAACAGGGCATTTTGTTGCTTTTATGGTCTTGCCATAACTTACTTTCCTTTGCTTATTAGTTGATTTTCTTTGTGTAAAGTTACACTTTTCATGACAAATGACAATAAAAAACTATTGATTTTTAGATTTTTCTTTCAAATTTAGCTTAATAGCAACTGCATTATAAATTGCAAATACCACAAATCCTAAAACGATTCCCAATAACGCTCCGCATAAAACATCACCCGGATAATGATAACCGCAATACACTCTGGAAATACCCGTAAGCAATCCCCAAAGAATCAAAAGACAGTAAAATATCTTTACTTTTTCTTTTCGCATTATCAATATCATGGATGTTATTATGGTGAAAGTGTTGGCTGCGTGTGAGGAAACGAAACCGTAAAGTCCGCCTTTGTTGTCATAAATCAAGTAATGATAGTGTTTTAATTTGACGGTAACGGCATCGGATAACGCATGGGAAGGCCGCAATCGGCAAAAAACGTCTTTAAAACATATAACGCTGATTCGGTCTGCCAACAAAAAACACAACGCAATCACAAGAATATACAGATACCAATACTTCCAAATTTTTTTGTACATCACATAAAAAGTAATCAACGCAACGACAATCCCTATTGTGATATGGGCGGAAAAAATACTGAAAAACCAATCCCAAAATCCGCTCCTGTGTGAATTGATTGCTCGGAAAACTTCGATATCTAATGCCAATAATTCCTCTAACATAAATAAAAAACAAAAACTATATGCTACATTCTACCTACTACCTGCTACATATTTATAGATTGCGTCTTTCAGTTCAGTAATTCCCTTTTGGGCAACGGAAGAAATAAAGAAAACTTCGCAATCTACGGCAATATTTTCTTTCATTTCGGCAATCATTTCGTCATCCATCATATCGCATTTGGTTATTGCTAATATTCTGTCTTTATGTAACAATTCAGGGTTGTAAGTATGCAATTCATTCAAAAGAATATTGTATTCCTCGTTAATATCACGCTCCGTATCGCAAGGAATCATAAACAAAAGAATACTGTTGCGCTCAATATGTCTTAAGAAACGAAGCCCTAATCCTTTGCCTTCCGATGCTCCTTCAATGATACCTGGAATATCCGCCATAACAAACGATTTCTCATCCCTGTATTTTACTATGCCAAGATTAGGAACTAATGTCGTGAAAGGATAATTGGCTATTTCGGGTTTGGCAGCCGATACAACGGAAAGAAGTGTTGATTTGCCTGCATTAGGAAAGCCTACCAGACCGACATCTGCAAGAATTTTTAACTCTATTATCACCCATTGTTCCGTTCCTTCCTCACCCGGTTGTGCAAAACGCGGTGTTCGGTTGGTGGAAGACTTGAAAAAATCATTTCCTTTGCCGCCTCTTCCTCCTGCAAACAATATCTTTTCTTCGCCGTCCTCGGTTATTTCGCATAATTGCTCACCTGTTTCTGCGTCTTTGACAACACAACCAAGCGGCACCTCTATTATTCTGTCTGAACCGTTGGCTCCGTGCCGTAAGTTCTGACCTCCGGGTTCTCCGTCCTGCGCAAAAACATGCTTAGTGTATTTCAAATGCAGTAAAGTCCAAAGTTGAGCGTTACCTTTTAGGATAATATGCCCTCCTCTTCCGCCGTCTCCGCCGTCAGGTCCGCCTTTAAACTCTTTGGCTGCGTGCAAAAGATGCATACAGCCTGCTCCGCCTTTACCGCTTCGGCAGAATATCTTTACGTAATCAACAAAATTACTCGTCATATCTGAATTAAAATTTTTGCAAAGGTAATAAAATTTTATCAAAGTTGAAGATTCTCAGACCAAAGTTGATTGCAGTATAACAATTTTTTAAGATTTAGTCTTTAGTCATTAACTCCTTGTTAAATATTGCATAAAATCGTTGTCGGTTAGCGTCTTTGTCGGAAAATTCCCGCGCTTGACGGCGGTTTTGTGCAATTATATTTTCATCAATCATAGTTAAGGCACGCTCAAAGAAATCTTCGTCAAAGTTATTTATTATGACTGAGTTTTGATTATTGGAAAGAAATCCTTTAAGAGCGGGAACATCATAGCAAACAGGCAAACACCCTGCCGACATTGCTTCCAAAAGAGATATACTTATGGAATCACTCTGCGCCAATGACACCCAAATTTTGCTTATTGAGTAATAATAAGCATTTTTTTGCTTATCCAACCAACCGACACACTCTACATTGTCTTTTATTCCAAGTTCTTGCGCTTGTTTCAAGTATTCGTTTTCTTTTCCCGTGGCTGCAATAACGAGTTTCCAGTCCTTATATTCTGAGTTTCTTAAAAACAGGGCAAAAGCATTGATAATCTTATCTATATTGTACAAATCTTTATGCAGACGGTTGGAAAAAATTATGTTTTGTTTCTTTGCAGACAAAATATCGTCCGTTCCCAAATTGGCAATGGTAACCTCTATTGGACGGTTTGCCAATTGTTGCATTTTCTCTTTAATAGCAATACTTCCTGCATTGAAATATTTACCTTTTTTTATCACATAACGCACAAGAAAACGGTTGAAATAAGATTTATCCGCCACCGTCAAAACATCACTTCCTATTCCGACAACCAAACTCGGAATCTTACGGTTAAGAACTGAAAGAAAAAAGGCTGCA
This sequence comes from Bacteroidales bacterium, assembly GCA_017480245.1. Classification (GTDB taxonomy): domain Bacteria; phylum Bacteroidota; class Bacteroidia; order Bacteroidales; family P3; genus Scybalousia_A. The sequence goes on along the minus strand of JAFVBA010000008.1, from coordinate 6,815 downwards.
ACATCAATTTGATACAAGATAATAAATGACGGAGCAAATTGTTTTAACGCTTTCTTTGCGTTCAGTATAGATTTCAATAGTTTAAACGGTGAATGCAAAGAAAAATTCCTGCTGTCCAAAATCTCGGTTTGTGAAAAATATTCTCCGACCAATGATTTCAAATTATTGGTATGTACAGACGAAGCGTTACCTACTATCAAAAGTTTTTTCTCTTGCGGCATAGATGATTTGTTATTATGTTTTGTCGGCATAAATTCTTTTTCTTTCCTAATTTCTCTGCAATAAAAATGTTTTAATTTGCAAAAATATGAAATTTTAAATGAATTAATTGCCTTTACAACTAAAAAGACTGCAAAAGGTTTTAATAATAGGATGAAAAAATTACTTTTTAAAATAATATTACGAAATATCTAAGGAAAAATTCTTAACTTTGCCGATTACTTTGAGTATAAAGATTAGAAAAAAATAATATATAGTTATGGAATCCTTAGAAAAAATACAGCAATATGTAACGGAGTTGTTCGCAAAACTGAACTTTGAAAAGCAACCTTTGATGTTGTACGAACCTTTCCAATATACGATGTCCTTAGGCGGTAAAAGATTACGTCCTTTGTTGGTTATGTTGACTGCAGATATGTTTTCGGCAGACTTAAAAGATGCGGAAAACGCAGCAATTGCAGTGGAGTTGGCACACAATTTCACTTTGCTTCATGATGATATAATGGACGCATCACCACTTCGCCGAGGAAAACCGACAGTTTATCAAAAATTCGGTACGGATAAGGCAATTCTTTCGGGAGACGTCATGTACGCTAAGGCATACGAATACTTATTAAAATGCGATACTGAAAAAATTCCTGCATTAGTAAAAACCTTAACTTCAGTTCTTGTTCAGGTTTGCGAAGGTCAGGCTTACGATATGGATTTTGAGCAAAGAAATGATGTAACTCGAAGAGAATACATCACAATGATAAGCCTTAAGACAGCCGTTTTGCTTGCCGCTTCGCTGAAAACAGGAGCTATAATCGCCAATGCAGATGCACAGAGTATGAATGCCCTTAGCGAATTCGGTTTGTACCTTGGTATTGCGTTCCAATTGCAAGATGATATTTTGGATTGTTGGAGTGATTTAAACGAATTCGGAAAAGTTATCGGTAGTGATATAGTTGATAACAAGAAAACCATACTTTTCCTTTCTGCAGTTGAAAAAGCCAACGATGAAGACGCAAAAGAACTTATTACTTGGTACTTAGAGAAAACTACGGACTTCCAAAAGAAAAAGCAAAGGGTGATAGAGTTGTTTGAAAAGTACAATGTTAAAGAGGATGTGGAACAAATGATTGGTCAATACACAATTAAAGCCCTTGAAGCATTGGATAAAATAACCGTGGAGGAAGAACGGAAAGAGAATTTGCGTACTTTGGCTAAGCAGTTAATAAACAGAAAAAAATAAGTGCGAAGAAAATGAATCATTTTAAGGCATCGGAACTGACACTTGCTAATGACGGAAGTTTATATCACATAAGGCTGTTTCCAGATGAGTTGGCGGATAACGTAATATTAGTAGGCGACCCGAAAAGAGTGAATATAGTAAGCGATTTTTTTGATACAATAGAGGTAAAGAAAGAAAACCGCGAAATAGTAACACATACCGGAACATACAAAGGCAAACGTATTACGGCGATGAGTACAGGTATGGGCGTGGATAACCTTGACATTGTAATAACCGAACTTGACGCTTGCAGGAATATCAATCTTAAGGAAAGAACACAAAACCCTAAACTCTCAACTTTAAACCTTATCCGCTTAGGAACAACAGGCGCTATGCAGAAATCAATGGATATTAATTCCTTTATATGTTCGCAGTACGTAATTGGTATAGACGGAATGATGTGGTTCTATAAGAGTAAAGCGAATGTAATGGAAGAAAAACTGCAAAAGGATTTTGTGGAGTTTATGCGTTGGAACGCTCCTTTGCCTACGCCTTACGCAGTGAAATGTTCCGAAGAACTTGTGCAGAAGATTGCATTTGATATGCCAAAAGGAATAACCGTTACAGCGCCGGGCTTTTACGGTCCGCAAGGTAGGGAAATCCGTCTGCCGCTATATGATAACACGATAAACGATAGGCTTCCTGAGTTTGCATATAATGATTACAAGATAACCAATTACGAGATGGAAACATCCTCTTTGTATTGTCTTGGCAAGAATTTAGGTCATAATGTACTTACAATATGTAACGTTATTGCCAACCGTTATCAAGGAACATTTGCAAATGATTACCACGAATCAATGAGCAGACTTATTCAAACGGTATTGGACAGAATTTAAAAGATATTGGATTTTTGATATTTTATATTTGAGATGATAAGGCGGATTTGTTTTTTCATTATATTTATAAGCAGTATTTGTTTTTTGTTTTCTTGCTCTGGAGATACGGAAACAAATTTGAATCTTCCGATAAGCGAAGATACAATGGCAAATATTATTAGAGATATGCAGAAAGCTAATTATATGATAATGACTTTAGAAAAAGATTCTTTGCAAACCGTACAAATGAAAGCGGATTATAAACAAAGTATCTGCAATCACTACAATACCAATCCGCAAACGTATGACAGTTGTCTTAAAGTGTATCTTCAGCACGAAGATATAATGAAAGAAATATTAGAAAAAGCCAAATAACAGTTATATATTACATACTACGTTCTACATAATACATAAAAGAGATGTTAGTTAAGACTTTCGGTAGCGCAATTCAGGGAATAATAGCCACAACGGTAACTGTGGAAGTGGCAGTTGAGCAGGGAATAAATTTCTTTTTGGTCGGACTACCCGATAATGCGGTAAAGGAATCACATCAAAGAATTTCATCGGCATTAAATGCCTACGGATATAAAATACCTGGCAAAAAGATTGTTATAAATATGGCACCGGCCGACATAAAGAAAGAAGGCAGTGCATACGATTTGACTTTGGCGGTAGGTATTCTTGCTGCGAGCGAACAGATAGCCAACCCCGACAAGTTGAGTGAATATCTTATTATGGGCGAATTGTCATTGGACGGCTCTTTGAGACCAATTAAGGGTGCGTTACCTATTGCCATGCAAGCAAAGAAAGAAGGTTTGAAAGGGTTTATTCTTCCAAAAGCCAACGCAAAGGAAGCCGCTATTGTGCAAGGATTGGAAGTTTTGGGAGTTGATAATATCCTTGAAGTGATTGACTTTTTCAACGGGACAGGGTCAATAGAAAGAGAAGTGATCGACATAGAAAAAGAGTTTGAAAAAGGACTTGAAAATTACGATTTGGATTTTGCGGACGTCAAAGGGCAGGAAAATATCAAACGTGCTATGGAAGTGGCAGCCGCAGGGTCGCATAATGTTTTGTTAATCGGCGCTCCAGGTAGCGGAAAGACAATGTTGGCTAAAAGATTGCCGAGTATTTTACCTCCTTTGACATTGGAAGAAAGCCTTGAGACAACTAAGATTCACAGCGTGGCAGGAAAAATGGGCATTAGGTCTTCTTTGATAAGCGTGCGGCCGTTTCGTTCGCCTCATCACACGATAAGCGATATTGCATTGGTAGGCGGTGGTGCTTATCCTCAACCCGGGGAGATTTCATTGGCACATAACGGAGTTTTGTTCTTAGATGAGTTACCTGAATTCAAACGCAGCGTTTTGGAAGTGTTGCGTCAGCCGATGGAGGAGAGAGTTATCACCATTTCGCGTACTAAACAGACTACAGAATACCCTGCTTCGTTTATGCTTGTGGCTGCTATGAATCCTTGTCCGTGCGGTTATTACAATCACCCTACCATTCCTTGCACTTGCGGGGCTGGTGTGGTCAATAGGTATATGTCTAAAATCTCAGGACCGTTACTTGACAGGGTTGATATCCAAATTGAAGTCGTCCCCGTTCCGTTTAAAGAATTATCGGAGCAGAGAACGGGGGAGAAAAGCGAAGTTATAAGGCAGAGAGTTATCAATGCGCGCAAGGTACAAAAGGAAAGATTCAAAGAAATAGAGAGTATTCATTGTAATGCACAGATGACGCCGAAATTAATGAAAGAGTTTTGTCAAATAAGTGAGCAGTCAATGAATTTGATTAAAAGCGCAATGACTAAGTTAGGCTTATCGGCGCGTGCATACGACAGGATATTGAAAGTATCGCGCACCATAGCAGATTTGGACAATTCGGCGAATATAGAAACTCGCCATATAGCCGAAGCAATCAACTATCGAAGCCTTGACCGTGAGAGTTGGGGAAGATAATTTTATTGTATTTTTGTAGGAATTAAAAATTTAGGAAAGTTATGAGAATAGATAAATGGTTATGGTGTGTAAGGCTATACAAGACGAGAAACCTTGCAGCAGAGGCTTGCGATTTAGGGAGAGTAACTCGCGACGGAGCGGCAATGAAACCAAGTAAGGATGTAAATATCGGTGATGTTATAACCATAAACCTCAATCCTTTAAAAAAGATAGTGAGAGTTAAAGAGATATTAAAGAACCGTGTCGGAGCAAAAGAAGTAAGTAACTATATGGAAGACCTTACTCCGCAAGCAGAATATGACAAAGTGGAGATGATGCGGTTGATGTACTTCGAAAAAAGAGATTCCCATACAGGAAGACCGACAAAGAAAGATAGAAGAACAATAGAGAAGTTCAAAGATTCAGAGTTTTAGAAAAGCTATTCTTTATTGCACTGACCTAACCATAAAACAGCAATTAAGGAGATTGTCTTCAAAAAAGTTTTCTTCGGTTTATTGAATACGAATAATTTTATAAGGAGAAGGATTTATAAAGAAATAATTTTCTACCTTTGCAATCGGTTTGAAAAAAACAGAATTTAGAAATTAATAATTAAACAATATAAAATATTATGGCAAAAGAAGTTGTTGCTGATGCAAATAAGAATGAGAAGTTGGAGAAACTGAAAGTTTTGCAATCGGCATTGGATAAGATAGAAAAGAGTTACGGTAAAGGTTCGGTAATGAAACTTGGCGAGAGAAAGGCAGATAAAGTTGAGGTAATACCAACGGGAAGTCTTTCGTTGGATATTGCATTGGGTGTCGGCGGATTGCCAAAGGGAAGAATAATTGAAATATACGGTCCAGAGTCTTCGGGAAAGACTACTTTGGCTACTCATTGTATTGCCGAGGCACAGAAACAAGGCGGCATCGCAGCCTTTATTGACGCCGAACATGCCTTTGATGCTTTTTATGCACAGAAACTTGGCGTTGATATTGACAATCTTTACATTTCGCAACCCGATAATGGAGAGCAGGCGTTGGAGATTGCCGAAAACCTTATCTCCTCTGGCGCTATTGACATCATTGTTATAGACTCCGTTGCCGCACTTACGCCGAAAAGTGAGATAGAAGGAGAGATGGGCGATAGTAAAATGGGATTGCAAGCCCGTTTAATGTCTCAGGCACTGCGCAAATTGACTTCCACAATCAGCAAAACCAAATGTTGTTGTATATTTATAAACCAGTTAAGAGATAAGATAGGTGTCCTTTACGGCTCACCTGAAACGACAACGGGCGGAAACGCATTGAAATTCTACTCTTCGGTACGTTTGGATATAAGAAGAGTATCTCAAATCAAGGACGGCGACAAGGTAATAGGCAACAGAGTAAAAGTAAAAGTGGCAAAGAACAAAGTTGCTCCACCTTTCAAGACCGTAGAATTTGATTTGATGTTCGGAGAAGGTATTTCACGTTTGGGAGAAATCCTTGACATAGCCGTAGAGAACAATATAGTAAAGAAAAGCGGCTCTTGGTTTTCTTATGGTGAAAGCAAGTTGGCGCAAGGTCGCGATGCAGTGAAGAATCTTTTGAAAGACAATCCTGAACTTGCCGAAGAAATAGAAGAAAAGGTAAGAGAGGTATTGTTAGCATAGGTTTTATAAAAGCAATGTTAAAAAATATTTAACAATATTGACTGTAGTATCTGTCTGTTTGGGGAGATACTGCAGTTTTTTGCAATGTTGCAATTCGTAATCACACAATGATATCTATATACCCTATTAATTAAATAAGCAATATGAGAGTAGTTATTCAGAGATGCAAATATGCTAAAGTCAGTATAGACAATAAGGAGAAGTCTGCAATAAACAAAGGAATGATGATTCTTTTGGGTATAGAGGATTCGGATACCCAGCAAGATATTGATTGGTTGGTGAAAAAGATTTTAGGATTGAGAATCTTTGATGACGAAAGCGGAGTTATGAATTTGGATATTAATCAAATTGATGGCGAGATAATGGTTGTAAGTCAATTTACTTTGTTTGCCTCAACCAAGAAAGGTAACCGTCCTTCTTATCTTCGCAGTGCAAAACCCGAGTTTTCCCTTCCGATGTATGACAAGTTTATATTGTCTTTGCAATCTGCATTCAACAAACAAATCGCTACGGGAGTGTTTGGCGCAGATATGCAAATAGAGTTATGTAATGACGGACCGGTAACAATAATCATTGATACTAAAACCAAAGAATAATTATTTAAAAGAAATGTAATGGCATTGACTTATTCACAAATCAATACCATTACATACGTTGGTTAATTAATTATTTTATTATAACAAGTTTATCGGTCTTTATCACTTTTTCGTTTGTATATACTTTGTAATAGTATGTTCCTGACGGGCAATTATTCAGTGAAACTGTTTGCATTCCTTTGCCAGTAAGTTGTTTTGTTACCAATTCCTTACCCTCACTGTTGTACAAAACAAATGTTGCTTGTGTATTCTCTTTAATAGTGTAGGTTATCACTACCTCATCTTTTGCAGGATTAGGTGCAAGTTCCACACTTT
>JAFVBA010000003.1 GCA_017480245.1 Bacteroidales bacterium | reverse complement strand
TGCGTTATCCAACAAAAATCTTCTCGTCCTATCTTGTGCAGAGCATATAACATCCATCACGTGTCGTTCTATACTCTTGTTATAGTCAAACACTCTTTGCAGTTCCTCACTATCTCCCTCTTTTCTCTCTGCCAATGCCATAGGTTGCAAGTGCTTTTCCTCAAGCATATATCTTAAACTGCCGTCCTTATTCACCGCCAAAACCTCGCTCAAGTCCTCAGGGGCATATTTAATAACCCAATCCTCATAACTGTGCTTTCTGAACTCCATATCAAAACAATCGTAGTGCCGTTTCTCGCCGTTGATTGTTACGTTCATTCCGCTGCCCTCCAACTTATTCGTTGATACCACGCCGTTTTTTCTGTGGTTCTCGTTACCGAAATTCAGTAAATACTGTTCGTTACTCAACACATATTTTCTTTCTTCAGGCAGTTTCTCATACAAGGCTCTGTATTGTTCAATCTTCTGTTCCCTTTCCTTTTCAACTATACCCGCTATCTGTTCTACACATTCCTCAAAGGTCGGAATATCGTGTCTGATTATATTCAACATCTCATCGTTAGGTTGCAATTGACTCTTTACCCCGTGTCCCGTCCAATTCTTCTCCAAGTGTGCATATTTATCGTTAAGTGTCAAAAAATATCTCTCCACCGTCTTACTTCTCGAATTCTTCACTCTTGCAGGCGTAAATTTATCCGCTATACTCTGGTATGCCTGCGTAAGTTTGCTTATCGCAAAGTGGTCGCTCTGATATTGGTCTGCTCCCATCCTCTGTCCGAACAAGGCTTTAGTATGATTGACCGCATCCCTCAACGCTCTTTTTATCAAATCGCCGCTTTCGTATTCTCCTATCGCATATCCCACAGGATAGTCTATACAAGTGTCCGTTACCACTACCATCGTCAGTCTGTTATGGTAGGTTGTAACCTTCTTGCCATCCTTATTGATTGTTTCCCTTTGGTACGCCAACTCAACATCCCATCCGTCCGCACTCCAATACAACAATGCCGCTTTCGGTCTTTCTCTCTTATTCTGCATCGTCTTATACAGTCTGAACTTATTCGCTCCTTTTCTGCCTGCATATATCTCCAACTCATATTTCTTACGCCAATTAGCAACCGTCCCTACCGTTATCTCCTTCCATCCTTTCGCTTTCGCTACCGTATTGTAAAACTCCGCAACCTGTGTATCGTAGAAATTCCTGTAATCGCTCAACAAACTGATAATAGTTGCTTGCTGCTCCCCGTTATCTATCTTCGCATTGTTCTTATTCATAAATTTACCGCTTATCATTGCCTCGTAACCTCTCTTTTGATAGTCGTTATATTTCTTTTGCAAACGCATAGTATCTGTCGGCAAACTGTTAGGAAAATCCTCTTGCAGTTTAGTCAGTTTATCTGATACCTTTTTCCAAAATTCCCCTTTCTTTATTCTCGTTCCGCTCGTGCGGTTTCTTCTTTCACAACTTATTTGATATATCTCTTTACATCTGTTTAATATAGAAGCATTATTAGTATATTCTGTTTGTTTATCGCTCGGCAAGTGTCTGCCGTCTGTTAAAACATATTCGCTGTAAAACTTCACCGCTTGCATATCCGTCTTTATCTCCTCTGCGTCCAACAACTTAGTTGTTGCGTCTTCTTTCATCTCCTCTGAAAACTTCTCTTTTATCGCCTTGCGGTATTTTAACGGAAAACTTTCAACACTATACAACGCAGGATTATCATAACACGCACGACGGAGTTTAGTTACATTGCCACGATGTACGCAAGATTTCAACGTACCTAAGGGCATAATATCGCTTATGTCATTATAAGTTACTGCTTGTATGTTGTTGTAGTATTCCATTAGTCTATTTTTACTCCTTTGAAATCCTTTAATGCCATATATCTTATTTTGCGGGCTTTTTCACTGTGTGCTATATATTGTAATGCCTGCCCTACAAATCTCTCCGAACAACCAAACAATTTCGCTATCTTTCTTTTTATCCCGTGTTTTACTAATATTTCCATATCCTTATCTTTTTTGTGCAGTCGGAGGACTTGAACCTCCCGTGTTAAGACCTTATCCGTTTATCTTATCATTACGGCTAACCTGCAACTGCTACCGTCCATAGTGTTGGGTTACCTTCCGAATTTCTTTAATAGTTCTTTACTGTTGAACAAATACAATTTTCTATCGCCACGTCTATCTTATGACTTGTACAATAGTTCAACATCTCACTTACTCCGACAAACTCTTTTACCGTCTGCCCGCCGTTTAACAACTTACAAAAGCCCGTTTCATCGTTAAACTTCACTTGATACCTGTTCTCGCTTCTAATTAGTTCTTTCATCTTTTTTACTGTTTTAAATGTTATTTAATATATTGTCCATTACTATCTCAGATAATTTCTTTACATAGCCTTGAGGCAGCTGCTTGTAACATTCTTTCAAATGTCTTGCAGTATAAACCTTCGTATCCCAAGCAATAATCTCGTCGGAATGAAACCTAATCTCTCTTACGTTATACAAGGTATCCTCTGCATTTTCTTTTTGAGTATGCACCCCAACTACTTTATATACAGTTTTAACCTCATCTCTGCTCTCAAATGTAATTCTTTGAATACTGTCATCCCATCTTGATTCTTGTCTGTAATACTTTCCTATTAAGTTTTCCTTCTTTTTCATTTTTTCTCTATTTTTAAGGTTATTTTATTTTCTTTTTGCTACATCACCACTTTTTTGTAATTTTGTAGCGTAATTCAGTTTTGAATTACTTTGCAAAGATAATACAAATATTTGGAATAAGACAAATATTTTTCCAAATATTATGAATAATAAATTAACAATTTTTCGTAATATCTTAAAAATGACAGGAAAAGAAATAAAAAAAATACGAGAAAATCTAAATTTAAACCAAACAGAATTTGGAAAAAAAGTTGGAGTTTCCAAAAATACAGTATCAAATTGGGAAAATAATCTTACCGAAATTCCAAAAACAATGCTTCCTCTATTAAAAAGTTTGGAAACAAATGGTGTAAGCATAAATCGATCCATAACAGGTAATCATAATAATCTAATAGGTGGAAGTTCAGCTCCTCTAAGCCAAGATAAGACCACAATAAGAGAATTAGAGAATTTCATACAATACTTAAAGGACGAAAACTTAAAAAAAGAATTAAGGATAACAAAATTACTTGAAGAACAAGAGGAACTACATAAACAAATCAGCAAACTAATTGATAAAATAAAATAAATCATAAATTTGTAATGAAAGAAATTAATCAAAGTATATCAGGAAGCAATAATGTTCAAATTGTAGGGGATTATATCATAACCTCAAAGCATACTACAAAAATAGAAGTAATGCATAACCCTGATTTGCACATTTCTGACGCAGAAGCAAGAATGATTGTTGAAAAAATCAACGAAGTTGTAAATGTTTTGTCAAAAAACGATACGGATAAAAAGAAACTATACCCTCAAATTTACAATGCTTTAAAGACAAAGTTTCATTGTAATAAATATTCCCTAATTCCTAAAGGTGAATTAAATAATGCCATAAAATTTCTATCTAAATACAAAGGTATGAATTTTAGTAAAAGTAAATTAACTCAACTACAAAGGGTGGATAGATACAAGGCTATTCATGCAAAGTGTCATGAACTAAATATATCCGATAACGCAATGCATCAATTGATAAATGATTATCTATCCCATAAAAAAACTTATAATTCATTGACAGAATTAAGTGATACTTCATTAAATAATGTATATTACTATTTTATTAAAATGAAAAAGGTATTATAGGAATTAACAAATATAATAATACATTTAGATTTTAGTCTATTTTAACTACTTTTATTATAGTTATACAGAATAATTTAACATACTTAATTGTTCCTATTTTTATGTTATGTATATACATTGTTTCTATATATATCGTCAATAAAACCTCTTTAATACTTATATTTACACTTTTACCTTTTATCATTACAATCTTGTATTTTTAATAAAAGTGGCAGTCAGTTGCCCGACCGCCACCACCTTTTAGACACTTCGCTTCTCAGCGATGTTTTTACGTCAATCCTTTTTTCATTTCCACTTTTTTAGTGCCGAAACAGGATTTGAACCTGTATCACTTACCCTTTGTATCAATAGACCGCAGGAATGTAAGCATTCTCCCGTTAAACTATTCGGCATTAACATAAAATAACCTTTAAAAAATAACTAAAAATGAACTTACGCAAATTTTACAATGCAAAATTACATAAACTTTTTATTATTCAATAACTTACACCATATAACACCCTGCAAAAGTACCCCCTCAATCCTGCATTTTTGCCACTTTAAAGCACCAAAAACCGACAAATAACCCCTGTACATCACAACAAAAAATTCCTCATTTTGCAACCCCAAGTGCAACCCCATCTGCAACTGCAACCTCAAAATTTTACTTTTTATTACCTCTTCTGCCTTACCTGATTTTAACCATAAAAAAACACCAAATAACACTAAAAACAAGCCTACGTTCAACAACAAAAGAACAGGGCGTAAAACCCCGTTATTATTGGCTTTACACCCTGTTTTCATGTCCTTATTAAACGGCAATTAAAGACCGTTTAAACCTATATTAAAGACCCGTTAAAGAATAGTAGGCAAAAATTAAAGCAAAATTAAACCAAATTAAACTTTTTTTGCTTTTCGTTCAATCTGCAAAAATATATAATATCCTTTGTAAATAATTAAAAATCAGTAAAAAATCGGCAAAAATATATTTTACATTATTTTGCTTTTCGTACTTCTGCCCATAAAACTGAGATAAAAATTTTCTTATTTAAGTTTTCTGTCCTAAAACTCAGATAACGGAAAAATTATTGTAACTTTTGCACCGTAAAAAATTCAAAAAAAATGAAAAAGATTGAGGAATTTGTTTCAGGACATACTGAATTAGGGGCAGCAGGATATAGGTATTTTGTTCCGACATTTATTAATGATGAATGGATATGGTCTGATTCTGCAATAAGCAAGTTATTGGAAAAAGCAGCAGTGAAACTTGGAGAATTAAATTCTTTCTCACGTCTTGTTCCTAATATTGATTTATTTATACAACTTCACGTAACTAAAGAAGCTGTTACCTCATCTCGTATAGAGGGAACGCAAACACTTTCCGATATATTGCAATTAAAGACGGACGTTGAGGATTTCATTCGTTCAAATTACGGACGTAGAAGCACTAATGCAATAAAAATAATCCACAGACTTATGATTAATCCATATATAAATATAGAACAGGCAATGGAAATATGCCATACATCCTACAATCCGTCAAATGACTTACTTAAACAATTACAGCAAGACGGTTATATTACGGAAACAAGCGGTCAAAGCAGAAACAGAATGTTTATTTTCAAAAAATATCTTGACTTATTTGATAAAACAGACAAGTAAATAAAAATAATATTTTGTCAGGTGGAGAAAAAGTGCTAATTTTGCAAAACAGAATGAATTAAAAAGAATAAAAACTATGTTAAACGTTGAAGCAAAAAATACAAACTTCCGTAACTTGTTGAGGGGGGAGTTACATATTCTAAATACCGAAATTAACATTATAAAAGGGCAAAATTCAACCCTGAATTATAAGTTTGATACCAATAATAATATATTGCAGATAAGTAAAAAGTCTTGTTTGCAATATTTTTTGTTTAACTAAAAACTCAAGATGTCATGTTGTTCAATAGTTTTGAGTTTTTGTTATTCTTTCCTGCCGTTTGCATAATCTTTTATGCATTGAGAAAGGCGAAATATCAGAATATCTTTTTGCTTCTTGCCTCTTATTATTTTTATATGAACTGGAAGCCTGTTTATGCCGTGCTTATACTGACATCAACTGCGATAACATACGGCTGTGGTCTGTTTGTAGAAAAATATCAAGGCAACAAACGAAAACAAAAAGCGTATTTGGTTACCTCACTTGTGATAAACCTTGCGATTCTCTTCGTTTTCAAATATTTTAACTTCATAAACGAAAGCGTATTTTCTGTTTTGGAGTTGTTTGGTGTTAGATGGACAGTTCCGAATTTGGATATATTGCTTCCTGTGGGTATTTCGTTTTATACATTTCAGGCATTGGGTTATTCAATAGACGTTTATAGAGGTACAATTAAGGCGGAAAAGAACTTTCTTACCTACGCACTGTTTGTAAGTTTCTTTCCGCAGTTGGTAGCAGGTCCGATAGAAAGAGCAAAAAACCTTTTACCGCAGTTTCATAAAGAACATCCATTCAATTATGACAATGCAGTAGAAGGATGTAAGATGATGTTGTGGGGATATTTTATGAAATTGTGCGTAGCCGACCGTTTGGCAGAATATGTTGATGCAGTATATAACAATGTCCCCCAACACAGCGGCAACAGTTTGATATTAGCAACCGTATTCTTCACTTTCCAAATTTATTGCGACTTCGGAGGCTATTCTCTTATTGCAAGAGGAGCGGCAAAAGTGATGGGTTTTGAGTTAATGGAGAATTTCCGCAGACCGTATCTGTCTTTAAGCATCAAAGAATTCTGGAAACGTTGGCATATCTCCTTATCAACTTGGTTTATGGACTATGTTTATATTCCTTTGGGCGGCAACAGGGTCAGATATGCAAGACACTTGACGAATTTGATGATAACGTTTTTGGTAAGCGGCATTTGGCACGGTGCTAATTGGACATTTGTTTTGTGGGGAGCGTGGCACGGCGTATTTATTTGTCTTGACAATCTGTACAGACATTATTTCGGCAAAATGAAACAAGACAAGCCAATAGCGAAACTAATAAGCATCGCCGTAGTATTCCTAATAGCCTGCTTCGGTTGGATTTTCTTCCGCGCAAATTCAGTTCAGGATGCTTTTAGTATTATAGGAAAGATAATAAGCAGTCATTCGGGTATTTTTATTCATAGTAATACACAAATGGCATATTGCTTTTTATCATTATTTATTCTTGTTGCAAAGGATATTAAAGATGAATACCAATTGAAGTGTAATTTTATGCACTCAAGATATAGTGTTGTAAGGTACATTTCATATATTGCGTTAGTGTTCTATATATTATTGTACGGTGTTTATAGCGGCGGACAATTTATTTACTTTCAATTCTAAATTATTGGGTGATGAAAAAGTTTATAATTAAGTTTTCAATATTAGCAATAGTGATAATTGCTATATCAAGTGTAGTTTTATTTGGTCTAAAAGGTAATCCCGATGCATATTTTCTTGCTTGGGGAAAGAAAGTTGATGCAGTAAAGAATCCTAACAGAGATAATGCTGTAATACTTATAGGTGGCAGTAATTTAGCATTCGGAATGAACTCTCCTTTATTGGAAGACAGTTTGAAAATGCAGGTAATCAATACTTCCATTCATGCAGGTATTGGTATGAAAGCGATGATGGATGAATTTTGTAAGTATGCCAAAGCTGGAGATATTGTAGTTCTTGCTCCGGAATATGGTCATCCTTACGGTACTTGGGTCGGACAGGAAGCTTTGTCGCAATTGTTTTCTATATATCCGTATATATGGAAAGATTTTAACGGATTGCAATGGAAAACAGTTATTAGTGAAATACCCTCTTCATTGAGTATGAAAAAAGATTACTATAAATATAGATTGGCTCATAAAAAACCAAAATGGAATCCTTACGCTCTATCTTCTTTTAATGACAATGGCGATGTTGTTGCCCATTGGGATAAGCCTAAAGAAACATTTCCGCATAACAAACCTGCAGATGAAGATAAATTTTCCGAAAAATATTTTACTTATTTAGCACGGCAGGTTAAAGAATTGCAAAACAGAGGTGTTAAAGTTATAATTGTACCGCCTGTTATAGAAAAAACTTCATTTATTGCTGTACAAAGAAACGTTAAAAGGATAGAAGAAACTTACAAGAAGTATAATCTTCGTCAAGAATGTCCTTCGGAAGTATTTGCTTTTGCTGATAGTTTAAACTATAATACTTCTTATCACTTCGGAAAGCAAGGCGCCGACAAAAGAACTTTACTTTTAGTTCCGATTATCAAAAAATATATTGGTAAATAGAAGATTTAAAGTATTGAATTATATATTTACAGCAATCGCTTAATTTTTTAAGCAACCTATTGGGCAAATCAACACACCGTTTTTATCTTTGTAGGCATACTGTCCGCCGGTTATCACCATAAGAAATGACGGCTCCCCGATTTTGTCGGTATCTACTTTGCTTTTTAGTTTAATTAGGTTCTTGGATGCTTGCTCTATCTGTTTGTTTCCCATCTTTACTTCTATTGCTGCCCATCTTCCGTCATTTAATCTTATAATAAGGTCGCTTTCAAGTCCGTTTTTGTCTCTGTAATGTAAGACTTCACCGTCGTTAGCCTGCGAATAAACGCGTATATCTCGCGTACAAAGGCTTTCAAACAAGAATCCGAACAATTCAAAGTCCTTTAAAAGTCCGTCAGGTTTGACTTTCAGAACAGCAGTTGCAATCGAAGGATCAACAAATTGCCTTTTGGCTGAGGTTCTTATCGCAGTTTTGGAGCGAAGTGAAGGTTGCCACGCAGGAATATCCTCCACAACAAAAATTCTCCGCAAAGCATTCAAATAAGAATTTAAAGTGTTTTCCGAAATAGCAATATCGTTGGCTTGAATATCGTCTTGAATGGTTTTTAATGTAGCAAGGGTTGAAATGTTTCTTGATAATGACTTCATCAACATACGTACCCGTTGTGGATTTTTCTCAACTCCATCCACTCTATGCACATCCATATTGATTACTGCTTCAACATAATTTTCCGCAACCTTATAATTTTTCGCTTTTTGCACAACTGCCGCCGGCCAACCGCCTCTGCAAATCACGTGTGCTATATCTTCTATTGTCAAGGTGCTGAAAGATTCTATTTCGGTGTTACCGTCAAACAATGATTTCAAAGAAACATCGCCGTTGGACTCTTTTGATTCAAACAAAGTCATCGGTCGCAGTAATATTCTGGATATTCTGCCCGTTCCCGTGTGCATTGTTTCATTGTCTTTAGGCACAGCAGAACCAGTAAGTATAAATTGTCCGAACTTTCCTCCGCGTTTATCCACTTCAAATCTGACTGCATCCCAAAGAACAGGAGCCATTTGCCATTCATCTATCAATCGGGGATTATCTCCCCGCAAAAGCAATGACGGTTTTGACTCTGCAATACGCATATTTGCCTGAAACTCATCAGGGTCTTGCATATAAAGAATACTCTTTGCCAAATGTTTGCCCGTACTTGTCTTTCCGCACCATTTAGCACCCTCAATAAGTACTGCACCTGAGGATTCCATCTGTTCTTCTAACAATCTGTCGCCTATTCTGTATATATAATTTTGCTCTTCCATAATCTTAGTATTTTCAGATTACAAAATTACTTGAAATTATTGAACTTACCAAATAAATTGCGGAAAATGTCGCAAAATTATTGCGGATTTCGGCGATTTTTTTATTGCGGAAAATGTCGCAAAATTATTGCGGATTTCGGCGATTTTTCACTTTGATAGTTCTCTTTCTTGCATCATTCTTATAGTATCATTCCTTATTTTCTCCTTTGAATCTCCTATTATAGCAAGAATTATATATACCCAAATAGGAGACAATATAAATGATAGGATTACCCAAACAGTACCGCTGCGACCTCTGTTGTGTGCTATTTTAATAGGAATATGGAAATAGAATAGATATACTAAACCGATTGCAAGACATGCACAGACAATGGATAGTAATCCACTGAATATATCTTCGTTAAATACTATCCGTGTTTTTAACAACAACATTTTATTTATAACTATTAAGTTTAAATTCTATCTTAAAAACTCGGTTTTTATTAGGTTTATATTTTTCAGATGAGTAGTATGCATAATCATTGTCCTGACCAAAGGCTTCAATTTTAAAACTTTTGGCCATCTTTGGTGCAATACTGATATTTTGATTGATTTCTTGGTAGTCAAGTATGTTTCCTTTCATATCTTTGTAGATAATGGTAGCCGTAAAATAAGAGATAGTCTTGTCTGTATTATTCTTAAGAGATATTGTTGCCTCATAGTCTAACCAATCTTGTACAAAAGAAACTACAGTCAGTGCATTAGTATCTATTTTATTAGACATCTCTTCACTTTGACTTGAAGATTGCTCTTCATCTTGAACATTCTCTACTGTAACTAACGGAGCAAGTGCATTTTTTGTTCCAGTCCAAAAACCGATTGCAAATCCTATTGCAAGGAAAATTAATGCAAAAATAATGTCTCTTTTCATTGTTATTATGTTTTTTATTGTTTATAATTCTTTTGTAAATGTACATAACGGATAATTAGAACAGCCTAAAAACTTTCCGTATTTTCCGTTTCTTTCAACTAATTTTGATTTACATCTCGGGCATATCCCTTGATTGATTAGTTCATTCTTTTCCCTTATATATTGGTTTATTGAATTGGCGTGCCTTTTTTCTCTGTCTTTATCCAATATCAAGGACGCATTCAACCTGTTTATTGCGTAATTTACCGCTTCTGTTGTCATTATCGGAGTTTTAAAACCGTAGATTGTGCTTTTCAATTGGTTTTCGTATATAACAAATTCCCGTGTTTCGCATTTTATATCGGCATTATCTGTAAAAACAACAATCGGAACGAATAAATTTCTTGGGAATGCAAGGATTTCTTGCAGTGATTTCAGATGATAGTAATTTTGCTTCAAAGGATTTCTAAATTTGTATTCATTTCCGTGAATGTATTTGCTCCAATACTCTGCATCATCTGTACCGTAAATATTTCCTGTATAGTTCTTGGTTTCTATAACAAAGATACCGTAAGCGGAAACTATGATATGGTCAATTTGAACCGAACGTTCATTAACCTTAATATAGACATCATTATATACAACATAATCTTGAGGCAATGCTGACAACTTTTCTTTGATTGTATCTTCGCCTTGCCGACCTTTACTTCCTATCGCATCACCGTAAATATAATTGTAATTGTCGAAACTTGTGCTTTTATTTCCGTAAGTTGTAGTTTTGTTATATTGCCTTTTAGACTTACCAGATTTTTTATTTGAAGTTCGTTTATTATCTCCTGCTACAAAGATAATAAATACTATAACTAATATAACCAATAATAAAAAAATACCCATTATTTTTCTTTTTAATATTATAAATATAAAAACCGTGAAACCTTTTCATGTTTAGACCATAGTTTTCCACGACTCTCACCTTAAACA
Source organism: Bacteroidales bacterium (assembly GCA_017480245.1). Taxonomy (GTDB): domain Bacteria; phylum Bacteroidota; class Bacteroidia; order Bacteroidales; family P3; genus Scybalousia_A. Next base: position 152,410 of record JAFVBA010000003.1, on the reverse strand, counting down.
ATCAAAGCCCACGATCCCTCGTGAGCGCTTTGCTTGATTGTTATATAAGGTGAGTATTTTATACTCTGATGTGGAAAAGGTCTAATAACAAAAGCTAACGCTTATATTTCTATTTATTTAATTCAGTTTTTACATAATCCTATCCTTTCGTTTATTAATTTTTGCAAAAATACAAATAATTTTTAACATTGGCAGCGTCAATGAATAAAAAATAAGGAATACTCTTTCCTATTCTAATTTTTCTCTTGCCAAAAGTGATAAAAATTTTGCTACTTTGCGGTTTGTGTTTGCCACTTGCGGAAAGAGTAGAAAAAATACCCCCTTTTTTCATCAAGAATACCCGGTATTTTTAGTCAAAAAACCCCCTTTTTTTGAAACTCTTTTCGCAAGTGGCAAAAACCAGATGCAACAAGGCAAAATTTATATGCAATGTGGCAAATTTTATATCTTATTTGGCAATGATTAATCGTATATATGTCGTTTTATTTCTTGAAAAAATTTTCGGAGAAATTGACAAGGAATAATTTTTCTTTGGCTCGGGTGATGGCAGTATATAACCAACGCAAATAATCTTTGGTAAGCATATCGTCAGTAAAGTAGTTCTGAAAAACAAATACAGCTTTCCAACCGCCGCCTTGTGCTTTATGACAGGTAAGACAGTTTGCGAATTTCACTTGTACGGCATTGAAATATTTATCCGACAAGGTGTTCTTTTTAGCCTGCACCTTGTTGCCGCAATCTTTGTAATACTCGTCAAAAATCTTGTAATACAGAGAATCTTCGCCCGACATATCCAACGAAGCTTTCTCAATATTGAGCGTATCTAACAAAACGGTCATCTCAATGTCCGCCTCACCTTCATAATCATTGAACGAAGCGATAATATCTGCGAAATGATAGCCGTATTTGTCCTCATAGCCCAAAATTCTTTTGATTTTAAGTATATCACCGTTAGCAATAAATCCTTGTTTGGAATAGTCGTCCAGCCAAAAATAGTTATTCTTCACCGCCATTAAATTATCGCCGCTGTCAATTTGGTTCTCCTTATCCAAAATTGTGTAACGGATTCGGTTATTGAGGATATTGGCGGCTTTATTGGAGCGGCTGACGCAGATAACTTCGTCTTCGCCGTATTCATTGTAGGCCTGACGCAGATAATCTTCAAAATCCACTGCCGAAATAGCCTTAAAATCTTCGGAAGATTGGAATTTAAACAAAGGTAAAGTGAAATTCTCTTTGTCAATTCGGTAACGGAGATTGGAAGCATTCTTCAAAATGTTGCTGTCTAATGCTTGGCGGACAACTTCTGTGAGTTGGTATTCGGGCGGTGCGATATTATAATGACGGGACATATAATCGCTGTCCAAAGCAGGCGAAAGCACTTCATTAACAGGCGGAAGTTGGGCGGTATCTCCGATAAAAATCAATTTGCAACGCTCTCCGTGGCTGACATATTCCATAAGATCGTCCAGAAGATTGCGTTCCATAAAACCGTTTGTGTTACCGGTACCAATCATTGAGGATTCGTCAACGATAAATATAGTGTCCTTGTATTTATTTTCTTTTAAACGGAAAGTAAATGCGTTGTCGTCCCTGTGAGTGAAGTAGATATGTTTATGAATTGTGAAAGCATTTTTGTCGGAATAAAGACTCAACACCTTAGCAGCCCTACCTGCCGGAGCAAGAAGCACACTCTTTATTCCGAATGCAGGAAGCGATTTTATCAATGCGCTCATCATTGTAGTCTTTCCCGTTCCTGCATAACCTTTAAGGATAAACACGGTACTTAACGGGTCAAATACGAATTTTCCCAATAACCCTATCAACCTGTTTTGGTCAGCAGTAGGCGCAAACCCTATATTTTTCAGTAATATATCCGAAAAAGAATAACGCATAAACTACTCTAAAATCATTTGTTCTATTTCTGTTTTAGTTTGTTGAAGTAATTGCTTTGCTTCGTCTTGTAATTGTTTTGCTTTTTGCCGTATCTCTGTTATATGGTCTGCAATTTCTTTTTGTTTTTCTAATGTTACAATAGGTATCCAAAGTTTTGCCAAATCATCAGGATAAACATGAGGTTGTCCTGCTCCTATTTGAAGAAGATATATATGGTTTTGCTGTGCTTTTAAAACTTCAAAAATGTAGTTTGTACAAAAACTATTTTCATCTTTTGAATATATGACACTACAATCAGATGCAAATATAGGATTTTTATGATACCAAACATATCCAGCATATGCTCCAGAAGCACTAATAGTTATAATATTTCCTTTATAATTATATTCACTATGCTTATATGGACTTGTTTGTCCCCCGGCAATGACAGGATATATTCCGTTACTATCAATTTCATTACTTGTTATGGCAGTGCCTTTTTGAATAAAAGCTATATCTTTAAGTTGTATATTATCATAAATACAACTTTTCATTTTATCTCCTAAAAATAAAACACCTTTCGGATCAAATCTACTATTGGAAATTTCTTTACTATTAACAATAAATACTCTTGAAGGAAGTGAATTATCAATATTCGGTAAAGTAATTCCAAGTTCATTCAATAAATATTCGTCAATAGATGCAAGTAATTCTTTTGCTTGTTGTTCCTTTGCTTTCTTTTGATTATAAGCGGTGTTATATAAATCTATTATTTGCTGTTGTTTGTCTTTTGGCGGCAGAGGTACTAATATATTACCTAATTCTTCTTGAGTGATTGCCGGATAATTTCCTCCTGTACTTCTTTGTTGCAATTGTTTTAATATAAAAGGTAATCTCAATACTATATATAAATATTGCCTATATATTTTACTTGAAACATTTCTTATAACTGAAAAACCCGTAGAAGCAATGGATAAATTTATTTGTTTATCCACCATAGCAATAGCTCCTCTATGCGGACGTGTTGTAGATATTATAATATCATCCGTTCTGACAATAACTTTTGCTCTGCTCGGAGCATCTTTGACATCAACATTTGATACATTACATATTTCACCATTATCTATATCAATACCACTTATTTCTATGTAAGGAAACGTTTTACTATAATAATCTTTCTGATTCCAATATTCTGAAGAAAATTCTACAAGATTGTGAAGACAAGCATAATCTTTATTTATTATTCTATTTATATTGAGTATAAATTCCGTAGAATAAAAGTAACTATCTAATCTTTGTTCAATATCTTTTTTATTTACAAGAAAGATTTTATTTGAATCAATATGTTTGGGTAAAGTATATGTCATAGATGTTTATAATTTTTGTTTTAGTTGTTTTAACTTTTTGTCAAAATCCGATTCTATCTTTTGGGTTTTATTAAATATATCGTATTCTTGTTCCGATTTTTCAATGGCTTGCTGTCTTGAAATACTGCCTTTATCTTTTAATATCTTAAATCTACGGAACGAAAGAAACTCATTGACACTTGCTGCAAATTCCTGCATTGTAAATGTATTCTCGTTCTCAATCAAATCCTCAATGTAATCAAAATATCCTGTTACTGCCCGTTCCAACCGTCTGATTTGTTTTTCGTCCAAATAATTCTTTGCAATGCTTACATCGGATTTAAGTATCCTTCCGTCAGGGGCATATTTCCAAGTGATCAGTCCCATATTATCTTTGGTATGGTCTGCATTATGATATACAATTTCTGCCGCCGTTTGCCCCGTTATTGCATAATGAAACTTGTTTTGAATCATTGCATAAAAATCTTTCGTTGTTGGAGAGTTTTTGTCATAATCCGTACTGCATTCGGCATATATGTCAGTAATCTGTTGCCAGATTCTTCTTTCACTTGCACGGATTGAACGCACACGTTCCAATAACTCACGGAAATAATCTTTACCGAAATCTTTGCCTTGCTTCAAACGTTCATCATCTAACACAAACCCTTTAACAATATATTCTTTCAGTGTCTGTGTTGCCCATATTCTGAACTTTGTTGCCTGAAAAGAATTAACTCGGTAACCAACTGCAATTATCGCATCCAAATTATAAAAGTCTAAATTACGCGAAACATCACGGTTTCCCTCCCTTTGAACTACTCTAATTTTTCGAGTAGTTGCTTCGTGTTGCAATTCTCCACTTTTATAAATCTCTTGCAGATGATATGTTATAGTATTGGATTCTACATCGTACAATTCAGCCATACGTTTTTGTGTCAGCCAAAAAGTACCGTCTTCATATCGCACCTGAACACTGATATTTCTGTTCTCTGACTTATATATTATAAGATTTGTTTCCTGCATAAGAAAAATAATTATAAGTTTGCCAATGGATATTATTCCAAATTTTCAATAAATTTCTTTAACTCTTCGCTTATCATTATCAAATCATTTTGAGGAATCTTCTTACCTGTGGCATCATATCCTATTTGTTCCGCTATTGCCATAAAAATAGGATAATCCTCCGTTTCTTCTTGTTTTGCCTTTCGGTATTGTTCCGTTAAAGATTCTTTCAGCACGGAAATTTTTTCAGAATATTCATTCTTTAATTCTTCGTTCCATTGCTTATACTCTTCAGTCTTCTTTGCTTCGGTTGCAGAGGTTAAGTTTAAAGAAAGTTTTAATTCTTCTGCCTTTTGTTTTTGCTTATCTTTTTTCTCTTGTTCCCACTTATTATAGGTGTTTATATAATCACTATTCTTTTTTATCCTTTGCTGTATTTCTTTCTTTTGATTTTGGATTCTTGCAGTTGTCTTTTTATCCCATTTCTTCAAAAACAAAACAGAAGACTTAACACCTGCACCGGTAGCAGTGAATGCTGTTTGAGGCATAGATACAACAGCAATAATACGGAACCATTCCTCTATTTGATTACGCACATATTGCAACGAAGAATTTGTCAATATTCCGTCAGGTACAACAATAGCCAGAATACCGCCTTCATCAAGAAATTTATAATCTTGTTCTATGAACAGAACTTCCGTACTTTGATTCTCTCTCTCTGTTTCGGGTTGTGCTTTAACAGCAAGCCAATCTTCTTCTTTCTTACCTAACTGATAGGTTTTAAGATATGCTTTCTCTGTTTGACGTATTGTACTGCCGAACGGTGGATTTGTTATAATAAAGTCAAATGTTCCGTACTTGAATTTTGTATTCCCCGTATTTTCTTTAATCTTTTCTTCTTCTATCAATCCATCAGAAGTTATAACATTAGTATGTCCGTCATCATGAATAATCATATTCATTTTGGCAGCACGGGATATTTGTTCGTTTATCTCTATTCCGAAAAGATTTTTCTCTGCAAAATCATGCCAATAAGGAAACCATTTAGCATATTGTTTAGGGTCTGTACTATAATCAGGATATAAATTTGTCGCTTGCTTTCTTACTTTATTCAAAGCATATAACAAAAATCCTCCGCTACCGCAAGAAGTATCCAATACTTTTGAATCATGTTTTATAGGTAAGACATCTACTATAAACTCCACAATAGGACGCGGTGTAAAATATTGTCCGAAATTTCCTCTGAAAAAAGAACCCATAAAAGTCTCAAATGCACGGCCTTTACTGTCCAAATCCGTATCGGAAAGATTAACACTTTCCAAATAACCAACAACGGTACGGATTTTTTCAGGGGTAAGCCTTATATTATCTCTGAAAACCTCTGCATCTTTCTTTCTCCCCTCTTCATACAATGCCATGACCCTTTTGTAAAGACTGTCATTTTCCAATTGTCTTCTCTTTCTTTCATCTTTTTCGGTGTTTCTGTCAATAGTTATGATTTGAAAATCGTAAGGTTCTCCTGCTTTACGGTATTTTCTTTCGTCCCAAATCTTACAAAAAATAAGTTTATCTAATTCATCAAAAGCTTCGGAAGGATTTAATTGCCCTCCTGCCCATAAAGCATCATGGGCTTGTTTAAACCTTTTTGTAAGTTCTGATTGTTCTATAACAGAAAGATTGAAAAACTTTTGCTTTCCTTGTTCCTTGCTTATATTATCTGCACCATAAACATAACGGTAAGTTGCAGTATTGGTAACTCCTTCTTGCGGAATATCGGGAAGTTGGGTTCTTGTGTTTTGTTTTTTATCTACTTCAAAATATTCGTTTTTTATTCCCGAAGTAACCCAAACATATTTTATATCTGACGGTAAGGCATACGCATAACTGTAAGCCTGTTCTATTGCCTGCTGAAATTCCGCCTCACTTACTTCCTGCTTTTTACATTCTATCAAAATGTAAGGTTGCAAACATTCATCGTCTTTATAAACTATGATATCCGCTTCTTTTTTTTCTCTGCCCATAGTAACGGAAACAAACTGTTTAATCCGCACAGGAGAATATCCGTAATCAATAATTAAAGACAAATACACTATTGTTTGAACCTGTAATTCGGGTGTATTATAATTTCTTGTAACATTCTGATGAATAAATGTTATTTGTTTTCTTTGTTCTGAGTCAAAATTAATCAGTTTCCTTTTTACGCCTTCTTCTATATAGTTCATAGTTATATATGTATTCAATTGTGCAAATTTACAAAATTTCTAAAATTTGCTGACTTTTTCAGACATAGATATTTTATAATCTGACTTTTTTGTACTTTTGCCGAAACAAAACGATAATATTATGATAAGAGAAGACAGAATCAATATTTATAAGCAAACGGTCGCAGTTTGTAATCAAGGATGGTATATTGACGCAAACGGCAATAGAATTAATCTTCCTGATGATACACAAATAGCGGAAAATACGCAGTTTTATGGTAAAGAATTTACGGTTGATGACATCAAAGCGAATAATCATTCGACAGAAATCGCAGTTATCAATACCGATACCATAAGTGCAGCACACAATTTATTACTTGACGGATATAATCCCGTTGCTTTGAACTTTGCAAACAGACATAATCCCGGTGGTGGAGGACTTGGCGGAAGCAGAGCGCAGGAAGAAAGCCTTTTCCGTGCAACTAATCTTTTCCGTTCGTTATATCAATATATTGATTACGCAGAAGATTACGGTGTAAAGAGAAATCCTAAGCATCAATACCCAATGGACAGACATTTCGGAGGAATTTACACTCCTAATGCCACGGTTTTCAGAGATTCTAACAAAGATTATGCGTTTATAAGCGAACCTTACCAAATTTCTTTCATTGCTGTTGCCGCTCTTAATCGTCCACGTTTGATTGATAACAAATTTCTTAATAATGAGGACACGCAAACAACTAAGGATAAGATAAGAACAATTCTCAGAGTAGGACTTAAAAACAATCATGACGCAATTGTTTTGGGTGCTTTCGGTTGCGGTGCTTTTCATAATCCACCTGCACATCTTGCAAAGTTATTTCATCAAGTTATAGAGGAAAAAGAGTTTAAGGATAAGTACAAAAAGATAGTTTTTGCTATAATTGAAGACCATAATTCCACCAACGGCAATTTCAAACCGTTTTATGATGAATTTAATAACACATTATTTGATATGGAGAACACAAAAGAGAATAACAGACCTAAATTTACGCCGAATCATATCAATTCTTTGAAAGATGATGAGGTGTTTGTATTCGGCAGTAATTTACAAGGAATGCATGCAGGGGGAGCTGCACGGGCTGCGGTAGTAAAATTCGGAGCCATCATGGGACAAGGTGTCGGTATGCAGGGACAATCCTACGCTATTCCTACAATGCAAGGCGGCGTTGAGACCATTAAACCCTACGTTGATGAGTTTATAGAATACGCAAAACAGCATAAAGAAAAGTTTTTCTATGTAACACGTATCGGTTGCGGCATCGCAGGATTTGAAGACGAGGAAATAGCGCCGTTATTCGCCGATGCACTGAATGAAGATAATATCTGTCTGCCGCAAAGTTTCGCCGCAATTTTGCAAAACAACATTTAATTGAAAAATCTTTACTTTTCAGTTAGGTAAATAGTAAAATCAATTTACAGAAAACGTATATTATAAAAGAAAAACTGCACTTTAATTGAAAAAGGTGCAGTTTTATTCTTATGTTATTAGATTTTCTTTTACTTTTGTGTGTATTTATTGAAATTAGAACTTTGCCAAGTATGCATTTGTCCGTTTTTGTCGCAATAAATTAGGTAAGTGGCGTATTCTTTGTGAGATTCAAGGAATTTTTGAGTGTCTTCCAGTCCCATAACCATAAAAGCCGTTGCCAAAGCGTCCGCAGTAGTGGCATCTTTTGCTATAACTGAGGCGGAAAGTAGCGAATGAGTTACAGGACGTCCTGTTTTCGGATTGATAGTGTGCGAATATTTTACGCCGTCTTCAATATAAAATTTACGGTAATTGCCACTCGTTACCACAGATTCATTTTCCAAATAAATTATTTGCTGTGTTTTTCTCTCACTGTAAGGATTTGTTTCATTAATACCTTCTTTACTTCCGTTATTATTATTACCTGCTACCGCCGGCTGCTCTATACCTACTGCCCATTTTGAATTGTCTGGTTTCTTATCACCGCACATTACTTCGCCGCCTACATCCACGATAAAAGAATGTATATTCCGGCTGCGGAAATATGATGCTATCGTATCGGAAGTATATCCTTGTGCAATGGCATTGAAATCCAGTGTTGTCTGGGGTAATTTCTTTATAAGTTTGCCGTTATTGATTGAAAGGTTTGCATATCCGACGAATTGCAAAAGCGAATCTACTTGAGCGTCGGTAAGTTTCTCGCGATTTTTATTGACAAATCCGTGTTTGCGCACTAATTCGCCGACCGTAATATCAAATGCTCCGTCAGTGAGAGATGAAAATTTCATTGCAGAGTTAAAATTTGCTATAAAAATATCATCTAAAAACACGTCTTCATTGCGATTTACTCTGTTGATAGTGGAATTTTCCACCCACAATGACAACGAGGAATCAATGGAAGCGAAAATCGTTTTGATGTCTTGCTTAATGCCTGTAGTATCTTGCGAATAAAATACTATATGATAATAAGTTCCCTGAACCAAACCGTCCATTACAATACGCTTTTCGCTTTTCTGACAAGAAAAAAAACATATCACGCTGACCAATACACAAACTATACTAAAAAGTATTCTTTTAAAATTTTTCATACTAAGAAATTTTGTGCAAAGTTCGCAAAATTTTTTCAAATCTTTTAATTTGCCTGTTTTGAATACAAAAATCAAATTTTTAAAGAGAGTAAAGAATTGTGTAATAAGTGAAAAGAAATTTGTAATGTGCGATAAAAATTTTGCAATACCGCATATTATTTTTGTTCAGACGGTCTAAAATACAATTTTAAACCGTCCAAAAGTATATTTCAGACCGTCTGAAATTATATTTTGAACCGTCCTGACAAAATTCTTTTTTGATATTACAAAATTTTTACCGCACTTTGCAAAATTTATTTGTGATATTGCAAAACTGTCTTGTGATATTAAAATGAGAAATTCCGAAAAACATCTGAAAATATGAAGAAACAATAAATCAAATGCCCTTAATAGAAATTTTAAAAGAAAAAACAGAGAAATGAAATTGTTAATAACTTTTTTGAGAGGAAAATTTATTTGAATTACTTGCGTAAGCAGTTGAAAATCTTTAAAAAATAAATTTGTGAAATTTGTAACCTTTTCGGGTTTTTCTCGTAAAATTGGGATAAATAGGTAAAAAAAGTCAATTTTAGGTAATAATTGGATTTTTTTTAGTAAATTTGCAACGTTTTTGTAAGGGAAAAGAAAATTAAAAAGAATGTCATTGTTAGTAGGAGTGGAATATTGTAAGACGGATGCTCAAGGCAGATTCAAAATGCCCGCAGCCATTAAGAAGCAATTAGATGTTGCTTCCGACAACCGCTACTTTATCCGCAAAAGTATCTACAATGATTGCCTTGAAATCTTTACTTACGACAGTTTTCAGCAGGAAGTAAGTTTTTTAAACGAGAATTTAAACCTCTATGACCCTGATTCAAAAAAACTTTACCGCCGTTTCATAGAAGGAAATATGCTGGAGATGGATTCTTTTGACCGTTTGTTGATTCCCGATGCAATGAGGAGTTCTGCACATATAACAAAAGAAATCGTAATCATAGGTTCGGGAAATTTTCTTGAGGTTTGGGACAGTCTTACTTACAAAAAGGTAAATGAAGATAACTACAACTACCAAGAAGTTGCAAAGAAATTACTATCAAAAGCCAATGACCGACAATCAAATTAACACATATCATACTGCGGTGTTGCTTAACGAATGCCTTGAGGGACTGAATATCAATCCTTCGGGTATTTACGTTGATTTAACCTTCGGCGGCGGCGGTCATTCGCGTGCAATTTTGGACAAATTGGGTGAAAACGGTCAGTTATTCGCTTTTGACAAAGACAAAGATGCACTTAACAATGCTATTGACGACAGCCGGTTTTGTTTGATTAATGACGATTACAGCAATATGGCAAAACAACTGCGTCTTTACCGTATTACTCAGGTTGATGGCATACTTGCAGATTTGGGAATCTCGTCCCATCAGATTGATACCTCAGAGCGTGGTTTTTCTTTCCGTAGTGATGCTCCTTTGGACTTACGTATGGATACTGACAGCACACTTACCGCAGCCGACATCATCAATTCTTACACAGAACAGCAACTTGCCAAATTGTTTTTCACTTATGCAGAGATTCCTAACGCAAAACAAGTCGCAAGAATGATTTGCAAAAAACGTGAAGAGCAATATATAACCACTACTTCCGAACTTTGTCAGACTGTTAAATCGCTTACCAAACCTAATATTGAGAATAAATTCTTTGCTAAGATATTTCAGGCTTTGCGGATAGAGGTTAATGACGAGTTGTCTTCTCTTGACAAGATGCTTATGCAATGTGAAGGTATTTTAAAGCCGCAAGGTCGTTTGGTTATCATATCTTATCATTCTTTGGAGGACAAAAAAGTAAAGGAATTGATACGCAGCGGCAACACTTCGGGAAAAATAGAAAAAGATTTCTACGGCAACGTCAATACTCCTTACAAGTCAATTACCAGAAAACCGATAACACCTTCGGAAGATGAGATATTGAGAAACTCACGTAGCAGAAGCGCAAAATTAAGAATAGCGGAAAAGAAATAAAAAGAAAAATGAGTGTATTCAGAAAGATATTAAACGGAACGTTTTTACAACGGATAACGGGCAAGAACCTGTTGTTTATTGGGTTTTGCGCATTGCTTTTGACAATATACACAGGTTTTAGATACGCGGGTGAAAACAGAGTAAGGGAAATTAATAAACTTGACAGGGAAATTAATGAATTGAAAGCAAAATCCCTTGAAATAAAAACAATATATCAAAAAACTATCTCTATGCAACAATTGGACGAGAGGTTATCGCCTCGCGGGGTAGGGATTAGCAAAGAAGAAGTTAAGGATGTGATAATTATTGAATAGATGGGCGGATTTGACAAAAATATTAAGGTAATTGTTCCTTTGTTATATTGGCTGTTTGTAATAGCCTTTGTAATTATTTTTGTCAGAGCTTTTATCCTCAAGACAAGTGATAAAGCTGTTTTTGATATGCTTAATGATACCCGATTGGTACAAGAAAGGGTATTTGACGCACCGAGAGGTAATATCTATTCTTATGACAACACTACAGGGGAATTGCGGTTGTTGGTTTCAAATGAAGAAAGGTTTGATATATATTTGGATTTAGGGCGCGGCAGAGTTAATGCTAAGGGAGCAAAACAAAAAATAGATTGGGTGGTATCACAAAAACTTTGGACGGAGGACCTTGACAGTTTATCCGTTTTGCTTGCCGACAGATTCAAAGATAGAAACAAAGCACAGTGGAAGCAATATCTGACAGAGAACCGAAAAAAAGAAAATAGGGGAACTCTTATTGCTAAGATGGCTACAAGAGAAGATTTGGACACTCTAAGACATTTCAGAATGATACGCAATGCCGTTGCTTTTGAGAAGAAATATAAACGGGTATATCCTTACGGCGATATGGCAAGAAGGACAATAGGTATAGAATATATAGATAACGGAGAGTTGAAGCGTAACGGTATTGAAGGCTTTTTTGATTCCGTATTACAAGGCAGTAAAGGGAAAAGATGGGAAAGGAATATTGCTCCGGGTTTGTGGATTCCTATTGATGACACTTTGACTATCAAACCGCAGAACAGCAAAGATATTATAACGACTATTGATATTCCGCTTCAGGAATTGGCAGAAACAGCCCTTAAGAAGTGTTTGGACAGCAATGATGCTAAAGAAGGTTGCGTTATTTTGATGGAAACGAAAACCGGATACATAAAAGCAATTGCAAGTATGGAAAGAGTTACTTCCAAAGAGGGACAAGAGGAAAAAGGAACATACAAAGAATATAAAAATATTGCAGTCGGCAGTACTTTTGAGCCGGGCAGTACTTTTAAAACCGTAACTACAATGATGCTTTTGGACAAAGGATTGTGTGATACTTCAGAATTGGTGCCTACAGGAATGAAAGAATTTGCGGGAGCGACAAGACCGATTTATGATGTCAATAAAAGAGGCAGAGATAATGATGTTTCTTTGACCAGAGCGATGGAAATATCTTCCAATGTGGGAATTAGTGATTTGGTTTATAAGTATTACGGTCAGAATGTCAAGACAAGAGAACAATTTGCGGAAGATTTACAACGGTATTTTGTGTATAGAAAATTGGATTGTGGCATAGCGGTAAAAGAACCTGCCCCAAGAATAGGGTCAAGTAAGTATGTAGATGATTTACTCAGGATGTCATTTGGCTATGTTACATCAATAACACCGTTACAACTCCTTACGTTTTACAATGCTATAGCAAATAACGGCGTGATGGTGAAACCTATTTTTGTGTCTTCGGTAATTCAGAACGGGAATATAGTAGAGGAAATCCGCTGTGATACATTGAAGAGAAAGATTTGCAAAGACGAAACTCTGAAAAAGGTTCAGGATATACTAAGGCGTGTAGTCCTTTATGGAACTGGAAGAAGACTGAAATCCGCTTCTTATGGTATTGCAGGCAAATCAGGAACGGCGGAAGTGAATTATGCAAAAGGTAATGTGGATAGCAAATACCGTATGCACAGAGCTTCATTTGTTGGATATTTTCCGGCAGATAATCCGCAATATTCTTGTATTGTCGTAATTTCAGAGCCTAAAGGAGGAGTAACTCACGGAGGAGATTTGGCAGCACCTGTTTTCCGAGAGATAAGTGACAGAGTTATGGGAGTCATTGCTAAAAAGACTACGGCAATTTCCGAAAACAAAACGGACAATGCCTCTCTTACGACAGCAAATGCTAATAACAATAAAATAAACAGGTTTATTGATAGGAAATCTCAGATAAATTCTGCATTATTATCCGGAGTTGTTCCCGACGTAAGAGGTTGGAATTTGGCAGATGCAGTATTTGTTTTGGAGAAATTAGGATTTAAGGTTTCGTTTTCAGGGTATGGCAATGTGAAAGAGCAAAGTATCAAACCGAAAACGAAAATTGAGAAAGGAAAAACAATAAAACTTACTTTGACAAGGAAATAGAAGATGAAGAATTTGCAAGACATATTAAAAGATATTGATTTCACTATAGGGAATGCAGTATTTGATGATACAGAAACAAAAGAAAATGCTACATACTCTCTGCTACATACTACATATATAGACGGTCTTGCTTTTGATTCTCGAAAAGTGAAAAAAGATTATCTTTTTGTTGCAGAGAAAGGCGAAGTTACCGACGGACATCTTTATATAGACAAAGCAATATCAAACGGCGCAAAAGTTGTTGTCCTTGAAGATGAAAAATTTATTGCAAACAATAACGGAATTATATATATAAAGGTAAAATCTTCTTCATTGGCATTGTCAATAATCGCACGCAATTTCTTTGATAACCCTTCTGCAAAATTGAATCTTGTCGGTATTACGGGAACTAACGGAAAAACTACAACGGTTACTCTTTTGCATGAATTATTTACTCAATTGGGTTTCAAATGCGGCAAAATCTCTACGGTGGAAAACGTTATCGTTGATAAGGTATTGCCTACCGAGAGAACGACACCTGACAGTATAACGCTCAATGAACTTCTAAGCGAGATGGTTGCGCAAGACTGCAAGTACGTATTTATGGAAGTGAGTTCGCATTCGGTAGTTCAGAACCGTATCGGCGGATTGACTTTCGCAGGTGCAATATTCTCCAACATAACTCTTGACCATCTGGATTACCATAAGACATTCGCTGCTTACATTAAAGCAAAGAAGAAATTTTTTGATGATTTGCCTAAAACCGCATTCGCATTGACGAATTTAGATGATAAAAACGGCGAAGTGATGTTGCAAAACACCAAAGCCAAACGTTATTTCTATTCATTGGAGAGTGCAAGAGCGGATTTCAAAGCCAAAATTCTGGAATCTTCTTTTGAAGGTTTGGATTTGATGATTGATAACAAAGAAGTATTTGTACCAATGGTCGGCAGGTTTAATGCTTACAATTTGTTGGCTGTTTATTCTGCGGCGGTATTGTTAGGAGCAGACAAAACGGAAGTGCTTCGCAATATTTCTTTGCTGAAGGCTGCAAAAGGTAGATTTGAAATATATAAACTCAAAAGCGGTGCGTACGGAATAATTGACTATGCCCATACACCCGATGCTGTTGAAAATGTTTTGAATACTATTAACGATTGCAGAGTATCGCTTTCCCAAAAGGTATTTACGGTTATCGGTTGCGGAGGAAACAGAGATAGAACAAAGCGTCCGATAATGGCTCAAATATCTTATAAACTCAGCGATACGGTTATGCTTACCAGCGACAATCCGCGTGATGAAAATCCCGAGGATATTCTTAAGGATATGGCAAACGGACTTGAAGAAATAACTAGAGAAGAAAACAAACAAATTTTTTCAATAACTGACAGACGGGAAGCAATAAAGGTGGCAATAGCGATGGCAAAGAAAAATGACATTATACTGATTGCCGGAAAGGGACATGAAAATTATCAAGAGATATGCGGAGTAAAACATCATTTTGATGATAAGGAGGAATTGATGAAAGGAATGTAAAAAATAAAGTGGCGAAACAAAAAATTCTTTTCAGAAAACATTTTACTCTTTTCAAAAAAGAATTTACTGAAATGGCACTTTATTTTGACAATTTTAAATGATTGAATATTAAATAGTAAAAAAGATATGTTATATTATTTGTTTGATTGGTTGGACAGGGCATTTGATTTTCCGGGAGCGGGAGTGTTTCAATACATTTCCTTCCGTGCTGCAGCGTCTGCTATATTGTCGCTGTTGATAACGATAGTCTTCGGCGGAAAATTGATAAATATTCTGAAAAGACAACAGATAGGGGAGACCGTAAGAGATTTGGGTTTGGCAGGACAGAAAGAAAAAGAAGGTACTCCTACTATGGGCGGAATAATTATACTTTTGGGTATTTTGGTGCCTGTATTATTGTTTTGCAGATTGGATAATATTTACATAATAATAATGATTATCACAACCGTTTGGTTAGGTCTTTTGGGTTTCCGCGATGATTACATCAAAGTTTTCAAAAAACACAAGGAAGGAATGAGTGGTTGGGGTAAAATATTGGGACAAGTAACTCTGGGTATCATTGTCGGAAGTATTATGTTCTTCAACGGTGATATTGTAATCAAAGAAAAACAGGATGTTGCCACGTATTCCCAAACTCACAACTTACAAGTGGAGAGTACTTACGAGAAAGCAAAACAAGAATTTACAAAAGAAAGTGTCCGCAGCACCAAAACAACTATTCCTTTCATAAAAGGACATGAGTTTGACTACGGTAAAATTCTTAAACCCTTCACTGATGATTACAAGAATTGGGCATGGTTGGTTTTCATCCCGATTGTTATCCTTATCATCACGGCTGTAAGTAACGGAGCGAACCTTACGGACGGTATTGACGGACTTGCCACGGGTACAAGTGCTATAATAGGTTCCACTCTCGGCATATTGGCTTGGGTAAGCGGTAATATAATTTTTGCAAACTACTTGAACATAATGTATATTCCCAATATAGGCGAATTAACTATATTTATAGCGGCATTTGTAGGCGCAACGGCGGGATTTCTTTGGTATAATACTTATCCTGCTCAGGTATTTATGGGAGATACAGGATCTTTGTCAATCGGAGGTATAATAGCGGTATTGGCAATATTGATAAGAAAAGAATGGCTGCTGCCTATACTTTGCGGAATATTCTTAATAGAAAGCGTAAGTGTGATGATGCAGGTATCTTATTTCAAATTCACTAAACGCAAATACGGAGAAGGCAGAAGAATTTTCCTAATGACGCCTATCCATCATCATTTCCAAAAGAAAGGTTGGCACGAGAGTAAAATAGTTCAGCGTTTCTTTTTGATAAGTATAATATTGGCTGTGATAACAATAATAACTTTAAAACTAAGATAACAAAAAAATTAAATAATTATGACAATAGAAGAATTGGCAACGGATAAAACTACAGTAAATTATGCTCTCAAGACGGAGCGTGCATATAATAACATTCGCAAAATGAGAAATGAAACTCTTATGCGCGGATTTCTTTGTGAAAAAACTTTAGACAAAGTAAAAAATCCCGTAACTGTTTCAGGCGTTGATTATATGGATGCAACTAATATTCATAATCTTAACTCAGCATGGCTGTTGTTCGAAAAGATTAATAAAAACATTATTTGGATTATTAATAAAGGACTTACAACGGATAAGGAAATAAATAATATAAGGAAAGCTCTTAACGGGAAAATTAAATCCATTTACGAAATACAGGCTTCTGAAAATGATATGGGACAAAATTCTTTAACAATATCGGATACTATAAACAGTATATCAAAAATTGTTACAAGCGATGACTGTGTTGTCTTTATGTCTTTTGATACGGAAGAAGTTAATCATAATCTTTCCGATGTTTTTAGTTCAACCGTGCAGAGTTTATAATAAATAAAAACAATAATGAACACTTCGGCATCAAACAATCAGCATTCAACATTAAACACCCGTCATTCGTCATTATTACGGGGTGATAAGATAATGTGGAGTGTGTATTTCTTATTTATAATAATAAGTATAGTAGAGGTGTTTTCTGCAATGGGTAAAGAGGTTGTCAATAATAATTTTTTACCGTTGCTTCTTCGTCATACAATTTTCTTATTGATAGGTTTTATTTGTTGTTATATTTTTCATAGAACGGATTATAGGAAAATAACCCGATGGCTTACTTTCCTTTTATACTTATCTATTGCCTTAACTTGTGTCCCTTACTTAATGGCTGCCCTTAATTCCGAGACATTATCGACAGCCCGTTGGATAAGACTGCACTTACCTTTTTTGAATCTTCAATTTCAACCGTCAGAAATAGCAAAATATGCAGTATTGCTTTATATTTGTTCCGTAATGGCAGCAAATCAAGAACGGATAGAGACAAAAGAAATATTTTTTAAAGCATTGTTTCCTTTATTACTCGTGTGTATGACCGTTTTTTGGTCTAACTTTTCCACAACTGTATTGATATTTGTAACAGGTTTCCTTATTATGAGAATAGGAGGAATAAATAAAAGATATTTATACCTTACTCTTTTGATATTAGTAGGATTGTTGGGAATGTTGTTGCTTATTGCTAAATTGAATCCTGAATTTGCAAGTAAAATCGGACGTTTGGCAACAATTGTAAGCAGAACTGAGGGGCATACGTCTGCAGATTATTCGGAGATAACTCAGGCTAACCAAGCTCTTACTGCAGTTGCGACGGGTGGATTGTTAGGTCGCGGTATTGGAAACAGCATTCAATCCAGATTCTTGGAAGAAGGACATAATGATTTTATTTTTTCCATCATCTTAGAAGAGGGAGGAATTTGGTTAGGAGGTTTAATAATCTTTTTATATGTAATTTTATTGTACAGAATGTTCAAAGCTGCGAGAAATATTGACGGATATTTCGGTTCAATGGCTTGTTTGGCTATCGGAATTTTGATAACATTGCAAACACTTATAAATATGAGTGTCGCAGTAGGTCTTATTCCTGTAACAGGACAGACATTGCCTTTCATTTCTTACGGAGGTACTTCTTTTATTTTTGCAAGTATATTCTTGGGAATGATAATTAATATAACAATTAGCAGCGAGCAAAGTTCAATAAGCAAAGAGAAGATTAAGCCTCCGACTGTTAGTGAAGAACAGCAAGAAATAGAAATAAACGATAATGAATAAACGAGATTCAAAAGAAGATTTGGAACACTTAAGAGTAATAATAAGCGGAGGAGGAACGGGAGGACATATTTTTCCTGCGGTTGCAATTGCAAATGTTATAAAGCAACATGATGCAAATGCAAAAATCCTTTTCGTGGGAGCGGAAGGCAGAATGGAAATGCAGAAAGTTCCGCAAGCGGGATATGAAATAGTCGGTTTGAAAATAGCAGGCTTTCAAAGGAAAAAACTTTGGAAAAATATTACTCTGCCTTTCAAAATGCTGTCATCTTCATTTAAAGCGAAAAAAATACTTAAAGATTTTGCTCCTGACGTTGTTATCGGCGTGGGAGGCTATGCTTCGTGGGCTACATTGAAACAAGCGCAATTTTTAAACATACCTACTCTTTTGCAAGAGCAGAATTCGTTAGCCGGTAAGAGTAACCAAATTCTTGCAAAGCAGGCAAAGAGAATTTGCGTGGCATATTCGGGTATGGAGAAATATTTTCCGAAGGACAAAATCGTATTTACGGGCAATCCTGTGAGAAAAAATATTTCTCTTTTAAGAGAAAAAACTGCGCAGTTGAGAGAAGCGGCGGTTAAAGACTTCGGTCTTAATCCGGAAAAGCGTACCGTATTGGTTACGGGGGGAAGTTTGGGCGCAGGTACGGTAAATAAAGCCGTTGAAAACAATTTGCAATATTTTATTGACAATGATATTCAACTTCTTTGGCAGACAGGTAAATTTTATTACGCAGGTATAAAAGAAAGGACGGCATCATTGTTTGCCAGCAACCCTAAAGCAAAGGAGATTATCAAAATTAATGAATTTATTTTTGATATGGACAAGGCTTACAGCATAAGCGATGTTGTTATTGCCAGGGCAGGTGCTTTGACGGTGAGTGAATTGTGTCTTGTCGGCAAACCTGTAATTCTTGTTCCGTCCCCTAATGTTGCGGAAGACCATCAAACCAAAAATGCGATGGCATTGGTGAATAAAAATGCCGCAATTATGATTAGAGACAATGAATTGCAAGACGAGTTCGCGGGAACTTTAAACTCTCTTATCAACGATAAAGAGAAAATGAAGCAATTGGGCGAAAATATTTTGCAATTGGGGGTCGGTGATGCAGACGAAAGAATTTTTAAAGAGATAGAAAAAATAATTAAAAAGTAAATACAATAATATAATAAGGTAATGCGAGTTTATTTTTTGGGTATAGGAGGAATCGGAATGAGTGCAATAGCCCGTTATCTCAACACTAAAGGTGATGAGGTTATGGGTTATGACCGTACAAAGAGCAATCTGACAGAGCAATTGGAAAAAGAGGGAATAAAAATCAATTATGAAGACATCAAAGAGAATGTTCCTTCGGATATTGACCTGTGTATTTACACTCCTGCCATACCCGAAAATAGCATTCAGTTGAATTATATCAAGCAATTGGGTATTCCGATGGAAAAACGCTCCGTTGCCTTGGGGCATATCACCAAAGGCAAGAAAGTTTTGGCTGTTGCAGGTTCTCACGGCAAGACTACTACTTGCGGAATGATTGCCCATATTTTGAGTAACTCTCCTTACGGTTGCAGTGCGTTCTTAGGCGGAATTTTAAAGAGTATTGACAGCAATTTTATCTATAATAAAGATTCTGAATTCGTGGTTGCAGAGGCCGATGAGTATGACAGAAGTTTTTTGCAGTTAAGTCCTTTTGCTTCGGTGATAACTGCTATTGACGAAGACCACATGGATATTTACCATACGTATGAAAACTTGCATAATGCCTTCGAGCAATTCGCACAATTGACGGATAAAAACGGGCTGTTGCTTGTAAGAATAGACAGAGAGCGGTTAATAGAAGATTTAAAAGACAAAACACCTTTGCAAACCTACTCATTGACGGACATAGAATCGGATAATTATATTTGGAATCTGAGAATAAGCAAAGGAAGTTACTATTTTGACTACAAACATAAGGACGGAGTTTGGTACGATATGCAGATGACCTATCCTGGTTTGCATAACGTGGAAAATGCAGTGGCCGCATTGAGCGTTTGTAACTTTGCGTTACAATCAATCGGGGTGGATAAACAGGAAAGAGAAAAGATATTGCGTGAAGGTTTGAAGACATTCTCGGGAATGCAGAGAAGATTGGATTTCCGTATCAAATCATCGGAAAGAATCTTCATTGACGATTACGCACATCACCCTCAGGAAATTTCTTCTACCATAGAATCTTTGCGGCAGATGTATCCGAATGAACGTCTTACGGGCATATTCCAACCGCATTTGTATTCCAGAACGCGCGATTTGGCAGATGAATTTGCTGATGCCTTGACAAAATTGGACGAAGTGATATTGCTTCCGATATATCCTGCACGCGAGGAACCGATTGAGGGAGTTGATTCACACATGATACTTCACAAAATAAACAAAATGGATAAGTATCTTGTAACTAAAGAACAACTTTTTCCGTTGTTAGAGGCTCTCAATCCTAAATTTTTAATTACCTTTGGCGCAGGAGATATTGACCGTTTGGTGCCAGAGATTGAAACATTGCTGAACGAATAATGAATAATGATGATTTGAAACAATTGGAAATTAACGGTGAAGAGAGTTTAATACTAAAGGATAATTCGGCGTTGAACTCTGAAAATAAACCATTACCGAAGCATTCATCAATGAATTTGCGACGCTATTTGTTGTTGATTGCAGGGGTAATTGTTATTGCTTTTGCCGTTCCTTTTCTTATGGGTTTTATGAAAATCACGGCGAAAGAGACAATTGTTGAATATCCGAAGAATTCTTCCGTAGTTTTTACGGATAAAGACATTTCTCAGAAGTTAGCAAACAAATTCGGAAATTTCATTTCTTTCAGGCGCAATCAGATTAAAACGGACGAAATAAAGGATTATCTTCAGACGTTGAACTTTGTTGAACATACAGTTGTTTCTGTTTCTCCTTCTGGAGTGCTAAGGATAACGGTTTATCAGAAAAATGCAGTGGCAAAAGTTTATAATTCCAAGGGAGAACAGTATTATATTGTGGATAATAAGAGAGAGTGCAGCGCAGAGAATGCAGAACAAAACAATGTGCCGCATTGTATGATAGCGTCTGGGGATATAAAAGACAGACCATACGGTAAAATAGATACATCAAAGTATGTTGATTGCAAGTTGATACACAGGTTAGCGATGATGATAAACGATGATGACGTTCTTAGGCAGTGGATAAGCGGAATAAGAAAGGAGAAAAATCGTTGGTATCTTCTTCCTACACAAGGGGAATACACAATAAAGTTGGGAGACGAGGCATTATGGAGAGAGGAACTGACGAAATTGCATTATTTGATAGAGTATTCATTTAAACCGAAAGGGTGGGAGGATTATGAAAGCATTGATTTGAGTTTTCATAATCAGGTAGTATGTTCAAAACAACAGAGATAATTAATAAAAAAGATATAGTTTATGGAAAATTTACATGGGCAAACAGGTACTTCTCCGGTAAATAACAACATGGATAACGTAGTTGTCGGAATAGATGTAGGAACTACTAAGATAGCCGTGTTTATCGGAAAGAAAGATGCCGAAGGAAAAGTTAAGATAATCGGCATGGGAAAGACACCGTCAGTAGGAGTGCAACACGGCGAGGTCAAAGTTATTACCAAGACAGCGGAAAGTATCAAGATTGCAGTAGAACAGGCGGAGAAAAAGTGTAATATTAAAGTTACGGAGGCTTATATCGGCATCGCAGGTCACAATATAAAGAACACGCCTCAGAGAGGAACGAAGATAATTAAGGAAGACGACCATATAATCACCCAAGAAGACATTGATGCTTTGCTTGAAGAGCAGCGCAACATCGTTTTACCACCGGGCGACAGTATTATTGACATAGTTCCGCAGGATTATATTATAGACGGAGAGACAGGAATAATTGATCCGGTGGGATATATCGGCAAGGTGATAGAATGCAACTACAATCTTATAAGCGGAGATGAGACAAATGTACATAATATTTCCAGAAGTGTTGCTTTAGCAGGATACAAGGTAAAAGGATTAATATTGGAGCCTATAGCAAGTTCTGAATCCGTGTTGGATGCTAATGAAAAGACTGCAGGAGTATGTCTTGTGGATATAGGCGGCGGAACTACTGATATGGCTATTTTCCAAGAGGGAATATTAAGACATACAGCGGTGATACAGCTTGCGGGAAACAGTATAACGAATGACATCAAGGACACTTGCCGTATTATGCAGAACCAGGCGGAAGCGCTCAAGACGCACTACGGTGATTGCTTGCAGACCGAAAAACAACAGATGACGGTAATACAAATACCCGGCTTGAAAGGGCACGAAAACAGAGAGGTAACGTTATACATGCTTTCTGGTATCATTAAAGCGCGTGTCCAAATGATTTTACAGCAGGTGGATTACGAGTTAAAGAACGATTCCTACGATAAAATGCTTATAGCAGGCATTGTATTGACTGGCGGTGGCAGTAAATTGCAGCACATAGCTCAATATACAGAATTTATTACGGGAATAACAACGCGTGTAGGGGAGCCTGACTGTGTTTGGTTGTCAGATAGCGCTGCGGACTGTGCAGACCCAATATATTCTACAGGAATCGGATTGGTTTTGAAAGGATTTGAAGCCGAAGAGAAAGCGCTTGCAAATAAGACGCAAGGAGAAAAAAAGACAGTGGAAGAAGAACCTGCAGTGGTAACAGAAGAACCGAAAAAGAAACCAGAGAAACCAAAAAAGCCAAAAACACCTAAATCTCCGTCGCAAGGAGGATTTATGGATGCAGTGGGAAAATTCTTTGCTAAGGTACTGAATGAAAGTGTAGAATAAGCAGGAAAACGGAGCAAGAAAGGATTGTGGGGTTACTTATTAACATTTTGCTGTTTATAAAAAGCGGTAATAAAAACCGTGTAAGAGTTAAATAATTAGTAATTTTACACCTTGAAAATTGCACAAAGGATTATTAAAAAACGGAATAAAAACATTATAGATATATGTCAGATATTTTTGAAATAACTCCTGCGGCACAACAGCAGGGATCATACATTAAAGTTATCGGTGTCGGAGGTGCAGGAACAAATGCCGTCAATCACATGTACAACAAAGGGATTACCGGCGTAGATTTTATTGTTTGTAATACGGATAAACAGAGTTTGGATTCATCGCCAGTGGAAGTTAAAGTGAAGTTGGGGGATAAAGATTTGGGAGCAGGCAATGATCCTAACGTTGGACAGCAGGCGGCTATTGCAGCATCGGATAGAATAAAAGCCGTGTTGGATAATAATACACATATGTTGTTTATTGCAGCTGGAATGGGCGGAGGAACCGGAACGGGAGCTTCACCTGAGATTGCCAAGATTGCTAAAGAAATTGAGATAGACGGAGGAAATGACGAAATATTAGTGGTTGCTGTTGTAACGATACCGTTTTCTTTTGAAGGCAGAAAGAGAAGAGAGCAGGCGAAAGTGGGAATAGAGAATTTGAAAGAGGTAGTTGATTCCATAATAGTAGTAAATACTGACAAATTGAAAGGTCGTGGCAATATGTTATTAACAAATGCGTTTGCGCTTGCCGATGATGTGTTGTTGACGGCAGCAAAAGGCATTGCGGAGATAATGACTGCCAACGCCTACATACATGTTGATTTCCGCGACGTGCAATCTGTGATGCGTAACTCAGGAGTTGCGTTGATGGGAAGCGGAGTCGGCGAAGGCGAGGACAGAGCTTACGAAGCTATAAAGGCAGCTACGGAGAGCGACTTGCTTAATGACAACGATTTGAAAGATACTAAGAACATCTTGCTTTATGTTTCTTTCTCGTCCAAAGAAGACTATCAATTGCAGATGGACGAATTGGAGACGATTACAAGTTATATAGACGAGCTTACCAGTCCTGATGTTGATAAGATATGGGGTTATGGATACGATGACTCGCTTGACGGTAAGATTGCAATTACTTTAGTTGCGACGGGATTTAAAGATAAAGAGATTTATCATGACCCTCAAAGATACATGAGCGATAATATCGAAAGGCGGCAGAATAAAGATTTAGAAGTAAAGGTACTTCCAGTAGAACAACCGCAGAATAATCCACAACCTACGAAAGCAGACAATCAACCGAAGGCAGAAACAACTCCGTTTGTTCAACCTCAAGTGCAGCAAAAGCCGATAAACTTAAATCCACAGCCTGTAACACCGTTGTTTGAGGATTTTAAAATGGTTCAAAAGGAAGAGAAATCACAGGCGCAGGTATTGGTTGAACCAAAAAAGGAAGTAAAAGCAGAGCCTGAGATAATAAAGATACAATTCGGCGAACCTATCCGACAGGAAAGCGAAATAAAATCCGAACCGATAAAAGAAAACACCGTATCGGAGAGAAAAGAAGATATATTGGCAGCGTTTGCAAGAACGGAGGAAAAGACCCAATCTATAGAGATACCGGAAACGGAAGAGACGGTAGCATTTGAGAAACCGACAATGGCATCTTTGTTTGCACCGAGCGAGAATAAAGAGATGGACTCAATATTCCAAAGCCCGAAGAGCGAAGAAAAATCCGTGTCAGCACCGACTTTGAAAGACACTATCGGAGGTATAACCATCAATACCGAAGCAAATAAAGGCACTTTCTCATTAAAAGAAGCGACGGAGTCAAGAAAAGACAGGATAAGAAGAATTAATGAGTTGTTAAAAGCAGGTAAAGCCGATTTCATAGAGAGTTTGCGTCCGACGGTAGATGATATAGACGAGAAACTGTCAATGGTATCCAACCCTGAGACGAGAATGGGCGTGAGTAAAGAAGGAACGGTAACGATAATGGAAAGTCCTGTTATCGGAAGCGGAGTTGATTAATACAGTTGAGGCATATTAACCTCCATATATAGAATTCTATTCTATAATTTAAGTATGTTTGACGGGAGGCGACGAGAGTTTGCTCCCGTTTTTTTGATTTTTATCTTCCTTTTGAGCAATTATCCAACAGATTCTGCAATTGCTCTTCTTCTTTTTGCCAATTAAGTTCTTTTTGTGCCGATAGACAATTATCACTTAGCGTTTGCAATAAATTATTATCGCTTATTATCTCATTAATTTGCGAAGACAATGTATCCACTTCATAACTCTTGAGTTCAACACCGCAATTAAATTTCTCCTCAATTCGCTTTATTTCACTTAACGGCGAATACAAAACAGGCGTTGCCGCATTTATGTATTCAAAAATCTTATTCGGAAGAGATATTGCGTAGTTTTGGTTTGTCGGTTTGTCAATTGAAATTCCCAAAGTCGCACAGCGTGTATATGAAATCATATCTTGATACGCAATCTTGCCCAAAAGAATTACTTTTTCCTGCAAGTTATTAGTCTGAATTAAGGTTCTAAGATTATCAAATATATCTCCCGTTCCGGCAATAAGCAACTTTGCATCAACGCCACGCATACTCAACACCAGTTCTTCCAATCCCCTGTCAATATTTGTTGAACCCTGCCAAATAATATAACGTTCCTTTAACGGAAATTGCTTTCTTTCCTGATTGTCCTCGCTGTACGGCGGAATATTTCTAACAATTAGGGCATTTGCACCGTATTTTTGTTTGAAATAATCCTTAATCGGATTGCATACAGTTACAATATATTTCAGTTTCGGGACAATCCAACCCTCTATCTTGAGCCATGCTTTCTGTTGAATGCTACCCGGTTTCAATTCCGCTACATAACAAAACATTTCGTGCGAATCAAAAACCAACGGCTTGTGTTTTAACCGTGATACTATGTAATTCGGCAAAAGTGTATCCAAATCATTCGCCCACAAAATGTCAAATCTGGAGAATAACAACTTGAAAAACAACCGTAATTTCAACTCTGCATAATACCAAACGTTCTTTTTGAAAAGAAATTTCAGTCTTTTGATTTTGATAAACGGGTATTCGCTGTTGAAAGATGCATATTGATTTTTGCGGCTTGCGGTTGCATTTTTGCAAACTACCGTAACATCCAATCCGTAATCAAAAAGGCTTTTGCAAGTCTTCAAAACACGGTTATCATTGTACAAATCATTACTTACACTTACCAAAATACGTTTCATTTTGCAAAGATAAGATTTTTTATTGCAATACTGCGGATAATTCCTTCCCAATCTGCAAAAATAAGGAGGCATTTGTGTTTTATCGGTTTTGGTTTGCGGTGGATTTTCTGTATAAATCTTCTTGCCAATAGTCAAAAGAATCCGTTAAACTCTTAAACCTTGGACGGTTTATGTTATCTGCGTCCAAGAATGCTTCTTTTAATAATTTTCCTAACGCACAATTATAAGATATTATTTGGTCTTTGTCATTTTTAATGATGACTAATGGCAATCCGAAGGCTTGTAAATTTGCTAAATGGAAGATTATTTGCAATTTATCACCATTGGGATTATGTATTATGGCAGAAAAAACTTCTTCGTATGAATATCTCCGTGTTAAAGTGGGTGCCGATAGGTTGTAATTCAGGAATTGTACCGTTTTTTGTTTGCTTACAGTATTTAAACGGCGGAATTCTATATCTTCTTTTGCAATATCAAAATCCGTAAATGTCGGTTTATCTGCACTATAATTCTTTTCAATATCTCTAAATAGCGAAAGTAAATCCTCAAGAGCGAAACTATGATAAAATTCCGTTACGCTATCGCCATAAGTCATTTGTTTGCAAACCATACTGTCCCCTTCTGGCAAATACTCCATTATTCTGTCGGCTCTGGTGAAGCAACCGATAAATGTTCCTTGCCTAATAGCAAACTGCGTTATCTTGTGAGTAAAAAATTCTTTGAAAAAATCCTTATAAATATACTCCTCCAAAGTTTCCAACGTGTCATAATTGATATCTTGCGCGTTAATACCCTGACAAAGCAACAATATAAGAATACTAAACAAGAATATACTCTTTTTCATGGCCGCAAAAATTTATTACCGACTGCAAAGATACACAATAATTTACAAATCGCAAAAATAAAGTGCCGAATCAGTAAATTCTTTTCTGAAAAGAGTAAAATGTTTTCTGAAAACAATTTCGTGATTCGGCACTTTATTTTTGTAATATCATTTTTGCATTAACGGAAATTTGTCTATCTTTGCATTTTCAAACGGGATATAAGTATTAATCTTAAATAAATTAAAATAATGGGAAAACAAATAACGCCGAAAGTTACTTGGGTCGGCAAGATTGACTGGGAATTAAAAACTTTTCACGGAGATGAACTCTCCACACATAAAGGTTCTTCTTACAATTCGTATCTAATCAGAGATGAAAAGACTGCTTTGATTGATACTTCTTGGATTCCTTACGACAAAGAGTTTGTTAATAATCTTAAACAAGAGATAGAACTTAACAAGATAGATTATATAATCATGCAACACAACGAATGCGACCATAGCGGTGCATTGGTTGAACTTATGAGGGAGATTCCGAATACTCCTATCTATTGTACAGCAAAAGGAGAGGCTATTATCCGCGGTCATTATCACAAAGACTGGAATTTTGTCAATATTAAAACCGGAGATACTTTGCCTTTGGGAGAAACAACCTTGACTTTCGTTGAAGCTCCTATGCTACACTGGCCGGATACGATGTTTACATATATGTCAGGTGAGAATATATTGTTCTCCAATGACGGATTCGGACAACATTTTGCCACTGAATCATTGTTCAATGACGCAGTTGATTCCTCAGAAGTTTATTATGAGGCAATGAAGTACTACTGCAATATCTTGAATCTTTTCTCTCCGATGGTAACAAAGAAGATTAAAGAAATACTTGCAATGAATCTGCCGCTTAATATGATATGTCCTTCCCACGGAATTATATGGAAAGACAATCCTGAACAGATTGTTGAGACTTATTTGAAGTGGGCAGATGCTTATCAGGAGAATCAAATTACTTTAGTCTATGATACGATGTGGCAATCAACACGTTTGATGGCTCAGGCGATTGCTAAAGGTATTCAAGAGGCAGACGGCAATGTTACTGTTAAGATTCTTAACGCTGCAAAAGAAGATAAGAATGATATTTTGACAGAAATCTTTAAATCAAAAGCCTTTCTAATCGGTTGTCCTACGATAAACAACGGATATTCTTACGCAATTGCAGGTTTATTGGAGATGATAAAAGGTTTAAAATTCAAAAAGAAAAAAGCAGCAGCCTTTGGGTCTTACGGATGGAGCGGAGATGCTGTAAAACAATTGACAGAAAAATTGCAGAATGCAGGAATTGAAATCGTTAATGACGGAATCCGCAAATTGTGGGTACCAGATAATGCGATGTTAGAGGATTGCAAAGAATACGGAAAAGAATTTGTAAAATCTCTATAAGACTTTAGAGTTCTGCAAAGTTTTCTTAGTGAATTAATCACGCAAATAATTTTATTAATCACTTATTTTATTAAATTATTTTGTGTGATTAATTCTTTTATTTATTGTCTTATTGTAACCAAATCCGAAGAAATTGTTATTTCGGCGCTTTTGCCGTGGATAAATGCGTGGTTTTGTGTGCCTATATGACCGACAGGAAGATTGAAAGCAATAGGAAAATCCGTATCTTTCAGACAATCGGCAATGATTCCGTATGCCGTTTTGCCGAAAGGAACATTGTTGTCGTGCATATCTGACATTTGCCCGACAAGTAAGGCTTTTATTTTATTTAATTTGCCACTGCGTTTAAGAGCTTGCATCATTCGGTCAATATGATAAAGATATTCGTCCAAATCTTCAATAAACAAAATCTTGTCTTCCGTATCGCCGAAACTGTTACTGCCTAACAGCGAATAGATAACCGATAAATTTCCGCCGATAATCTCTCCCGTTACTCTACCTTGGCGGTTAAGCGGAAAAGATGGGCAGGTTATTTCATTATTACCGTTAAACAATATGTTTTTAAGCGAATTAACCGCCGTGTTTTCCGATAAGTCCGTGATATTAATGGGCATTATCCCGTGAATTGAAGACATTGAGGCATTATAATAAGAATGCATCAAAACGGCAGTTACATCCGAATAGCCGATAAGCCATTTCGGGTTGTTTGCAAGTGATTTCCAATTGATTTTATCCAATATCCGCACACTGCCGTAGCCTCCGCGTGCAAAGAATACGGCCTTTATTTCGGAGTTATCCAACATCGTTTGCAAATCTTCCGCTCTCAATATGTCATCGCCTGCAAATTGGTCGTCTTCTTTGCCGATGGTTTTACCCAAAACGGCATTCAATCCCCAGGATTTAAATAATTGTTTTGCAAAACTTACTTCTTTTTCGGTAATTTTGCGTGCGGAGGAAATAATTGCCACGCTGTCGCCTTTTTTCAGTGTATCGGGTGTTATCATAATTGAATACAAAATAAAATTTTGTGAATTAAATGTTACGGTACGGGGTCATAGCCGCTTCCGCCCCAGGGATTGCAACGTAAGATGCGTTTAAATGCCAACCAAAAGCCTTTGAATGCTCCGTATTTGCGTATTGCTTCCAATGCATATTGGGAACAGGTAGGTGTGAAGCGGCATGCTGCAGGTGTTAAGGGAGATATGGCTGTTTGATAGAAACGTACGAGCAATATCATCAACCATTGCAATGCTTTTAACGGGTATGATAATATTTTTTTGAGAATTTGCATACCAGACTATTGATTATATATCCGTTTCCAGAGATGAGGAGATGTTGTTTTGCAGTTTCTCTAAAATTTCCTGCACTTTGCTTTGCACGCAGTGGAAATCTGACATCTGCTTATTGACATACGACATTGAAAAATCAATATTTATTTGTTTTTCTTTCGTAAATGCTTTCAGTTCTAATGAATTTAATCGGTAACTTTCCCGAATTAAACGTTTTATTCTGTTGCGATTGACTGCCAATTTCTGATAACGTTTCGGACAAACGACAAGTACGCTTATTTTTCCCTCACCTTGAGAAACTAAGTAGCGGACACTGAACGGAAATACAAGAAAACTCTTTCCTGTTTTGAAAAGAGTTTCTATTCTTTTGTGCGAACATAACCGTTGTTGCTTATCAAAAATAAACATTTCCTTATTTCTTTGCAGTCTTTTTAGGAGAACTTTCCTTTTTTGCCGTAGTTGTCTTTTTGGTTGTTGATGTTGTTGCAGCTTTTTTTGCTGCTGCCGTTGTTTTCTTTGTTGTTGTCGTTGCAGTCTTTGCGGCAGTCGTTGTCTTTTTTGATGAACTTGTTGTTTTCTTTGCGGCAGTTGTCTCGGTTTTTTCTGCAGCCGAAGAAGTTTTTGCTGTCTTTACAAGTTTAACTTCGCCTCCCTCTTCAAAGAAATGGTCTAATGCCATAATCATTGAAGGACTCTTAACCGTAGGAGCCGCAACCGTTACTTTCAATTTCGCTCTTTGCAACGCCATTTGCGTAGGCTTTCCAAAGGCTGCAAAAGCTATGTCATCAGAAGTTACATTCGGGAAATTCTGAGTGAAAGATTTCACGCCGATTGGAGAAAACACTACAACCATATCGTATTTTTTGATATTAATCTTTGATAAATCTTTCGGCTCCGAGCGATGCATTACAATCTTTGTGTAATTTATTTTTGCAGCTTCTAACTTCTTGAAATTAACTGCCGATGCATCTTCTGCACAAGGGAATAAGTATTTATCCTCTTTATGCTTTAACATCACGGGAATTAATTCGTCAAAAGTAAGTTTTCCATAAAATATCTTGCGTTTGCGGTACTGAATATAGGTTTGCAGATAATTTGCAATGGAATCAGTAATGCAAAAGAATTTCATATCGTCCGGGATCACCAATCGCATTTCCTTTGCAAAATGAAAGTAATTATCTACCGCCATCTTACTGGTCATAATAACGGCTGGGTAATCCAATAAATTAATTCTTTGTGCGCGGTAATCCTTATTACTAATCCTTACAACCTCGAAGAACTTGTTAAACGTAAGATTAAGATTGTACTTTTCCTCTAATAACTTGTATTGAGATTGCTCCTTTTCTGCGGGAGCGTTTTGGGAAATCAGGATATTCTTTATACTCTTAGCCATAAAGGTTTCTCTCTTTCTTTAAAAAAACAGAATTTTTAATATAACTATTAACGGTAAAAATTCAACGGTGCAAAGATAGAAAAAAAGATAGACATGAGAAAATTTAAAAGTATCAATAATTACAAAAAAACATCGGAATAAACGCATAACAAACAGCAAAACAAAGACAAACAAAGAGAGAGATAGGCAAATTCCTTCATAAAAAGACGGAGAATAAACGGCAAAAAAAGTTGGTAAAATCAAACAAAATCCTGTCAAAATTCCGAAATTTAACATCACTTGTACATAGTAATTGGAGACTTTTTTGGCTTTAAAAACCCAAGAGAAGAATTTAATCAACAAAATCTTGAAAAAATAAACTACAATTGAACAAACATAAACAGCAATCCACAACAAAAAAGGATGTTTTATGATTTCATTTACCTGAGAAGAAAAACCTTTGAGATATTGCGCCGCATCAAAATAATTAATTCCGCAATAAATCAAAAAACTTATAACAGGCAGTAAAATAAATACAACAGGCAATAAAGTCAATGGATGAATAGAACTGCCGTCTTTTGTTGTTATTGCAACCTGAGGCTTGGAAAAACAACCTTGAAGAAAAGAAAAAATCATATTGCCTCCGAAATGGATAAGGATTGCAGTCAATAGGACAATAAACATAAATATCCCGAAAATCCAATCATAACTAACCGCATTCTCACGTGGTTGCATTGCAAGGTTTGGTCTGTAAAATGTCTTTTCTTTAAAAAGTGTAGGTTTTTCTTTTTGTTTTAATTCAGAATCTTTAACAACCGATAAAATATATTGTCTGCACGAGATATTATTATCTGAATTAGATGATATATAAAGCGGATTTTTATTCAGATATTCGGGAATAAATACCGTATCTTTCAGTATTAAGGAAGTATCGTTAGTATGTATTGTATCATTTACAGGCATAATAGGTTTATCTTGCTATAATAAGTTTCTTTTTGGTGAATATTTTGTCCTTTTGTCTTACAATAATATAGTATATTCCGTTTTCAAGAAAAGAAACATCAATTATATTATTCTCTTTTGAAGCATCATTTCTGTAAATTACCCTTGCATTGTTGTCCGCTATGATTATACCGGATTTAGCAGGCAAATTATTAAGATAAATTTCCTTATCTGCCGGATTAGGATACAAAACAACATCATCTTGCAACAAATCAATCAAAGAAAATATCGCAGAATCCGAACCTGAAGACAAAACAACATTATCTATCCACGCACAATCATCTCCATACGACGTACTTTGGTCTTTTTCATACGAAAAACAAAGAGTATGCAGCCCACTGCCTAAATCAAATGTGTATTTTTTGAAAGGAATCTCCATCAAATTGTTATCATATCCGAAAGTAAGTGTTAGTTTCGGTTGATTATCAATATAAAATCTGAAATTATCGTAATCTTGTTCGCAAGACACTTTTGCATAAAAAGAAATCTTTGACGAAACATCATTATTCACGATAAGATTAAGCCTTGATTTCTTATTGTCTGCCAAATTCTTCTTACTTCTTGCCGATTTCTCTCCGTTATAACAAGTTGTTGAGTCTATAAACCAAGGATTGTCTTCATCATTTTGCCAATTCAATACAGTAAATCCGTTTTCAAAGGTTTCCGTTTCTTCTTTCAACAGAATATTATATGTTTTGATTGTTTGATAATCTCCTGCTAAGTATGTTACTTCAAAAGAAATATTATTGGCATTTGAATTTGTAATAACCAATTGAAAATCTATGGTATCATATTCATTTCTTGTCAAAGGTTTAACGGAAT
This sequence comes from Bacteroidales bacterium, assembly GCA_017480245.1. Taxonomy (GTDB): domain Bacteria; phylum Bacteroidota; class Bacteroidia; order Bacteroidales; family P3; genus Scybalousia_A. Next base: position 119,449 of record JAFVBA010000003.1, on the reverse strand, counting down.
TAGCTATGTTTAATACCGAAATATTATCCGACAAATTATCAATTATTGCACTGCCTGAAGAAGATTTTTTCCTACCTTCATTTGTCAATAAAACACTTAGAAAAACTGTATCCTCCAATCTGCTCATAACGGTAGAAGATATTGCAATCTGCGGAGCAAAAATCTCTTTCACTATCTTTTTTTCACCAATCTTTTCACTTTCTTTGTAAATAGAAAAATCCAATTGCGATGTCTCAAAATTCTTTACTCCGTTTTTTACTTTGAAATCAAATGCCGAAGAAATATGTTGCGTTTCTTTGGAATTAATCTCTGAAAAGAAAAAACTATTCTGCGTAATCAGTAAATTATTATCGGATTTTAATTCAACATGATTGTTTGTTGTCTGAATATCTTGGGTTCCTGAATTAAAGATGTCAAAACTTATGCTGTATTCTTCGCCTTCCTCAAGATTTTCTGCTGCATCGCCCGTTGATTTATCAGTGATAATTATATTTTTCAGAGTAACAAACGGACTTTGAGGTGCAACGAAAACAATAGAATCAATCAACGGTTTGTAGAATTGATTAGTCATAACGACATATACCGTTTTTTCTTCCGTTATGTCTGCCAAATCAATATTAACATAACCATTGGAATCGCTTTGAAGGGCGGTTATCAATGTATCATTTGAACTTAAGGCAATATATGTGTAAGGGACAGAGGTAAATTCAAGATTCTTTTTTCCTAAAATAAGAGTATCGGGTAATATATCTTCAAAAACAGAAGGCAAACCTACATAAGGAATCAATGTTGGGTCGCCTTGCAGATTGTACATCTCCCAATAGTGATTGGTATAGTCGGAAAGTGATTGCGTTACGCCTAAATTGCCGGCTTGCATGATTTGTCCCATCGTTAAATATTGATTGGAATAATCTTCGCCTTGAGTATGAAAAAATCTATCGTAAATTCCTAATGCTTTAGAGGTATAAATAGGATTGAGGTTTATGGATTTGCTTCCCAATGCCCAATAATAATCCTCGTCCCATAAGGTATAATCCGATGCACCTATACAGGCAACCGCTCCTTTATTCTTTGCTTGCAAAAGAGATTCGGTAAAACAAATTTTTTCATCGTATTTACCTGTATGACAACAATTGTTGATAAATACACCGTACTTTTCAGTATTGTTAAGTGCCGTATCTACATCCTTAACTCTGAAAGGAGGATTCTGCCATCCCATATAAGTTCCGTGTCCTGTATAATTAATCCAACTGTTGCCTGTATTTAATTTCTCCCGGATTGATTTTCTGTTACTTTCCTCAGCACTTGAGGGATTGTAATATACAATTGTATCCGTTAAATTCAGAAGATATTGTTTTGCATAGTTCATTTGTCCGTTTGTAAATGTAGGAGCATTATCCCCCGTCTCCTTTCCTGCGACAAGAAGAGAGTTCTTAAGGAAAGAAAATGAAGAAAGAGTATATTTTTCGTACTTAATAATCTTATCCATTATATTATTAAGAGTTTGAGTGTCAGATGCAGAAATTCTACCATAGAAAGCATCCGGTAAAATATCGGAAGTATATTCGGCATAATACAAATCCGTATAATGCGCAGGATAGTTTTCAATCTTATACTTACCTTTAAAAGCAGGAATTATGTCCGTATCTCCTACAATCAACAAATAATCCGTCGAAGGATTCAATTCAGTGGAATTATCATACAACTCCTGAAGATAAGATTTTATCTCCTGTGTAGTTTTTCCCGTTTGTGAGGTATAAAGCAGTGTAATATCAAAACCTTGCATTGTTTTCCACTTGACAAATTCGGATAAATTTTCTTTAAATGCCTCATCTGTAAGGATAATCATCTTAAAAGGACGGTTAGTATTTGTTTTAGGAACTAATGCAGATATTTGATTACCTTCATTTTGGAAAAAAACTTCTACTTTTATCTTTTTAATCCTCTCAATTATATTTTTAACAGGATTATATCTCAACGGTGCAATCTTAAGTATCGTTATATCTTTGTCTTTCAATGTTCCTATTTTATGGATACTCACTTGGTTGTCTCCTTGAAACATATCACTGCTATAATATGCCTTATCAAAATAGAAAGACAAAGGCCTATCACCTTTAATCTTGGATTTTTGCAAAGGAGCAATTAAAATACTGTCATTAATATATATAGTATCTTTTTCAATTACAGTCTCTTTAAAATAAATATCATTTCCTTTAAAATATTCTATAAATTCATTGTAACAAGGTAACGCAGCTTGACCTAAAGAAGAGTTATTGACAAACATTTGTCCCATATCAATTTGGTAAAATGTTTGATTATTGACCACAACGGGCGTTAAAGCAAATTCATTGAACTCCATTGTAAATTCTCTTCTCTCTTGAGCAGCAACAATTCCGACAAGAGAAAAAAGCAATGTCAGTATAAGCAATTTTATCTTCATATCCTTACTTAAAAAATTGAATTTGCAATATTACAACATTTTTTTTTAAACAACGTTATTTCAAATGACTATTTTTTATCTTAATCTGCAAAAAATAAAACGTGAAAGTTGCACAGACAGTTTAAAGTACCGAAAGAATAAATTCTTTTCTGAAATCAAAAATAAAAAGAGTGTGTAAATAAATGCACACTCTTTTATTTTAATGGTCAATCTTCACTTACTGCACTACTATTTTCTTAGAACAACTTCCCGACTGAGTTTTTATTTTCAGAATATAATTTCCTTTAATGTACTTACTGACATCTATTTTTGCATTGTAACCGTTAGGTTTTAACTCCTCGTTTTTTTGTCCCTGTTCATTGAATATTTCTATGGCATTTATACGGAACGAACATTGCACTGTAACATTATCACTCGCAGGATTAGGGAAAACAAAAGTATAGTTATCCACTGCAATACTTTCAACCGAAGAGGAATCCATAGTTGTATCTAATTTATAAATACATTCAATGGTCGTATCTAACTCTTTGAAAATAGGAAAGAGATAATAAGCCTCTACTATTCCATGACTATTATCTGTGATAGCACCGGTATAATATGGTTCATGCCAATTACTGTCAGATTTTGTAGAATCAATTTCTGCACGAACATTTGCAACCTCATCTGTTAAAACATATTCTTTTACTAATGGGCGTAGAGACCTTTTTCCACAATGTGTATTCCTTCTATCTGCTGTTATAATGGCACGGTGAGTTTGTGTTGCTAAATAAGAATCATCAACATCCTCCCAATTATATCCATCTAAAGGTTTAGGATTATCCAGAACAACATAAAACTTTTCTTTTACATTAATTGCAGTGTCAAAGAAAAATTCTTCATAATCCAGCCATCTTTGATACCAATTGACTTTATCCCAAGAATCCATTTCAATAGGAATGTCATTCACTACAGACTTTCTAATAATATTTAAATTGCTGTCCGCTATGCATATATAGCCATGACGCCCACCTTCTTTTGCTCCATGATAGTATCTCATAGGAGAAAACATTGCTGCGCCAATTATTGTTAGCATTGTATCCGTTTGATAAGGTTGTGCGCAGTCTTTTATGATATTTTCGAAATACACCCAAGGTTCATAAACCCTCCAAATGATAGTAGTATCATTGATTGTGTCGGCGAAATTTGGACCATAATACCAATTATAATAACTTGTATAGATAGTCGGTTCGCAGTATCCATAAACATCTAAGAGAAGGGAACAATTGCTGTCAGTTGGTTCCGGATAAAGATAGTAATCGCCATGCTCACGATTATTTACAACAGAATCTGTCATAATACTTGGGTCAGGATTAGTAACACTACCACTCGTTACTTGCCCCAGCATTGATATGCTTAACGAAAAAGCAATCAACAATAAAAATACTTTTTTCATTTCTATTTCCTCCTTATTTAATTACAAATTAAATTGCATAATTTATCAAGATTCCCTGCACTAATTAAGTTTGTAGTGGCATTATTTATAGTTATATTATTATACATATGACCTTCTACTTCTACATAATAACTATTATTAGGTCCTATTAATAACTTATAATCTTCGCCGCAATTCGTAGCATAACCATTATCATAAGCGAGCCTATCGAAAAAGTAAAGATTACCTTTAAAACCAGAGAAAGTTCCATCTACATTTACTATGGAATCATTTGCTCTTGCCCCAAATACTAAATAATCTTGGTTCTTATTGTATAGAGTTAAACTTTTCATTAAATAGCACCCCGATTTAGCCTCATTCGGAACTGTCATAAAAGATATATATGGATTAACTAAGTAAGGTTGAACCTGAAATATCATATCCTTGACATTTAACATAGAACATCCATTACAAGCCAGAACATGAACAAAGCGAGTAACAGAATCAAATACCATATCTGTTATTCTACTTCTACATTCCTCTTCCATACCAGTAACAATTTGCGTATGTAATTTATTAATAATTGTATCTATATTAAAAAATGAAAATTCCATTCTGTCTTCTTGAGGAGCAATAACAGAACAACCTATCAGAAAAGTATTTTCCTTGGAGCTTAATCCTATAATTTCATATTGTGGATATTTAAAATGATGATATAGAGGATAAGTGTTGTAATATTTATAAGTATAAATAGAGGGAGCATCCTTAATATGAGAATATAGAACCAGTGTCTGTAAATCTCTCATTCCACAAACAATAATATAATCTTTAGTATGAATAACGTCTGTTAATCTTGTATTATATGTTTCAAATGATTGATATGTATTAGATGCAATATCATACCAAATATAATATGATGAAAAGAATCCCAACATATAATTATTAGTTCCTACTGTATTATTCTGACTATCTTCATCATTTGCAATCAGAGATAATCTTGGAGCATTATTTACATTTGATCTAAAAAAATCAATTTTTTGTAAATATGCTTTAGGACTATTTACTGTAATATAAAAAATATCTATAGGTACTGTATAAGATGTAGAATAAAACAAATCAAAAAATCTTACTCTTCCAATAATATTTTTATGATATCCATTGAGATTATTCTCTACTCCACAAAAGTATATCATATCATCTTTAGCATCGTAATCAAAGTCTGTAATGGTATATCCTATAATCAATCTCCCAAAAACATAATTACTTCCTTCTACTGTAAGAGTAAAGTAAGAACGAGACGTTGTGGTAAAGTTTGGAAATTGAAGGCTGTCTAAAGGCCAAACAAAATATTCTCTTTGATTAGTATTAGCATTTGCCATCTGTGACAAAGATACTATGCCTTTATCATCTTCATCAATCTTCATGGTTTTTATGGGATTGAAATTCATCAGACCAAAGAATTTCTCTTTCTGCACTTACCGTCATAGTTGTTGCCATTTGAGCCTTACTCATCTTCGGGCACAATATTATTACTAATAGAAGTAATAAAACTGTTTTTATCTTTCTCATCTCTTTATTGCTTTTATGTTAAAAATTCCATTCTTAGAATTGTAACAATTCTGCGGCAAAGGTAGTAATAAAATTCCATTCTGCAAAATTTCTAAAGAGATTTTTTATTTTGAGAAATTAGTGGAGTATTTTCTATCAAAAAACTGTCGTTATTGGGGAATGGGGCGTTATTTTGGGGGATTAGAGGCGTAAAAAGGCTGAAGATTTATGGAACGTTATCTTTTTTGGAACGTTGATTATAAGATTCCATAAACGTTATATTAATTAATAGTCAGTAATTTACATGCTGTCAGTTAAACTTTACGTTTAAGTATATACTTTTTAATAAATATATAAAAAAAGTTTAAATTTGAAAAAAGGTTCAACAACGTTCCGTAACCCTTATGTACAAAGGCTGTGGAACCTGTGTGGAACCTCAAAACAACGTGTCATAGGTTCCGCACTTTTTCGCCGATTTTCCAAAAAAACGCCGAAAAACGTAGGAACCTTACAAACATTAACGTTCCAAAAATTCATGAAAAAAAAATTTCAGTAACTCCCTAAAATAAGTTGGTGCGAGCTGAACTTACAATAAAAATTAATCAAAATAAAGTGCCGAAACACAAAATCATTTTCTGAAAACATTTTACTAATTTCAGAAAACAATTTATTAAAATGGGACTTTATTTTGAAATAATCTTTCGGCATTATGCGTAGTTGTCTCGGCAACTTCATCTATTGAGATTTCTTTGATTTCAGCCACCTTTTGAGCAATTTGTCTTATAAATGCAGGCTCATTTCTTTTGCCTCGGTAAGGAACGGGTGCCAAATAAGGTGCATCGGTTTCCAAGACAATGTTTTGTAAATCAACTTGTTTGACAATCTCCGCCAAATGTGCATTTTTGAATGTAACAACACCGCCGATTCCTAACATAAACCCCATTTCAATTAGTTTTTCAGCCTGACGGATATCGCCTCCAAAACAATGAAACACTCCGTTATACGATTTATAATTCAATCGTTTGAAACAAGTAAATATTTCCTCAAACGCTTTCCGACAATGAATTGACATAGGCATATCATTATTTTCTTTACTCCACTGAACCTGCTGTTCAAAAGCGAAAATCTGCTGCTGTTCAAACTCTCTGTCCCAATAAAAATCCAAACCTATCTCCCCGATGCCCAATATACGCTTATCTTTTAAGTACGGATAGATTTGATTTAACTGCTTTTCAACTTCAGAGGTAACACTGCCCGGGTATAATCCCACAAAGGGAACAATATTCTTTGGATTCATTCCATAGACTTGCAACATAGGAGCAATAGATTCCACCTCCGTTGTGGGAAGAAACATTTTTGTTACATTGTTTTCCAATGCCCGCTGAATAACTTGTGAAATATCCGAAGCAAATTCCTCTGAATAAATATGAGTATGCGTATCTGTTAAAACCATTCTTTAATTCAATATTTTTAATTAGTTATTGCGTTGAATAAGTTGTCTTTTTGTTAAACCTACTTCACAACTTTTCTTGATAACCCTACTATCTCACGCAACTAATCTACAATTCTTACGGCTAAATTCTCTATACAGTTTTATTAATTAAGATATACAACAAAAAACTCCGCCAATTGCCTGGAGGAGTCTCTGTCTCACTATTACAAATCCTAACTTTAGTTCTTATAAAGCAGCAACCTGTTTCATACATTTTGATTTCAAGTTAGCGGCTTTATTTTTGTGAATAATAGAACGCTGAGCTAATTTGTCAATAACTGAAATCATCTTAGGAAGTCTTTCTTCTGCTTCTTTCTTATCAGTAATTGCTCTGAAATCTCTTAAAGCATGTCTCATCGTTTTTGAATGATAACGATTATATAGCTTTCTTTTTTCGCTCTGACGTACTCTCTTTAATGCACTTTTATGATTTGCCATTTTCTATCTTGTCTTTCTTTTATTCTTATTTATTTCTATCTTTTTGCTTGCGAAAAACATCTTCGCCAATCTTCAGTACCCCGTAGGGGATTTGAACCCCTGATTTCCAGAATGAAAATCTGGCGTCCTGGACCAACTAGACGAACGGGGCTTCATTCTGTTTTTCAGGTTGCAAAATTACAACAATTCAATATTCTGACCAAACTTTTTCACAAATTTTTGTCAAAAAAATTATTTTCAGTCGTTATCTTGTTGAAATTCAAACCCTAATCGTTTAGCTGTAATTTTACCTTTTGAAGCCGCAGAAGTGCGTATTTCACCTACCGAAATCTCCTTAACTTCATCAAACGGAGGGGTCAGAAGGTCAAAATTATTGGCATATTCCATAGAAGAACGGATTATATCTGCCACGCTGTCTTCGGTAATCTCGGCTTTATTGAACGAAGAATACAACAAACCGACTTCTCTTTTGCCCTCAATAAAATAATGATTGTCTTTATTGACAAAAACTCTGCCGATAAGATAACCTAAATCGTAATCGCGGTTGTAATCAAAAGAATCCGTAAGAAAATTATATATATTAATCATTCCGCAGAACGAACGGTCTTTATCTTGTTGAACATACGGCAAGCGCATTACCTCATGATTGCGTGAAAATTCGAAAACATTGGTATGCATTATAAAAGCCAAAATATCCGAACCGAAACGAATCTCAAATTCATTCTGATTTTTGTCTTCAAAAAAAAATTCGTCAGGATATTTTTCGGACATATATTTCATTATCTGCCTTGCCTGTTCCCGCATAAGTTCAAAAGTTGTACGGGTTTTGTCTATCACGTCATTCAAAAGAAGAGTTTTCTTATGAATCTGCTGTCCCAATTCTTCGGTTGTCATATTTATGTTAATGTGTATTGATTTCTACAAAAACGCCCTGCAAATCGTTACAATATCGCAGGGCTTTAATTCACAAACTTTTAAAGTTGCATTTTTTAGTCTTCAGGAGCTATTGCTTCCATAGGACAAACGTCTGCACAAGTACCGCAATCGATGCACTGAGCAGGATCTATTTTGTATATTGGTCCTTCAGAGATTGCTCCGTTTGGACATTCGTCAATGCAAGTGCCGCATGCTGCACAACTGTCTGAAATTTTGTATGCCATTTCTTTATAAAAATTTTAAGGTTAATAACTGAGTGCAAAGGTATAAACTTTTTGCGATATGCAATGCAGAATTAATTGTTTTTTTTGCATTATTGACAAAAATATTTCTCTAATTATTTATTTTTCAACATAATAATATTTCAATAAAACTTCCTTATCTTTTTCTCTTTCTTTGTGTAAATTTTGTGTTCTTTGATAAATTTTTTGTCTTTTTAAGAGTTATTCCCGTTAAATTTCTTCTTAGTTACTTATTTTTCAAAAACACGTTGTTTTCATCCGACAATAAGGCGTTTTTCTGCAATAAAGATAACCTAAACGGCATTATAAAGAAAACTTTTTGTAACTTTGTAAATTCAAATTGGCATTAAATAAACATACTACTATGTTACAACTAAAGAAGATAGCATTTATTGTCGGCATTGCGCTGATTATGTTTTCCTGCTCAAAGGGAGAAAAAAAAGTTCTGTCCGCTTATGAGGACGGAAAACCGTATATTGTCGTTTATGTTAAAAATCAAGACGGTAAAGAGATAAGAACCTACGAAGAACACTTTTATAACAACGGTAAGACGAGAGTTAAAGGCAGTTATTCCAAAGGAGAAAAAAACGGAACTTGGAAATACTACTTTGAAGACGGTACCTTATTTGCCCAAACCGACTACTCCAATTCCAAAGAAGGAGAGAAATGGCAGGTTTATTTCGATAAAGACTCTTTATTGGTTAATAAAACCGACCAGTTACTTAATATAGCTTTTTCACCCGAAGGAACTCCTGTGTCTATGCGTATAAAAAACAGCAAGAATGAAGTTTTTTTGAGATTTTTTGAGTCATTCAAACTAATGGAGCGAGTATCCCTTAAAGGAAATGTTCCACAAGGAGAGGCAATGTCTTGGTATGAAAACGGTAATATTAACTCCATTCATTTCTATACCGACGGTTTGCAAGACTCTTCTTATACCGTCTATGCAGAATCGGGACAAAAGATTCTTTCCGGTACATACAAGAAAGGAACTAAAGTAGGTAAATGGGAATATTTCTCTTCCGACGGAAAGCCTTTGGGATATGAAATTTTTGATATTGACGGTACCCGACTGTCTTTCCAAGATAATCAAGGATTGAGATATTCCACCACTCCGCCTTCACAAGATTTGAAAAAATAAGAAGATAAGAAGATGAGAAAACTAATAGCCTTTAAATTTTTTTCCGTATTCATCTGTACATTTCTGCTTTTTGGCGGAGAATGTTCTGCTCAAATGTACTCAGTAAAAGATTCTGTCAATGACAAAGGACAACAATGCAAAATATTTACTTATACCGCCAAGGCAAAAGGACAGAAAAATAAGAATATATCGTATGTCTTTATTGAAAATAGAAGTGATATTTCCTTAGGTTGCGAAGTCTATCGATTGGATAACGGAGAAAAAACATTTATGGACTATTTTGCCGTTGCTTCATATACCAAAGATGAAAGCGGACGGATGAATTATAACAGCATCTTACCTTATATCTCTATCTGTCAGGCAGGTAAAAGAACTATCCTGTCTTTTGAATGTCCGCTTATCGTTATTAATCCTGATAAATTGAGTGAAAAAATAGTTGAAACAAAGAATCTTTACGGCAAAGTAACGGAAAATGCTATTGAAATAACTAATTATTAATATAATACAACAAAACTGAAAAACTATGATAAAAGAATCGCTGCTGGTTCAGGGAATGAGGAAAAAATTAGTTGAAAACCTTAGACAAAAAGGGATTACTGACGAAAAAGTATTAGAGGCTATCAATGCAGTACCACGGCATATTTTTATGGATTTATCTTTGGAAAGAGTGGCTTATGAAGACAGGGCGATAGGCATACTATGCGAACAAACTATATCTCAACCTTCAACCGTAGCTTTTCAAACTCAACTACTTAATGTCAAACACAGGGAAAAAATTCTTGAGATAGGCACAGGCAGCGGTTACCAAACGGCAGTATTATACAAATTATCTTCCAGGGTTTATACTATTGAAAGACAGAAACCTTTATACGATGCCGCAATTAAAGTTTTTGAGAAAATAAATATCCATCCAAACTGTTTCTTTGGGGACGGCTACAAAGGATTGCCGCAATTTGCTCCGTTTGATAAGATTCTCGTTACTTGCGGAGCTCCTTTTGTTCCGCAGGATTTGATAAATCAACTGAAAATCGGCGGAGTTATGGTTATTCCTGTAGGAGATAATTCCCAAACAATGTACAAAATAACTAAAATCTCAGAAACAGAAACAAAGGAAGAGTCATTCGGAGATTTTAAATTTGTTCCTATGTTGAAAGACAAACAAAAATAAATTTTCTATTTCGCAATATTCTTCTCAAAAAAGGTTATTGTATTGCGGAATATTTATTTTGTGCCACGTCTGCTAAGAGGTATCACCTTATCATATAGATTAAAAATCAATATTTTATAAATAATCGGTGCTACCTTTGAGATAATTTCTATTATTTTTCTTTTTAAAAAAAAGTTTAATTTTAAAAAAAGGTGTCACCATGTGTCTCAAGCCTTATGTACAAAGGCGTTGCAACTTGGTGACACCTGGGTGACACTTCATTGAGGTATCACCCTTTTTCGCCGAAATTTCTTAGATATTTTAAGTAAATTAAGAATATTGAATTAATGAAAAATATTGATTTATAAAGCGTTATTATATGTTATTTAATTAAAAACTTTAATACTTTTGAATTTCTTATAATAAAATGGTACGAGCCGCATAGGCAATTTAAAGAATTTAACTCTCTCTAAAACAACATTAAAATAAAGTGCCATTTCAGAGAATTCTTTCTTGAAAAGAGTAAAATGTTTTCAGAAAATACTCCACTAATTCCTCAAAATAAAAAACCTATGTTTGACATCAAAAAAACTCTTTATAAATTTGGCAGAATGGAATTTTATTACGATCTTTGCCGCAGAAATCCTTTGAAAAGGAATTTTAATAAAGTACTAACAAAAAAACAACAAAACCATGAAGAGAGTAAAATTAGTTTTATCATTTATATTAGCAGAAATCATTTATCCGAACAAAAGAAAGGCACAAACGGCATCCATAATGACAGTTAGTGTAGAGAATTTTGATAAATTATACAATGTAATTTATAATTAATAAAGGATAGGAAAGAGATGAAAAAGTTAGTATTTATAATAGGAATAATGTTGTATTCATCTTTATCCTACTGTCAAGAGGATACAATTGAATACAATAAACGGGAATATGGCGACCAATATCTTTTGCCTGGAACTTTCTTTGATTATGACAGTTGCGCTTCTTTGGATATTTACCCTACCAAACAAACAGGTTTTTGGAATAAATTTTCGGAGGGTAAAAAAATATTCCAAGGTACAGCTATGTCAGATTTTACAATTATGGATGTTGCTCAGCCATACAGAACCGATACCACCCTAAATATAATAGGCGTTTCTGTATTAGCTAAAATGATAGGCTATGGAGAACAAATGAACGGATATTTATGCATTGCAGACAGTAATTTGAATATCCTTAGACGTGCCAAGCTTTCAACAGTGGCTGACAGTACCGGAGAAGTAGCAAAGGAACTTTTTTATTATACTGAATTATTATTTGACACTTCTATTAATGTTAATGGACTGTTTTATGCTGTTATTGATAATCCAAAACCTGCTCCTTATGAAAAAGATTCAGCGGATTACAATTGGGGAACAAGAGAAGATTTTGCAGGTTCAGAATTTTATTTACTCAGAACTATCGTCGGCTTTATATATGGCGGACCTTATAGTTCTTGTGGCTCTGCAGCGTCTGAAGAAGATGTATTATATAGATACTTTTCTATTCCGAATTCTGACACTCCAATGAGCGAGCTTACAGTTACACCTTCTTCTTGGAAAACAACATTCCCCGGATTTCCGAGTTATGGTATATTGTTCTGGTATATATTCCCGATTGTAGGAGAATTGGACACAATTCAAAATGATTCCTCTTCTGTTGAAAGTATTGCAGTGGATAACTATACTTTTGTTTTCCCTAATCCTGCGAGTGATAAGATTACTGTTCAATGTTCGTTTCGTATAAATGCAATAGAAATATTCAATGAACAAGGACAGAAAACCGAGGAGTTAAAACCTAACAGTTACAATGCAACAATAGATGTCAGTAAGTACATTAAAGGAAATTATATACTGAAAATAAAAACCCAGTCGGGAAGTTGTTCTAAGAAAATAGTAGTGCAGTAAGTGAAGATTGACCATTAAAATAAAAGAGTGTGCATTTATTTACACACTCTTTTTATTTTTAATTTCAGAAAAGAATTTACATTCCTCTTGGCTTTCTTAAGATTCCTTGCATCTTATCTTTTAAGACATATTTTCCGGTTTTATCCAATTTATAACATTTAAGCCAACCGCCTAAACATTCAAAGCTGCCCGGTTCTTCACTTCTGCCAGGATAGAAATAGTCGCTCATCTCTTTTTCTTCTACTTTCTTACCTACAAATATTGTATCAAATTGGAAAGGAGTAATAAGACATTGAATCCACATCTCATCGGCTTCTTTATCTTTTATCTTCTTTGTGCTAATTGCTTTATACACAATATCACCGTTAGGTTTGTAAGTCTTGCCGAAGAACTTTAATCCACTGTTTCTTTGATTCGGTTCCAAGAAAACTCTAATGTCTATATTAGGTTGAATAGTATCTTTTCCCACACAAGTATTATAATCAGGTTTGCTCGATGGAGTAATAACTATATAGCCGGCATTGATAATATATTGCTTATTATGCGGAACCAAGAAGTAATTATCTGCCAAATCATCAAAAGCCATCACGTCCTTAAACTGAATGGAATATTCATTTTTCAGAGTATCTTTTGTATGATGCAAATATTCTATTGCGCCTTTAGGAATGGTTACCTTAGTATAGTTACCTGTCAATACTGTATCTTGAGAAGGAAAATCGTAGTCATAGAAAGAGCCTAAACAATCTTCTTGATCTTCTTCAACTATAACATGAACTTTTCCTTTGCAGTCGATTCCTTCCGGTAGAATATTCTTGTCTGCATTTGCAATATTAATCCAACGGAAATCAAAAGGCATCTTATATTTTATATAATACTCCTGTTGTCCTGCACACGAAGTAACTTGATAGGAAGGAGTACGTTTTATAATGTATTCCGTTTCCTCACGTGAGGCAAAATATTTAAAAACCATTACAGCACGGTCTCTTGCTAAGTCGGTTGTACTTTCGCTGACTTCTTCCCCGTCATCATAGCCTGTAATAGTCATTTTATAAAAACGTTTATTCTCTTTATCAAAAGCAATCATATATATACTATCCAACTTATTCAATCCATCTTTGGTATAATATGCACTGCCTCTGTCAAAGTTGATATACGCTTCCATCTTTGCAGGGAATCTCTCTACAACCTTCTTTTTCTTTTGTGCCTGAGCGGAAAATACTACCGCAACAAGACACATCAATAAAACAATCTTTTTCATAATAACATCTATTTCTTAGGGTTATTTACTATTTATTAATCTGTCGATAATATTATCACATGTCAATCCTTCACTTTGAGCAGAGTAGTTAAGTATAATTCTATGGCGTAAAACATCTTTGCACACTGCATTAACGTCTTCTATATCCGGAGAAAACTTACCCCGCAAGGCTCCGTAACATTTAGCTCCCGATATTATATATTGACATGCTCTTGGTCCTGCACCCCACATTAGATATTTATTTGCAATATCATTATTAGGATTATTTACCCTCGTTTTACTTACCAATGAGACTGTGTAGTTATATACATTATCGCTTACAGGAATCTGACGTACCAATTGCTGCATTTGCAAAATATCTTCTTTATTTATTACATTTCGTACTTGGTAGTTGTAATCTGTTGTAGTAGTCTTAAGGATCTGTACTTCTTCTTTAAATGTCGGATAATCCATAACAAGCATAAACATAAAACGGTCTAACTGTGCTTCAGGCAAAGGATAAGTACCTTCTTGTTCTATCGGATTCTGAGTTGCAAGAACAAAAAAAGGTTCATCTAATTTGTATGTTTTTCCGCTAACGGTAATATTGTGTTCTTGCATGGCTTCCAAAAGCGCTGCCTGTGTTTTAGGTGAGGTTCGGTTTATTTCATCGGCAAGCAGAATATTTGTAAAGATAGGTCCTTTTACAAATTCCATCGCTCTTTCTTTAGATAATATTTCCGTTCCTGTAATATCACTTGGCATTAAGTCAGGAGTAAATTGGACACGTTTGAATGTAGCACCTATAGATTGCGACAAAGTTTTAACCAATAATGTTTTTGCCAAACCAGGAACTCCTGTCAAAAGACAATGTCCTCCGCAAAACATAGCCGTCAATACTTTGTCAATAATATCATGCTGTCCGATAACAACCTTTCCAATCTCTTGTTTAAGATTGTTACATTTCTCAGCAAGTTCTTGCAGTGTCTGTACTTTATCCATGAATATTAAAGTTTTCTTTTTTTCAATATAAGTATTATGAAGTTAATCCTTTAGTTCTTATTCCATTCAAGAGTAAAATCACAGGACTTATATTTATCATCTATTCTAATATAAGTCTTATTTATCATCTGTTTAGCCCATGAATGTATAATATCTGTTTTCTTTTGATTTAACGCCAATGATTGTATTCTGTCAAAATCGTCTGCCAAATTAACTTTATGTTCTGCAACCTTCTTTTTAACTTTAATAAGTCTGTAAGCATTTGATAATTCACTCCTAAACTCAACCGCAGAAGTATAATCACCTTCGTTCATTGAAGCAAAATCAACATTATCAACATTACTGATAGTAGCATTTATAGCATCCAACGAAAATACTGCCGAAGCATTATTCCTATTAATTATTAATCCTCCGTTAATTTTGCTGTCATCTTCCGAATATCTAACAATAGCATCCTCAAAACTTATTTTGCCTTCATCTATTAATTTCTTTATAGAATCCAATTTGACTTTAGCATTATATAATTGCGTTGCAGAAACCTTTGGCATCAAAAGAATATGACGGCAATTAACTCTGTCGCCCCGCCTTTCTATCATCTGAATGATATGATAACCATACTTTGTCTCAAATACAGGAGAAATTTCCCCAGGTTGCAAAGAAAAAGCAATAGCCTCAAATTCCGATACCATATCTCCTCTTGAGAAAAATCCTAATTCACCGCCTTTTTTTGCAGATGCTTCATCATCTGAATATAATGACGCAAGAGTAGAAAATTTAGAACCTTTTAATATACGTTCCCTTATATCATTCAACCGTTGCTTAACTTGCTCTTTGTCTTCTTGAGAAATCCTCGGAAGAATGACTATCTGGGTAAGAGTATATTGTTCTTCAATATTCGGTAAAGAATCTTTAGGAATTTTCTGGAAGAAATCTGAAACTTCTTTTGGAGTTATAGACATATCACCTGTAATTTTACTTTGTGATTGTTGTATCATTAGGTTTTCTTTTATCACATCGTGAAAATATTCTCGGATTTGCGGCATTGTTTTATTCATTTGCTTTTCCAATCTTTCCTGAGAACCATAGACTTGAATCATGTACCTCAATCTTTGGGACAATTCGTTCTCAATATCTTCTTCTGTAACATTTACCGAATCCACCTCTGCTTGATGAAGCATAAGTTTATTTAGAAGCATTGTCTCCAATACATCACAACGTGTCATACTTCCAGATTCTGCCGAAGATTTACTTTGCAAATATGTTGTTTCCAAATCGGAATATTTAATCATAGAAGAACCTACGACGGCAACAACTCCGTCTACCTCTTGATATGATTGAGCTTTCAATTCATTTACAACAACCAAATTAACAAAGAATGTTAAAAGTATTAAAACTAAATTCCTCTTCATATTTTCAGTTTTATCGGATTGAATTTAATTGTTCGTAGTTTATCTTAACAGGATATTTTTTTCGTAAATCTTCTATCCAACGAGCCTCTAATACTTCTTGATAATCACTTGTTACCAAACCTTTGCAAGCAAATAATGGTTTTATACTAACAGGCATCATTTCATTAAGTATAATCATCACATTACGGTTAGTTATTGTCTTATTATCAACAACAGCAATTAGATTCTTTTGTTTTGTATTTAACAAACTATCTGTATTTAATTCAGCGTTATCAAATATATTCTTATCAATAAGATTATTCATTCCTTTTTCAAACCTTCCCCAAGAATAACTGACATTTGTTGTTTTTGTCTTTTGTGTGCCGACTGTGTCTTTTTTTACTTTTATTTTACTTAATAAAATATCCTTTATCTCGTCATCGGATTTACCTTTCTTCTTATATTTTAAGATTTGCTTCTTGATTTTATTCACATTTAAATCTGTTGTAGCAATCCAAATAGTTGCATCGGCACGGGGAGTATATAGATATTTAGATTTATTTTCTTCATAATAATCTTGCAGAGCTGTTGTATCGGACAAAGATTTGCTCCACACTATTTTATCCGTCAAATCAAAAATCAATACTCCATTTTCAAATTCTTGCAAACTTTCCTTTAGTTTAGGATATAGTTCTGTAATATGCTCCGTTGCATATTCCACCACATTATTTTTAAAGAAGCCTTCAAACTGTTGGTTTATATACTTAGAAATTGATATTGGAGACGAAGAAGTTTGATTTTCAAAAATAAATTCTCCAAAATCACCTACAGAATAAGCTTTATTACCAATTGAACACAAGAATCTTTTTTCTAATTTTTCATATTCTTTATCAGAGTCAGGGATTTGCCACGTTGCAGAAAAAACTGAGTCTGTCAAAAAATCAGATAACTTATTCAAAGCATTGCTATCGATTTGAAATCCATAAAATTTCTTGGACTTATCAACAAACATATCCAACGCTACAAGAGCTCTCTCATCTTTAGAAATACGTTTGTATATCTGGTCTTTTACTATATTATCTAACTCTGGAACTTCAGTGGAAGAAACAAATTGCACAATATGCCAACCAAATCTTGTTTTAAAAGGCTTAGTTGTTTTTCCGACAGCAGAATTTAAATACATATCAATGTACTCTGATGGAATAGTATTCGGTCTTTGTTCCTGTAATAAGCCTCCATTTCTTGCAGAGAATGCATCATCTGAGAATTGCTTAGCAACAGAATCGAATCCAAGGGGTGATATAAGATTATATGCTTGATTTATCAAATCCTCGGATTCTTGTTCCGAATGTTTTTGTCCGTTAATGAAGATATGAGCAAGAGTGATTGTCGAAAAAGGAGCAGGTATCGCTGATATCAACTTAATTATATGGTAACCGAATTGACTTTTACAAAAAGCAATACTGTCTTTTAATGTTTTTTTATCCGAAGTATTATTTTCTATAAGGGAGTAGCAGGCATTCTCAAATGGATATATCATAGCCATTGAAGTAAAATATCCCAAATCTCCGTGATTTCCTTCAGCATTTGTGGGATTTGCAGCAGGGTCGTCAGAATATGTATCTACTAAAATCGTAAAATCTTCTCCTTTCAATGCCTTTTGATATACCATTTGAGCTTTTTGATAATACTGTAAAGTATCTTGAAAAGCGACATTATCTGGGACCCGTATCAAAATTTGAGAAACTCTAATAAAAGTATTTAATCTGTTATATGCCTGCAGTACTAATGAATCCATAACCTTAGGGTCATTCACATAAGGTTTGATTAATGTTCTTCTATAATCCTCTACTTGTTTTATTGTAGAAGAATCTTTATCCAAACCTATATCATGAGCCTGCAATAATTTAAGCCTGTAATTGATGTACAAATTAAGATAATCGTCTATTGAAGTATTATCTTTCACATTTACATTATTACGCTCGTACATTTGCTTAAATTCTTCAGTGGTTATAGTTTCTCTGTCTGCGATGGTAAATAGAATACCATCCTTTTGGGCATTTACTCCATTTGATGCAAATACCAACGATACGAACAATGTGATAATGACTCTAATTGCCTTCATTTTATCTTGAATAGTTAGGAGCTTCTTTAGTTATTGTTATGTCATGAGGATGTCCTTCAATGAATCCTGCATTTGTTATTTGGATAAATTTAGCTTGACGTAGTTTTTCAAGATTTGCACTTCCTGTATAACCCATTCCTGCCTTCAATCCTCCGATAAGTTGGTAGATTACTTCTATCACGGAACCTTTATAAGGAACACGGCCGACAATACCTTCAGGAACTAATTTCTTGATATCTTTTTCATCACCTTGGAAATATCTGTCTTTACTTCCGTTTTGCATTGCGTCCAAAGAACCCATACCTCTGTAAGCCTTATATTTTCTGCCTTCCATAATGATAGTGTCCCCTGGGGATTCTTCAGTTCCTGCAAACAAAGAACCGGCCATAATCGTTCCCGCACCTGCGGCAAGTGCCTTCACAATATCACCTGAATATCTTATACCGCCGTCAGCAATGACAGGAATACCCGAACCCTTCAACGCATTGCAGACATTCAATACGGCAGTCAATTGTGGCATACCAATACCGGCAATAATTCTTGTTGTGCAGATACTTCCCGGTCCTATTCCGACTTTAACCGCATCAGCGCCGGCTTCTTTAAGTGCTAATGCAGCTTCTGCAGTTGCGATGTTACCAACAACAACGTCAATATCTTTATATCTTTTCTTTGCTTCTTTGACTGTATTGATAACATTCAGGGAGTGTCCGTGTGCGGTATCAATAACTATTGCATCAACGCCAGCATTTACCACTGCGTCAATACGGTCATACATATCCTTAGTAATACCTATGCCCGCAGCGACACGCAATCTTCCCATTGAATCCTTACATGCATTAGGACGTTCTTTGAGTTTAATAATATCTCTGTAGGTGATTAATCCCGTCAAATGACCGTCATTATCCACAACCGGTAGTTTTTCTATGCGGTGCTGTTGTAATATTTCAGCAGCCTGAGCGAATGAAATACCTTGTTTGGCAGTTATAACATCCTTGGTCATAACTTGTTCAAGGAGTTTCTTAGTATCTTTTTCAAAACGTAAGTCTCTGTTTGTAACGATGCCAATGATTTTGTTATAATCATCAACGATAGGGATACCGCCAATGTGCAATTGAGTCATCATTGCTTTAGCATCTTTAACTGTAGAAGTTTTTTGTAGCGTGGAGGGAGAAGTTATCATACCGTTCTCACTTCTTTTCACCTTCAGTACTTCTTTTGCCTGGCGGTCTATAGTCATATTTTTGTGCAGAACACCGATTCCACCTTCCTGAGCCAAAGCTATTGCCATGTTTGCTTCAGTTACTGTATCCATAGCAGCGGAAACGATTGGAATATTCACACTTATGTTGCGGGAGAATTGACTTTTAACTTCCACGTCTTTAGGAATAATCTCCGAGTAAGCAGGTACTAACAAAACATCATCGTAAGTAAGTCCCGTACCTATTATTTTATTTTTTGAATCCATTGTATTTAATCTAATTTCGTGCAAATTTACAACATTTTTTTCAGATGACAAATTTTTGTATGCAGAATTATATTTTTTGCGTATCGGAACATAATTCAGCTGTTAAAGATTACACCGCACCCTGACAGCCCATTGAGGCATCTCGTAAGGATTTTCTTTACTCAAGCGTTTGATTACTTCCAATCCCAACAGAGCAAAAATATGGTCTATTCCCATTCCGACTTCGCAATATGGGTCGTTATTCTGTGTGAATAGGGCTTTGAAATTCACGAACTCGTTCGGACGGAACTGCTTAAAGAATTTAATGTTGTCCAATAGGATTCCGCCGAAATTTATCTGCGTAAAAGTCTGTATGTATTGCTTAAACATCATTTCGTAAGGCGAATAAAGGTTAAAGCCAAAGGTGTTACTCACTGCGCTTGACATATAATTCGGTGTAAAATACATATAACGGTTGCTCGTTCCAAATATTTTACCGCCCGTAAGTTTAAAATCCAATGCCATAGGCGAAAAAATGAATCTGTGTTGAGCAGTTGCTTCTAATTTGTGGTAATTATTATCATATTGATAGGATTGCAGATTGTACGAATAGCTCATTGCAAATTTTGTAGGCAAGGAATAAAACCGTGAGTTGAGAATATTGAGAACGTTTAAACCTTTGCGGCTCGGTGAGAAAGAGAGTTCCAAACCTGCGGCTTTATTTATGTAATCTATATCAGGGTCAATGAACTCTATAATGTTGCCTGCATCATACAAAACATAGGAATATATTTGTTGCCAATAGAAGAAAGGTCGCAATGCTAAGCTGTTTTGAAATTCCTGTAAGAAAGATAATGTCAATTGTCTTTTACTTGCAAAATAAAACCGCTCCCAAGAACCGAATGAAAAGTAAGCTACGTCGTAGTTAGGGTAAGATGGAGAGTATGTGTTGTCTTCCCACTGCACGCTTAAGGTACTACACGGGAAGGAATAAACACCTGAAGGTTTGGCAGCAAAGTTAAAGGCTGCACCGACCGAATATTTGAAATTGTTGTCGCCTATTCCGTAAGCAGCCATAGCGGAAAGAGTCAAACGGTTGCGAAGAAATTTGTTGGAAGCAAACATTTTATTGTTGGTTTCAGCACTTATTCTTATGCGGGTACCTTCTATCGGATTGTCGGAAATCATATTGAGAACGTTTGTCAGGTCAATCGGACCGATAGGAATGCGGTCATTGACCAAAAACGTAGAAACTTCACGTGTGAGCATCATATTATCAATATCAGCCTGCTGGGATTTTGTCAGCGGTTGATAGTCATATTTCTTCTGTGCGTGGGAATACAATCCGATTACGCAGCAAGTTAATACAATTATTATTTTCTTTTTATCCATTTTAAAAAGTATATAAATTCGATTAAAAATCCGGTTACATACGCCGCCACCGCAGTTATTGCCGCACCTATAACATTATATATAGGTATAAGAGCGTATCCGACAATCAAAGTAACGATAAGCGAGCAAACCGAAGCCGATGCGGTGATTGTAAAGTTACCTCTTGAGGCAAAGTATTGGGTTATATTGCTTGTGGAGCTGAGTAATAATATTCCAAAAGCGAGTATTCTTATATAATAGCCGACATCTTCAAATCCCTGACCGAATAAAAACACCCAAAATGCTTTAGGTAACAAACAGACGATAAGAAGTCCCACAGCGGTAACAAGAACATTGACGGCGGTCATCTTTATTGTCAAATTCTTGGCATGAGTATTACTCCGAGTGTTAGAAAGCGAAGAATACTGAACCAAAGCTAACGAGGTGCCGAAAAGAAGTATTGCCTCGGCAATGGCAGTTGAATTGGAATAGATTCCGTTAAATACCTCTCCTTGTTTGCCGAAAAAATACACCATAAGCATCAACGAAAACCTATAAACCATTGTTTGTGCAATCCCGCCGATTTGTCTTATCGCTCCGAGCCTGAAAAGCAGTTTGGCAGAGGAGAAAAATTCTTTTTTGTTGAGAAGATAAATCTTTTTGTATTCATCTTTGAGTATATAGACGCCGTAAATAAGGCTCAAAATGTAGGCTATCCACAAAGAAAATACGTATTGTCCTATGTTGTTAAAGTGATTTGTTAGCCACATGCCTACAATAAGAACGACGTTGGTAAGAGGATAGATGAGTTTGAGGTTATTTGCTTTGATGACGAGTTGTTTTCCCATCAGAAAATAATAATTTATTTCTGTAACGGAGGCTAAAACGGAGATGCAGACAGTTTGTAAGAAATACTTGGCAGTATCTTGTGTTCCAAAGAAAGAACCTAACCAACCCGCTTTGGCAATTAATGCAATGACAACAGCGCAAATCACACTCCAAATAAAAGAAGGGATAAATAGTTGCGGAAAATCCTTTCTGGGAGCAAGATAAATAAGGGTGGAGTTGCCTAAAAGAGTCATCGCCAAAAGAAGAATATTTATATTGAACGCAATTACCGCCTGCTGACCTTTACCTACCGTCCCCAAGAGATGACTTACCAAGATGATAATAGCAAATCCCGCTGCGGCAGTAAAGAATTTCATGAATAATGTGTTCAATATTTTTTTCAGCATAGCCGTTTAAAACGTTGTGTAAGGTAAAAAATTTTTGCAAAGATACGAAAATACCGAATATTATTCGTATCTTTGCAAAAATTTCATTTGATATGGAAGGACGAACTATTAAATATATTGACTGGCAAAAGCAAGATTACAAAGAGGCGTTGGACAAACAAACGCAGCTTTTTAATTTTAAAGTGAAGCAAAAGCTCAATGGCGATAAAAACATAGAACAGGACTTCATAGTATGCGAACATAATAATGTATATACACTGGGAATGCACGGTAAGGACAGCAATATGTTAGTCAGCGAAGCCTTTTTACAAAAAATCAACGCAAAGATATTTCACACGAACAGGGGCGGCGATATTACCTATCACGGTCCGGGGCAAATTACAGGTTATCCTATTCTTGATATTGAGGCTTTGTGTTTGGGAATAAAGGATTATATTGATACGTTGGAGCAAATGGTAATAGATGTGATGGATAATTACGGTATCAAATGTTCAAGATTGCACGGAGCGACAGGAGTTTGGTTGGACGTCAATGGGAGAAACGAGCGTAAAATATGTGCTATCGGAGTCAAAGCCTCAAGGGGAATAACGATGCATGGCTTTGCGTTGAATGTCAATACCGATTTAAATTATTTCTCCTACATTAATCCGTGTGGATTTAAGGATAAAGGCGTTACAAGTATGCAAAAAGAATTGGACGGACAACAAGTTGATTTGCAGCACGTGGAGAAACAACTCTACGAACGCTTTAAAAATTTGGTTGCATAGAATTAAATAAAATACGTACAGCGATGACAAGAAAAGAATTAGTGGATTTGATTTTCAAAAAGAGGAGTTTTCTTTGTGTTGGTTTGGATTCCGACATTGAAAAGTTGCCTCAATGCGTCATAGACAGCGAAGATGCGGTTTTTGAGTTCAACAAACGTATCATAGATGCTACTCTTCCATATACTGTAGCCTACAAACCTAACCTTGCCTTCTATGAAAGTTACGGCATCAAGGGTTTAATGTCTTTGGAAAGGACTATGGATTATCTGCATAGCAAGAAAGAGGAGTGCTTTGTCATTGCCGACGCTAAAAGAGGTGATATCGGTAACACTAGTAAGCAATATGCCAAAGCGTTCTTCACTAAAGAGGGTGGCTTTGACTTCGATGCTTTGACCGTAGCCCCTTATATGGGGCAGGACAGCGTTTCTCCGTTTTTGGAATACGCAAACAAGTGGGTTATCTTGCTGGCATTGACCAGTAATAAGGGTAGCGACGATTTTCAAATGATTGAAGACAATGAAGGCAGCAAGTTATTTGAACATGTGTTGAGAAAAGCGCAGCAATGGGGCAGCGAAGACAATCTTATGTTCGTTTGCGGAGCCACCAAAGCCGAGAAATTTTCCGAAATCCGAAAGATAGTTCCTAATCATTTCTTATTAGTTCCCGGTGTAGGCGCTCAGGGCGGCAGTCTTAGGGAAGTTTGCAAATACGGTTTGAATAAAGATTGTGGATTGTTGGTTAATTCCTCACGCGGAATAATCTTTGCCGACGGCAGTGAGAACTTTGATATTGTAGCTGGGCAGAAAGCAAAAGAAATGCAGCAGGAAATGTCCGAATATCTTAATTTCTGATTACGTCAAAGGGGTAAAAAATGAATTAACAGAAAGTTAATTCATTTAAACAAGATATAGAGATAAGAAAACTGAAAGAAAGCTTAATGCAGAGAGTCAAAAAATTCAGACGAAATGAATATGCAATTATAAGAGAATAGCGTATGAAAATAATGTAATTATTCTGTTGAATAAAATCCGAAGTAACGGAAATTAATTGCGGAGTTGGTAAAACAACAAAAAGAAAAATACCGATTAATTTGCATTAGTCGGTATTTTCTTTTCAGTTTGTCAAAATTACATCGCAACAGATGCTCTGCAATTTGAATTATTAATGTTTAACAATCAATTTCTTTGTTACAAGTGTAGCACCGTCTGCAACGATTGAGTAAAAATAAACTCCGTTTGCAAGTTCTGCAACATTGATTGCGGATTTGCCTGCAACGCCTGTCTTAATTGAGTTCTCTTTTACTACACTTCCCAACGTATTTCTTACAACTATTTTAGCGTTTCTGTACTTTGCAGGAACGGAATAGGAAACTGTTGTCGTGTTTGTTGCAGGATTTGGTTGTGCAATCAAAGATAGTTTTACGTTTTTGTCGTTTTGAATCATCGGAGTTGAGCTTTCCAATTGATAAACAACCTTAACAGATTTCAGAACTTCGTTTGTATTGTTTTCAATGAAGCTAACAGTAACATAAGCTGTCTGTGCAGTTTCGTAAGTATAGACTAAGTCAAATAATTCGTACAATTCCTCTGCACCAATTGTAACAGGGTCAGACTTAGTTGTTGCAAGACAAACACCATCAAAGCACATTTGGATTTCATTCTCCGCAGGAATGTTTTCAGTATTCATTTCAACTCTGAAAGTCAAATCCTCGTCCAAATTATTTTGAATATGAATAAAACTAATATTGAGAGCAGCCTCTTTATCTAAGAAAATAGGAAGTTCATCTCCCGTAATAGGCTGTTCATTATACAATAAAGTAATACTCTGTGCATTGATTATTAACGCACTTAGCATAGTTGCTAAAAATAAACATATGTTTTTCATCTCTTTTACCTTTTTATTTTTAATAATTCACTATTTACCTTTTCAATTTGCAAAAATATATAATTTCATTGAAATAGTAAAATAAAACGGCGAAAAATTGAATTATTTTATTTTTATTTCGTTAGATTGAATCACTTCTCCGTTGTCTGCATTGGTAACA
The DNA here is from genome assembly GCA_017480245.1 of Bacteroidales bacterium. Taxonomy (GTDB): domain Bacteria; phylum Bacteroidota; class Bacteroidia; order Bacteroidales; family P3; genus Scybalousia_A. Next base: position 94,107 of record JAFVBA010000003.1, on the reverse strand, counting down.
AAGACAAGTATTTTGCAGTTGTCAGTATTCCAAGACGGGTCAATATTTATTTTATAATTCTTTTGAATCGTTTGATTTGCCGTTGCAGAAGCAAATAGTGAATAATCAATTATTCCGTTTGTGCGAAGAACATGATTAAATACGTAATCATTGATTTGAGGATTGGAAGCATCGCTGTTTAGTTGCACTCCAACTATACCGTCTTCTAAAACGACAACAGAAATTAATGTTCTAAAGTCAATATTCTTTAAAACAGCACATTGAACACTGACAAGGAAATCTTCACTTTGCTTTTCAGCTCCCAAATTCAAATTCATAAGATGCTCTGTTGATGACAAAATAGATTCTATTTTGTTATCCCAATCATCTTTCTGCACCGCTTTAGATGCACTTGCCCCATTATTCAAACGGTTTATCACCCCGACAGGATAACCACTCAATCCAAATTCATTGTTCCACTTCTCGCCGTACTCAGTTCTAAAATCCAGGTTATTATTAGCTTTTGAAGGAGATGCGAATGAACTTGCATGAACACTCATTGTGACAAGTGATTCTCCGTATTTTGATTGCAATTCGGTAAGTAGTGCTGCTGCGGCAGGGCAATTAACACATTTCCAACCGGTATAGTCTTCTAAAAGAACGGCTTGGGAAGTTTGGTTTTTAGTTATAGGAGTGGTTTCATTAGTTTCCCCTTGCGGATAAACTATATATTCATTCTCTTCAAAGTTGTCGCAGGAGAAAAACATTAACGGTAAAACTGCCAACGCTAAATATCTTATAATTTTCATCTTTTTTCTTTGCTTTTTATTCTTTTTACATTACTTCAAATTAACATGCCGTTTCGCTGAATTCTTTTTTGAAAAGAGTAAATTCTTTTCTGAAAACAATTTTTTCTTTTGGCACTTTATTTTTATAAGTTATAACTTCCTTGTTTTGAATTAGAAACTTGACGTGATAGTCATAAACATTCCGTTGCTGGCAGGAACTTCCCTGCAAACACCGCCTATACACATTATACCCTGACGTTGTTTGCCGTAAGAAAGACTTACTCTTGTCGTGCCGAATGTACAACCTGCCGAGAAATTGTAATAATGCACTTTGTCGCCTTGGTCGGTTCCGTAGTTCCATTGGTCAAATGCAGCCAAGAACCAATGACCTCTGAAATTGTATTCCGCACCGTACTGCAACCAATTGCCTTTTGCAAATTCGTCATAGTCTTGCTGGGTGAATAAAGCCTGAATTTCTCCGCGTATAGACTGGTGTGTAGCCAATTTGTACGTACCGTCAATAACTGCAACGTGGGCATAAATCATAGGATTGCCCGCATGACCGTAAGCAATAGGGTTAAACTCTTGGTAAGAATACATAAAATTCATCTTATAATTAGGACTGAATTTTTTATTTACTTCAAGGTTGATTTCGGAAAAGTATTTCTCGTCCCCGATTGCGAACAAACCGGCATTATATCCCTTTGTACCGGATTGATTCAATGCATAACCGTCTATTGCTTCCATATCCAAAGAATAAACTCTTGAGAAATTAACCTTAACATTGGTTCCGTATTTTCCTCCTAAGAAAGTATTTTTAGGAATCTTGTACATAACGTCCGCAGAAAAGCCAATCTCTCCGTTAATCTGCGTTGCGTAAGAATACATCGCCATAAGGGGATAAGAATGATTGCGCGTAATGGCAGGAAGATAATTAACGTTAAGCATATTTCCCGTTTCGGTACGTTTGGATTTGAAAGACATATTGTCAATTCGCTTTCCTTCCAAACGTATTCCCAACCCCTTTACCGTATATTCGGCAGTCAGTAATTGGGCATTGCCCTTGCGGTAAATATAATTATTAACTGCGTTAGGGTCTTGTCCTTTGAAAGCAAACTCTCCTGATAAAGCAAAAGCGTTGTAACCGAAATTGAAACGCATTGCGCCTGCCCCGATATTCTCAGGCAGATTTAATTTATAAGAATCACCGTTCATTGCCACGTATTGCGTACCTGCTTTTTCGTAAGAGGAAACAAAACTTCCTCCGATGGTCAATCGTGCAGGTGAAGTCTCAAATCCTGGGATTATCTCGTTCAATGCAAACTCTCCGTCAATACCTCGGATAAGTCCGTTCTCATTTTGCCAGATGTCATCCCAATAATATCTCTGTTTTCCGATAACTCCTTTCAATACTATTCCTTTGTAAGGATGTGCAACCACACGTAAGCCGTCCATTGCGTTATCTAAGCCGAGGTTTCTCTCTTCGTAGGAACGCAAAACCAAACCGTTACCGAATTGTTCGTAGAAATTACCTGCCGTTATCTCCAAAAAATCTTTTTTATAGGAAACCCAGCGCGATGCGAAGCCCGCTCCTTTGTATTGTTTGTCAAATCCCAAAATAGGATTCAGATAAGATTCAAACCTTACGCCCGCAGAGAAGTCTCCGTTGGTGTAAAGAATGTTTGCAAAGGAGTTGTTAAGCAATTTTTCATCAACTTTCTGAGCTCCGATAGTAGCATCCTCTTTTGACATCTGCACGTCAGTCTGGAAATTTCCCGTAACCTTACCGCCAAGTATGCCCTGAGCGTTGGCAAATGAGAATCCGAAAGACAGTGCCGCCAATATGATAATCTTTTTCTTCATATACATTAATTATTATACGAACTTAAACACAAAACATAAAGAATGCAGAAACAAATGCTACATTCTAAATGCTACGTGCTGCATAAATAAATTCTATTTATTCAAAAACTCTTTGTATTTTGCGATTGTGGTTTGTTCATCTCCCTCTGCGTAACCTGCATGTTGCCAAAGGATAGTTCCGTCTGCCCCTACGATGAAAGTATGAGGAGGATTATTTACACCCATTGCGCGTTTGAAATCGGAATTTTCGTCAATAACCACTTCATATTCCCATTCCGAACCATTGACAAGGGTTTTTACTTTGCCTTTTGTACGAGTGTCGTCAATAGATACGGCATATATTTTAACGCCTGTCTCTTTCTGCCAATCCTCATAATATTCCGCCATTGTGTTCAGCTCTTCCAAACAAGGATGGCACCAAGTCGCCCAAAAACATACTACAAACGGTTTGCCGTCATTGGAAAAATCGCCCGTATTTATTGTTTTGCCATTAACGTCTTTAACGTTTATTTTTGCGATTTTAGCATCCTGTGCATTTAATGCAAAGCCTAAGAATGCCATTGCTATGAACAAAAATACCTTTTTCATTTTAGTATAATTTTTATTGTTATTCATTATGTTAATTACTGATTTCTTATTGTCAAATACTGTACCAACGCCCTTAAATTGACCGAATAATCATTCAAAGGCATCAAATCAACTTCTTTAAGTGCCTTGTCGGAATACTTTTTTTGCATTTTGTAGGTTTTTTCTACCGCTCCGCTTTGATTGACAAGACGTATAAAGTTTTCAATATCGCTTTGCGCTTTGTTATCACTGAAAAAGAATTCAACAGTTTCCTTTTTCTGGTTAGTGTTTAGCGTTTGTAAATAGTTGATAAAAGGAAGCGTTATTTTCTTTTCGCGTATGTCATTACCCAAACCCTTTCCCATTGAATTGTTTTCGTCATAATCCAAAATGTCATCACGTACCTGGAAAGCCATTCCTATATTTTGTCCCAGTGTTGCTATGTTTGAGTAATTTAAATTTTGATTTCCGCACGTTCTTGCTCCGCATTCAGCCGCCGCACTTATCAAAGAAGCGGTTTTGTAGTGGATAACGCTTAAATAAGAAGTGATATCAAGGTCTTTATTTGCCGTTACATCGGTTTCTTTCATCTCTCCCTGAGGTAATTGTAAGGCAATACGGGCAAAAACGTCCATAAGATTAAAATCTTCCTGCGTTTTGATAGTTGCAAGTGCTTGTCCGTAAAGATAATCTCCGCACAAAATGGCTGCTTTATCACCGAAAAGGGCATTAACTGTTTGATTGTTACGCCTTAAAAGAGAATTGTCTATAACGTCATCGTGAAGTAGTGAAGCCGTGTGTAACAATTCTATGATAACTGCGCTTCTGAATGTTTGGTCTGTTACTTTGCCGAAAGTTTTTGCGATTAAGAAAATAAGCAACGGGCGTATTCTCTTGCCTTTTAGCGAACAAGTGTAAGCAAGTATGCTGTTTAGCAGTTTGTCGTCGGTAAAAAAACATTTTGAGAAGAGATTTTCAAATTCCGCCATCTCATCTGCTAAGCACAAAGTGATATCTTTCAGTTTATTATCCATTAGTCAAATTTATTAAGTTGCAAATTTACGCATTTTTTTCGGATTCCAAAACATTTTGATGTAAAAACACGAATTGCAGATTATTTCCTGTGCTTTTTAATAAAGAAAACATCAATTTGTTTAAGCAAAAGATAAGGTTAATTTTGCGTGTTAAGAATTTAAATCTGCATAAATTTAAATTCTTTCTTGATATTGATTTTGAAAAACCTATGTTTTTTACGCAAAAAACCATGGTTTTTTAATTCAAAAACATAGGTTTTCCGCTCAAAAAACATAGGTTTTTTTTAATTGATTTGTGAAAAGAATTTATTTAGTTATGATTTTAAATCAATAACTTTCGATTCTTTTGTTATTTTTCTGTGAGTTGTAATTATCTTATAGCAATTAAAGAAGCAGAATTGTAATAATAACGGCCGAAAACGATTTAAAGAATTTATTTTGTTTGTAATCGTAAATCATAAATTCGGCAAAATGTTCAAGAATTGCGATTTTACCGTTATCAGTACTCTTATCCGTTGGGTAATATAGCCGTTTCATTATTTAACCAATCTTTTTGTTGTAGGAAATAATGTGTTTATCTCCGTATTGTATCCTTATAGGAGCATAATATATGTTATTTCCCATCCTTGAGGAAATCAAAGTGAGTTTTTCTCCGTTTTCATCTCGGCAAGTGTGTCAAAACAATATTGTTGTGCAGAACCATTATGACAAAACCATAATACGGCTATAAAAACAGAGAATATAAATTTTTTCATTGGCGTAATATTTTATTTACATCTGCAAAAATATATCATAATGAGCAATTTATCAAAATAATTTCAAAAATAAATAAAAAGAATTCCCATATTGCTTACATAAATTCTGAATTTTTGTTCTTGAAATGAAAAAATGTTGCCGTATTATTCAAAAAGAGAAATATAAGTAAAGGAATTGACATCAAAAAGTCCCTTATCGGACAGTTTTAATTCGGGAATAACCAATAGAGCCATAAAAGCCATAGTCATAAACGGAGCATCAAGATTACAACCCATAGATTTTGCAAAATCATTCAAGGATTTGTACTTCTCAGCAACCGATTCAACGGGCAGATTACTCATAAGACCGCCGAAAGGTAAGCAAAGAATCTCTGCTTTTTTATCATTCACTGCACAGATACCGCCTTTTGCGTCAATAAGTCGGTTGATTGCTTCAACAATCAGTGAATCCTGCGTTCCGATTGCAATAATATTGTGCGAGTCGTGGGCAATCGTTGAAGCCAATGCCCCGTTCTTTAATCCGAATCCGTTAATAAAGGCAACGCTTGGCTTACTCTGAATGTAGCGGTTATAAACCACTATTTTAAGAACGTCATTTGTAGTGTCGGAAACTATATTACCGTCAATAACTTTTGCATTGCAAATAATCTTTTGCGTCAATAGTTCCTTGTCTCTTGATTTAATTACTTTGATTGCAGAAGATTGAGGTTTTATTTTAATATCTGTTTCACTCAATCTTGATGCGTGGAAATTATTCGGCAGAATCTCTGTTTTCTCTTCTAAATTTCTGCAAACAAGATTATTATCTGCTGAATTGAATACACACTTTCCGTTTATAAAAGTAGAAAGTATATTGAAATCTTCTAAATTATCCACAACGATTAGGTCTGCCGAATCACCTTTTTGCAATAATCCGACAGGCAAACGGTAATGTATTACAGGGTTTAATGAACTTGTTTGCAGGATATTCCAAATAGAGAAACCTTTTTCAAAAGAGCGTTTAACAAGTCGGTTGATGTAGCCGTTAAGAAGTTCATCGGGATGAATATCATCGCTGCAAAACATCGTCATATCGGGATTTGTTTCAATTAACGGACACAACGTTTCAAAATTCTTCGCAGCGCTGCCCTCACGGATAAGAATCTTCATTCCCAAACCTATTTTCTCCTTAGCCTCTTGTAAATTGCTGCATTCATGGTCGGTAGATATTCCTGAGGATGCGTATTTCTTCAAATTATCTCCTGATAACATCGGAGCGTGTCCGTCAATTGGCTTACCAAAATCTCTTGCTGCGTCAATCTTTGCCCAAACCTCTTTATCGTCATTAAGTAAGCCCGGAAAATTCATCATTTCCGCCAAAGCAAATACTTCTTCTCTTGCGAGCAATTGTCTAATTTGCAGACTGTTTATTGAAAACCCCGAAGTTTCAAACGATGTTGAAGGAACACAACTCGGAGCGGCGAAAGCAAAGTGAAAATTCCTTGTTTTGCTATCCTCAATCATATAATTGATTCCTTCTATGCCGCAAACGTTTGCTATTTCGTGAGGGTCGCAAACGCAACCCACTACACCGTGCCGTACTGCTGCGTCAGCAAAATGCGAAGGCAACAGCATGGAACTCTCAATATGAACATGGGAATCAATAAAACCAGGCATAATATAAGGACTTGTTTCGCTTATATCACTCCTCGGGATGATGTTTTCTATTTTTCCGTCCTTGATATGCAAATATCCGTCTGTAACTTGCTTGTTTGCAACGTCTAATATATGTCCCGTAATGACAGTTTCACTGTTTGGCATAATAAGGTTATATTTTTTAGTAATGTATTTGCATTCAAGTTAGATATAATGTAAATTCACTTTACAGAAATGCGGCATTCATACCAGACTTTTTTAAAGGAACGCAGACAACGGGAACTTTGGCAAAACGGACTACGTCTTGGGCGCGCGGGTCTGCGGCAAAGTCGGTTGTAATATCCCTTCCCATAACCACACATATATCAACGCCGTTTTCTTCTGCGTTCATATATTTAATAGCCTCGTTTGCAAAGTCTTTACTCTGCGCAAGGGTAGGCATTTTCACCACCTCGCACTCCACGCCTTTGGAAAGAATGAAATCTTCGGTCTTTGAAGCCGTGTATTCCAACCTTCTGCGCTGTTCAATCTCAATTCCGTCCCACGAACCTATGATTATAGTAATTTTAGCACCGTATTCCTTAGCCCATTTTATCGCAACAGGAACTTTTTGTCGCGAAGAAAGATTCAATTCCAACGGAAGAAGAATATTTTTTATCGGTTTAGGGTCAATATTCACCGCAACTGCCATAAGAGGTATCTCGGCAGTGCGGATAAGTTTGTGAGTATTGGCTCCTATTGTGTTAAGACCCGTATTAGATGTGCCGACAACAAGCAAATCTATGTTTTCCTCTTTTATAAACTTGTTAATCTCTTCCGTAATACGACCTTTTCGGATATAAGGCGTAACCTCCAACCCGTAAAGTGTCTTTATATTCTTTTGAAGTTCGGAAAAATGAAGTTTTTGTACGTCTTCCTGTACTTCCTGTTGCCCTAACAATTTGGCGAAAAAGCCAACCTCTTCGCTTACGTGCAGTAAGAAATACTTGGTATCGCTGTCCTTGAACATAAATTTGCAGAATTTCAGACAAGCATTCAAACTCAAGTCATTGAAATCCGTTGTTATCAATATATTTCTCATTTTTCTTGTATTGTTTTTTCGTTTTCGTAAATTTCAAAGTGCAAAGGTAAGAATAAATTTTGATATCCGCATTGCTTTTCCTTTTGTAATTGCTGCCCTACGTTTTCTTCCTACCGCCCTTTCTCAATTTATTTTGAAAAAAAACTCTTTTTTTGAGTCAAAAAACTGTTTTTTCTGTATAAAAAAAGAGTTTTTTTCAAATTCTTTTCGCAAGGGGCGGCGATATATTGCAAGAAAGCGACAGAAAACTACGCAAAGGCAGTATTAAGTGTAGGTTAAAATGTATAGAAACAGAACGTTAAATCAATAAGTTCCCAAAGTATAAGTTTAAAATCGTTTGACAGGTTCCTTAATGTAGTATTCGTTTATAAGAAAATCCGCAAGGTCTAAAAGAAATTGAACTTTATTGCCTTTAGATAAATCGTTATTGGATTTATACGAATCAACCATTAGTTTTCCTGCCTCTTTGTTATACGAAACAAACCAATCCTTATTGTAATTTACGAATATAGGCGTATAAAAGAACTTATCATTTAAACAAGAATTGTAAAGAGTAATCACTTGTCCCTCGTCGTTTTCTATTTCCATCATAAGATAGTCCTGAGGAGAGAAAAAACTATATGCTTCTGCAGAATAAACATACTTTGCTGAGATAAAAGTTTGCAGAGTTTGCTTACTGATAGTGTCATATTTGTTGATAAAGTCATAGTACAAAGAAGAATCCGCCCGTTTGTAATTATGACCTCCCCAATAAATGATATTACCTTGTTGGGTGAAGATTTTATTAAGTTTTTCCGTGTAATTGGCTTTATCTTCTTTGGATATATGAAAATCTTTTATTGAAAGATTTTCTTTATTGTGATTCTTGTTGATGTCTTTCAATATGTTAGTTAATTGTTTTATGCTAATAGAGTTGTGATATAGCTCTTTTTTGTTCCAACTTGAACTTGGAATAAAAGAAAGCAGCAAACTATCGCAATAAAGACTGTCTTTGTCGGCATAATATTCCGCAATCCTGTCGTGAGGTCCAACACAGCCTCCGATATGTTCCGAAACGGTAACTTTATTTATCTTGCTGTTGAAAAAACTTTTCAGATTGTCTTCATATTGATACTTAACAAGCCGTTTATTTTTCAAAAAGAATAGATAATTGTCGTATTTAGTTCCGATAATTGCCACACTGTCGGAAAGAAGTTGCAATCTTCGAGGGTAAAGTCCGTCAAAATCCGCCACTCTTTGCCAATTGTCATTATCAATTTCGGAGACAAAAATCTCACCTCTGTATCCGTAATTGTAATATGACCACTGAAGATTCTTTCCTTTGACAATATAATTTCTATTTAGTTGTTTAATACGCTTATTCAAATAAATAGGACGTTCAAATCTCTCTCCGTCAATATATTTTACTATATTATATACATAAATTTTAGTTTCATTTCTGTTTATTTTCTTAATATATTTGTAGTTAGTTAAGTTGTCGGAATACATTTTGATTTTATGTCGGTTGATTAAGTAAAGGGTGTCGTTATATATACTTACGTAGTCATCATTTTCGGAAAGAATATGCACAGTTGTATCTTCAAAAGAGCGGTAATACCAAACACCGTCGGTATTGTATATTATATAATTTTTCCATAAGAAACAACCGATGTTATCTGAGAAAGAGTAGTATCTTTTATTCAAAGTATCGCCTTGATATACGGTTTCATAACTCTGCCAATTGTCCTTGGTAAGATAAATTTGCTTTTTAAAATTGTTACATATCACTCCGTTTAAAGAATCTTTCATCTTAATGGAGTAATCTTTCTCTGCACTGAAAGGAAGTTGTATTTTGGTGAAAGTTTTTGCGCAGTTATTACTGTAAAATACCATACCCTTACGGTTATACAACCAAATGTAACCGTCTTGTATCTTATCATAATTCAGATAATAGTAATAGGCTTCATTATTATCGATATTACCGTCTTCATCTGACAAAGTAACGGTATCCAACGGGCAAATTGTCCAGTCCTTTCCGCCGTTGGTACTTATCAAATAGTCAATTGTGTCCGGAGAATTGCCTTGTGAAGTCAGGAAAAAAGCACCTGTAATAAGTGCAGTGTCATTTCCTGCGAACCAAATCACAGGGTCGTAAGATATAAACGCATTAGGAAAATCTGTTTTGAAGTTTTTGTACTCTTCAACGGGCGAATTAATGTCTTTAGAATAGAATATACAGGAATCATTCGTGCCGAGAATCTCATCTTTGGGCGATAAAACAAAATAATAATGACCTTCGGCGTATTCAAGTGTATCAAAATTGTATTGTTGTGCCACCGCACTTCCGCAAAATAACAATACACCGATAGTAAAACAAATAAGAATATTTTTCATAGCAAGACTCATAAGATTATAACTGCAAAGATATAAAATAAATCTCATATCTCTGCAGTTTTGTTATGATTTCTTTACCTATAATTATATATAGAGTGAAAAAAGTCTGAAAAAACTAAAATATAGACTCTTTTGTTTCGGTTGTCAGGAGTTCCAAAAATTTCATTCCTACAACAGAGTTTCCTTTTTCGTTCAATCGCGGAGAGAATACCGTAACTGCATAACGTTGTGGGTAGATTGCACAAATTCCTCCGCCCACTCCGCTTTTTCCGGGCAGACCTACAAGATACGAAAACTCACCCGATTCGTCATAAAAGCCGCAAGTCTGCATTATGGCGTTGATTCGCTTTACTTGTGAGGCTGTTAAATGCACGTTTTCGTAATTAAATTCTTTTGTGTGGTCGGCAAAACAAAGAAAGGCGTTGGATAATTCCATGCAATTCATTTCTATGCTGCACATAAGGAAATAAAACTGCAACACATGCTCAATATCGTTTTCTATATTGTGATGATATTTCAACAGATTGGCAATTGCAGCGTTCAAATAGCCGCAACTCCTTTCTGAACGGGCAACGGAGAAATTGTAATTCACCGTTTCGCTTTGTGATATACGGCGTACAAAACTTATAAACTCTTCTTCGGGATTGGAGAGGTGAGAAAGAAGCACGTCCGCCACAACTATCGCCCCTGCGTTGATAAAAGGATTGCGCGGAATGCCGTTTTCCAATTCCAACTGCACAAGAGAGTTAAACGCATTACCCGATGGTTCTTTGCCCATTCGTTTCCAAAGTTCTTTCTTCTCCAACGACAGCGCCATTGCCAAAGAAAAAACTTTTGAAATGCTTTGAATGGAAAATCTTACCTCACTTTGTCCGCATTTGTATTGATTTTCATCCAATGTTTTCAGACAAACGCCGATTTGATTGGGATTAACCTTTGCCAAAGCAGGGATATAATCGGCTTGTTTGCCCTCAGTGGCGAACTCTTGTACCTTATTATATATATTTTCTATTATTTCCTGATAGTCCATAGTCATAAAATTTCAGCATGCAAAGGTAATACAATTTTATTATATAACCCGAAAAATTTTATTAACCTTTCCGCAGTTTTCTAATATAGATTTTTCATTTACTAATCTGAATTTCTCAAGATTTTAACTGAAAATTTCGCTGCCCTTATTGAAATTTTTACTGCTTAAAGACTTCTTCTTGCCGCCTTTTGCGATGTTATTTTGAAAAAAACTCTTTTTTACACCCAAAAAACAGTTTTTTTGAGTTTAAAAAAGAGTTTTTTTCAAATTCTTTCCGCAAGGGGCGGCGAAATAAAAACCAAGGGCGAAAAAACTAAAACTTAAGGCAATGGTGATTTCGTTAATAAAAAATCTGTTAGAATGGGTAACCGATACCGAATTGGACTGCAATGTCAGAAAACTTAGAATTGTCAAGAACAAACCGCTCTTTAAGTTCTTTACTTGGGTCCCACGCTTTCAAAGCAAAGTCAAAACGGAGAATAAACACCTTGATATTCAAACGAACACCGAACCCAACTCCGGCAGCAATCTCTTTATAGAAATCTTCACTGATTTTGCCGCCATCCATTCCCTGTTGGTCGCGCAATGTCCATATATTACCTAAATCCAAAAACGTAGCACCTTCCAAAAATCCCATTATAGGAAAACGGTATTCGAAATTTGCACCGAAAGATATGTCGCCGGCACGGTCGTATTTAGTATCACCAGTCGGAACACTGCAGCCAGGCCCCAAACTTCGCAATTGCCAAGCACGCAATCCGTTTGCACCGCCGCCGAAAAACGATTTCTCGTAAGGTAAGGCCTCCGCATTGGCGTATGATACGCCTATACCGCCGTAGAATTTATATACAAAGGAGGTATTTTGCGTAAGATAATTGTAGTGAGTGAAAGAAAAGTCGGTTCTTACGTATTGCGAAAAAGGAATATTGAATATAGTATAATGACCTTGGGCATCCTTACTTTGATTGAACGTAACACTGTACAAATCAAGCAAGTTACCAGCCGTTTCTAAGTTCCAGGAGAAATAATTGAAGTCTTGCTTTTGGTTAGTTGTCTGTCCGTTGTAGTTGTATGAGAAGCGCATCGCCATAACTAAGTGGTCGGACATTTGATATTGGATTCTTTTGTCCATTCTTCTGATAAGGTCGGCGTAAGATTGGCTCGTGATCTCCATATTTACGTAATTAACTTCCAAAGGAATGAAAGCAAAGTAGCGTTTTTCGGTAGTATTCCAAGAATATCCGTAGTTAAGGGTGAAAATAGAGCGTTCATAATAAGATCTCTTCTGAATATTGTATCCTGTTTTGATACTTGTATGCGGATGAAACTTCATAGAATAAAAAGATGTGGAGAACGGAGCGAGAAACCGCGGAAGTTCTATGCCGAAATCCAAGCCGGCTTCAAAAGCATTGAATATATCCCAACCCGAACGTTCATTGTCTTTTTTAAATATGTTGCTGTTGATTTCCGCAGCCAATTTAAGATTGGTAGTAAAGATTTCCGCTCCATGAAGTAAGTTCTTGTCGGTATAAGATAGGTTGCCTGCCATTCCGAAATTGGAAGAAGTATTGTTATTTATAGGTTCGTTGCTCGCAGAATAGTTTAACTCAAAAGAAGATGCCAAACTGATAGGTTTATTTCGCGTCAGACGGATATAACATGCCAACTCGTTGGTGTCTTGTACGCCCTTGGTTATGTTTTCGTAGGAAATATCTATGTATTTGAAGTTCTTAAGTTGGAAAAGTGAGGAGTAGGTATTTTGACTTGCCTCCGGCGAAAAAAGATTCTTGTTTTGCATCAAAATACTTCGCATAATGGTTCGCTCTTTTATGATAGGCTTTTCCGTATTGGTGATAAAATATAGAGGAGTAGGCTTATAACCGCGCTGTTGTTTGTGATAAAATAACACAGTGTCGATATCGGGAATGTAATCGGGCGATTGCGGAGAAATATAATTGGAGTGAAGATAGATTTTAGAAATTTTATAAGGTTTATGCCGCGCAACATCATTGGAATCCGAAGCGTTTTTTTCGGGATTTTTGATAACCATAATGATTTTGGTCTTATCAATGCCCTCAGTTGTGTCAATATTATACGCAATGTACTTCGGAGCAAACGTATAATAGCCTTTGGATTGCATTCCTAAGGAAACATCGCTGCGCAATGACACAAGCAAATCTTCATTGTACCATTGACCTTTTTGAACCGGGTTGTCCTTCAGCATAGATTTGACTGTACGTTCTATTTTGGGGTCTTCAACCTGCACAATAAAGGTATCAATAACGGCACGTGAGGGAACATCAATATTATAATTGATTTGACGGCGGCGTTTGTAGGTTTTCCAAGGAGCATACCACTTCTTGACTTCGGAATATGAAGTAGTAATGTTGGCATCAAAGCATCCATGAGTTTTTAGATAGGTTTTGATGTTGCGGCATGACAATTCTGTTTGGTCATTATTGATTTCAATGGGTTTATCTCCCAAAGTACGCAAAACAAACTTCTCAAAAAAATTGCAAATACTGTCATCACCCGGGCGCGATGCGGAATAAATATACATTCCTGCCTTAACACCCAAAAATTTGTGGTTCGGGTCTTGCTGAATGTAGTTTCCAATGTCGCCTTTTGCGATAGTTTTGTTATTAATATTGATTTTATTTTTACTAAGTAAGTATCCGTCCTTGCTTAAGTGCCTGTTGGGTGAGCAGGATGCGAAGATCAAAATGATTAATATTAAATTCAGTGCTTTATATTTCATAATTACTTTTTCAGTTCTGCATATTAAAAACTTTAGCGGTGATTTTGTCTGTCGCACCTGTGTTTTCTTTGACGTAATTTCCCGCAGTGGCGGAAAGATTAGCGTATTTGTCAGCATCATTTAACAACATATCAATCCAAGAAGTCAAATCCTCTTCGTTATTTATCTCTTTGGCAGCGCCGAGTGCAATAAGGTCTTGCGCTTCTTTGAATTTGCGGTTGTTAGGTCCGAATGCAACAGGTTTATTGAACACTGCAGCCTCCAAAATATTGTGAATACCGACCCCGAATCCCCCTCCGATGTAAGCAATTGTGCAAAGAGAATACAGATACATCAACATACCGATGTTATCAATGATAAGAGTCCGGTATTGTGTGCAATTGTTCTCGTTAAGAGAAGAAAAAGCAATACTTTCAGGGAAAAGGTTAAGCAGATTGTTGATATGGTTTTTGTCAATTAAGTGCGGAGCCAAAATAATCTTGATATCGGGAAATTGTTGTATAGATTTACTGATTATTTTCTCGTCTTCAGGCCAAGAACTTCCCGCAAGAAAAGTTTTTTTGCCGTCAATAAACTTCTCAATTACGGAAAAACTTTTCTGTTCCTTAGACATAGAATACACTCTGTCGAAACGGGTATCGCCGCTTATGATATTGTTGGTGTAATTTATGGAGTTAAGCAGTTGAGATGTGTTTTTGTCCTGAACAAAGAAGAAATCAAAACACTCAAGTTGCTTTCTGAACCAAGAAGAGTAGGATTTAAATAAATAATGTTGCTTTCTGAGAATCAAACTTACCGAATAAAGAGGAGTATTTCTCAATTCTCGGATATAATTCCACCAAAACTCATATTTAATAAAGAAAACAATATCGGGATGTGCCTCTTTGATGAAACGTTTAGCGTTTTTCTTGGAGTCAAAAGGCAAATAAACGACACAATCCGCAAATTTATAGTTTTTTCTTACCTCATAACCGGACGGAGAGAAGAAACTAAGCAACACTTGATACTCTTTTTTGTTTTCTTTTACGTATTCAATAAGATTTCTTGCCTGTTCAAATTCTCCTAATGAGGCGCAATGAAACCAAGCAGTCTTTTTGTTTTTGTCAAGTGAAGAAAGTTTTTGCCAAGTCTGCTTTTGACCGCAGAGCATTGTCTTAATCTTTGTGTTAAATAACGAAAGAAAATGACAAATTGCCTTAAAAAGAAAAATTCCCGTGTTATAAATAAACTGCATTGTTTTAATAAACTCTCAATACTAAACTTTAACCCTTAAACTCTAATAATAATAGATTTTATCTGCCGAGCGACCGAAGAAAGGAAACATCCAACCGATTTTTAACGTGAGCATGTGATCGGTATATCGCTTATCGTCTCCGCCCATCAAGTCTGCCTGAAAATCTCTTGTCATCTTAGTAAAAGCGACCTTCCAATCAATGCCTGCAAACCAATTAGCATAGGATTTTTTGCTTATATGACGGTAACCTAAGAACAAACCAGTCATAGGACCGCGCATTTGACGGTCATAAAGATACCTGTAATCACCCTCTAATTGATAAACCTTAGTCAAAGTTGCTTCGTAAATAATTTGATGTTGCAATATTCCGCCCCAAAGTGTTAATTCTATGCCGCTGTTTGGGTTACTGCCGAATACAGGAAAGATTTTGCCAACCCCAATACACAAATAAAGATTTCTATTGTAGGCAACAACGCCGGCATCTGTACCGTCTGAACCGACAATTATAGGTTTTTCTCCGTTGGTGTATAAAGTTGCGAGATATTCTTTTGTTTTCTTGACGTTATTAGAACCGAATTGCAAACCGAATTGCAAATCAACAATCCAATTGCTTCTTGTCTTCCAACCCAAATCGACATTTACATTAAAAAATGAAGAATATCTGTTACCCATTTCGCCGAACGGGAAAGTCCATCCTGCTGCTGCAGCAAAGAATGGCGTAGATATATTGGTATCTTGCCCTGTTATTTTTACGGCATTGTTATCTTTCGGCCTAAGGTCTTGTGCCGTTAATACCAATGGCAACATAACTGCCATAAATATCAATATCTTTTTCATATCTCGTTATTTCTTTATTAGTTTTCTTGTTATTGTTTGCCCTTTATCATTACTTAGCGTTATAAAGTACGTTCCGCTTTGCCAATTATCTGTATTCAAAACTTTTTTAAACGTATTTACTGTTCCCTTTTTTATAATCTTTCCGTTTAAATCAATAATTCGGTAATTCAGTTGTTGATTTGTGGAAATTGTTATTTGATTTTCGGCAGGTAAAGGGTAGATTTCCGCCGTTATTTCCTCTGTTTCATTTAGTGAAGTATTGATAGGAGAGAGTTTAACGCTGTAATCGGTAAGATTATTTGCTGTGTTAATATTTAATGTCTTGAAATTATATCCGTCTAAAGAGAATGTAACCGAATAACTCCCTGAAAGAATAGGACGTATATAGTAACCGTTTTGATTAGTTATCACTTGGGAAGAATCTTTGTCGTAATTATCTATTGTTATCATAACATTGTTGAGCGGTTTGCCCGTTATGCTGTCGGTAACCACACCTTCAAAACCGTAATAACAATAATCAAAGAAAGTAAATAAGGAGTTTTTCAGTTTATACCAATAATCATCAAGAGTATTTGCCTTCGGAGTGTAATCCATACTCAATTCCAAAGTAACTTCTCTGCAATGGGCGAAATAAGTACTCCAATCCTGACGCGAACCATAGATTACATACCAATCTCCTCCCTCTACAATGCCCGAATTATTCACATCCTTAAAATATGTTCCCTTATCGTCATTCAAACTGCTTACAAAATCTTTTCCTAATTGCTTAAACCACTCGTCATCTGCGTGTTTGTTCTTAGAAGAGCGGTAACTGTCCCACGGATAATTGAAAACTTCACTTCCTGTATGCAGATTGCAAGACATATTGAACTTTTCCTTTTCTTGATAAGTCATAAAGGCTTGTGTTTCCGCCTGTCTGTTTTCTCCGTCTGAGTTTTTACCCGTACGGATGTCGGGATAGTTGCGGTTTAAATCCACATAGTTGGCATTATACCGCATCGCACCGCTTATAGTTGAGTTTCCGCCGTGCCAAGTGCCGTCAGGGTTGGCATAAGGGCAGATATAAACGTCGGGAAAAGCTGAGTTAGTAGCAGTAAAATTTGAATTTGTAACAAGAGTATCTATCAACCGCAGAAGCATTATTGCACCTGTCAATTCGTTTCCGTGCATTGCTGCCGAGTAAAAGAATTTTGGTTTATTGTTTTTGCCGTTCAGGTCATTGGAAATCTTCATGCAAAGCAACAGCCTGCCTTCTACGCTCGTTCCGATGGTATCCAATCGACATATATCTTTATGTTTTTGTGCTGTTTGCTGCATATATTCAACATAAGTCTCATAAGAGGGATACGAATCCCAACTTTGAGCCTTTGCGGTTGCAAAAAACAATATCGATACCAATAATAAAAAACATCTTTTCATAAAAAAGAAAATTTTTAAGCCGCAAAGATACAAAAAATTCACATAAAACCTTATTAAGAACTAAAAATAATATTGCCACTTCGTATTTTGCCACCGCTTTTCTTCACTTTGTCGCCGCCTCTTGCGGAAAGAATTTAAAAAAAACTCTTTTTTTGAGTCCAAAAAACTGTTTTTTTAGGGTGAAAAAAGAGTTTTTTTCAAAAAGAATTGCGAAAGGGCGGCGGATAAATCAAAAAAAGCGGTAGAAATAATCAAAAAAGGCATTATTTTTGTTTGAAATGAAAAGAATGGTTTTGAAAAAAATTTTATAGAGTGTTACAATAAAAATGGTTAATTCGGAGTTTATAATACGTTTATGAGAAAAAAGGCGGTCGGAATATTGATTTTATGGATTGTGATTTGTATGGCAGGTGTGCAAATCAATATTCTGTACGCCCAAGATACACCTGAGAATATTCCTCACTATGACCGCAAACCTATTTTGTTCGGTTGGTATGTCGGAGGGAATACTATGTACACTAATATTACGGATAAGAAGATTCTTCCTTATAATGATTCCATTATGTCCTTCAATGCAGACTCCAAAATAGGAGGACAGATAGGTTTGATGGCAGAAGCAAGGATTTTCTCGTTTTTGTACCTTCGTTTTTTGCCAAATATATCTTTCAGTGACAGAAGTTTCAGTTTTCTAATCAAGAAAGATGATATTTTTCATATAACTAAACAAAATTTTGAGGTGATTTATCTTGACCTTCCCTTTGAAATGAAACTTAACGCTAAGCGTTGGCATAATTTCAGGCCGAATCTTATCTTCGGATTCAAATATGACTATGATTTAGGGTCAATCAGAAGGAAAAAAATCGGAGATAATGAATTTCTGTTCAAGATTAATGAACATGAATTGTTTTATACGCTCGGTGCGGGCTTTGAATTTTATTTCCCTTTCTTTAAAATGACAATTGAATTAAAAAGCTCTTTTGGTTTGACGGATGTTTTGAACCGTGAATACAAGACCGTATATTCCGATTGTATAGACAAAATGAAAACACAGGTGTTTTATCTTAATATAATTATTCAATAATATGAGAAAATCAATACAAATAACGATAGATCCCCAAACCTATGCGGACAAAAAACAATTAGAAAAAATAATATCAAAAAAAGCGGACATAGATTCCAAATACCTTTCTTACATTATTAATAAGGAGAGTTTGGATGCAAGAAAAAATCCCGTATATCATTTAGATGTTATGGTTTCTTCTAATAATGATTTGCCGAGTATTGACCCAGAACCGTTTTTGAATGTAAGCAATTCAATGGAAGTAATAGTTGTAGGAGCAGGACCTTGCGGGCTGATGGCGGCGTTGAAACTTATTCAAAAAGGATTGAAACCTATTATAATAGAAAGAGGCTCTGAGGTAGAAAATCGCAAAAAAGACGTTGCAAATATCGTCCGCAATGAACCGATAAACGAAGAAAGTAATTTTTGTTTCGGTGAAGGCGGAGCGGGAACATTTTCTGACGGCAAATTATACACTCGCAGCAACAAGAAAGGCAATGTCGATGAGGTGTTGAGGCTTTTGGTTTATTTCGGAGCGGAAAAAGAAATACTTTATCAATCACATCCGCATATCGGAACGGACGTTCTTTCCCGTGTAGTGAAGAATATAAGGGAAGAAATCACAAAGTGCGGCGGCGAATACTTGTTTGATACCAAGGTTGAGAACTTTATTTTGCGTGATAACGAGGTTATCGGCGTTACGACCTCGGAAGGAGAGGTTATTATGGCAAGTAAGGTTATTTTGGCGACAGGTCATTCCGCTGCGGACATATATCAATTGTTTTATGACAACAATTGGTTAATTGAGATGAAGCCTTTTGCTATGGGCGTGAGAGTTGAACATCCTCAGGAGTTGATTAACGAAATTCAATACCACAATAAAGATTATTCTTCCTTACTTCCGCCTGCCGAATATTCCTTAGCGGCTAATTATAATGACAGAGGAGTATTTTCTTTTTGCATGTGCCCGGGAGGAATAGTCGTTCCAACTCCCGAAAAAGAGGGAATAATGGTTGTAAATGGGATGTCCAATTCGTCAAGAAGCGGAAAATTTGCCAACAGTGCGGTAGTTGTCTCGGTAAATGAGAAAGATGCCGAAGAGTTTTCTGAATTCGGAGCATTGGCATTGCTTAAATTGCAACAGAAATGGGAAAAGCAGATGTATTTTGACAGACGCATTTGCCCGTCTCAACGTTTGGATGATTTTATTAAAGGAAAGGTTTCTTCGGTTTTGGCAGACAGTTCATTTAAACCGGGACTTGTCAGTGCGAATATGGAAGAAAGATTGCCGAATTTTGTTACTGAAAATCTGAAAGCAGGATTTACGGAATTTAACCGCAAAATGAAAGGATTTATTACAAAAGAGGCTAATATTATAGGACTTGAAAGCCGTACTTCTTCGCCTGTCAGAATACCGAGAGATAAAAATACGATGCAACATCCGCAATTGAAAAACTTGTATCCTTGCGGTGAAGGAGCAGGTTACGCAGGCGGTATAACTTCTTCTGCAATAGACGGAATAAATGCGGCAAATAAGATAGCGACAGAACTTGGTGTTTAACTTTTTTCGCCGATTAATGTTTCGGAATGAAAATATTGTTGTAATTTTACACTCTTAATTGCCGTCTTTTTGCAAAAGATGAATTTAAATTTTGATTAAAATAATATGATACGATATAAAAATTTGTTGATACTGTTCTTTATTGTTCTCAGTCCTCTGTTTGTTTCGGCGCAGAGCGAAGACACTGCAATATATTCTAATTTTGAAAGAAATTATAATGAATTGCTCCAATCGTATTATATGAAACAAAATGAGAAATTGCTTAATCAAAATTTTGCAGGTACAACTTACGGTACTCATAAGGCGAGTGAAGTTAGCGATGAGGAATATCAAAAACGATTGAAGTCCATTCCGTCCTGTGTTCCGTTGGTTTATAATCCTATTGTGAGAAATCATATCATTTATTACGCAGACCGTATCGGAGACAGGGTAGGTGTGATGCTCGGAATCAGCAAATATTATTTTCCTATCTTTGAAAATATCCTTGATGCTTACGGTGTGCCGTGCGATTTGAAATATCTGGTCGTCATTGAGTCTGCTTTCAATCCTAAAGCGGTAAGTAAAGCCGGCGCTTCGGGACTTTGGCAATTTATGTACGCAACCGGACGCACTTATGACTTAAGAGTGAATAGTATTGTGGATGATCGCCGCGACCCAATCAAATCTACGGTTGCTGCGGCGCAATATCTGAAAAATCTTTACTCAATTTATCACGATTGGTCTTTAGTTTTGGCTGCTTATAACTGCGGTCCCGGAAATGTTAATAAGGCTATGAAGCGTTCGGGGAAGAATAGTTTTTGGGAAATATACAATTATTTGCCTAGAGAGACAAGAAACTATGTTCCTGCCTTTATTGCCGCCACTTATGTTATGAATTATGCCGACAAACACGGAATTTATCCTACCGAATTGACCAAACCTTTAGACCTTATCAGTGATACGGTAATTGTTTCCAAAGATATTTATTTCGGACAGGTGGAAAAAGTTATGGGAATCCCTATTGAGCAAATCCGCGAGATGAATCCCCAATACAAGATGGACTATATCCCCGGCAGTTTGGCGGAATATTCTCTGCGCTTGCCGTTAAAAGACATTGAAACCTTTATTGAGTTGGAAGATTCTATATCTAATACCGACAAAGAGAAATATAATCCTACTAATTTGTTCAACGGCGGAAGTATTGAGACAGTTGCCTCCGCTAATGACTCAACACAGACGGTTTATGTAACGAAAACAATTACCCATAAGGTGCAAAACCGCGACAGTTGGTCTTCTGTTGCCAAGAGATACGGAGTAAGTGTTTCGGATTTGCGTAAATGGAATAAGAAAGTCAAGACTAACAAACTTCGCAGGGGAACTCTTCTTTACGTTAAGCAAAGAGTGGCGGTTGAAAAGCAGAAATATATCCCTCAGAGCGAACAAGAGAAAGAGAGTATCGTAGGAGAAAGCATTACTGCGGCAGATAATGAAAACAACCAGCAGGAAAAAACCGTTGCAAAGCCGAAAACTCTTAACAACACCGCAAATAACAATGTCAATACCGCAAAGAAAACTACTGACAACGCAAAAAAATCCCCTGACATCAAGAAACAATCTACCACTAAGCAGACTTCCCAAACCCATACGGTAAAAGACGGTGAAACTCTCTCAAAAATAGCCTCTAAATACTCAACTACGGTGGATAAGATTATGAAACTGAATAATCTTGACAAAAAAGCCGCCGACAAATTGCGGGTAGGACAGAAGATTAAGGTAAAATAAATCATTAATATCACAAAATAAGATGAAAATATCAAAAGTCATCTTAACACTTGCTGCAATCCTCCTAATTTTAGGTCTTATTGCCGTAATATTTCCCAAAAACGGCGTTCAAGTAGGCGGATTAAATCTGCAATTTCCATCACTTAACGAAGTATTTTTTGAAGAAAAGCCGCAATATGCCGATATTGATTCCATAGTTGAGCAAGAAGAGGAAGAGAAATCCGAAGATAAGGAAACAAAACAAGTAAAGATAAAAGAAGATAACCTTGTTGATATAGAGTTACCGGAAAACAATCCGATGTATTTGGATAATTTTTTTGCGTCATTGGACAGTATCAATACATATAATAATAAGGTAAGGGTAATTCATTATGGGGATTCACAGATTGAGTCAGACAGAATAACGTCTTATATACGCAGCAGATTGCAAGGGGAATTCGGCGGAGTGGGACAAGGACAGATTCCTTTGTATTCGCTTTCCAATGTAAAGAATGTTACATTCACTTATTCAAACGGCTGGGATTTCTACTCAATTATTGATAATAAGAAAACAAGTTTTCATAATTACGGTTTAATGCAAAGTGCCGTTAAGTTTATATCTGAAAACCATACAGATTCATTAGGTAATGAAACAATAATTCAGGATTCTGCAATCATAACTTTGAATTTTGCAAGAGCGGTAAGCGGAGATATTACACTGTATTATCAAAACACTAATGAATCTCTTGAATTTGATTTCTTTACTAAAGAAAAGAATTTACTTAACGGAAATATTCAAACAGCAAATGGCTTATCTAAAATACCGGTTACTCTAAAGGAGCCGATAAAAACATTAACCATGCAATTCAAAGGAGAAGTAGAACTGTATTCTTTGGATTTCAGTTCGAAAAGCGGCGTATATGTTGATAATGTTTCGCTTCGCGGTTCATCGGGTTGGGGGTTTAATAAAAACAATGCAGAATTTCTTAAATCAATGAGTGAGAAACTTAATGTAAGGTTGCTTATTTTACAATTCGGAGTTAATGCTGTTCCGCAGAATGAGCAAGAGATTATGCCGTCTTACCAATTCTATAAAGTTCAGTTGGTTAAACAGATTAATTTTTTGAAGAAAACCAATCCTAATGCGGCAATTATTGTTATCGGAATCTCAGACCGCAGCCGGAAGAAGTCAAACGGGTACGAAACCAACCCTAATATTCCTATGATTTTAGCAGCTCAACAAAATGCAGCTAAAGAATGCGGAGTTGCCTTTTGGAATCTTTTTGAGGCTATGGGAGGAGAAAATTCCATGCCTTCATGGGTATTGAGGGAAAAACCACTTGCCAATACGGATTTCACTCATTTTAATGACAGAGGGGCTAAATACGTCGGTGAGATGTTTTATAAAGCTTTGGAAAATGCATATATCAATTATAAAAACAAATAATGAAAGACAATAATTGCAATTTATGACAACTAATAAGCGATACAAAAAAGTAAAATCAAAAGAGAATTTATGAAAGATATAATTAAGAAATATTATCACTACATTTGTATTGTTGTTATAGCAATTGTATCTTTTTGTTTTTATTCTTATTTGCGTTATCCTTTACTTAATTCCGATGATGCGTGGGTTGTTCTTATGGCTCACGGATTTCATTTGCCTGAGGATTTGTTTTATTGGAATCAATCGCGGGGAGGAAATATCGTTGCGTTGATTGCTCAGATTTTTATCCGACTATTTCATTTCAGAGCTATAACTGCCGTTAGTATAAGTGAATATTTGTTACTTCTTACGGGTGTTTTATGTTTTTCTTCTTTGTTTAAAAACAAAAATATCAAAATTCTTTTAGCTGTTTTGTGGTTTCTGCCGTTTCAAAGGTTCATTGATATAACACGTTTCTTTATAGGATGGGAATACAGTGTGATAGCAATAGCCGTTTTTTTGATAAACAAACTGTGGGATATGGATAAAACCACTCTGAAAGCCAAATTCCTTATGGCATGTACTGTCTTTACAATGATAATTGCCGTTTGGGTTTTATACAATGCACTATTCACGATAATAGTTCTGCTTATTACATTATTAATATATAACGGCAAGAAACTGCCTCATAAAAATGTTATTTTGTTTTCTCTCTTAGGTGGTATTATATCCTATTTTGGTCTTAAATTTATTTATTCTTTCAACACCGGATATTGTCCTGACTGCAACAAAATCAATAATTGGGATAATATTGTGCAGGCTTTAAACATGCTTTATTTAAGATACAAAGAAGTTCTCTTGTTTCAAACGGGTGAATGGTTTGTTTCATTGCATACTTATTTGTGTTTGCTGTTTTTAGGTACGTTAATATACTGTGTAATCCGTAATAAATATTACAAAGTTTTGATAAAAGACAAATGGATTGCCTTTTTCTTACTTGATTTTTGTGTATTCTACGGCATATATCTTCTTTCCAATTGGGTACTTATTAATGAAATGGGACGTTGGTACTATGTTGCCTGCTATATTTCGCTTTCTATGTGCGTACTTTTGATATTTGACAGGTTGTATGAAGAAAAGAAAATGAAAAACTTGCGTTTTGCGTTGTATTTTGTGCTTTTCATTGGAGCAATAAGCCCGATAGTTACAATGATTACCCACCGTCCTAAAACTTTAAAGCCAATGGAGAAATACGCAAGGGAATTAGAACCTTTGCAGCCGTGCGGAATTATTGCTGAGTGGTGGAATGCTTATATTTGTTCGGTTGCTGACCCCGATAATGTGTTGGCTACGCCCCATCAAGAGCACGGAACCTGGAGCAGAAATCCGTCTTTGGCTTATAAAGTCGCACAAATGGATACCGTTTATTTAATTCAAGATATGTGGTTGGAAAGTTTCCCTGAACAAACGCAGCAATTCGGTTACAAATTCAAAAAAGACGGAGAGGGATTCCATATCGGCGATTGGCAGATGTGTCGTTATATCAATCAAGGCAAAATAAAATAACGCCCCTTTTGAATATTTTACCGCCCTCTGAGAATTTACTGCCGCCCCTTGTGAAGAAAATTTAAAAAAAACTCTTTTTTTATCCTGAAAAAACAGTTTTTTTGAGTAAAAAAAAGAGTTTTTTTCAAAATGAATTGCGAAAGGGCGGCCAAAAGATGCAAAAAGGCGGCAAAAGAACACGTAAAGGCAGAAAAAATTTCTTAACTTTGCACCATAAAATCAAAAGACTATGAAATACAAACGTATATTACTGAAACTTTCGGG
This sequence comes from Bacteroidales bacterium, assembly GCA_017480245.1. Classification (GTDB taxonomy): domain Bacteria; phylum Bacteroidota; class Bacteroidia; order Bacteroidales; family P3; genus Scybalousia_A. The sequence continues at coordinate 69,137 of JAFVBA010000003.1, read as the reverse complement.
CGAGAGTTTAATGGGAGAGCAGGCTTACGGAATTTCTTCCGAGATGCTGACAATGTATTGTAATGAAATCAAGCAGGCGTATTCAAAAGGCGTTGAGGTTGCTGTGGTAATCGGCGGCGGAAATATTTACCGCGGATTGCAGGGTTCGGCTAAAGGAATGGACAGAGTGCAGGGTGATTATATGGGAATGATGGCTACTATGATTAATTCGTTGGCTTTGCAAGGCGAATTGGAACGTCAAGGTGTTAAAACTGAGTTGTTGGGAGGTATTTCAATAGAACCTATCGCCAAAGCCTTTTCCCGCAGACGTGCAATTGAGGCTTTGGAGAATAAAAAGGTAGTTATTATCGGCGGAGGTACGGGAAATCCTTTCTTTACCACAGATACTGCTTCTACATTGAGGGCTATTGAGATTAAAGCCGATATTATTCTCAAGGGAACGAGAGTTGATGGTGTTTATACGGCAGACCCAGAGAAAGATAAGACTGCTACCAAGTACGAAACCTTATCTTTTGACGAGGCTTTGAGTAAAAAACTTAAGGTGATGGACCTTACCGCTTTTGCATTGTGTCAGGAAAACAATCTTCCTATATATGTCTTTGATATGAACAAACAAGGCAATTTGCAAAAGGTGGTTGAGGGCGAAAATATCGGAACTTTGGTTTGTTAGTATGGCACTCACAAGACGCAGACGCTATTACGCTCCGACAAGCAGGCGTATAAAAATATTCCCCGGTGTATATATTAATGTAGGACAAAACGGGGCGAGTTTGTCTTTCGGCAACAAATCCGCAAAAGCAACTGTCGGCAAAACGGGAACTAATTACACTGTCGGCATACCCGGTACGGGATTATCATACCGCAAAAAAGTTTCCAACAAATCAAAAGACGGTGAGGGTAAATCGTGGATTAGTTGGCTGATAACCGCAGCCGTTGCCGTATTGGGAATAGTCAGCAGTAACAAATCAACAAACAAAACAACCAAATCCGCAACTACAACGAAGAAAACTACATCTGCTAAAAAGAATTCACTTTCGGAAGAGGTGCAAGAGTGATTGATTTAATTAAAAACATAGATAAATTGCATACGACCGCATTGGGAGAAGAAAGAATAAGGAAAAATCTTTGTCTTTCTTCTCTTGATGTTGTCGGTTACTGCAAAGAGATTATTATTTCTAATAAAGAAAATATTATTAAGCGGGGTAAGAATTATTATATCACATATTCTGTCGGTGTGATAACGGTTAATGCAAACAGTTTTACTATTATCACTGCCAAGAAGAGAAAACAATACTTTTTCTTCTTTTTTAACAAACTCAAATTATCCATTCAAAAGACTCAAATTTCTTTTCTTTAGATTAAGATGTGATGAGATGAAATTAATATCGGATAAAAATTTTCTAATATCAATAATTAGTGAAATAATATCCGATATTAATTTTAGGGTATCACGTTTTGATTTTCCTTAAATCCAATAAAACGTTTTAGCCTCTTATCATTGTGAGCATCATTTTGAATTTCTCTTCCGCCGTTACGCTGTGCGGGTGATTGGCTGGCATTACTATCATCTCACCTTGCGACAATACGTATTTTTCTTTGTCAATTGTCAAAGCAACTTTGCCTTCTATTACCTGTACTATTGCATCAAACGGTGCCGAATGCTCACTTAATGCTTGTTCTTTGTCAAAAGCAAACAACGTTATGCTGCCTTTTTCGGAGTGCGTCAGTTCTTTGCTCACTATTCCGCCCATTGCATAATCTATTATGCCTGCAGGTCGGAATATCTTTTTACTTTCAATCTTTGAATCCATGACTTTTAATTTTTATAACTTGAAATCCATTTTCAAAATCTTATATTTTCTGTGCTAAATTTTATTTTATCATTGCTAAATTGCATCTAAATTTTGCCACTTTCGGAAAAAGTTGCAAAAATACCCCCTCTTTTTAGTAAAAATACCCGGTCTTTTTGATAAAAATACCCCCTTTTTTCTAAACTCTTTTCGCAAGTGGCAAAAACAACATCAATTTTAGCAGTAATAAACTTTAAAATAGCTAAAATTCAATTAGTATTGAAAAGACTTTATGCTAAAAAGCGTTTCAAATCTTCTTCAACCGTTGTGATAGTTTCTAATCCGAATTGCTCGTTAAGTATCTTGCGGACATTATCACTCATAAACGCAGGCATAGTTGGGCCGATATGAATATTCTTTACCCCTAAATACAACAGGGCAAGCAATACTATGGCAGCCTTTTGCTCATACCATGCAATATTGAACACTATCGGTAAATCATTTACACTTGCCAAACCGAAGATTTCTTGCAATTTCAACGCAACAAGCACCCATGAGTAAGAATCATTGCATTGTCCAGCATCCAATACACGCGGTATTCCGTTGATGTCGCCCAAACCGAGTTTATTGTATTTATATTTTGCGCAGCCTGAGGTTAATATTACGGTGTCTTTCGGTAAAGATTCAGCGAATTGTTTATAGTATTCTCTGGATTTCATCCTGCCGTCGCAGCCACTCATAACGAAGAATTTCTTTATTGAACCGTTTTTGATGTTTTCAACAACTGCGTCAGCCAATTCAAATACCTGGTTATGCGCAAAGCCTCCTATTATCTCACCTTGCTCTATTGCTACAGGAGGTTGGCAAGTCTTTGCAATGTTTATAACTTCCGTAAAATCTTTTCTTCCGTTTGCATCCGCTTCTATATGTTTCCAGCCAGGAAAACCCGTAGAGTTTGTCGTGAATACTCTGTCCTTGTAATTAGCATCTGCAAGCGGCGGAACGATACAGTTAGTTGTAAAGATGATTGGACCGTTAAACATTGAAAATTCTTCTTTTTGTTTCCACCAAGCGTTACCGTAATTGCCTGCAAGGTGAGGATATTTCTTTAACAACGGATAATAATGTGCCGAAAGCATTTCTCCGTGGGTGTAGATGTCAATTCCGCTGTCTTTAGTCTGTTCTAACAATTGTTCCAAGTCCTTTAAATCGTGTCCTGTTATCAAAATACCGGGATTATTCCTTACTCCGATATTTACTTTTGTTATTTCAGGATTGCCGTATGAAGAAGTGTTGGCCTTATCCAACAACGCCATGACATCAACTCCGAATTTACCAGTCTGCATTACCATATCGTACAAATCATTCATCTGTGCGTTAGGGTCGGATATCAAACTAAGGGCTTTAGATATGAAATCAACAATATCTTCCTGCTTATAGCCAAGACGTGCTGCGTGTTCATAATATGCAGACATACCTTTAAGACCCAAAACTATGATTTCTTTCATTGAACGCAAGTCTTCGTCTTCGTTTCTTAGGATTGTCTGCCGTCTTCCTTCGTTAATGAAATCTTCTTTTCCGCCTTGCCAAACTACTTCTGCATATTCAGGCACTGCAACTGAGTTTTCTTTCGCCGTTTGCAATAACTGTGCTTTTAATTTCAAACCTGACTCCACTTTCTGCACAAAAGCGTTGTCGTCAAAGTTAGCACAGGAGATTGTTGCGAAAAGTCCATCTACTAAAAACTCATCTACTTTTTCCGAAGACTTGATTCCAGCGTTGTTTAAGGCATTATCTACCGCTGCTACGCCTCTTATAACCGATAAAAGCAAATCAATATAAGTTGAAGTCTCTGGTAATTTTCCGCAAACGCCTTTTACCGTACATCCTGTTCCTTTTGCTGTTTCCTGACACTGAAAGCAAAACATTTTTTCTTCCATTTTATTGTTCCTTTTTGATTATTATTTTATCCGTTGCAAAAATAATAATCCTATTTCTATGCTTTTGTAATATTTATTACAAATTCAATAGTTTAATATTTAGTAATTTTGCAGCGTTATGGAAAGAAATTTGAATAAATGCTTATTATTTGCGGGTATGTCCGCATCGGAGATTGACAATTTGCTGAAAAATTGCCATGGTGAGCGGACTTTTGATAAACAAGACGTGATTCTCTCACAAGGAGAAGAATATACAATGTTGTATCTTATCACTTCGGGGTCGGTAAATGCTACGATGTACAAATCTGACGGCACTTCAATACGAATGCATCAAGTAAAAGCACCAGATATTCTCGCTCCGATGATTCTTTTTGCCGAAAGACCGTTTTCTCCCGTCGAAATAACTGCCGAAGAACGCACAACCGTTCTGCCCATTGCGAAAAAAGACTTTACTTTTATGCTTCAGAATAACGAGAAACTGCTTGTCAATTTCATAAGACTTATTTCCGATAAAGGCTCTTTCCTTATCAACAAAATGCAATCCTTTGCCTTTAACTCCATACGCAACAATATTGCCCAATATCTTTATAATATTTACAAGAAATCGGGTAAGATAACATTTATTATAGAAGATTCGCAGCAACAATTGGCAGATACTTTTTCGGTTACACGTCCTGCGTTAGCAAATGTAATAAAGGATTTGACAAACGAGGGCATTATCTCCTCTAAAGGCAAACTCTTCACAATATTAGACGTAGAAAAATTACGCAAATCCGCAAAAAATTAAAGAGTTTCAGATTTCACAAAATATAATGCAACTGTAATTTTGAGAAATGCCTGTAGGCGACAGATATTTCTTACATCTGCGGCAGCAAGTATAGAAGTTATACCGATGAAATTAGTTAAAAGTTCGTTGTGAGTGCCGAATCAGTAAATTCTTTTCTGAAAACATTTTACTCTTTTCTGAAAAGAATTTCGTGATTCGGCACTTTATTTTGATGGCTTTTTATCGCCAGTGTGGCTCACACCACTTTATTTTGGTGGCTTTTTATTCCATATTATTTATTGCCGTTAATAAAATCTTCCAATTGCTTTTTGCTCGGGTGATTTAACAACTGACCGCCTTTTATTTTGATATTAGGATACGTAGTTTGCAAATCGCTTATGGATTTTGTTATATTGCTTCCTCCTGATGTAGCAAAAAGGATTACTGTCTTGTCTTTGAAATCGTAAGACTCCAAAAACGTGTTAATAATTGTAGGAGCAGTGTACCACCAAATAGGAAAACCAACATAAATAGTGGAATAGCCGTCAAGATTTGCCAACTTGTCCGTAATAGCAGGGCGTGAGGATTTGTCATTCATCTCAATTGTTGAGCGAGATTGCTTATTTGTCCAATCCAAATCCGCATCCGTGTAAGGCTGTGCAGGTTTTATTTCGAGCAAATCTGCATTTGCTACTTCTGCAAGTTGTTTTGCCACGCTTTCTGTTACTCCCGATGCCGAGAAATACGCTACCAATGTTTTCATTTCTTTATTCTCTTTATTTTGAGCACATGCAGAAAGGCCTAATACCATCATCGCCGTGCAAATTATTGTGAAAATTTTTCTGTTCATCTGTTTTATTGTTTTTAAGTCTTATTACTTTACCATCTTTTTCGGTTCTGTTTTCTTTATCTGCGATATATCCGAAATTACAGGCTATCTACAAGAATTTTCTTTATATCCTGCTCCGTCAAAGGTACGTAAGCATTTTCCAAACCTTCATTTACGGCGATATGATGTGCCATCTCGTCTATACGACTTTCGTCAATACCTACCTCTTTCAAGTGCATAGGAATGTTAATACTCTCAAAAAACTTGTAAGTTTCCTCAATAGCCTTTTCTGCTATGGTTTGCTTAGGCAGAGATGCGTCTATACCGAAAACATTTACCCCATACTTAACGAAACGCTCAATAGTATTTTCGTTTAATATGTGTTTCATCCAACGCGGTGTGATTATAGCCAGGCCTTCTCCGTGAGTAATGTCGTAATATGCACTTAAAGCGTGTTCAATTGCGTGGCAAGGCCAACCAGAATAAGTATTACCTAACGAAAGTATGCCGTTGCAACCGTAAGTACAGCAAAGCATCATCTCAGCACGCGCAGTGTAGTCCTCAGGATTGGATAAACATTTGCGGGCATTTACCATCAGGCTCCTAAGCATTGATTCGCAAAAGCCGTCATTAAGTAATGTAGTGTCAGAAGTGAAATACTGTTCCATAACGTGGTTCATTGCGTCAGCACATCCTGCAGAAGTTTGTTTCTTTGACACACTGAACGTATAGACAGGGTCAAGTATTGAGCAGACAGGGAACAACAACGAGTCCATATAGCCTACTTTGTCATTGGTCTCAGTACGGGAGATAACGCCACCGCAATCGTATTCGCTGCCTGTCGCTGCCAATGTCAGAATATCCACAATAGGCAGAGCGGCTTGTGCTTTTACTTTATAGGTTATTAAATCCCAAGGCTCGCCGTCATACTTTGCTCCAGCAGCAATTGCTTTTGAACAATCAAGTACGCTTCCGCCTCCGACAGCAAGGATAGCCTCTATATTGTTTTCTTTACATATCTTAACGCCTTCCAATACGCTCGGGTTGTATTTAGGATTTGGTTGAATGCCTGCTAATTCGAATATCTCGAAATCTGATAACAACTGCTTAACTCTGTCATAAAGACCCAATTTCTTGATACTGCCGCCGCCGTATGTAAGCAGGATACGTTTTCCTAACGTTTTCATAACTTCAGGTAACTTAGCAATAGACTCTTTTCCGAAGATAAGTCTTGTAGGTGTTACGTAATCAAAATTTTGCATAATTTTCTGTTTTTTTATTTTGTTATTAACTACTTGTTTTTGCAAAATTAAGAATAAATAACGAAATAAAATATACCAAATTAACGGTTTATTCTCTTTTTTCTGCGTTTTACAAAAATAAAAGGGCGTTTCATTGTGATAAGACGCCCTTTTTTAATAGAAACTTGTTATTTCTTACAGTCCGATTTCCTTAAGCCAATTATCAACTCCGTCAGTGTGGTCATCTTTTGTGCCGAAATTTTTAAGATGTTTGGCTTTAGGGGTTGCTTTTACCATATCGTTTAGCGTTTCATACTCCGCAGTGTAATAAATGCAGAAGAAAGCAACCTCTTTTCAGAGTATTTCGAATTATTCTTTTGTAACCATTTGGCAAGAAGGTCAGCCAATACATCGTTGTTCAAATCTTGCATCAAGAAATGCGTATTGCCTTTAATACCTTGCTTAGGCAGTTCAACCAATGTAGCATTTCCACCGTTGTTATTAATCATCTCAACAAATTTTTTTGCCATCTGCAATCTAACACGCCAATTCTCGTCTCCTAAGTTATTACTTACCGTCTCAGGAATATAATCCCCGAAATACATTACGATAGGTATTTTGGATAATTGCATAAACTGCTCGCGTTTTACAGGAATAGGTCGCGTACCTCCTGTTTCGCCGTTAATGGCTTCGGGTAATGCTTCCTCAGGAAATACAAACGCTCCGGGTTCGTATGCAACTACGGCTTTAACTTTAGGATTCATTGCGGCAACTATCCACCCAGGGACACCGCCTGCCGAATGCGTTACAAGGATATTATCATCTATTTTATCAACTAATGAATTTATTGCAGGAATATCTTGATTGTGGTCGCTCAAATCGGGTGTCATTTCCCTGAAGAATTGAGATAAATAAGCGGAATCCTTACTGAACTGAATGCCGTCATTAAAATCCGGCCAGATTCCCATTCTCCATATACCAAACTAAAACATCTCATCAGCAACAGGCGTAACGGTTGCGGTATTTGTAGTTCTTGAGGCTCTGCCACGCCCTGGTAAGTCCATAACGTATGCAGAGAATCCTCTCTTAAGCATTAAGGTTGTAAAACCGTCCCTATCGTCAGGCGTTATTTCCCAACATACGCCGCTGCCACCGAATCCGTGAATATAGACAAGCGGATATTTTCCCGCATTTTGAGGAATCTGATAATGGATGTAAGCATGGTCGCTTATGTAACTTAGTCCTGTTTCGTCCTGTTCGCTCCAACCGACAAATTTTTCAATAATCAATTTACCGTTATCTTCATTCTTTGCCGTGCATTATATTAATAATGCCGCCGACAGTAATAAAACTATTTTTTTCATAGTATTTGATTTTTTATTTTAAAAAATTATTTCTTTATTATCTTCTTTTCACCGTTTATGATATAAATTCCGTTTGGTAAAGTGTCCAAAGACTTGGCATTAGTCATCACTTTCTTGCCGTAAATAGTGAAGACATTATAACGCAAATTGTTTTTGTCGGTCGCAGTTGTGTTTATATTTTGTATTCCTGCCTCATCAATATTTACAAGAGTGTATTGTTGAGAACCAAGTCCGATTTGCTCGGCATATTCTACCGTGTTAGTACCATGTCTTTGGTTAATACGGTTGATAAGCGGCTGTGCGTTGTCAGAAGATGTAGATTGATGGTTGAAAACTAAGTCCAAACAGTCTTTATCCAACGCAACAGGGTCTAAAGATGCCAAGATGCCGATGTCATTCATCTGCGGAGCGGAAGGATGTCCGTCGCAATCACAATCAACCGACAGGTTATTCATCACGTTTATATAAACAATCTTTCCTTCCCCGAAACATAATTCTTACCTACGGAATGAATCAAAGCTTTTCAGCGTCTTGAGGCACCACCTATTGATTGGTTTTTGATAACTCCGCCGAAACCGCCCATAGTATGCCCTTTGAAGTGAGCAAGATTAATCATAAAATCATAATTTGCAAGACGTGAGCCGACAATATTTACTTTTAAGTGCGTGGTATCCGTCATTGGTATTTCCATTTCGCCTTTTTCGTCCATTATATCCACCTGAGCAATATCATTAAAGCCTCTTTGTGCTATTGCCTTCTTATGTGATGCTGTTGAGGAGCGGTTTCCCGAATACATGGTGTTGCATTCCACCAACATTGCGTTAGTTTCTTCTACCAAGTTCTTGATAAGTTCAGGTTTTAAGTAATTACTCTGCATACTTTCGCCGGTTGAGATTTTTATGGCGACTTTTCCCTGAGGAGTAACGCCCAATGCTTGATAGATTTTGACTAGAGACTCTGCGCTAATCTCACTTGTGAAATACACGGTGCTTTGTGCATGAACGGAAATTCCGAAAAATGCACCTAATACTAAGAATAATAATTTTTTTATCGCTGTTAAATTTTTTGTTTTTACAAAATTATACAACTTATATTGAAAAGCAGATACCAATATCGCTCTTTATTTTATTGTTATTATATTTTACTACATTATTTCTACTGTTTAATATTGTTTTTGAGAACATTGTTTTCGTGTAATCAAATATTATTCTATCCTTTTCTCATATTAATTTTAAAAAACCTATGTATTTTGAGTGAAAAACCCTGGTTTTTTAATTCAAAAACATAGGTTTTTTGATAAAAATACCCAGGTTTTTCAAAATCATTATGTGAAAAGAATTTTTTAATATTAATTTCTGCGTTGAATATTCGTAATAAAGATGCGTTGAGGTGGGTATAAACAACCTTATTTTGTATTATAAATCGGTAATTTTTGAATAAATTGCGGAGATTTACTTAATTTTGCAAATGGATAATGGCAAAACGATATGAAAACTTACGATTTTAAACCGTCGGCATTAGAAATTGAGATAAAAACTCTCGGAAAGGATAAACGCTCTACTAAAATCTTTCCCGTGGCTCACCGCACCACTTTCTTTGAATTGCTTTTCGTGGAAACGGGACAGGGCAATTTTAAGATAGATTTCCAAGATGTTACGCTTGATGCAGGTGATATTTTCGTAATTCTTCCGAACCAAGTATGCGAGTTTGATTTCTCCGATACATACAGCGGAAAGATGATTCTTTTTACTTATAACTTATTTGCAATCAGTGAAAATGACGCCTCGTTTTTATATTCCGCCGAATTTTTGTCTCTTGCCAATCCGTCAAGAACGGTAAAGACAGACGTAAATTCTACAAAACAGATTTTTTCGTTGCTGGAAAATGAATTGCAATCCGCAAAAGATAACTACCAATCCACTGTTTGCCAAAGTCTTTTGAGAGTTTTGCTGCTTCAATGCGAAAGAGAGTTTTGTCAAATCACACGCCCGTTTGCTACGAACATTGCTAAACAATTTTTTAACTTGGTTGAAAAGAATTTTACCGCCAACCGCAACATTGATTTCTATGTCGGACAATTGGGAGTGAGCGAAAACCGTTTGGCAAAGGAGGTAAAAACGGCGTGTAACCTGACTTTAAAGACGTATATCAACAACCGCCTGCTGTTAGAAGCCAAAAGACTGCTGCGTTTTGACACCCTGTCCGCCAAAGAAATAGCCTTCAATCTTGGATTTGACGACACCTCCAATTTTTCCAACTGGTTCAAAAAACAAACTCACAAAACACCCCTGCAATTTAAGAACAGCAAAGCATAAAAAGAGATCTCCTTACCACAAATTCACAAATCAAAATCAAAAATTGCACTGCCATAGTGCAGAATTTCGCTAAAAATTGCACTGTGTGAGTGAAATTTTTATTTTATTATCCATGCGTTGGGCAAGATATTGATTCGGTTATACCGTCTAATAGTTCTGTTGCACTCTTTAGAAAGTTCTGCTTGTCTTTGTCATCATTGAAAGTATTTTTTATTGAATCTCTGACATTAAGCCAATCATTCAGTGCATTTAATACATTGACTTCATCTTGCTTTATAGTCTTTATCGTTTTTCTGTCATCAGATTTCGTGTAGTTGTAATATTCTTCATTGACCATTTCTTTACTTTTAGCGATAATATCCTTAGTTCGCTTTTTCAATGTCGTTTCAAAGTTATTTTTAATAGCCTTTCTTGACGATTGTATTAGTTTATATGGTGTATACTTCTGATGTTGATAGATTGTATTTATTCTTTGTAAATCCATTAAACGACTTTTAAGAATGATTGTTTCATCAAATACAATTTCAGTATACACTTCGGTTCCTGAATAATAAGCAATTGAAACAGAATTATCAATATACTTATCAAGAAACTTATTCAGAATCTGCCACGCTTTAATTTCATTTATCATTAAACTATCCTTATTTCATACACTCTTGGTTTCGCCAACCATTCCATACAGTGTGCAGTAATAATTCAAAATATTTTCTGTTCTATAATAAATATTAGACCTTGTTCCGCTTAAGATATGCTCAACTTTCTTATATTTACTTAACTTCTGATTTGGATAAATAGAATCAAAAAACTTAACAAAACCTTTAGTAGCCTTGTTGTGCCAATTAAACAAAGAACAGATATCATAATTATTTGCATTTGGGAAGATATCTAATATCTCGTCTGCCATATCATCTGTTATGACAAACGTAGCAGGGTAATTTGATATTTCTTCCTTGAATAACTCTTCGGGATTAACAATATCTTTTTCCGTTATTGTATCATCTCCCGAATAATCTCGTTGCAGCCATACCCTGCGAACCGTATCTTGTTTATTTTTATCACTTGCTACTTGTGTATTGTTTGATTTGTTGCACGAAGAAAAACAAATAGCCGCAACAACACACTCTAATACTGTTACTATTCTTTTCATGGTTTTATGTTTTTTTAATATTATCTCTACTTTGTAATTTACTACTACAAAGTTACAAAACTTTTCTGATAGAACTTTTAAATTCTTTTAAGATAATTATAGAAAAGTTTCTAAATTTATATAATGATTTATTAATATCCCATAATTTTATTAATAATATCTTCACTAAAACGCATTCTTAATATATTAGGCGTATCTTCATTTATAGCCATAAATTTCCAAGTTTTTCCGTTATCAAAGGAAATAGCTAGAGATGCATCAGTGTCAGCTGAATGAATATACGCTTCAGTACCATCACTCTTATTTAATGAAACTTGTGCAACAGCATTTATGACGTAGAGTAAATATTCATTAGAATCTACTTTAGGTCCTATACTTACATTTATTATTTCTGCATAAAGCCCTCTTTTTTTGAAAATTTCTTGTAATTTTATAGCCTCAGTGGAGGCTTCCTTAAGAAAGTTATAGAGAACTTCATCATTACTTAACTCTTGAAAATAATGTTTTTGATCGTAAGAAATACAATCTTCAAAAACGTAGTGAGAAGCATTTTCTATATCTCCTGTTAATATTGCACTATAATACGATTTTGTTTGTCTCAAGACATTTTGTTCTTTCTTATCTTTACCTTGATACTCCTTAACTTGTCCATCTGCCCACCCTTCAGGAATATTAGATTTTTCAGTTTTCTCTGTCTGTTCTATCTTTTTTGATTGTTCTGTTTGTATTACAGAATTGTCCTGTTTAGAACAGGAATTAAATACTGTCATTGTCAAAAATGCCCCAAGTAATACTATAATTTTTTTCATGGCTCGTTCTTTGAGGTTTATAAAACAAATAATGGCCATACAAGACCTTTTAATTCACTTATGATAGGGTCAATAAAGAGTATTTGCCACCATTTATCCTCTTCTATCATTTGAATCAGAAAGATAAAGGCTGCAATTTGTGTTGATGCTCCATATATTCCCAACAATATTTTACCCATCTTAATCAACTTTTTCCTATGGTTTCAAAGGAAAGGTCGCTCCTCCGACCTATATTTAATTATAAAAAGAAAGCGTGAAACCACTAATACTGAATTTATACCTCTATTAGATGGTACCTGAGAAATAACCTTTGAAAAAAGATATAATTATAGTAGAAATTCACGCCACAGATGGCGATTACATTACTACTAAGTTATAATTGTTTTCAAAGTTTCTCAGGCTTTTTCTAATACAATTATAAATAAGCATAACGCTTCCGCTTATCACCCGATAAGCATTTGCAAAAGTACAAAGAAAAATTGACATAACCGTGATTTTACAATTCTTTTGCGGAAAATTACAATCTTTAGGTGAGAAAACAGCTGTAATTTTGCACTCGGGAATCAGATGAAACTAAATTATCTGATGGCAAAACAAGAATTAGTAATAACAAATTAAAATATAAGGAGACAAAATTATGGCAAAAAATGTTTTATTAATCGGAGCAACGGGATTTGTAGGCTCGGCAATCTTGCAGGAATTAGTTTCAAGAGGACACAATGTAACCGCATTGGTAAGAAACCCTGAGAAATTGCAGGCAAACGACAATGTAACGGTAGTAAAAGGTGATGTTGCTGACGTGGAATCTCTAACCAATTTAATGAAAGGCAAAGATGCCGTGATAAGTGCGTACAATCCTGGTTGGACTAACCCGAATATTGCAACGCTTATTGAAGAAATTTATCCGAAGATACTTCTTGCTGCCAAGAACAGCGGAGTTGAGCGTCTTTTAATCGTAGGCGGTGCTGGTACTTTGTACTGTGCTCCTTATCTTCGCGTAGTTGATTCGGGCGTTATCCCTGAGGAGATTATGGGAGGCGTGCGTCCTTTGGGTGATTTCTATCTTAACACCCTTATGAACGAAAAAGAAATTGACTGGACGTTCTTTTCGCCTGCGGGAGCGTTTGATAACGACGGCAAACGCACGGGACAGTTCCGTTTGGGCAAAGATGATTTGATTGTTGATGCACAAGGCAATTCGCATATCTCGGTTCAGGACTACGCAATGGCAATGGTAGATGAGTTGGAACAGGAAAATCACCACCAAGAGAGATTTACCATCGGCTACTAAACGCAAGAAAACAGTTAAATCAAATAACAAAATCACGGATTAAGAAATCCCAAAATTAAAGTTGGATAAAAATTTACTAATCATTGATATTAGTAATTTTTTATCCGATATTATTTTTATCTTTTCACACGTTACTGTTATCTTGTCGCATGTTTCTCTCCAAGAAGCTGCTTTCATCTAATTAATGTGAGATAAGAAAACAATAAAATCTCACTTATCTAATATCAAATATAGTTGTATGTTTATAATTAATAATAGTAAGATAAGATTATTTAATTCTGTAGTGTTTTTTTAAAGATACATCTATGGGCGAATGTGGAATAACAACTATTGCAAGATATACATTTTGACGGTGTCAGTTCGTTTTCCTGCCACCGCTTCACAAGAAAAGGTTCGCAAATCAATGGTCGGGACATGGAAAGAAAAGAAATATCCATTGAATGGAGTATTTGATTCATATTGTTAATACTTCGGTGTCCTCCTACAAGAATTATAGGTATGGAAACTTCATCAGCAAGTTTTTTTGCAAAATCTAAAAAATATGCCTCGTTTATTCCTACTAATGAAATCCCGTTACCGCTCACTTCAATAGAATCAACACCTTTTTCTACACAATGTTTGCAGATTTGCATACTTTCTTTCTCCGTTTGAATTTGCTTAATTGCGGTATTGTTTTCAAAAAGCACGTTTAAACGGCGTCTGGTTGTTATAAACAGACATTTGGATTTGACAAAACTCCTCATTGCAACACAACATCGTTATTATAAAAATGTATTTTCGCATAGTAATTTTGTTTTGAGTTGTAAAATTACTATGGCTTCACACTTCAAGACGGTAAAAAGCGATTAGAAAACTCTAATGTCGCATTAGAATTTTCTAATCTGTGAAAAGAATGCAAAATTCTCTTCGTTTATTTTCCTGTCATGAAGTCTGTATAAATTGTTTGCTCGTATTCGGGACGTGTTATGCCGTGCTGCTTCCCTAATTCTTGAAGACGCAAAAGATAAGTCATATTCTGTCCCAACGTTCTCATGGTTTGCAATCCTTCTTCGTCCTTTCTGACGTCCTCAGGTGTGAATCCATGGACACTATTCCAGTATTGCGAAGAAACAATTGGCATATTTGATATAGTGAAATATTGATTCAATTGTTCAAATGTCGCACTTGCTCCTCCGCGGCGGCAACTTACGACAGCGCAAGCAGGTTTTCTTTGCATCATTGCCTGAAATCCTCCGAAGAATAAGCGGTCTAAGAACGAAATTATCTGACCTGTCGGCCCTGAATAATAAACAGGTGAGCCTACAATCAGACCGTCAAACTCCGAAACGCGCTTTTGCAAATCCTGAACGGTATCCTGTTGGAAACAATGTCCGTGTTCTTTGCAATAAAAACATGCTATGCAACCTGCAACGGACTTTTTGCCCAAATAAACCCACTCCGTGTCAATGTTATTTGCGTTCAAAACGCCTTCAATCTCCTTCAACGCCGTATAAGTACAGCCTTCTTTGTTCGGAGAACCGTTAATAATTAATACTTTCATTATATTGTTCCTTTTAATTGTGATTATTCGGTTTGCAAAAATAGTAATAATCTACTTAATTACAAAGAGGATAAACACATAACCCTGTTTATAACTGCGATATTGGTATTAAATTATCTGAATAATTATCTTATTTTTACAAAATGAAAAAATACGTTTTTATTGTGTTGAGTTGTTTGGGTTTTATCGCCAGTTCTCAAAGCAAGACGCAAATAAATGACAAGGAAATGACGGATAAAGAGATTATTTTGCAAAGTTATAAGGATATGTACTCATATATGGTCAGTAAAGATACAGCTAATTTAAGTAAGTTGATGACTGACGATTTTGTTTTGATACATATGACGGGTATTAGGCAGGATAAACAGACTTATTTGCGGTGTATTGCTGACGGAACGCTTAATTATTACAGTGCCCTGCACGAAAATTCGGATGTTTCCATTAACGGCGATACTGCAATCCTGACAGGGCAGAGCAAAGTAACTGCTGCGGTCTTCGGTGGCGGCAAACACACTTGGAATTTGCAATTAAAATTTTGGTTTATCAAAAAAGACGGCATTTGGTTGCAATACAAATCCCAAGCAAGTACATATTAAAACAATAAAACCTCAATACAAAATCCCAAACTGCGATACTTTTCAAATTTTTGTCTTCTAAAGTGCGATAATTTTGGAGTTTTTTCGCTTTAAACTGCGATACTTTCGGATATCTTTATTCTCTTTTCTTATCTGCCACCAGTGATTATTGCGGTAATTCTCGGGAAATAGCGTTTCAAAAACTTATAAACCCAAACGGAAATAATGGCAACTAACGGAACGGAAAGAAGATATATCAGCAAGAATGTGAAATCGTTATGCGGCAGAAATTTTGCAGGTAATTTGTTGAAAATGACACCTAACGGTAACAGATGAACGGCAAACAAAAAGAAAGAAGCGTTTGCCAATTGCTTATTGGCGCTTTTCAGTTTGCCGACACGGAAACATTCGGCGATGATATTCAGTACCGCAGCAATGCCGAATAGTATGAAAATGTTGTGAATATAAGTGTTGTTTGCAGCGCTATGGACGGTTGTTGCAGGCGGCTCGTTTATTATCAAATCAACAACCATCAATATGAAAGCAACCGCATACAACGGGATTTTCGGCAACCTTGCAATTTCTTGAATGATATTTTTGCCGTTGATACTGAAATATGCTCCCAAAGAAAAGAAAAATATGGCAACCATTGGTACAGGGGACCATTTTACAGGCGAAATCCATAACGCAAAAAACGCTAATATTGTCAGCAATTTACCTTTCTTTAGAAGAAAATAAAGTATAGGAGAAATAATGCACACAATCATCAAATCCCGAATAAACCAAAATTGAACAGCAATTGTGTTATAATTGCCATTATAATAGCAAAATGCAGATAATATCTCTGAAATGGACATAAATGTGTGTTCTAAGTATAATTTTCCTACAAAGTAAATGCATAATATGACAAAATTCCAGAATAAATAAGGCATAAGTAGTGTTCTGAGGCGTTTTTTGAGTTTTGCGATGTAGGTTTCTTTGTTGAAAATGCATTCGTTACCTTTTTTATTGTAGAAGAAGTAATAACCGCTTATGATAAAGAATAACGGAACAGCCAATCTGGCTAAAACTTGAGAGATAAGAAAATAAACACTATGTGCCGCAACGGAAGGATGCATATCAATGAGGACTTGATGAGACACATGAATGGAACAAACCGCAACCATAAGCGGAAAACGTAGCCAATCCATAGTTTTGGATTGCAAGTCATCGTAGTCAATGACCGATAGATTTTTGTTTTTTGTCATTTTAATTGATAATTTGTGCAAAAACTATCAATCACTTTCGGAATTAATAAAATAAGGTGCAAACCTTTCTACTCGCATTCTGGTTAAGCTTAGGAAAACACCACTAACATCATAGAAAATCTACACCACTCAGAGTGTAAAATTCAAAAAGATGTTAGATTATTTATCCACAACTTAACGTTCTGCAATTAAATTATTCCGATTTTTCAAAATGAGTTTCCTAAGCTTAATTTGAATGCGAAATAATAGTTATTGCTTGTTATGTTGCACTATTGCATTAATTTATTTTGCAAAAGTACAAATATTTTTCTTATCAACAATCTAATAGACAGCAAAAAATGTAAAAGAAAGAGGAATTAAGGTAAGGAATATTCAATATTTATTATGTAATTTTGCAGAAACATAAGTAAAATATTAGTTTTTAAGTTTATGAATAAAGAAGTTGTTGTATTAAGCGGTGCAGGCAGTATCGGCATTGCAATTGTCAGAAGAATAAGTGCAGGAAAACATATCGTTATAGCAGATTACAGCGAAAAAAGTCTTGATTCTGCAAAAACGATATTGGAACAAGCAGGTTTTGAAGTCTCAACTCTGAAATTTGATTTGTCCTCGCGTCAATCCATCAAGGAACTCGTGGAGTTTGCGACCTCAAAAGGAGAGGTTAAATACGTTATTAATGCGGCAGGAGTTTCTCCTTCGCAAGCCCCTGTTGAGAAGATATTGCAGGTAGATATGTACGGAACGGCGGTATTTATGGAAGAATTCGGAGGTGTTATAACAAAAGGCGGCTCTTGTGTGATAATATCTTCGCAAAGCGGTCATCGGTTGGGAACGATTCCGCAAGAGGACAGCGATTTATTAGCAACTACCGACACGGAATCTCTTTTGAGTTTGCCGATTGTAAGAAACATTACAGATACATTGAAAGCCTATCAGTATGCCAAGCGTTGTAATGTCTTGAAAGTTATGTTTGAGGCTACCCGTTGGGCAAAACGCGATGCAACTATCAATTCTATTTCTCCCGGAATCATAATTACTCCTCTTGCAGCCGATGAATTGAAAGGTCCGAGGGGAGAAGGTTACCATAAGATGATAGAATCCTCTCCTGCGATGCGTGCAGGAACTCCCGATGAGGTAGGAGATTTGGCTCAGTTCTTAATGTCAGACAAGGGACGCTTTATTACGGGAGCGGATTTCTTGATTGACGGCGGTACAACGGCATCATATTTCTACGGAGACTTACAATATTTGAAGCAAACGCATTAAGAAATTATTAACATCAAAAAATATTCAGACAAATGAAGAAATTAGCAGGCCTATTAGGCATTTTAGCAGCATTATTTTGCGTTTCGTGTTCGCAAAGTAGCGCAAAGAACGAACACAACTGTAATAACAATAAAACAAATAGTGATATGAACACACAAAACACACAAATTGAAACAGCAAAAGACAAAGTTCTTGTTGTTTATTTCTCACAAGCAGGCGAGCAATACTCCGTCGGCGTAATCAAAGAAGGAAATACCAAGATTGTTGCGGATTATATCTGCAATTATATCGGATGCGACCGCTTCGAAATTAAGGCTGAGAAAAATTACAATATGTCTTACAACGACCTTATCAAACTTGCAAAAGAAGAAGCCAACAAAGGCGAACTTCCAGCGTTCAAAGGTGGTATAGAAGACATAAGCCAGTACAGCACTATCTTTATCGGCGGTCCTGTTTGGTGGGGAACTTATCCACAGGTTATGTTTTCTTTCTTTAAGAAGTACGATTTGAACGGCAAGACCATTATTCCTTTCACTACTCACGAAGGAAGCGGTTTGGCATCCTGCGTTGAAGACGTCAAAGAGGCTTATCCGAATGCCAATGTATTAAACGGATTTGCTATCTATGGTCATGACGTCCGCAGCGGCGAGAAAAAAGTTATTGATTGGTTGAAAGGTTTAGGTTTCTAAGCAAGAGATTAAATCAATAACACGCTTTATTTTCATATAGTTACATAAGACGAAAATAAAGTGGTGTGAGCCGCATTGGCGATTTAAAATCTCAAAAATAAAGTGCCATTTCAGTAAATTCTTTTCTGAAAAGAGTAAAATGTTTTCTGAAAAGAGTTTCGTGATTCGGCACTTTATTTTTTACTCATGTGGTAAGAGAGTAACAAGGGGCGATTTTGGTATGTAAAAATTCGTTTTCTTTTTATAATTTTGCAATCAAATTAAAACATTAACATCGATGAAGACAAGAAATTTAGTTTTTACATTAATAAGTACAGTAATAGTTATGGCAAATTCAGCAATTGCACAGAATCCTTCGGATTTCCGCCAACCTTATCCGCTTGGTGAGAAAAATACAGCGTATTCTCAGTATTTCATAGGGCAGAGTTATTTGTCGCTTGTGTCAAATAACAAAAATTTAAACGTACCTATGTTTAACGTAACCTTTGAACCGTCTTGCCGAAACAATTGGCATAAACACGCAGGGGGACAAATGTTGATTGCAACGGCAGGTGTTGGTTATTATCAGCGAAGAGGCGAGCTTGCAAGGCGGTTGTACCCAGGTGATGTCGTAGAAATAGAACCTAATGTGGAGCATTGGCACGGCGCAGCGCCAGATAGTTGGTTTGCACACATAGCAGTGGAATGCAATCCGCAAAGTCAGGGCGGCACTACATGGTTGGAATCTGTTGAGGACGCCTATTACCTTAAGGTTTGCGCAGATGCCAAAAATAAATACGATAAAGAAAACTCCGTATTGACTGAAAAGCAGAAGGCTATCGTATGTATGGGCAACTATACCGCACAAGGCAATCTTTATATGTTAAAACAATCGTTGGAAAACGCACTTGCGGTCGGTATGACGGTCAATGAAGTTAAGGAATTGTTGGTTCAAGCGTACGCTTATTGCGGTTTTCCGCGTTCTTTACAGGCAATATCAACTTTAGATGAGTTGTTCAAAGAGCGAAAAGCGAAAGGAATAGCGGAGAATTACGGTAAAGAATCGTCAAATATAGAAGATACAAGAGCGAAATACCTACGTGGTGCAGAGATATTGGAAAAACTTTCGGGAGTATCAAAAGACGTTTCGAAAGCATCGTACGCCGTTCTAGCGCCAACGATAGATACATTTTTGAAAGAGCATTTGTTTTGCGATATATTTGAACGCGATGCAGTAAGTTATAAGGACAGGGAATTATTTACGGTTAGTATTCTGACGGCATTGGGCGGCGTTGAACCGATGGCATACGGTCACATGGCAATATGCCTTCATATCGGAATAACTCCGCAGCAACTTTCAGCATTATTGAATATCAGCGAAACAAATATCGGTAAATTCTACACAGAACCTATCCGCGAAGTATTAAAATCCCTTACAGAGAAATAAATCAGATAGATGTCCTAAATAAAACTGCGGATTAAATGCCAAGATTCCGCAGTTTATTTTTATATGGTTATGTAGTGAAAAATCTATAAGTATTAGAAGAATACAGATATTATTTGCAAATCACGTAATGTAAATATTCTGTGGTTGTATTTGCCTTTATATGTCTCGTTTCTGAAGCATTGTCGGCTTTAAATCTGTTATATTGCTTTTCAAAACAGCCGTACTCACCTCGTTTTGACATAATATCCTTGATTTCTTCAAAAGACATCAGCCCTTCATTATTATAACTTAAAAAGATATACTTTGTATCGGCGTGCATTATCAAATCGTCAAATGTTTCTTTAACCTTACGTTTATTGCAATAAGAAGATTTTTGGTCGGAATAGTCTCTCATTCCCGTTTTTCCTTTCAATACGGGATTATCATAACGAGCTATTGTCTCCAAGACATGATAATTGGCGGAGTATTGGCGTTGATTGTACGGTGGATCTAAATAAAGAATATCCGTTGTTATTTTTCGTATCAATGTGTTTGCATCTTCGTTATATACTTGGTGTTCTATGTCGTTGTAAATCATTTCTGCAGGTTGCATTGTCAGAGTTTTTTGAGCAGAAGTTTTGATTTTCTTTAAAAATGCTCCGTAAACAGAGGCAGTGTTGGCAACTTTGTCAATATTTTCTATTAACGTAGCCAGCAGAAAGTAATATTCATTTTTAGTTATTTTATTTTCATTGTGCCAAGATTCGATTTTTTGCCTTATTGCATCGCATTTCAAACCGTTTTCATCACTGAAGTATAAACGGTACTCCTCATTGTCTTTATGCTTACCTTTGCAAAAATTATTATATATAAATCCCTCTACGTCTTTAATAGAATTAAGGTATTGGCAAACGTTGTTCATTGCTTCAGAAGCAAATAATGATGTCCTGTTATCATTAATTTCCTTTTCTATACCTGAAAAATAGAGAGCTTTATGATTGCCGATGTACTGCTGACAAAGAATGTAACTGTAATATTGTAAATCGTTGGCAATGATTTGAAATCCTTTCTTTTTGAAGTGTTTTCCTACGGTAGCAGTACCGGAGAACAAATCACAGAATACTTTACTTGAAGTATCTTTGTCTGTAACCTTGGAAATACATTCGTCCAAAAACGGCAGCAATGAATACTTACTTCCGATATAGTTCATCTTTATTCTTTTGGATATAGTTTTTGCATTATATAATCTGCAGTATGTTCGCTCGCTTCCTTGCTTATCTTCTTTGCACACACCATTCTGTATTCTACAGGGTCGTATTGATAACATCCTTTGCAACCTAATTCTTTGGTATAATTCTCATCACCGTCATAAAATGAATAAGGGTTTCCTTTGATATTCTTTGCATCCCAACGTTTATCGGATCTCTTACATTCTGCACAGATTTGACGTTTTGCATCATTGGCAGCCTTACATAGAGGTTGGAAGTCCTCAAGTTTTTGTGTCTGTATATTGGAAACTCTTTCGTTATCTTTTCTGCCGTCTTTATGATCTACTTCAATTTTTGTATTTTCGCTGTTGCCGATAATACCAAGCATTACACATTTTTTCGATTTATAGAAGTCTTTTATATCTTTCCTTATCGCTTGATTGAAAGATTTTTCTGTATTGAAGCCAATTAATCTTATTGCATCAATAGAATTTCCTTTAGTTTGTAATTTATCAAATTCTATTACATATTTCTTTGCCAGCATTGATGATTTCCTGCACCAAGACCCGCCGTTACCTAATTGCAAATCTTTATATTTTCCTACAAATTCGGAAGTCGTTACCCACCTGCTACAACCTTTTTTGTCAGGTTTCGCCAATTCTATAAACAATTCAAACTTTGTCATAGTTAAAACTCTTTTTTGAATACGAATATATACTCATGCTTGAATAAAAAGTAATCACTCATCAACGCTCTGTATTTCCAGATGTTTTGTTGTCCGAGTTTGCCTCTGTTACCTTCAATATTCTTGACTATAGTCCCCTTTAATTTGACTTTAAAGTTCTTTTTGATAGCATACATTACGTAAAAGCCTAACGGAATTACCTCACTGTTTTTGTAGATATCCCCCATAACAACCGCAAGATATTTATTTTTAGATAGATATTGCAAAGCATTGCGGAAAGAACAGACAATATTGTCTATAAATATGTTGACATCGGAGATATTGGACAAATCGCTTTCTTGGGAAGTGAATTTAACTATATCTAAATACGGAGGATGGGCGATAATAAAATCAACGGCAGGTTTTTCTAATTCTTTAAGATTGTTTTGTATGACCTTATTGAATTGAGAGGTGTTTGTAACGTCGCAATTATTGAGTTTATAAGGCAATTGAGAGTTTTGCATTTTGTTATTTACATAATCAATAATTTCTTGATTAATATCAAAACCAATGTATTGTCTGTTAAGTTCCTCGCATTCAAACAAAGTAGTACCGCTACCTGAGAATAATTCCAAAACAACATCATTCTCTTTTGTATAGCGTGAAATTAATTGATGTGGTATCTGTGGTACAAAATTACCATGATAAACATTTGCGTGCTTACCTGTTTTGTCTCTTTCGTTAATTAACCAAAGACTATCAACACTAATATCCGTTTCTTTCCAATTATTTTTCGTTATTCCGTTATCTACCATGATTTTGCAAAAATACAAATTTTCTTTTATACTTAAATAAAATATTGCTGTTTTTTCAAAATTCATATTTTTATAATTATGTATTTATTGACAGAAGTATAAAGATAAAGCTGTTTTAAGTAAATTCTGCAAAACAAAGGGCGATATTGGTAAGGAAAGATTTGATAATTATTTGTAATGTTGCAGTCTAATTGGCAATTAATCAAAACAAAATACAGCAATGAGAGAAATAAAATTGAACAATGGCGTTATGATGCCGCAGATTGGTTACGGCGTTTTTCAGGTTAGCCCTGAGGAGTGCGAAAGATGTGTATCCGATGCATTGAAAGTAGGTTACCGTTTGATAGATACTGCACAGGCTTATTTTAATGAAGAAGGTGTTGGTGCTGCAATTAAAAAGAGCGGAATAGAGCGCAAAGAAATCTTCTTGGTAAGCAAAATCTGGGTATCAAATTACGGTTACGAAAAAGCAAAAGCAAGTATTGAGGAAAGTTTGCGCAAACTCGGAACTGATTATATTGATTTGATGTTATTGCATCAGCCTTTCGGCGATTACTACGGTGCATACAGGGCGATGGAAGAGGCTTACAAGGAAGGCAAATTGCATGCTATTGGAGTAAGTAACTTTTATGCCGACCGCTTTATTGATTTAGCTTCAAACTTTGAAGTAAAACCTGCGGTAAATCAAATGGAAACGCACGTCTTTTGCCAACAGCAAGAATTAAGTAAGTATCTTAAGGATTTCGGTACTTACCTTATGGCGTGGGGGCCGCTTGCTGAGGGGAAGAACGGCTTTTTCACCAATACGTTATTGGAAGAAATCGGAAAGAAGTATAACAAGAGCGTAGCACAAACGGCATTGCGTTATTTGTTGCAACGTGATGTTATCGTTATACCGAAATCCACGCACGCAGAACGTATGCAGCAGAACTTAAATATACTTGATTTTGAATTGTCATCTGAAGATATGGACAAGATTCTTCAATTGGACGAAAAACATTCACTTGCTATCGGCTCACATCAAGACCCTGAAGTCGTAAAATGGTTTATGGATTTTATAAAGTAAAAAAGTGGGGTTATATTTTTTAGATATAAAAATAAAACAAGTGCGGCTATTCTTTTTTATTCTCTGCCGCACTTGTTTTTTTCAATAATTACAATCTTTATTCTTATATTTAAGCAATAGACTTTACTTCTCCACAGGCACTAATGACAAATACAATTCGTCCAATTGCTTTTGGTCAATATAATTCGGCGAATCGCTCATCAAATCTCTGCCGCTGTTGTTTTTAGGAAAGGCAATAAAGTCGCGGATTGAGTCCGCACCTGCAAATATTGCGCACAGACGGTCAAAACCAAAGGCAAGACCTGCGTGAGGCGGTGCTCCGTATTCAAATGCACCCATAAGAAATCCGAATTGTGAGAGTGCTGCCTCAGGAGTAAAGCCAAGGGCTTCAAACATCCGCATCTGCATATCGCGGTTGTGGATTCTTACGCTGCCGCCACCGACTTCAGTTCCGTTAATAACCAAATCGTAAGCCCAAGCACGCACTTTACCCGGGTCTTTATCCAATAGTTCAGGATAATCTTCGGGATTAGGAGCGGTGAATGGGTGATGCATTGCATAGAAACGGCTGTCCTCTTCGTTCCATTCCAATAAAGGAAAATCGGTTACCCAAGTTATCGCGTAATTGAACGGATCGCGTAAATTTAATTGCGAACCCATCTCCAAACGAAGCGAACACAATTGAGTACGGACTTGCATTGTTTTACCAGACATCACTAACATCAAATCGCCTTTTGAGGCCGAGAATTTTTCTGCGAATTTCATCAAATCCTCTTGCGAATAGAATTTATCAATTGAGGATTTGAACGTTCCGTCTTCATTATATTTTATATAGACAAGTCCTTTTGCTCCGACTTGAGGGCGTTTCACGAAATCGGTAAGCGCATCCAATTGCTTACGGGTGTAATTTGCACAGCCTTTTGCACAAATTCCGACAACTAATTCCGCATCATCAAATACCGAAAAGCCTTTTCCTTTTGCTACATCGTTAAGTTCTGTGAATTTCATCTCAAAACGCAAGTCTGGTTTGTCGCTTCCGTAATATTTCATCGCATCCTGCCAAGTCATTCTCGGGAATTTGTCAAACTTAAGACCCTTTTCCTTTTCAAAAAGATGCTTAATAAGTCCTTCAAACATATTCAAAACATCCTCTTGTTCCACAAAAGACATTTCGCAATCGATTTGCGTAAATTCAGGCTGCCTGTCAGCGCGCAAATCTTCGTCGCGGAAACACTTAACTATCTGAAAATATCTGTCAAATCCTGAAACCATAAGCAATTGTTTGTATTGCTGAGGAGATTGCGGCAAGGCATAGAATTGATTAGGGTTCATACGCGAAGGAACTACGAAATCTCTGGCACCTTCTGGCGTGGAACGGATAAGGAACGGCGTTTCAATCTCAAGGAAACTCTCATTGGAAAGATAATTTCTGATTAACTGCGCCAATCTGTGCCTTTGCTCCAAATTTTTGCGCACAACAGGACGGCGAAGGTCTAAATAACGGTATTTCATACGTAATTCGTCGCCTCCGTCAGTGTTATCCTCAATAGTAAAAGGCGGAAGTTTGGCGGTATTCAACACATTGATTTTGCTGACCTCAATCTCAATGTCGCCCGTAGGGATATTTTTGTTTTTATTACTTCTTTCCCTTACCGTACCCGTTACTTGCAAAACGTATTCACGTGAAAGAGTCTTTGATTGTTCGTAAAGATTTTTGTCTGTATCGACATTACAAACAAGTTGTGTTATTCCGTAGCGGTCTCTTAGGTCAATAAAAGTCATACTTCCCAAATCGCGCACTTTTTGTACCCAACCGCAAAGCGTAACTTGTTGATTGCAGTTGTCCAACCTTAATTCACCGCAAGTTTTATCTCTTAACATGATTTCTTTATAATAATTTAAATGTTTTTTCTTTGATTCTAATTCAGGTATTCTTTACTTAGATTAAATTTTTCGGGATGTTTGGCTCGGATGTTCTTATAAAAATCCTTTATCTTCTCAAAATCTTTGTTGTAATCGCCGCTCGGAATCAATTTACTTTGCTTATTCATTCCGCAAGTCTTCTCTTTGTAATCTATCCACGCCATAAAGATAGGTTTTTCTGCCTTTTGGGCGATGTAATAATAACCTTTCTTCCAATTGTTCGTCTTTTTGCGCGTACCTTCGGGGGTAATGATTAAAGAAAAGTTCTTATTGGTCTGCAATTGACGGATAATGTTGTCGTAAAATCCTTTTCCGTCCTTGCCTCTATTGACAGGAACGGCACCTAATGCCTTAAGCAAAATCCCTAACGGGAAGAAAAACAATTCTTTTTTGATAAGGAAATGACATCTTACCCCTAACGCCCAAAGACCAGCCCTTCCCCAAACGAAATCCCACATACTCGTATGAGGAGCTTCAATAATGACGGCGTTTTTCATCTCTTCGCTGAAATCGGAAATGAGATGAAAACCGCCGAGTTTCAATATAATCTTACCAAATAACTTCATTAATTACATAAATCAAAAGTGTCTTTGGCAATTACGTATTCTTCGTCCGTAGTTACTGACAACAATTTAACTTTACTGTCAGTCGTTGAGATGATACCGTCTTTCCCTGCCATTTCTTCATTGACTTTTTTGTCAATTTTAGCACCTAAGAATTCCAAACCTTCACTTATGGCTTCTCTTTGCCACCATGCGTTCTCTCCTATGCCACCTGTGAATAATATAATATCAACTCCGCCCATTGCTGCGGCATACGCTCCTATGTATTTCTTTACTCTGTAAGCGAAAACGTCAAATGCATCACTCAAACGTTGATTCCCCTCGCGTTTGCCCGCCATTATGTCGCGCATATCGGTAACACCTTCGGTTAATCCGTTCAATCCGCAGTCTTTTGTTATAAATTTGTTCAGTTCTTTGTAACCCCATCCTTCTTTTTCGCCGATATACAAAACTGCTCCTACATCTATGTCTCCGCAACGGCTACCCATAACCAATCCTTCTACGGTTGTGAATCCCATTGAGGTATCTATGCTCTTTCCGTTCAAAACTGCCGCAATTGATGCGCCACTACCAAGATGACAGGAGATTATTTTGGAATTGTTGATGTCCATTCCGGCCATTTTAGCCGCTTTAGGTGCTACATAACGGTGAGATGTGCCGTGGAAACCGTAACGGCGGATGCGGTCTTTCTCATAATATTTGATTGGTAAGCCGTAAAGATATGCACGTGTCGGCATTGTATGATGGAAAGCCGTATCAAAAACTGCTACTTGCGGAGCTGAAGGAAGTAAATGCTCCATTGCTTCTATTCCGGCTAAGTTTGCAGGAGTGTGTAACGGTGCTAAAGGTTCCAAAGACTTGATATGCTGTTTTACTTCTTCGTTAATAAGGACGCTCTTTGTGAAAATTTCTCCGCCGTGAGCCACTCTGTGTCCGCAAGCCTGGATTTCGTTCAAAGAACTAATAACTCCCATCTTTTCGTCAGTCAAAGCCTTCAATACGATAGCGATTCCGTCTTTGTGAGTCGGGATAGGAATTTTTTCATAATGCTTTTCCTTACCCTGAGGTTTATGAGTAAATTCGCTCATATCCAATCCTACTCTTTCGCAAAGTCCTTTCGCTAAAAGTTTAGACTCATTGTCGTTGATAATATCAATCAATTGGTATTTGATTGAGCTGCTGCCGCAATTTAAAACTAATATCTTCATAATATTTCTTGTTTTGTTATTATTTTCTCTGAAAATGAATTTCAAAATTACAACAAATTTTCCACTTGACAAAGATTTTAAATTACTTTTATGGAATTTCTGCGAAATAACACACGCATAAATTACAAAGAGAAGTATATTTACGAGGAGTATCTCTTTATTTGCCGTTGCTTTTTATGGATAAATTGATGCTTTTGGACTTATTTACGCCGCCCTTTGCGAAAATAATTTGAAAAAAACTCTTTTTTTGATATAAAAAAACTGTTTTTTCTACTTAAAAAAAGAGTTTTTTTCAAAATGAATTACGAAAGGGCGGCGGTATATTTCGCAAAAGCAGGAAGAATATACGCAAAAGCACTGTAAAAAGCAAAGATTGAATATAAGAACACTATATTTGGGGAACTAATGATTGATATACGGGAGGAAATGTTTGAATTTGTAATTATCTTATTGAGATTGTTGAGTTTAATAAAAGAATTTGCAAAAATATGGTCTAAATTTTTGTCGGTATTTAAAATATTTGTAATTTTGCAAACTGAAAAATAAAGATGGTATCTGTAGTTCAGCGGTTAGAGCACCGGATTGTGGTTCCGGTTGTCGTGAGTTCGAATCTCACCAGGTACCCTTAAATTTCCCGCGATTGCAACCGCTTTCGTGGGATTATTATTAATAAAGATGAAATCAGGATTTATAAATATTATCGGCAATCCCAACGTTGGCAAAAGTACGCTTATGAACGCCTTAGTGGGAGAAAATCTCAGCATTATAACATATAAAGCCCAGACAACAAGACATCGTATTATGGGAATACTTAACGGTGAGGATTTTCAGATGATTTTTTCCGACACTCCGGGTATTGTCAATGCCGCAAACAGATTGCACGAACAGATGTTGGGATTTATCAACGGCGCTTTGAAAGATGCGGACGTTTTTTTGCTTGTTACCGAAATCGGAGAGAAACTTAAAAACGAACAAGTGCTTGATAAAATCATCAATTCCGATATTCCTGTCGTTTTGGTGATAAATAAGATTGATATTTCCAAACAAGAAATCGTTAATCAGATGACGGAGTATTGGCAGAGCATTATTCCGCGTGCGGTTATCATACCTGCATCTGCTAAGGAGAGATTCAACGTTGATAAAATCCGTGATACGCTTTTGGAATTCCTGCCCGAAAATCCTCCGTACTTCCCTCAAGACGAATTAACTGACAAATCCATGCGTTTTTTCGCAAGTGAGATTATCCGCGAGAAGATTCTTTTGAATTACAAGAAAGAAATTCCTTACAGTGTGGAAGTTGCAATTGATGAATACAAGGAAGAAAAGGATATTGACCGTATTTCCGCCATTATTTACGTAGAACGCGAGAGCCAAAAGAATATTATAATCGGTAAAGGGGGACAAATGATAAAGAAAGTGGGTATTGAGGCCCGCAAAGATATAGAAGCGTTCAGCGGAAAGCACACTTATTTGAATCTTTTCGTAAAAGTTAAAGATAATTGGCGTAATAATCTTAAGGATTTGAAATATTTCGGTTACGACAGCAAGAATTAGTAAGGTAAAGAGGCATTCGGGTGTTTGAATTTCAACAAAAAATTTTATGAAACCACAAAAAACAATAATTATAGGGGCAGGTGCGAGCGGTTTGATGGCTGCTAATATTCTTGCAAAGGCTAATCATGAAGTTGTTTTGCTTGAAAAAAAGCACCAATGCGGATTGAAACTGCGTATTACAGGAAAAGGACGTTGCAATTTGACTAACTCCTGCGGCAGAAGCGAATATCTTTCCCATATTTCCTCACCTGAGTTTTTTGAATACGCTTTTGACAATTTCAATAACGCCGATTTGATGGATTTTTTTACCGAAAAAGGTGTGGAATTGAAGACTGAACGCGGCGGAAGGGTATTTCCTCAAAGCGATAAGGCCAATGACATATTTTTTGCGCTGTTAAAAGAAATTGAATTCGCCGAAAACGTCCAGATTATCAAGAATTGCGATGTCAAACATCTGATAAAGGATAACGGAAAAGCCATCGGAGTGATTGCAAATAATGAAAAAATCCTTGCAGATAACATAATAATCTGTACAGGCGGCAAATCATATCAAACAACAGGCTCAACAGGGGACGGATACCGCATTTTGAAACTTTTAGATCATCAAATCATTACCCCGATACCTGCACTTGTCGGCCTGAGAACTGAAAATGGTTATCCTATTTCGCTGCAAAACCTTGAGATTAAGAACTGTCAAGTCAATATTACCGATAAAGACAAAACCATTATTGCATCACACTTCGGCGACATCACTTTGGACGAATACGGAGTGGCAGGTCCTGTGATTCTTTCCGTTTCGCGTGAGATTGCAAGGGCGTTTGACGAAGGCAAAGAGATGTTTTTGAATATTGATTTCAAACCAAAAGTAAGCGAAGAGCGATTGCGCAGTGAGATTACCGCAACATTTAAGGAGCGAAGGACTGAAAACGCTGTCAATATCGTAAGAAAGTGGGTTCAAAAGCCAATGGCGGAAGAGATTTTGCGAGTTTGCAAGATTAATCCACGGACTATGGGTTATAAACTTACCGAAAGGGACGTCAAAAGCATTCTTTGGTATCTGAAATTCAGACGCGAGGAGATTATCGGCGATATGGGTTGGCGTGAAGCCATAATTACGCAGGGCGGAGTGTCGTTAAAAGAGATTGACAAACGGACTATGGAAAGTAAAAAGGTGAAAAACCTTTACGTTACTGGCGAGTTATTGGATTTGGACGCCGACACTGGCGGTTACAACCTGCAAATAGCGTTCTCAAGCGCAGTTTTGGCAGCACAAAGCATAATAACAAAAGATAATAAAGGAATAAAAAATAATTATAAAGAAAAATGACAACGGAAGAAACTATCAAAGATTTTGAATTGCGCCTTCAGGATCTATGGAGGTGTCTTTGACATCGCAAAGAAAGAGGAAACAATAAAAGAAAAGCAGAGTTTAACCGAAGCGCCTGACTTTTGGAACGACCCGAAAGCAGCGGAAAAATTGTTAAAAGAGATTTCGGCGCTCAAAGATGTCGTAGCAGAATACAGAGATGTCAATTCCTCATTTGAAGACTTGAAAGTATTGAAAGAATTTTTTGATATGGGCGAAGCAAGTCAGCAGGAAATTGACGCAGATATTGAGAAAACGGGCAGGAAAATTGAGAATCTTGAATTTAAAAAGATGCTTGGGGCTGAGGAAGACACACTTGACGCCATCCTTACGATAAATTCGGGTGCCGGCGGTACGGAAAGTTGCGACTGGGTCTCAATGCTGATGCGTATGTACGTACGTTGGGCGGAGAGAAACGGATATAAAGTTGAAGAGGTCTCATCTCAGGAAGGCGATGTGGCAGGTTACAAAAACGTTACCTTGGAAATAAGCGGCAAATATTGCTATGGATATTTGAAAGGCGAGAACGGAGTTCATCGTTTGGTGCGTTTGTCGCCTTTTGATGCGGCTAATAAACGCCATACTTCGTTTGCATCGGTTTATGCTTACCCTGTGGTTGATGATAACATAGAGATAAATATCAATCCTGCTGATATAGAATGGGAAACCTTCCGTTCTTCAGGTCCGGGCGGGCAGAACGTGAATAAAGTTGAGACGGCAGTCCGTTTGCATTACAAACCTGACAACATAATCATTGAATGCCAACAGACGCGTTCGCAATTGCAAAACAGGGAAAAGGCTTTGCAAATGCTGCGTTCGCAATTATATGAACAGGAACTGAGAAGAAAACAGGAAAAGATTGCAGAAATAGAAGCAGGTAAAAAGCGCGTAGAGTGGGGTTCGCAGATACGTTCGTACGTTTTGCATCCTTATCACATGGTTAAGGACTTACGGACTGGCTATGAGACTTCCGACACTTCGAGTGTGTTGGACGGCGATTTAGATGAGATGATAAAAGCATATTTGATGCAATTCGGCGGTTGAGAACAGGATATTTGTTTTTACATTCGGATTAAATTTATACGTTGTACGGCCTACATATTTCGTGTAGGCTTTTTATTTTATACAATAGTCATATTAAAAGAAAAATACGCAGTTATAATCGGAAAATCCAAGAAGTTATTCTGTCAGTAACCGCAGCCGTGTTCAAAAGAAAAGACAACTCAAAATTGCAAAGACAATTTACACAATTATTTACTAACGGTATGTCGCTGACAACTAACATTACAATCAAAGATACCAATATTATCTGCATTAATGGTATTACTATTAAATTAGAAACTAAAAATAATATCGGAAACCGTGAGAAATTGATAATAATCACAGGCAAACATAATATTTGTGCTGATGTCGTTGCACTAATATTTGCCAACAACGGATTAATCCATTTAAACGGATGTTTATACCTTAACTTTACCTTATTATATACAAAAGGGAATAAGGTTAATAAGCCCAACACTGCAAGAAATGACAGTTGGAAAGAAATATTAAATAACAACAACGGGTCAATTACCAAAAATACAAACGCAGTTACTGCCAATACGTTGCATCTATCGTCATTGAGATAAGTAAATTTGGATAAAGTCAAAACAGATAACATCGTTGCAACCCTCAACGCCGATGGTGTCAAACCAACAACGAATGCTATAACCCAACAAAGTATTACCGTTATGATGTTTCTTATATATACGAATGTTTCTGTGCATGGCAAGATGTATTTTAATAATGATGAAACGGCAAATACGATTAACATAATATGAAGTCCTGAAACGCAGAGAATATGTGCTAACCCAGAGGTATTAAATTGTTGCCGTATTTCTTTGTCCAAATCCCTTTTGTCGCCTAAAAGCAGAGCTACTGCAAGATTCTTTTGTTCCTTGCCCATAGTTGTTTGTTGTATTCGGTTTTTCAACAGAAGGTTTGTCTTTTTTGCGTAACTGATGAATTTATTACCTTTATTGGAATCAATTAATTCAAATTTATGAATGAAAACTTGGTGATAAATTCTTTGACGACGCATATAACGCACGTAATTAAAGGACGAAAGAGAATCAAAATTGCGTATCGGTTGCAGATTATCCGAACTGACGATTACATCTCCGTATTGCAGGATTTTATTTTCTTTATTTGCGGAATCTTTTTGGGGGATATATATTTTGATTTTTCCTTTTGTCGATTCCCATTTTGAAGTTGCAGGGTCGTAATATGAAATAATCTTTGCAGTATAAGAATATGTTTTGGGAGTTTGCTTCGGCGAATCGGTGATAAGATACTTGAATGTTTGTGTTTGCGGCAGATGTTTTATATAATGATTGGACAGGAAAACAGTAGGCAGAAACGAATCAACAAAAACTATCGACAAAATCAAAATAACCAACAAAACAAATATAGGTCGCTTAAACATAATCGCACAGTCATATTATAATTTTCTGCAAAGTTACAAAAATTTCTCTTAGACTATAGATTTAAAACGTTTTTTCGTAACTTTGCAATTTCTTTTAAGGAAAGGAACAATTTATAATGGAAGATAATTTTAAATATACTGTATTGGATAAAATTAATTCTCCAGGGGACGTCAAGAATTTGGATATTGATGAGTTGAAAATCCTTTGCGGAGAATTAAGACAATATATAATTAATGTATTAAGCGAAAACCCCGGACATTTAGCTTCATCTTTGGGAACGGTTGAACTTATCGTTGCGTTGCATTACTTGTTTAATGTCCCCGATGACACATTGGTTTTTGACGTCGGACACCAGGCTTACGCACATAAAGTTCTTACCGAACGCAGAGAGCAATTCAAACAAATAAGAAAACTTAACGGCTTAAGCGGTTTCCCTAAAAGAAGTGAAAGTAAATATGATAATTTCGGGACAGGGCATGCTTCCACATCGGTTTCGGCATCGCTTGCCATGGCATTGGCAGATAAGATTGTGGGAAATGATAAGAATTTTCATATTGCAGTAATTGGAGACGGAAGTATGACGGGCGGAATGGCGTTTGAGGCATTGAATCACGCAGGAAGTACATCCGCTAATTTATTAGTAATACTCAATGATAACGGAATTAGTATTGACAAACGTGTTGGGGCAATGAGCCAATACTTTACCAATATCACTTCATCGGCTAAATATAATAAGGTAAAGAATCAAATTTGGAATGCACTCGGAGGCAATAAGGACGAATACAATAAGCACCGTACTTTTTTTCGTTCAATACTTCTTTTCTTTAAAAACCTTTTCGCAGGAAAGAGTAACTTTTTTGAGGCGCTGCATATACGTTATTTCGGACCGATAGACGGCCACGATTTATCTACATTAATTTCTACGATAGAGAAATTGAAAAAAATCCAAGGTCCTAAACTATTGCATATCGTAACAACGAAAGGCAAGGGATTGTCTGTGGCAGAAAACAATCCGACAGTCTATCACGCTCCCGGGGTTTTTGATGCCAAAACGGGTGAAAGGGAAATGAAATTGGCAGATACCAATCAACCGTTGAAATTCTCTGAAGTTTTTGGAAAGAGTTTAGTAGAATTGGCGGAGAAGTACGGTAACATTGTCGCAATTACGCCTGCGATGCTGTCGGGTTCTTGTTTGAATGAAATGAATGAGCGTTTCCCTCAGAGAACTTTTGATGTAGGAATAGCCGAAGAGCATGCCGTTACCTTGGCTGCAGGATTCGCAACAAGAAATATCAGACCTTTCTGCTGTGTTTATTCATCTTTTTTGCAGCGTTCCTTTGACCAGATTATCCATGACGTTGCTCTGCAAAACCTTGCTGTAACTTTCTGTATTGACAGGGCTGGTTTGGTAGGTGATGACGGTGCAACCCACCACGGAGTGTTTGATTTGGCTTACCTTAATATGATTCCCAATATGATTGTGGCTGCTCCTAAAGATGAAGTGGAAATGCGCAATATGATGTACGCTTCTTTGTTTGTTGATAGACCTTTTGCACTGCGTTATCCGCGCGGAAACGGATTTATTACCGATTGGAAACAGGATTTTACCGCAATTGAAATCGGTAAAGCCGAAGAAATCTATAAGGGAAACAGGATTGCGGTCTTGTTTATCGGAACAATCGGAAAGGAATGCAAAGATGCAATTGACGAAATGGCAAATGTAGATAATGAAGTGGGACTTTATAATTTCCGTTTCTTAAAACCGTTGGACGAAGATACGTTGAAGTATATTTTTGAAACATATAAGTATATCATTACAGCGGAAGACGGAGTGAAAACGGGAGGATTCGGTTGGAGTGTAAGGAATTTTGCTTCTGAAAACGGATATAAGAATGATATTACCGTACTTGGTATTGACGATAGGTTCATAGAACAAGGCACAATTAAGCAATTAAAGGAGATTTGCGGTATTGACAAAGATAGTATCAAGAAAAAAATTTACGAAAAATTAGTTTAGAATTTTGTTAGTAAAAAATATTTTGATAACTTTGCACCTCAATAAGTTAAAATAGAAAAAGAGTAATTAATAACTAAATAAAAAAACAAAGAAATGAAAAAAGTATTATTTGCAGTGGCAAGTTTAGTTTTCGGATTCGGAACTTTTGCCCAGACAATCGTTAGTACAGAAGTACAAAAACGAAATGTAGTCATTGAAGAATACACAGGTATTGGTTGCGGCTATTGTCCGTTAGGTCATCAAAACGTTCAAGATTATGCAAAAGCTAATCCTGGAAGAGTTGTTGCCATAAACATTCACCAAGGCGGATACGCTCAAGGCTATAAACCTAATTTTACAACCAAGTACGGTGATGCATTGGCAGGACAAGCAAGTATCTCAGGTTACCCTGCAGGAACATTAAACAGAATGGGTGCAACAGCATCTTCTCTTATATCCAATATAGGACCTTCTGGTACAAGTTGGGTTTCAAGTGCCAATCAATTACTGCAACAGAATTCTCCTGTAAATGTAGCAGCAGAGGCAACAATCGATGCAGCTACAATGAAAATGACAGTTCATGTGGAGATTTATTACACAGAAGACATAGAAATAAAAGAGAATCTTTTAAATGTTGCGATTCTTCAGAATAATGTAGAGGGAGACCAGCATAATTACGGAATGTATAATTCAGAACAAATTCTTTATGCTTACGATAATTATTCTTCTACTTGGAATACAAGATATCTTCACATGCATATGTTGAGAGATTTTATTACTGGACAGTGGGGAGACACTGTTGCAGTTGCTAACGAGGATGGTATCATCCCTGCCGGAACATTTGTTCATAAACATTACACATATCAAATTCCTGAATACTATAAAGACGCTATGTATAACAGCAATACAAATGTTCCTGTAACGATTGGCGAAATAGAACTTGCTGTTTATATTGCAGAAGGTGCTCCTTCTTACAATAGCAAGGTTAAGTCTCCTAATATCTACACAGGAGTAAAAATTGAACCTGACTATATCAACGTGAAATCAATAGGAGGAATGGAAGCAGAGAATGCTGCTATAACTAAACCTACTTTTGAACAAGAGTATGGCTGTAAAGATTTGGCAAAAGTGTCTGTTACATTACGCAATACGTCTGGTCCTACTTTAAAAACAGTAAAATTTGAGTATTCTAACGAAGAAGCAAATGATACAAAGACATATACTTGGACTGGAGAATTAAATTCATTCAAATCTACCGACATTACTTTCGCTGAACCTATTACTGTAACCACCGGTGCTACATCTACGGTTAAAGTAAAGATAGTTGAACTAAACGGAGAGGCAGTTGCTACTGCAATAGAGAGCAGTAACGACTTTACAAAGCCATCTATCAAAGAGGGTAAGGGTGCTCCAACTCTTATATTGAGAACGGATAAGAAAGGTTCCGAAATTAGTTGGAAAGTTTATAATGCTTGGGGAACTGTAATTGAACAAGGCGGAAACTATGCAGACGGTTCGCAAATTAAAGATACAGTTTTGTTATGGAGAATAGGAACTCCTGGTTGCTATACCTTTGAAATCTCCGATGCTGGCGAAGACGGAGCATCCGGTGGTAGATATGTAGTAGCAGATGCAGAAGGAAATACTCTTGCTTACAATACTTCAGGTTCTTGGGGCGCAAGTGAAAAGAAAGACTTCAAAATTTCTGACATCGTTGGTTTGAATGAGGCTAATGAAAATATATTCCAATCTGTCGTTTATCCTAATCCTGCAAAAGATATGGTAACGTTGAACGTTAATTTGGGAGTTGCTGACAATGCAAACATAACTGTTGTTGATTTGATGGGAAGAACGGTTGTCAATATGGGAACTCAAAGTCTTCACAGCGGAGAAAACCAAATTCAAATCAATACTTCTAACCTTGAAAACGGACTTTATTATATCCGTGTAACAACTGACAACGGAATGACGACAAACAAATTGAACGTTGTTAAATAATAAAGGTATAAAATAAAATTTCAGCCGATAGGATATACTGCCTATCGGCTTTTTTTGTATTTTTGCAAATTATTTCAGAGAAAAGAAAAATGTTTTATTGATAACCATTTCAAAACAATAAGAAAAGATGACGGATTACAGCGAACATAATCACGAGGATATGCAACCAGGTTACGAGAAATTAGAGCGTTACAATCCTCAAACGATAGAAAAACTTGCCCAGCATTATAAGGCAATATTGGAATTAGTAGGGGAGAATCCCGATAGGGACGGGCTTTTAAAAACTCCCGAAAGAGTGGCAAAGGCTATGCAGTTTTTTACCCACGGATATGATATGAATCCTGCCGAAATCCTTAAAAGCGCAATGTTTAAGGAAGATTACAAACAGATGGTAATAGTTAAGGATATAGAAATATATTCTCTTTGCGAACATCACCTTGTCCCTTTCTTCGGTAAGGCTCATGTGGCATACATACCTAATGGAACGATAGTGGGATTGAGTAAAATTCCGCGCGTTGTTGATTGTTTTGCCCGTAGATTGCAAGTTCAGGAGCGAATGACAAGAGAAATTCTTACCTGCATACAAGACACGTTGAATCCTTTGGGTGTTGCCGTTGTGATAGAGGCACGCCACTTGTGTATGTCAATGCGCGGCGTACAGAAACAGAATTCCCTTACAACGACCTCTGATTTCACGGGAGCTTTTAAGCGCGACCAGAGAACGAGAGAGGAATTTATGCACTTAATCGGCGTTCATTTGAATTAGAAAACGCAGTTAGTTTTGATAAATTACGGGAAAAATCAAAAAAATAAGGATACTTTCCCCAAAAATTCAGCAGACATTTTAAAGAAATTAACTTATATTTTCTTAAAATGTCTGCTAATTTTATGGATAAAGTCTGCTAAAAATCTTTTGTCGGTATTCGTTTTATTTTCTTTGCATTTTCATTTGGGAAACGGAATATTGGGTGAATTGCAACATAGAGAAAAGATAGGTTTTCATTTTTTCGGCTTGTTCGGAATAGACTTTAATATAATTTATTCCCCCTTTATCGCTTCCGTTGTAGTAAAGACTTTCTTGACCTGAGTCCCTCCAAACATATTTCCAAACGCTGTCTTGTGCAATTGCCGAGTGCGGATAGGAAGATACGGCAAAAGAACGGTTATTTGCGAAAATATTATGTCCTAAAGTATTATTATTTTTATAATTGCCGTCAATCATAGCCAAAAGCGTAGGAGCAATATCGGTTTGTGAGGCAAGATTATCATTTTTTGAAGGTTTGATTTGTTTAGGCATATAGAAAATTAAAGGAATCTTGTCTTTGCCGTTGCAACCAGTGATAACGAAAAGAGTTGATGCATACCAAGGAGTTTGTTTTGCGTAATTGATAAATTGTTTTATGTAGTTGTCAGCTGTTTTCTGCACTTTGCCTGCTGTATCTTTGCTTATAAGAATGCAAGCAAAGAAGTTATTGGTTTGTTTGGATATTTCTTCCGTTTCTTCTTTGACAGTAATATCTTTCTTTGCGATAACCCTGTCAAATTTATTGCGGTAAAGAAAACGTATTGCGTTGTTGTTTTTCTGCGAATAAGTGGTAAAGAACAGGTTGTTGTAGTTGTTATCCGCCAAAGTGGAGGAAATGCCATTCATTAAAGGAATAATAGTTGAATTCATGGAGTTGGCGGAAAGAATATTAGGATAAGCGAACAAAGTAGCAAATACTCCGTTGTAATCATACTCTCCGTCAGGATAAACATTGGTAAAAGACAATGATTTTGAAGAAAGAGAAGCAAGATTAGGCATTTTCCGCGCAGTAACATCCGATAAGGTTATATCTTCAAGCATAATCATAACAATATTTGTCATACCCGGCAGAGTAGGACACAATGCCGGTCTGTCGTGTTTTAAAATAAACTCTTCTTCTACCGTTTTCCTTGTCGTCAGTCCATCAACTACTGTCAGTGGTGCAGAAGTTGAAAAACTTTCTTCTTCAATACTTTTCTCCAAGTTGAATAAAGGGCTTACCGCAAGTTGATTGAAAAAATCGCTGTCGGAAAAATATGCCGATGAAATGCTCAAAGGTTTCTTTTCCGTGATTCTTCCGTACATTCCCAAACCACATAAACCAATTATTACAACGGAAAGAATAATGGTCTTGCCTAAATTCCTTTCTTGTTTGTAAGGAGGAATAACTTTAAACAGAGTTGCGTTGTACAAACAGTACATTAGCCATATATACCACGCCAAAGAGAACATAAACACCGCAAAATACAGCAATAAAGACGGATGTCTGAGTACCAAAGAGCCTATATAAGACGGGGATTGTATCCAAGAGAGAGCGATAATGTTGATATGGCTTCTGAAATACGTGAAATAAGCTAAATCAAAGGCTATAATAAAATAAGCAAATACGAAAACAATGCACACAATTAAGTGAATAGGACGATAATACCACTTTTTGTTTATATTGAATACTGCACCTAATGCCATCAATACCAAAAACACGGCAAGCATCCAACACATAACTATAGTATCAAAGCGTATTCCGGCAAGCAGACTGCGGATTAGCAAGACAGGGTTGATATCCGAGAAAGAAACAAAGCAATGTATTGCAAAGTTTGCGAATCTGTACAACATCATAAAGAATAAGCCTAAGAAATATACGCCTAAAATGTATTGCAATTGCAAAGGCAATTTACTCTTTACGATATTGGTTATATTGGAATTAAAACCTTTGATATTGGAGTTAATATCTTTGATGTTTTTGTTTATATCCATGACAATATTATAATGTTTGAAGTTTTATAAGTTTCGTGTAATACCCGTCTTTAGCCAAAAGTTCGGTATTTGTTCCCGTTTCCACTATTTTTCCTTTATCCATCACGATGATTAAATCGCTGTTTATTATCGTGGAAAGTCTATGTGCTATTACAATCATCGTTCTGCCTTGCATAGCGTTTGATATTGCTGAAGTAACTTTGTGTTCGTTTTCGGTATCCATAGCACTCGTTGCCTCGTCCATAAGAAGTATTTGCGGATTTCTTAATACCGCCCTTGCAATACAAAGTCTTTGTCTTTGTCCTCCCGATAACTGCATGGCTCTGTCGCCCGTTACGGTGTCATAACCTAAAGGCAAATCCTTAATGAACTCATCTGCGTTGGCAATTTCGGCACTGCGTTTGATGTCTTCAAAACTTGCGTCAGTAAGACCGAATGCTATGTTATTTTTTATTGAATCGTTGAAAAGAATGCTCTCTTGTGTTACCACACCGTAGCAAGAACGCAAGGCATCAAGTGATAAGGTTTTTATGTCTTTGCCGTCCATCGTGATTTTTCCGCTTGTAGGGTCGGCAAAACGCACAAACAAATCAAACAACGTGCTTTTTCCTGCTCCAGATGCACCGACTACGGCAACTTTTTGCCCTTTCTTGACCGTAAAGTTAATATTCTGCAAAGCAAATCCTTCATTTGTTTCATACGAAAAGCCTACATTTTCAAATTTTATCTCTTTTTCAAATGAAAAATCCTTAATTGCATCGGGTATTTCTTCTATTTTTTCTTCCGCATCAAGTATTTGGTTTATTCTTACAGCAGCCGCTTCTCCTTTTTTGAAATTATAATATGCCGTTATCAATTCTTTTACGGGTGAAATCAGACGGGAGAATAACAAAGTGAAAGCAATCAATATTGCAGGGTGCATTTGTTCATTCAATACCATCATTCCGCCGATTATAACTATAACGGACATTATCAGTATTGAGAAAAATTCCGTCAATGGCGCTGCTAATTCCTGTCTTGCTATGACTTTAGTCATTGTTTTGGCATAAGAATTATTGTGGGTAAGGAATCTGTCCGCCATAATCTTCTCTGCATTAAGTGATTTGGTTATCTTAACCATAGAAAGAGCCTCTTCGGCAAAAGAAAGT
Organism: Bacteroidales bacterium; assembly: GCA_017480245.1. Taxonomy (GTDB): domain Bacteria; phylum Bacteroidota; class Bacteroidia; order Bacteroidales; family P3; genus Scybalousia_A. The sequence goes on along the minus strand of JAFVBA010000003.1, from coordinate 28,170 downwards.
AAAGAACCTGCTTTTTGTTGTCCTTTGTAAGAATTGCGGTTTAAAGATTCACCTATTTTTTTTATCAAAAACATCGGCAAAGGCAAGATAAGAAGAATGAAAATAACGAATTTCCAAGATGCAAGTATCAATGTAGTAGTATAAACTATTATCATAACGGGGTCTTTTACCGCCATTTGCAAACAAGTAAAGACGCTCCATTCCACAGTTCCCACATCAGAGGTCATTCTTGAGATAATATCTCCGCGTTTTTGGTTTGAGAAAAAAGAAATAGGCAGATTAGTGATTTTCTTATACACATCATTTCTTATATCTTTGATAACACCGCTACGGATTGGCTCAAGAAAATAAAAACCTAAGTATCTGCAAAGATTACCAAGTAAAGTGAATAAAACAAATCCGCCGCAAATAAAAATAAGGCAAGTGAAAAATCCCTTCGTTTGTTTGTAATATGCTAACCAATAGGCAACATAACCTATTACAGCATCTTTGGAAAGCGACAGTTCAGGACATTGCTCGGGAGCATCTACCAATCCGAACAACACACTGACAAAAGGAACAACCATAACCAAAGAAAACAAATTGAAAAACACATATAAAATATTGAAAAGGATGTTTAATGCAACGTCCTTCTTGTAATTCAATATGTATTTAAGCAATCTGAATATGTTTTTCATTTCTTATTTTCCTAATGTCAAAAGCTGTCAAAATAAAGTGCCACTTCGTTGAATTGTTTTTTGAAAAGAGTAAATTCTTTCTTGAAATTAATTTCGTGAAAAGCCGACTTATTTTAATGTTTGTAAGTGTCTATTTTATAATATCTTCCAATTGTGTTTTGTAAAGCCATTTTACATCCTTGCCCATACATCTTACCTGTTTGGGAACGATACTCTCTTTGCTCTGTCCGGGTGTTGTATTGACTTCAAGGAAATACAATTCGTTAGTATCACTGTTTAGTATATAATCTATACGGCATACTCCTTTACAATTAAGATTTTTGTAAATCTTTTCGGTAGTTGTTTGGATAAGCTGGGTAGTTGCTTTGTCAATAGGAGCAGGCACTATTTCATCACTCAGTCCTTTGTACTTGGCTTGCCAATCGAAGAAATCCGTTTTAGGACATATTTCCGCAACCGGCAATGCCGTTATCTTGTTATCAATTTTCATTACTCCGCAACTGAATTCCCGTCCTTTGATATATTCTTCTATTATCACCTTTTCATGAATTTCAAACGCTTTATCTATCTTCTCCAAAAGATCTTCACGGTTTGTTACTTTAAATGTACCTAAAGAAGAACCGCCTTGCGAGGGTTTTATAAACACAGGCAGACTTACTTTGCTTAAAATGTCCTCTTCTTTCAAAGGTTTGTCGTTTTGATAAACGCAGGTATTGTTTGCAACTTTTACTATCCCCATTTGTTTCACTACGGCGTTGCAAATAATTTTGTCAAAGGTAACTGCGCTGGTTAAAGCATCGCAAGTATTGTAAGGAATAGACAACATATCAAAATAACCCTGCAACAAACCATTCTCCCCAGGCGTGCCATGAACGATAATAAACGCCGCATCAAAAAGAATCTTCTTCCCGTCTATTGTAAGCGAGAAATCATTTTTGTCTATGTTGATTTTCTCTTTGTTATCTTCATAATACCACTTATCTTTTGTGATAATGATTTTATAAATATTGTATTCGTCTTTTAAGTTCTCATAAACCTGTTGTGCGCTTTCGATTGAGATTACATACTCTCCCGAATAACCGCCGCAAACCAACGCAATGTTTTTCATTTTGTATATACCGTTTTAATAAGTTCAGTTAAGATTTTCTTTAAGTTGCAAAAGAAATTGTTTAGTCTCCATAAGAGTTTGCAAAATCTCGTCATTATCTCCTTGAATACGCATATTTTTAAACTCCTTCCGCACGCCGTCCAAAGTTAATTTCTTTTCACGGGTAAGATATACGATTTTACGGATATTTTCCACGTCTTGCTTACGGTAAAGTCTTACGCCGCGTTTGTTTTTGTCGGGTTTGATAAAACTAAACTGCTTTTCCCAAAAACGCAATGCAGACGGAGTAACATCAAACTCCTTTGAAATTTCACTTATTGAATAATAAACTTTTTCTTCCAACATATTAATAATGTATTGTCAAATAAGATAACGTAATTTTTCGTAATTAATTTTATAAACCGCCGAATTAAACTGCTTTTTTCTCAAAACCATTCACTATAAACTCAAAACATCCCACTTTAAACCCTAAACATTCAACTTTAAACTAACTTAATAATTTCTTTTGCGGTATTGAATGAATTGTCTGCTATATTTGCCCAAAAATCTTTATATTGTTTGTGATTGTTTTCCCTTAACGGTATGTCGCTTATTATTCTTAGGGAAATAAACGGCACATTCATTTGGTTGCAAACCTGTGCTATGGCGGCGGATTCCATATCTACGGCAGTGGCATCGGGAAAATTTGTTTTGATTTTGCGCATTTTCTCTACCGAATCCACAAACCAATCTCCTGAAACGGTTTTTCCGAATTTTACATTCTTAAGTTGCTGATTTTTTATCTTGTCTATGATTTCTTCCGGGGCAAAAAACTCAGAGGGTTCGCCTTGAATCTGTCCCAAAACATTAGGTTGTCCGCACCAAACATCGTGATAACAAACTGAGCAGGCAACTACTACGTCCATTATCTCAATATCTTCACTGCAACCGCCTGCAACTCCCGTTGAAATGACAAGGTTGGGAGACTGTGTGCGGATTAAATCAAAGGCATTCACACCTGCATTCACTTTTCCTATACCGCACTTTTTTACTACGATTGTTTTATCTTTTAAATCATTATCTTGTTGCAAGGAAACGAATTGTCGGTATTCTGAATCCATTGCTGTCAAAACTGCTATCTTCATTTGCTTAAATTCTTTGTTATCTCACCGCAAAATTACTAAATAATCGGATATTAATTCGCAATAAACAAAAAATAAAACCGAATTTTAAAAAATTAACACGCACTTTAATTTGAAAAAACATAGGTTTTTCAAAATTATTTTCAGAAAAGGATTTTTTAGTATTAAGTTTTAGGCTTTTGGATTTTGATATTATGCAGTGGAAGTCTGACAAAAAGTAAATGGTATCAAATGCAGAAACACCGATACCATTGACCAACAATCTAACATGAAACTATTTTAAATTTTTTCTTGAACAATATCTTTCACATTGCAAACATATATCATAGCCCAGCAATGTTCCTAAAATAAAATCCTCTTCCGGAGAAATCTTACATAAAGGACGGTCTATAATATGGGATATTGTATTCAGACATTCTTGTCTTCCGAAAAATAGATTAATAGTTGTTTTAGTAACAGGTTGAATTAAATAACTTATATTTTGATGTTGCAGCCGTGTAATAGCCAACTGTTCGTATTTCTTGTTGAAAGTGTAAAGAGATAAGCGTCTTACACCTTTTTTGTACTGATAAATTTGTTCTGACAGTACTTTTAAATCCATTGGCATTACTTCTGATTGCAACATAACGGTTAAAGATTATTTTTTATTTGCTCAACCCATTTTTCAATACGCTCATCGGTAAGATTACTTTCGTTATCTTCGTCCAGAGCCAATCCGACAAATTCATCATTTATCACCGCAGCGGACGCTTCATAGGAATAGTTGTCGGCATCTACGCTTCCGATTACCTTAGCTCCCTGTTTCTTAACGGCATCGTACAATTCTGCCATACCTCCGCAGAAAGTATCACCGTAAGATGCACTGTCGCCGCAACCGAATAAAGCGACGGTTTTACCTGTCAAGTCATTGGATTGAAGAATCTTTAATCCGCCGCCGTACCAATCGTCCTGCAAATCTCCCGCTCCCCAAGTGGAAGTTCCTAATATAAGATTATCGTACTCAGACAACATTTCGGCTTTGAAATCATTAACGTTGATGATGTCATTTGCCGCAATACCCAATTTATCTGCAATTTTGGATGCCAAACTTTCGCAAGTACCGGTTGTAGAACCGAAAATAATGCATGTTTTCCTCATTTTATTTTAATTTTTTTTGTGTTTGTACTACTATAATTTAGTTTTACAAAATTACAACCGTTCATTAGTTCGGGCAATACTCATAAATGATTATTTTATCTACTCAAAAATAAGTAGATGGCAGGAAGTAAAAATCTAAGATACGATTATATTTTTCTTTCTCTCCACTTTGAGAATTTGAAATACAGAAGTGAAAGAATTAAAATCACAAAGTAATACACTGCATCGGCAAACCAACAGATTGTAAGCGGTGAATGTTTTACCCAAATGACAACATATATAAATAATGTATAAACAACGAGCGATGTTATCTCAATAAAAAATACCGTACGGGTGTTTCCCGTTCCTGCAATGGCATCATACCATACGTTTGAGGCTGCTGCGATAAGTGTTATCACACACAAAACCCATATAACCTCTTTTCCTTGCAATATTACTTCGTTTATATCGGTGAAAATGCCCATTATAAAGGATGGAAACAGCAGATAAACCGCCGCAAACGGCAAAACACAGAGATAAGACAACTTCACGCTTTTACGGATTAAGGGAATAATCTGCTCTTGTTTATTTTCACCCATAAGATTGCTGACAAGAGTACTTGTAACTGAGGCAAAAGAACAATAAATTATAAAAATCAATGAATTGGCACTGCGCAGTACGTTGGTAACAGCAATAGGCGTTTCTCCCAAATGTTCAATAAACAAATAGAAAAGAAACCACGTTGCAATGGCAAACAGACTCTGCGACATAGTCCAAAAAGAAATTTTCAATATTTGCCACAAGAGTTTAAAATCGGGCCGGTGTAATTTATTGAGAGCATATTTCCCTATATTAATTTGCCTTTTCGTGCTGATAATAAAGTATATCAAACCTACCGCTTCCGCAAGTGATGAACCGATTGCCGCACCGGTTATTCCCAATTGCGGAAAACCCAACTTGCCGAATATTAATATATAATTGAATACACAATTTGCGGCAAAGAGTACTAAAGAATTGCCGATAAGTGAGCGTGTCTGCACCGTACCCATAAGAAAAGTTCGGTACATCATTGATATTGCCGCAAAGACAAAGCCGTATATTCTCCAATCAAGGTAAGAGGTTGCAGCCTTGCATATATCGGGCGAAACCAATATACGTTTAAAAATATCGGACATACATAAGGAAGTAAAGAATAGTGCAATAACGGTAATCAACAGTTGAAAATACAATCCTTGATAGAATATATTTCCGATGGCATGGTAATTCTTTTCGCCGTTACGCCTTCCTATCATTATTTCTGCGCCCATTGCAAAACCGAAACTTGCAGTTGAAACCGTCATGTACATAATTCCTGCTATCGCACTCGCACCCAATTCCACTTGGGACACTCTTCCCAAAAATGCAGTGTCGGTTATGCTTAACAGTTGCTCCATTAGCATACTTATTAAGACAGGTAATGTAATTTTTAATATGTTTCGGCTTGTGTATTGCATATATTACAAAATTAATCACGCACTTTAATTTTGAAAAACCCTGGTATTTTTATCAAAAAACCTATGTTTTTTAATCCAAAAACCAGGGTTTTTCCGTTAAAAAAACATAGGTTTTTCAAAATTATTATCGCATAATAATTCAATTATATGTGATTAAAAATTTATTTTATCAATATTGAATTCTGTCTTGTTTGTTATTCCACTCTTCAAACGGCTCTTTGCCCATTTCTTTTAAGAATTGCTCGCTTTTTATTGAGCGTTTGTTTTTGTCAAGTGCTATTTCTTTATATATAAATGAGTCGTCAAAACCGCCCCTTGCGGCATCGTTCTGGTCACCTGCGTAATAAATTTTGTCAATCCGCGCCCAATATACCGCACTTAAGCACATAGGACACGGTTCGCACGAAGTATAAATTTCACACCCCGAAAGATTAAAATCATTCAACTCCTTGCAGGCGTTTCTTATGGCATTGACTTCGGCATGAGCGGTCGGGTCATTGGTAGAAGTAACGCTGTTGGTGCCTTGTGCGATGATTTTGCCGTCTTTTGTGATAATGGCGCCAAAAGGTCCCCCTTTACCGCTATGAACATTAGATTTCGCAAGTTCTATTGCAGTTTGCAGGAAAACGGTTCGCTCAATTATTTCAGGGAAATAGGTTTTCTCCAAAGTATGAATTGATGCTGCCAAATCCTCAGGCGTATCCGTTGGTTTAATATCACATTTCGCCTGAAAGATTACATCGCCTGAATCGTATTTTTCATTAATATAATGTATCGTTATGCCGCTTTGCTTTTCTTTTGCCGCAATTACTGCCTCATGAACGTGATGTCCGTACATTCCTTTGCCGCCGTAAGAAGGCAGTAACGCAGGATGGATGTTTATTATCTTATGGTCGTAGTTTTTTAACAGGTTTTCAGGTACTAACCAAAGGAATCCCGCAAGTATTATATAGTCAATACCGCGCTGTTTCATCAAATCAAGGACTTTATCGGTGGAATAAAAATCCTCACGGGTGAAATAAAAACAATCAATGCCTAAATTCTTGGCTCTTTCAATAACGTAAATGTTTTGTTTATTGACAACTACGCAATCAACCGTGATTTCACCTCTGCCAATGAAGTATTCGCTGATTTGTTGTACGTTAGTACCGTTTCCAGATGCAAATAAAGCAAGTTTTTTCATAAAATTTCAAAATTTATCCTTACTAATAACTCAAAAAAGGCGTAAAAATTTTTTGTAATGCTGAAAATCTTTAAAATTTTTCTTCTTTTTGTAGAAAAAACTCCTCAAAAAAGAGAATTTTTACCAAATTTGACTTTTTGTAATTGGTTGATTACCAAGATTGATTTTGAAGAAAGTGTCGTTTTAGGAGTAAAAATGTTGTCTAATTAAAAAAAAAGTCGCAATTTTGCAAACCTAATTTTTAACTAATTAAAATTTATAAAATTATGTCAGAAATTGCAAAAAAAGTAATAGCTATCGTTGTAGATAAGTTAGGAGTTGAAGAAAGCCAGGTTACACCTGAAGCTAATTTCACAAGTGATTTGGGAGCTGACTCATTGGATACAGTTGAGTTAATCATGGAACTTGAGAAGGAATTCAATATTTCAATTCCTGATGACGATGCTCAGAAGATTGCAACCGTAGGTGATGCTATCGCTTACATTGAAAACGCTACTAAATAATTAAACAAATTCTGTTTCATTATGGAAATGAAGCGTGTTGTAATCACTGGTTTAGGCGCTCTTACACCGATAGGCAACAATGCTCAGGAATACTGGCAGGGGTTGATTAACGGTGTAAGTGGTGCTGCACCTATTACTCATTTTGACGCAACTAATGCGAAGACAACCTTTGCTTGCGAGGTTAAAAACTTCAAAGGCGAAGATTATTTTGACAGAAAAGAAATCCGTAAGTACGACAGATTTTCCCAATACGGAATCGTTGCTGCTGACCAGGCTATGCAGGATAGCGGATTGGATGTTGAAAAGATTGATAAGGATTTTGCAGGTGTTATTTGGGCATCGGGAATCGGCGGTATTCAGACTTTTGAAGACGAAATCACGGATTACGTCCATGGAGACGGAACTCTGCGTTTTTCTCCGTTCTTTATTCCTAAGATGATTGCAGATATTTGCGCCGGACATATATCTATGAAATACGGATTCAGAGGTGTTAATTTCTGTACCGTAAGTGCGTGCGCTTCTTCGGCACATGCTTTGGCTGAAGCCTTTATGTACATCCGTTTAGGCAAGGCTAAAGTTATGATTTCGGGAGGTAGCGAAGCCGCAGTTACACATGCCGGTCTGGGAGGCTTTTCTTCTATGAAGGCTATCAGTCAAAGAAATGACGACCCTGCAACTGCATCCCGTCCGTTCGATAAAGACAGAGACGGGTTCGTACTTGGTGAAGGTGCAGGCGCACTTGTATTGGAAGAATACGAACATGCAAAAGCCAGAGGGGCAAAAATCTATGCTGAATTGGCAGGTACGGGTTGTACAGCCGATGCTTATCACATGACAGCGCCTCATCCTGAAGGTTTGGGGGCTATGCGTGCTATGCGTTTGGCAGTTGAAGAAGCAGGATTGAAGTTAGAGGATATTGACCACATAAATACTCACGGTACATCCACACCTTTGGGAGATGTTGCTGAGATTAAAGCCATTGTAAATCTATTCGGCGACCACGCAAAGAATATTAACATCAACAGTACCAAATCTATGACAGGTCATTTGCTTGGTGCTGCCGGTGCAATCGAAGCCGTGGCTACTACTTTGGCTATTTACAACGGTATTGTTCCTCCTACTATCAACCATTTCACAGATGACGAAAACCTTCCTGCATTAAACTACACGTTTAACAAGGCTCAGCAAAGAGAAATCAAAGCTGCCATCAGTAATACGTTCGGTTTCGGAGGTCATAACGCATCTTTGTGCTTCAAAAAGGTAAGTGAATAATATGTTTCTGTTTTTCAAAGACACAAGAACAGAACAAGATAAAGAGTTATTAAAATTTCTTAAGAATATTCTTGGGATAAAACCCAGGAATATTCTTTTGTATAAAACGGCATTAATTCATAAATCCAAATCTCATAAAGACAGCAAAGGTTTCCGCGTAAATAATGAACGGTTGGAATACCTTGGCGACACGGTTTTAAGTACTATCATCGGCGATTACCTCTTCAAAAAATATCCTCATCAAGGAGAGGGATTCTTAACTGAAATGCGTTCCAAGATTGTAAGCCGCAGTTCATTGAATGCCCTATCCAAGAGAATAGGTCTTGCACAATTGATAGAATATACACACGGTCGCGGCGGAGGATACTTATCTATGTCGGGCGATGCCTTTGAAGCCCTGACCGGTGCTATATATCTGGACAAGGGATACGATTTTACGTACAAGGTTTTGATAAACCGCATTTTTACTTTCTATATGAATGTTGCCGATATGGAAACTAAAGATTGGAACTACAAGAGTAAGATTATTGATTGGGGACAAAAGACCCGCCACCGCATATCTTATCAAGTCGTAAATATAACCGAGGATAACAAACGCAAACAATACAAAGTCCAAATCTTTATTGATTCCTTCCCGCAGGAGACGGCAATAGATTTTTCCATAAAAGCCGCCGAACAATTGGCAAGTGAAAAGACTTATAAGCGACTTACCGACTGCTGCATTATAACAGGCGAAAAATAAACTCTCAACAAGTCAGTTACGGAATAGACTTTACTTAAATCATTGAATGTAAAAAATTGGTCATCTAATATCATCCAATCCTGACGTTGCTTTACCGTAAGTTTTTTTTATGTCTGGAAAAAATGAAACAGGCACGATAACTACACGACCGTCCGAAAGAAAAGCCTCTATCTTCCCTTTATAATCAGTAAAGTTCAAATCCTTTATTCCTATATTTGTATTATTTATCTTACACATAATTACTCCTCTAAATTTTTTACAATCGTTTTCTCGCCTTTAAAAGATTCTGCTATTTCTATACATTTAATCCCGTTCTTTTCTATTCAAATCTTAGCAACAGAGTGCATTTTTCTTGTACCTTTCCTAAATATATGAATATGTCTGCGATTGTCAAACATATCAGTAGGTATTGATACCAACAAAAACATTTTTAAAAATGCCAATTGCCCCATTTGTATAGTTATAGTTGATTAATTTTTTGCAAAAATACGGATTTTCTTTGTAATTTTGCAAAAAATTAAAGACAATTAACTTTTTATGGCAACATTACGCAAACCTGAGTGGTTAAAAATATCTTTGGAGACAGGGGAACATTATACTGAGGTAAAGAAAACAGTAGAGATGAACAAATTACATACAATCTGTTCATCGGGTCATTGTCCTAATGCCTCAAAGTGCTGGGGTATGGGAACGGCTACTTTTATGATTGCAGGCGATATATGCACGCGTTCGTGCAAGTTCTGTGCTACGATGACGGGCCGTCCATTGCCGCTTGACAGTAACGAACCTATGAAAGTGGCACAAAGTGTAAAACTGATGAAACTTCGTCATTGCGTTATAACTTCGGTAGATCGGGACGATTTGGACGATAAGGGCGCAGAACATTGGCGTAAAACCGTGGAGTGTATAAGAAAAGAAAATCCCAATACTACAATAGAGATACTTACTCCTGATTTTGACGGACGGGAAGAACTTATTGACACAGTCTTATCTTCAAAACCCGATGTATTTTCGCACAATATGGAAACGGTAAAGCGTCTTAGTGATGCAACACGCTCCCGTGCCAAATACGATGTAAGTTTAAGAACATTGAAATACGCTTCTGACAAAGGCTTTATTACAAAGACGGGAATAATGGTCGGTTTGGGTGAAACAGAGGACGAAGTAACCGAAATAATGCACGATGTCCGTGGGGTAGGAGTGCAACTCTTTACGATAGGACAATACTTACAGCCGACAAAGAAGCATTTGGATGTAGTGGAATATGTAACCCCTGAACAGTTTGCTAAATACAGGGAGATAGGAATGCAGATGGGCTTTAAAAATGTAGAAAGCGGTCCTTTGGTTCGCTCATCCTACATGGCGGAAAAGGCATTCATTGAAGCAGGCTTGGATAAGCGATAGAATAATTTTCTTTTTCATGTTTTGAAACCATACTGAGCGGAAAGCAAGTGTGGTTTCTTTTTATTAAATTATGGAGATATTTTTGCAACTCTTGAAATAAATTTTGCAATCACTGAAAAGATTTTTGTTTGGACGGTCTGAAATTAATTTTGAACCGTCTAAAATACTATTTTAGACCGTCTGAAATATTGTTTTGGACGGTTCAAACAAAAATGTTTCTTGAAATTACAAAATTTATTTGCGGAATTACAAAAATTTATTGTGATATTGCAAAAATAATATCGTAATAAAAATTCACCTTGCAAGTAAAAACGGGCGTGAATTGCGAAAAATGTATTACCTTTGCAAAAATCTTTTTTGTATGAGCAGAATATACCATGCCAAAATGCCCGAAGTAAGCAGCGAACCCTTTACCATAACAGGTATAATGGTCAATGAACCTTTTTATTTCGTAGCAGGGCAGATGCACAGGCAGTTGGAATTGGATTTTTTGCGGGTTAAAGATTTTGAATTTTATGATAATGCCAGTGATAAATTGTTTCCAAATTCTACTTACTTATTTTTCGACAATGAAAATTGGCTTTTGTATATTCTTGTTTGGAATAATGTCCCTATTATCAAATCTTTGAAAACTCCCGACATACTTCTTTTTGTTATTGGCAGAGATTGTCAGCAGAGGACGGAGACTTTGACTAAACAATTGAGAAAACTGTCTTCCGTTAGGTATTGTAAGCAATACTACAGCTCGCAACAAGAAGATTTTACTTCGCAAGAAGAGATAGAAAAGCCGGTTAGTCAATCCGTACAGTTGGATGTATTTGCGGATATGAAAAACGATGTTTATCAAAGTGTAAAACGTAAAAGGAAAAAGGCGGTAAAACAATTTGTTATAGACGACGGAGTGATTGATAATTTGAAAGAAGATTTGGAAATCAATCTTGGGTATGATGCAGTGTTGGTGTAACGAATTTTAATAAACAAATATGAATATGAAAAGAAAAAATACTATTGTTTTTGCACTGTTTTTGTTACTAACCTGTGTTTGTATTAACGTAAAGGCACAGTTCGATATGATAAATACGGCTAATAGTACTGCAAGTTGTTTTGAAATAGGATTGAGCGGCGGACTTTGTCAATACAGAGGAGAATACCATCCGTTTATGGAGGCATTGAAAAATTTTGATTATAAAACCGCTTTCGGCTTCAGTGTAAAATACAATTTCAATAGGGACTATGTTAAAGGCAAACTAACTAATATTTTTGACAGAAGGGTATCTATTTTATTAGGAACAAAAATATTGAAAGCCTCATCAAATAATAATACATTCGGAGACGTAATGACTATGGATATTTTAGAATTGAATGCCTTGTGTCAGGTAAATATTTTGAAATATTCGTCATTTAAGGGTTTGAGGGACGATTCCTATCATTTCACTCCTTATTTTGAATTCGGATTGGCTTACAGTGGATTCAAATGTGATAATATTATAGATTTATCTGCCACACCTGCCGATAGATATACAGATGCCAGTTATAAATATCACCCTTCCGCTGTATTCGGTGCCGGTCTTAAGATGAATTTGTTAAGAGGCGTTACCATGGCTGTCGATGCCTCGGCACGTTTTACAACAGTTGATGACGTGGATCATAACAAAAGTGCAGGAACACGCAATGACCAGTATTATTTTGTGGGAGCGGAATTATTTTTTAACTTAGGAGAAATTTTTTCAAGAAGATAACAAGTTATGGAAACCGAAAACAGTTTGAAACAATTGATAAATAAAGACCGTCTTCCCGTGCATATTGCCATCATTATGGACGGTAACGGCCGTTGGGCGAAAAAACAAAATAAGGAAAGGATATTCGGACATCAAAACGGGGTGAATGCCGTCCGTAATGTGTGCGAAGCAGGAGCGGAGTTGGGCATTGGCTACCTTACTTTATACACTTTCAGCAAGGAGAATTGGAACCGTCCTAAAGAAGAGGTAGATGCGTTGATGAAAATGTTGGTTGTAACCATCGGCAACGAAGAAAAAACTCTTATGGACAACAATATCCGTTTGCAAACGATAGGCGATACTTTGGAATTGAATAATGATACCCGTACGGCGCTATTGAATTTGATTGAAAAGACTTCCAAAAATACGGGAATGACACTTGTTTTGGCGTTAAACTATTCTTCGCGTTGGGAAATTACAAAAGCAGTTAAAGAGATAGCAAAAGATTTTTCAGAAAACAAGATTAATGAAAAGGATATTGACGAAAAACTTGTTTCCTCCTATCTTACAACTAAGGATATGCCTGACCCGGATTTGCTTATAAGAACTTCAGGCGAGTTAAGGATAAGTAATTATTTGCTTTGGCAGATTGCTTACAGCGAGTTGTATTTTTCAGACGTTCTTTGGCCGGATTATTCCAAAGAAGACTTATATAAGGCTATTATTGATTACCAAAAACGCGAGCGAAGGTTCGGAAAAACGTCTGCACAAGTAGAAAAAATGTAAAAAATTCGCTTTTTATAAAATGAAATTGAAATATTAACGTTATAAGATTTAATTAAGTTGTTTTTAAACGGTTTTGAATGAAATTAATAATGAAGAAAATAAAATATATACTCGCATTTATCGTAGTGTTTTTAAGTTTCGGTAATGTATATTGCCAACACGAAGAAGAATTGATATACATTGATTATTATTCTCCTAAAGAATATGAAGTAGGAGATATAATCATTACGGGGGCAGACCATTTAGACCACAACAGTGTAATACTTCTTGCAGGCATTTCGGTAGGTGAGAAGATAATGATACCATCGGATAAATTCTCTACTGCAATAGACAAATTGTGGAAGCAAGGCATTTTTGAGGATATACATATTTATATAACTAAAGTAAAAGGCAGAACGGTATATTTGGAATATAGTTTGAAAACCAAGCCACGCCTTTCTTATTTTCGCTTTGAGGGTATTTCAAGAAGCGAAGCTGATAAGATAAAAGAGAAACTCCATATAGCAATCGGCGATGTTGTTACCGATAATTTGAAGACTAATTGCACCAATATAATACATGATTATTTTGCAGACAAAGGTTTTTATAATGCAACGACACAAATTGTTGAAGAAAAGGACACTAATTCTTCAAGAAAGGAAAGTCATCTTATTTTTAAGGTGGATAAAGGTAAGAAAGTCCGCATTGCAGAGATTAAACCTTCAGGTAATGAATTTCTTTCCGACAGTAAAATCCGCCGTCAGATGAAAAACACTAAGGAATATAGATGGTGGAGATTTTGGAAGTCATCACGTTTGATAGAAAACGAATACAAAGAAGACAAAGACCGTATTGTAGAGAAGTATAACAACGAAGGATTCCGCGATGCTGCAATTACTTGGGATACTACCTACATCCGTCATAATGATTCCAAAAGAGACGAGATTGTAGTCAATATGAATATTTACGAAGGCAAGAAATATTATTTCCGCAACATAACTTGGGTAGGTAATACCAAATATACTTCCAAGGAATTGTCAGACCTTTTGCGTATAAACAAAGGAGACCCTTACAACAAGGAACTTCTTACGCGTAATGTCAATTACGACCCGACGGGAAAGGATATTTCTTCTCTTTACATGGACGATGGTTATTTGTTTTTCAGAGTTATGCCTACTGAAATCAACATTGAGAACGATTCTATCGACATAGAGATGCGAATTTATGAAGGAGCGCAGGCACGAATAGGCAAGATAGACATAACAGGTAACACAACGACAAACGATTTCGTAATAAGGAGAGAATTAAAGACTATCCCCGGTAATCTGTTCTCAAGAGACGATGTTATGCGTTCTATAAGAGAGTTGCAGCAATTGGGATATTTCAACAACGAAAAGATAAATCCGAAGATTGAACCGAATATGCAAAACGGTACGGTGGATATTACATACGAACTTTCCGAAGAAAACTCAGGTAATCAAATAAGTGCTTCAGGCGGATGGGGCGGAGGAATGCTTTTGTTGCAGGCTGGATTGACGCTTACTAATTTTTCTGCCCGCAAATTCTTTGATGCAAGTGCTTGGCGGCCGTTTCCTGTCGGTGATGGGCAAAGAGTCTCTCTTAGCTTACAAACTAACGGTTCTTATTACTATGGTGGTTCGCTTTCATTCACGGAACCGTGGCTTGGAGGCAGAAAACCGACTTCTTTGACCGCAGGAGTTTATTATACTTACCAAGATGATTCTTATTTTGACGATGTAAGCAATTATCATATCAAGATTTTGGGAGCCAGTGTTTCATTGGGCAAACGTCTTACTTGGCCTGACGATTATTTTACCTTTATTCAGGGTATCAAATACCAACTTTATGACGTAAAGAACGCAACTTCGTTTATTATGAGTACGGGTAAGGCTAACAACTTGGCTTATACGCTTACTTTCGGCAGAAATTCAATTGACCAACCTATATATCCTCGCACCGGCAGCGAACTTAGTTTGGAAGGAGCCTTTACTTTCCCTTATTCTTTGGTAAATGGTAAAGACTACACCTCACTTTCCATCCAGGATAAGTACCGTTGGTTAGAATATTACAAGATTAATTTGCGTGCTGGTTGGTATATGAATATTGTTGATAACTTAGTGTTGTCTGCCCGCTCACGTTTCGGATTTCTTGGCAGATATAACGACGCTATAGACTATTCTCCGTTTGAAAGATTCTATTTAGGAGGTGACGGTTTGACAGGTTATGCTTTGGATGGTAGGGAAGTAGTTTCTTTGCGTGGATATGAAGCTGCCGATTTGACTCCTGACAAAGGCGCGACGGTATTTGACAAATTCACTATGGAACTCCGTTACCCTATTACCTTAAATCCTGCTGCCAGCGTATATGTTTTGGCATTTGCCGAGGGCGGTAATTCTTGGTCAAACTTCAATTCATTCTCGCCGTTCAAGATGTACCGTTCGGCAGGTGTGGGAGTAAGAATATTTATGCAGATGTTCGGTTTGATAGGCTTTGATTGGGGATACGGATTTGACCCTGCATTCGGAGAAACCAACAGAAGCAAAGGACATTTCCATATATCACTTAATGGAAGTATAGATTAGAAATAATAATAAAAGAAAACATAAAAACAATTAATAAAATGAAAAAGACATTAATAATAACGGTTTTGATGTTATGCGGATTTGCAAGTTTTTCTCAGAAGTTTGCTTGCGTGGATTCCGATTATATCTTAAGTAATATGCCGGAATATAAACAGGCTCAAAAGGAATTGGAAGATGCATCTTTGCAATGGCAGAAAGAAATTGAGAACAAACTCGCCGAAGTTGATAAGATGTACAAACAATATCAAGCTGAAGCACTGTTATTGCCGAGTGATTTGAAGACGAAAAAGGAAAATGAGATAGTGGCTGCGGAAAAAGCGGCAAAGAATCTTCAAAAACAAAGATTCGGTAATGAAGGCGATTTGGCAAAAAAGCGAGCTGAGTTGGTAAAACCTATACAGGACAAAGTGTATAACGCTATTGAGAAGTTGGCACAGGAAAAGAATTATTCGGCTGTGTTTGATAAAGCCTCAGGTGCTGCATTGCTTTACGTAGATGACAAATCCGATATTTCAGATATGGTATTGTCCGAATTGGGTTACAAAGTCAATGGTTCTTCATCAAAAAGACGTTAAGCAAATAACAGATTTAAGAAGTTAAAAATAAGAAAATAAAAAAGAGTAATGAAAAAAGCAGTAAAATTATTAGTAATTGCAGCCTTATTTACGTTTGCTGCAGTTAGTACAAACGCACAGAAAGCGGTAAAGTTAGGACATTTCAATTCCAATGACCTTATCCAGAAGATGCCGGACTATGAACAGGCACAGAATACACTTAAAGGTTATGTAGAAGACTTACGTACTGAAATGGACGGTATGCAGAAAGAAGTAGAAAGGCTTTCCGCTGAATACCAAGCAAAGAAAGACCAATTGTCAGACCTATTGAAACAAACCAAAGAGAAAGAAATCCAAGATGCTTATAACCGTTTGCAAGCCTTTCAGGCAAACAGCCAGCAGGAAGTATCTGCTAAGGAAGCAGAATTGACAAAGGCTATTTACGATAAAGTAAAGAAAGCAGCAGAAAACGTTGCTAAGGCAGGAAAATATGATTATATTTTCGAAGCTAACGGAATCCTTTGGTATGCAGGTGATAGCGATGATGTTACACCGCTAATTGAAAAGGAATTAGGCCTTAAAAAGTAATTTTTTTGTGAAAAAGTTTTGTCGGTTTCAAAAAACGTTGTAATTTTGCAACCTCAAAACGAGCGGATGTGGCGTAATTGGTAGCCGCGCTAGACTTAGGATCTAGTCCCGTGAGGGGTGAGAGTTCGAGTCTCTCCATCCGCACAAGCCTGAAGCGAATAAACTTCAGGTTTTTTATTATTCATTGTTTCGCCTTCTAAATCTGACACGGCAAAGTAGAGCGTTCCAATTTAATAGTAATAAGTCTTTAACTTTCTATGTAACAGCTTTAAAATAAAGTGCCGTTTTACGAAATTTTTTTCTGAAAACATTTTATTCTTTTCTGAAAAGAATTTACTGAAGTGGCACTTTATTTTTATAGAATAAGATTTAATAAAAATTGATTGAAAACATATATTTTTTATTCCGATTCAGAGGGTGAAATTTCTACGACTTAATAAACTTAATTATTGATTATCAATTATTTATTTTGCGGAGGGGGGATTTTAGTAGTAATTTGTTTTGTCATATAATATAATTGTGTTAATTTTGTGGTGGTTTTTGATGGAAATTTAACATAAAAGTATAATAAAAATTAATTAAAAAGATGAAAAAACATTTTGTAAGCGTGCTTTTGGCAATATTCTTTGCCTTTAGCGGATTTGCTCAGGTAACAGGACTGAACGAGACATTCTCTGGTTCGGGATTTCCTCCTGACGGATGGACAACAATCAACGTAGATGGTTCTAACCAATGGGAACTATATGAGGGTGCTGCCTTTATTGAGTACGGCGACTATGAATATGAGGATAATTATTTAATTACTCCTCAAGTTACAATAGAGTCAGGTGCAAATTTGTCTTTTGATATAATGGCAGATTTTGCAGATTATACGACTTTTACCATTGAAGTATCTACAACTACGGCTACTGCAGATGCTTTCATGGTCGTTGAAACCATTGATTTGTCCGATAAAGAAGATTGGACTCCTGTTACAATTGACCTTTCAAATTATGATGGTCAGAATATATACATTGCATTCCATCATGTAGATGAAGACGGAACTGGTGTGTATATTGACAACGTTTTATATGGTGAAGACCCTTGTCCTAAACCTTATGGTTTAACTGCTTCTGCATTGGAAACAACGGCGACTATATCTTGGCAGGGAGATGCTGCTTCATACGATTTTGAATATGCTCTTGCTTCTGACGTATGGGAAGACGAGAACATTACGACCGAATCTTCTCCTGTTTCTTTAACAGGTTTGACTGCAATGACTAATTACAAATACCGTGTAAGAAACAATTGCGGTAGTGATGTGATGAGTGATTGGGTTACAGGTACATTTAAAACAACTTGCGGTACTGTTGTTATAGACAATAGTACTCCTTATGACGAACAATTTACTTCCAAACCTGATTGTTGGGATTTAGGCAGTGGTTCATCTGCGTGGTCTTATTATAGTAGTTATCAGTATATCTATCATAATTTTGGTAGTTATAACTGTACTGCAGTTTCTCCTGTTATGGATATAAGTTTGGTAACTGACCCGTATCTTTTGGTTTCTTTCCGCAACCCTGACTATCTAAATTCTAATGTTGCTGACAAATTGAATGTATATTACCGTTCAGATGTAGAAGATGATTGGACTTTATTGCTTTCCTATACTACTCCACACTCTTCTTGGACAGAGGATTCTATACTATTGCCTAACGCTTCTGAAAACTACCAAATCAAATTGGAAGGTATAGGTCAGGGTAACAGTGCCGACGGTGTTTATGTTAATAGAGTGAAAGTTTATCACGGACCTGCTTGTGCTGGTATTACAGGTTTGACTGTTACAAGTACAACAGAGGACGATGCTACAATTACTTGGAACGAAAATGAGTCTGCTACCGATTATACTGTTCATTATAAAGTTCATTCTGCAGAGGATTATACTGAGGAAAACGAGGTTCTTGTAACTTCTTCTACATTTACTTTCTCTGAAAATGGTATTACTTTGTCAGCAGGCACAACTTATGATATTTATGTTTCTTTCACTTGCGCAGAAGACGAAGTTGAAATTAAATCCAACACTATTTCATTCAATACTAAGTGCGGTGCAATAGATTTGACTGCGTATGCTAACGGTGTTTGGAAACAAGACTTTGAAAACCTTGCATCTTCTTCTTTGGAAGACTTATGTTTCACTCTTACAAAGACTGCAACGGCAAGTAACGGAACATTCCCTTATGTTCAGGACTTGATTGGTCAAGGTTCTGCGCACAAAGGACCGGACGACGGCTCTTATGGTCCTGGTCATGCTTTGGAATGCAAAGGTGGTGATATAATTCTTACTTTGCCGCGCTTCACAGAAGATATTAATAACTTACGTTTCAAATTCTGGTACCGTCAAAACGGAACTGCTGCAACAAGTGGTACTTGTGAAATAGGCGTTATGTCCAATCCATTGGATGAATCTACTTTTGAATCTGTAAAAGAATTAACTGTTTATCCTGTTTCTTCTACCGTTAATTTCTATGATTATTATTTGGCAAGTGTTAATTTCAATGAAACTTCATTAACGGGTAATGAAAATTATATTGCTATCAAATATACTTCTGCCGATCCGGGTATTTCTTGGTATTGGGACGATGTTGAGGTTAGTTTGATTCCTGCTTGTACAGGTATTGACTTGAATAGCGTAACTGTTGATAATGTTTCCGCACATTCTGCTACTGTTATATTCTCCGACCCTGACATAGATTCTCATTCAGGATGGAATATTTATACAAAAACACAGAATGACGAAGAATATACTCTTGCAGCCACAGTTACTGATACCACTTATACATTAACAAACTTAACTTCCGAGACTCAGTATTCTGTTTATGTAGTTGCATTATGTAACGGAACAGAATCCGAAGATATATCTATGGCAAAAATATTTACCACTTTAATTTCTTGTCCTGCTCCTACAAATCTTAAAGCAAATAACATAACGACAGAATCTGCAGAGATGACTTGGTCTTCTACTGTTGAGGCTACTTCTTGGAAAGTTTATTACAAAACAACTGAAGCAGAAGAATGGACTGAAGATGTTGCAACAGACACTGCTTATTCTTTAACTGAACTTATTCCTGCCACTGTTTATACATTTAAAGTTGTAAGCGATTGCGGAGAAGAGGGAACTTCAACTGAAACTCAGGTAACATTTACTACTGCTTGCCTTGGTTTGACTTTAGAAGATTTACCTAAGACTTGGGATTTCACTTCCGGTAATACTGCAGGTACTACTTCCAATCCTCTTCCTACTTGTTGGCAGAGAGTAAGCGGTACTTATCCTTATGTTTATCAAAGTTACAGCGGAAGTATTTATTTATCTTTCGGCTGGAACGGTGGTATGGGTGTTATAACTCCTATAGATGCTACTGTTGCAATCAATACATTGCAAGTTTCCGTAATGGCACGCGGTTATTATGGTTCAGGTACTATTGAAGTCGGAGTAATGACTGACCCTAACGATGATAGTACATTTACTTCTGTTCTTTCACAAGTTATAGATGCAGAAGAATATGAATCTTTTGATTTTCCATTGACTGCTTACGAAGGAGAAGGAACATATATCGCTATTAAAGCATCCGACGATGCTATTTACATAAATGAATTGACTTTGGAAGTTGCTCCTGCTTGTGCTAAGATAGAATCAGTAAATGTAGAAGCAACCAACAATTCTGCAACGATTACATTAAATGATGCAATAGAAAAAACTTCTTACAATGTTTATTACAGACTTAAAGGTGAAGAAGATTGGAATGAAGACGTTATTGCCGTAAGTGATAAGACTGCTGAACTTTCAGACTTGGAATCAAGTTCAACTTACGAATTCAGAATTGAAACTATCTGTGATGATGGCGAGAATCCTTTCTCAAAGACATTCTCTTTCAAAACAACATGCACAAAGGTTACTGTAACTGATGCAGAATCTTGGACTGAAGACTTTTCTAATACAAATGCTTTGGATTGTTGGGAAATTAGCGGGTGGTATTCTAATGACGGAACATTAAAACATGACTATAATTATGCTACTGACGATGCTATCACCCCTATATTTGATTTGTCTGCTGTAACCAATCCTTATTTGAAATTATCATATTCTATCGGTGAGTGGGATGGTGAAACTGATGAAATTTCTGTATCTTACCGTGCAAATTCTTCAGATGAATGGACGGAATTGCAAACTTATACTGAAGCTTCAGACGCTATGACTACCGACTCTATTGCATTGCCTAACAAATCTGCTACTTACCAAATCAAAATTACATATATTGGTAATTACGCAGACGGTGTTAGTATTGATGATTTAGTTATCTATAACAACAATGAAGGTTCTGTAACTCCTCAACCTTGCGATGCTCCTACTAACCTTACTTCTTCTAACGTAACTGAGACTTCTTTCACAGTTTCTTGGACAGGTACTGCATCTAAGTACAACGTTCAACTTGGTAATGAGGCTGCAATAGAAGTAACAACCAACACTTATACATTTAACAACTTAACTGCTGCAACAACTTACAGCGTAAAAGTTCAATCTGTTTGTGAAGACGGCACAACTTCTGCTTGGTCTTCTGCATTGAGTGTAACAACCAACTCTTCTGTTGAACAACCTTGCAACGCTCCTACTAACGTAACTGTATCTTCTGTAAGCGAGACAACAGCTACTATTAATTGGAACGGAAGTGCTGTTTCTTATGATGTTCAGTTGGATAACGGAGCAATCAATAATGTAACTGCAACAACTTATACATTTGATAATTTGACGGCAAACACATCCTATTCTGCTAAAGTTCGTTCTAACTGTGGTGATGGTAAGACTTCGGATTGGGTTTCTGTTAATTTTACTACAGATGCTATTCCTGACCCTGAGTGTGATGCACCTACTGCATTGACTGTAACAAATACAGAACAGACAACGGCTACTATTAGTTGGAACGGAGAAGCTGCATCTTATGATGTTCAGTTGGATAACGGAACGATCAACAACGTAACTGCAACTACTTACACATTTGAAAACTTAACTGCAAATACTACTTACACTGCAAAAGTTCGTTCTAATTGCGGTGAGAAACAATCTGCATGGGTAAGTGTTACATTCAAAACTCAAGAATCTTCTTTGAACGATGCAGAAAATATCTTCTCAGTTCTTACATATCCTAACCCTACAACAGCAAATGCAACATTAAGCGTTAAAGGTTTGACGATGGATGCTAAAGTTTTTGTAGTAGATGTTAATGGACGTGTTCTTTCTGAAGAAATATTGAAAGCAGGTACAGAGACTATGGAAATCAATTCTGAGAATTTACCTTCAGGAGTTTATTACATAAGAGTAATAAATGGCGAGATAAACAAAACTCAACAGTTGATTAAGAAATAATATACAGTAACCATACTGTATTAAAGAGCGGTCTTTCTATAAAGACTGCTCTTTTTCTTTATATCCCTTAAAGTGCTTTATATTTGGTAAAAAACAGCAGACTTTTTTCAAAATGTCAGCTAAATTTCTATCAAAAGTCTGCTGTTTTTTGGTAATAATTTCCGATAATATGATATTACTTTTGTACATCATAATGTAATCTTTCGACGTAAAAATTATGTAAAACGCCTTTTTTATTTGCACATCTCAAAAAATGTTTATAACTTTGCAGAAGTTTTTTTAATAAGGAACAATTTGTTTAAAAATAAGAAATATTATGGATAAATTACTTTTACTGGGCGATGAGGCTATCGCTCAAGCCGCTATTGATGCAGGATTATCGGGAGTATTTGCTTACCCTGGCACTCCATCAACTGAAATAACGGAATACATTCAAGATTCAAAACAAGCAAAAGAATTAGGTATAAGAAGCAATTGGGCTTGTAACGAAAAAACGGCTATGGAAGCAGCCATAGGAATGTCTTACGCAGGCAAACGCGCTATGTTCTGCTGCAAACACGTAGGAATGAATGTTGCAGCCGACCCATTTATGAACTCAGCAATCACGGGTGCTAACGGAGGATTGGTTTATATCGCTGCAGACGACCCAAGTATGCACTCCTCACAGGACGAACAGGATTCACGTCAGTATGCTGACTTTGCTATGATTCCTTGTTTGGAACCTTCCAATCAACAAGAGGCTTACGATATGGTACATTACGCTTTTGAAATATCAGAAAAGTACCATACTCCTGTAATGATACGTGTTACTACACGTTTGGCACATTCCCGTGCAGGCGTTGTAAGAAAGGAAACGGTAAAACCACAAAACAACCTTACTCTTCCTGCAGATAAACGTCAGTATATCTTACTTCCTGTCAATGCTAAGCGTCATTACAAATCTTTGATAGCAAAACAAGAGGATTTGATGCGTGAAAGCGAAAATCAAGGATTCAATAAATTGATTGAAGGTGAGAATAAGAAATTAGGTATTGTTGCTTGCGGTTTGGGATATAACTATTTGATGGAAAATTTCAAAGACGGAAAATGTCCTTACAGCGTATTAAAGGTTTCACAATACCCAATGCCTGAAAATCTTTTGCAAAAACTTTACGATGAAAGCGAAGAATTGTTAGTAGTTGAGGAAGGACAGCCTATTTATGAAAGATTGATAAAAGGATTGTTGAAGAATAAGAAACCAATTCACGGACGTTTGGACGGAACAATCCAAAGAGACGGAGAACTGTCTCCTAACAGCGTAGCAAAAGCAGTAGGCATTGAAGTAGAAGGCGGATTTGAAATACCAAGTCTTGTTGCTCCTCGTCCTCCTAAGTTATGTGACGGATGTCCTCACAGAGATTCTTACCTTGCATTGAACGAAGCAATGAAAGAATTCGGAGATTCAAGAGTATTTTCCGATATAGGATGTTATACTTTGGGTGCTCTGCCTCCTTTCAACGCTATTTATTCTACCGTTGATATGGGTGCGTCCATCACTATGGCAAAAGGTGCTGCCGAGGCAGATTTAAAACCTACCGTTGCCGTAATTGGAGACTCCACTTTCACACACAGCGGTATGACTGGCTTACTTGACTGTTGCGTAGATAATATTCCTGTAACGGTTATCATACTTGACAACGATATTACTGCAATGACAGGTTCTCAGAAATCATCTGCAACAGGCAGAATAGAGAGTATCTGTACCGGTATCGGAGTTGATCCTGCACACATAAGAGTTCTTTCTCCTTTGGCAAAGAATCACGAAGAAAACGTGAAGATTATGAAAGAGGAAATAGCATACAAAGGTGTCAGCGTTATCATTCCGAGAAGAGATTGTATCGTTTGGGCTAACAAAAAACGTAAAATGTTAAAGAAATAAGGAGAACAAAGAAATGAAAATAGATATAATATTGTGCGGAGTAGGCGGTATGGGAGCATTGTCAAGTGCTGCCATCATATCTAAAGCAGCTCTTGAAATGGGAATGTATATGAAACAGGCGGAAACTCACGGCATGAGCCAAAGAGGCGGAGACGTTCAATCACATTTGCGTTTGAGTGATGAGCCTATCTCTTCTGACCTTATCCCTGAGGGACAGTGCGACCTTATCTTGTCAGTTGAACCTATGGAAGCGCTTCGTTACGTTAATTTCTTGAATAAAAAGACAGGCTGGATTATAACTGACTCCAATCCTTTCGTAAATATTCCTAACTATCCTGATATGGCGGAGATAGAAAAGGAAATTAACAAGATTCCTAACCATATCTTCCACGATTTTACTTCAGTTGCAAAAGAAGTAAAGAATCCTAAGGGTGTTAATATGGTTGTTTTGGGTGCTGCAAGTAAGTATCTTAAGATTGATATTGAAAAATTGGAAGATGCAGTGCGTGCTAACTTCGCAAGAAAGGGTGAAGAAATTGTTGAAGCCAACATCAAAGCCCTTCGCGCAGGAAGAGAAATTGCAGACAAACAATTATAAAATAAGTATTTACAATCTGAAGAACACAAAATAATAGATTGTAAAAACAAAGTGCCGTTTTACGAGATTCTTTTCAGAAAAGAGTGAAATGTTTTCAGAAAAGAATTTACAGAAACGGCACTTTATTTTTATATAATAAAAAAACAAGATAAATTTATTTAAATTATCTCTGCAACTTGTACATATTTATATTTATACTTTCTTCTGAAGGAAATTTAATGATGAAAATATTTTTTGTTCAACAAATAATTTTTTCGTAAATTTGCATCATAAAATTTCTAATGATATGAAAAACAGATTATTTTCAATTCTTAGTTTGCTTTTGTGCGGATGTTTTACACTGAATGCACAAGAAAAGGATTTACGTTTTGATAATAGCAAATTCTCTGAGCAAACGCTTGTGATGTATGATGGCACGCAAGTAAAATACCGTGCATACGAAGGGATTTTTTACGTAACCAATGTAGAAGATTCTGCATACCAAACGCTGAATATATATGTTCCCGAGCAGAGTATAGGTAAGCACAAGGGTATTCCTGTATTTTTGCGCACGTATGTAGGCGGTTATATGGCAGCAAAGGCAGCCCCTCCGTCCAAAGATGATGCTACGGGCAGGGCATTGCTGGAGGGTTATGTGGTTTGTATTCCAGGAACAAGAGGTTCTAATTCCGTCGTAAGAAGTAAGGGTGTTAGTATCTATACAGGAAGAGCGCCTAACGCTTTATTGGATTTAAAAGCCGCAGTACGTTATTTGAAGTACAATGATGAGGTTATTGAGGGCGATGCCAATATGATTATAACCGACGGAACGAGTGCCGGCGGTGCTATGTCGTCGCTTTTGGGCGCTACGGGCAATCACCCTGCTTTTGATAAGTTACTTGACGCTATGGGTGCGGCTAAAGCAACCGATGATGTGTTTGCATCCGTTTGCTATTGTCCGATAACGGATTTAGACCATGCGGATATGGCTTACGAATGGCTGTATTCCTGTACCAATGATTCCGTAAGGGATTTGTCAAAAGAGTTGAAACAAATTTCTGAAGAACTTTCTGCGCAATATCCTTCGTATATAAATTCCTTAAAACTCACCGCACCACAGGATATGCGCTTTGTCAAAAAAGGAGATTTGATAACAAGCGCCAATTATATGGATTATTTGAAATCATGGCTTATTCTTTCGTTCCAAAAAGCGAAAAACGAAGGAATATTTTTGCCTGACAATATGGGAATAGTGCTTAATGAGAAAAAATTTCCTATGATGAATGCAGCCAACGGCGGCAGAAGAAATGCAGATGCACGCGGCAATGATTCGGATAATGATGGCAGAAATATGCGCAGAGGCAGAGGTGATTTTTCAGGTGAGCGTCCTCCGATGATGGGCGGAGGCGGTGATTTCGGTGGCGGCAGACCTCCTATGGGAAGAGATAACGGTTTTGAACAAGGAGGAAACGCTAATTCCAATCCGAGAAACAACAGACGCAACAGTAAAGACAATCCTATGTTTATGCAACAAAATCAAGGTGAATTCGTAATTGATATTGATATGAACAAATATCTTAATTACGTAGCCTCAACTCAGCAATTGAAGAATCCGCCTGCTTTTGACAGCAAGGGCGTTACAAAAAATTCTGCGGCAAGTGCAGAAAATAATGTCTTTGGTGATGAATACGGCAACAGTGCCAATTTCACTCAATACTCAATCATGAAAGCCCAAGGCAATCAAACGCGCAGCAATGATAAGGTTGCACAAATGGTTTATCTGTATAATCCTATGAACTTTATCGGTAACAAATCCGCAACCAATGCTCCTAATTGGTATATAAGACAAGGCGCAAGGGACAGGGACACGGGATTTCAGATTTCAATCAACCTTGCTACCAAATTGCTTAATAACGGCAAAAATGTTGATTTTGCTTTGCCTTATAATCGACCTCATTCGGGAGATTACAATTTAGATGATTTGTTTTCATGGATTAAAACTATAATCAAATAATAAAATCCATAGAAAAATAAAACGGAAGATAGTTTATTAGGAAAATTATCTTCCGTTTTCTGTTTAAAGACTTTTTATAAACGCTTCTTCTGTTTCGTAAAACTTTATTAGTTTCTTATCTTTTAGAATAAATACATTAGGAAGAAAAAATTCATTGATTTTTACTGAACAAAAGATGGGTTTGCCTCGTTTTCGTTGAGTATTAAAACAAATATTCTTACACAAAGGGAAATATTTTTTCATACTGTCGTACAAATCCCTTTTGTATTGCATATCCGAATTGTTTTCTTTTGTAATGTTGGTAACGATATATACATCTACGTCATTTTTATTAAAAAAGTCTTTATCTACAAAGCAATCGTTAAGGTCTTCATAGCATTTATGACAACTAGAAGTGGAAAACAAAACGATAACAGAGGTTTTTTCTGAATTGATTTCTATTTTGTTTCCGACCATATCATACAAATCCTTTTGAGCAAATAGACTTGTTGATAGTATAATGCAAATAACTAACGCAATTCTTTTCATTTTAAAATTTTATTTTAAATATATCTATTAATAATTTGTCAGAGTGTTCGGAATAATAGTCTTTTTCCAGTTGTTCAAACTCTTTGTCAGACATATTGAACTGTTTTGCCTGCGATATAGGTATTCCGTTATGCACTACAATCAATCTGTCCTTGTGCAAAAAGAAATAATCTCCGAGAAGCCAAGACAAGCGCTTATATTTCTTGACTTTTTCAAATTTCTTTTCGAGACGGTCGGAGACGGATTTCATTTTTAAAACCCAATGACCGTTTTCCTTTTGCCAAACATCGTATGAAATAGAGCATTTATTGTAAGGATTAAAATAAGTAACTAATAGCTTACCGTCATTGTAGTATAATTGAGATATTAACGAATGTTTATAAGCATCCTGAACCATAATACCCATTCTGTCTGCAGGTTCATCAAATTGTTGTAATATCTTGTCATGTTTCTTTTTAGGATAAGTTTTCCATTTCAAATCTTTATTGTAGAAACTGTCGATAAGGTTGAGATTATAATCGTATTCATATATTTTATAAATACCTTTTTGAGAGAATAATATAGAATTATCGGTAACGGTTACCAACTTTGTCGGTCCGAAATAATTTGTCATCGGTAATTCAAGGTAAGGAGATGTGCGTTTTATTTCTTTTTCTTCTTCAATATCAAAAAGAACTAATTGATAGAAGGTGTTATAGTTTTTTTGTCGTGATAGATAACCATCAACGACAAGTAAAGTACCATTGCTTAAGAAATAGGCCTCACTGCAGGAGTACATCTTATCAAGGTGCATTGTTTTTACATACTCATATCCATTGTTATTCTTCTTAAATAGAAAAACGTCAATAATATTGTATAAGTAATTTAATTTTGTAAAAACAAGAAGGT
>JAFVBA010000002.1 GCA_017480245.1 Bacteroidales bacterium | reverse complement strand
TATCTACCAATAACAGAGGAGGAGGCAAAAGAGGCTGGCATAAGATTCACGGCAAAAGGTACATCGTGTTTTTTTCTACTTCAATATTTATACCAAGTAATCAAGGATAAAAAGAAGGCAACGGATTATGCTGCAATGATGAAAGCGGCAAAGGATAGCAAATAGGATATTTGCAGGATTGCCGTTCCAGAGTGGCTTGTATGGTGCAAATCCATAAACGGCACTAAATAACCCATACCGTTGAATTGCCGTATTGTTAGGGTCGTATTGTTACGTATTAGATGATATATATTATATATGTACTAATAATAACAAAAGGACAAAGCAAATGGGAGTAACGAGGAAACGGGACAATAACAGCCGTAAGATACCGCCGCAGGTCTATGGGTGAGATGTCGGACTTGTCGCATTGGATTACGGACAGACTGAATAAATATGATACGCAGTAACAAAGCAATATTATCACGTTAGTTAATATCAGTGAATATTGTGGATTATGTCAGCTGGGAGTATTGAATAAGTCTATATTTGCAAATGGTATCGTTCTGTATTGCAAATATTATATCCGAACAGGTCTTAAACGTACCGATTACAAGGGAGCAATAAAGACTATAAATAAATAGGTTGTGCAAATGTAGAAAATATTTTGCACAATCACAAATCAATAAAACAAATAATCAAATGAATACAAGAAACAATAATGCCGTGCGTGGATATTATGCACGCAAAAGACAAAAGGAAGTAAAGGATGAGTTTGCTACTGCAATACTTCAGTTAAGATGTATTCAAACATTAGAGGATTGCGGACAGAGGCAAAAAAGAGTATTAACGAAACAACCTACAATATACGATGATTTACGTATTGCATATTGCGAGGGGTTAAAAAGGAGGATAAGATAATGAATAAAGAAGTATTAAATGAATTAATGCCAAAATGGCGAGAGGTGGCAATAAATTATTTATCTGAATTAACACCGAGAGAATTACAAAAATTTATCTGGACATATCGTAGGAATAAATATCGTTTGTCTAATTTAGACAAGAAAGCACAAAGGGAATTTACTTTAATGTATTGCGATATGTTACGTTTGGGTGAGATTGAAACATTGCAAATTGATGTGCAATACAAACTTTTGAAACAAAAATTTTCTTATGTTAAGAAAAAGTAATAAATTTGCAAACGGTTTGAATAATTAAACTATGGAGAAATTAAAGGAAAAATTTGCGGATTGGCTATTAGATATAGCGAAGTATGTTATTACGGCAGTAATAATAGCATCAAGTTTAAGTAACTTTGGCGAATGGACAATAAGGGGAAAAGTAGTTGCAATTGTGGTTGTATTACTTATAACAATAGTAGGTTTTGTATTATCAATAAACAAGAAAGGAGAATAGTTATGGGAGCCGATTTTATGTTAATAACCGTAGGAGTTATTGCGATTGTAGGTTTTATCTTTTTTAAGATATGGGACAAAAAACATTCAACGCAAAATAATTAATATGCGTTTGAAAATTTAAAAGACACTTAGAAAACTGAGTGTCTTTTTTTGTTGTCAGACGGTTACAAATGTAGCCGTCTTTTTTTGTTTTGCCGTTGCGAGATGGTCGCAAATATAGTTCAATTCTATAAACGGCGCGAATTACTAACTAATAAAATAATAAAGCAATGAAAAATTTAGAAGAAAAGAAAGAATTGTACGCAAAATTTATGCGTAATTGTGGAAAAGAAGACAGACTAAACAAGTTTAGTTTTGAGTTATTAACGGATAAGGCTTTCCGCTCTCAGATGAGAAATTCAGAGATTTGGCGTAAAAAGTTCGCAGAATTACAATGGACGGATGATTGTCTATTGGATAACATTGACGAGTTGGGAGAATCCAGAACAATTTGTTTTGAGAGGTTTGGAAATCGGGCGTTTATATTGTTTATTCCTGAGTTTTCAAAATTCCGTGTTTCCGTAAATTATGAAAAACGTAGTAAATATATTGCTTATTCACGTGAGGGACATCCTAATGTCAGAGAAAAAGCCAGCGTATTGTATCTGAAAAGTTTGAAGAATACGGGATTAAGCATACCTGAAAGGGTATCGAATAGATTAGCTGAACTGTTTTCGGCTAAATGGAAAGCATACGTTGAAAGCAATGATTATAAATTGCATATAGACCACGAGTTTGAACGTATCTATTCAGGCGAACAATGTGAGGGGAATTTCCATTCTTGTATGGAAGATAGAGGATTATGGCGAATGTATGCAGACCATACAAGAAAAGAATGCCACGCTGCATACTTAACAAACAATGATGATAAAGTTGTTGCACGTGCGATATTGTGGGATAACGCACAAGATTGCGATGGTAATACTTACAGATACTTGGATAGACAATATTCAACAGATTGTAAGCCTGAGTTACAACAAATTCTTGTGGATATGTGTATAGCACAAGGAAAGATTGATTTGTATAAACCTGTCGGATGTAGTTGTTCAAATGCAGACAATATCGTTAATCTAAAGGGTGAGCGTTTTAAGGAAGAATTGAGCGTATATTTAGATGTAGATTACGGAGACCCTGTTTGCTATTTAGATACATTTAAATATTATAATATGGATGACCACGCTGCTTATGATTACAAAGACGATTATACGCACATATTGGAAAATACGGACGGAGAATTAGAAGATAATCACGAGGGCGAAGTATATTCTTCTGTCCACGATTGTTGGATTGATGAATATGAGGCAGTGTATTGTGAAGATGCAGATGATTATTATTACGAAGATGATGAAGAAATATGCTATCCTGTTGATAGAAGCGGAGCGTATTTGGTGGAGAATTGCGTTAGAACATCTGATACTGAAGAATGGTACTACTTTACTGATAACCTATATTATACTGAAGACACCTATGAATATTATGCTCATTGTGATGAATTGTATTATTGCGAGAGTGATGGTTGTTGGTATGAGAATACTCGTTATCTAAGATATAGCAAAATGCACGAATGTTATATCTATGAAGATGATGCCATTTGGATAGAAGATTTGGAGGACTATGACTTTGAACGCAATAAAGATGAATATTGTGTGCGTACTGATGGCAATTATTACACAAAGGTTGTTACGAAAGACGACCGAAAATGGCTCAGGGCAGCCCATACTCCGCACGTTGAAACTATTGATTATAACGGAATAACATTATTTACAAGAACGCAAGCAATAAAATTGAAATTTGCGGATAATTTGAATGCCGATGAGATGATAAAAAGATATAAAGCAGCGCAAATTCTTTTGGCAAAAGATTATTCGGAAATATTGCAAAGTAAATCTATTGAAGAATTAATAAAATAAGATACCATAATGAAAAATGTAGAGATGTTGAGGGAGTTGTATTCAATACACTCCCTTTCGGGACAGGAAAGAAAAATGCGTAATTATCTTAAGCAAAAGATAAGAGAGCGTAAAGCAACATTTACACAAGACTTTGCAGGTAATTTGTTTATAACAAAAGGCGAGGCTGAAACTTATCCTTGTGTTGTTGCTCATATTGACCAAGTGCAGCATTTTCATCCAAAGGATTTTAAGACAATAATCCTTGATGACACAATAATAGGTTGGAGTAATAAACATAAGAAGCAATGCGGATTAGGTGCGGACGATAAAAACGGAATATTCATAGCGTTAAATTGTTTGGAGCGCTATGATAATATAAAGGTTGCGTTTTTTGTCGGTGAAGAAATCGGTTGTGTTGGTAGTAGTCAGGCAGATTTGAGTTTCTTTAAAGATTGTAGGTTTATTATAGAACCCGACAGACGTGGAAATAATGATTTGATTACGACAATGTGCGGTGTGGATGTGTGCAGTACGAATTTTATTGATAGTTTTGATTATCAGAAATTCGGTTATAGAATAGCAGACGGTAGCGTTACAGATGTTTTAACTCTGATTGAAAACGGGGTTGGATTAAGTTGTATAAATCTTTCGTGTGGCTATCATCATCCTCATACAGACGCAGAAGTTACCGTATTAAGTGAGTTGGAGAATTGTCAAAACTTAGTCTTTGATATTATTGAGAACTGCACGGAAGTTTATCCTTTTGAATATATTGACCCGTGGGAGCAATATTATTCAAGATATGATAATATGACCGATGACGAATATGAAAGATATTTGAATTGGTATTATGGAGCGGTTGAGGAGGATTGGGAAAGTTGGGAGGATTACGAAAAGAAACATAGGTTTAATAAAGAAATAGTATAAGAAGATGGGAACAAAAATTTTATTGAGTATTATCACCGTATTTATGGCGATATACTCTGCAAACGGAGTTGTAAATTTCCTGTTGATTGATAAGACAATAGGATTATTATTCGGAATAGTTGTTGTCGTTGCCGTTTCGGTGATGATTAGTTTAATAACAAGTTTAAAAAGTGAGTAAAAAAATGAAAACATTATACGGCAAACGTAACGGGTATAAAATGGAGATATATAGCGATAGCAAGTGCAAAAACCTTATTTGCAATTGACCCGTATCGTTATTATCTTAAAAGTCAGGTAATAACGCTTAATTGTTGGAATTATTGGTTACAAGTAATTAAAAAAATAAAAAAAGGAAGAAATGAAAGTATTTGTTTTAACAAGAGAGATTAGAGAAAAAAACTCCTACAATGTTGAAATATTAGGAGTTTTTAAAGACAAATGTATTGCAACGGTTGCAATGCTGGAAGAAGTTTCACGCGCAGAAAATGACGGTTGGAAAATCGTCTTGCAAGGAGATACGGCGGTTCAAATGGATAATGATTCGTCGGTTATTAACTACACAATAACAGGAAAGGAGTTAGAATAATGAGTGCAAAGAAATTAAGTAACGTATTTATTGTTGTTGATGAACACGTAGAAGATGGCGTACAAATGCCAGCAACAAATATCACGGTGTTTGCGAAAAAAGAGGACGCTATGGATTTTAGAACCAATCTGCTTAAAGAATATACCAAACAAGGTTGGTTTTGGTCGCTTACGAACGGTTGTTTGTATAAAAACATAGAAAGTCTTGACTATAGAATTGAAATATCCATAATAGAAAGAGAGGTGAAATAATGGCAGGAGTAACAAAAGAAAGTAGGCAAAATATGTTTGGTAAGTGTGTTAAAGCACTTACCAACCTTATCGCCGAAGACGAGATAAAATGTAATGATAAGGATTTTACTCTGTCTGTAAATATAACGGGGAAGTCTTACAAGATAGTATCTTCAATAATCAAAGCAATAAATAATTGCCAAAGATACTATAAGGTTGATGAACTTAATTCTGTTATAACAAATGATGTAACTTCCTTTGATAATGCGTTGGTGTTGTCATTTTATTCTCCCGTATATGACAGAATGTTTGGCAAAAAATAAAATAATTAGTAACTTTGCAAAAAATTAAAGACAATGGAATTTAATGTAGGTAAAAGAAAAATTCAAGACGTTAAGAAATATGCGTTGTGGGGGAAACCTGCAATGATAGTAACTCTTGATGAATTCGGAAACAAGACTCTTGTATTCGGAGAGGGTGAGAGGACAAGAGCGTTTGTCTTATATCTTATTGACAATATTCAAAAAGAAGTTAAGAATGTAAGTAAGATTGAGGATTGCGAGAGTTATAAGATACTTGATAATTACTTAAATCTGTTATTTGTACAGATTGAGTTGTCAAGCGGTCAGTGGTGCAGTGAATATTTTAAGCATATCTCAATGTTTATTGAAGAAAAGATAAACGAAGCAGAATCGCAAGAAGTATCTGATGAAGAAAACGCAGAAGCCTTATCGCAGGCAAGAGTTTTGGAACAGGCATTAAAGGTAGTTAGTAACAATTAAAAAACATAGGAGAAAAGAAATATGTTAAGTATATTGTTAATCATAGGAATGATTTTTAACGGTATAGAAGATTTCTTTAACGCAGGAAAGAAATTCTAAACCAATAAGCCGTTTTAGTAAATTCTTTTCTGAAAAGATTTTAACGAAGTAAGAGAAGAATTTACTAATGTGGCACTTTATTTTGAAAATTAAAAAACTTATAAAATGAACACTACGAAGAAGCCAAAAATTATCGGTAATCCTTATTTTCTGACAGATGAGAAAGCGCAGGCAAGACATAATGAAGTCGTTGATATTCTTAATGACTTGATACAAAAGCGGTGCTGCACCATTACAGAGATTGCGAAAATATCGGGAATACAACAACCGGTATTGTCGGATATGTACAGAAATGTCAGGGTCGTATCGGAAAGAAATTTAAGCCGATTAAAAGCCGTCTATGATAAGCCAATATCACAAACGGAGATTATTGACAGTTTGATTAAGGAAATAAACGACCTTAAAGGGCAGTTTGATGAAATAAAAGAAATGTCAAGGCAAGCCGTTGAGATGTCCGAACGTGCCGAACAGGTATTACAAGACAATCATTTTCTCTTGCAGACCATTAATAGACTGCAAGAGAAATTAAACAATGCTGAATAATTTATTTACTGTCAATCAATTTGCTGACTTGTTCCTGTAATGTTGCAATTTGCTTATCTTTCTCTATTAGAGATTGTTCAAGCATTGTTAATAATCTATCTAATACCTCAATATTCTTTTCAGAAAAGACGCTTTTTCTTTCCGTGGTTGCTGAGAAAGGCAATTCTGCTTCTTGAGGAAAGCAATAAGGGAAAACTGATTTAAATTTTTTAATAGTTTTTCCTGTAATAGTCTTTCTCCCTGCTATCATATCGGAAATATAACTTGCGGGAACATCTAATTTTTCTGCAATTTCTTTTTGAGATAAGTTCTCTTTTATTTTTATCTCTTTTAATATTTTCTGAATATCCATTTTATTTTTAGTTTTAAATTATATTAAAATTCTCTTTTTGTTCGTAATTTTGCAAAATCAAATACAAAATACTATGATACTATTTATTGTAATTTTTATTAGCATTCTTTTGTTATTATACAAAACGTATCTTATATGGATTTGCTATTCTTTATTAAAAAAATATTATAGAACAAGGGCGGCAAAGGAATATAAGACTATGTTGCAAGAACAACTTAAATCATTTTTTATACTCTTTACTTCTCTTACTGCCATATGCCTCTCTGTATATAACATATTTACTTAAAGAAAGCAGAATAAACAGCAAGTCCAAATGCAAGAATGGTTATAATCGGCTCTATGATATTTTGAAATATTGCAGTGTTGGTTAAGAGATTTTTTTTCCTATTTTCACGATTATTTTCCTTAAGTATTTGTTTATAATACTTATTAAATCCATTTTTACATACATTTTCTCCCTTTAATGTTATCCTGTAAACAGATTTTGGTTTTGCTTGTTCTATAAGTTCTAACTTACAGAATTCTTTAAGAATTTCATTAATCTCATTTTGAGTTAAATTTAACTCATCAAAGTAATTATATGGCATAATCTTCTTTTTGTTTAAAAGATTTAGCAATTTTTCGCCATTTTCTTTTAATAAACTTTCAATATAACTCATTTTCTATTCATTTGATTTCTAAAATATTGCAAAATATTTTAATCCTTTTATTCTCTTTTTATTCTAAAATTATTCTCTATTTAGAATATTTGTTGTAATTTTGCAAAAAGTTTGAATTATTCAAACGGCTGCAAATTTACGAATTTTATAGAAACTGACAAAAATGAAAAAGAGAATACGGATAAGCAGAGAGAATATTAGAAAGATTGCAAAGGTTTTTGATTGTACGGAAACATCTGTATATAATGCCTTATGTTTTCAAAGTGAAAAATCTGAGCAGCAGAGAAAAATCCGTTACATAGCACTCAAAGAATATAACGGAGTAATTTTAGAAGATTAGGTACTTTAGTCTTGGGTAATTCCCTTGGTATAAGAGAAAGAGATTTCTTTTATACCGCACAAGAAAGAAAAGTTCATTGACACATTGGGTTTTTAGCGGCAAAGCGTATAACGATGGAAGTTATATCAATAAAGCCAAAGCAAAAAACAAGAGTTAAATAACGGAGAAATAAGTATATCAGTAAAAATCTTTGTAAGTCTTATTTAATAAGATACTGCAAAAACACTGAAAGACTTATATAATTAGTTTAGAAAACAATAAAATTTCATTAGCAATGACAAGCGAAGAAATAAACGATATAAAAAACGAACTCAATTCTCTAAAAAATGAACTTCAAATTATCAACAATCATTTTGAAGTGAATTTAAAGCGAAGCAAAGAAATTGAAGTTCGCATTAAAGAACTTGAAGATTTGATAAGACCTTAATTGGTTTCATTTATATAAGTTTTTTAATTTGTCTGCAAGTGATTGAGTTTGCTTGCAGGCGCTATTTAATAATAAAAACAATTAAAGATTATGGCAACAGGATTAAGTATTGATATTGCGAATATTCAATATCAAAGAGAATGTGATTTTAATGACATTCTCCAAAAGTTAGAAGACGTCAAAGTCGAATCGATGTATTTTATACGGAAATACGTCTTTGCTTTGGGCAAAATATTTTCAAAAAATATTTTTGGAAGAGAGTTTCGGCAGTATCATTTTGATAAATACAGATACATTACCGCCGAAAATCACACAGATGACATCTTTTACTATGACGGCGAAAATGAACACTATGTGCCGAAGATGTCTTTGCAAGAAGTCCTTGATATAGCAAGGGAGTTACAAATCAATAAATACAATTAATTATGGGCAACAAGAACTTAGATTTACTTATGACCTTTTGGGAAACGTTAAATCCCAAATATCTTCAAATTGAAGCAGAGAAGATGCAGGAAATAATGCAACAGAAGTATGAGGATATGTTTCCGTCTGATAACTCAATGACGGAATATGAAAGAATAAGACAATTAATAAAAGCGTGTTAGTTATGGCAGACGAGAATAAAAAACTTTCTCTTATGGAGAAAATCAATAAAATCCGTATGGAGATGAATATTGATAAGAACAATAAAAACGATTTCGGAAAATACAACTACCGAAGCGTAGAGCAGATATACAGTAAGTTAGTGCCTTTGCTTCAAGAAAATAATCTCAACTATTCCATTATAAAGGAAACGGCGCAACAATGCGGAAACTTCCTTGTAATACATTTAGAAGCACGTTTTGAAGATTTGGAGAACGGCAGAGCGATGACAACGGAGATGGATGTCCCGATGACTTGCTTTGAAAAGAAAGGAATGGACAGCAACCAAGTCTATGGCTCTTTACTGTCTTACAGTAGAAAATATATTATCTGCCGAGATTTTCAGATAAGAGCAGGTCTTGACGAATTAGACAGCGACAGCAATCAAACTTCGGAACGTGAAGAATTTACCTTAAAGATTGAGATGTGCAATACTTCAAAGGAAGTAACGAAACTTATGAACGAGGATTTTCCGAAACTGAAATACAACTCAAAAAACCAAGAATTAAGAAACTTTGCTATTCAGAAGTATCACGAGTTAAAGGAAAAAGAAACACCACAACAACAGACAGCCTCTCAAGTAATGACAAAAGAACAATTTAAGCAAAAATGGGAAAGTGATGAACACGGTGGCGGTATTGTATTTGACGATATTGCAGATTGTGCAAAGGCTTGGGGAATTTCACAAAATCCTAAAACCAGACCTATTAGTGTAATTCGGTATCAAGTATTGAAAGCCGCAGGTGTTTCGGATGCTGAAGATTATAAACCAGAAGATTATGAATAAAGCAGAATATTTAAACAACTTGAAAACAAGTGTCCGTTTCTTTGCGGACGGACACTACTATATGTTAGGTGAGGAGAAAATCAAACACACTCTTACAAGAGTTTTAAAATCCTTTAACCTTACGCCTGATTATTCTTTTATCAAAGAAGATGTATTGCAACAGGCGGCAGAGCGTGGCACAATGCTTCACGAAGTATTGGAAATGTATGATAAATACGGGGAGATACCGCCGTTTGTTGATTGCCAATACAACGCCTTGCTTGATGATTATATCTCAAAGAAACAAGATGTTTTAGTCAGCGAGTTTTCAGTATCATACAATACTTTACTTGCAACGAATATTGACAAACTGATATTTGAAAACGAGGATTTGATTGTCGCAGATGTTAAGACAACAAGCAAGGTTCATTTGGAGAGCGTTAAATATCAATGTTCATTCGGTGCTTATATGCTTTATCACACAACGGGAATTAAGGCAACTAAAGGTCGTTTGATTTGGTTAAACAGAACAAAAAACAGATGTGAATTAACGGACTTTGATTTAGTTCCTTTTGAAACGATAGAAAAGTTTATACCGTTGATTGAGAAAGAAGAATACAAAGACTATCGGGAAGTATTGGGCATATCGACGGAACTAACCGTTGAAGAAGATGTTATCAACGAAGTATGCACACTTATAGAGCAGGAGAAACAAGTCAAAGATAAGTTAAAACAACTCAAAGATTACCTGACTGAATTAATGAGAACAAACGGCGTAAAACAAGCCAAGTTTCAGCGTTTGCAAATGACTTACGTTTTACCGAGTGTTAAGAAAACGTTTGATGTTAAAGCGTTTCAAACTGATAATTCCGACATTGATTTGTCTAAATACTACAAGGAAACGGAAGTTTCAGACGGAATAAGACTTACCGTTAAATAGCGGTTAGAGTTCTTGTTTTTTAAATTTTTCATATATTTTGTTTAGTTTGGCGGTCGTAGTTTAAACGATAAAACACATTGCTTTTATATTCTGAAAATATAGGCATATTTTTTTAGTCTTTTTCAGGACATTTTATGACAAATTTATGACATTATGTCCTAAAAAAGCAATAAGATGACGGAGCGAAACCGTCCGACCGTACAAAAGTGGAAACGTAGGAAATACCATTTTTCTAATAAAAGGATTTGTCTTTTTAGGATATAGACATTAAAGATAATCCGTTGGTCTTAATTTGTTTTATAATTAATAATTTATTTTTTGTTCGTCTTTTTTTAAGATGGGTATGCAGGACGTAGAGAATATTTCTGCATACCGCTTTTTATTAATCAAAACAATCAAAACTATGGCACAATTCAAGTATTTGGATTGCTTAACAAAAAGTCAGTTGTTAAGCATAAGGTCTGATACGGAGAATTTTATCCGTTGTATAGACAATCATTTCTTCGGTGATTATAAGGAATATGAGATGAATAAACATCTCCGCCCGAGCAGTATAGAAGAAATTAATTACATTGATAACCTTTTAAAAAGTATGTGATTATGGCAGTACAAGTACAGCCTATGACAATGCTTTATATGTCGCCTGAAGATTTTACTATGTATCTTTATAAAGCAATGGAGAAAGGCAAAGAGTTAGAGAGGGCGAGAAGTTTGGACGAAGATTATATAACCACAAAAGAGGCAATGGAGATGTTGAATATTTCCAGCAACACTACGTTTTACCGTCTTGTCCGCAACAGAGAATTTACCAAAACCAAAGCAGGAGTAAAAAAGAGCGAGGTTTTGGATTATATTGAACGTACAAAAAAGTTTTAAGATATGCAGGATTTTGTTATAATCTTCAACAATAATGGCGGAAAGAATATCTATGCCAAGATAAGAGGCGAGCGTGCTAAAATATCCGTCCGTTTAATGACCTTTATCAAAGAATGCAGACATTACGGTGCGCAAATGACCGTAACTCTTGTAGAGGCAAGGAATTTTCAAAAACGTTAAAGACGATGACAAGCGAAAAACCATTTATCACATTCACGGAGGATAGCGAACCGCCTTTTAGAAAGATTTACCGCACAGAATGTTGTTCATCTTACGGATTTAAAGGTACTTGTTTTTTATTAACATTGAAAGCGAAGAAACAGGGTAAAAGCACAACGATTAAATGTGATGTCAATGCGAGGTGTGAATATTTAAATTTTTATGATTATGGAACAGGAAATTTATAATCAATATTCGGAATACTTATCCGAGGTACAAAGTTTTACAGAGCAGGAGATAATCAATGAGCCTGCCAATTTAACGGACAGATTAGCCCGTACAGGCGTTTTTATTGCAAGTGTGGGCAAACTTACCGCCGATTGCAAAAAAGCCTTAAATGAGGCGAAAGACGAGTTATTTATTGCGAAAGAAAATCTTTTGTTTAAATCACCTCCTACGATAGTACAAGAGTTTATCAAAGCCAAATGCAAAGATGAGTTATTTCTTTGTGATTGGTGCGACAGATTGGGTGCAACATTAGTACATCAAAGCGATGAAATCCGTTCGCTTTTGAGTTACGCAAAAACTGAATTGTCATTATTTAATCAAGGTTATAATCAAAACATTTAGTAAAGTTATGTGCAGGTGGTATAAAACAAATACGGACTTGTCTATAAAATACAGGAAAAAGCCACCTGTTTTTATGACTTATACATACCTTTTGGAAAAAGCCGTTTTCTCGGAAACCTTTGAGAACGGAGTTTTGCTACAAAGAGGAGAACTTTTTACTACCCTTAATCAAATTGCAAAAGAAAATTCCTTGTCTATAAAACAGGTCAGAACGGCTATTGATATTTTGATAAGAGATAAGGTAGTGGGCAGGGTTGAGGGCAACATTGAGGGCAGGGTTACGGACAAGAGATTGACACGGTTTATTGTCTATAATTATGATTGTTACGAAGATTTAAGGCAAGATAACGGCAGGGTTGAGGGCAACATTGATGGCGATGTTGAGGGCACCCTTAATAAGAATATTAAGAATATTAACCCCCCTATATTCGTAATATCTAAAGATATTACTCATATATGCCCCCCTACTGACGCAGGGGAGCAAGAAAAAATTTTTATTGAAAACGCAAAAAATAACACTTCTCTAAACGCCGAAGAAAGCGGAAAGAAAGAAAAAAGTTCCGCCAAAAAAGAAAGAAAAGTTTTTATCAAACCGACAATCCAAGAGATAGCGGACTACTGCAAGGAGCGACAAAACAATATTTCCGCAGAAATCTTTTTTGATTTTTATGAAAGTAAGGGTTGGATGATTGGAAAAAACCCGATGAAAGATTGGCGAGCGGCGGTAAGAACTTGGGAGAGGACGCAGCATAGAAATAAAAACGACACGAACCATGCAAACAATACAGCAGATTTTAGAACACACATTGACCCAACGACAGACTACGGGCAGAGCGACATTATCACCTGAAAGCAAACTTACCGAACAGGATGTTTTCTCTTGGTTGGGTAAAGCCTATGTTTCGCAGGTGCAATACCGAGGGGTGCAATATGAGAAAAATCCCGAGATACACAAAGCCGTAGAGTTGGCGAGCCGTTGGATTGCGAGTAAGAGAGCTAAACGGTGGCTTTTGATTATTGGTTCAGTTGGCACAGGCAAGACAACTTTGGCAAATGCCGTCTGTGATGTACTCAACGCCGTCAATAAGGCAACCAAAGAGGGAATATGGTCTGCACCTGTTGAGAAGATTTCAGCGATAAAACTTTCGCAGTTAGCACGTACAAACGAAGAAAAACTTCAATCAGTAAAAAAATCTTTACGGTTGTTTATTGATGATTTGGGAACGGAAACGGACAATGTCAAAATCTTCGGCAATACTATCTCACCGATAACCGAGACGATTTTTGAACGCTATGACAGCACCAATTCCGTTACGATAATCACTTCCAACCTAAACACCGAGCAGATAGCACAGAATTACGGCGAAAGAGTTGCCGACCGTTTGAAAGAAATGTGTAACAAAATAGTCATTAACACAAAAAGTTTCAGAAAATAATAAACAAAAACAATAACCGAAAATGAACAGCAAAAAAATATTTATCAGCGGAAAAATCGGAACATATGACATTAACGCAGTAAGCGAAGAAACAATCAAAAAATTTGCCGAAGCGGAAATGTATTTAAGAAAGACATATCCCGATTGTCAGGTATTCAACCCATTAGAGTTTGCCGAACATATAGCAGGAAATGACGTATGGCTTGAAGGCATAAGCATACCGTTTGAATGCCTAAGTACTCCGTTTGAGAACTTGACATTAAAACAGCGCACACGCTATTTGAAAAACGAAAATATCCGAGTATTGACGGAAAGCACGGCAATATATCTTTTGACAGATTGGCGGAGCAGTGCAGGAGCATTGTTTGAAAAAGAAGTTGCGGACTTCTTAGGTTTAGAAATAATCTATCAAAAAGAAAAACAATAAAAACGAAAGACAATGGAAAAAGAGATTGTAATAAACGGCATAAGATACAGAGCCGTTGAAGAAGCAGGACAAACAACTGCACAATCAGAAAACAGAGTAAAGCCAACACTTGAAGACTATACGACAATTAAAACGTATGAAGATGCCTGCGAGGCGTTGGGCGAAGAGCCCCTTGTGAATGAGTTACAAGGAACAAGACTTTATAGTAGTTGTGAGGGCAAAAATATACAGATGGTTTTGCCAAAACCTGTAATTGCACTTATGAAACTTGAAGTAATAGCGGCGGCATTAAGAGGTGGCAGAAAGAAGATTGACTTCACAGAACAGGATTGGTGGTATTATCCGTATTTCAATCTATATACAAACAAGGCAATAGCAGAAATTACGGAAGAAGAAAAGAAAGAAGTCAATCTAATAACGATTGATGCAAGCCGTGTCTGTGCTGTCGGTGGTAGTTCTAGCAACAGGACGAGCTGCGGGCTCGGTTTCGTGGGTACGGTTGGCGTTCGGTCCAATCGTATCGTGGATTGCGGTTCTCGGCTTTCCTTTCTACAACGTAGCAAGGAAATCGCCGAATATTTCGGAAAACAGTTTATTGAACTTTGGGCAGAGTATAACGAGCTTATTGTATTAAAGAGTAAAAAATGATGATGATACCCGAAAGACAGCAACGATTAAGAACACTCCGCAAAGAGTTTGAAGAACAGTTTAACAGCGATTTGGTTTTCTTGTTGAAGTCCGCTAATATCTTTGCTTTGATGTCATACGACATTGTGGAAGAAACAAAGAAAGCGGTGAGTGAATACAACAAGAAAAACAATGAAAATTTCATTTTGTCCCCGAAGTTCAAACGGGCTGCAAAAAAGATGAACGAACACAGGGAGTTAATGTCGCATTTTGCCCTTATGCTAACAACAGAGTTAAGCGATATTCTCGGAGAGTATGAAGATAACGGGCAAAATAAAGTAAAACCTTTAAGTTTATTCCAAGAGATATGCAATACTTACGAACGTTTTGCGGAATTGTTAGGTGCAATCCTGTTGCAGAGTAATGAGCAGGTGGATTACCTAAAAGAACTGTGGGACAAATTACGCAGTGAAATAAAAAGCAATATTGTTCAAATAGAAGAACCGAATTGGAAAGAATTAGAAAATTTAACAAACACCGTAACAAAGGAGGAAAAATAATGAAAGCACCAAAATTTAACATTGGAGATATTGTTGTATTAAAAATACCTGCGTTACATTATGCGGTATATACAACTATAACAGAAATAAAAGTATATAGTGATGGTGAAACGCGCTATTATACCGCATTTGATGACAACCCCGTTGATGAACAATTCATTAGTTTAGCGAAAACTGATGTAAAAAATCCAGAACCAACATATCCAAAATGTTGGGCAGACGTAAAGGAATTTGTTTCTAATCGTCCAAGTGATAATATTCTTACACGTTGGGCTGAAATATGTAATTTGATAGAAATAACA
The DNA here is from genome assembly GCA_017480245.1 of Bacteroidales bacterium. Classification (GTDB taxonomy): domain Bacteria; phylum Bacteroidota; class Bacteroidia; order Bacteroidales; family P3; genus Scybalousia_A. Next base: position 3,089 of record JAFVBA010000002.1, on the reverse strand, counting down.
GAAGATTATGCAACAGCAGAATATTGGAAACATATTTACTTCATGCAACTAATTTTATTAAGAGATATTTACAGGCAAGGTTGGGGACCTGTTTGGACAAATAAAAAGGCTTCTAAATATTCTATTGTGGTATTAGAAGATGAAATAACTACTGTTTCAGGAGTGTATGCTAATAGAGTACTATCTTTCCAATCAGCAGCAATAAGAGATTTATTTTTAGAGAATTTCAAAGATTTAATTAATGAATGTAAGGAGTTTATATAATGAAAGAGTTTAATTTAGAAGAAGCAAAAGCAGGAAAACCTGTTTGTACAGCAGATGGCAGAAAAGCAAGAATTGTTTGTTTTGATTTGAAAAACAACCACCGACACCCTTTAATTGTTTTAATAGAAGATTATGAAAGTGGCGAAGAACACGTTTATTATTATACAGAACAGGGGTCTTTATATGGAGATAAAAATTGGCAATTAGTCATGAAAACTGAAAAGAAAACAGGTTGGGTTTTTTTATGTGAACCTATTTCCTCAAAACTTTCTCCTTCTTCTACAATATACGAAAGTAAAGAAAAAGCAGAAAAAGCAGGTAAACTTTTTAGTAATTATGTAGGTGTTGCTAAAATAGAAATGGAGGAATATGATAATGAAAGTATATAAAGAAATAGATATACAAGATGTATATGATGAATTGTCATGGAATAAGCAGAAAGAATTTTTATTAGAAAATCTTGACGACTTATCAGAACATGAAATACTTAACAATATAGATAGTGAAGAAATACTATCATACATGAAAAACAGAGGATATTTATTAGTAGAAGAGTAAGTTATGTGGATAGCAAGAGATGAAAACGGAAGACTGTATGCATATGGCAGTAAACCTATAAAACTTAAAACAGAGTTTTCTTGTGAAAGTTATATAGAAGATGATTATGATTATGAGAACTTTGATTACGACGATTGGTGTGAATTAAACCCTAAAGAATTTCCTGAAGTAGCATGGGAGAACAGCCCTGTTGAAATAAAAAGTTTGAAAGGAATAGAAAAAGATGACAAAGAGAGAATTAGAAGAAACACATCAATTTCTTCTTGATATGAAAATAAACGAAGATGATATAGAAATCTTGAACAGGATTTATAAGTGGGTTAGAGAAATATATCATACACAAGGAAAAGAAAAATTAGAAATGTACGATAAAAATTTGTAAAGCAATGAAAAGATTACATTTGGTTTTAAAGAAGCAATGGTTTGATATGATAGCCAGCGGTGAAAAGACAGAGGAATACCGTAATTGCACTGAATATTGGGCGAAGCGGGTAGGTTATGAACTGCGACTAATGGAAGAAGTTATTTATGAAAACAAATACGAACTTGTGCCGACAAAGAAAAGTAAATCGTTTGATTGTGTTTGCTTTCATTGTGGATATACAAATATCACAGAAACACGTCAATTTAAAGGCATACGGATAGGTACAGGTAAGCAGAAATGGGGAGCAGAGAAAGGAAAAGTTTATTTTGTAATCAAATTAGGAGAAAGGATTGAGTAATGACTAAACAGGGAAAGGAAGCCTTAGAAATGTTTTATCAGGCGTGTGTTGATGAGGGTTGTCCTATGCCTCCAATGAATATATGGATAAAGAATTTTGAGAAAAGAAACTTTATTCATATTTGGAGAGGTTGGAGAATAAGCACACGCAACAGTAAAAGAAGTTTTTGTAAATGGTTAAAAAGGCAGAGATATGAGCGAGATAATTCACTTAAATAAAGAACAGACAAAGGGAATTGCTTTTGTTGATAAGTTCGGTAAAAAACCAATAAAAATAAAAGCAACAACATTTAGTCTATGTTGTGCATATTGCATATTTGCAGTTTCAAATAAAGATGGTATTTGTAGTTTGTGCGATAAAAAAAATAAAAGATATTGTCTTGCATACGAAAGAAAAGACAATACAACTATTATTTGGGTGGAAGACAAAGATAATGTAACGTTATTCAGAGAGATAACGCAGAAGATGGCTGAAACATATGAAAAGAAAAACGCTGATTACGGCGACAGTTTCGGTAAGTCATTAAATGAGTTTGGACTTATTGCAGGTATTGTAAGAATGTCTGATAAGTTTAATAGAATAAAACAATTAGTAAATAATGAACAGCAAGTAAAAGATGAAAGTATTAAAGACACTTTGCTTGATTTGGCTTGTTATTCAGTAATGAGTTTAGTTTGGTTAGAACAGAAAGGAAGATAAACAATGACAGTTAAAGAATTAATTGAGTATTTGCAGACATTAAAGCAAGATTGTAAAGTAGCAATTACTAACCATTATTGTTCAAGAGGAGAATTAATAGAAGATTATAGATACATGTCTACTAAATACATTCTCCCAGAACAGTTTGACAATACTTATTTATTTGAAGTTGTGGATGATGATAATATCATTTTTAGATCATAATATTATGTTATTAGAAGATAAAATAATTAATTAAGTTAAGAATATGATGACAGTTAAAGGAATTGAAATAAATATAGGAAAACCTTGTAGCGAAAAGGCTTGGGGCTATCATATACCAATGTGTCATTGTATGAATGCTGAAAACAGAGGTATAAAAAAGTGGCAAATATTAGGTATAACATTATATGCTTTCGGGTATGCAATGTTTATCACTTGGCAACCAAGAAAATGCAGGAAGTTTTGTGAAAGAATATTTTAAAAATTTATTGAAAATGGAAACATTACATTGGTTTTTAAGAAGCAATGGTTTAAACAGTATCAGTAAAGATGAATAAAGTAGAATTATATAACAATCATTTTCAGAATTGGAAGCAATACGGAATACCAAAGGCACAATTAATTATTGCCGATATTCCGTATAATCTTGGTAATTGGGCGTATGCTTCCAATCCTGCATGGTACAAAGACGGCGACAACAAGAACGGCGAAAGCGAAAAGGCTGGCAAAGAGTTTTTTGATACCGACAAAGATTTCAGACCTGCGGAGTTTCTGCATTTCTGTTCGCAACTCTTAAAGAAAGAACCGAAAGAGAAAGGCAAATCGCCGTGTATGATTGTCTTTTGTGAGTATGAACAGCAGTTT
>JAFVBA010000007.1 GCA_017480245.1 Bacteroidales bacterium | reverse complement strand
TTGGGTCTGTTGAAAGCCACATACTTAATTCGCTATTATAGTACCTTGAACCGTAGTAATGAAAGCCACTTTCATAGTCTTTTTCTTTTCCGTTAAAAGAATAAGCAAAACAAACTTTGTAAGTTGTCTGATAATTAGGATAATATGTCAATTTTGAGGTGTTCAATTTAAAAAAAATCTATTGTTTTTCCCAATGCCAAAGTTACAACTTTTTCTTTTCCTGACAAAACATTTTAAACAAATTTATATCTGCCGATAGGATTTTTCGTTGAAGATGATTTTATTAAATTCACAAATCCTGTCGTATATCCGCATTCCGTAATGTTCTTGTATCTGCTCTAATGTCAGATTTGATGTTATTATTGTTGGATAGTTTTTTTCATATCTCCACGATAATACTTCCGTAAATGGAGATATTTCATTTCCAAAATTCTTTACTGATGAAAGTTTTTCCGTTCCGGCATCGTCAATAAAAAGTTTCCGCACCTTTTTCAATTCTTGAAACCTTGCTTCATCACTTCTTGCCAAATAACAAAGTTCCGTTTCATCCGTTGAGGTGAAGAATTCTCGGTAGTAGTTATCTTTATGTTCTGCTGTTATGTAAGCATTGAAAAAACGTATCATCGCCTTGACAAGTGTAGTTTTACCGTTACCTACCGTTCCTGCTAAAAATAGGAAGTTCTTACTGCTTTCTGTCAGCCACTTTGCTGTCTTTTTAATGTTTTCCTGCAAGGCAGTTGAATTTATAAACTTCCGCCCTCTTTCTTCCACAATACTTTTGTAAGATATGGCTATTAATTTTGCTACCTCATCTGTTGGCATATTGACTTTACAAGTCTGTTGTAAATTTTGTCTTGTATTCACTGCCAACGTGTTTTGTATTAAATCCGTCAGTTCCATTGTCTTGGTTTTTATGATTTCTTTGTTTTTCTGCCAATTTCTTTTCAAGGAAATTTATAAAATGTTGCCGTTGATTATTCTGAAAAGCCCTGTCAAAATAAATTCCCGTATATTTTGCTTCTTTGCTGTTCCGCAATATAAACTCATCTTTCAAATCTTGTTTTTCTTCATCAGTAAAGACAGCGTACTTTCTTGCACTGAGTTTTTTCCACGAATCCTCTTTGACGACAATCTCCAAGTTCTCACAAAAACGTTTTTCATCGTTTCCGTTCCAATCAGTCCGGTTTTTCTGATTTTCGTCTTTTTGCGGTTTCTGAAATTTCAACGCAAAATTTTTTATTTCTATTTTTTCAACATTCGGAGGTTTTTCCGCATTGTTTTGGGCATCATCTTGTCCTTCAAAAATTTTTAAATTTGAATTGTCGGCGGTGGTACAGTTGTCGGAAATTTCTTTTATGATGACATCGTCATCATTTTCTTTTTTCTGTTTAGATATTGATTTATCAATATCTTTTTCTTTTATAATAGTATCTATACTATTATTTATATTTTTATTGTTAGATTTTGTTATACTTTTGTTATCACTTTGTGCTTCGTCTGTTATACTTTTGTTATCATTGTATCTACTCTCCATTCCTTTCTTTCCTGCTGAACTTCTGATACTTGACAACTTTTTAACCTCTTCTTTTCTCCGCAAGAACGATGCACTGAAAATTTTTTTCTTGTCATCCGTAAATTCAAATAATGCAAATTCCGTACATATTCTTGCAATTTGTTGCACGATATTGCGGTCTTTTGACATCAACTGAACGGCTAAAAGTTTCCAATCTGCAAGTAACAGTCCGTCTTCAGTATTATCCATCATCTCTATTATTGCCCAATACAACCCTACACCTTTCCAACCCATATCCATTCTTACACGCAAAAGTTTCTCATCATTGCGTGCATTATTATCGTGCGAAAAATAATTCACCCGTTTCATAGTGTTATCTCCTATTATTGTTAAGGGTTCAATTATTTTCTATTCATCATCTTCTTCTAAATCTTGTTGTGCTTGTCTAATCTTTTTTCTGCGGCAGGCATATAGTTCCGCCGCTTTACGTTGCAAGTCTTTTTCATAACCGTACCAAATACCGCCTTTGGTCATCTGAAAAGCCACACCGTCTAAATTGCCTTTGGCTACTTCCGAAAGAAACTTATCTTTTCCGCAGCCTAATGCTTCACATAGTGCCGGCATACCTTTTAGTCTTTTTCCTCTGTCGTTGTTTTCATTGACACGTTCCATATAGTTGTCAAGAAAATCACTGCACGCACTCGTAACTATTTCTTTTACGATAGATACGGGCAATGCTCCCATCGGAGTATTTTCGTCAAATGTTATTGTCGTTCTTTGCATAGTGTTATCTCCTTATTTTCTTCTTTTATGTTTTTTATTTTCCTATAATTGTTTTAAACTCTCACTCTCTAATACCTCATCCTTTTCCGCAGAATTATTTGTTTGTACGACTGAACCCCAAAAATCTGACGGCGAAATCTTGTAATACTCCAATATCTTCTCAATCTTGTATATCTTGTCTGCCGACATAATATACATTCCTTTCATATATAAACGGTAATCCTGCCGTCTGTACAGAGGTACTTCCGCTATTATTCTTGCTCGTACAGCATTGTACATAAGTTTGCCGTGAGTATTAATAATATACTCTTTTCCTTTTTCCCACCCTTTAGAACGGTCAATTATCTCTATTCCTCCGTTCTGCTCTATTTCATTTGTTTGCATAGTTATTATAATTTTTATTGTAATTATATTGTAAATTTTATAATATATTCTTTGTCTATTCTGAAAAATATTATAATTTTGCATAATCGTAAATATTGTATTTACATTTAAAATTCTGCCAATATTTACGTTGCAAATAATCAATATTATTTTGATAAATCAATATTTATTGATTATTTTTAAATAAAAATTTTATTTATATGGATTGGACGTTGATTTTAAATAAGTTAAAGAAGTTGAAAAAAATGAGGTACGATACGGAATTGGCAGACTTTTTGGGTGTAACCAAAGCCACTTTAAGCGGTTGGAAAGTCAGAAATTCGGTAGATTTTGACAAATTATTTACGAAATGTCAAGAGGAGAGTATCTCATTAGATTGGCTTTTCTTTGAAGAAGACACAACTCATGCCATTACTGTTCAAAACGAACAAAAATGGAATGAGGAAAGAAACTTTTATATGAATACAATTTCGGAGCAACAGCAGACAATAAAGGAATTATTAAAGAAAATTCCTAATAATTCGGATTTTCAGAATGCGACTATTGTCCCTACAAACTCCTTATCGTCAGAAGTAGAATTACAATTATAGTGATTTAAAGCAAATGTCCGATTTTTTCAAAGCATATTATTAACGATAAACAATGTTTATTATTATCATTGACATTGATTAAATAATAATAAAATATATGACCTCATCAGAAGTAAAACGGATAAGAACAGCATTAGGTTTAACCCAATCAGAATTTGCAAAAAAGTTGGGTGTCCATCTTAATACTGTTGTATATTGGGAGTCTGGCAAGACAAAGAGAATATCTAACAGCAATCTATCCAAGTTAGAAAATTCGCAGGAGGAAGTAAGCAACGTTATTCAAAAGAATATAACTTTAGAACAACAAGAAAAAGAACAGGGTATATTATGGGAACAACGGGAGGGACAACTTTTATCAATAATAGAAAGTCAGCAAAAGACGATAGAAAAACTTGTAAATAAGTTACAGTAAATTATAAATCAAATTTCAGTAAAATGGAGATAAAGCGTTCAAACAAATTTGTTCTTCTTAAAAGAAACGATACAAAGTATATTTTTTTGCAGTTGTGTTTTGACAACAGAAGGCATACTTTTGCTACGGGTTTTACGGTTGATGACGAACATTGGGATAAGGACGCTCAACGTGTAAAAGACGGATATGTGTCTTTAAAAGGGAAGAAAGCCAAAGAGATTAATAAAGCTCTTTCGGTGTATTCGGATATTATGGATGAAATCTTTACAAAGTATGAGATTGTCCGTAAATATGTCCCTACAATGCAACAAGTCAAAGATGATTTTCTTAAAGCAACAAAAAGAACTGCACGACACAGAGCGACCGAAGAATTACGTCCCGACCAAAAAACTGTGGAGCAGGCTATAACGGATTTTATTTCATCAGAACAAAGTATAAGGTCTTGGACAAATGATGTTGTAAAACATTTTAATAATCTTAAAAGAACTTTTCAATCTTGGAACAAAGATGTTACTTTATCTTATTTGAGTGATGCAACTCTTGCCGATTTTAGTTTTTGGCTTACAAGTCCGAAAGGGGGAAATCTTAAAAATTCTACGGCAAAGAAGCGTATTGACCAAACAAAAAACTTTTTGCGTTGGTGTAATCGTTCTGGATATTGGAAAAATCATTTATATGAATCTTTTCAACCCAAATTCAAAACTATTGTAGGAGATAAGGAAATAATTTTTTTAACAAAAGAAGAACTGAAGCTTTGGATAAATTATAAATTCCCTGCAAAAGAGGAAAACTTGGAAAGGATAAGGGATGTATTTGCTTTTTGTTGTTTCACCGGTTTAAGGCATTCTGATGTTAAAAAGTTGAAACATAAAGATATTACGGATGATATTATCAGAGTTGTAACACAAAAGACGAGTGATACCATTACGATAAACCTCAATAGTTTTGCAAAAAATATTCTTGAGAAATATAAGAATTATGATAAAACTTTTGCTTTGCCTGTTATAGAAAATCAACCAATGAATGATTACTTGAAAATAATCGCTAAAAAGATTGGTATAGATGCCCCTGTTCATTTTGCATACTATCAAGGTAATAAAAAATATGAAGAATCAAAACCTAAGTACGAAGTAATATCTTCGCACGCAGCACGTAGAACATTTGTAGTAACGGCTATGACGTTAGGAATGGATACTAATGTTATTATGAAATTTACAGGTCATAGTTCTCTGACTGCAATGAAACCTTATATGTCAGTCGTTGATGAATTAAAGAAAACCGAAATGAGCAAATTTGAGGCTTTAAATCTATAATCACATAGTCCATAATAATTTTACGCATTTTTTACACACTTTTTACACATTTTGATAACGATGATAAATAATGCTAACCGAAAATATGTTTTTTGTAAATATCTAAAACAGAAAGTATAACGACGAAAAATATAAAATCTCTTTAATCTTCCGAAAATCTCGTTGAATCCTTCTTAGATCACGAAACAAAAGGCATCATAGCGAAATATGATGTCTTTTTATTTTCCCATAATCCGAAATTGTCTTATCTTTGCCGCATAAAAATTTCTTTAAAGTACATAACAATGATGAAAAGAGTATATTTATTATCGGCATTAGTGATATTATTGCTTTTAAGCGGCAATTTGTCGGCACAAAAGGAGTTTTCTTTTAAACAAATTACGGAAAAAGAATTTTTAAGAGCAAAGAAACATCAGCAAGATAGATACGACCGTTAATGTATCAGTTAGTGACACTTTGATAATTTTTCCTTTGGATAACGGAAAAACAAGAGAGCTAAAATTAAGTTATGATAATTTGCAGTTGTACAGGGAACTTAAAACATTGAGTTTATTAGATTCTTCACTCGGAGTAGATGAATATCCGTCTTTGGAGTATTTAGGTTTCTGCAAACAACTTAATGCTTACGTGTCCCAGGAAGCTGATATACATACAAAAGATGTGTATTTGGTACGGAAAGATAACGGTTCAGAACTGCTACTATGTGGATATTTAATATATAATGATAAATACATAATTTCATGGGACGTTCCAGAGTGCGATCATTACAGTGGAGTAAAAACATTCGGTATAACGCAAGACTGGTTTGAGACGATAATCTCTTTTCGTCCTAAATGGTGGATAGAATCCAAAAAGAAAAAATCCTACGAAGACTATTACAAGATGCCATATAACGATAAATTGAGAAAGTTTGAGTGGATAACGGATTGGACAGACATTTTCTTTGATTCCGATAACTCTTTTGTCTTTAAAATTTATGATTCGGAATATAAAAACGGCAAATGGATAGACAGAACAGTCTATTATCGCTGCGTAATTAAGGAATAAAAACAAAAAAGTACTGCATTAATTTTGCTTTTTGACAAGTGCAATATTTGAGAGCAGTTTTTGATATTTTATTCTGTCCATCGGCGAGAGTTTTCTTAGTTTTTGAAACTCGCTTTTGAAATCTTCTTCTTTTTCTATCTTATCTAACATACAGCAGATAAGATTTTTGACTTCACAGTCCTGACTTTCGGTTTTCTTTGCCTTGTTATTCCAAATGCAAGCGTTAAGACAAATATCACAACCGTAAATATATTTTCTTAAATTGATGTTTTCAGGAATTTCTTCCTTGTTTTCAATGGTTTGATATGAGATACAAAGGTTGGCATTTACGTTTCCGTCAGGTAAAATTGCGTTGTTAGGGCAAGAAGTCAGGCATTTGTTGCAATTTCCGCACGAGGAAGGAATTTCTTTTGCATAATCCGAAATACAATTTGCCAAAATTTCTCCGATAAATACCTTGTTGCCAAATTCTTTCGTAACTAAAAGAGAGTTTTTCCCCTTCCAACCCAAACCGCATTTGACAGCCCATTCGCGTTCTTTGACGGGAGCGGAATCAACGAACGCTTTAGCCTGTAAATTTGAGTATTGTATTTGCAATTGTGCGATTATATTATTCAGTTTTTGCTTAATAACATAGTGATAATCCTTTCGCTGAGCATAAGAAGCTATCTTAAATTTATAGTTCTTGTCCGCAGATTCGTCATTGTAGGACATAAGAAAGCAAAATACGGTCTTGGTATTTTCAAACAGCAATGCTGGATTTTCTCTTTTATCAAAATAATTTTCTAAATAGGACATAGAGGCATGATAACCCTTTGCAAGCCATTCTTTGAAGGAAGTCAAATCAAGTTTTTCGCACTTCGCTGCCCCGCAATCGCAAAAACCTTCTTTAATTGCTAAATCTTTTACAATATTTATAGGAATAAAATCTTGCATCAGACATCTCTTGTCAATACAGTATAATCATAAATTTCTTGTTTTCGAACCATAGGTTTCAAATCCTCAATAAAGGAGGACAAATCTACTTTATGTTTTTTGCTTTCCAAGGTTACTTGCACGTGACTTGCCTTATCAAATACAACAAATTTGATTTCACTGTCTCCGTTATTCTTCTTGGCTGCCTTAGTTATGTTTTTGACAAAATCTTCAGTCAATTTGATATTTTCAATCTTAATTTTAATTCCCGTTCCGTACTTTTTAAACATACTTCCCAGCAATTCTATGGAGAAAATCTGGAACTCTAATTCAGGGACTGAGCTATTCGGTTTAATATAGTTCTGATATGCAACCCTGCCTTTTATAAATATGTAAGGGTTTTCCTGTACAAGATGTGCATATTTTGAATACTGCTCACGGTATAAGCTAAATATATGCGAGCCTTCTTTATCTTCTAAAGTAAATCTGCAATAAGGATTGCCCTTTTTATCATTACCTCGCTCAACTTTGGAAATTATTCCCGCTACACATATAGATGTTTTTTTGTTTTCGTAAAGTTTATTAAGGTCTTCAAGTTCTGCAGGAGATGTATTGGCGAAATATTTTACTTCGTCGGCATAGATGTCTAACGGATGGCCAGAAATATAAAATCCTGTCGTTTCTTTTTCGTTTTTTAACTTATCTAAAAGACTCATTGGCTCACATTGCGGTATTGCTATGGAAAAATCTTCTGATGTTTCTGTACCTCCGAACAATGAAACTTGAGAAGAACTCTCTCTTTCTTTCTTTTTAATACAATATTTTATGATTTTATCCAAATAAGTCATCTCCCCATTCTTGTCATTTACTTTTGCAAGATACTGAGCCCTATCAATACCTTCGAAACAATCGAAAGCACCGCAGAGAACCAAAGATTCTATGGCCTTTTTATTGGTTACCCCCAAATTACGTGTAATAAAATCTTCTACAGATTTGTATTCTCCGTTTTTTTGTCGGTCTTCAATAATTGTTTTTGACACATGTTCGCCCAAACCACTGATAGCATTTAGCCCAAATAAGATTTGACCTTTTTTATTCACCATAAAATTGACGTCAGATTCGTTGATATTAGGACCAACTACTGCAATATCGTGTTGTAAGCAGTCTGCAATGTATTTAGTTATGTTTTTAATGTTATTAGCATTGTGAGTAAGGACGGCAGACATATATTCAGCAGGATAGTGCGCCTTAAGATAACCTGTTTGAAAGGCTACGTAGGCATAACATGTAGCATGGGATTTATTAAAAGCGTATTTAGCAAACTCAACCCAATCATTCCAGATCTTTTCTGTCTTTTCATGGTCAAGATTATTCTCCGCACAACCTTTATCGAACTTTGCTTTCATTTTAGCCATCACATCCATTTTCTTTTTTCCCATGGCCTTTCGCAGAGTGTCGGCTTCACCCGGGGTAAAATTAGCAAGAACTCGTGAAAGTTGCATAACCTGTTCTTGATATACCGTAATACCATAAGTATCCTGCAAGTATTTCTCCATTTGCGGAAATTCGTATTCAATTTTTGCCTCTCCGTGCTTACGTTTAATGAAATCAGGAATATAAGCCATAGGTCCGGGACGGTAAAGAGCGTTCATAGCAATCAAATCTTCGAATTTATCGGGTTTAAGATTCTGCAAATGTAATTTCATTCCCTCACTTTCGAACTGAAACGTAGCAGTTGTATTACCTTGTGCGAACAAATCCAGCGTTTCTTTATCTTCTAATGAAATATTGTCAATATCTACTTTAATACCTCTGGACTTATAGACATTCTCGCAGGCATCTTTTATAATTGAAAGGTTACTTAATCCCAAGAAATCCATCTTTATCATCCCTACACTCTCAATTAGTTTGCCTTCAAACTGAACTGCCATCATTTCACTGTCCTTTGGTTTGGCTACAGGGACATAATTACTTATATCATCAGGACCTATAATAATTCCGCACGCATGAACACCGGTACTTCTTATGGAACCTTCCAAATCCATTGCGTATTTAAGGACTTCTTTTTCCAATTCCGTTCCGTTATTCATTGCCTCCTGCAATTCCACCGACTCTTTGAAAGCCTGTTCCAATGTAATACCCGGGCGAGTGGGAACATAGCTTGCCAAACGGTTTGCATCTGCTAACTGTAAATCCAATACCCTTCCAACGTCTTTGATACTCATCTTAGCCGCCATAGTTCCGAAGGTGGTAATTGCCGCAACGTGTGAAGCTCCGTATTTATCCTGTACATACTTAAGGGTCTTTGCTCTTCCTTCATCATCAAAATCCACATCAATATCCGGCAAAGAGATACGGTCAGGGTTTAAAAATCTTTCAAATAGCAAATCATATTTGATAGGTTCAATTTGCGTAATTCCCAAACAATAAGCTACTACGCTGCCTGCCGCAGAACCACGACCGGGTCCGATAACTACTCCTAAATTATCCCTGCTTTGATTGATAAAATCTTGTACGATAAGAAAATATCCCGGAAACCCCATCCACTCTATAGTATCCAACTCCATATCTATTCTTTCCTTTACATTGTCAGGTAAAGGCGTTCCGTAGCGTTTTGCAGCTCCTTCATAGGTTAGGTATTTTAAATATGCAAAATCAAATTTCGTTCTTACAAGTTTATCATATCCGCCTTTGTCATCAAGAGATTTTTCCACAGCCTGTGATTTCTCTTCCTCAGAGGCATCATCCGCCACCTTACCACGCTTAGTCAGTTGCGCCAATATATCATCTTTGACAGCCTGTTGCGGAAATTTTTCATAATAATCATTAATCTGTCCGAAAGATTCAGGAATATCAAAAACAGGAAGTATAGGACCGCGTTCCAAATCATAAACCTCAACTTTTTCTGCTATTTCGCGGGTGTTGGTTATTGCATCGGGAACATCCTTAAACAATTCTGCCATCTCATCTGCTGATTTCATATATTCTTCACCCGAATACATCAACTTTGTTTCTTGACTCATTCTCTTACCAGTAGATAAGCAGATAAGGATTCGGTGTGCATAGAAATCGTCTTTGTTTATAAAATGAACGTCATTAGTTGCTATAAGTTTGATGTCAAGTTTCTTTGCAAGGTCAATAAGTTTCGGATTTACATCTTGTTGCATTTCATTTTTACCGCAGAAATTCTGCAGCTCTATATAATAATCTTCTCCGAAGACTTCTTTATATTCTGAGGCAACTCTCTCTGCTTCCGCAATTTTATTCGCATACAACAATCTGGGAACAATTCCTGCTACACAGGCAGAGGAACATATCAAACCTTCGCTGTGTTCAAATAAAATATTTTTGTCAATACGTGAATTATAATAAAAAGCTTTTGGGTCGAATCCTAAAGAATCCAACTTAATAAGGTTTTGGTAGCCGACCATATTCTTTGCCAGTAAAATAAGATGATGACCTCTTCCCTCGTCTTTATTAAAACGGTTATTGGGTACGACATACATTTCACAGCCAAGTATAGGTTTTATTCCTTCTTTGACACATGTATTTCTAAACTCCAACACTCCGTACATGGCGCCGTGGTCTGTGATTGCCAAAGTGTCCATTCCGAGTTCCTTTGTCTTATTTACTAATTTCTTTATTCCGCAAGCTCCGTCCAAGATGGAATATTGCGTATGTACGTGCAAATGTGTAAAATCTGTCATCTTATTTCCTCGTTTTTGATTTTGCAAATATACAAAAAAAATTATGTATTCTTGTTGCCTTTTTGTAAAACGAAGATGCCTTTTTTCGTTTCTTTGCCGCCCTTTCTCAAAATAATCAGAAAAAAACTCTTTTTTTAGCATAAAAAAACTGTTTTTTTGCCCCGAAAAAAGAGTTTTTTTCAAAATGTTTTCACACAAGGCGGCAGGAAAAATAAAAAAAGCGGAAAATCTTTAAGAAAAAGCAATAAAATTTTAGGGCAATATACGAGGGTAATTGCAAAAAATTAATTGTTTTTTGTACAATAATTTTTTATTAGCAGTTATGACATTTGATATATTCCGCTTTCTCCTCAGAAGTCATCATAATAGTTGAAAAATTTTTGATTGCAGCATCAATATTTTGCATATCGGTTTGAGAAAGTTTGGATTTGTCGCCGTAAAGTTCCTCTCTGAACGACTGAACAATAGTAAAAAGTTGCGGCATATAGTTCTCAATCTTGTCAGCATTAATTTTAAGGACGATATTCTTCACTTGTTCGCTTATTTGTCTTATATGAATACTCTTAGTGTGCATTGCAATATAAGAAAGTTGGAATTGAAGTTGGATTTTGTTTGCTTCGTCTATTTCTCCGTCCTCAATAATCTTGCAAAACATCTTAAGGAACTCCTTATATACGCTAATCTTCTCTTCAAATACCTTTGTGTTACGTTCTTTTTCCTCCTCACTGCTGGTTTGTCCCAGAAGCAAAACGACAGTTGTAACTGCGGTTAAAATAACTCCCATCAACGCTCCGTAAAAATTCGGCCACAGGGACATATTATCATATATGCCGAAAATCAATGGTACCAAACAAAATACGGAAATAAGTAAGAAAACTCCTATTACTACAAATACTACTGTGCTGCGCCTTTTGTTCATTATCAAATTATATTTATATTCAGTAATTTTACATTTCTTTGTCTAAAACGGAGAACTCCGAATTGTTGGATTTGAATGTCTTTACCAATGATTTGATATTCTTTACTATTTTCATATTGGTATTTTCATTAAACGGATCTTTGACAATCGTTTTCAACTCCTCAAAATGCATTTTTATCTCCTCAACAGAAAATTCTTCAGTTTTGGCAATAAATATCTTCTCATGATAGGTCGGAAGCGTGTTTTCTTTTTTGGTAAGTAACTCTTCGTAAAGTTTTTCTCCTGCACGCAGTCCCGTATATTCTATTTTGATGTCCTTATCAGGTTCAAGTCCAGAGAGTTTAATCATCTTACGGGCTAAATCATCAATCTTGACGGGCTGACCCATATCAAAAAGGAAGATTTCTCCGCCCTGACCCATCGTAACAGCCTCCAAAACCAAACGTGCCGCCTCGGGAATGGTCATAAAATACCTTGTAATATCGGGATGTGTAACCGTAAGCGGACCGCCTGTGGCAATCTGGTGTTTGAATGTAGGAATAACCGAACCGTTTGACCCCAAAACATTACCGAATCTTGTAGTAATAAATTTAGTTGATAACTCTTTGCCATTATTTGCCTGTTTGCTTTTTTCATTCATCAACTTGATATAGATTTCTGCGTAGCGTTTGGTAGCACCCATCACGTTGGTTGGATTAACAGCCTTGTCGGTGGAAATCATTATCATCTTCTCCGTTCCGTATTGCAAACAAAGGTCGGCAATATTCTTCGTGCCGAAAATATTTGTCATAACCGCTTCGTAAGGTTCTCTTTCCATCATCGGAACATGCTTGTAAGCGGCGGCATGAAAGACTATTTCTGGGCGGTATTTGATGAAAATATCTTCAAGATGCTGTCTGTTGCGTATATCTGCGATAAGGATATGTTTTTGTATGGATTGGTAGTTTTCGTTTAACTCGTTTTCAATATAAAACAACGGCGTTTCGGCATTATCCAACAAAAGAATTTCGGGATTGTACTTTGTAAGTTGCCGAACTATCTCGCTGCCGATACTGCCTGCCGCTCCCGTTACCAAAATACGCTTACCGCCCAAAACATTGTTGATAACGGCGGTGTTGGGTTTGATTTCCTTTCTTCCCAAAAGGTCTTCAATCTGAATTTCTTTGATACTGCTTTCGTTTAATTTGCCATCAACCCAGTATTTCACCCTCGGAACAGTCAGAACTTTGATATTATTCTGATGACACAAATCAAAAATCTTTGCTTTTCGCTCATTGGTAATACGTCCCGTGGCAATAATCAATTGGTCAATGTCTTTGTATTTCAAAATGTACTCTTCCTTGTCGGTACTCCACACTTTGATACCCTCAATAGTCTTTCCCGTCAAAGTTTTGTCATCGTCCAAGAAACCTTTTATATAATATTTGGTATCTGAAGACAGCAAAGCGTGTGCAGTGGCTATTCCTGTGTGTCCCGCTCCGAAAATCAGCGTTTTGATTGTAAATCTTGAATCCGTGCCGTTGTGATACGCTTTCTCAAAAAGCCACCTAACGAACATACGGAACATAAACAGCGCAATGAATGTTACAAAAAAGTTGATTATTACCAATTGTTTGGGATAGAAATCCTCAGTTCCTGCTCCCGAAGTATATTTATAAACGTAATTTACCGCCAAAAGAACAACGTTAGTTACAATCAACGCTCCCATAATACGCAACATATCTGAAAAAGACGAATAACGGATAATGCTTCTGTGGATTTTGAAACAGAAAATGCAGACAATACTGGTAAAAAACGTCAGAAGAATAAACCGAAGTGAATAATTGTCAAACGGAAAATTAAACCACGTTTCCTTAATATCCACAATCCAACCCGAAACGAATATAGAAACTAAAATTAACAGCGAATCCAAAAACATAATCAACCAAGGTGATATATAGCGTTTGTACATCACCTTGTTAATCAATTGCAGCATATTTCGGTATAACCTATTCATGGGAATAATAATTAATTATTCTCCTTTGATAAGCGATTTACTTCTGCATGTGTAAGAATCCGATTTCTTTATCGTCTAAGAAACGGTATTGACCTCTTAAAAGATTCTTTTTTGTTAAGCCCGCAAAATAAACTCTGTCCAATTTCTTGACTTCATATCCCAATGCCTCAAACAAACGTCTGATGATACGATTCTTTCCTGAGTGAATACTAATGCCGACTTTCTTTTTATCCATAGGAGTGTTGGCAAGCCAATTCACATCATCAACTCTCATTTCGCCGTCTTCCAATTCAACACCTTCAAGCAAGGTCTGCATATCTTCTTTCAAAAGCGGACGGTCAAGTTCTGCGTTATAAACTTTTTGAGCCCCGAAAGAAGGGTGCGTAAGTTTCTTTGTCATCTCTCCGTCGTTGGTCAAAAGCAAAAGACCTGTGGTCATACGGTCTAATCTTCCCACAGGATAAACTCTTTCCCTGCACGCACCGTCAATAAGTTCCATAACGGTTTTGCGTTGTTGCGGGTCATCGGAAGTAGTTATGTATCCCTTAGGTTTATTCAACAGGATATAAATTTTCTTTTCGTTTTTAAGCGTGCGGCCGTTGTATTTAACCACATCTGTCGGCTGAACCTTATAACCAAGAGTGGTAACAACTTCGCCATTTACCTTTATAACGCCCGTAGAAATCAAAACATCGGCTTCCCTACGCGAACAAATGCCTGCATTGGCGATATATTTATTCAATCTTACCGCTTTGTCTTCTTGTTTAGGCTGCATTTGTTTCGGAGCCTCACTTCTGCGCTCGTTAAACAACCTTTCGCCTTTGTCATTGTATTTTATACGCGGACGTCTTCTCGGGTCGTTTTCTTGTTTATACTCTTCAAAAGCACGTTTTCTTCTTTGAGGTCTTTCTTCCTCTCTTTTGTCAAGACGTTTTCTTCCTTCCTTCTTTTCAAAACGATTTCCAAATTTAGAAAATTTATTTCCGTCTTTTGAAAATCTGTTTTCGCCTCTGTTACTGCGTCTTTCGTTTCTTTCGAATGATTCTTCGTCATTTCCGAAAGACCTTTTGTCACGAGAATATCTGTCGTCGCGACGATTACCTCTGCGATTGTCTTCTCTGTTCCAATCGTGATTTCCTCTCTCTCTCATAATACTTGATTGTAATTAAAATAATTTGCAAATTTACTTATAATCTTTGAATTGACAATAAATTTCAAGGCAAAAAAGACAAAATTCATATTTTTCATATTTAAATATTTCACTGCTTTTACGGGAAAATTTACTGCCCTTTGCAAACTTTCCGCCGCCCCTTTTGAAATAAATTTAGAAAAAACTCTTTTTTTGATGTAAAAAAACTGTTTTTTTGACCAGAAAAAAGAGTTTTTTTCAAAATGTTTCCACGAAGGGCGGCGCGAAATCTGTAAAAAGCGGCAAAAAATTACCAAGGGGCAGTTTTATTTTATAAAATTATAAAAATGAAATGAGAATTAAGAAAAATAAAAAATAATTTGGTCAGTTCGGATATTTGTTGTAATTTTGCAAACTGAAAACAGAATGCGGGGTAGAGCAGTGGTAGCTCACCGGGCTCATAACCCGGAGGTCGTAGGTTCGAATCCTGCCCCCGCTACTTTCTTTTTATATAAGGCTATGGCTAATCTAAGGTGCAATTATCTGTGTTAATGCCTATGAGTAATCATAAAAAAATAACTAAATCAAATCCGAAGACAGCAATGTCCGATATTTCTGTTGCAAAAGAGAAAAATAGTGGTAATATCGGCAGAGTTATTACTTCAACAGGCTCATTTTATGTTGTAAAACAAGAAGACGGAACAGTAAGAAATTGTGTTGTCAAAGGTAAATTCCGTATTGCAGGTATAAAAACAACAAATCCTGTTGCAGTAGGAGATATAGTTCATTTTATAGATACACATAACAGCGAATATGCACAAATAGATAATATTTTACCGCGAAAAAATTACATAATCCGCAAATCCGTCAATCTATCTAAACTCTACAGTATCGTAGCAGCAAATGTTGATATGGTTTTTTTAATAGTAAGTTGCAAGAACCCCGAAACAGATACAATGTTTATTGACCGTTTTCTCGTAACAGCCAATGCCTACAACGTACCTTGCACAATTGTTATTAACAAAACGGATATTTTTGACGATAAAGCGGCAGAATATGCAGGTTTTTTGATAGAAACTTACGAGCAAATCGGATATAATGTTATGCTTACAAGTTGTGAAAACGGTACGGGCATAACTAAACTGCGGGATATGTTAAAAGGAAAGATTGTTTTATTCAGCGGTAATTCGGGAGTGGGAAAAAGTACTCTAATAAACTTACTTTGTCCGTCTGCTAAACAGAAAACGGCAGAAATTTCTTCTTCCCACCACAGCGGAAAGCATACAACGACTTTTGCCTCAATGATTGAAAACGGAGATATTAGAATTATAGATACTCCAGGGGTAAAATCTTTCGGTATTGTGGATTTTAAAAAAGAGGAACTTGCTTTATATTTTCCGGAGATGAAAGAACGGTTGGAAGATTGTAAGTATTACAATTGTACTCACACCCATGAACCTCATTGTGCGATAAAACAAGCCGTTGAAGACGGAGAAATTTCCGCCGAACGCTACAATAATTATATTAAATTATTGAATGCGGACGATATGAATTGATTTTCTAAAACTATTACATAACTTTCTTTGTTTTTCCGCTCCACAAAGAAAAATCAATTCTGATAATCTTAGTTCGTTTAAAGGATTTTTCAGCATATTTTCTTCCGATTACTATATCATTAGGTGATAATTTTTGAAGCAAAAGTTCAATTGCTGCCGTTTTTTCTTCGTCTGTTATATTCAATTCCGCTTTGCCTTGCATAATCACGCTTTCGTATTCAGTAGTAAATTTATTCGGTAAAAGATTTACACGACCTATAATACAGAATGATACATTCGGATTTTTCATTAAGGCATTTATTTTCTTGCCTTCCATAGCGCAATGAACGTATATTGAATTTTCTTTGTTCCAAACGAAATTTATCGGCACGGCATAAGGCAATCCGTCTGTGTCTGTCATAGAAAGAATTCCGTATTCACATGTTTGCAATAATTCTTCTGCACGTTGTACGTCCAAAAGCCTGTCTTGTCTTCTTACTTTGCTGTTATCGTAATTCATAATAGCTATTTGTTTTAAATAATTGTTAATTTGTTGCAAAATTACTGAAAAATAAATTGTATTCTCCTTACGTAATTGTTTTTATTTCAGTTTTCCTTTTACTAAACAGGTTATTCTTAAAAACAGATATGCTTTAAAAAATATTATTTTGCAGAAAAAGTAAGATATTTTCTGAATGTCTGAAAATGATTATACTTTTTAAAGTAATGTTTTGATTATTATAAATTTCAAAATCAATAAATAAAAAATTTTTATCAAAAAATCTTGTATTAGAAAAAAAATGTATATCTTTGACAGTCCAAATGCAGAAATGTTATAGGGCATTTAGAAAATTAAATTAATAAAATAAAACAATAAATTTTAAAACAATGACAACATTAATGGTTTTATTACAGGCAGTTGCCGACTACACGCCTATGGGTTACGGATTGGCGGCAATAGGTGCAGGAATTGCGGCAATAGCAGCAGGTTTAGGTATCGGAAATATCGGTAAAAATGCAATGGAAGCTATTGCCCGTCAGCCGGATGCAGTAAATGATATCCGTAGTAATATGATTATTGCAGCGGCATTGGTAGAGGCTGTTTCTTTGTTCGCAGTTGTTGCCTGCTTACTTGTAATACTTAAATAAGTGCGAGCCGCACAGACATTTTTGCGGCAAGCGGTAACTTTTTTTCCGCTTAAAGAAAGTATCTGTGCGGAACTTCGGCTGTATTTACAATAAAATAATAAGACTATGGGACTATTGACACCCGGGATAGGACTTATTTTTTGGATGACATTGACTTTTCTTATCGTCTTGTTGATACTTGGCAAATGGGGATGGCCTGTCATTATAAAAGGTCTTAGAAAAAGGGAAGAAGATATAAGAAATTCGTTGCTCGCTGCCGAAAATGCCAAAAAGGAAATGGAGAAACTCAAGGCAGGTAACGAAGAACTTTTGGCGCAAGCGAGAGAAGAAAGGGACAATATCCTTAAAGAAGCCAAGCAAGCAGGTAATCAAATGATAGAAGACGCAAGAGAGAAAGCCAAAGCAGAGGCTGAAAAAATTATCTTGCAAGCCCGCGAAAATATAAACTTTGAAAAAGAAAAAGCAATCAAAGAAGTGCAGACTCAGATGGCACAACTTTCTTTGGATATTGCCCAAAAAGTGATAGAACAGGAAGTTAAAAATCCTCAGACGAGTGAAGAGTTGATTGCAAAGCAATTGGAAAAGATTAGTTTCAAATAATATGGACGAGAAGAGGCTGCAAAAACGTTACGCTCAAAGTCTTTTTGATTTGGCTCGCGAAAAGGATATTATAGATGTTATATTTAACGACATTAATAATATACTTGAGGTTTGCAAAGACAATAGAGAGTTGAACATTGTGCTTAAAAACCCTACTGTAAAGCCACTGAAAAAGAAAGAAATCTTATTTGCTTTGTTTGAAAACTCTTGTAATGAACTTACGATGAGGTTTCTTGCGCTTATCACGGCAAAAAGACGCGAAATTTATTTGAAAGAAATCTGTGAGGAGTTTATTGAAATCTTCAATGCCTATAATAATATTAAGGTAGTAAGAATTACTTCCGCTACAAAGTTAAGTGAAGAAACTTTAAACACTATTAAGCAAAAAATTGAGGCGGAATATTCCTGCAAAGTGCAGACGGAAGAAAAGATAAACGAAAGTCTTATCGGCGGATTCATTATTGAGATTGATGATAAGCAATATGACGCTTCTTATTTAAGGAAATTGAACGATTTAAGAAAAGAAATAATAAAATAAATACTATGTCAGTTTTAAAACCATCGGAAGTTACGGCAATATTGCGCGAGCAACTTACCTCCTCTTCGCTGGAAACTCAGTTGGAAGAAGTAGGTACTGTGCTTTCTGTCGGAGACGGTATTGCGAGAGTGTATGGTCTTTTGAACGCACAGTCAGGTGAGTTGGTGGAATTCCACAACGGCGTACAGGGTGTCGTTCAAAACTTGGAGGAAGACAATGTCGGTATAGTGTTATTGGGAGATACAGGAGACATTAACGAAGGTGATACGGTTAAACGTACAGGAAGGATTGCTTCTTTGCGTGTCGGGGAAGGCCTTTTGGGAAGAGTTATCAATACCATCGGACAACCTATTGACGGCAAGGGAGATATTCAGGGAAAAACCTTGGAAATGCCTATCGAAAGGAAAGCCCCGGGCGTTATTTACCGACAACCTGTTGAAGAACCGTTACAAACAGGATTGAAAGCCGTAGATTCCATGATTCCTATCGGAAGAGGCCAAAGAGAATTGATTATCGGCGACAGACAGACGGGGAAAACGGCTATCGCAATAGATACTATAATAAACCAAAAGGAATTTTACGAAGCAGGCAACCCTGTTTATTGCATTTATGTTGCATGCGGACAGAAAGGTTCTACCGTTGCCAACCTTGTAAAGACATTGGAAGAACACGATGCAATGAAATACACCGTTGTTTTGGCAGCTACCGCTTCCGATCCTGCGGCTATGCAGTTTTATGCTCCGTTTGCAGGTGCTGCTATCGGCGAATATTTCCGTGATACAGGACGCCATGCCCTTGTTATCTACGATGACTTATCCAAACAGGCCGTTGCTTACCGTGAAGTGTCATTGCTACTTCGCAGACCGCCTGGACGTGAGGCTTATCCGGGGGATGTGTTCTATTTGCATTCAAGATTATTGGAGCGTGCCTGCAAGGTAATCAACAATGATGAGGTTGCAAAACAGATGAATGACTTACCGTCTTGCTTAAAAGACAAAGTAAAAGGTGGAGGTTCCTTAACGGCATTGCCTATTATAGAAACGCAGGCAGGGGACGTAAGTGCATATATTCCTACTAACGTTATATCAATCACAGACGGACAGATATTTTTGGAAAGTAACCTTTTCAACTCGGGAGTCCGCCCAGCAATCAACGTAGGTATCTCCGTATCGCGTGTAGGTGGCAAAGCACAGATAAAATCCATGAAAAAGATTGCAGGAACGCTTAAAATAGACCAGGCACAATACAGAGAATTGGAAGCATTCTCCAAATTCGGTTCGGATTTGGACGCAACAACCAAAATGGTATTGGAAAAAGGAAAACGTAACGTGGAGATATTGAAACAAAATCAATATTTCCCTATGAAAGTAGAGGAACAAGTTGCGGTAATTGCCTGCGGAACGAAAGGATGGTTGAGTAATATTCCTGTAAATAAGGTATTGGATTTTGAGAAAGACTACTTAACTTTGCTCAATGCCCATTATAAAGATACTTTAACGGCAATAAAACAAGGTAAAATGGACGATGAAATCTTGGAAACCTTACATAAAGCCGCCCAAGAGGCATCTCACAAATATATTACCGAATAATATTTTACCAAAATCATACTTCAAGGCAGACATATTTAATTTTGTCTGCCTTTTTATTGTTTTTTAGATACATCCCAAGGAAAAGTATATTTTGCTCCTTGAATATCTATAATGACTGTCATTTCTTTTCCTCCTATTCTTTCTATATTTACATAGCCGGAAATTATTTCACCTGGATGTATCGTAGTTCTTTTTAAATAACCCTGCTCTTTTATTGCTCTATCTTCATTTAGAGCATTTGCAAAATTTATTGCATCGTTTGTGGCATTTACTTGAGCAGTGTAAGCTGCACTTGGATTATATGTTGTAGTTGTTGCGGTTCCGTATGTATATCCTTTTGATGTGTAACCACTATAAGTGGTAGTTGAGGTTGAGTATCCTGCATTAGCAATGTTGAGTCCTAATGCTACACCATATAATGCCGCAGACCAATTTTGAGAACGTTTAACTTTGCGTATGTATTCATCTGCAGAATATACATCTAAATCTATTATAGAATCTTCCCATGTTATTAAATTAGATGTGATTTCATCAGGATAAAACTCTATGGTTGTATCAGAATTATTTTCTATTATAATAGGTATTTGATACCATTTTCCATAATCCTTAACTTTAATATTTGTAGTAGCAATTCTTACATTATTTTTAACATAATATAACCAAATTATACCATTCCTCCACTCTTGCTTTAATTCGTCCATATTAGGTGATTCTAATACGGGTAAATTATCTCTTAATCGGAATTTATTACTAATACTGTCTTTTGTTAGTATATAATAATTATATTTAGGAATTCCTTCTACATATTCAACCTGATAAGTTTCACTTCCATTTTCATTGAATTTAGTACTCAATCCATTAAGATTCCCATTTTTATAATAATCACATTGTTTTATCTGACCATTTTCGTAATATAAAAGACTTTCTCCTTCTAATTTTCCATTTACAAAAAACATCTTTGCTTCTACTTGTCCTGATTTATAGTACATCAATTGTATTCCATCAAATATACTTTTATAATCATCTCTTTTGTTAATGCGAATATAAGAACCTTCAGCTAATAATTCTCCTGTTATATAATAATCCTTAAATGTCTTGGTTTTTGCTTTTTTACTTTTTATAGCAATTCGGTAATAATCTGCCATATCTTTATTAGATACACCTTTCCATTCTTTATCATAATATATGGTATCAATCTTTATCTTATTTTCTTTCTGTGAAAGCACATTAGATGTACCTAATACCAAAACTAAAAATAATAATCTTATGCTTCTTTTCATTTTAACAAATTCTTTCTTGTGATATAATAACAAAGCCGCATATCCGACCTATATAAATTCCGCTTACCAACTGATAAGCACCTGCAAAAGTACGAAAGTTTTTTGAATTAATAATGCAAACAATAGCATAAACGACATATATATCAAATTTTGTCTGCCTTTTTACTTGTATTCTTCTTGTCAATTCAAAATTTCTTTGTATTTTTGCACAAAATAATATAGTATATAATGAAAATATCCGAACAAAATATATTTGAACTATTGAAGAAGACCGCAAACAGTGTTGTGCCGTCTGACGGTAAGGCTATATTGTTCGGTTCAAGGGCAAGAGGAGATAATAGGGACGATTCGGATTGGGATTTACTTGTTATTTTAAATAAAGACAAACTTACATGGGAGGATAAAAACAAAATATCCGATGCATTCTATGATTTGGAATTGCAGACAGGTCAGTTGATGATACCTATTATTCATACAAAGAAGTTTTGGGAACAAACCAAACATACAATTTTTCATAAAGAAGTTGAGAGGGTCGGCATAGTATTATGAGTTTAAGTAACGAAGAACGGATTTCGTATCTTTGATAGAAACAACTAATAGACTTTGTTATTACAAAAGCGAGAGAAAAACTGAATATTTGATATTACTTTAGATTCTTAAGGCAGGCATATCACATTTTGTTTGCCTTTTTATTTGTTATATTTTTTGTAATTCACAAAACTTTTGTACTTTTGCAGACAGTTAAGGGATTGAATTCCCTTTGATTTGACAAAAGAAGAAGCGTTATGCTTATAATGTTGCACCTGAAAACCTGGAAAACTTTCTAAAGCAACATTACCGAATTCAGTAACATAATGGCTGGTCTTATGCTTTTGGCGTGGGCTGCTGTTATATATTCTGAATAAAGGTAATTTCCAGGACCTTCAGGTGTGGTATATGTAAGATACAGTTCCACGTTTCTATTATGTAAAAAGATGCCGAACGGGACTGACGGCATTGTAATAAGAAGGTAAATGCATATCGGGCAACATATAAAGAATGTGATGAAGAGCGAAAACGTTACGGTAACGTCTTTAGCCCTTAAGATAGGTACTACCCGTACGAATATGCATAAGATATTGCGTAAAGAGAATATTGATATTGCCCTGCTATTAAGAATATCCAAAGAACTACATCACGATTTCTTCAAAGACATCTCAGAGGAAATGTTTTCTAATAGGTGATTTATTGTTGCTACTTGCGATAATCATTAGGGAAATACCCCCTTTTTTTAGTCAAAATACCCGGTATTTTCATTAAAAATACCCCCTCTTTTTCGGATTATCTTCGCAAGTGGCAAAATTTATTTCCTTTTTGGCAGTAAAATCATCATTATTGGCGTTTAAAAAATCAATATTCCGTGTATAAATGTGTCCAATTGTGCGACAGTATCCAAATATGATACACGTAAATTCAATAAATAGTTTTTTGTCTTTGTATTTTTGCTAAACAGAAAAATAAAATTTATTATATGAAAAAGATAATTATAATTGCATGTCTGCTATTTGCTTATAGTTTGACAACACAAGCAAGAGCAAGAATTATATACTCCAATGGTCAGAAAGTATCTAAAGTATTAGATTTACCCACAGATGAAAATTTTGAAATAATTGCTTCTGACGGAAATGTATATCACGCCAATCTTGGTATATTATATAAACAGTTTTCATTATTTTGGATTCCTTTGTTCAATTATGGGGAAAATCAATACGTTCTCTATACTGACACGAAGATTGGGGAATATGATTTTACTTACAGCGAACTTGAACCAAGCGAAATTAAAATATTACAAGAAGAATACGGGTATAATATACCGACAACTCCACAACTTCCTTCCTGGGATAGAATCGGAGGTAAATTATTAGCCTTAGCAATAGTCTGTGTTTTGATTATTTATGGACTAAAGAAAGGTAAAGACGAGTCTGAAATAGCAACGGAATAGAAATATACATCTGCATATATCATTGCATATTTCTCCGAATAGATTTTAATATAAAGCCTCTCTGTATATTAAAATCTTTTTTATCCACACGGCAAGTCAAAGAATTGCCTTTTTTGTATTTATGTGCGAAAAAATGTAATTTTGCAGTATTAATTCGTGCGAAAAAATATAAAAAACTATATGAAAAGGTTATTATACGGCGAATTATTGGAATGGAAAAATAAAAAAGACAGACACCCCCCTTTATCCTAAACGATGCAAGATAAGTAGTTTTATAATTTCCTCAGCAATTTCTCTAAAAAAGATTATACTAAAATCTTTTTTATCCACACGGCGAAGAATGGGTCATCTATTTCGTAGCGATTTTCTTTGATAAGGATGCCCGATTGTGCCATACGTTTTAATGAACTAAAGACCGTACTTATCGGAATACCGATATTAGAATAATCATGTTGAGTATTTCTGCTTACGGATAAATATTTCAAAACCTTTTTGTCGGTATTTTTGAAACTGCTCCATAATCTTTCGTAATCCATATCGTGAATTTCGTTGGAATAATCTATTGCCGTTTGAACAATATCATCACTTGCCATTTCATCTTTTAATAACTCCCAAATATTAAATGCAAGTTTCTGTGTATAATAAGGATGGCAGTCGGTAAAATCAAGTATCTTTTCCGTAATATCTGCAATATTATATTTATCTTCAAACAAAGAAAGACGATTTTGAAGATACAAGTAAAAATCTTCTCTTGGTATCTTCTTCAATGTAAGTAATTCCGCAAAATGATAAAAAGGAGATTTCTTCTTTTCAAATATCGTCCTCATCATACTCTCTTGTGAGCCGAGCATAACAAAGTTTATATTCTGTTGCAATTGCATTATTGAACGCAATAGTTTAGATAAGTTTTTGTCTATTTCATCTACCTGTTGAAATTCATCAAAGACGACAATCAACTTATTCTCTTTGTCGCTAATCTTTGACATCAAAGCAAAAACATCTTCCAAAATAACATTGTCATCGGTCTTTGTAATAAAAGAAATATCAAAAGAATCACCCAAAGCACTCATTGACAAAGTAGGAACAAACCTAAAATTTTTAAGCAAGAATTTCAGTTTTTCAAAAGGGTACAATGCCAAAAGTTTTTTTAACAATGTAACGGCAAAGTCTTTTTTATCTGTAACGGACTCTAAATTTAGGAACAACAATGGGCGTGAAGTTTCTTTTGCAGACTTCAATACCAAAGAGGTTTTGCCATAACGACGCGGTGAAATCAAAACCAAATGATTTTCGCTGTGAAGAATGGATTTTACTATCTTCAATTCTTCCGTCCTGTCCGTAAAATATTCGTCTTCTACTACAGTTCCGAATTTAAAAGGGTTATCTTGCCGTGTTTTCATATATGTTTTCTTTTACGAAGTTTTTCGTTACGAAATTTTTCGCAAAGATAAGTAATTTATTTTGAATAACAAGCAAAGGTTAAGCAAAAATTTTAATATTTATACTTATTAAGTCGGAAAAATTTCATACTTTTGCAGAATTGTAATTAAAAAAGATATTGCTTTGATAATACAAGAGAATACTTAAATTAAGCAAGATTATGGCAAACTTAAAAGAAATACGTTCAAGGATTGCTTCCGTTAAATCCACTCAGCAGATTACTTCGGCAATGAAGATGGTTTCGGCGGCAAAATTGCGTAAATCACAAGCGGCAATAGTAAAACTGCGTCCTTATTCCTCTAAAATGTCAGACATAATGGCAAAACTCGGCAGCAGTATGAGTGATGATGTTCCTTTTGCCCGTAAAACAAACAATAAACAAGAGAATATTCTTATTATTGCCTTGACTTCCAATAAAGGATTGTGTTCCACATTCAATTCTTCCGTTATTAAACTTGCTGCCAAACGAATAGAAGATTATCAAAAGCAAGGTCATAAAATAAATGTTATGTCTTACGGAAAGAAAGGCGATGCTGCGTTTAAGAAAACCGAAAATATAAACTATCTTGGATCTAATGACGAAATTTGGGAAGCACTTACTTTTGACAATGTCAATAAGGAAGCGGACAAATTTATGAATGATTTTCTGCAAAAGAAATACGACAGAATAGAGATTATATACAATCAATTTAAGAACGCAGCAACTCAGATTACTATCGCAGAAAATTTTCTTCCCATCAGAAAAGAATTTACTGAAATCAAGAAAGAAAATTCTGTAAAGCACAATAACGATTATATATTCGCACCGAGCAAAGAGGAGATAATCAATTCCGTTATTCCTCAGTCATTAAAAACTCAGTTTTACAAATGTTTTTTGGATTCTTTCACTTCTGAACACGGCGCAAGGATGACTTCAATGAATAAGGCGACGGATAATGCCCAATCATTGTTGAAAGAATTGACCCTTACTTACAACAAACAGCGTCAAAGTGATATTACCAATCAGATAATAGAGGTTTCCAACGGTGCAAATGCCGTATAAGATAAGAAAATAACAGAAATATGAGATACAAAATAGATTATTTGGTTTTGGGAAGCGGTATTGCGGGACTGTCTTTTGCATTGAAAGCCGCTAATTACGGAAAAGTATGTATTATAACCAAAGCGGATGCGCAGGAATGCAGTACCAAATATGCACAGGGCGGAATAGCAGCCGTTATGTACGCACCTGACACTTACGAAAAGCATATTCAGGACACTTTGATAGCAGGTGCAGGCATTTGCAACGAAGAAGCCGTCCGTATCACCATAACCGAATCAACCGAAAGAATCAAAGAATTGATACGTTGGGGGGCTAACTTTGACAAAAACCGAACAGGTAACTATGATTTGGCAAGGGAAGGCGGACACAGCGAACACAGAATATTCCATCATCAAGACAATACAGGCGCAGAGATAGAAAGAGCGTTGTATGAAGCGGTAAAAAACAACCCTAATATAGAGTTGAAAGAAAATCAATTCACCATAGATTTGATAACCCAACATCATTTGGGGCAGGAAGTCAATCGACATATGGATAACGTGGAGTGCTTCGGTGCATATGTGATGGACAAAAACTCTGGCAGCATTGACACCTATTTAGCCAAGATAACGATGTTGGCAACAGGCTCTTTCGGTCAGGTATATGCAGCCACAACGGCACCTGTTGTAGCAACGGGAGACGGACAGGCGATGGTACATCGTGCAAAAGGTTGGTTGAAAGATATGGAGTTCGTTCAGTTCCACCCGACATCGCTTTACAACCCGATAGAAAAGCCGTCTTTTCTTATAACCGAGGCAATGAGAGGAGCGGGCGGAGTATTGAAGAATCTGAAAGGCGAAGCCTTTATGGACAAATACGATGAACGCGGCTCACTTGCACCGAGGGATATTGTGGCAAGGGCAATCAATTCCGAGATGACAAAATCGGGGGACGACCATGTACAGTTGGATTGCTCGGCAATAAGTAAAGAAGAGATAATGCATCATTTCCCTCATATATATGCCAAATGTTTGGAATTGGGATTGAATATCACGCGCGGGGATATGATTCCTGTCGTTCCTGCATGCCATTACGGTTGCGGAGGAATAGTTGTAGATAATTTTGCACGTACGACTATCAAACATTTGTACGCAACGGGTGAATGCTCTTGTACAGGTCTGCACGGAGGAAACCGATTGGCGAGCAATTCCCTGCTTGAAGCGGCGGTATATGCACACCGTGCGGCAATGGATGCCAAAGAGGAGATAAAACATATAGAATTTTGCGATGAGGTTCCCGATTGGAATGCCGAGGGTATGGTACTTAACGAAGAGATGAGCCTTATAACCCAAACGCAAAGGGAATTGCAACAGATAATGAGTAACTACGTTGGCATAGTTCGCAGTGATGTAAGACTCAAACGCGCATTGAACCGTACCAAACTTATTTATGACGAAACGGAAGAACTTTATAACCGCAGCGTATTGACTCCTCAACTTTGCGAATTGCGTAATATGGTTGCTAATGCTTATCTTATCATCACTATGGCTATGAAAAGAAAAGAGAGTGTGGGACTTCATTACACTATAGACTATCCTCCGAAAAATAAATAATTGATGCTTTCTTACGAGAACAATCAAAGGATAACAGAGATAACTATTAACGAAAGTATGCCTGCATCTTGTTTTAAGGATTGCAGACATTTAAAAAACGTTACGCTAAGCGAAGGCATTGAGGAACTGTCCGACTATTGTTTCCGCTCATCTGGAATAGAAAAAATTACTTTGCCCTCCACATTGAAGACAATCGGAGAATATGCTTTTGAGAATTGCCTTAATTTAAAAGAGATTTATCTGCCCGATAATCTGAAAACTATCAAAGAGGGAGCGTTTTACGGTTGCCATAACCTTATACATATATATAATATAGAGAAAACCGAAAATATTGAACCAGGAGCGTTTTGCGGTTGCCGAAGTCTGCAATCTCTTAAACTCAATAACACCATTGAGGAGATAAAAGACTGTACTTTTGCCTGCTGTCAGGAGTTGCAACAAGTTGATTTGCCGAAAAATCTTAAGAAAATATCAAAACATTCTTTCCAATTCTGCCAACAACTGCGGAATTTGGATTTACCCGAAGGGTTACGGCAGATAGATACATTTGCTTTTTCGTCATGCAGTGAGTTAAAAACGGTTCAAATACCAGAAGGAGTGCAGCAGATAGGCAGTTATGCGTTTGAAGATTGTTTGAAATTAGAAAAAGTTACACTTCCCAAAACATTACAATCAATAGGTAAGCGTGCCTTTTGGGGTTGCGACAATTTAAGACAAATAGTTTTTCAATCCGATATACATTTTTCCGACCGCAAACCATTATTCTCCCCAACGCAAACAATAGAAATCAAAAAAACATTATGTGAGTGAAAAATAAGAGGGCGAATCAAAAAATTGTTTTCTGAAAACATTTTACTCTTTTCTGAAAACAATTTACTGAAATGACACTTTATTTTAAGAAATCCTAAAAGTTTTAAAGTTTTTGATTAAGTAAAGTTTCTAATACTTTTAAAATCAATATCTTTTGTTATTTTGCAGTTCCTAATTTTCTCTAATTTTTCTACCAAAATCGGCGAAAAACTCTGTAACGTTTGTAACGTTACATAGACGTTACATAAACGTTACAGAGCCTTTGTACATAAGGATTCTGTAACGTTATGTAACCTATTTTTTAAATTTAAACTTTTTTTTAATAAAAAATAATAAAAGTTATATCTAAGGTTACATCAAATTAATCGCAAAATGTTGATTTCTAATTAGTATAACGTTATGTAACGTTGCTGCAAGGTTACACAAACGCCGAAAAAGATTTATATAGGTTCTCACGTTATAAATCCATAGATAATATTGAGATTGTAAGACTTATAAATTATGTGTTGATTTCTGTGTAATATACTGTTATTTAGTAAAATACGCAGGTGGGGGGAGGAATAATGATAAAAAATTTTGTCAAAATTAAAAACTTTATTAATTTTGCAGCCCACAATATAGATTGTACTGACGGAACTCTTCAATACTGCCTTTTCTTCCCCTTAATTTATTTATTAGACATTGAAAATAATTAAAAATCATTGTATAATTAACTAATGTTTAATGTAAAATGAAAAGTAAAATGAAAAAACGAGTCAGTTTTATGCTGATGGCATGCATGTTTGCAGCCGTCAGCGCGTTCGCTCAAGTAACGTCGTTACCTTATAGTTACGGCTTTGAGAATGACGATGCGCTTGAGGGTTACACAAAAGCAAAAACTGTGTATGACTCAGATCCTACTTGGGGAGGAACATTCCCTCAGGAGATTAGAGGTTATACAACAGTTACTCACGGAGGTAGCCAAACGTCAATTGAGTTCAAGAACGGAGATTGTATCTTAGTTACTCCTCAATTTGATGTTGATCTATCTACGGCGAGAATTAGATTCTGGGCTCAGGGAAACACCAGTTCTTCTTCTGTTTCTATGGAAGTCGGAGTTATGTCTGACCCTGAGGACGAAGAGACTTTTGTTTCTTTATCTACCCTTACAGGTGTTCCTGTATCATCAAATTCCAGTGTGATGAAGGAGTATGTAATTTCTTTGGAGGGAGCAACAAATGGAGAGAAGTACATTGCTTTCTATTTTAAAAACTCTCTTGGTTCAGGTTCTTACTACATAGATGATATTACCGTAGAAGAACTTCCTGCTTGCTCTGCAATCACTGGAACATTATCGTATTCAGGTTTGTCTTATGACGAAGTTACTTTCTCTTTTGAAGATGCTGGAGATGCAACTGCTTGGATACTTTATTACAAATCGCAGAATGACGAAGATTACACTGAAGTTAGTTTGTCAGACAAGTCTTACACATTGACAGGTCTTACTGCAAAAACTAATTATTCTGCGTACGTAACCCGCGATTGTGGTTCTGAAGGAGTGGGAGAAGCGTCCAACACTGTTACATTCAAAACTCCTGCCGACCCTTCTGTTACAAATATCGCATCAATTCCTTGGTTTGATGACTTTGAGGACGGTATTGATAATTGGACAATAATAACTTCTAATTCAAGTGGTTTTCCTAATCTTGTAAATTATGGTCCTGCTTCTTATAGTACTACTCATGCATTGGAGTCTAAACAAGGTGAAACCATGATTGCTTTACCTGCTTTATCAAGTAGTATTGACATTACAACTTTACGTTTGAAATTTTATCACAGAGTAAATCAATCAGGTTCTAATGCTGGTAAAATGGAGATAGGAACAGTTACAGATTTGTCAGATGCTTCTACATTTACTGCTTTTACAACCGTTCCTAATCATTATGGCGGAGAAGGTTCATTTGAAGAATATGCTTATGATTTTACTTCTGAGGCTGCAGGTACTACATACATTGTATTGCACTTTACTTCAACAGGTGAGGCTTCTTGGTATGTAGATGATATGACTTTGGAATTGCAGCCGGATTGTCCTAAGATTTCCGGTACATTGGCTTGCACTACTTCTGACAATGAATCTGCAACAATAAAATTCACAGATTCTGAAGAAGAGAGTTCTTGGGTATTGTATTACAAAGCATCAACAGGTGAAGATTATATCGTAGTAGATATTTACGATACAGTATATACAATAGAGAATTTGGAATCAAGTACTTCTTATACTGCATACGTAACAAGAACTTGTTCTAACCCTGACGCAGCAGAAAAGTCTAATATCCTTAACTTTATGACTACTGCCGTTCCTTATGATTTGGATGAAAACGGCGGTTCTTACACAATGGGATTTGAAGAAGAGGAAACAATGACAGGTTGGGCTTATCAAAGCAGCAATACTACTAATGTTTGGACTGTAGGTTCTGCAGATAAAAATAGTGGTGAAAAATCTCTTTATGTTTCAAACGATAACGGAACTTCACGTGCTTATAGCACAAATTCATCTACTTATGCTTACGCATCATTCTTAGTTAAATTCGGTAACAGTGCTGAATATACACTTTCTTTTGATTACAAAGGAAGTATGGGGGATGCAGGTTATGACAGATTGAGAGTTTATGTTGTTGATGGTTCAGCAGAATTGCCTAATAACGGTTATCCTACAGGTGATTATTTGCTACAATGCGAATCTCAAAGTGATTGGGCAAGTGCTTCTTATATTTTGGAGGAGGTTCAGAATACTACAAAACAAATAGTATTTATGTTCCGTTGCGACGGTAGTTATGGAACTTCTTCAGGTGCTCCTGCAATAGATAATATGGTTATCACAGGTGCAGATTGCGGTACTCCTACTTCTTTGGCTGTAAGTGGTGCTCCTGAGACGGATAACTTTACTGTTACTTGGAATCAAGCAGGCGATATAAGCAGTTGGAAAGTTTATTACAAAAAAACTACAGATGCAGAATGGGAAGTTGCATCTGTAAGCGGCGAGCCTACTTATACAATAGATAACTTAGATGGCGATACTTACTATCAAGTAAAAGTTACTGCTCTTTGCGGTAGTGAAGAATCTGCTGCAACGGAAGCTATAACTGTTCATACTGCTTGTGTTGCCATAGCAACTACTCCTTGGCAGACCGGATTTGAAGACGGTTACACTTTGGATTGTTGGACGCTGACTGCTTCAGCAACATGGCAAGATTATGATTATAGTACTTGGTCTTATGTAAATGTAACTTATCCTAAATATGTAACAGGTGCCGATAACTGCTTTGAAGGAACTACTGCATTAGAGTTTAAATCAAACGATGCAGGTACTGAAATTATAGCATTACCTCAATTTGCAGAGGATATTGATTTAACTCAAATGAGATTGCAATTTATGTATCGTACTAATGAACAATACGGTTATGGTAAAGGTACATTTGACGTTGGTTATTTAACTAATGTAACCGATGCAAATACATTTGTTTCTTTGGCAGCATTGGATGCAACGGATAACGGAGTTTGGTTAGAATCCGAAACATTCTTAACAGACCTTCCGGAAGAGGCTACTCATTTAGCATTGAAATATACTACAACATCAAGTAACTATGGTTATACTTCTTGGTATGTTGATAATATCAAAGTAGCAACTTTGCCTACTTGTATGCCTATTGTTAAAAACTCTTTGGAGTTGGTAGATGCTTCGGATAACGACGCCACTATCAAATTCACGGATACATACGACCACACTGCTTGGAAAGTTTATTACAAAAAACAAGGTTCTTCTGACGAGCCGTCTGTTGCTACTAACGTAACAAGTGATAACGATACCAAATCCGTTACTTTGACTAATTTGGAATCTAACACTTATTATAATGTATATGTAACTGCAGACTGCGGCAACGGTGATGAATCCGACCCAAGTTATACATTTACATTCGTAACAAAGACTTCTCCTGTTTCTGTTCCTTACATTCAGGGATTTGAAGATGATGACGCTTCTTTGGCAACAACCGACTTTGCTTTCTTAAGCAACGGCGATGCTTGGAACGTTGGCGCAGACGGTAAGAAAGACGGAGAAAAAGGTCTTTATACAACCAAAGGTTCTTCTAATACAATGTCTGCTACTGCTACATTGAACGTTCAGTTTAATGATAAAGCAGAACATACAATTGCATTTGATTACAACGGCGGCGGTTCTTCATATTATGAAGGATATATAAGAGCATACCTTGTTCCTACAAATGTAGAGGTAACTTCTTCTATGCCTAATGACCAATACGCTATCAGTGATAAATTATCTGCAAGTGAATGGACTCACTTTGAATACACTGCTAATAATCTTGCTAATCAAAATATGCAATTGGTATTAGGTTATTATGACCAATACGGTTATGCTTATGACGCACAAGTTGATAACCTTGTTATCAATGGTTCAGATTGTGCTAAACCGTCAGATATAACTTACAATACAGATGAAAACAGTATTACTCTTTCTTGGACTAACAATACCGAAGGAGCAACTACTAAGGTTAATTACCGCAAGGTTGCAGGTGAAGACGAGCAGGAGGCAGCATACACTGCTGTAACAGTTACAGGTTCTACTTATAAGATTAATAACTTAGAGTCTGAAACTTATTATGAAATCTATCTTTCTGTTGATTGCGGCGATGGTGAAACTAATCAAACTGCTGTAGTTACTGCTAAAACAACAACGTCTAACTATATTACTTTAGGCGATGAGGTTTATGAGATAGATTTTGAAGACGCTACTAAATATTCTTTGACAAACGTTGGAAAAGATGATAACAATTGGATTGTTGATATATATGCAGGTGATTCTGCATTGGCAAACAATTCATTATATGTAACTGACAATGATTCTACACACGAATTCCATTACACTCCTGGAAGTAGTGGTTATTCTTCTTCTTATGCTTCTGTATTTGCAGCAATTCCTGTTAAATTTGCAGATAAGAATGAATACGAAATTTCATTTGACCACATGGTCGGCGGAGTTGAGAAGGAATCTTACGGAGATTATACCTATGGTTATCTGTCTGCTTATTTAGTTCCTGCAAGTATTGATTTGACTAAGGTTGATGAAATAGACAAATCTACTGCAATCTCTTTGATAGAAAACCAAACAGATGCAAGTGATTGGAAAAACGTTACAACGATTGCACAAGGTGTTGCAGGCGGTGTTTATAATCTTGTATTTGAATGGAGATACAGAGATTCTTATTACTATGAAGCAAATCCTCCTGCTGCAATAGACAATATTGTTATCAAAGGATTTGACTGCGCACGTCCTACTAACTTAGATTATTCTAATGTAACGGAAGACGGTATGACTCTTACTTGGAAAGAAAACGGTACAACAGATACTTGGGTTCTTGCTTACGGAACATCTACCGATAATATGTCTGAGGTAACTGTTAATTCTACCAATGCAACTATCAACGGTAAGAATGTTTCTTTTGATATTGATAGTTTGAAGTCAGGTGCTAATTACTATTTCAATGTAAGAGCCGTTTGCGGTGAAGATTCTCAACCTACCGAAAACATTATGGCTTCTACACTAGGAAAACGTGTAAAAGAATTCCCTTACTTCTTACATTTTGAGAATGCAGATTCCAACAACACTATACAAATCACGGGTACAGGTGTAAATAAATTCTATATCGGTGAAGCAACAGGTGTTGATGATACCTATGGCGACGGTTGGACTCATCATTCATTATATTTGTCTGATGACGGCGGCGAAAGTTTCAAATGGTCAGGTAATGTTGCCGGTACCACATCCGATGCTTATGCAACTATGGGAATTCAATTCGGAGACGATGAAGAATACTCAATAGAATTTGATTACATCGCTTCAGGACACGAAGACAATAACTATTTGAGAGTTCGTTTGATTGGTGAAGATAACGAAATAATCAATATAGTTGAAGGAGATGAAATGGTCGGTGTTAATACTTGGACTCATAAAGCATACAAAGTAACAGGTGTTGCTAATAAGACTTATGATTTGCAGTTCTATTGGAGAAATAATACTTCTAATCATATTAACCCTGGTGCTGCTGTTGATAACATCAGAATCATTGGTTCTTCTTGTTCTTCTGTTAAGGATTTGAGAGTAGATAAGGGTCATAAGATATATACTACATCTCTTCCTTTGAACTGGTATGACCCACATCCAGACCACACTTCTTGGACGGTTGAATACAATGAATCAGGACAAACTCCTACATCATTCGTTACCGAGGACACTAATATTGTTATTAACAATTTGATAACAGGAACTAAATACGAAATCCGTGTGTATGCTAACTGTGTATCGGATGATGATACTACATTATCCGTTCCTACATTCCTTTCAGTTTGGACAGATTGCGAGCCTTTGGCTGCAGGTTGGTCAGATAACTTTGCTATTGACAGATACAATAACAGAGCAACTCCTATTTGTTGGACAAGACTTGTTTCTTCTTTAGGCGCTAACTATTATGGTGAATGTTTGTATCCTTCTATTATCACATACGCAGCGACAGGACATGATGCATCTAACGCTTCTACTGGAACAGGTGATGCTACTTCTATGGAATGGAAGAATGAGGGTACAATAGCAACTCCTTATTTTGAAAACATAGAAAACGGTCTATTTACTTTCTGGATAATGCATAACTGGTATTCTACTTCTGATAATGTAGGTATAAGAGTTTATGTTGCTAATGATATTTGGGATACTAATACTTGGGAACCTATTACATTCCTTAAGGCAAATGATATGGGTAACTGGAATTATAATACTATGGGACAAGTTCAGATACCGTTCAATGATATTATTTCTACAGGTACTAAGGCAGTTATCTTGAAATCTGAAAATCCTGGAACAACTTATTCTTATTATATGGATGACTTCCGTTTGTTATCTAACGACGGTATTTCTCCTTGTGAAAACAATGTAACTCTTTCTTTGACTGACGGTGAAGTCAGCGATGAAGACGGTTTGTTGTATGCAGCAGATGAGAATACTGCTACTGTTACTTGGACAACAACAGGCTATGAGAAGAAATGGGATTACAAGATTAATCTTCACGGTATGTGGCAAACTACTTCAGATTCTACAGCTACATTCAATAACTTGATTGCAGGTAATGAATACACGGTTTATGTTCGTTCCCACTGTTTTGACATTAATCCTAAATATGATGACAACGACAACCTAATAGGCTACGATACTGTTGATAACGGTAATGTTTCTCCTTGGAAGGCTTTGACTTTCGTAACAGCAGGCGACAACCCATTGTTCTGTCCTGAAGTTACTTCCATAGAAGAAGATTCGGTTACTGATGCAACGGTTAGCGTTTCTTGGTCAATAGAGACTGCTTATGCAACAAACGGTGTTGATATTATGATTACTCAGGACGACAATCCTCAGTACAATGCTTATGACGGCAACTATATTACCGTTAAAGATTCAACCCACTATACATTCACAACTACTTCAGAGGGTTATGCATTCAAACAATTGACAGATTACAATGTTTATATCCGTTCTCATTGTGCTAACTCTGTTTCTGCATGGGATACTTTGCACGTAAAAACTGCTAAAGCATTCTTACATCCGTTTGTTAATACCAACGTAGCAACTGTAGGTGCAACTACATCTGCTTCTGCTGCTACTGCTACATTGAGCGGTATGGTTAATAAACAAGACGGTACAGTTTCAGAGCGTGGATTCGTTTATTGGAAGACAGTTTCTCCTGCTTCTACTCTACAGACAGTTGTTTCTGACGATGAAACTTCTACATTCACCGCAACGGTTACTACTTTAACTCCTGCAACAGATTACACTTATTATGCTTATGCAAAAATAGAAGAAAATGATTCTGTTTATAAAGGAGCTGACCAAACATTCTCTACTTTAGAGTATGTTCCTGTAGAGCCGACAGTAAGTGCAGTTACTGTATCCGATATTAATGACCACAGCGCAACATTCAGTGCAACTTTCACTCAGACTGACGAAGTTTTGACCGAAAGAGGATTTGTATTCTACCGCACTGCTACGCCTAACAACATTCAAACTATTGCTTTGAGTGGCACTGCAACTTCTGCAACCGTTGATACATTAGGCGACTATGTTGATTATACAGTTTATGCTTATGCTAAGACTGCTTACTACACTAACGGTATAAATGGAGAGAGTGTTGAATTCAAGACTGATTACAACGCATCTACTGTTATAGACCCTGAGGTAGAAGCAAAAACTATTTTGGAAGGAGAGTTGGATACTGTTTCTGCTATTTTGCGTGCAGAGATAACCAACTACGGACAAAATATAACTATTACTAAGATTGGATTTGCTTACGGTCAGAAAGGTTCTACTCAAGATACCATTACTTTGACTTCTCCAAGTTCAGAGTTTATGTACAAAGCAGAAGACTTGATTGCAGACCGTAACTATGAATATGTTGCTTGGGTAGAGACATCAACTAAGAGAATCCACTCTGCAAAAGTTGATTTCCATACTCCAGAGGGTGTATTTATTGCTCCTACGGTTATCACATTAGCCGCTGACGGTATTGATTCAACACATGCAACATTGCATGCAACAATCACAGAAGGCAGCCAGACCATAACAGCCAAAGGATTCAAATATGCAATCTCAGGTACAACCGACACTATAACTAAGGCAGTATCCGGTGATGATATTTCTTCATCATTAGTTAATCTTGAAGCAGGTACTACCTACACGTTTAGAGCATTTGCTACTACTAAGTCAGGTACATTCTATGGTCAAGAGTTGTTCTTCGTTACAGATGGTGGAGTAATAGTCTATCCTACTGTTCAAACTTATGCAGCTACTTCAGTTACTGCTACATCCGCTACATTAAACGGACGTGTAAGCATTAACGGTATCAATGTAAATGTTACAGAAAAGGGATTTGCTTATAAGATTAAGGGACAAAATGCCGTAACCGAGCAATGTATTACCACAACCAACGAGCAGTTCTCATTTGATGCAACAGGTTTGAACGACAACACCAACTACGTATATTACACTTATGCAAAAATAGGTGCAGATACTACTATCGTGGGTGAAGAACAAGAATTTACTACATTGGTTAAAGAAGTTGTTAATCCTGTTGTTGTAACGGGTAACGCTACTTCCGACCAAACATCTATCACATTGAACGCTACAGTAACTAAGGGCGACAAAGACATAGAGGCTTCCGGTTTCAATTACAGAGAAAAAGGAACTAACTCTTGGAAAACTGTTGCTTCTAATGTTGCTAACGGTGCAATGACTGCAACGGTTGAAGGTTTGACACCGGATACTGAATACGAATACAGAGCATTTGTAACAACGGAAGATAACACATTCAACGGAGACGTTAAGAGTGTATCTACTAAACCTTCTTCATTGACGGATGCAGAAAATTCAGTATCATTGATTGCTTATCCTAACCCTACGGTAGATAACGCAGTATTGAATGTTGAAGGCCTTTCAAGTGATGCTAAGGTTATCGTTGTAGATGTTAATGGTAGAGTAATTTCTGAGACTGTTCTTCCTCAAGGACAGACAACTATGGAGATTAAATCTGAAAACTTTGCTAAAGGTGTTTATTACATAAGAGTAATAAGCGGCGAAATCAACAAAACATTGTCTTTGATTAAACAATAGTTTTCTAATTAATAATCTTAAATGAAAACGGCGGAAATTTACTCCGTCGTTTTTTTGTTTTATGGCTTATATATAGGATATAAATTTTGTAAATTGCGATAAAAAGGGTAAATTTTTAGGATACTTTTTGAAAAAAGTATCCTAAAAAATTCCGCTTCTTAACTCATTATTTCAAGGTGGCGTTCTACAAAATTAATCTCTCAAAAGAATTTACTGTTTTCTGAAATTAAGGCTTAATGGTCAAAAAGTAGGCTGAATTTGCGTTTTAGAGTGTCAATTGGTCAAAAAGTAGGCTGAGACATAGGCTAACTCAAAGAATATGAGCAATAAACGGAGCGTAGCGGAGGGTATTGCTCATATTCTTTTGCGA
>JAFVBA010000006.1 GCA_017480245.1 Bacteroidales bacterium | reverse complement strand
CCGCAGCTTTTCGCAACTTGTTACGTCCTTCCTCGCCTCTGAAAGCCACTAGGCATCCCCCTATGTACTCTTATCTAACTTCTCTCTCCTCGTGCTCTCGCTTTTGTATGTCTCTCTCTTGTCAATGATCTTTAATCTACTTAAATACTTGCAACTTTTTTTAATCTCACGACTAATTTGGATCGGTTTAATATTGCAAATATCCTTTCCCGTAGATGCGCGCAGAATAAAAATCTCTTTTTATGTCTGCTTATTTTAATTTTGTCTTGTGAAAGAACTATCTTTTTTAAATTGAGTTTGCAAACTTACTGCAATATTCTCAACTGACAAAATTTTAATCTTTATTTTTTACTACGCCTCAGTTTTTACTGAAACATAAGAACGATCAAACTTACCTCTCTTGAATTCAACCACACCGTCTTTTAAAGCAAACAAAGTATGATCTTTTCCCATTCCGACATTCTCGCCTGCATTATGAACAGTGCCTCTTTGACGTACTATAATATTACCTGCAATACATTTTTGACCGCCGAATATCTTAACACCAAGTCTTTTACTCTGTGATTCACGTCCGTTACTTGAACTACCAACACCTTTTTTATGTGCCATATCTCAATCCCTTTCTATTTTAAGTTCAACAAATTATTATTTAATGTCCTTTATTTGAATTTGTGTCAAGAAAGGACGGAAACCATTCATTTTTTGATACCCAGTTCTTCTTTTCTTATGAAAAACTAACACTTTATCACCTTTAATATGTTTGATAATGTGTGCTTCTACGCTTGCTCCTGCTATTTTCGGCGCACCAACTTCTATTTTGC
The DNA here is from genome assembly GCA_017480245.1 of Bacteroidales bacterium. Classification (GTDB taxonomy): domain Bacteria; phylum Bacteroidota; class Bacteroidia; order Bacteroidales; family P3; genus Scybalousia_A. The sequence continues at coordinate 35,277 of JAFVBA010000006.1, read as the reverse complement.
CGCCATCTGCTTTGAGCATTACGGTGTCAAAAGTAACATCTGTATTCTCATCTTGATGAAGACGGTTTACAAATATCTTTTGATCTTTTTGAACCTTGAATTGCTGTCCTGCTATTTCTACTATTGCGTACATTTTTTAAAAATCTTTAATTTATTATCGTCTCAAAATTTATCTCTGAAACGGATTGCAAAATTACAACAAGTTTTGATACCGACAAAATAAATTTACAAAAAAATGTTAATAAATTTAATAAAATTTTTCTATTCTTTTGTTTTTCAAATAAATAAAAATAGTAAAATTTTTAAACTTTTCATCAATTTATATGCCAAATTTCATATAATTTAAGTTCAATTTACAGTTTTTTTATCAAAAAATAAGCAAAATTTTCACAATAAAGCAACTTCCATGTATAAAAACAGAACTATATTTCATTTACCTAATAGAATAGATATTAATATAATGTTTTGAAATTATAAATACACTACATTAAATACTATGTTTTTTCTATTACTTTAGTTTTTTATTACACAGATATTTAAAAGTATCACGTTTTTAAGAATTTTTGTATTTTTGCAATTTAATAACAACATACCCGCGTGGCAATAAGGAAATAAAGCATAACAATTACAACTATGGAAAACACGTTATATATAAAGAATATGGTATGTCCGCGCTGTGTTGCGGCAGTTGATAATTTCTTGAAATCAAATAATTTTAACGTTTTGTCGGTTGAGTTGGGCAAAGCCGTAATTGACAAAGAGATAAACTCCAAAGAAAAGGATATTATTGCAAAAGGTTTGACGGATTTGGGCTTTGAGTTGCTTGATGACAGAAAAACAAAGACGGTTGAACGGATAAAAAACGCAGTAGTTGAGTTCGTGCATTACCAAGAAGATAATTTAAACCAAAATCTTTCGGATTACATAGTTTCAAAACTGCATTCGGATTATTCATCTTTGAGTAAAATGTTTTCCGAACAGGAAAATATCACAATAGAAAAGTATTTCATTGCACAGAAAACGGAAAAGGTAAAAGAATTGTTATCTTACGGTGAATTGACATTGAATGAGATTGCATTCAAACTCAATTATTCGTCCGCAGCATACCTTTCTGCTCAATTCAAACAAGTTACGGGAATGACGCCTTCTCAATACAAGGCATCCAAATCCAAAGACAGAAAATTTTTAGATAGTATTTAGAAAACATTACTGCATAAAATCACCGCAATATACCGTTTTATCGCATTAAAGTCAAGAATCATTTTTGAAAAACCTATGTTTTTGCAACAAAAAACCTATGTATTTTATTCAAAAAACCATGGTATTTTGAACGAAAAACATAGGTTTTTTAAATAAAATACATAGGTTTTTCAAAAATAAAGACCCAATTTATTTCATCACAATGTAATATTACATAAATTTTTTACAAAATATTGTAAAGGAGTAAAGGATTTATTAGTGTAAATTTGCAACCTGAAAATTTATATTATATGTTTATCATTTTAAATCTTCGCTAAGTGAAAAGGATAATAAGATATTTTTTAGAGAACCGTGTAATTACGGCAATACTTTTGATAATCATCATTGCAGGAGGTATATACACTGCACCGTTTAATTGGAATACATATTTTTTTCTGCGTAATCCTGTTTCCGTTGATGCAATCCCTGACGTAGGAGACAATCAGCAGATAGTAACGTGCGAATGGATGGGCAGAAGTCCCAAAGACATTCAAGAGCAAGTAACATACCCTTTGACGACCCAACTATTGGGTATTCCCGGAGTTAAAACCATACGCTCCACTTCTATGCTCGGCATGTCCTTTATATATATTATCTTTTCCGATGATGTAGAGTTTTATTTCTCACGCTCTCGTATTTTGGAGAAACTTAACTCTCTGCCTGACGGATTGCTTCCTGAGGGCGTCAAACCCACACTCGGACCCGATGCAACGGGACTTGGGCAAATCTTTTGGTACACTTTGGAGGGCAAAGATCCCAAAACAAATAAGCCAACGGGCGGTTGGTCGCAGGAAGAGTTAAGAACGATACAGGATTATTACGTAAAATATTCGTTATCTTCGGCAGAGGGCGTTTCGGAAGTGGCTTCCATTGGCGGACAGGTCAAAGAATACCAAGTAGATGTTGATCCGCAGAAATTGCTTGCGTACAATATTGACTTAATGCAAGTGATGGGTGCGGTAAAAAGCAGTAATCTTGACGTGAGTGCAGGAACTACGGAGATAAACCGCGTGGAATACCTTATCCGTGGGCTTGGTTACATTAAGAGTACAGAAGATTTGGAAAACGCTGTGATAACTTCTCGGGACGGAGTGCCTGTTTGCGTTAAAGATGTAGCGAAAGTAAATATCGGACCGACAGAAAAACGAGGAGGACTGGACAAAGAGGGCATCGAAGCAACGGGAGGTGTTGTCGTTGCACGGTACGGAAGCAATCCAATGGAAGTAATAAACAACGTAAAAGCTAAAATAGAGGAGTCATACGCAGGAATGCCGCAGAAAACTCTCAAAGACGGCACGGTAAGTAAGGTAACGGTAGTTCCTTTTTACGACCGCACGCAGTTAATAAAGGAAACAATCGGCACATTGGAGTCTTCGCTGTTGCACGAAATAATAATATGTATAATAGTTGTACTTGTGTTGGTTTTAAATCTCAGGGCGTCCTTGGTAATTTCCGCTATGGTGCCGTTAGCCGTGTTATTGACGTTTATAATTATGAAACTGACGGGACTGCAAGCAAATATAGTCGCTTTAAGCGGCATTGCGATAGCCATAGGTGTTATGGTGGATGTGGGAGTTGTCTTTACAGAAAATGTTTTGCGTAATTTGAAGCAAGGAGCGTACAATTACAAACGGACACTTCTGAAAACGATAAACGCAAGTGTAGATGAAGTCGCACCTGCCGTTACTACGGGAATGGCAACAACGATAATCTCATTCCTTCCAGTCTTTGTAATGCAGGCACAAGAAGGAAAAATGTTCCGACCTTTGGCATTCACAAAAACATTTGCACTTCTTTCCGCCTTTTTATTAGGAATTGTTATCTTGCCTACTTTAATTTATTGGATATTTTCTGTCAAAAAACATTGGACTTATAACTCTCATAAGACTTATTGGCATACTAAACTGACAAACAAGATAAACAAAAAACTTGTTTTTGCTCTTGTATTATCTTTTGCCGTTTATGTGTTGTCTTTTGCGTGGATGCCGTTAGGGGCTGGCAAAGGTATATTGTTAAATGTATTGTTTGTGGCGTTGATTATTGCTTTTATCTTAGCGGTATTGTGGCTATTGGTTATTTATTACGAAAAAATCCTGCGTTGGTGCTTAAACAACAGGGTGAAATTCCTTCTTATACCTTTACTTTGTTTAGTTGCTGGCGTATTTATATGGAAGAATACGGGCAATGAGTTTATGCCTACCTTAGATGAAGGAAGTTTTATGCTAATGCCTACTTCCATGCCTCACAGTGGCGTTGAGCAGAACTTGGAATATATCGGCATAATGGACAGACGGATAAAGAACATCCCCGAAGTTGAAACCGTGGTAGGCAAATGGGGACGCGTCAATTCAGCATTAGACCCTGCACCCGTACAAATGTATGAAACGACCATAAATTACCGTCCCGAATACTTACTTGACGAAAACGGTAAGCGAGCAAGGTTTAAAACCGATTCCAAAGGAAGATTCATCCTCAAAAACGGCGGAATGTACGATGCTAAACACGAGTTCCGAATCCTTACGGAAGATTCCCTGATAAAGAGTTCTTACGGCAGTTACTTACGTCAATGGCGCAACTCAATAAAATCAACAGACGACATTTGGAACGAAATATCCAAGGCGGCAACTATCCCGGGCGTAACAACCGCTCCTAAACTTCAGCCTATTGCTACGCGAATGGTGATGCTTTCAACAGGAATGCGCGCCCCGATGGGACTTAAGATATACGCACCTACACTTGAAGACATAGAAAAAGCAGGACTTGTCTTTGAGAAAGAACTCAAAAACGTCAAGGAAATAAATCCTGCGAGCGTGTTTTATGACCGCAGTCTTTCCTCTTCTTATCTTGAAATCACTTGTAACCGAGAGAAGATGGCGAGATACGGCGTTAGCATCACAACTTTGCAGGACATAATTGAGGGTGCAATAGGCAACATGCCTATGACAACAGTCGTTGAGGGCAGAGAGCGTTACAACGTACGCGTTCGTTATCCAAAAGAGTTAAGAGAAAATCCCGAAGCAATAGAAAATATCCTTGTTCCGACCTCATCAATGACACAGATACCGTTGTCGCAAGTCGCTGACATCAACTACACAAAAGGTTCGCAGATGATTCAAAGCGAGAACACCTTTCTTGTTGGTTACGTTATCTTTGACAAACAAAGCGACATCGCCGAAGTGAATGTTGTCAATTCTGCGAAGAAACATCTTGACAACTTGGTAAAACAGGGCAAGATAAAAATACCTGACGGCGTATCCTACAAGTTCGCAGGCAACTATGAACAACAACACCGCGCTGCAAAACAATTAATGCTCGTCATTCCTATCGCTCTTCTTATCATCCTTATGATTCTTTTCTTCCAATTCAAAAGCGTTACAGCCTCCTTGATACATTTTTCGGGCGTCTTTGTGGCTTTCGCAGGCGGATTCATACTTCTTTGGCTTTACGGGCAGGATTGGTTCTTGAATTTCTCTGTTTTCGGAGTTAATCTGCGTAGCGAAATCTTCAATATGCACACCGTTAATCTCTCCGTTGCGGTATGGGTAGGCTTTATTGCGTTATTCGGCGTTGCAACCGATGACGGCGTGCTTATGGGGACGTATATTCATCAGGTATTTCTCAAAGACAAGCCTCAAACCAAACAAGAAATCCTTGAAGCCGTTGTTAAAGCGGGCAAAAAACGAGTGCGTCCTGCCGCTATGACAACTGCCACGACCTTGATTGCCTTATTGCCTGTACTGACTTCAACGGGAAAAGGCGCAGATATAATGATACCGATGTCAATTCCGTGTTTCGGCGGTATGCTTTTGCAAGTTATGACGATGTTTGTCGTTCCCGTCTTGCAATACACGTGGAGAAATTCAGTAAGAAAAAGACAAAATAAACTATAGAACAATGAAAAAATATTTTTTGATACTTACATATAGTATAATATTGTATAGCGGAAATCTTTATGCTCAGATAGAAAATTTAAACTATTATATAAAAATTGCGGTTGAGAACTCGCAAGAGATAAAAGCGAAATCAAGTGAGATTGCGGCGGCGAAAGAAAATATAAACGGTAAGTCGGCGTTGCAGGATGCGGAGTTCGGAGTGAATATTCTGCCCGAATCGATGATGAATGTCAATGGCGAACAAATTGCAACGCTGTCCCTTATGCAAATGTTCCCTTTCCCCGGTACGCTCAGCAATCAAAGAAAAGAAATGCAGTGTATGACGGACGGACTTTCGCAGACAAAAAAGAAAATAACTGCGGATTTGGTTTATAAAGTCAAGTCTGCGTATTACGAAATGGTGCTTTTGAATGAACAAATAAAGATTACAGAGCAGAAATCGGCGCTTTTGAAACAAACAACCGAGAGTGCGTATCAAAAATATGCGTCCGCAAACCCTAACAGCAAACAGAAATCACTGTTACCTGAGTTGATAAATCTGCAACTTAAAGCAGAGGAATTGAATCTTAATTTGGAAACTTTGAAAGACAACTTGGCGGTAAAGAAAAAAGCCTTTAACGTTTTGTTACATAGGGACGAAAATCTGAGTGTTAAGGTTGCGGATTCGGTAGTTGAAGATATGTATGATGCGGATGCTTTTACATTTGAGAAAATAGAGAATATGTCGCCGATGCTTGCGATGTTACGGGCGGATTCCAAAGCCTCAATGCACGCAGTTGAGATGCAAAAACGTATGTCTTTGCCTATGATTGGTGTTGGTGTGGAGTATATGATTAACAAGGAAACCGCAATGCCGAAAATGGAAGATATGAACGGCAAAAATATGTTTATGGCGATGTTTAAAGTTTCTTTGCCGTTGAACCGTAAGAAGTTCAATTCCAATATTGCGGCGGCGAAGTTGAAAAGCGAAAGCATTGCGTCAAATTACGAACAAACAAAAGACAATATTAAGGCGGAGTTTTTGAATTTACAGCAGAACTATCTTAATGAAAAGAAGAAAATTGCGTTATACGAAAGGCAGATGCAGTTAATTGAAGAAAACATAAAGATTCTTAACGTTTCGTATGCAAATAATCAAGCATCGGTAACGGATTTATTCAGTATTGAAGAGAAACTGTTGGATTATAAATTGAAAAAAGCCTCCGCAGTGGCGAATATTAACAAGATTATTGCAAAACTTCAAACAATGGTATCGGATTATGAAGAAATTTAATTTGATTTCGGGTAAAGGAATTAAAAATGTAAAAATTCCGAACGGCGTTAAAGTCATTATTTTATTATTAGTGGGTTTCTTTGTCGGTTATTTAGTCTTCGCTCCATCTAAAACAAAAGATTCTTCGGAGCAGAAAGGCGTGAAAGAATATACTTGTTCCATGCACCCACAGATACGTCAGGATAAGGAAGGCAAATGTCCTTTGTGCGGAATGGATTTGACGGAGGTCGGAAAGACTGACCACAACGCAGTAGATGAAAATGCAGTGATGTTAAGCGATGAAGCCTCGGCACTTGCTAATATTGAAACGATGGTGGTTTGGGAAGAAGACGGCGAAAAAGTTTTGACGCTTTACGGAAACATAGACGTCAATCAGCGTTCCTCTCAAGTGCAGACGGCATACGTAAATGGCAGAATAGAGAAGTTAAACGTTACCGCAGTAGGCGACAGAGTTATTAAAGGACAGACTCTCGCCACCGTTTATTCGCCCGAAGTCTATACCGCAACGCAGGAATTGGTTTCGGCATTGGATTATCCCGATAACGCACAAAAAGAAGTGATGGTATCATCGGCAAAAGAAAAATTATTGCTTTGGAATCTTACGCCTGCACAGATAGATAACATCATAGCAACGAAGAAAGCCACGCCTTTCGTGGAACTTAAAGCCAACACAAGCGGAGTGGTTGTGGAGAAAAACGTAAATCAAGGCGATTACATCTCGCAAGGCAAGGCGTTGTTTAAAGTAGCAGACCTGTCAAACCTATGGCTTATCTTGAAAGCTTATGAAAAAGACCTACCGTTTTTAAAAGTCGGCCAGACGATAACATTCTCCTGTGAAGCATTGCAAGGAAATGTGTTCAAAGGACGAATAGCCTATATAGACGCTTTTGTCAATGCCAAAACACGTACGGCAGACGTCAGGGTGGAATTATCTAACGGCGGAAACATTTTTAAACCCAATATGTACGCAACGGCAAACATCACGGCAGATTTAAAAGAATACAGAGGCAAAATGATAATCCCTAAGAGTGCAGTACTTTGGAGCGGAAAGAAAAGTGTAGTCTATGTAAAAGCCACAGAACAAGAGCAACCGACATTTGCAATGAGGGAAGTCGAGTTAGGTCCTGCGATAAACGGTGCGTATATTGTGCTGAGCGGATTGAATGAAGGCGACGAAATAGCAACAAACGGTGTATTCCAAATAGATGCCGCCGCCCAATTAGAAGGCAAACGCTCGTTCAGTAATAGATAAGACGCAAAAAAATTACATCCAACGGCAGAGAAAACACTTTTCTTTGCCGTTTATTTTATTGTCTATATCTTGTCAATTCAAAAAACTTTTGTACTTTTGCAGGTGCTTATCAGTTGGTAAGCGAAAGCGGTCATATATTGTAACTTGTACTATAAAGCGTGAGAAACTTTAGTTCTAACAAGTTATAATTTAGTGGCAATATCAACGTCTGCTATGGCGTGATTTTCCACTATAGTTATATCTTTTAGAACAGGTTTATTTCTCACGCACCTAATAGTTAGGGTATAATTTATCATATATGTTAGTGGTTTCACGCTTTCTTTGTATAATTTAAACATAGGTCTAAGGAGCGACCTCTTCCTTTGAAACCACTGGGAAAAACAATAAAAATGTCAAATTCAAAGTACAGACATCTAATTGATGGCAAAACAACTGAAGAATTAATAACCATTCTTAATGAATCGGAAAAATATGAAACGGAGTATATTGATGATATATGCGAAGAATTAAAGCAACGAAATATTCCTGCTTCTTCATTAGCAATGTTTACTGCACTTATCAATAATAAAAGAAACAAAGAAGATACTCCTAAGAACACATATCCATTATATTATGCCTACATAATATTCTTATTTATAGGTGGAATTTACGAATTATTTACAGGATTTAGAATCCATACATTAATCGATAATTCGATATTTTTAGTAAACTCTATATGTACTTCTTTGGTATTTATATATGCAACTTATTTATTATATAAGAAAAAATCTAATGCAATATTTTTTGCCAAATTTATATGTTGTTCCGTAGTTATACAATATTTATTGTTAATGGAAACATTAATATCTACAGGGACTCTATCCATTACAAGATTTGCAATAAGCATATTATTTTGCTTCTATTTCTTTTTTTCTAAAAATGTTAATGAGATTATTCCTAAAGAAAAAAGAACTTATAGTACAACAGACTTAATAATAATCATTACTATCAGTATTCTGCAATTTTATGTGGTTACAATATTTAGAAATGCAATATAAAAATGAGGCAGAAAAATTACATCCAACGGCAGAGAAAATAGTTTTCTTTGCCGTTTATTTTATTGTTTTCTTGTCAATTCAAAAACATTTTGTACTTTTGTAGAGATTTAAGCAAGAGATAGTTTGATTAATACGAATTATATATTTGCAAAAGGGGATAATAATGATACTACTATGAAATTTACCGTTGATTATAATAAAAACATACCAGATATTCGGTTGGTTTATGAAAAGGAAGACTATTCTATAGAAACGCTTCCTGTTATTAATTCTTCAGATTTTACAATAGAAATAAACTATTTGAATCTAACGGTTATAAACCGCCAAGTCCATCAAATCTGGGGCTGTTTCCCTGTATCAAAAGATATGCAATGCAATTTGCAAATACCACCTCACAGAAAAGGAGTACTGAAAGTTATTGATGAATTGGAAAAAGGTTTTACTTACGACATTACTCACGATAACAAATTCTCTGTTTTTGTAGATTTTGCCAAGAAATGTTTATGCGTAGGGAAACTTTTTTCAGATGATATAAGAATCTCGGTTGAGTTTATGACAAATTGTATTATTTCTTTGAATAAATATAATGAGTTTGAGGCGCTATGGTTAATGCCTGAGGACTTACCGATTTTATAAAACGGCGAATTGTGGCATTGAATTTGCAGAATGTTGTAAGTTTTTTACAAAAAAATATATTTTCGGCATATAATAAATTGTATAATTTTGCAAACGAGAAAATTAATTAACAAAATATAAAAACATTATATCAAATGAAAAAAGCATTTAGAGTAATTACGGTAGCAGCATTCATTTTCGCTGCAATGAGTTTCGCAAATGTTGAAGCAAAAGACGCAAAAATCAAAGTTAATGGCGTATGCGGTATGTGTAAGACCAAGATTGAGAAAGCCGCAAAGAGTGTTAAAGGCGTTAAGACGGCTGTTTGGAACGCTAATACCAAGGAATTGACTTTGGATTACAACGAGAAACTTACCAACGTGAAGAAAATATCGCAGGCAGTAGCCAAAGTAGGTTACGATGCAGGCGAAATAAAAGCCGATAAAGACGCAAGAGCAAAACTACCTGCTTGTTGCAAGGGTGAAGGCGGCTCACACCACGGCACAGATAAGGGCTGCTCAAAATAAAACGGCACTTTACGAAAATAAAGCTACGTTTCAGTAAAATAAAATGAAAAAAGAATTTACTGAAACGCCGTTTTATTTTTGTATCTTTGCAACTTGAAATTGTGTGATTAAATTTAAAAAAAATAAATATGAACAGCATTTTGATAGTTCTGCCGATACTGACCTTATTGATGTTTCAATTGGGATTGACTCTGCAATTGAAAGATTTTTCTTTGATATTCTCCAATCCCAAACCCGTATTGGTAGCTCTGTTCGGGCAAATCATACTTTTGCCGTTAATTGCGGTTGGTTTAGGATTGCTGTTTAATTTACCGCCGTTACTTTTCATCGGGTTGATACTAATAGCCTGTTGTCCGGGAGGAAGTTCCAGCAATGTTTTTTCGTATTTGGCAAAAGGAGATGTAGCACTCAGTGTAACACTGACGGCATTGAGCAGTGTTATTACGCTTTTCACTCTGCCTTTTATAATGAATATCGCCGTGAATATGATAGATACTTCCGCCGCAGCGCAAATCAATCTGCCGGTAAAGAACCTGCTTATACAAAACTTGCTTTTGGTTTTTCTGCCTATAGGATTGGGTATGGTGCTAAGGTATAAAAAGGAGAAAATATCAAAAAAGATTGAGAAGATATTAGGCAAACTTGCATTCCCTTTGCTTATGCTTTTGGCAGGAATATTCTTTATTCAGAATTTTTCTTCAATTGTAAATAATTTTCTTCAATTGGGAACGGTGGTTACTGCTCTTTTGATTTTGACAACCCTCTGCGCTTATTTGTTATCAAAAATCTTTGCTTTGAAAAAGACACAACAGCGCACAATTATCATAGAAGTAGGTATGCAAAACGCAGCGCAGGCTATTGCCGTGGCATCTTCGCCCTTTATATTCAACAATAACGTTATTGCGGAGCCTGCCGTGATTTATGCCTTGATGATGAATGTAGTTTTATTGACTTATGTAGGAATTATAAAGGCAAAAGAAAAAAATATTGAGTAACTTTGCAAAAATAATATTATGACAGAAAACGGATATAATACAAAAGAAATACAGGAAAAGTTACTTGAAACGTTTAAGTTTGTAATTAGTTTCTGTGAAAAGCACAATCTGAGATATATTTTGTGCGGAGGTACTCTTTTGGGGGCAATCCGCCATAAGGGATTCATACCTTGGGACGATGATATAGACATTTATCTTTACCGCGAGGATTATCAAAAACTTTTTGAGTTGAAAGACGAAATCCTAAAGCAAAATTATTGCCTTCAATCGTTAGATGATGACGGTTATTACTTATCTTTCGCCAAGATTATCAATCCCCGCACTACTATTTGGGAAAAAGAAAAATTTCCTTTCCTGACGGGAACGTTTATTGACATATTCCCTATTGACCGTTTCTCTACAGATAATGAACAGATAACGAAATACCAAAAGAAAGCGAGAAGACTGTTCCGCAGATACCAAACAACGGTCAGCGAGATAACATTGAAATCTCTTTTCAGGTATCTTTATTTATTCAGATTCATAATTTTATTTATTGCTTTGCAGACTAAATTTTTTAAAAACACGGCAGAGAAATACAAACAGCGTTTTCTGGATTTTGAAAAGCATGTTACGGATAATAAAGGCACAAAATGCGCAAGTCTTACCACTGCTAAAGGGTGTGTATTCCGCTGTGAATGGTTTGACAGGACGATACAGGGAAATTTTGAGGATATGCAATTGAAAATTCCCGCAGGGTATGACAATTATTTGACATCTCTTTACGGTGATTATATGACTTTGCCTCCTGTTGAGAAAAGAGTTTCCGTTCATGAGGATTTATATATCAATCTTTATTCAAGATTGACAATTGAAAAAGTAAAGCAAAAAGTTAAACGGGGAATTCATTATGAAAGAAGTTAGAGCCAAGAAATTTTTAGGGCAACATTTTCTTACCGATGAAACAATTGCGCAAAGGATTGTTGATTCGCTTCAATTGAAATCAAAAGTTTTGGAAATAGGAGCAGGAATGGGTGTGCTGACAAAGTATCTTATTCCGCAGACAGAAGATTTCAAGATAGTGGAAATAGACAGCGAAAGCGTTGATTACCTCAACGCCAATTTCCCTGCACTTAAAGACAAAATAATTGAAGGAGATTTTCTAAAAATTTCGCTTAACGACTTGTTTAATTCTGAAAAATTCTCCCTAATCGGCAATTTCCCTTACAATATTTCAAATCTTATCTTGTTTAAAGTATTTGAGAATAAATCTTTAATTGACGAGGTTGTGGGAATGTTTCAAAAGGAGGTTGCAGAAAGAGTTGTTGCAACATCAGGAAACAAAACCTACGGAATATTGTCCGTATTGCTTTCGGCTTTTTATGAAACGGAGTATCTTTTTACGGTTTCCAATCAAGTCTTTAACCCTCCGCCTAAAGTGCAAAGTGCAGTTATCCGATTGAAGCGCAACAATGTTACGGATTTAGGCGTAAAGGAAGAAGATTTTGTAAGAGTGGTTAAAACGGCATTCAACCAAAGAAGAAAAATGTTGCGTCAGAGTTTAAAACCTCTGCAAAAAAGTTTGGCAAATGTGGAAGAAAGATTTTTGACTTTGCGCCCAGAACAAATGAATACGCAGGATTTTATAACATTAACAAAAGAGATTTACAATGATTAGCATAGGATTTTTATTAGAAGCCGTTTTGTTGGGCTTAGCACTCGCAATGGATTGTTTTACGGTCAGTATAGTTTGCGGATTACAGAAAACGGTAAAGTTAAAACGCGCTTTATTGATAGCATTCTTCTTCGGATTGTTCCAAGGTTTGATGTCGATAATCGGAGGTGGCTTAGGAGGAGTATTCAAATCTTCTGTGGAATCCGTAAGTCATTGGATTGCTTTTTCGCTGTTGTTTATCATCGGTTTGAAAATGATAATGGACGGCAGAAGTTTCTCAATTAAGACAAAGACTTTTGATGTCAGCAGTTTGAAAGTAATATTGCTTTTGAGTATTGCAACAAGTATTGACGCCTTTGTAACAGGTATGGGAATGAGTATGCAATACAATGTCTGCAGACAACTTCTAAGCGGAATGATTATCGGACTTATTACCTTTATTATGTCGCTCATCGGTTGGAAAAGCGGAGAAAGGGTTAATTTTATCAAACCGCGTTTTGCGCTGGTGATAGGAGGATTGATTCTTATCGCAATAGGAGTTAAAAACGTTATTGCTTATTACTTGTAAAAGACTGTTTGCTTAATTGCCTATACAATTCAATAAGTTTTCCTGCCTCTTTATTCCAATTATATTTGTTAAGGGCTGCGTTTTTCCCGTTTTCGCCCATTTGCTTTCTTACTTCTTTGTTATCTTTGAGGTATTTGATGGCACGGCAGCACTCTTCGCTATTTTCCGGCGTTACCAAAACTCCGCAATCGGTCTCCTTAGTAACCTCAATACAGAATTTGATATGTTTAGTAGCCACCACAGGCAAACTTTCAGCCATATATTCCAATTGTTTTATAGGAATGGCGTCCGTATGATTAGGTGCCGATAAAAGCATATTCAATCCTATGTGAGATTTTTGATATACCTTGTCTTTCAATTCACTGTGTTTGACAATGCCGAGATAATCTACATTTTTCCAACCCGAAAGTTGTTTCATATCTTCCAAAAACATCTTATCATCGAAAGGTCCTGCCAAGATAAGTTTAGTCTCCGCTTTCTCGCAGGCGACAATCATTTCCTTAACACCTCTTATTGCCGTCAAACCACCAACATAACAGGCAGTAAATGGCGAATTTTTTATGTCCTTTTGTGATATTTGGTTATTTATATCAATTATCGGATAGTTTTTTACGCAAACCACATTGTTATTTCCGTAATTTAAAAATTTCTTGCCTATATTCTCCGTCGCAGTTACCACTCCCGACAATTTTTCATAAGTTTTCTTTTCCGTCCTTGTTGCTATGGTGAAAAAAATCTTCCGTAAAAACTTAGGGATATAAGGTCTTTGCAACATAAGTTTAGGAAAATCCTCATGGGAATCAAATATAACCTTGCCGTATCTGCTCAATTTTCTTGCGACGATAAGTAAATCGGGGTCGTGAAAGTGATATACGTCCGCTTTTAGTGATATTGCTTTTTTTACCGCCCGTTTGGAAGCAAACAACAGCCGTTTCAATCTGTTTGCATCCGCTCCTATATCAATAATATTTATTCCTTGCACATTTTCATCACCTTTGCCGTCGGCAACAATAAGAGTTACATCGTCAAATTCTCTTTTCAACGACAGACATTCCTTATAAAAAATACGCGAATCAAATCTTTGATGCACCGTTGTTATATGTACTATTTTCATTGCAAGGATTTTCTTTTTTGTTTGAAGTGCAAAAGTAACTAATTTTAAACAAACGATATTCTTTTCCTTCAAAATTTTATTGCAATTTTGATTACATCAAAATAAGGTGGCGAATTAGTAAATTGTTTTTTGAAAAGAGTAAAATGTTTTCTGAAAAGAATTTCGTAAAATGGCACTTTATTTCAGTGCTTTTAGTTATTTGTTTTTCATTATGTTACAAAAACAACAGAAATACGGATAATATCTTTGTATAACAGTAGTTTTTCTTTGTGAATTAAAAAATCATTAAACTTTTTTTAAGAAATATTTGGTCGGTTCAAAAAATTTATCTACCTTTGCCGCAAGTAATTAAAAATTTTTACAAAATGAAAAGATTAATATCACTTTCGGTTATGCTTACTATCCTTTCGGTAAGCGCATTTGCACAAGTAAGCGTTGCAAGTGTTAAAACAAAGAAAACAGCAGACCTTGTGCAAGATTATTTGATAGGTCCTAATATTGTGTTAGTTAATGACTCTGCTCATAAATCAACTTTCCAATTACAAGAGACTGTTACCAGTAACCAATTAGGTGTTTTTACAAACAAGATTAAAAATAGTTGTGATATGCCTATGGATACCGGTCTTGTGATTACAACCTGTCCTATAGAAAAGGCTAAACCTAATGGCTCGGGTGACGGATATAGTTGCTCTCCAAAGTTCAATGTATCCAATATGCCTGATAGTGTTTTCTATTGGACCTATACTAAATATTGTATAGAGAATAATATGACAATTATGTCAGTTAATAATGTTGGTTATCTTTCCTTTTGGATAAAACCGGTTATTGATAATTTCCAATTCTCTTATTGTTTCGCCTCTGATGAATATCCTACTTATGTAGAGTATGACTATAATGATTTCTTCGGCTTTTTCTTTTCCGGTCCATACGATGAATACGGTAATTATGTAGAAGGTTCTGCTGCTTACACTATGCAAAACTTGGCATTGATACCCGGTACTCAAACTCCGGTGATGATTAATACTGTTCATAGTGGCGGTGGAAAATCCAACGGACCAAAAAATCAACAATATCATATTGCTCCTACAGGTAGTTGCAAACAAAGTTGCGGATTCAGTCAATGGACGAAGAAACTTCCGACCGCTACAACGGTAGTTATTGCCGATGCTTACTACAAAATTGATATTGCAGTCTGCAATATATCCGACGAAGCATTGCAATCAGGACTTTTCATTTCTAAAGATATGAGACGTTTCGATACAGTAAATATTGATACTACCATCTGCGAGAATGTAGATTATTATATACCTGGTTTTGATGAGCCTTTGACACAAGCAGGTTCTTATCAATATATATTTGAAAACATAACGGGAGGTGATTCCCTTATAAATGTAACTCTGCATGTTAATCCTACTGTTCTTGAAAATCATTGCTGGAAACTAAAAAGCGGCGACAACTTTGATTTTGACTATATGAACATTGCAGCACCCGGTACGTACTCTATAACTTACAGCACTTGGCTTGGTTGTGATTCTACCGTAGTTTATAATGTTGAATGGGGTAATGAAACTATGGAAGTGGAATGTGTAGGCAGCGGATTGAATGAAACAACTAAAGACTTGTTGAAAATATATCCTAATCCTGCAAAAGACGTTTTGTTTGTTGAGGGTGCAGAGTACAATTCCGACGTAATGATTTTTGACACTTACGGTAGGGTTGTAAAAGAGGAGAAATTGACGTCCAACAGCATTGATATATCTTCTTTAACTACGGGAACATATATCATAAACATAACTACAGGCAACAATTCCGTATCAAGAAAACTAAACATTCAGAAGTAACGCAGTTAAAATGCGTGATTAATAAAATAAAGTGCGGGATTATCTTGTTAATCCCGCACTTTAATTTTGTATCTTTTCACTTTAAACTCCCCTTCTATCAAACAACTATTGTGCATCATAGGATAAAAGAAAGGAGATGAATTAACGAAAATCCATCTCCTTTTTAATAACGCTTATTTTGTTATTATGCGCCAAGTTCTAATCTTGCGAATGCCGTAACTGCAAGTTCTGCGTTCTCAGATTTAAGATACTCGGCAACGGTTTTCTTGTTGTCAATGAAATATTCTTGAGACAATAAAGTGCTTTCTTTAAAGAATTTCTCTAATCTGCCTTTAGCAATATTTTGAATCATATTCTCGTTAAGGTTAGCACGCTTTTCTTCGGAAACTGTTGCAATTATTTCTTTTGCTTTAGCAACGTCTTCAGCACTAATCCATCCCTTTGCCATATTGCTTTCCATGTGGTCTTCGCTATCAACATGTGCAGGATTGATTCCAGCTTTCTTCAACGCAGCTTCAACAGCCTTTTCAACTTGTTCTTGTTTTGTCTTTTCGATATTAACTTTCATTTCATTGTCTATAACCTCTTGAGGAACCTCATCTTTAGTCAATGCCTCAGGTTTCATAGATACGATTTGGAAGTTAATATTCTTTCCGACTTCATCAAATCCCGTTTTATTCAAACCGACAACACATGCCGTACGGTTACCCGGGTGAATGTAAGAATAAACAACAGGAGCCTCAATTGCCCTGTAAGCAGAAAGAGTTATCTTTTCACCTATCTTAGCCAACTGGTCTATAACCAAAGTTTCAACCTTAGTTCCATTAACCTCCAATTGATTAACTTCTTCTATAGTCTTTGCTTTTGCATTTACGGCAGCGTCCATAACGCTCTGTACAAAGGCAATGAAATCTTGGTTATTAGCAACGAAATCTGTCTCACAGTTTATCATTACTACAGCACCGAATGTTTTGTCTTCAGTAGTCTTTGCCAAAACAACGCCTTCGTTTGCTGCGCGGTCAGCTCTCTTAACTGCAAGTTTCTGACCTTTCTCTCTCAAATAATCTATCGCTTTTTCAACATCGCCGTCGCTTTCTATCAAGGCTTTTTTGCAATCCATGATACCGACTCCGGTACGTTTTCTAAGATTATTTATGTCTTGAACTGTTATATTTGCCATAATCTTTTCTCCTTTTTATTTATTCTTTATCGGCAGGTTTCTTTGCAATTGTTCTTCTCGGACGTCTTTTTGCAGTTTTGTCTGCATTTTCTTCGTTTGCATTCTCCTCAACTGTGTCTTTCTCCTGTCCTTCTGCCTGTGCGTCTTTGTCAAGTTTTCTTTCCTGAGTTCCTTCTTCAATAGCCTTGCACATATATTCAACAATCAATGCAATGGATTTTGAAGCGTCATCATTACCAGGGATAGGGAAATCGATAAGGTCAGGATTGCAATTGGTATCTACGATTGCAAATGTAGGGATATTCAATCTCTTTGCCTCTGCAACTGCAATGTGTTCCTTGTTTATATCAACGATAAACAAAGCTGCAGGCAAACGGTTCAAAGATGCAATAGAACCTAAGTTTTTCTCCAATTTAGCTTTCTCACGTGTGATTTGCAAACGCTCACGTTTAGAAATTGAGTTATTCTCTTTTGAATTAAGCAATTTATCCAAAGAACTCATTTTCTTAACAGCCTTACGGATTGTAGCGAAGTTAGTAAGCATTCCGCCAGGCCAACGTTCCGTTACATAAGGCATATTAGCTTCCTTAACGGTATTAGCAACAACATCTTTAGCTTGCTTTTTGGTAGCAACAAATAAGATTTGCTTGCCGGATTTTGCGATTTGCTTCAAAGCAGCTGCAGCTTCCTCAGCTTTAGCAGCAGTTTTATACAAATCAATTATGTGCATACCGTTATGCTCCGTAAAGATATAAGGAGCCATTTTAGGATTCCATTTTCTTTTCAAGTGTCCGAAATGAACACCTGCGTCTAACATTTTTTCAAATTCTAACATTTCTTTCTTGTGTTTACTTTCCTTGTTAATCTTTTAACTGAATCAATCAATAAGTAGTTGCCTTACTACCGTGCAAATCTTATTGATTTGGATACTAAACCATATAATGAATATATTAAATAATATCCTAACGTTTTGAGAACTGGAAACGTTTTCTTGCTTTCTTCTGACCAGGTTTCTTTCTCTCAACCATACGAGAATCTCTGCGAAGAAGTCCTTTAGCTTTCAAAGCAGGACGGTCTTCTGCATTAACCTCACATAAAGCTCTTGCAATAGCCATTCTTAATGCCTGTGCCTGACCGGTAACCCCGCCGCCGTCAAGGTTAGCTTTCACATCAAATTTGCCCATTGCGTCTATAGTCTCAAAAGCCTGACGAACGATATACTGCAAAGGAGCCGTAGTGAAATATTCTTTGTAATCCTTGCCATTAACAACGATATTACCGTTGCCAGTTTTCATATAAACTCTTGCAACAGCAGTCTTTCTTCTTCCTATTGTGTTTATTACGCCTTCCATTATCTGATTGTATTAAGATTTACTACTTCCGGTTTAACTCCATTGTACTTGCTGTAGTCCGGTCCTACAATTACGTGAAGGTTTCTGTACAATTTTGCACCCAATTTGTTCTTTGGCAACATACCTTTTATAGAATGTTCCAATACTCTTACAGGAAATTTATCCAACCACAATCTTGGAGTGGCGAATCTCTGACCTCCTGGGTATCCGGTGTGGCGTACATACTGTTTTTCAGTGTATTTATTTCCTGAAAACTTAACTTTCTCAGCGTTAATAATGATAACGTTGTCTCCGCAATCCATATTAGGAGTGAAAGATGGTTTGTGCTTACCGCGAAGTATGTTAGCAACTTTTGTAGATAAACGTCCTACAACTTCGTTTTCTGCATCGATAACAATCCATTTCTTTTCAATAGAACTAGGTTTTGCAACTTGTGTTCTATAACTTAATGTGCTCATTCTTTTGTTTAAAATTACTAAAATTTTACAAAATCTACCTAAAATGAATGCACTTTTCAAAATATTTCAAAGGCCAATAAGAAATATTTTCGGCACTCAAGTTCCTCTGAAACAACACGTCAGCTATGGATTAACGGGTTAAACCGACGCAATTTCAGAGTTTGCAAATTTACAACTAAATAATTAACTGACAAAACTTTTTATCAAAAATCGACGTTTTCTTAACATTTTTCTGTGAATAAGTATCACGGTAAAATTATTTCGCTTTACATTATTATTTCTTGACAAAACGACGGAAATTTGTCGTTCTATTGTCCTCTTATCTGAAAATTTCTTAACTTTGCACGGATTTAACAAATTAAATAATCAATTGCAATGAAAGAATACTTTGCACACGAAACGGCAATCATAGATGAAGGTTGTCAAATAGGAAAAGAAACTAAGATTTGGCATTTTTCCCATATTATGAAAGGGTGTGAAATCGGTGAAAAGTGCAATATAGGACAGAATGTGGTAATTTCTCCCGATGTAGTTTTGGGTGATAACTGCAAAGTACAGAATAATGTCAGTGTTTATACAGGTGTCAAGTGTGAAAAGGATGTTTTTTTAGGCCCTTCGTGTGTTTTCACCAATGTTATCAATCCCCGCAGTGCCGTTCCCCGTAAAGACGAATACAAACCTACAATATTGAAACAAGGTTGCTCAATCGGTGCCAACGCTACCATAGTTTGCGGTCATACTTTAGGCAAATACTGTCTTATAGGTGCCGGTGCTGTCATCCGTGAGGACATTAAAGATTACGAATGTTGGATTGGTAATCCTGCTTTTAGATTAGGTTGGGTTGGAGAGTACGGACACCGTCTTATATTCAACGAAGAAGGAATTGCAACCGAAAAAGAAAGTAATTTTGTTTATAAATTAGAAAACGACAAAGTAGAAAGAATAAAATAATAATAGATTTTCATTAAGAAAAATAAAATGTGTATCTTTGCAAACCGATAGATAATAAGGAAAGATACAGAAACAATCAAGTTGATATGAATAAAAAGAATTTTGCAATAATAGGTGTCGGCGGTTATATCGCACCGCGTCATTTGAAAGCCATAAAAGATACGGGTAATGAGTTAGTTGTCGCTTTGGATAAGTCTGACAGCGTAGGTATTATGGATTCTTATTTTCCTCAATGTTCGTTTTATACCGAGTATGAGCGTTTTGACCGTTATGTAGATAAGATTAAACGCACGGACAAGAAACTTGATTTCGTTACGGTCTGCACTCCTAATTATCTTCACGATTCGCATATCCGTTTCGGGTTGAAAAATGATTGCGATGTCATTTGCGAGAAACCTATTGTGTTGAATCCTTGGAATATTGACGCTTTGGAACAGATGGAAAAGGAAACGGGACACAAGGTTTATAATATTTTGCAATTGCGCTTGCATCCTGCGATTATTGAGTGGAAGAAAAAAATTGACAATGCTCCGCAGGACAAGATTTTTGACGTTGATTTGACTTATATTACCTCACGCGGACTTTGGTATTACACTTCTTGGAAAGGTGATGTCAGCAAATCGGGCGGTGTTGCTACAAATATCGGCGTTCATTTCTATGATATGCTTTCTTGGATATTTGGAGAATTGCAGGAAAACACGGTTCATATTTATACGCACGACAGAGCGGCAGGTTTTTTGCAGTTCAAACGCGCCCGCGTCAGATATTTTCTTTCCATTAACTATGATACGATTCCTGAAGAGATAAAAGCCGAAGGCAAACGAACATACCGCAAAATTACTTGCGAAGGAGAAGAAATTGAATTCTCAGGTGGATTTACCGAATTGCACACCGAAAGTTATAAAAATATACTTGCAGGCAACGGATTTGGATTGGAAGACGCCAGAAACTGCATTGAGATTGTCAGCACGATAAGAAATTCCGCTCCTATCGGACTGAAAGGCGATTATCACCCATTGGCAAGACTTCCTTTAGCACCGCACCCGTTTAATATGTAGAATGTAATGGGTGGTATGTAGTATAGGGTTTTTAAAAATTGACATTATGATAGAATTTGCAGATGCCGGTGAATTTATAAAGCAATTTGAGACGGTATATTCCAAAAAAATCGTCCGAATACCTTATACTACCAAAGAGGGAACAAGAAAAACCATCTTGATGTGTCAATGCGGCAGAACTTTTATCTCACTTCCTTATCTTTCGTTGGGAGTTATGGAAAACAAAGTTACGGATAGAAAATCTGCGGCGTTTATGCTTTTTGAGACGGAGGAAGGAAATATTATCTCCACCTCAAAAAAGCAGTGGGAAATCAGAGATACGCTTGCCCATTCCCCTTATATCTATGCCGACAAGTTGTTTATCTGGAAAAACTTGTCGGAAAAAGACAGCGTGATGCAAATTCTCTCTTCTGACATCAGAAGAAAAATCCGCAAGAGCGAAAAAGACGGAATTGTTATCAAGACGGGAACGGGTAAAAGACTGATAAGAGATTTCTATAAAGTCTATTGCCAACGTATGCATGAGATAAACGTAGCACCGAGCAGCAAAAAAATTGTTACAAACGGTGTTAAGGCAGGCGTAACTACTGTATTCGTTGCATACAAAGGCAAAGAAATCACGGGCGGAGCGACACTTAATAAATATAATAACGATGTCTATGCCAACGGATTGCTTGCTTCTTTAAGTAAATACAATAAACACTACGTCTCCTACGCACTTCACTATGCTATGATGCAATTTGCCAAAGACCAATCCGCAATTTATTATTCTTTGGGGCGGAGTACGCGTGGCAGCAGCGTACATAATTACAAGAAACATTTTAAAGGAGAAGAGATTCCGCTGTATTGGTCATATTCCAATAAGAAGAAAAACATTAGAAATAACAAACTGCTGTATTGGATGTGGAGCAAATTGCCGTTTATCCTTACCAAACGTTTAGGACCAGTGATTTCCAAATACGTTTATTAGATTAATTTCTTTCTTTGGTTGATAACAAGCCGCAGGCGGCGGAAATATCCGCTCCTTTGCTTTGGCGGATTGTAGTATTGAAACCTTTGCTTTTAAGTTTGGCGGCAAATTGCTGCATACTGTCTTTATCTGCTCCTACAAAAAGAGTCTCGGGTACGGTGTTGAAAGGTATCAAATTAATGCGGCAAGGCAATCCGTTCAAAAGTCTTGCAATTGCGTTGATATGACGGGCAGTGTCGTTGAGATTGTTAAATACGATGTACTCAAAGGTAAGGCGGCGTTGCTTTTTCCAATCATATTGCCGCAACAGTTCAACAACCTTTTCTATCGGAAAGGCCTTCTCTATCGGCATTATATCTTTTCTTTCCGAAGGGATTGCATTGTGCAGCGAAACGGCAACATCTGTCTGTGTGTTGTCAAGAAATTCTTTCATCTTAGGAAGAAATCCGCACGTAGATACGGTTATTCTGTGCGGAGAAAGGGCATATCCCCATCGTGCAGTAAGAATGTCAAGCGATGTCTTAACTTCTTGGTAATTATCCAACGGCTCTCCCATTCCCATGAAAACAATATTGTCTATTTTAAGCAAGGAATTGATTTCACGGCAGCGGTTGTTGAGTTCGCTGTATATGTTAAGAATTTCGTTTGCATAAAGATTACGCACGAATCCCATCTTTCCCGTAGCGCAGAAAGCACAGTTCATTTTGCAACCCGCTTGTGTGGATATGCAAAGCGTTACTCTGTTTCCGTCAAAGATAAGCACCGCTTCCACCAATACACCTCCCGAATACTCAAACAAATATTTGCGCGTACCGTCGGCGGATATGACTTCTTTGGAGTAAAGTGTCCTGCCTACAGTGTAAGATTCCGCCAACTTCTCCCTTAGTTTTAAGGGCAGATTGCTCATTTGCATTATGTCGGTTGCACCTTTTTTGTATATCCACTCACAGATTTGTTTTGCGGTGAATGACGGTGCGCCCGTTTGTTTTGCTATGGTGGTTATCTGTTCAGAAGTTTGTCCAAGTAATACTTGCATAATCCAATGTCTTTGTTATTTGTCTGCAAATTTACGAAAAATCATAATATCCTAAAGACAAAACCGAGGAATAAGATGAGAATAGATTAAAAAAAGTAAAAAAAAAGCAAAATTATTTTATTGAAATATAAAGAATTAGAAAAAAAGTGTAATTTTTTTTATTATTTTTGCAACTTTTTGCCCGAAAAAAGTATTTAGTTATATAGGCAATTGTGTAAAAAGTAACTAAAAAATGACTGGAGAAACTGAAATGAACAAAAGAAGATGACCGAATATGACTACAAACGGTTGATAAGAGAGTTTGAAGATGAACTGTATGGATATGTCTTCAATCTTCTTAGAGATAGAACTGTATCGTATGATATAGTGGAGGAGTGTTTTATGATTACGTGGAAGAAGTATGAAGAAATATCGGTAGAGCAGTCTAAAGCATTTTTGTTTAACACAGCACATAATCTGGTAAAGAAAGAGTTTCATATACAAAAGAAACGGAAGATGATGGCAAACGGAATATTTGAAGTGAGTGATACTTATGCCGATATGACTTGGGAAGACCAAAACTATATAGAGGCTATTACTTCATTGCTACCTGCCGAATGGAAACAATGTCTTATGTTGCACACTTGGGAAGGATATTCCTACGAAGAGATTGCCCGAATGCTGAATATAAGCAAAGCAGTAGTAAAAAGCAATATATTCCGAGCAAGAAAGAGATTAAGAGAACTTAGATACAAAGAAATATAAAAAAGTAAAAGAAATGGATAAGGAAAATAAAACTGAGATTTATGCGACGCTATTGGACTATGTAGAAAATAACTTGCCGCAAGAAAAGAGAAAAGAAGTAGAAGAGTTTTTGGAACAAAACCCTACTTACAAACAAGATGTAGAGAACTATGACGGAAAGATAACTTTACCGATGCCTAAACGTACGGACAAAGAAAAGAAGATAACTCCCGAGGTGATAAAACTAAAAGTCTATGGCCAAAAGATGAAAAAGCAAAGAAATATTATGCGTGTTATGACAACAATTTCTTCTGTCGCAGCAGTTGTTTTATTAATTGTTATGATTGTTCCTCCAACCCAAGATAATATTTCTGCAATTGCACAAAATAATACACAAAACATAACAAAAGAAATAAGAACAGTTTATTATATAAACGACACTACATATTTAAGAGATACAACTATTATACGAGATACTATAAAAATAGAAAAAGATTTATTTGAAGAATTTGACAGAAAGTTTAATAACAATTTACAAACAGCAGGTATGATAACTATTGAAAAAGACAGAGAAACAGATTATCCGCTACGGATGAAATTTGCAAATACTGACAATTTATCTATAGGTGGCAGCCAATTTATATACAAAGATAACTCGAATAATGGTTTTATTCATACGGTTGCATATAACCCTTATGATAAACAAATCATAGGTAGGCAAGATTTTATGGGTATCCAATATTCTGCCCCTTCTTTAGAGCAATTATATGACATAGATAAGATAATTCATAAACAAATTGAAGACAAAAAGAACAACACTAAAGATAATTTAGTTGCAAAAGAACTATTAACCAAAGTCAGAGACGATATTCAAAAACAAGTTCAAGAACAAGAGGGAAAGAATTTAGCCTCCACTAAATTTTTAAAAAAAAATTTCTCAGCAATAGATGGATCTATTAATCCTGCAAAATATGATGTAAGATTTGTTCGAAAGGAAGATTTATCTCAAGAGCTACTTCTTGCGATGCAAGAAATAGAAGATATAAAAGAAGGAAATATTCATTTTAAAATATACGAGGACATAGAAAATTCTTTGGTATATTGTATTGTAGATAACATAATAACAAACAAATAATATAAACAAAAAAAGAAAAGCCATGAAAAAAGTTTGGGTAGCGGTATTTTCTATCGCAAGTTTAACAATGATTGCAACAACATTAACAAGTTGCAACGAGGAAAATGAAATAAACAGGAGAGTTATTACCAATAAGTCTCAAAATGGAACTAATGAATTAGTTTACTTAGGTAGTAGAACATTAGTAAAAACTTTTACCGACAGAAATGGTGTTGAACGTGAAGTTACAATTCATGTGTTACACTTTTTTGATACGGACACAGGAAATTTCTTTGAGTTAAGTACAAGGACTTATTCCACTGTGGATGGCGAAAGGGTAAATGTTCAGTTATATAATGAGAGAGATGATGATAATCCGTATCCAGGTTATGTAACAGTAATTGATACTGACTCCTCACAATGTTATGTTAAGATGACAGTTGAAGATTTCTTGGACGCCTTAGTAGAAACAAGAGAAGACGAATAACTGATTACATTCTGTTATATAATCTTCTATAACCAAGAAAGGAGGTAATGGAAATGTAAAAGAACTTCTAAAACCATGCGAGAAGTTTAAAGAAGTTCTGAAAAAAATAAGTTTTAGGAAACTTATTTGTACAAAACAACGTAAAAGAATATGTAATATTGTATAAATAAGTATTTTTCAGAACATCTTTAAACAAGAAGAATAACGGTAATTCAATGTTGGTTCTTGTATCGTTATTCATATTTAAAAATCGTTAAGAACCACCACAATTAAAAATATAATAAAATGCAAAAAACATTAAAAACAATAGCAGCAATAATGCTGCTTACCGCAGGAACAATAACATTTACATCCTGCAATGATGAAGATGAAATGTCTAACAACATCAATCGTTGGAATTCTGAAAATACTGTAACACAGAAGGACTTAAGTGCAAGCAGAGGTCTTTTCTATGTTGATATCATTGTCCGTGATGCAAATGGCAATATTAGACATATATATGCTATAGTTGCAGGAACATATAACTATCTAACAGGTGAAATAATACTTAGTCCTCAACCTATTTTTGTCAGAGACTCTGAGGGTAATCTGACTGGTGATATAATTTACTGCATAGGTCCTGATGACAGAGATAATCCAAACGAAGGTAAATTCACATTTGTAGATAGAAATGATAATGTCTTAGCTGCTTATACAGAAGAAGAGATGGCAGGATTCTTTGTTGCAAATGAAGAAGACGATTCAAGAGAATAGTTGTTTAATGTTTGTAGTGCAGTACAACATAAGAACTACTGCACTACTTTTAAAAGAAAGGTTAATAAAATGAAAAAGTTATTATTATTTTTAGGATTTACTGTTTATTTAACGGTAATAGCATTTGCCCAAGATTCGTTAGTAACAGTAAAAGGCGTTACATGGAGTAAGAAAGAAACAGGACGAAGTGTTGAAATTGCATTGTCTATAGACAGTAACTGCGTCAGGTACGGACTTTTTCTAACTCCTGAAGGAGCAGTTTCGGGTTATATTGATGAAAACAATTCTGCTGCGGATATCTTTGCTTCCATAAAAGATTCTATTTACTACAACAGTAATATAGATACTATTATATTTAGCTCTTTGCCTGAAACAATAGATAATTACGATATCAATATCCTTGCTATTACAAAGGATAATGATTCTGTTTTCTATTGCAAAACAATCGTATGTGATTTAGGACACGAGCAGGCACATGTTGAATTAGCCATCACCCCCGCTACTGACACGTCAATAAGGCTTGATGTTACTATCAATAGCGCTACTTCTATTTGCTATATGCTTGTAGGAAAGACGGACTATTTCGCACAAGTTGGTTTTGACGATTTGGACTACGTGAAAGAGAATATAGACGAAATTATTAAAGGTTCCGTCAATAAGATAACTAAATCAAAAGCCTTTAACATACCTTTTGATGAAGAAACGGAACTGACATTCGTCGCTGTGCCACTTAATGCTTTTAATGAAATAGGTGACGGGGCTATTTTGAAATTCTCTGCAAAAGATGTTTCAGTAGAGAACATTATTGCCCTTATCAATATATCTGTTTATCCTAACCCCGCAAAAGATGTTATAAATATTTCTTCTTCGGAGGTTATACATTCATTGAAAATTACTAACTTTGCAGGACAGACGGTTTATTCTTCAACAGAGAATAGCAAAACCGCAACTATCAACACTCAGAACTTAGAAAAAGGTTCTTATTTATTACAAATCTCCACCGACAAAGGTCTTTCCACAAAGAAAATAGTTATTGAATAATTAAAAAAGGATGTAAGGTAATGTAAAAGAACTTCTAAAACTCATAGAGAAGTTTAAAGAAGGTCTGAAAAAATAAACTTTAGGAAACTTATTTGTGCAAAATAACGTAAAAGAATATATAATATTGTATAAATAAGTATTTTTCAGAACATCTTTAAACAAAAAGAATAACGGTAATTCAATGTTGGTTCTTGTATCGTTATTCATATTTAAAATTAGTTAAGAACCACAACAATTAAAAATATAATAAAATATGTATAAATCAATAAAAACAATAGCAGCGATAATGCTGCTTACCGCAGGAACAATAACATTTACATCCTGCAACGACGAAGATGAAATCTCTAAAAGAGATAGTCTTAAAAAAACAGAAAGTGTAATTGATTTGTCTCGGTTTGAAGACATCGAAGATTCCACAGAAGACATCTTCAGAAAAACAGTTACTTTTAGTAATGGATTCAATGGAGATTCATTGAGAGATATGTCAATAAAAGATGCATTAATTACAATGGAGACCTTTTGGAACTATGGTATTGTTGCAAAACAATCATTAACTGTAGGAGATTCTTACTCTGAGCAAGTTTTTAGATTTTCTGTTCCTGTCCAAGAGGAAGATGGAACAATAGAAGGTTCCACTTTGCGTTCTCACTTTAAATTATTCCTAAGAAATGTCTTCAATGCGATGCAAGGTAAATGTTTAAATGTGGGAGATTTCTCCGTAACAAGATTCGAGAACAATATTGTAACTTTTCAGTTAGTCATTCTTCCTTTTACTCGACAACCTAATATTTTACATGACCAATTAGGCCCTAAAGCAACTTACATGAAAAATTACGGAGACGCAATATATGTTCCGTCTAACTTTACTATTAATCCTAACGATTGGGAGTTGGGCGGCTATGACGAAGAAGGCGAAGCAACTATAACGAATTTAATCTATTACATGCAACAAACTCAACATGGAGTAACTGTTAATATCAGATCTACTGATATTACTGCTGACGAAACTATATATCCGTATGAACGTTATATTACGGATATTAATCATGACAACTTCCTTCTTAAAACAGATTATGATAGTGTAGATGGCAGTGGTCCTTATTATCCTATCGTTACCTCTCATGAGATAGAAACACGAATTATTCCGTCTTATTTAAAATACATAAAACGAGTATTTAGTGAGTATTGGAATATTGCTGTTTCTATTGACCCTACAGGACAAAGAAAAAATATTGATGACTATGCGGCTGTAGTTCATGATTTAGGTTATTCGCTTGGATATTTCTATCAAGTTGGTTGCATAATATACGACCATGAAATTCCAAGAGAAACTTTTACTTATAAATACAGAAAAACTTTCTTCGGACATTTAGAAACGTCTTATGACTGGTTCTCATCTTATTTTTCTTTTATAACGTTAGATAACAATGTTCTTGCATTATGAAAAAGATAATAAATATTGTAATCATTACCATAGTTTTAACTATAACCTATGGTAATTTATCGGCACAAACATTGTGCGATACCTTAGAAAATAAGTTAATACGTAAAACATTCTTTTCTCAAGAAGAACAGGAGGGCTACGGGTTTTTCAGAAGTTATAACGGTAGGTTTGCAAAGAATTGGTTGGAAAATGACCATGAGAATATCTATTTTACTGCCAGCAGAGCAGCCCGTGTTTATGCTGATTCTATCAGCAGTGGGACATTTGAAAGAGAAACTAATTTGAATGTTTTTTTTAGAATTGACAAAGACTTAAACGTTATAGATTCTTCGAGAGAACTTACTGATGCCTATGCGAACTATAAGATAGGAGAAACATTTTATAGTTTCGGTAAAGATACTAACTGCAATGAATATGTTATGTACAAAAGAAATTTTCAGGCGACATACTTGGATAGTATTCATTTCGGGAAATTAACATATTGGCGCAATCTTCCAGGACATGAGTTCCCGTCATATCATTATTGCACCGAAGTAGAACTAACCTCAGATACTTGCTTTGTCATAGTAAATAAAGTTCCTTATGAAGATACTATGTGGCTGTGTGAATTACAGAAAATTGATACTAACGGCAATCTTTTAGCAACCAATACTATCAATATTCATTGCGGAGACTATTCTCAACGTAATGAACACTATAATACAGCATTCCGCTGTGGTTTCTATACCAACAAAGGTGATATGGAAATAGATGTATATAGTACATTTTTTGAGTGGTTGTTTGAACGTGGTCCTTTGGTTTCTTATCATATAGATAATAACACATTACAAGTAACAGATACTTTTTTATATCCGGAAAAAGATTCTGTCCTGCAGTTTATGTTTAATAGACTGATGATAAATGATTCTATCGGTGTAACAACAAATACAGCAACAGGATTACAATACCCGGATAGTATAGTTCTTAAGATAGCAATCATTGATACCAAACATTGTGTGGTATTAGATACTATAAATATAAGAACTATGGGTAATTGTCATTCAAGGGAAGATGGCAAAAAACCAACTCCGTTCAATTTTACAAATCCGGACTCTATTTACTTGGTATTAAGTGAAGAGACAGACCCAAATTCTAATAAAAATGCATTAATAATAGTTAATTTCTCAATCAATGGCACGCTCAATTTTGTACAAAGATTTTCAGATGTAAGTTATGAACATATTGATGACATCTTTGCTACTAACGACGGAGGAATTATTATTGCCGGACATATGTTTGACAAGAATTATGACTATGAAGACCCGTTAAGATGGACTGAAAGAATAATGAAATATATGCCAAACGGGGTTGTTTCTTTGCAAACATTGGATAAGGAAGATATATTTACGTTAGTTTATCCTAACCCCGCAAAAGACATTATAAATATTTCTTCTTCGGAGCAGATAAACGAAGTAGAGATTATCAACTTTGCAGGACAGATAGTTTATTCTTCAAAAGAGAAAAGCAAAAACTTAACTATCAATACCCAAAACTTTGAAAAAGGCAACTACTTAGTACAAATCCAAACCGACAAAGGTCTTTCCACAAAGAAAATAGTTATTGAATAATTAAAAAAGGATGTAAGGTAATGTAAAAGAACTTCTAAACTCATAGAGAAGTTTAAAGAAGTTCTGAAACAAATAAGCTTTAGGAAACTTATTTGTACAAAACAACGTAAAAGAAGATGTAATATTGTATAAATAAGTATTTTTCAGAACATCTTTAAACCAAAAGAATAACGGTAATTCAATGTTGGTTCTTGTATCGTTATTCATAGTTAAAAATTAGTTAAGAACCACAAAATTATATTATAAATACAATGAAAAAAACACAAAAAATTTTGGCAGTAACATTAGGATTATTCTGCCTATCGTTTGCAAATAATTCTTTTGCACAATTGAAAGTCAAAGGTGATTACGGTAAAGTGGTAATTGGAGAATGGATATATGAAGAATGTAAATAAAATATTAATGGTTTTAATCCTGCTATTGTCAAATGCACTGAAAGCTCAAACAGATGACAATTACATTCCTTTAATCAAAGAAGGAGAACAAGTTTGGATTTGGGACGTTTCGACCGATGGAGCAAAATCTTTTTATAGAGCAGAAACATCTAACGACACAACAATAGATGGAACGCTTTATAAAATAATAGATGTCTATTGCATGGATTATTCAGTGATGGATTCTACACACAAAGAGCAGTTTTATAAAGTATTTATGAGAGAAAGTAATAAACAAGTGTTTGTTTTAGGTGCTTATGGAGAACAACTGCTTTATGATTTTGCTCTAAACATTCAAGATACGTTTCTTATAGGAGAGGTCGGCTATCCTTTGCAAGTTCAAAGTATAGACACTATTGAAGTTGCTAATGGAAAACGTAGGCAATGGACTTTGTCATGCCAAGAAAATAATGTTGTTGCAAAATGGATAGAAGGAATTGGCAACACGGAAGGGCTTTTATTTGATGTTCTACAACATTTTGTAACAGGAGGTTCTAACGGGCATTTGCGCTGTTATGAATATGAAGGGGTATTGATATATCACGATTCGTCAAAATATAACGATTGTGAGAATCATTTGTTAGGATTAAACAATATAGATGACAATAACATAACTTCTGTTTATCCGAACCCTGCAAAAGACGTTATAAATATTTCTTCTTCGGAGGTTATACATTCATTGAAAATTACTAACTTTGCAGGACAGACGGTTTATTCTTCAACAGAGAATAGCAAAACCGCAACTATCAACACTGCCTCCTTTGAAAAAGGCAACTACTTAGTACAAATCCAAACCGACAAAGGACAAACAACAAAGAAAGTAGTAATAGAATAAAATAACGTAACAAAAAACCGTATTTAGAATTAGTATTAGTAAAATGATTTGGTTTTTTACCGTTGCAGCCATTGCAACGGTTTTTTCTTAATATATACCTATATGCAACGTGTCTATAAGGTTACACAACATTATATTAATTAATAATCAACGATTTACATATTGTTAATTAAACTTTACATTTAAGTAAATATTTTTTTCTATATATAAAAAAGTTTAAAATTGAAAAAAAGGTTCCACAACGTTCCGCAACCCTTATGTACAAAGGCTGTGCAACCTGTGTGGAACCTCAAAACAACGTGTCATAGGTGTCATCGTTTTTCGCCGATTTCTCAAAAAAACGCCGAAAAACGTAGCAACCTCATAAACATTAACGTTCCAAAAATTCTCAACAACACAAAATTTTCTTAACTCCCCAAAAATAAAGTGTCGCTTCAGTAAATTATTTTTTGAAAAGAATCTACTAATTTCAGAAAAGAATTTTCTGATTCGGGGTTTTATTTTAATGCTGTTATATAGAAAGTTAAAGACTAAAGATTGTTTGTCTTTGCAAATAATCTTCCTTGGTAGGTGTTGCGTTCTGTCATCTGCTGTTCTATACGTTGAACTATTTGTTCATTGCGTATCTTTCCCCAACTCTGCCCTATATTATAGCGCGGCGGGACTTCGGAGGCAAAACGTTCAATGATAATATTCGGATTCAATCGTTCAAGAAAAGAAATAATAAAATCAACGTACTGTTCAAAGGAAAAGAATTGGTATTTGCCTTTGTTTTGCAGATAATCTTCTTTCATAGTAGTATTGTCAAGGATTTGCAGTTGGTGGAATTTCAAATTGTCAATAGGCAATGATGACAAAATCTCCGCTTCTTGCAACATATCTTGCTGTGTTTCGGTCGGGAAACCGAAAATCAAGTGTCCGCCCGTTTCCAATCCTCTTTTGTGGGTTTCTTCTATGGCTTTGACAGTGCATTCAAAGCTATGGCCGCGGTTTATCCATTGCAAAGTCTTGTTGTAGCAGGATTCAATGCCGTATTCTACGACTATATGGTATTTTTCGTTCAACTGCGCCAAATAATCCAACTTTTCGTTATCCACACAATCGGGGCGCGTACCGATAACTAAGCCGATAATCTGCGGATGTGCCAATGCCTCTTCGTATTTTTGTTTCAAAACGTCTAACGGAGCGTAGGTGTTGGAATAAGGTTGAAAATAGGCAAGGTATTTATCTACTTTCTTGTATCGCCACGAATGAAACTTTATTCCTTCTTCTATTTGGGTGGTTATACTTGCAAATCTTCGGCAATAAGAAGGATTGAAAGCATCGTTGGAGCAGAATGTACAACCGCCTTTTGACAATTTGCCGTCGCGGTTAGGGCAGGAAAAGCCCGCGTCTATTGATAATTTTTGAATACGTGTGTTAAACCTTTTGCGCATATAGTTGGAATATGCGTTAAACGGTCGTGTCGTTTGCCAAGGATAAAGATTATTCATTATTATTCTTGCTTGAATAGCGCAGAAGTGAGACGATATGGATGGTTTTCAAATCCAAATTGTTTTTATCTATGTAGTTCTGAAGTTTTAATAAGCACGAAGTATCGGTAGAGGTGATATACTGCGCTCCCAACGACAAAGCATATTCTATTTTACGCCTTGCAAGTTCATCACTTACCGCTTTATTGTATATTTCCAATCCCGAACCCCATCCGCAACAGAAGTTATTGCCTTCTTCATTGACTAAAGTAAGATTTTTTACTTTGGAAAGAATCAAACGTGTCTCCTGCTCCACGTTGTATTCGTTAAGGGAATGACAATTGTTGTGAAGAAAGACTTTAAAAGGAAATTCCGCTCCCAAATCACAGTCAGGACGCACGCAATGGATAAACTCCGTTATGTCCATTATACGATTAGCCAAAGATTTGTGCGAATTGTGGTTGGAAGTATTGTAAAACAAATTGGCACATTTGGTTTTGATATATCCTATACACGAAGTAGAACAGCCGACAACGGTATTTGAGCCTTTGAAATCCTCAATAAATTTTTCGCCGACCTCTTTTGCCATATCCCAATTGCCATTATCGTAAAGGATTCGTCCGCAACAGGTTTGATTTTCGTTATAATTTGCCTTAAAACCCAAACTCTCCACCAAATCTATCAAATCAAAACCGATTTGATGGCAAAACTGATCAACGCCGCAAGGAATAAATATGTCAATATCCTTATTCATTTACTTTTTTCGTGTAATAGTGTCAAATATTCGGCAAAGTTAGTACAAATTTTCAGAATTTATGTAATTTTGCAACCTAAATAATAAAATTATGCACAATTCAGGATTGATACAAGGACTTTTCTTATGCGGGTTTATGGTTCTTATCTTAGGACTGCTCGTAATGGATTTGGGCGTTTTTGAAAAGAAAGACAAAATTGTATCATTCAAACGTGCATTATGTACAACGTTTATTTGGATTGTCCTTGCCGCAGTGTTCGGATTGGTTCTTCGTTTTGCAGGAGAGCAGATGCACGGCATAGAAGACAAACAATCTTTAACCGAAATAGTCAATCAATATCACGGACACGCACTTGCACAAAAAGTAGAGGCGGCAGATTACGAAAAAGCATTGGATGCCTACCGCAAACAAAGCACTTTGGAATATTTTACAGGCTATTTGATAGAATATTCGTTGAGTATAGACAATATTTTTGTGATGATACTTATATTTTCTTCGTTCGCCGTGCCGCAAGAATATTATAAACGTGTATTGATGTGGGGAATATTGGGCGCAATGGCGATGAGGTTTATATTTATTTTCGCTGCCGGAGCATTGGTTGCCAAATACGAATGGATACTTGCCGTTTTCGGAATATTTCTTATATATTCGGCAATAAAAATGTTCGTTCAGCGCAATAAGAAAGACGATGTAAATCCGCAAAATAACCCTGTTGTCAAATTTTTTTCTAAAATCTTTCCAGTAACTAACGAAATCCGCGACCATTCATTCGTCCGCAAAATTAACGGACGCAGAGTTATCACCCCGTTACTGCTTTGTTTGATAGTAATTGAATTTACCGATGTGTTGTTTGCCGTAGATAGTATTCCGGCAATCTTCTCTGTAACAAAAGACCCTTATATAGTTTTTTTCAGTAATATCTTTGCAATATTAGGGCTGCGTTCTCTGTTCTTTTTAGTAAGCAGTATAATAAGAATGTTCCGCTTTTTGAAAGTGGGATTGAGTTTTCTTCTGCTGTTTATCGGTGTTAAAATGATAATAGAGTGTGAGCCTATAAATATTGATATTCCTATTGTGGCGTCATTGCTTATTATTATCGGAATACTGCTTATAAGTATCTTGGCATCGGTTCTTATTCCCGAGAAACCACACAACAACTCTCCCACTATCAAATAGATAGGTTTTATTTCTTGTATTTTCGGCATAAAATAAAAATATTCGCCAAAAATTGCGAAAAAAATTTGGTGGATATAAATTTTTGTATTTACCTTTGCAAAAAATAAATTAATAAAAATGAAACGTTTTCAATGCCTTTCAAGGTGCATTTGTTTTTGCATAGTAATACTTGCGATTACTTTTAACGGAGTAGCTCAAAAAGTCAGGACAACTCAATTATTGAGTTATGATACCTGTATATTTCTTGATTTAAACACAAATGATATAGCTAAACTTTGTTTTGATAATGACAGTATTATTTCTTATGCTACATACGATGATAGCGTTACGCTAACAAGTATCAACATATATAATAATACCAGTTTCAAAATGCCACTCAGGAAATATATGAAATATGTATATCAGATTTGTTCAAATCAAGAA
>JAFVBA010000005.1 GCA_017480245.1 Bacteroidales bacterium | reverse complement strand
TCAAAGATTTGAACAAAGTTAAACACGTGTAAGATTATGGATAAAAAGAAAATAAAGAAGGTGATAGACGTATTGATTTACGTTTTGACTGCAGTTGCAGGTTGGCTTACAGGGTCAGCATTCTGCTGGATTGTGTAAAAAGGCGGTGGGCTGTTTTGATTAGTAACAACAAAACACTTGCAGACGGGGATTATTTATTAATCCCTGTTTTTTTTATTTGTAAATAAACGGTATTTCGAAATTATAAACAACAGATTACCAACGACCTAACTTCGCTATCCATTTCAAGATAGCCTTGATTATAGGAACTACAATAAATATAGTAAAAAGAATTATCAGTAACATTGTCTTAAATGTTTTTGCAAAGATACAAAATTTTATTTGATATGACAAATTACTTACGGCGGTTGTCGTACCAATTTACAAACTTGGTAACCCATCTAACGAATAGGAATGATACGAATAAAGCAAATAATGTTGTCATTTTATAATGTATTAATTTTTGCAAAGATACAAAATAAATTTGAAATAGCAAAAACCGAATATGAATAAGTATTACAGTATGTTGCAAAACGTTTTAGATAACGGACGAGAGCAACAAAACAAGAAAGGAAAGATACGTTATCTGACAAATGAAGTAATGCGTCTTGATGCTGACGGCTTATCAGCGTTCAAGTGATGCTTCTCTCGGACTTCCGTCCGACATCTATCATCTATATCTTATAAGCAGGCAGATAGACCTGCCGTTGCACAGCATTACGCTATTTTTGGGCAATGTACATATTTATGAAAATAATATTGAACACACTCGTTGTCTGCTTAACGGAGAAGAGGGCGTTCGTTTTGAACTCAATGTCTAACTACAAAAATCTTAAACGATGAAGAAATTTATCAATGCCCCTTTGCCGTTTCAGGGGCAGAAACGCCGCTTTATAAAGCAGTTGGAAGAAATGGCAAAACAACAGGAACAAGGTACTGTCTTTGTTGATTTATTCGGAGGAAGCGGGCTTATAAGCCACACTATAAAGCAAGCACGTCCTGATTGCCGTGTCGTTTATAATGACTATGACCATTATTGTGAACGTCTGTCTAACGTGAATCGCACAAATGCTATGCTCCAATCGTTACGTCCTTTAATTAAAGAAGCAACGACAAAACAACGTATTGACGAGCCTGCACGCTCGCAGGTGATAAATGAAGTGGAGCGTTGGAACAAATCCGGTTATGTTGATTGGGTTACATTGTCAAGTAACTTGCTTTTTACGATGAACTATGCCCATAATTTTGATGAGTTCCGCAAATTTACGCTTTACAACAGGCTACGCAAGGACGACTATGACGTGGAAGGTTACCTTGAAGGCGTGGAGGTTGTGTCTATGGATTATCGCAGGTTGTTTGAGCAGTTCCGCAATGAGCCAAAAGTGGTGTTTATCCTTGACCCTCCGTATCTTTCAACGGATTGCAGCACCTACCGAAGCGATAACTATTGGAGGTTGTCGGATTATTTAGATGTGTTGAAGTGTCTGCAAGGTACGAAGTTCGTATATTTCACAAGCAGTAAATCAACCATCGTAGAACTTGCCGACTGGATGGGAGGAAATCAATCTATCGGCAATCCGTTTGAAGGAGCAAAAACACATCGTCTGCAGGTTAAAGGCCCTTGCTTGAATTACGATGATATTATGCTTGTAAAAGCCGCTTAAATACAATTTTAATGATATTAAAAAGGCGTTGCAACTTTAAAGCAACGCCTTTTGTGTGTGTCCCCAAAAATGTACATTTCGTTTTTTCATCTTGACAAATTGTACCGATTTTTTGTACATTTCGTTTTGCGATTTATAAATAGTTCAACATAACCTACATTTTGATGAAACAAGTAACATATCAACCTGTTTTCAAACGCAGTTGCAGGCACAGGTCGGAACAAAGGTATATATCCTTGCTCGGTCGTCATTATTTCAAAAGACTTTTCTATATCCTGCGTTTCATAACACAGATGATACGGACATATATTGCGGTTTTTCTTCAGTAGTTTATTAACTGAGGACAATTCATTCATAGGTTCTATCAATTCTATGCGGGGTTGTCCGTCTTTTGTCAGAAAACATATATTTGTCTTTTGAATTGTGTCTGCAAACACTTCACTTTTTGTATAGCCTGCCGCAACATAGATTTGTGCCGTAGCGTTCAAATCCGATGTTGCGACACCTATATGATGAAAAATCAAATCCTGCGTCATCTTAACCTAATTTTGATTGAATGGCAAGCAACATTTCACCCACATTTTGCCAAGAAAGAATCTCGGTTGAAGAGAATTTTACTTTGAAATATTTTTCTATTTCAACGATAAGTTGGATATGCGAAAGGGAATCCCACTCCTCAATATCGTTTGCCGTTGTCTGCTCGGTTAATACTATGTCCCCGTTATCCAATACGTCTTTAAAGATAACCTCAACTTGTTTCAAAATTTCTTTTGTGTCCATTTTTCTGTTATTTTTTGATTAAATTATTTCTTT
Organism: Bacteroidales bacterium; assembly: GCA_017480245.1. Lineage (GTDB taxonomy): Bacteria > Bacteroidota > Bacteroidia > Bacteroidales > P3 > Scybalousia_A. The sequence continues at coordinate 81,358 of JAFVBA010000005.1, read as the reverse complement.
ATCACGTCTTTTGAAATTAAAATCACAATTTATTTTTGAAAAACCTATGTTTTTTGATTAAAAAACCTATGTTTTTGAAGTGAAAAACCATGGTTTTTGGAATAAAAAACATAGGTTTTTCAAAATCCTTTTGCGATAATAATTTACTTTTTTATGATTTTGCAAATTTTTTATGCCTTTTGAATGAAAACTTTTTTATTTTCGTATCCGTCAATTGCCAATACAAAACGGTTTTCTGAGTCTTGCATCTTGGAAAATCCCAGATTGACGTAATGGTCTTTGACCATAGAGTTCTTTTGTGTAGGGATATGTTCGCCGATTAAGTATTTAAAACCGTTTTCTTTGGCATAATCCGCAAGAGTATTCAAAGTAAAATGCTCCATTCCGCGTTTCAAAACACGGCACGACATCAACCATTCGTCAATAAACAGTGCAGGGGCGTCCAATCCGAACTCCTTGCCGTCAGTTTTCTTCATAACAATGACGCATATCATTCCGTTATCGCCGAATTTGTCTTCCAAAGAAAAAGCAAAGTTTTTGTATTCGTTATTTGCCTCCAAGTCGGTTATTTCCTGCTCGGTATAACGGATAGTTCGCAAATTAAATTGATTGCTTCGCTGCGTAAGTTGGGCAATTCGCGGAATAAGAAATTTAGTAAAGCCCTCAACTTCGCTAATCATATTAAGGCTCTGCAAAAATTCGTCCTCGTTATGAAAATGTTGCCTTTCGCTTACACGCTTTGCCTCCACTTGATATTGTTTCGTGCGGTCTTTGTCGTTAGAAGAGTAGGAAGTGGTTTCAAATAAGTTAAGGCTGTAAAGATATTCCAAATAATCGGCAGGATCTTCGGGAAGTTCGGGTACGGTTATGCCTTGGATATTTTCTCTTACGATATTGCGTTCAAAAGGATTGTCATCAATGAAAACCATTGAGTCAAAAGATATATTCAATATTGATTGTATCTGCATAATATTTGAAACCTTTGTCTCCCAATTGGCAATGAATACCGCAATATCATCTAATTTCAACACCATTTCGGGATGTTTTTCAAAAGGTTCTTTTGCTGTCTGTTCGTTATTCTTACTGCATACGGCAAGAATAATTCCCCTTTCTTTCAATTGCTTTATCCACAGTTGCAATTCAGTAAAGGCCTTGCCTATTCCCAATCCGTGTCCTAACTGTATGCCTTCCAATCCGTCATCTCCGATAACTCCGCCCCACAACGTATTATCCAAATCCATTATAAGACATTTCTTGAACTTGCCTTGCAATGACGCTATAATATCCATAGTCCTTGCAGCAATGATAGGCAAAACGTCCAAACTCAAAACCATCTCCGTAGAAGTATAAACCGAAGAATCAAAACAGAAATCACGTCCGAATTTGTTTTGTATTGTTGCCAAATCGCAGATAAACACATTAGGATTCTCCTGTGCCAATTGCATCAAAAGGAAATTGAGTTTGCGCGTTTGATAAACAAAAGACGTCTCAACCTTATTGCCGTATGAGCCGAAGACTGCATCATCTATTTCAGGATAATTATAGATGATTATCTTGCCTTGCAATAAAGAAACGGCATCTTTGAGAAATTCTATCCTCTTTTCCGCAGCCATTGTCCTTTCTTGCGGAGCCATCGCCTCAAAAGCGGTTAAGAATTTGTGGGTTGATTGAAAAATAACGGTGATTTGTGCATTGAATGAATGCAATTCACTTGTAGGGTCAAGTACTTGACGTTCTACTTGGTTGTATTCCGCCTCGAATAAATCAAGGGCGTAATTGCGTGCAACGGCTATACCTTGCAGTGAGGTAGCAAGCAGTTGCGTTGCACTGTCTCCCAATAATGCGACCTTTATCTGTTGCAATGCCGTGGAATCTTGCTTAGATAGTTTTTTCAGGTCTTTAAAACTTAAATTGTTTTTTGACATAAATTTTACCGTGTTAGTGATTTGTTTTTTCTTATCTGCAAATAAGACATAAAAATCAATCGTGAAAACTTTCTCTTGCTTTACTAACACGGTTTTCCACGACCTAATTCTCCTTAAACAATTAAAAGCCCACGATTTCTCGTGAGCAACATCGCCTTAATTGTTCTTTTAGGAGAACGCAAAAGCATTCTAAAGTGGAAAAGTGTTAGTAAAAGAACCCAAGATGTCGCTTTCTTATCTTATTATGTCTTTATATCTCTACATTTCTTTATATTATTAATTTTAATTCATTATCTACTAATTTTCACCGTGCAAAAGTAATACTTTTTCTTATATTTCGTGAAATTTTACGGCAATTTATTGTTTTATTAATACTTTTATCTTGTCTGTTAAGTCCTTTACTTTCGGCCAAACTTCATCTATATCTCCTTTTGTTACCTCTACAAAGTCTTCGTAGTCTCTTTCTTGCCGCAAAGAAAGAATATTATCATCTGATAAACTCATAGAACAATCCCTTCTTTAATTACATTATGATAAAACATTGTGTTAGTTTTGGAATTCCATTGATTGACGGTATAAATGATAGGATTAATTTCCTGCCCCATAGAAAGTCCTAAGTCATACAAAGGATAAGCAATCTGTTTAAACTCTTCAAATCCTGCTGTTGCCTTATTAATAATTATAATTAAGTCCCAATCTGAATCTTTCCTTGCATCACCTCTCGCCCTTGACCCATAAAGAATGTCTTTTGCCTTCGGAGACAATTCATTCATCTTTTCTTTTATACTTTTTAATATTTCACTATCTGCAATGTTCATATTATCCAAATCTTACGTGCAAAAGTACAAAGAATTTTAAATATTGCAAGAATGTTACTGCGAAAATTTAATTTGATTAATCATTTTATCTTCCGTAAATCTTGTCAAACGGAAGGCGGTTGAGGATTGAACGGGATAAGGTTACTTCGTCAGTATATTCTATGTTGTCTCCGATAGATACTCCGCGGGCTATGGCAGATACTTTCACATCCATATCTTTTACCATCTTATTTATATAAAAGCAAGTGGTATCTCCTTCCATCGTTGTAGGCAGTGCCAATATTATTTCCTCAATATCTTCCTTTGCAATCCTTTCTACAAGTTCCTTAATCTTAATATCACCCGCACCAATCCCATCTACAGGAGAGATAACTCCTCCCAAAACATGATAAACTCCGTTATAAGAATTGGTATTCTCTATTGCCATAACGTCCCTTATGTTTTCAACAACGCAGACTAATGAATGGTTGCGGTGAGTGTCCCTGCAAACTTCGCATTCTTCGGTATCGGAAACAGAAAAACAGTGTTTGCAGAGTTTTATCTCGCTGCGCATCTTACGGATTGACTCAGCAAGTTGTTCGGAAGTTCTTTCGTCTTCATCAAGTAAGTACAAAGCAAAACGAAGTGCAGTGCGGTTGCCCACTCCTGGTAATTTGCTGAATTCGTTTATAACGTTTTCCAAATGTATCGACGGATAGTTCATACTAAATTATTATTTACTCGTTTGAAGCGGCAAAGTTAATACATTTTTTCAATTAACCCCTCCCCTTTACCTCCGTTTATAGTACCTTAATATATAATCGTAAAAATAAAGTGGTGCGAGCCACCCTGGCAATTTAGAATAAAAATTACCAATTATAATACCTCTAAAATAAGGTGGCGTTTCAGTAAATTCTTTTCAGAAAACATTTTACTAATTTCAGAAAAGAATTTACTGATTCGGCACTTTATTTTTACATTTCTGAAACGTAGATTTTGCTATTGTTATCACATTAAAATAACTTTCTGAAAACTAAGCGTAAATACAGTATCCATCTTATTAAGACTATTAAACTCGCAATAAAATTCTTATAAAAATAAAGTCTTTTTATTGTTAATTGGAAAAATTTTACTAAATTTGCAATTCATTTTAGACAAAATTATAAGGAACATAAATATAATAAAATTAATACATACTTTATATGGCACAAATCAAAACATTAGCTGATTTGCAGGCAGTAAAAGAGCGTGTATATGCAACAATGAAAACACGCGTTGAGGGTTTTGACAAGAATTTACCGCAAATCAGAATTGCAATGGCAACTATAGGAATACAAGCCGGAGCAAAGGAAATCTATGATTATTTCATCGATCAGACAGATGCAAAACAAATCAAGGCAATTGTTATGCAGACATCTGTTATTGATGACGGAAATCAACAGCCTGTGGTTGTTAAGGTAACAATGCCTGACGGAGAATCTAAAATCTATGAAAACGTGGATAAAAAAACCGCTGACGCTATTATAGATTCCCTTAAAGCGTAAATTTTTCAGCAAGTTATTAATCTAAATACAATATTTATATGTCTGAATATAAAATGCACATCCTTGTTTGCGGAGGACCGGGATGTTCCGCCTCAAAAAGTGAGCAAATAGCGGCTAATCTTCGCAGCCATTTGCAACAAGAAGGTTTAGAGAAGGAAGTTAATGTAGTTTTGACGGGATGTTTCGGTTTTTGTGAGGCAGGTCCGATTATTAAAATAATGCCTGATAATGTTTTCTACGTAAAAGTTCAGCCTGAAGATGCCAAAGAAATTGTTCAGGAACATATTATCAAAGGCAGAATGGTAGAGCGTTTGCTTTATACTGAGCCTTCCAACGGTAAGAAGACTCCGCTTGATACGGATACAGATTTTTACAAAAAGCAAGTCCGTATAGCATTGCGTAACTGCGGAATTATTGACCCTGAAAATATAGAAGAATATATTGCATTGGACGGTTACAAAGCCCTTGCAACATGTTTGACAGAATATACACCTGAAAAAGTTATTGAGATTGTTTCTGCATCAGGTCTTAGCGGAAGAGGCGGCGCAGGATTCCCTACAGGAAGAAAATGGGCGGCAACCGCTAAATCCAAAGCGGAACAAAAATACATTGTCTGCAATGCAGACGAAGGCGATCCGGGAGCTTTCATGGACAGAAGCATACTTGAGGGCGACCCTCACTCAGTTTTGGAGGCTATGGCAATAGCAGGATATGCCGTAGGGGCAGATAAAGGACTTATTTACATACGCGCCGAATATCCGTTGGCAATCCACCGTCTGCAAATAGCACTTGACCAAGCCAGAGACAGAGGTCTTTTAGGTAAAGACATATTCTCAACCGGTTTTAACTTTGATATTGAGTTGCGTTACGGCGCTGGTGCATTTGTTTGCGGAGAAGCAACGGCTCTTATCCACTCTATGGAAGGTTTGAGGGGAGAACCTACTATGAAACCGCCGCGTACGAGTGATAAAGGTTATTTAGGAATGCCTACCAACGTAAATAATGTTGAAACTTACGCCAATGTTCCCGCTATTATATTAAAAGGTGCAGATTGGTTCTCATCTATCGGTACGGAAAACTCCAAAGGTACTAAGGTTTTCGCACTTGCAGGACAGATAAAGAATGTAGGTTTAATTGAAGTTCCTATGGGAATCACTCTTCGCGAGATTATCTACGAAATTGGCGGAGGAATGAATGGCGGAAAGAAGTTTAAAGCCATTCAAACGGGAGGTCCTTCCGGCGGATGCTTGACTGAAAAACACCTTGACATACCTATCGACTACAAGAGCCTGTCTGATGCCGGCAGTATGATGGGTTCGGGCGGTATGGTCATAATGGACGAAAGTTCTTGTATGGTTTCCATCGCTAAATTCTATTTAGATTTCACTGTTGAGGAATCTTGCGGAAAATGTACGCCTTGCCGTATCGGTAATAAGCGTTTGTACGAACTTTTGGACAAGATTACCCAAGGTAAAGGCACAATGGAAGACTTGGATAACTTAAGAAATCTTTCCCATGTTATCAAAGATACTTCCCTTTGCGGACTTGGACAAAGTTCTCCTAACCCTGTGCTTTCTACATTGGACAATTTCTGGGACGAATACGTAGAACACGTAAAAGAACACAAATGCCGCGCCGGTGTTTGTAAGGCATTGATGAAATACGAGATAAATCCGGAGGTTTGTGTCGGCTGTACGGCTTGTGCAAGGAACTGTCCTGTAAATGCAATCAAGGGAGAAAAGAAACAAGCCCACCAAATAAACCAAGAAGCCTGCATAAAATGCGGTACTTGTATGGAAAAATGTAAATTCGGTGCAATCAGTATAAAATAATGTAGGAGGATATTGAAATGGAACAATTAGTAAATTTAACGATAGACAACAAACAAGTACAGGTTGCTAAAGGCACTACAATATTAAAAGCAGCCGCTTCAATAGGAATTAAAATCCCTACATTATGTTATTATGAACTTAAAGGGCAAGGGATAGAAAATAAACCGGGATGTTGCCGTGTTTGTATGGTTGAAGTAGAGGGCAAAGGCAATTTGGCTCCTGCCTGCGCAACCAATGTATCCGAGGGAATGGTTGTGAAAACCCATTCATTGAAAGTCGTAAATGCAAGAAGGACTGTCGTAGAACTTATGCTAAGCGACCACCCTGCTTCATGCTTAACTTGTGCTAAGAGCGGAAAGTGCGAATTGCAGACATTGGCACAGGAATTAGGTATAAGAGATATTACATTCAAGGGCGAGCAATCAACATACAGAAAAGATTTGTCCCCTGCTATTATAAGAGATGTAAATAAATGTATAATGTGCCGCCGTTGTGAGACGGTATGTAACAAATTACAGACAGTAGGTGCGCTGTCTGCCGTAAACAGAGGCTTTATGGCTGTGGTTGCAACGGCATTTGAGCAAGACCTTGCTAAATCTCCTTGCGTTATGTGCGGACAATGCGTTCAGGCTTGCCCTGTTGGTGCATTGGCAGAGGTTGATCATACCCGTCAAGTCATCAATGCTTTGAATGACCCCAAAAAAACAGTCGTTGTTCAGACCGCTCCGGCTGTCCGTGTGGCTATCGGAGAAGAGTTTGGTTTGACTCCGGGAACACGAGTTACAGGAAAAATGGCGGCAGCACTGAGAAGAATTGGATTTGATTACGTATTCGATACAGACTTTGCAGCAGACCTTACCATAATGGAAGAAGGTACTGAAATGTTAGGCCGTATAGATAAATTCCTGAAAGGTGATAAGTCAGTGAAGTTACCGATTATGACTTCTTGTTGTCCTGGTTGGGTTAATTTCTTTGAGACTTACTACCCTGATATGTTAGATATTCCTTCCACTGCTAAATCTCCTATGCAGATGTTCGGAGCTGTGGCAAAGAGTTACTGGGTTGAGAAACTTGGTATCAAACGCGAGGATATGGTTGTGGTAAGTATTATGCCTTGCGTGGCAAAGAAATTCGAATGTCAGAGAGATGAGTTTAAAACTGACGGAAATCCTGATGTTGATTACTCTCTTACAACACGTGAGTTGGCAGAACTTATCAAACAATTCAATATTGACTTCAACTCCTTGCCCGATGAAGACTTTGACAATCCGTTAGGGGCATCTACTGGCGCTGGTGTTATCTTCGGAGCGACAGGAGGAGTTATCGAAGCCGCAACACGTACCGCTTACGAGTTATTTACAGGTAAGACATTGGAAAAAGTTGATTTCAATGAACTAAGAGGTATGGACGGAGTAAGGGAAGCAACGGTTGATTTCAACGGTACGCCGATACATATCGGAATTGCTCACGGTTTAGGCAATGCACGCAAACTTCTTGACAAGGTTAAAGAAGGTAAAGAGTTCTTCCACGCAATAGAAGTTATGGCTTGTCCTGGCGGATGCGTAGGCGGTGCAGGACAACCTTATCATCACGGCGATTTCTCCAAAGTTGAAAGACGTTTTTCCGCAATTTACGAAGAAGATAAGGAAAAACCTTTGCGAAAATCTCACGAAAATCCTTACATACAGCAACTTTACAAAGAGTTCTTGGGAGAACCTTGCGGAGAGAAGTCCCATCATTTGCTTCACACGCATTATTTCGACAAGTCTGACAAAGTTGAATTTGTTAAGGAGTAATTTTGTTTAACTTTTAATGCATTTACAAAAATGGCAAAAGTAAAATTAGACGACAATAAGATACAAAAGATAAAAGATATATGTGCTGCTCACGGCAATAAGGCAGGAGAAGCCATCAATATCTTACATGAAGTTCAAAATACCTTCGGTTATTTACCTGCAGAGGTACAAGAATTAATTGCGGAACAAATCCATGTCAGCGCAGCACATATTTACGGAATCGTTACCTTTTATTCGTTCTTTACGATGTTACCTAAGGGCGAACATCCTATAAGCGTATGTTTGGGAACGGCATGTTATGTCCGCGGAAGCGAGAAAATCCTTGACGAATTCAAACGTCAGCTCGGTATTAACATAGGAGAAACAACTCCTGACGGAAAATTCTCCATCAACTGCCTGCGTTGCGTAGGTGCATGCGGACTTGCACCTGTTGCATTGGTAGGTGATAAAGTTTATGGCAGAATTACGACTGACCAAGTGAAGGATATTATCGCTGAATATCAAAATTAGACCCTAAAACTTTATTTTTAAGTATTATTTCCCTGAAGATGCCTTTATGAAAAGGCGTCTTCTTTTTTATTTTTATAAATTCATTACATCCAAATCCCTATAAAACAAACGAAAATCACAAAGTAAGTTTGTTACCCGTGATTTTATTTTAAGATATATTGAATTTCATAATTATTATTTTAACTACGGCATAATCAATAGTAAATTTATAGTTTTATTTTGACTGCAGCATGATAGTTTATGTTATGTTATTTTTCCGACAAAGTTATTGGATTGGGTGCAAAGTTACAAAATGTTTTCTAATTAGTAAATCACGACAATAAAATATGGATTAACAAAATTGAAATCACATCTATTTGAATTGTTTTCAAGAAAGAATTTTGAAAAACCTATGTTTTTTGAGTGAAAAACCATGGTTTTTTAATTCAAAAACATAGGTTTTTTGAACGAAATACATAGGTTTTTCAAAATTAAAGTGCCAAAATAATTTAAAATAACAAAATATTGATTTTTTATATTATTAAAATACAGTCATATATCTATAATATATTGTATAAGTAGAACGAAAGAATTATGTACTTCGTCATTACTCTAATACAGAAAAGCAAAATATTGTCTCAACACTAAGCACAACAACTTATTTTAGCGATACTTCTGAAATAAAGTAAGGTTTTATCATAAAAATATCGGAAAATATATTGTAACTTTGCACAATCAACATTACAACAACATATTTTACACTATGGAAACTGTGATTTTTATTGCGTTTGTGGCATATACGCTGCTTTTATTCGCTGTTACTTACATCACTTCGCGCAGTGCGGACAGTAAAGCCTTCTTTCAGGGTAACAGAAAATCGCCTTGGGCTGTCGTTGCCTACGGAATGATTGGCGCAAGCCTGTCGGGAGTTACCTTTATGAGCGTTCCGGGGTGGGTAAATGACAGAATGTTTACCTATATGCTGATGGTATTGGGGTATTTCTTGGGTTACTTGGTTATATCTTTCGTTTTGATGCCCACTTATTACAAACTGAACTTGGTAAGCATCTACAAATATTTGGAAACCCGCTACGGCAAACATTCTCACCGCACGGGAAGTTTCTTTTTTATGCTTTCGCGGTGTTTAGGTGCAAGTTTGAGAATGTTTATAGTGATAATAGTATTGTATAACTTCATTTTCAAATCGTGGGGAGTGCCGTTTGAATTAACCGTTGCGCTGTTCTTGGGTTTAATTCTCTTATTCACAATACGCGGAGGGGTAAAAACTATAGTATGGACGGACACTTTGCAAACAACTTTTATGTTGGCTGCGCTGGTTATGTGTTTTGTTATGGTGTCGCACGAATTGGGCTTTTCCGGATCGGGAATGTTTGACAAGATTACGCACAGCGAATATTTCACTTTCATAGAAACCGACTCAATGTCAAGAAACTGTTGGTGGAAACAACTATTGGGCGGAGCGTTTATCTGTATTGCAATGACGGGATTAGACCAAGAAATGATGCAAAAGAACCTTAGTTGCAAGGATTTGAAAAGTGCGCAGAAGAATATGATAACTTTTTCGCTTATCTTGTTTGTTGTCAATTTTATATTCTTACTTTTGGGCAGTGCGTTGTATATTTACAAGGCTCAAAACGGAATTGAGGTAACGGGGGACGCACTTTTCCCTGAGATTGCCATAAATCATCTTCCTCCGGTTGCGTCTATCGTCTTTATTATCGGACTTATTTCCGCTTTGTTCCCGAGTGCTGACGGTGCATTGACATCTTTGACAACTGCTTTCTGCATTGACTTCCTTAACTTCGGAGCAAAATCAGAGGAAACCGAGCTGCAACACAACCAACGGGAGAAAAAAGAAACCAAAATCCGCCACAGAGTGCATCTTTCTTTCGCCTTGCTATTTACAGGTGTGATAATATTTTACTATCATAACCAAAACGACCATTTAATTGACATTTTATATCAAGTAGCAAGCATAACCTACGGACCTTTGTTAGGATTGTTCTTCTTCGGTCTTGCAACCAAAAGGCAGGTTACTGACAAACTTGTGCCGATTGTATGTACTGCTGCACCGATTATTTGTTTTATTCTCAACAATAACTCAAAACAATGGTTCAATTACTCATTTGACTTTGAACTTTTGTTACTTAACGGACTGCTTACCTTTATCGGTTTGCTGCTTATCAGTAAGAAAGAAAATAATATCAAGAGTTGATACAGGAAATTCCGAAATATTATCCCGAATGCTACATACCGCAAAAGTTAAATGACATTTTACATGCGGATTCTGCGCCTATTAAACCGATAAAACCTGAAATCCTTATAAAGAATCCGGTAAAAAAGAAAGGGTTATTAGGTTTTGTCAATTCTATCTTTAATAATATTTTCACAAAGTCTTATTCTAAGGAATTCATTGCCCAAAAAGTTAAATACGAAAACGCATTAAACCGTTATAATAAGGAAGAAAAAAAATATCAACAACAAAAACAGTTGTACAATACTTACAAAGATTTACACGAATATAGGAAAGCGCTTCTCAAATTGGAAATGGGAGAATATAATGTCTTTTCCAGCGGCAGACTTGTCAAAACTACCAATAAGGAAACTAAGAAAGGACCCGGTGAAACTTATTTTCTGAAATATTTAAAGCAACACAAAGGATGTGAAGACTATTTTATGGATAACTTTTCCATAATTAAAAATCACAGAATCTGCTTTTACAACAATAAAAACTATTATCCAGACATTATATTGAAAGATAAGCACGGTATTTTCATAGATATTGAAATTGACGAACCATATACGACCGATAACAACCATCAAGCGATACATTATATAGGAAGTGATGATTACAGAAACGAATATTTTACTCTTAATGACTGGATTGTGATTCGTTTTTGCGAACAACAGATTTTCAAACACACTCAAGAATGCTTTGATTTTATAATTAACATCCACAAATCCATATATGCCTGTGATTTGTATGCATTGCAAATTTTCGAAGACTTTATTTATCCCAAGTGGAGCAAAAAACAAGCATTGCAATGGGGACAGGAAAATTACAGAGAGACTTATTTGCCTTACAAATTAACCAAACAACAAGACAAAGAGAACAAAACATTATGAAAACAGAAGAAATACTTTTTGCCGATGTGATTTTAGCTTTACATCTACCCTATTCTTATACTTACCGCGTCCCGAAAGAATTGCAAAGTAAGATAATGACAGGACAAAGAGTAGCCGTACAACTCAGAAACCGAATATACTCGGGTATAGTTGTCAATTTAACTAATGAAATTCCGAAAACAACAGCATTAAAATACATTTTGGACATAGTGGATTTGCAACCCGTTGTAACAGATAAGCAAATTGAATTTTTTAAATGGGTAGCCGATTACTATATTGCTTATATCGGTGATGTACTATCGGCAGCCATGCCGGCATCTCTTCGATTGAAAAGCGAAACTATTGTAACTGTGTCGCCTTATTTTAATTCCGATATATCCAATCTTGACGAAAATGAACTGAAAATATTTAACCTTGTGGTAAGTAAGGAAAAAATTTCATTGGAAGACATAAAGGCTAATTTGAATAGCAAAGACGTTATAAAGATTATTCATAAACTTATAACAAAAGACGTCCTTATTACCGACGAAGAGCTACTTAGCAGATACAGTCCGAAAAAAGAGACATTTATCTCACTAAACGATAAATTCAAAGATAAAAACGAGCTGAAAACTCTCCTTGATGAATTAGACAAATCAAAACGCACTCAACCGCAATGTGAAGTAATATTAAAATATCTTGCATTATCCCAAGGCAGAGGCGTATGCAAAAAATCGGAATTGGAAGAAAGCGGTTGCAATCCTAACACCATAACAACATTACTGAAAAAAGATATTTTAGTAAGGCAGTCTTTTGAAATATCCCGACTGAAAAACAATACAAAAAAAGAAAATGTTTCGTCAATTTGCCTAAACGGACAACAACAATCAGTATTTGACAAAATAATTGATGATTGGGACAAAACGTCTGTCAGTCTTATTCACGGAGTTACGGGAAGCGGTAAAACGGAAATATACATCAAACTAATAGATAAGGTAATCAATGAAAACAATACCGAAGAAAAGGAAATAAATCAAGTATTGTATCTTTTACCTGAGCTTGCTATAACGGAGCAGCTAATAAAGAGATTGGAAAAGTACTTCGGCGGTGAAGTAGTTGCTTACAATTCCAAATTCTCCACAGTAGAAAGGGCTGAGATATGGCACCGTACAATGACAAATGACCCGAATAAGAAATTTAAGATTATTCTTGGGTCAAGAAGCAGCGTATTTCTGCCATTTACCAACCTTAAACTTGTAATAATTGACGAAGAACACGACACAGCTTTCAAACAAACGGAACCTGTCCCCCACTACAACGGACGGGATTGTGCATTGTATTTGGCAAAACTGTTCAACGCCAAAACTATATTGGGAAGCGCAACCCCGAATGTTGAAACTTACAAATTGGCAAGTGAAGGCAAATATCAATTATTGGAATTAAACAAACAATATTTTGATTTGCCTCTTCCGACCATTGAACTTGTTGATATGCGTCAGGCTATCCGTGAAAAAACTATGCAAGGAATTTTCTCCCAAAGGCTTATTGAGGAAATAAATATTGCACTTAACGACAATAAACAGGTGATTATATTCCAAAACAGGAGAGGTTATGCTCCTCATATTGAATGTAATGTCTGCGGATTCGTACCTAAATGTCCTAATTGCGATGTTTCTTTGGTTCTTCACAAGGATAAACAGGATTTGGAGTGCCATTATTGCGGTTATCATACCAATGCAGTATCTTATTGTCCCCAATGCCAATCCCATTCCATGCGTTTAGTCGGCACAGGTACCCAAAAAATAGAAGAAGAACTGCAAATATATTTTCCGAGTGCTAAAATAAAAAGAATGGATTTGGATTCCACGAGAACAAAAGACGCTTACACGGAAATAATATCAGATTTTGCAGCACACAAAACGGATATTCTTTGCGGCACTCAGATAATTACCAAAGGTCTTGACTTTGAAAACGTGTCTTTGGTGGGAGTTCTCGGTACTGACTCTATGCTTCATTATCCTGACTTCCGCTCTTTTGAACGTACATTCCAAATTTTGACACAGGTAAGCGGCAGAGCAGGAAGAAAACATAAGGAAGGAAAAGTTTTAATTCAGACTTTTGAATCCCAACATCCGATAATGCAGGACGTAATCAACCGAAATTATGAACACATGTACAAAATGCAGCTAAAGGAAAGGCAGTTGATGAATTTTCCTCCTTATTGCAAGATGATAAAGCTAACATTACAACACAAGGACAGAGAATTTATTGCCTCCAAAAGTAGAGAATATGCATTGAATCTCAGAGAAATTTTCGGGACACGCCTGTTCGGTCCGCAAGAACCTGTCATTGCAAGAATAAAAAACCTTTATTCTATGGAGATTTGGCTTAAGATTGAGAAAAATATATCATATTCCGCCGCAAAACTTCACCTTAGACAATATAATGAGGAATTTCTTGCACAAAGAACGAACTCCCAAATACGGATATCAATAGACGTAGATCCGGTTTGATAATTTTATAATGCCTTTTCGGTATTTTCTACCGCCCATTCGGAGTTTTTCGCCGCCCTTTGCGGAAATAATTTGAAAAAAACTCTTTTTTTATATCAAAAAAACTCTTTTTTGGGGTTAAAAAAACTCTTTTTTTGAAAATAACTTGCGAAAGGGCGGCGGAAAAATACGAATGGGCGTCAAGTTCTTCCATAAGGGCAGTAAAAAATTGAATAATAACAGTTTGTTTTCTTATGCTCTTAGTTGTTAATATCATTGTTAATAACATTTTTTGCGAACTTATTTTTCTATCTATTATTTTCTTAATTTTGCAACGCAATTTCAAAAAACTAATTATTGATATGAATATACTGATTATCGGTTACGGTAAAATGGGTCGGCAGATTGAACAGACGGCATTGCAAAGAGGACATTCAATTGCTGGAATTATTAATATAAATGACAGTTTTGACACAATCAATCCTCAGAATATTGACGCAGCAATAGAATTTACAACACCTTCAAGTGTAATGAACAATATGGATGAATGTTTCAAAAGAAATATTCCCCTTGTTGTCGGCACGACAGGTTGGTATGACAATCTGGAAAGCGTAAAACAAAGAGTTGAAAGCGAAAAACAGTCTTTTCTTTACTCGTCTAATTTTGCTGTCGGGGTATATCTTTTCCGTCAGTTGAATATTTATTTGGCGAAGATGATGAATAATTATCCTGCTTACACACCTTGCGTTACCGAAGTGCATCATATTCATAAAAAAGACGCTCCCTCGGGAACTGCAATCACACTTGCCGAGGATTTGTTGTCTTCTTATTCCCATATAAAGACTTGGAGCAAGGATATTGCGGGAGATGAAACGATTATGCCTGTCAATTCCGTGCGTAAAGGCGAAGAGTTCGGCACTCACATAATATCTTACGATTCCGATTGCGACATATTGGAGATTAAACACACTGCCAAAAATCGTAAAGGGCTTGCCTTAGGGGCGGTTATGGCTGCCGAATTTCTTAATGGCAAGAAAGGATTTTTTACAATGGACGATATGATGAGGGAGATTTGATATTGGATTTTTGATATTGGGAGCGGTTGTTGTTAAGAGGCTTTTTAGAAATAAAAAATTAAGATTTTGAGTAAAATAAAGAAATAAGAAATGATGATAGACAGTATTGGATAAAGCAAATATCCAATATTTAATATCAAAAACAAGAAATAAAAAAATGGATTACAGCATCGGAATAGATATAGGCGGAACGAATACCGTTATCGGTCTTGTGGATAATACGGGAACGGTTGTTGAGAAAGAAAAACTGAAAACGCGTGATTTTACAAAGACAGATGATTACTTAAAAGCCATAACTGCCAAAATAGAATTGCTTGCCGACAGAGTGAAAGAAGAAAATCTTATCTTGGGAGTTGGCATCGGCGCACCTAACGGCAATTATTATCACGGAACTATTGAATATGCTCCCAATTTACCCTTTGAGGGTATTATAGAATTGAAAGAAATTTTGGAGGTTCTGCTTCTTAAAGACGGATATAACCTAAAAGTTACCGTAACTAACGATGCCAACGCTGCGGCAATAGGAGAAATGATTTACGGAAAGGCAAAAAAAGTAAAGAATTTCATAATGATTACCTTGGGAACGGGTGTCGGTAGCGGAATTGTGGTAGATGGCAAACTGGTTTATGGACATACGGGATTTGCTGGCGAAGTCGGACACACGATAATAGAACCTAACGGCAGACAATGCAATTGCGGAAGAAAAGGTTGCGTAGAAAGATACGCTTCTGCGACAGGTATTGTTCTTACAATCAAAGAAATGTTGGACAAATCCGCAGAAGAATCCGTTTTGAGAGCAATTGACAGAGACGAAATCACAAGTAAAGACATATACGAAGCCGCTTTAAAGGGAGATAAACTCGCTTTGGATTGTTTTGATTACACAGCAAAACAATTAGCACTGGGTATAGCAAACGCAAGTGAGATAACCTCACCCGAAAAAGTATATCTGTTCGGCGGACTTGCCAAAAGCGGAGATTTTCTTTTGATACCTTTGAAAAAATATTTGAATGAATTTTTGTTTAACGTCTTTCAAAATACGATAGATGTAGAGTTGTCGGGATTAAAAGAAGAGGACGCAGCCGTTTTGGGCGCAGCCGCACTTTGTTATTAGATGTTTGCATTATATGAGGGAATAAGGGCTTATTAATACCGCAGATACATAAAATGAAACGCTTATTTTTCGCAATGTTTTTGCTTTCCTGTTTGTTGTCTTCCGCACAAAATGAAGACAATTCACAGGAAAATATATTGTTTTTCCAAAACGCCGTGCTTACTGACGGAAAAGATGTAACGTGCAAAGGTTTTGATTTGGATTTTCATATCAATACTTACAAGATTCTGCAAAAAAACGGAGTGATTGACTCAATGTTTGTCCGCACTAACGAAAAACAGTTGGAAGATATTGATAACAGAAATTGGACTTACAGTTGTGCGTTCAATGTTTCCAAACAACAGTTGAAGCAAGAGCAGATTAATCTTTATATTCAGAACTTAGACGGCAATTGTTCGCTGTATATAAACAACAAATTCGTAAAATACTACAACAATTCGTTTTTAGAGTATTGCGACAACGTAAAGAAATTTATCAAAAAGGGTAAAAACACCATTGAATTGAGATTTACGCCTAAGGATTCCGTTCGTATGAAACAGCGTTCGCCACAATATCTTTACGGATGGGATTGGTATCCTAAGACATTGGCTCCGCGTATCGGTGCAATATGGCTTACATTTGAAGATTCCTCACCTCACGTTGATTATGCGAATATTCAGACTCGTGAAATCCAATATAATGATGACGGTAGCAAAGACGGTGAGATGGTTTTGAATGTTTATTTCCGCAGTCCGTTGAAAAAATCTCACAAACTCATACTTGCCAGCAGTGAAGACGAAGATGAATACAGCGTTCAGATAAAAAAGCCGATAGAATTCACTCTTCAACCCAACCAATCGGGCAGTTATTCTTTGAAATTCAAATTAAAAAACGCTCTTTTGTGGTATCCTAACAATATGGGAGCGCAATATATTTATAAATTCGACATTTGTTTAGACAATATCAATAATATACTTTACAGAACTCAAACGGGAGTACGCACAATTGAGTTAATACGGCAGCAAGATTCCATAGGAGAGAGTTTTTTCTTCAAAGTAAATAACGAAGATGTATTTGCCAAGGGAGCGAATTATATAATGACTTATGCAAATCCGCTTCAGGATATAATATATGCCGCAGCCGCCAATATGAATATGCTCCGTATTTGGGGCGGAAGCGATTACGGTTCTGACGAATTCTTTGATTTGTGCGACAGATACGGAATTATGGTTTGGCAGGACTATCCTTTTTCTACGGAATTGTATCCTGTGGATGATGAATTTATAAATAACGTCAAACAAGACGCAGTTCAAAACCTTAAACGTATATCAGGACATCCTTCTTTGGCACTTATCTGCGGTAATAACGAGATTTGGGAAGGTTGGAACCACTGGGGTTGGAAGGATATCGTAAAAGATACCGTTCTGGCAGTCAAAGATTATGATTATTTGTTTAAAGACGTCTTGGGTACTATTGCTAAAGATTATACTCCTACACTTTCTTATATTCATTCCTCACCTGTCAATCACGGATGGGGAAGTGAAAGAAGCCGTACGCACGGGGACAGCCATTATTACGGAGTTTGGTGGGCGGATTCCAATTTTGAAACCTATACTCACAAGATTCCGCGTTTTATGAGCGAATACGGTTTTCAGGGTGCAATGAATATTGAAACTGCGGAGAAATATTGCTCTTCTCCTTACACAAAAGATAACGAAGGATTCGCTATTCATCAAAAACATCCGAGGGGTTTTGAACTTATTGACAACAGATTGAAAGAGTGGTTCGGTGATTACAAAGACGATGAGCAATATATTTTGTTTTCGCAGATGACTCAGCAAGAGGGAATGAAGATTGCAATGGAAGCGCACAGACAGCACAAACCTTATTGTATGGGTACGTTGTTTTGGCAGTACAATGAGCCTTATCCTTGCGTAGGTTGGGGTTGTATTGACTATTCTGGCGACCCTAAACCCGTATATTACACTGCACAAAAGGCATTTCAACCTATGATATTCACAATTGACAAAGACAATAAGGACAGTGTGAAAGTTTATGCGTGCAGTGATTTGAACAAAGACACTCTTCTTTCCTACAAAATCAGAATAATGAACAGTAATGACTCTATTCATTATATTTATATCGGAGAAAAATCTCTTGTCAAGGCAAATGAAACCAAGTTGTTGGCAACTATTGCTTATAAGGATATGAGATATTTTAATCCGAACAAAGATTATTTGTGGGTTGAGGGATTTTACGGCAACGAATTCATAAGCAATTATGCTTTTTTCTGTTATCCTAAGGACTACATCAAATTTGAAAAATATTTGGAAGTAATTGACGAATATTATTTCCCAGATGATGAGGATTAATGCTTATTCCGGCAAAACAACTGTTGGATATTTGAAAATATATTAACACAAATAAAAGACTAAATTTCAATACAATAGCAGCATTCCTAATACTAACGAAATAAAGTGCCGAATCAATAAATTCTTTTCTGAAAAGAGTAAAATGTTTTCAGAAAACAATTTACGGATTCGGCACTTTATTTTATTGCTATTACACAATGGTTTAATAAACTAACATTGCCTGTGCGGCTCACACCTTTTTATTTTAGTAATTTGATTTTATTCAATTATAAATTACGGAAAAATGATTATGTTTATATAATTCTTTTTAATATCTTTACATATTGAATTATAGAATATTAAAAATTTTTTATCAATATTTCTTTTCAATTTTCTTTGTTGTTCCATAGAATTTTTGTAATTTTGCATCGTCTTTTTAAACAAAATAAACTTTAGAGTGATGTTATATTTTAGTCAGTCTAAAAGGACTTGCAGATCAGCGGGTCTCGGTATATAAAATTTGAATATTGAATAAAAGACAAAAACATTTAAAGTTGAGGTCTTTACATTAACAGATACTACAAGGAAATTTCTCCTCATAAGAAGAGGAATTAGTAATAATTTGTTTTGGCTATATTGTTTTAATCATTTTTATAATATAGCAGTTGTTTAATCATTTTTACATTCGTTTTTTTTGCTCCGTAGGCATTCTGCTTACGGAGTTTTTTTAGAGAATAAGGAATTTAATTTTTCATCTTGTTATAGTAAAAATTTGTTAAAATATATTAATTTTGCAAAAACAGAAGAATTTGTTTATTTTTTGCAAGATAAAGATATCAAACAATATGAAAGTACATTTTATTGCAATAGCAGGCAGCGCAATGCACAATTTAGCCATTGCATTGAAGAAAAAAAGATACGAAGTTACGGGTTCTGACGACGAAATCTTCTCGCCCGCCAAAGAAAGATTGGAACAATACGGCATTCTTCCCAAGGAATTGGGGTGGCATGAGGAAAGAATCTCGCAGGATTTGGATTGCGTAATTTTAGGTATGCACGCAAAGGAAGATAATCCCGAACTGTTGAAAGCAAAAGAGTTGGGATTGAAGATATATTCCTATCCGGAGTTTTTATACGAGATGTCAAAAGACAAAAAACGCATAGTAGTAGGCGGTTCTCATGGTAAAACCACCACAACGGCGATGATACTTCACGCATTTAAGTCCGCAGGAATTGAAACTGACTATATGGTCGGCGCAATGCTGAAAGGATTTGACGTAATGGTGAAGATGAGCGAATCTGCACGCTATATGGTTTTGGAAGGTGATGAATATCTGACCTCCCCTATTGATTTGCGTCCGAAATTTCACCTTTACATGCCGGATATTGCAATAATCACTGGCATAGAATGGGACCACGTCAATGTATTTCCTACATTTGACAAATACAAAGAGCAATTTGAGACATTTACAACTAAGATTTCCGATAACGGAACGCTGATTTACTGCTCAGAAGACGCAAATGTGGTTGATGTTGCTTCACGTTGCCGAAGTGATATAAAGAAACTGCCTTACGGAGTGCTGCCTCATAGGGTTGAAAACGGAATTACATACATTATATATAATAATAAGGAATACAAAATGCAGATTTTCGGCAATCATAACCTGATGAATATGAACGCAGCAATGATTGCATGCAAACAAGTGGGCATTTCGGAAGATATATTCCTTACTTCAATGCAGTCATTTGAGGGCGCAGCCAAACGTTTGGAGATAATAAAACAAACAAATCAAGCAATAATGTTTAAAGATTTCGCACATTCGCCTTCAAAACTAAAAGCGACTGTCTCGGCTGTGAAAAAGCAGTTCCCAAAACGAAGACTTATTGCCGTAATGGAGCTACACACTTATTCTTCTTTAACACAGGATTTCCTTAAACAATACAAAGGAACTATGGAATTGGCAGATAAAGCCGTTGTTTATTACAATCACCATGCCCTTGAGTTGAAACGTCTGCCTGATTTGGAGAAAGAAAAAATTTATTCTTCATTTGGCAAAAATGATTTGACGGTTACGGACAGCAAAGAGGAACTTGTAAAAATTCTTGAGGCACAAGACTACTCCGATACTTGCCTATTGATGTCTTCAAGCGGCAATTTTGACGGATTGGATTTGGATTTATTAGCGGAAAAAGTAATAAGATAATAATATGAGAACATTTAAAGTAGGCGATAAAGTAAAATTTTTAGACCAACAGGGAGGCGGAGTGGTTACCAAGGTAATTTCTCCCGTTTTAGTCAATGTTGAAGTGGATGGATTTGAGATTCCCACTCTTACCAAGGAGATTGTTTTGGATTTTGTGGAAGATAAAGCGGGCAAAATGTTTGTTTCCCAAGACGGATTGGGATTCTCTGCCGATGACGTGCCGACAGATGACGGCGATTTGAACCTTTCCGACAGTCAGGACGACATAAGGGAAGAGCGTTTGTTTCTTTCACGCAAAGGACAGGAGAAAGAAAAAGGCGTTTATCTTGCCTTCGTTCCGTGCGACCAGAAATGGTTGATAGGAGGCGATTATTTCGTGTATTTAGTCAATAATTCCGACTATACACTTCTTTATTCATTATTTTTAAAAGACGAAACAAACGAATGTTTTGCGGGCGAAGATTACGGAAGTGTGGAAGCGAAATCGCGTTTTTTACTTGCCACGATTGCCGATAAAGAATTGGAAAGATGGACTAACGGAGTTATTCAGATATTGCTTCACAAAGACAAAAGCAAATCCGTCCTTATGCCTGCCAACTATGAAATAAAAATACGCACTGCTAAATTCTTCAAAGAGGGTTGTTTTGAGGAGACGGGCTTATTTACAGAAAAAGCATTGTTAGTTCCAATCGTAACTATAAGCACACAAGACATTGCAGCCGAATATGAAAAAACGGCAGCCCAACGTATTGCCGACGCAAAGAAATTGCAGGATATGAAAGCGGAAAGTGTGGTTGTTGAAGTAAAAGAAACAAAACCCGTATCATTCTTTGACAAACACCTTATCAACCGTCATGAAGCGGAAGTGGATTTGCACATTGAAGAATTAACCGACACGGAAAAAGGATTGAATAACGCAGATATGCTAAACATTCAATTGGATTATTTCCGCAAATGTCTGAATAAAGCAATTGAGTTGAATTTAGACAAGATAGTTTTCATACACGGGGTCGGTCAAGGCGTATTAAAACACAATATAGAGGAAGAATTGAACAAATATTCTTATCTTCATTACTTCCCTGCTTCAATGCGAAAATACGGTGTGGGCGCTACGGAGGTTATGATAGGCAAAAACCGTAAGTAATCACGATATTACAGTATTTTTTAGAGATTTGAGTTTAAAGTTCAAAGACTTGAGCGCTTTACATTCTTTAAACACTCAAACCAAAACTTGAAACTCTAAAATAAAGTGGTGCGAGAGGACTGGGCGATATTAGTTTATTAAATCATTGTGTAACAGTGATAAAATAAAGTGCCGAATCACGAAATTGTTTTCAGAAAACATTTTACTCTTTTCAGAAAAGAATTTACTGATTCGGCACTTTATTTTGGTGAAATCAAAACGGCGAAAAATTTATCTAAATTGCCTGTGCGGTTTGCACCCTTTCATTTTAATTAGCAGCACATATTGTTTGTTCAACCTTCTTCATAAGCCACATAGGAGTAGAAGTTGCGCCTGAAATACCTACAAGGTTGAATTGTTTTACCTTTTCAATGTCAATATCTTCGGTATCGGTAATAAAAAAAGTATTAGGATTGGAACGTTTGCACAAGTTATAAAGATAAAGTCCGTTGGAAGAGTTTTTCCCCGACACGAATAAGACACAATCAACGCTTTTTGCAAACTCTTCTATCTTTTCCGCACGCGAAGAAACCTTTTTGCAAATGCTGTCCGTTACAAGAATGTCGCCTGTTCGGTGCCTGCTTTTGATAACGGAGATAATATTGCGGTAATCTTCCTTGTTTTTAGTTGTTTGCGAAAAAATATGCAGAGGTTTAGTCATATCTATTTTGTCAATATCCTCTTCTTTGGATATAACCACGGCATTGTTTTCCGTTTGTCCGCACAGACCGATAACTTCTGCGTGTCCTTTTTTGCCGAATATTACAATCTGACCGTTTTTCTTCTTAATATCCTGATAACCTTTCAATACATCTTTCTGCAATTTCAACACCATAGGACAAGTTGCGTCAATAAGTGTTATATTGTTAGTCTTTGCCAATTCGTATGTTGAAGGCGGTTCGCCGTGGGCTCTTATCATTACCTTGCAATTACGAAGTGTTTTCATTTCTTCCAAAGTTATCGTCTGCAAACCTTTATCTTCCAAACGTTTTACCTCCATTGAATTATGTACGATGTCGCCCAAACAATACAACTTGCCGCTTTGTTGCAGTTGTTCCTCCAAAGAGTTTATCGCCCTTACCACTCCGAAACAAAATCCTGCTTGTTGTTCTATTATAGTCCTCATTTATCTCTGTATTTAGGTGCAAAGATATAAAAAAATGATGTATCTTTGCAAAAAATTGTGAATTATGCTTAATTTTAAACCTATTACACCTGACCAAAGGGAGATTTTTTGGAAATATTACGCAGATAAAGATACTGACAATGCAGAAAATTCCATAGCAAACTTATGTTGCTATTCTTTTTTGTATCACGGAGAATATTTAATCTTAAACGATGATACTCTTTTGACAAGAATCCATTTGGATTACGGCAAATATATTCTTTATTACTTACCTTTAGGCAAACAAACGCTCAATGATGTTTATCCGATGTTGATTGAAAATTCCAAAGAGAATAATTACCGTATTGCATTCGTGATAGACAATCCCGAAGTGGTGCAAAACTGCACTTGCGAGGAGTGTGAGATTACTGCAAACCGTAATATGTTTGACTATTTGTATCTGCGGGAAGATTTGATGGCACTAAAAGGTAAGAAATACCAACCTAAACGCAATCATATCAATCAATTCAATGCCAGATACACATACACTTATAAGGAATTGACCAAACAAGACAAACAAGAGTGTTTGCAACTTTTGGAAGTGTGGAGAGAGCAGGAGATGAACATATCTCCCGAATACAAAAGGGATTATGACGATGAAAAATACGTAATTGAGTATCTTTTTGATTGGTTTGACGAGCTTCAAATCTACGGCGGAGCAATCTATGTTGAGAATAAAATGGTCGCTTTCTCCTTGGGAAGCCCGATAAATCAGAAATCATTTGACACACACATAGAAAAAGCGGACAGAAATTACATGGGAGCATATACGGTTATCAACAAAGAAATGGCAATCCACATTCCGCAGAATTTTATCTACATAAACAGAGAGGAAGATAAGGGAATAATGGGACTTCGTCAGGCAAAACTGTCTTATCATCCCTACAAATTAATAGAAAAATACATTTGTTCGTTAAAAGTTTAGAGTTTCTTCTCTAAACTCTGAACCTGAAAACAATGAATGAAGATTTGGTAAGAAAATACAGGGACTTGTGGATTGAAATATTTAAAGACAATGCCGCATTTGTTGAAAAATATTTCAAGACATTCCTTAACAGTTCAACATTCTACCACCTTAATTCAGATAAAGCGGCAATCAACGCTCCGAAAGAACTTGCTACTGCCTTGATTGCCTGCGATTACAAATGGTTTTGGAATGAAAAAACACTATCTTTTGCATATTTGAGCGGTATTCTTACTGCTAATAAATTCAGAAGACAAGGCTTTTGCTCAATGCTAATAAAAAATACCTTAAATTCTCTTTTTGATAAAGATTATTCTCTTTGCGGGCTTATAGCTGCCGATGATAATTTGGTAAATTATTACAAGAAATTTTCTTTTGTTCAACTTGCGCAAGTAAATGAGCAAATCTTCGGCAGAATTGACGCAGATACCAAACTGTTTGATAAATATATTTTCATAAAAGACGCAGATATTACAGACACTCGGTACAAACGTTTCTTTAATACTAAAGACAATGCAATAAAACACGACAACAATACTTTACAGCTTTATAACAATAATGAATATCTGCGATTGAGTGTTATGTATCAAGGCAGTATAAGAGCGATAGCCATAGGCAGAAAGACAAAGTACTTTATTGAATTATTGGATTTGGAATTTACTGACAAAGAATCAAAACTTGCCATCTTATCTTTTATTGCCAAAAGTTTCAGACGTGATGTAAAAATCATGGGTACAAAAAATAATATGATAAGAATACTTAACGCAAGACAAATTCTTCAAATCTATGCCTACTTTCACCCTTACGATAATTTTTCTTTGCACGTTGAGGACAAATTTATTGAAAAAAATAACATAACCGTAGCACTTAAAGACGGGAAACTACAGGATATTGACAATTCTTATAAAGTTAGAAAAATAAGTATTGAAGAACTTACATTAAATCTCTTTTCTCAGGCAACAATGTACCTTATGCTCGACAGATAACGGACAATTGTTGGACTGTCTTCAAACACAAAACTTACAATTTTTTGTTTATTTAAAATAAATGCGTAATTTTGCAATTCAAATTGCAATATGAAATTATGTATATCAAGAATTTGACATTAAATAACTTCAAAAATTTTACGCAGAAGGAGTTGGAATTTTCCAAAATCAATTGTATTGTCGGCAATAACGGAGTTGGTAAGACCAATATATTGGATGCAATTTATTATCTGTCGTTTTGCAAAAGTTTTTTGGGATGTTCGGACGGTGAGGTTATCAATCATAATGCGGATTTCTTTTCTCTGAAAGGTGAATACCAATTAAATGATGATATAGAGGAAACTTTTCTTGTCAGTTTGAAAAGAGGAGAGAAAAAAGTTTTGAAACACGGCAAGCAACCCTACAAAAAATTTTCCGAACATATAGGAAAAATTCCTTCGGTGATAGTTTCTCCAGGCGACCACGTAATTTTGACAGGCAGAAGCGAACAACGGCGTAAGTTTATGGACATTATCCTTTCCCAAACGGACGTTGTCTATATGGATTCGTTGATTAATTACAACAAATGCCTGTTGCAAAGAAACAAACTCTTGAAATATTTTCACCAGACGGGAGTCTATGACTATATTCAGTTGGATATTTGGAACGAAAGGCTGTCTTCTTTAGGTCAATTGATACAAGAAAAACGCAAAAACTTCTTTAACGAATTTATTGTTCCGTTCCGTGAAAACTACGAGTTTATTTCGGGCGGTAAGGAGGATATTAACGCCGAATATATCACATACGAAGGCAATCTGTTGGAGATTTTGAGAAGCAATCTTGAAAAAGAGAAGATTCTTTTGCACACTTTCAGCGGTATTCACCGAGATGATATAAGTTTTACGATAAATAACCACGACGCTTCCTACACTGCATCTCAGGGTCAGCAGAAAACATTTATCCTTGCCTTGAAACTTGCCCAATTTGACTATATTCAAAAACATAAAAACACTATTCCTATTCTTTTGTTGGACGATATTTTTGACAAATTCGATTTTCAGCGCGTGCAGAAGATACTTCAACTTGCCCAAGCCGACAAATTCAACCAGGTTTTCATAACTGACACCCACCCTGACAGAACTAAGATGATTATTCCCGAAGAAAGAATTAACGAAAGCACAATTATAAACTTATGAGCGGCATAAACCAATATTATTTCTTAGAGAAAAAACGAAGGGGACGCTCCATAGCCAACGAATCTCCGATAGCAGATGTGTTAAATCAATTTCTGAAAAAATGTCATATTGATTACAATCCGTACGAAGACAAAGTAATAGCACTCTTTAAGGAAATGGTCGGAACAATGATTGAAAAATTCATAACGGATATAAGAATGAACGGAATGATTCTTAATGTCAAAGTGTCATTACCGACAATCAAAGCCGAATTAATGATGGTCAGGGACGCAATGCGCGATAACATCAACCGCAAACTCGGCAAAGAAGTCCTGAAAAGCATCATCATCAAATAAAGTTTGAACTTTTCTATTTTTTTATTTCCCAATAGCCGCTTCGGGTGTTGCCGTGGCGGATTAATTTGCCGTTTGATACCAATCTTTTCACTATTCTTGATACCGTTGAACGCGATAGGTTGAGACTAATTGCCATATCGTCGTAACTAATTTGATTATTGCGTTTTATAAGTGCGATTAGTTTCTTATCAGTGTCAGAATCAGTCTCATGATTAGTCTCATCACCAGACTCACTTTTATTGTTTTTTGTCTAAAATTTAGAGCCACATTCAGAGTCATTCTAATCTCTAAACTTTAAACCTTAAACTCTAAACTATCAACGCAATTAAAAATAACAATATCGGATAAATGAAAATTATTTTCGCTCTTTAATTTTGAAAAACCTATGTTTTTGAATTAAAAAACCAGGGTTTTTCGTGTAAAAAACATAGGTTTTTCGATAAAAATACCATGGTTTTTCAAAATTGATTTGCGATAAGGATACAATAAGACGGTGTTTTAATTTTTTCTGTTTTTATTTGTTGGATTTAAAATTTGTTTGTACTTTTGCAGTTGCAATTGTGCAGATAAAACTTTGGCATTTGACTATTATTTCGCATCGTCAAATAAAAGCATAGGAACCTTTATATTTGATTTCATTAAGAAATAATTAGTAAAACGGAAAAAGTTTTAGGAGTTATACCTAATTCGTGCTTAAGAATATACACCTTTTGGTGTGTGCTTCTGAAAGTCAATTAAAGAATTAGGACGGGTATTTCTCCTATGCTTTTACCCGAGATGCGAAAAGAAGTTTTCACACCTCTTTTATTTATATTATTTCTTTCCTGCCGAAATTAATCAGTTACTTGCCATTTTAAAAAGATCTTTAACCTTAAAAACAAAAAAGAAAATGGTAAAAAAGAATGTTCAAGAAGCAGAAGGACTATTACAGCAAGCAGCAGTAGCACTTAGCAAAGAAGAACTTTTGAATCAAGAGAAGTTGTCCAAAGAGGAAGAACTTCTACAACAAGTTGCTAATGCTATTAAGTAATAGTTCCAATGAAGACTATCTTTGTTTTTGATTTGGATGGTACTTTGGTAGATTCTGATATTGCAAATTTTTATGCATATAGGGATGCAATAAAAGAGATTATTGGTATTGACATAGCAATATCCGATGGGAGATTTACAAGAGATAAATTATTAAAATTGTTCCCAGAGATGACAAAAGAGCAATATCAATCTATAATCACCATCAAAGAAAGGCAATTTAAGACATATCTAAAAGACACTATTCCTAATCAAAAACTAATGGATAGACTTATAGATTTATCTCAAATGAAACAGGAAACATATTTATTAACCAATTCTCACAAACAACGAGCATTAGAAATTGTAAGATATTATCATTTGGAGAAATACTTTACTGAAATGTATTTCTATGAAGATTATGTCGGAACAAATAAATATGACTTTTTGTATTCATTAAGAAGTAAACAAAAATATTATTTCGAAATTTTTGAGAATTAGAAATAAAGGAAATGGAAACTCTTAAAAAATATCAAGTTTTGTCTATACCAGAACTGATAAATATTCAAAATATAGTACAATATAGAGTAAAACCTAATAGAAATTACTTTATTTTGGAGTTGATGAATAATGCTAATAAAGTCAAAGCTATTTCTTTTCTAAAGACCGAATTATTTGAGTATATGAAAAAGAATGACTTTAAATTTGAATTAAAAAATGCGGAGATAAAAATTACAAATCCCAATTATAAATTCAATGGAGAGGAATACCCTATATTTGAAATTATGTCTTTAAAAGAAAACGGGATTTATAGTTTTCTACTCTCCTCAAATGAATTTCTCTCAAAAAACATTATAGCATTCTTTTCTACTTATTATTTAGGATATAAAGAGCTTAATAATCCAGACTTCATTAATGTTCTAAAAAATAAGTATAATTATACTAGCAGTATTCAATTACAAATGGCTGTAGAAGAATTAAACCAAGTCTTGACGAATAGTTTACCTACTATTTTCTCAAAGTTTGATTCGTCTATTACTATATGTGTTGTTCCTAGAGCAAAGCATGAAGAGTTCTATACATTTAACCAAAAATTATTTAGATCTGCTATTTCTGATTGGATATCATGGTATAATAGACAATATAATGCGCCATTACTAGATGGTACTCATTATATTTTGCGACACTCTGATACAAAAACTACTCATACTAAGAATTATGATGTAGAAGATAATCTACCATTACCATACGTTGGCATAACACGAAACACATGTAATATCGCAGCAGATGTTTGTGGTAAAAACATTCTTTTAATAGACGATATTTACACTAAATCCGTCAATGTTGATGAAGATTGCATACAAGCATTATACGATAATGGTGCAAAATCCGTTATACTTTATACAGTAGCTTTTACAAACAAAAATAAGATATAAATAAAAATATGAAAAAGACAGATAATGCATTAAATATTTTGACAGCAATGACCTATAAAGGCATTGGTAAGGCGTGGGTCGCAAATAACTTAAAAAATAAACAACCCATAGAGAGTATTGTTGGATTATTAAACATAAAAGGCATTGATGTTACTCTATACTCTTTTAATGAAAAAAAGGACGAAATAAGAGATATGCTGAATAGCCTTTATATACAATCCGAAGGATTTGAAGTTTCAGCAATAGGAGATGATGACTTCCCTGAGTTTAGAGGAAATATAAAAGCGTCAGAGCAACCCGTTGTATTATTTTACAAAGGAAATTTAGATTTACTACAAAAAGATAATTACAATACTGCTGTAATAGGTCTATTGAATCCAACTGAAGACATCATAGAAAGAGAAAGAATCACTGTAAAATCTTTAGTTAAACAAGGTGTAACGATTGTAAGCGGATTAGCTCTCGGCTGTGATTCTGTCGCACATTATGAAACTTTAGAGAATAATGGTAATACCATAGCAATACTCCCAAGTCCATTAAATAATGTATTACCTAAATCAAATTTACCATTAGCAAGGGAGATACTACATAATAACGGGTTACTTATAACAGAATATCACACCAATATATCTTCTAGGTATGAACTAAGTGCAAGATATATTGAACGAGATAGGTTACAGGCGTTATATAGTGACTGTGTAATCCTATCTGCAAGTTATGCAGAAAATAACGAAGGAAATGATAGCGGTTCAAGACACGCTATGGCTAAAGCAAAAGAATATGGAATTAAAAGGGTTGTTATTTACGATGAAAAAAAAGATATAAATAATCCAATGTTTGATTTGTCAAGAAAATTAATTAGAAAGGATTTTGATATTAGAATCATAAATACAGATAATGATGTTGATGATTTATTAAAAGTCATATATAATAGTAGCAAAGAACAGCAGATGAGATTATTTTAATCTTACTTAATTTATAAACTTTGTCGCATTATTGACGAACAAAAAACTTTTTGTAATTTTGCAATATAAATACTTGAATTATGTTTTTTGAGGATTATTTACAACATAAGAACGCAACGATACGGGAAAATCTCTTTTGGGAATACGATATGAATAGGTTTGATTGGCAGAAAATGAAACCTATTGTTGTTCAGCGTTTGATAGAAAGAGGATTTGTTTCCGATTTTTATGCGATGTTTAACTTATATGATTACGATGATATAGTAAATACCGTCAAAAACATACCGTATCTAAACAGAAAAGATATGTCTTTTGTTTGTGCATTGTTTAATTTGAAAAAAGAAGATTTGAAATGTTACACCTCTCAACCGTTAGCCACGCGACATTGGAACTCATAAAACAATTAATGTCCGAAGAATTGTTAAAGGATTTCGTTCTTGTGGGCGAAACATCACTTGCTTTGCAGATAGGACACCGTAAAAGTGTAGATATTGACTTATTTACAGAAAAAAGTTTTGATACACAAGCATTAAAAAGACATTTGCAAAAGAAATATAGTTTTATTGCTGAGTTTGAAGCGCAAGATACAATAAAAGGAACAATAAACAATGTACAAATAGATTGTCTTACGCATTACTATCCTTGGATTAGGGAGTTTAAGACAGAAAATGGAATACGGTTTGCAAGCATTGAAGACATAATTGCGATGAAACTTAATGCAATATCTTCAAATGGAACAAGGTTAAAGGACTTTGTTGACATTGCCTATCTATCTGACAAGTTTTCACTAAATACTATGTTATCTTTCTATATAGAAAAATACCGCTCTTCTACACTTATGCCATTAAAGTGCTTAACTTTTTTTGAAGAAATTAATTTTGACAAACCTTTACAAGTATTTGACGGCAATTATTCGTGGAAAAAAGTTTCTGCAAGGTTATTAAAAATGCAGAGTAACCCGAATGACGTCTTCAATAAATTATAAATTTAGGTTTTTATCATGATACCTAAAATCTTTTTGTAATTTTACACCCTCTTTCAAAAGTGTAAAAATTTTAAAATTTTGAATGTGGGAATGTAAAACTAATTATAAATCAAGATCATATTTATTTACTCTATCAATACGTTATATGCAAAAAATAAAGTGCGAGATTAGTAAAATAATTTCGCACTTTATTTGATTAATATCGCACTTTAATTTCGTGCAGAGTGATTATGGTTTTATCAAATGTTTATTCAATGATTTTTGTTGAACGTTTGATAAATTCATCTAATGTCTGTCCTTTCAGAAGTCCCTGCGAAAGCAACGCAAGGTCCTTTAACTGCGAAAGTTTTTCGGTCTGCTTTTCCGTATCCGTGCTTTGAAGGATGTTATATACAACAGGATGGTTGGTATTTATCACAAGGTTGTAACTTTCAGGCATATCGCCGTACAAACCATACATTCCGCCACCGCCAAGTTCGCTCATCTCTTTCATTCTTCGCATAAACTCGTTTTGAGTTATGGTAACAGGTTGTGCAGTTTCGTCCAAAGACTCGGTCTGTACGGTAAATGTTTTCTTATCTACTAAGTTCTCCATCATTTCCTGTACTTTCTTTGCCTCGTCTTCTGACAATTTAGACGGTATTTTCTCATCTTTTTGAATCAATTTGCTAAGAACTTCAGAGTCTATGCGTGTAAATCTCGTTTTCTCATTCTTTTGTTCTATCATATTGATAAAATGAGAGTCCAAAACGCCGTCTAACAACAATACATCATAACCTTTGTCTTTTGCAGCCTGAATATAAGCGTACTGATGCTCAACATTCTGTGCATAAAGGAAGATAATGTTGCCGTCTTTGTCGGTCTGAAGAGCAGAAATCTTCTTTTTGTAATTCTCAAATGTGAAAAACTCTTTGTCCGTATTCTTATAGACGTAGATATTCTTCATTCTGTCGTAGAATTTCTCGTCAGAAAGCATACCGTATTCAATAAAGACTTTCAAATCGTCCCATTTGCTAAGGAAATCTTCGTGTTGGTTTTTGGAAATCTCCTCAAGTTTCTCTGCAACCTTCTTGGAAATATGCGAAGATATCTTTTTAACGTTGCTATCCGACTGAAGATAAGAACGCGATACGTTCAAAGGAATGTCAGGTGAGTCCAAAACTCCGCGAAGCAACATCATATACTGAGGAACTACGCCTTCTACGCTGTCTGTTACGAAAACCTGATTACAATATAACTGAATCTTGTCTTGCGTTGGGTCAATATTCTTTTTAATCTTCGGAAAATACAAAATTCCTGTCAAGTTAAACGGATAATCTACGTTAAGATGAATGTGGAACAACGGTTCGTCAAAATTCATCGGATAAAGCTCGTGGAAGAATTTGTTATAATCTTCGTCTTTTAACTCACTCGGAGTTTTTTTCCACAATGGGTCGGTATTGTTTATGATTCTATCTTGTTCAACTTCCACACGCTTAGGATTTCCGTCCTTATCCTTTTCGGTAGGTGAGTCTTCC
Organism: Bacteroidales bacterium; assembly: GCA_017480245.1. Lineage (GTDB taxonomy): Bacteria > Bacteroidota > Bacteroidia > Bacteroidales > P3 > Scybalousia_A. The sequence goes on along the minus strand of JAFVBA010000005.1, from coordinate 48,914 downwards.
CAAGATTTTTCTTTACCGAAACGGATTTGAACAGGCATAAACTTGCAATATTTCTTCAAAAGTTCAAGAATTTTGTACTCCTCCAAGAAATCTTTGCACTCTTCAGTTATGTGCATTATGATTTCCGTTCCGCGTTCAGTTTTGTCGCACTCCTCAATGGAATATTCCGTATCACCATCGCAAGTCCAATGAACGGCAGGTGCGTCTTTATAAGATTTGGTTATGATTTCAACTTGGTCGGATACCATAAAAGAAGAGAAAAATCCCAATCCGAAATGACCAATCAACTGATTAACGTCCGCTTCGCTCTTACCTTTGAATTTTTCCAAGAATTCCTCGGCACCTGAGAACGCAATCTGAGTTATATACTTCTCAACCTCGTCTTTGGTCATACCTATACCGCGGTCAATTACATGAAGGGTTTTCTTATCTTTGTCTATTTTGACGTCAATAGTCAAATCACCCAACTCACCTTTGACTTCACCCATAGAAGACAAGGTTTTAAGTTTTTGAGTTGCATCAACGGCATTACTAACTATTTCTCTTAGGAAAATTTCGTGGTCGGAATAAAGAAACTTTTTAATAACGGGAAAAATATTCTCCGTTTGTACATTAATTTTACCTTTCATTGTCGTATATTTTTTATTAACTATATTCTTAATTTACTTTTTAACTGAAATAAAATCACAAAACGCCGTAATCCAAACATTATTCCAAAAAATGAAATATGACATTATGGCAGAATATTATTGATATTCATAATATATAACGGATTTATTTCGTAACTTTGCGGACTAAAAGAAACTAAATACATTATATATAATATGAATAAGAAGAAAATTTTTATCGGTTTGGCTGTTTTGATTGGCTATCTACCTAATACAAACGCACAAATGACCGAATATGCAGACGGCACACACAATCCTTTGTCCTGTACGAGTATTATGGTCGGCAAAGACGCATCTGCTGACGGCAGCGTGATAACTTCGCACACCTGCGACTCATGGTACCGCACTTGGATGAATATTGTACCCGCTAAAGATTGGAATGAAAAAGACAGCGTTACCATTTATGACGGCAGAATGCACACTCAATCGCCTTCCGACAGCACAAAAATGTATGCAAAAGGCAAGATACCGCAAACAAAACACACTTTCCGCTATTTAGATACGGCGTATCCTTGTTTAAACGAAAAGCAACTGGGGATAGGTGAAACAACTATTTCGGGAAGAGATACTTTGATAAATTCTAACGGTATTTTCAAAATAGAAGAATTGGAAAGAATTGTTTTAGAAAGGTGTTCTTCAGCAAAAGAAGCAATATTGTTGATGGGAGATTTAATAAAAAAATACGGCTACGGTGATGCAGGCGAATGTCTTACTATTGCGGATAAAAACGAAGTGTGGATATTTGAAGTATTCGGCGAGGGAAAAGACAAAATAGGCGGCGTATGGGCTGCAGTCCGCATTCCTGACGGAGAAATAGCCGTTTCGGCAAATATATCACGCATATCAAAACTTTCAAAAGACAAAAACAATTGCTTATATTCGGATAACGTCTATAATGTTGCCAAGAAACTGAAACTTTGGGACGAAAAAGAAGATTTTTGTTTTTGGAAAGTTTATTCGGGAGGCAATTACTTCGGCGAAAAGAAGAATTACTCAATCAGAGAATACTTTATAATGAATGCACTTGCCCCTTCTTTACACTTAAGCGACACAGTTGAGGAATTACCACTCAGTGTAAAACCCGACAATAAGGTTTCCGTTACCCAAGTTATGCAATTGCTGGGTTCTTATTATGAAGGCACGCAATGGAATTTAAGTTTCCGTCATAAGATTCCTAATCCTAAAAGAAGAGATAAGGAAGGCAATATAGTAGAATCAGAACCTGACAGCATTGTTTCGCAGTTTTCAAATCCTTGGATGCGACCTGACGAAATCAATATGTACTATACAATGGGCGATTCAACAATGCAAAACATCCGAACGGTAAGTGTGCCTTGGTGTGCTTATTCTACGGTTATTCAGTTGAGAAATTGGTTGCCTGACGAGATAGGAGGCGTTGCTTGGATTGCACTTGACAACCCGGGAGAGTCGCCGCGTTTCCCTATTTTTTGCGGAACGACACAATTACCTCAGATGTTAAAAATCTGCGGACAGCACTCAGACCGTGATGATGCGGCATTATGGCACTACCGTAAGGCAAACCGATTGGCAACAGTACGTTGGGGCAATTACCGTAAGACATTGGAACCTGCAAGAGACTACTTTATGCAAAAAGGTCAGAGAGAATTGGAATTTGTTGAGAAAACATATCAACAACTTGCAAACGAAAACAAACAAAAAGCCGAAGAAATGCTTAACGGTTACGTTTCGGACTTCTTCGGTGCAACAATACTTAAATGGGACGAACTTTCCCGTACATTCTGGCGCCAAACCTGGACAGGATTTTGATTCATATTTTGTTTAAAATCAATAAAAGCAATATTCTAATTGCAACAAAAACAAAGCAACTGTAGTTTCATTACTGCAGTTGCTTATTTTTATTGATTTATATTAAAAATTGCTTACATTATTTATTAGCAAGCCAATCTTTTTTCTAATCTTTGGCGGATTGCACCGATGAAGTCTGCGGAATTAACAGCCTTTGGAGTTATGCCTTCCATCAAATTAACAAGGTCTTTTGTTGCTATACCCTCGTTCAAAGTGTCAAAGCAAGCGCCTTCCAATTGGTCAGCGAAGTTCATCAACTCTTTAATACCGTCCAACTCACCTCTTTTTCTCAAAGCGCCGCTCCATGCAAAGATAGTAGCCATTGGGTTGGTTGAAGTTTCTTCTCCCTTCAAATATTTGTAATAATGACGGGTAACGGTGCCGTGTGCTGCTTCGTATTCGTAATTTCCGTCAGGGGAAACCAATACAGAAGTCATCATAGCCAAAGAACCGAATGCGGTAGATACCATATCGCTCATAACATCGCCGTCATAGTTTTTGCAAGCCCAGATATAACCGCCCTTACTTCTGATAACACGTGCAACAGCATCGTCAATCAAAGTGTAGAAATATTCAAGACCCAATTCTTCAAACTTGGCTTTGTATTCTTGATAAACTTCGTCAAAAATAACACGGAATTGAGCGTCATATTTCTTAGAAATAGTGTCCTTAGTTGAGAACCAAAGGTCTTGTTTTGTGTCAATAGCGAATTTGAAACAAGAGTGAGCAAACGAACGAATGGATTTGTCAGTGTTATGCATACCCTGAATAACGCCTTTTCCTTTAAACTCGTGAATAACTACCTCTTCTCTTTTACCGCTCTTGCCTTCGAAAACAAGTTTAGCAGTTCCTTCTTCTTCAGCACGGATTTCAACTGATTTATATACATCACCGTAAGCATGACGTGCGATAGTGATAGGTTTTTCCCAGTTCTTTACAACAGGTTTGATTGAAGGTATTGTGATAGGAGTACGGAATACCGTTCCGTCAAGTATAGAACGGATAGTACCGTTAGGACTTTTCCACATTTCGTGCAATTTGTACTCAGTCATACGTTGTGCGTTAGGAGTGATAGTAGCACATTTAACTGCAACACCGTATTTCTTGTTAGCCTCAGCGGCATCTTTTGTGATTTGGTCGTTAGTTTCGTCTCTTTTTACAAGTCCCAAATCATAATATTCAGTCTTTAGTTCAACGAAAGGATTAATTAATTCATCCTTAATCATTTTCCAAAGAATTCGAGTCATTTCGTCGCCATCCATCTCTACAAGAGGAGTGGTCATCTTAATCTTTTCCATTTTTTTGTTTTAATTTTTATTTTCTATTTTATGTTGTTTATTTCTAATTATGCTAATAACGAACAAAAAGACGTATTATTATATTTTCATCTAAAAAGTTTTACATTTTTATGTAGTATATAACCTAACGGCACTCCGCTATATGCTATATGACCCATATTACATTCTATATAAATTTGTTTTTACCACAAAAAATTGTTGTAAGGATAGATTCTTGCGTGGATTGTTTTTATTCTGTTGTACATTACTTGTTTCAATTCTTCAATATTTTGCTTTTCTTTGGCGGAAATAAAGACAACTTCGCTCTTTTCGTTATTCAAATATGTACGTTTCCAATCCTCAAGTGTGAAATTGTATTTCTCAACAGGTGTCAAATCGTCCTCTTCTTTCTTAATATATGTATAGGCGTCAATCTTATTAAAGACAATTATCATATCCTTATCCCCTGCCCCGATATCGTTAAGCGTTTTGGTAACTTCGTTTATCTGGTTTTCAAAGTCAGGGTGCGAAATATCCACAACGTGAATCAACAAATCCGATTCCTTAACCTCATCTAATGTACTTTTGAAACTTTCAAGCAGAGTGTCGGGCAGTTTTCTGATAAATCCTACCGTATCTGTCAAAAGGAACGGCAGATTCTCTATTACAACTTTGCGGATTGTGGTATCAAGGGTTGCAAAGAGTTTATTTTCTGCCAAAACTTCCGATTTGGACAACATATTAAGTATAGAGGATTTGCCGACATTAGTATAACCTACCAAGGCAACACGGACTAATTGTTGGCGGTTCTTTCTCTGCAAAGTCTTTTGCTTATCTATCTCAACGAGTTTTTGTTTCAAAAGAGAAATTTTACTCAATACAATACGGCGGTCGGTTTCTATCTGAGTTTCACCGGGTCCTCTCATATTCAAACCTCCTTTTTGGCGGTCAAGGTGAGACCACATTCTTTTCAATCGAGGCAAAAGGTATTTGTATTGCGCTAATTCAACCTGTATTTTGCTGTGTGCAGTAGAAGCATGCAAAGCGAAGATATTGAGAATAACCTGCGTTCTGTCAAGGACTTGACAGTGTAAAACGTTTTCAATATTTCTCAGTTGGGCAGGTGATAACTCGTCATCAAAAACTACATATTCCAATTCGTTTTCAGTAATGTAATCTTTTATTTCCTGCAATTTTCCGCTGCCGACATAAGTTCTTGAATCGGCTTGCGGTAAGCGTTGGGAAAATGACTTAACCGCTACCGCACCGAGTGTTGTTATCAAAAAATTCAGTTCCTTTATGTAATCCCCAAGTGTTTTGTCACTAACATAAGGTGTTTGTACAAAAACCGTTACGCATCTGTCCTCTGTCATAATAATATTGTATAAAATATTCAGAGTGCAAATTTACAAAAATTCCTATATACAAAACTCAAAATATACCGATACGGAACTGCCTTTCAAAAAAATTATAATATTTTTACAGAAAAACATATTCTTACGTATATTCAAAACATCTAATTTTGCAACCGTAAAAATAAAGTGCCGAATCACTGAATTGTTTTCTGAAAAGAATAAAATGTTTTCTGAAAAGAATTTACTGAAACGCCACTTTATTTTGACAAAATGTTATATACAGAAAACCAATTGATTAACAACTACTAAAAACAGAGAATAAAATGGAAGTAAAAGAGTTTTTTCAATCTTTTTTGATGATAATAAACGAAATGAGTCCCTATCTGTTGTTGGGATTTTTGATTGCAGGAATATTACACGTATTCATACCTAAGACATTTTACCGCAAATACTTATCAAAAGAAAACAAATTCTCTGTACTTTGGGCGGCATTGTTGGGAATACCTTTACCGCTTTGTTCCTGCGGAGTTATTCCGACAGCAATAGGGCTGAAGAACGAAAAAGCCTCCAACGGTGCGGTAGCCTCTTTCCTTATCGCAACTCCTCAAACAGGCATTGATTCCATACTTGCCACTTTCTCTTTGATGGGATTGGGATTTGCAATAATACGTCCCGTTGCGGCATTGGTAACTGGTGTCTGCGGCGGCTTGTTAATTAACAAATACACAAATAATGTTCAATATGATACTTACGATGTACAATGTACTGACATTAAAAACGAACATAGTACATCAAACATAGTACATAGTATATATAAAGTATTGCATTATGCTTTTGTGGAGATGTTTCAGAGTATCGGACTGCGATTGTTAGTCGGTTTGTTGTTGGCTGCGTTAATCAATGTGGCTGTTCCCGATGAATTTTTCTTGCATTTCGGCTCGCAACCTCTCTTGCAAATGTTGGTAATCCTTATAATAGCAGTGCCGATGTACATCTGTTCAACGGGAAGTATTCCCATAGCAGCGGCATTGATAATAAAAGGACTTTCACCCGGAGCAGCATTGGTTATGTTAATGGCAGGACCTGCGGTAAATCTCGCTTCAATACTTGTAGTCAAAAAATCCTTAGGCGCAAAATTCACCGCAATATACTTAGCAACCATCATTATAGGTTCAATACTATTCGGCTTATTGACAAATGCCCTTCCCGATAATATTTTACGTACTATGTCCGATGTACAATGTACTACGTGCGATACACAATGCAACAGATGTTGTTCATCAAACGCAGTAAATAGTACATCAAACATAGTACATAATACATTTAATGTAATTTGTAGTGTAATTTTAGTAATCTTTATAATAAATGCAATAGTTATGAATATTTTAAGCAGATTTAAAAAACCGCAAACCGTAGAAGGAAGCGTTATTTATAGGGTTGAGGGTATGAACTGCTCACACTGTAAAGCGGCAGTGGAAAAAGCAGCAATGAATGTCAAAGGAACGTTGTCGGCTGAGGCTGACGTTGCTGCAAAAACTCTTGTCATTACAGGTAATCCCGACGAAAACAAACTAAGAAAAGCAATAGAACAAGCAGGATTTTCTTTAAAATAAAATATACTTATTTATGGGTATTGTGTAGGTGAATGCGCTGTACTAATTTTGCAACCGTAAATAATGATTAAAGAAAAATGAAAAGAAAAATCACGATTTTGGTTGCAATTTTCTCTTTAGGTTTGCAACTTTGCAATGCGCAAGATAACGAATGTGAAAAAATCACTACTCTTCCCTACACAGAAGATTTTAATTCTTGCGGAGTCCAGTCATCCGAGGCTATTCCTAATTGTTGGACAAGAGCTGCTTCCCATCTTGTTATGTGGGAATATCCCTCTTGCGTAACTAACTACTCGTCCGTTACAGGAAATTTTCTTTGTTTCTTAGCTTATGACGGTGATACCAATATTATTTCCGCTCCGGAGTTGAGCGAAGATATTGATATTACAAAAATAAAAGTCTCTTTCTTGTACGAATCCTCCCAAGTAGGAATGGAATTCGTTGTAGGTGTAATGTCTGACCCACGCGAAGCGGAAACATTTATTCCCGTTGATACTGTAAAGGCAACTTCTTCGCTTGTATGGAAACAAATGAGCGTAACATTTGAAAATTATGAAGGTGAGGGGCGTTATATTGCCTTTTACTTAGGAAAACCTTACACTTCCAATCAATATGCAAGTGTTTTTATAGACAATTTCACTATAGAATTGGCAGTAAGTGAAGAACCGTGCAGTGTAAAACCTACAAAACTAAAAGTAAGTCAAATAACAACAGATAATGCCGTAATTACTTGGAAAGAAAATACCCCTGTTGAAACTTGGATGGTGTTTTACAAAAAAGTTTCTGACGCAGAATTTGATTCAATTCAAGTATGGGATAATCCTTACTATGATTTTGAAGGCAATTTGGAAGAATCTATGGCTTATCAAGTCTTTGTAAAGTCAGATTGCGGGGATTATAATCCATTAAGTTCCGATACTGTTATATTCAATACTCTATGTAATGCAATTACAACCTTACCTTATGAAGATAATTTTGACAATTATAGCGAAGGAACATTTCCTCAATGCTGGTATTCGGCATCAAAATACACTTCTTCTTGGGATAATGACGCTCCGAATGTAGAATACAAAAATAATGCACCGACATCTAACAACGTTTTGACATTCCGAGCAGATAATTCTTCTAAAAGCGTTGCCGTTATGAATGCCTTATCGGATGAAATCAATATTCAAAATGTCAAACTGTCATTTAAATATTATGCTTCATCATTCGGGCAAAATATTATTGTGGGAGTTATGGAAGATAAGACGGATTTGGGTAGTTTTGTTGCAATTGATACTATAGAATCTTTGACTAACAGTTGGGAAGACAAAGAAGTTTATTTTAATAACTATGAAGGCGAAGGTAAATTCATTGCCTTTTGGTTCGGAGTACCTTATAACTATTCTTGGTCGCAATTATCATACATTGACAACGTAAAATTAGAGAGTTTTGATGCACAAGAGCCATGCGCCTTTGCACCCAAAAATATTATGGTATCGGATATAACCACCAATTCAGTTACTGTAAGTTGGCAAGATGAATATTATTCTGGTACATGGTATGTTTATTACAAAAATTCTTCATCTCAAAAGTATGATTCCGTAGAAGTAAATGATACAACTTATACTTTTGAAGAAGGAATGCTGGAATCGGCAACATTATATGACATTTATGTAAAATCTTATTGTTCGGAAGATAAACTCTCCCCCGCTTCGTCTTTACTATATTTCAGAACAGCTTGTGATGGTATAAATTCCTTACCGTATTATGAGAATTTTGAAAGCTCCTCTTACGATACCATACCTTCTTGTTGGGCAAGTATAAATTATCAATTCTTAGTAGATATGACTTATCCGAGAATATTGGTCAATGGTTACAATATGTCTAATTGGTTGGCATTTATGACAGATACGGATGAGATAAACGTTGCCGTGTGTCCCCGTTTAGACGAATCCTTAGGGGATATTAATCAAATGAAAGTTACATTTAAGTATAACGATTACTTCTCTAACGGAGTGCTTGCCGTAGGTGTGATGACTAATCCGTCAGATAAAGAAACTTTTGAGTTGATTCAGACTGTTGAAAATTACAATTCTTGGGATGATATATCAATTAGTTTTTCCCAATACACAGGTGAAGGGCGTTATATTGCTTTTTATGCCGGAACTCCGTATGATGATAACTCAGGAATTTTTGTCGGAATTGATGAATTGACTATCGAGTATGATACCTCAACTACTTGCGTTGATACTTACGACACTTTAACAGTTGAAATTTGCTCTGACACACCTTATTTATGGAAAGAAAAATATCTTTCACAAAGCGGTACTTACCAAGATACTGTTCTGACTAATGACGGCTGCAAACAAATCAATGTTTTGATTCTTAAAGTTAATGATGTGGTAAATGAAATCTTAGAAGAGACAATTTGTGATAATACTTCTTATACTTTTGCAGATGAAATCCTGACAAAAACAGGTATTTATACAAAGAAATTTACTTCTTTTTCAAATTGCGACAGTATAGTAGAGCTTCATCTTACAGTTTTGCCTACTTACACTGAACAAATCACGGCAGAAATCACTCAAGGCGAAAGTTACACTCTTAACAACAAATCTTATACAATGGCAGGGACATATTACGACACCTTAACGGCAAGTAATGGTTGCGACTCCGTCATTACTCTTATTCTTTCAGTTAAAAGTGGGATTGAGGAGATAAATAACAATAATGGAATCATAATCTACCCTAATCCTGCAAAAGATTACATAACTATAGAGAATATAGAATGTAGTACGGAGCATATTACAATCAATATATATGACACTCAAGGCAAATTAGTCTTATCTGAGATAAAACCAATGGCTACAACCTATACTCTAAATACGACATCGCTACATAGTGGGGTTTATTATGTAAATATCTTGTCCAATAATCAAACTATCTCTCACAAATTGATTATTAAATAGAAACAATTTGCCATAAAGACAGCGAATAGTTGATTAGTTTTTTCATTGAAGGAGCAGAATTTCAGACATTCGGCTCCTTTTTTATTAAATTAAATAAAACAAATATCTCCTAATCTTTATAATACAACAAAATTCAAAAATAAATTCAAAATAAATTACTCAATTTAGGGTATTGTGCAAAATAAGAAGTGATACTAACTTTGCAAATTATTTTTTTAAGCAATTAACATAAAACAATAACTAAATAAATATACTAAAATGAAAAGAAAATTTCTAATACTTGCAGCCCTTTTGGGATTTGCATTCGGAGGATTCTCTCAAAACAAACTAAATGAGAAATTTGAAAATAATGACACCCCGGAGGGTTGGTCTTGGACGGAAGGAGCTAACTATGGCGGGGCAACAGATTTCGGAGTTACAGAACAAGGAACTATTGACGGGCAGACTAAGGCTTATACTTGCATGGAAAGTCAATTTTATTTCACGGAGGAACCCTCTTGGTTGATAACTCCTCAGCTTAATGTAACACAAATCGACGACTCATTGGTGTTTTGGTTTAAACAAACAGAAGTTTATTGCGAAAACATGGACTTCTTCTTAGATATTTTGGTATCTACAGACAATAACCAAACAACTTCGTTTGACAAAGACAATCCTTTGTTGCATATTACGTTTGAAGACAACGAAGATTTCGTAAGATATGCCGTTTCATTGGAAGATTATGTTGGGCAGACTATATATTTGGCTTTTTATTTCAAAGAAACAGAAGACCTTTTATACACTTACCTAACCAATGTACAAGGTCCTGAAATTTATACTCCTGTTTGCGCCGTTGCAACAGGGTTTAATGTAAGCAAAATAACTTCTGACGGTGCTGTTTTGAAATGGGACGAAGTTGATGGCGGACTTTCTTACACTATTGAGTTATTAGATGAAAATCAATCATCATGGGACGATGCTGAATCGATACCAAATATTATAGGCAGTGAGTATGAACTTACAGGATTATTACCTGCAACTAACTATAAGGCAAGAATCAAAACAAATTGCGGATACGAACAAAGCGATTATTCACTTTACATTACCTTTTCCACTCTAAGCGAAAGTATAATTACTCTTCCTTATTCACAAACCTTTGAAGGTGAAGAAGATTTTATTGAATTTGCTTATTATTCTACGAGTGAAGTTAATAAATGGACTATTGGCGGTGCAGACGGCTATGGTACAGACAACGATAAGAACAGTCTGTATATTAGTATGGATAACGGTCAAAGTGCAGCAACAACTGCAGCTACCACGGTGGCGTATTCTGTTATAAGAGTGAATTTTGACGACAATGAAGAGTTCAGAATTGCTTATAAATACAAAATAAGCGGTCTTGGACAGACATGGAACGGCGGTATGGACTTCTTTAAAGTTTTTCTTTTGGACGATGATAAAGATATAGAGGTCAATGCAGACACTAACTTATTACAAGAAGGTGCTATCGAGGTACAAAAAAATAGTTACAACAATAGTTTGTCAGATTTCTATTGGGAAAATTACAACAAAGTAATAAATAATGTCTCAAACAAGACTATGAAACTTGTCTTTATGTGGCAACAAAGCAGCGGAGCGTCCTATTCTCCTGCTGCATTGGTTGATGATATTATCATAGAGCCTTATGTACCGTGTGAAGATATAGATTCTACCATAGATATTACTCTTTGCAACGGAGAATACTATTATTTTAAAGACGCAGTGTATAGTCAAACAGGTAATTATACTTATTCGATACCTAACGATGAGGGTTGCGACACTAATTTTACAATCCATCTAAATATTCTACCAAAATTCGACAGCACAATCTATCTTGAACTCAACGATAACGATACTCTTATTTTTAATAATAAGGAATACGCAACTATTGGGACATATTACGACACCTTAATGGCAAGTAACGGTTGCGACTCCGTCATTACTCTTATTATTTCTGTTAATCCTTGTTCAGAACCTATATTTGATACTATTTATCAAACTATCTGCGATAATTCTTCTTTTGAATTTTACGGAGAGGACTTAAAAGCAGCAGGGACTTACACACATCTGATTAGTAATAGTGAGAGTTGCGATACTACAATAGTATTATTCTTAAGTATTGTGCCGACTTACTCTGAACAAATCACGGCAGAAATCACTCAAGGCGAAAGTTACACCCTTAACAACAAAACTTATACAATGGCAGGGACATATTACGACACCTTAACGGCAAGTAATGGTTGCGATTCCGTTATCACTCTTATTCTTTCTGTAAAAAGTGGTATAGATGATATAACAAACAATAATGAAATCATAATCTATCCTAATCCTGCAAAAGACTTCGTTGTTATAAAGAATATAGAATGTAGCACGGAGTATATTACAATCAATATTTATAATACTCAAGGTAAATTAATCTTATCTGAGATAAAACCAAAGGCAACAACCTATACTATAAACACGACTTCCTTACCAGAAGGGGTTTATTATGTAAATATCTTGTCCGATAATCAAATTATCTCTCGCAAATTGATTATCATTCATTAAAGTTCAGAGGATTAAATTTTAAAGTTTAGGGTTTAAGGTTTATACTTGCTTTGCGCTCTTTAAACATTAAACCCTAAAATTTTAACTTTTAAACATTGAATTTTACATACATATCGTAGAAATTTCATATTTTTGCAAAAAATTTCGGTTTAAACAAAATTAATTAACAATTAAAAACACTAAGAAGTATGTTATTTTTACAAGCAACAGCAGTGGGCGACCCAAACAATATGGTTAATGCAGTAATCAATTGGTTCACCCAAAACGGATTGGATGCCGTAAAGAAGATTGTAATAGGTTTGATTATCTTGTACGTAGGTTTCAGGATAATTAAGTTTATCCGCAAAAGTTTAGCGAAAGCCTTTGAGAAGAGAAACCTTGATGCAACATTGCGTCCTGTAATCACGTCCATTGTTTCCATTGCCTTGAAAGTAATGTTGATATTGGCGGTTGTCAATTACATAGGTATTCCGACCACCTCTTTCATTGCTTTGTTAGGTGCCGCAGGTTTGGCAGTAGGTATGGCATTGAGCGGAACTATTCAGAATGTTGCAGGCGGTATTATCATTTTGATTTTCCGTCCGTTCAAATTAGGTGATTACATTGCAACACAGGGAATGGAAGGTTTCGTAGAGAGTATGAAAATCTTTTCAACCGTTATACGTACTTGGGACAACAAGTTGATAACCCTACCTAACGGAACATTATCGGGCGGAAACGTTACCAACTATTCAACGATGGAGCAAAGAAGAGTTAATGTTACCTTGGAGGTTGCGGCTGATAAGAAAGTGGTTATTGATAAAATTGAAAAGGATTTACTTGATATTGCAAACAGAAACGAAATGACGCTTAAAGACCCTTCAACGAGTGTATGGGTTACAATAGGCCCTGGAACAATATCATTCGATTTGAGGGCATGGTGCAAAGGTGCAGACTATTGGACGCTGTTGGGTTATTTGCAGCGTGAAGTTTATAACTACAATGTTAAAGAAGAGTTGCCGTGTCCTTATACCGTCATCGGAAAATACGGAAACTAAATTTTATATAGTATGTAGAATGTAGTATAGAGCATATATCGGGGTGCCGTTAGGCTATATACTACATGCTACATACTAAATATTTTTACGATAGTAAAAATGAAGGAAAATCCTTTAGGAATATTTAAGTTTAATAAAGTAATCGTACCCGTCCTTATAGGATTGGGTGTCGGTTTTTATATGATTGCAAGGGAATATTCTAAAAACTCGGCATTGTTTTCAGACCTTGCAAATATGTTTTCTTCTTATACCGTTATGTGTTTGATTCTTGCCGTGATGTTTGAATGCGGCAGAGAAATAACTTATATGATTAGAATAAGGATGTTGTCAGACGGACGGTTATCTTGGAAACAGGCTTTTCATATTATTATGCTTTGGGAATTTTCTTCAACAGTTACCCCGACAAGTGTCGGAGGTTCGGCAGTGGCATTGTTTATCCTACCATTAGAGGGGTTAGGTGCGGGAAGAAGTACGGCGATGGTTATGATAGCAACGCTTTTGGACGAATTGTTTTACATAATCGTTACTCCGATAATGGTACTTGTCTGCGGGTATTCAATGTCTTTTGCTACCAAATTCAAATTCTCAGTTTTTGGTTTGCGTATTTCCGAAACCCATGTCTTTATTATCGGGTATAGTTTTATGGTTCTTTTAACTCTTATCATTCTTACCGCTATTTTCTTTTATCCTCAAGGGTTTAAAAACTTTATATACCGTTTGGGTAACAAAAAAACATTCAAACGATGGAGTCATAAATTCTTTAAAATGGGTGATGATGTTCTTACTTCTTCACAAGAGTTTAAACACAAATCAATTTTTTATTGGATAAAGGTATATTTGGTTACCGTTGCTTCATGGTCTTGCAGATTTTTGGTACTTAACTGTATTTTAGCAGCTTTCAGTCCTGAAATAACCAATCATGCTGTTATTTATGTGCGTCAATTGGTTATGTGGATTGTACTTTGCGTCTCACCTACTCCTGGTTCAAGTGGTGTTGCCGAGTTTGCATTTCCGTTGTTCTTGAATGGATTTTTGAAAGAGGGATTTGAAGGAGTTTTGGCATTGCTTTGGCGGTTATTTACCTATTATCCTTATATTATAGTGGGATTAATCGTTTTACCTGTCTTTACACAAAGAGTTGCAAAACGTAAAAAACAAGAGAAATCACAGAAAAGTCCTAACCGTTCTGAACTCTAAAACTATCCAACAAGATTTAATTAAAATAAAGTAGTACGAGCCGCACAGGCAATAAAAATTTATTAAAATAAAGTGTCGAATCATTAAATTCTTTTCTGAAAAGAGTAAAATGTTTTCTGAAAACAATTTCGTGATTCGGCACTTTATTTCAGTAGTGTTAGACAGACATTTACAGACTTTAAATTACCTTTGCGGTTCGCTCCGTTTTATTATTTTTAATCTTGAAAAAACCTGAACTTTACCGTTTATCTATGTTTTAAAATCTGTATCCGATAGTAAATAATACGGTAAGACGATTAGGAATCTGCTTTTCGTACCAAATTCCGTTAGAGATATAGTTTACATTTATATTTTCTCCGACAGTAAGAGCCTTTCCCAATCCACCAGGATTAAAGCCTCCGCCGCCTGGATTAAATCCACCTCCACCTGGGTTGCTTCCGCCGCCTGGATTTCCGCCTGGGTTCCCTCCGGGATTGCTAATGTCGGCAAAAATTTTCTCCATATCTTCGTTAGAGTCCATTATTTTGACAGCATTATAGTATCCCGTAAGATTAATAAAGCAGTGATTTGTCAGATGATAAGTAAATCCGAAATTACCTTGCACTCCTGCCGCATAAGCAAAAGAAAAATCGCCTTCAATATCGTTTTTTGCCGACTGACCTTTAATCATTTCCGTTTCAGGTGAGTCAGAAAATGCTCCTTCATAGAAAACACCGGCGCCTAAATTCAAAGAAAAACGATTAATTGGATAGTAAGCTACATAAAAAGACAGAAACTCGCTAAGACCGTGCATTTTAGATTTACCTATTGCATCAAAGTCCTGACCTTTCATATCAACAGTAAATCCTTCTTGCTGATAGCCTAAATAATTATTGAATCCGATGGAAAAATTCTGTGAAAGCATAAACTCCAATCCTACAGTTACGCCAATATTTGGATTGATTGAATTATATTTTAGGTTTTCTGTTGTCAATTTTGGTAGATTTGCGTTCATTATGTCAAAAAACATAAATTTAACATCCCCATTTACTGAAAAATTTGTTCCTGCCGATACACCTAAACGAATATCTATTCCAGCAAAAGCCTTAGAACCAAATGTAATTAGCAAGACTAACAACAGCGTTAAAGCACTTCTTTTCATTACTTTTGATATTTTTATTGTTATAATTCATAATAATTTTGCAAAATTATGAAAAAAATCCTTAATTTTGCAAAAAATTAACATTTTTTATAAGACCTATAGACTTATAACAAATAACAAAAAAACAATGATATACTTTCCGAATGCTAAAATAAATATCGGGTTGTTCGTTACTGGTAAAAGAGATGACGGATTTCATAATATTGAATCGGTTTTTTATCCTATCGGATTGAATGACGCATTGGAAATGAGGATTTCGCAAAATGATGAAACCAAATTGTATATCAGCGGTGAGAATATAGAAAATACGGTAACAAATGACGAAAACAACACAGTACTTCGTGCATTCAATATTCTGAAAAAAGATTTTCTTAAAATCACAAACGCAAATATTTGTTTGGATAAGCGCATTCCCGTTTTGGCAGGGCTTGGCGGAGGAAGCAGTGATGCAACTTATATGCTTAAACTTACGGATTATATGTTTGAATTAGGTCTTTCGCTAGAACAATTGCACTTTTACGCTTCACAAATTGGAAGTGATTGCCCTTTTTTCATACAAAACACTCCCCAATTTGTCTATTCACGGGGTGAAAAAATGATTTCAACACCGTTAAATCTCAGCGGATATTATTTAGTTTTGATAAAACCGAATTTAAACATATCAACAAAAGAGGCTTACAGGGAAGTAAATATAACAAAACAACCGTTTGATTTGCGTTCTTTGGATGTTAAAGACATAAAACATTGGAAAGATTACGTGAGAAATGATTTTGAAATGCGTTTGTTTGAAAAATATCCATTGTTGTCAGAAATCAAAAAGATGTTATATAATAACGGTGCGTTATATTCACAGATGAGCGGTTCGGGAAGCACAATCTACGGAATATTCAGCGAAGAAATTGATTTCAATTCGCTTAACGTTCCTGCAGATTCGTTTGTTTATCAAGAGAAATTGCAGTAGAAAATAATAAATACAAATTAAAAAACAATAAATACAATGACTGAAATATCAAATTTGGAACCTAAGGGATTGTGGCAAAACTTTGATATGTTTTGTGCTAATCCACGTCCTTCTAAACACGAAGAAAAAATCCGTGCAGCAATAGTGGAGTTTGCAAAACAACACAATATTGACTGCAAAACCGATGAAATCGGCAACGTTATCCTATCCAAACCTGCAACTAAAGGAATGGAAAACCGTAAGGGCATAATCCTTCAAGCGCATATTGATATGGTGCCGCAGAAGAATAATGACGTTCAGCACGATTTCGTTAATGACCCGATACAACCGTGGATTGACGGCGAGTGGGTAAGAGCCAAAGGAACAACTTTAGGTGCTGACAACGGCATAGGTGCATCGGCTGCATTGGCTGTACTTGCCGATGATACGATTGAGCATGGTCCGATAGAGGCTTTGCTTACCATTGACGAGGAAACGGGAATGACGGGAGCGTTTAACCTAAAACCTAACGTATTGAAAGGAGATATTCTTTTGAATCTTGATTCCGAGACAGAAGGAGAACTTTACGTTGGTTGCGCAGGCGGAGTTGATGCAACGATTACTCTTAACTATGGTACGGAACCTCTTACTGCAGGTTACACAACCCATAAACTTGAAGTAAAAGGGTTCAAAGGCGGACACAGTGGTATGGATATCATTTTGCAACGCGCAAACGCTAACAAGATATTGTTCCGTATTTTGAAGAATTTGGAAGAAAGCGGTATAAGATTATGTTCCGTTGAAGGCGGTAATATGCGTAATGCAATACCGAGGGAAGCCCATGCAATAATTGCAGTTCCTACGGATAAGGTTGCGGCAGTTAAGGCAAAGGTTGAGGAATTGATGGCAACGATTGCAAAAGAACTTGCAGCAGTTGAACAAGAATTTTCAATAGAAATCAATCCTACTGCCAATGTAACGGACATGATGAAAGAATGTTGCTCAAAGAGAATTATCAATTGCATATATGGATTACCGAATGCAATCTACAGAATGAGCGATTCTATGAAGGGCTTGGTAGAAACTTCATCTAATCTTGCGATTGTTAAATCTGACGGAGCCAATGTTCAAATCTGCTGTTTAATTCGTTCAAGTGTTGATACGCAAAAGCTGGATTTCGCAATGATGATGCAATCAGTTGTAGAACTTGCAGAAGGTAAGATAGAATTTTCAGGAGCGTATTCAGGCTGGGCGCCAAATATGGCTTCACCAATCCTAAAGGAAATGAAGGATCAATACAAAGAAATGTTCGGAACTGAAGCCAAAGTAATGGCTATTCACGCTGGTTTGGAATGTGGTATATTGGGCGGAATATATCCAAACTTGGATATGATAAGTTTCGGACCTACGATAGAGCATCCGCACTCTCCGGACGAAAGAGTGAATATCGCTTCGGTAGATAAGTTCTGGAAATTCTTAATTGCTACACTTAAGAACGTACCTGTTAAATAAAAGAAAATAATTTGCCTTGTCGGCAGAGCAATAGCACTACTGACAAAGGTTATAAGACCTATAGGGCTTATATGTCCTATAGGCCTTATAATAAAACGAATGGTTAAGAGATTTTTTTTAATTACGGTTTTGTTACTGTCGGTTATTACTGCTTACTGTCAATATCATGTAAGCGGGAATAATGATTCGCGTATCAAATACCGTCAAATCAAAACGGAGAAATTCCACATCGTCTATCCCGATTATTACGAAAACAACGCACAATTGCTTGCCTCTGTATTGGATACCGTTGTACCTGTCATAGGTAACAGTTTGAAAACCTCGGCGCCTAATGTTCCTATATTAATTCACACAAAGAGTTCCATAAGTAACGGATTGAGCGTTTGGGCTCCTAAACGTATGGAATTTTGGACTACTCCGCCGCCTACCTCTTACGCATTCCCTTACACGTGGCAACTTGCTATTCACGAGTATAGGCACACGGCTCAGATGCAGTCGGTAAATGTAGGCATAACCAAAGTATTCAGTACTCTTTTCGGCGAACATATCTTGGGCGGAGTGGCAGGTCTGTTGGTTCCCGACTGGTTTTTCGAAGGTGATGCCGTAGTTGCCGAAACAGCGTTGGCACCTGCGGGCAGAGGTCAGGAACCTGATTATAATATGTTCTTAAAAGCACAGGTTATTGACAAAGGACGTTATTCTGTTGATAAGATGCTTTTGGGCAGTATGAAAGATTTTGTCGTTGATGAGTACAATTTGGGTTATTTTTTGGTTTCTTACGGCCGTCAGAAGTACGGACGGGACATTTGGGGGGATTGTCTTCACCATGTAGGGACTTCTTGGTGGAAACTTACCTCATGGGGAAAAACTAACAGAGGACAAGAGAACTTGGATTTCAAAACCATGTACAACGAAGCGTTGGATTCGCTGGAAAAAGTGTGGATTGACAACGATATTCATTATACAAAACAGGAAGGAAATCAAATAGTAAAATATTGGGGTGAGGATAACAAACAGGATTATGTCAATTACAAAAACCCGGTTCAGATAAACGATTCTACGGTTTTGGCTTTGAAAACTTCTTCTTACCAAACGCAGTCATTAGTCAAGATAATCAACAACAGAGAAGAACATTTGTTGTCATTACCTTTCCTTTTACATTCTTATTTTCAGTACAGGGACGGACATATCCTCTATTCGCAATATTCACCTAACATTCGGTGGCAACAAGAAGCCGCTTCGGATATAATAGATTACGATTTAAACAGAAATAAATTCGTAAGCGTTACCTCCAAAACTACATTCTTCACTCCTATTTACTATCCAAACGATTCACTTATTGCAGCCGTTTATACGGATTCGCTGGACAATCAAAATTTAGCGTTCATTGCTCCCGACACTGCTTATTTCAAAAACAAGAATATACTTAAGAAAAACAATTCTTCGTATGTCAGGGTGATAAACGGTGAAAATAATATGTCATATTCCTATCCTATTTGGCAGGATTCAACATCTAACGTTTATTTTATTGAAACTTCGGCATACGGAAAGCGGATTATATGTTATGATGTTACCTCTGCCGAGCGTAAAACGGTAACCGATTATTCTTTTGACAATATTAAATATCTTAAAATCCACAATGACCGTCTGTACTTCACAAAAGACGTTAATAATAAGTATCAAATGTTGAGTATTGCATTGAATGATTATAACGATGTACAGATTCATACTGACAGCAGGTACGGAATAGATAATTTCTTTTTGTATGACTCTACAATTTTAGTAAGTGATTATACTGCGGACGGATTCCGTCTTGTCAGTATGAAATATAAAGCCGACAAATACGACATTAACCGCAAAAATACCGAAATGTATTTTACCAAATTGAACAGAGAACAGGAGAATTTCATACTTTGCGACAGTATAATCAATAAAAACAAAACTTATAACAGCAGAGAATACAAGAAAGTAAAACATCTGTTCAAATTTCACTCATGGGCGCCGCTTTTTATCAATATTCAGTCTAAGGAATTGGGAGTTGGGGTCAGTGCTTTTTCGCAAAACCTATTGTCTTCTTCAGTTTTAGAATTCGGATATAAGCATAATTTCCATGATAAAGAGGAATTGTTTATGCGTTATACCTATTCGGGATTGTACCCTATAATGACAATGACTACATCTTACCGACCGAGAAGTTTGCGTCAGGATTTGGATTCCAATTTGGTTAAATACATAGATTGGGACGAAATAACACTGGGCTATGATATAACTTTACCGTTTTCTTGGACGAACAGAAATTACAGAAACAACATAAATCTAACCCTGCATTATTCGCTCAACAGCATATCCGACCCTGACAATGATGTAAGATTAAATGTTTTCAACTCAATAGGTTATTATGCCCAAGTAAGTAACTATTGCGCAATGGCAAATAATGATTTATACCCGCGCACAGGGCATATTACCAACATAAAATACACTCATACGCTGACAAGTACGTTTGCTAATATTTTTTCTTTTCAATCGCAGGTATTCGCTCCCGGACTTGCAAGGAATCATTCGTTTGTTTTGACAGGCAGTTTCCAGAAAAACAGTCCGGATGTCTATTATTTCCAAAACGAAGTCAATTTTGTAAGAGGTGTATATAACAAATATCCTGAATATTTCGCAGGTATTTTGGCACAATACTGTTTTCCGCTTCTTTATCCCGATAATGGTATAAGCGGAATATTATATCTGAAACGTATCGTGGCAAAACCTTTTATCAATCACGGATGGTATGACAAACAACACTATTATTCTTACGGCAGTGATATAGAAGCCAAAGTTCATTTATTCAGAATAACAATTCCTGTCAATATCGGCCTGCGCATAGGCTATTGTCCAGTTAATGACGATACTTTTGCCTCTTTCCTATTCTCTATTGACTTATAGAAATAAGGAAGATTGAATTCTAAAAAGACATTTAAGATTACTAAAATCTTACAAATCAAAAATAAGATTTTAAATTTTCAAAATAAAGTGGTGCGAACCGCACAGGTAATTTAGATTTGCTAACTACTTATTTAACAGTATCAAAATAAAGTGCCGAATTAATAAATTCTTTTCTGAAAAGAGTAAAATGTTTTCTGAAAAGAATGAAATGTTTTCTGATATTGTAAAATTCTTTTTGAATAATGGCAATATTTTTCACAGTTTATGCAAAAAATATCGGACAGAGTGAAAATATATCCTCCGTCCGATAAGTTAATTTGTTAATACGCCTATTCAATTACAAATTTCTTTACTGTGTTGCCGTATTTTACGTAATACATTCCGCTTTGCCAACGGCTGATATTGATATTGATTCTGTCGTTTTGCAGATTGTATTGACCGATTGTTTGACCGATATTATTCGTAACGCTTATTTGTAGATTGTTATCCGTAATCATACCGCCAAAATCCACAACAATAAAATCTTTTGCAGGATTTGGATAAATGGTTATCTCCGTTGTCTGTTCCAAATCTTCTATTGCAGACAATACCGTCAGTTGTAAATTCACGATAGAGTCACAACCATTTTGTGCAGTGAAAGTTTGAGAGTATTCTCCACTTTCAGTCAAAGACAAATCGCCGAATTGCAAAGGTAAATCCTCCTGCAATACTTCCAAACTCACAGAAACAACAATTTCTTGAGCGACAGTAAGATTGATTGTATAGGCTGTATCCGCTTCAATTGAGGTAAAAATAGTGTCAATTATAGTTTGCGTTTCCGAATAAGTCTTGCCATTGAATTCAAATGAAGAGTTGGCACAAATAGTTGTGTCAAAAGCAACGTCAATTATAGGTTTGTCGTTGATAGTTAAGTGAAGATTAACGGTAGAGTCGCAACCGTTTTGAGCAATAAAGATTTGCGAATAATCGCCGCTCTCTTCTATGGACAATTCTCCGAACAGATAAGGCTTTTGTGCATATTCAATAGTTTCATTTACGCTATTGACAATAGGAGCAGCAAACGTAAGATTGATAGTATAGGCAGTATCTGCTTCGGTTGAGGTAAAAATGGTGTCAATAATGGTTTGCGGTTCTGAATAAGTCTTGCCGTAAAATTCAAATGAAGAGTTGGCACAAATAGTTGTATCAAAAGCAACATTAATTATAAGTTTGTCCTTGATAGTTAAGTGAAGATTAACAGTAGAGTCGCAACCGTTTTGGGCAATGAAGGTTTGCGAATAATTACCTCCGGCATATAAAGTTTGATTGCCAAAAACAAATGGCATTTGAGCATATTCAATTGTTATATTTGTATCAGTGACGATAGGATCTGCAACTGTAAGGTTAATAGTATAGATAGTGTCGCAACCTTGTGCAGCGGCAATTGTATCAATAATGACTTGGGAAGCAGTGTAAGATTTGTTATTGAATTCAAATAAAGCGTTAGCACAAATAGTTGTGTCCAAATTAATTTTATTCAAAGGATTAACTATCAGATTCAATACAGTAAATCCTTCTGTATATGTTCCGCTTTCTGTTTTATTCATAAAGGATTCGCCTTCACAGATTTCTTGATTTATAATATTGACAGGAATATCCTCTCCCAACGTGTAAGAAAATTCATCTATACAGAAATAGAAAGGAATATATTGAGTAGGGTCGGTGGTTGTCAATGTGAATACCACTTTTGCAACTGCACCCAAAGAACTTAAATCCATAAAACGCCAATGAGTAGGATTGAATATTGGGTTAGATTCTTTGTCTATCAAAATATATTCTTTACTTGAAAGAATTTCCCCGTTTTCATCATACCCCGTAGCAATAACTTTGAAATTCAAGTTATATTTAGAAAGAGAATACTGATAAGCAGCCAAAGAAGAAGCAACATAAACTCCGTTAGGTGTAAAATATTTACCGTTTTCAGTCATAACTGCCAACTGTTCTTCCGTATTCATACTGGAATAATAACCGCTCAAATAATTTGCGGAATTCATACCCTGTTGTGAGGCAGAAGCAAAATAAGTATTGTCCAAAGATGTTCCTCCTATGACATTAGCGGAACTATTTTCAGTTATATTTGTCAAAAACCAGGAAAAAGACATCTCAAAATTCCATTCAGCAAAATAGGTTGCAACTCCATGGAAGACAAGTCCGCCACTTGTGAAATCTTTGTGGTAAGAACCGTCAAAAGCAATGTAATCATAGCTGTCATGTGAAGTAAGTTCAACGCTGTTTTCCTCAAAATCAATATCATCTAAAGAAGCAAAAGAATAATTTTCCCCTTTGTTTATTACAGCAATGCCTTCAAGACAATAACCGTTGGTGGTATCGTCTATAATCTTGATAAAGCGTATATTTTGTTTGTCCAAATTGTCGCTATCTTCCAACTCGGATAAATCAAATAACTGCCCGTAATCGTTGAATTGCGTAGTCGCTTTGTTGTTGAAGCGGAAAAAGTCAGTACCGTTAGAAGATACTTCTATGTGAGCAGAACCTAAGTAATAATTGTTTGAAAATACTGCAAAATCTTCCCCATCTTGATCTATAATAGGAGCGGAAAATGTTGCCAAAGCGATACCTTTATACATGTCTGCATATTTAGTCGGGTCAATTTCCCCTATAACATCCATGTATGTACCGATTGTATTGGTAGAAGGGCGTTGTAGCTCCATACCATAAGCATAGTCGGAGATAAGTTCGGAAGTATAGTGGATAAGTCCCGTAAAATTAGGCTCGTCGTTGTTTTCCGCTTCATAAAGTGTGATGTCATCAATGTAATAATTATTGCCGTAACCGTCATCTTTCTTTTTGGAAAGGAAAGTAATGTATCTGTTTGAACCTTTGTAGTCTTTAAAACTTACAGTATATTCCTGCCAAGTTTTAACCGTAGGAACAAATGAAGCAATGGTATCAAAATAATACATATTATCGGATTCAGATGCCACACCTACATAGATTTTGTGCCCAAGTGAATTAACCTTAGCCCAAAACGTCATTTCGGTATTTTGAATGTTGATGTTGTCGGCAAGTTTCGGCATAACGGCTGCCACATAATCCTCCGTACCGGAAAGCATATACAACCCGCCACTACCACTGTGGTGAGTAGAAGAAATATTAGGAGTGTTGCTGTTTGAAACTTTACTCCAACAAGTAGGGAAAGTGAAATTAGGACTGCTGCTTATGCCGTAAGATTCAAAATCTTCAGCGTAAGGAAGATAGGTTATGTCCTCGCAGTCAGGAGTTCCCGTAGTAGTAAATTGTACAATTACGGAAGGAGAAGAAAGGTTGTCTTCGCTGCATTTAGCAACAATATAGAACTCATATTGAGTACCTTTTGACAGATTATCCAAAGACTTGAAAAAGACTCCTGATACTTCTATTTCTTCATAAGTAGCATCACCTACTTTTTTGAAGTAAATAATATAATCTGATGCACTTCCGTTCCACATAGCATAGGCATGATCGTCTTCAATCCACATTGCCTGAACGTCAGTAGGCGTTGCACAGTCGCCTTGTGCAAAAAGCGATGTGTCAAATCCTAAAATCATTGTTGTCAGAGCCAACAATAGGCTGCAAAAAAGTTTTTTCATCCTTTAAACTTTTAAATTTTATTAATAAATTATTTAACTGTTCGCAATATTCAGAGAGAGGATTGATTTTATACGAAATTATATTGTGCTACATTCCGCATACACAATACCCATGCATTGCATAAGTATTTGCACATAATATATAACGACGCTTATCAATAACTCTAACTCCCGAAAGTTACGATATAAATCAAATTAACGGCAGGTCTTCTGACTTTCTCCGATTTTTGATACCTTCCCACATTATAAAAAGCAGTGGTTTTTATAATTCAAAAATCTCAGGCGGAGATTACAGCTACGGGTATAGCATAGGATTTGCACCTATTTCCCTATTAATCTATCTAATCAAAGAACCGTAATTTGACGGTGCAAAAATATAACAATTTTTATTTATGACAAAGAAATTTATTCATTATCCCTGATATGCTTTGTTGAAATGGTTGTCTATTTTTTAGACATTATATGTTTATACAGGCATGTTATTATATACGTTACTCACAAAAACAACATACAACAGTATTACAAATTATATATGCACTTATAAATTGTAGTAAGTGATTTTTTTTTTGTATCTTTGCACCTCAATTATGTAATAAATAGTAAAAATATAACAATAAAATGAAAAGATTAATTGTAAAATGTGGAACGTATGCGGTAGTTATCGCATCGTTTTTGTTTGTAGTTTCAATAAGTTTTGCACAAAACAAACTTGATATTGAGCATTTGATGGACGGTACTTACCGTTTGAAAATCAATGTCTATCAACCGCGATTTGAGGACAACGACACCTATTCTTATTACGACAACGAGTGGCAAAAACATATTGTTGATAAGAAAGGTAACGATAAAATTGTAGAACGCACGCAGGAAGAACAGATAGAGGGTGCTCAATTCTTAGAACAAGTAGGTAAGAACAAAGCGTACATCAAAGACAACAACCTTTTTGTAAATAAAAACGGCAATGAAAAGCAGATAACCTTTGACGGCGACAGTCTTGATATAATTATCGGTCAGAGTGTGCATAGAAACGAGTTCGGAATCGAAAAAGGACTTTATTTTTCACAAGACGGCAACTATTTAGCGTATTACCGTATGGACCAATCCATGGTTGGTGATTATCCGTTGGTAAATACTATGACCCGTGAGGCAAAACATACCCCTATCAAGTACCCTATGGCTGGTATGAAGTCCCATGAAGTTGAAGTTTGGGTATATGATTTCGCAAAGGATAGGAAAGTCTGCCTTAAAACCCGCAAAGACAACAGCGTTGAGCAAAGAGAAAACTATCTTACCAATGTTTGTTTCTCTGCGGACGGCAAAACAGTCTATATTCAGAAACTTAACCGTAAGCAAAACCACATGTGGTTGGAGGCATACTCATCAGAAAGCGGTCTTTTGAAAAGAGTGTTGTTTGAAGAGGTATCTAATAAATATGTAGAGCCTGAACATCCGCTTACATTCATACCTAACGACAACGGAAAGTTTCTTTACTTTTCCGAAAAGGACGGTTGGCAACATCTTTACATATATGATACCTTGGGTAAGGAGATTAAACAACTTACCAAGGGTAATTGGATGGTTAATGACATAGCAGGTTTCAATGATAAGGGAACTGTCGTTTATATTTACGCAACTAAGGATTCTCCGTTGGAACGTAATTTTTATGCAGTCAATATTAAGGACGGTAAAATCACAAGAATAACTCTTGACCACGGAACCCATACTGTTGCCTTCAATCCTAAAGGCACGCGTTTTATAGATTCTTATTCTTCTACCGAGGTTGCATACCGTACGGTTATAAGAGACGAAAAGGGAAAGGTAATTAAGGAGTTGGATTTTGTAAAAGACCCGTTTGACGAGTTGAGTAACAAACCTATCATCACAATTGATTCTCTTATTGCAAAGGACGGAACGGTTCTTTACACACGTATGATTAAGCCGAAGGACTTTAATCCTAATAAAAAGTACCCTGTGATTGTTTATGTCTATGGCGGTCCTCATGCGCAGTTGATTACGGATTATTGGACGGCAGGTGCAGGTAATTTCTTACCGTTTCTTGCTACTCAAGACTACATCGTATGGACTATGGACTCAAGAGGAAGTGCTAACCGTGGATATGAATTTGAGAGTGCTATATGGCATAATTGTGGAACGCAAGAAATAGACGACCAAATAACAGGTATCAATTATTTAAAGACACTTCCTTACGTTGATGCTAACAGAATAGGCGTTGATGGATGGTCTTACGGCGGATTTATGACATTGGGACTTACTCTAAGGAATCCTGGTGTGTTTAAGGTGGCAACTGCCGGCGGGCCTGTCATAGATTGGAAATGGTATGAGGTAATGTACGGCGAGCGTTATATGGGCACGCCTGAGGATAACCCAGAAGGGTATGAAAAGGCCTCACTTCTGAATTATATTGACAATATTCCTGACAGCGTCCGCATACTTATAATGCAGGGATACCAGGATAATACCGTACTTCCGCAACATTCATTGGAGTTTATCCGTCTTTGCGTTGAGAAAAAGAAACCTGTGGATTATTTTATGTACACTAATCACGAGCATAACGTAAGAGGTAAAGACAGAGTGGAACTTTACAAAAAAATTTTCCGCTACTACGAAGACTTTTTGAAGAAATAAAACAATCAAGTAAATGAAAACGGTAAGAATAATAACAATAGTCATCATTATTGTATGTTTTACCATCGGCTTGCTCGTTAAAAACGCTACGGTATCGGCTATTATGTGCGGTATTGCAGGCGGTGGTATCGTAGAGTTGTTGTTTAATTCATTCAAACAAAAAAACAACAAAAAATAACAGCCGAAGAAAATATTTTTTACCGTTTATAATAACATAAGTTTATATATTGAATAGATTAAATAAAATATAAAGGCCATGTTTACAGGAATAATAGAACAGACTGCGAAAGTTGTAAAAATAGAACAGGAAGGAACTAACTTCCATTTCACGTTGGAATGCGCCGTTGCTGACGAACTGCATATAGACCAAAGTTTTGCGCATGATGGTTGTTGCCTTACGGTTGTCAAATTAGACAAAGAAAAGAAACAATACGTAGTTACGGCAATGAAAGAAACAATGGACAGAACGAATTTGGGACATTGGCAAGTCGGAACGGAAGTTAATGTTGAAAGAAGTATGCTTCAGGACGGAAGATTCGATGGTCATATCGTTCAAGGGCACGTTGATAACACTGCAACTTGCACTAAGGTTGTTGATGAGAAAGGTTCATGGCGTTATTACTTTACTTTTAACGACAAAGAGCATATTCACGCAACCGTTGAGAAGGGAAGTATTTGCGTTAATGGAGTTTCATTGACTGTTGTGGATAGTAATGAAAGCGATTTCTCAGTTTCAATCATTCCTTACACGCAAGAGCATACCAATTTCCACAATTTCAAAATCGGAACGGTAGTTAATATTGAGTTTGACGTGATTGGCAAATATATTGAGAAGATGTTGCAGCAGTATATGCCAAATAAATAAAAGGAAATCAACATTCAAGATAAGCAAATAACAGTTTGCAAAGCGTTTATCTCAGTTTGATAAACCAAAACAAAGAAAAACGCTCGGAGAATTTAGATTTATTATTGTAAATTCAAAATCTCCGAGCGTTTTGTGTCATTATGTTATAATTTTCCGCCGTAAAAATCAACCGAGTACGGAAATAATTTTGTCAGCTAAGTAATCGGCAAGTTTAAAATAAGATTCTTTAGTCCAACCTGCCACATGAGGAGTAAAAACCGTGTTTTGCATATTGTATAATGTCTCTATATCTTCTTTAAGTGAATTATCAATATTTATTTGTTGGTTATAATTCTCCGTTTCCATAACATCCAATCCGCAACCTTTGATTTTACCGTCCTGCATTGCGATAACAAGGTCATGAACAGACACAACCTTACCGCGGGAAGTGTTCAAAAGATAGAAAGGTTTGGAAAAACTGTTGATAAATTGAGTATTTACCATTTTGTTTGTTTCATTTGTCAGCGGAACATGCAGACTCAGTATATCGGTTTGTGAAAACAATTCCTCCAATGTTACCTCTTGGGCAAAGGAATCCGCAAATCCGTGTTTGTATTTGTCGTATGCAATCACCCTACATTCAAATCCCGAAAGTCTTTGGGCAAAAGAATGCCCCATATTGCCGTAACCTATTATTCCGACGGTTTTTCCTTTTATTTCTGTGCCGCGGTTTTCTTCTCTTTGCCACAATCCTTGTCTTACTTCCTTATCTGCAAAGTTTATTTTGTTGAAAAGAGTAAGCAGAAGTCCCAAAGTATGCTCCCCGACTGCGTCCCTGTTGCCTTCAGGAGAGTTAAGACATTTTATATTCTTGCTTTCGGCATACTGAACATCGATTGCATCCATTCCTGCTCCGCTTCTGGCAATACATTTCAAGTTATTAGCGCAGTCAATTATTGTTTTGTCTATCTTAACTTTACTTCTCACTACAATACAATCATAAGAAGATATATTGTTTTTTACATCTTCGTAAGTGTATTGAGGAAAGAAATCAACCTTATACCCCTTTGCCAGTAGTTTTTGACTTAGTATTTTGTGGGTTTCGTCTATTAGTAGGACGGTTTTGCTGTTTTGCATCTTGTTTTACTTTTTTACCGTGAGAATTATTGATAAAATTGACAAATTCCGTGTAAGAGCCGTTGTAAAGATTGACATCAACATGACCTTTTATCCCCGTAATACTTCCTTTGTGGGAATACTGCCAAAAAGTCCATTTAACATTTTTTGTAGGTTCGTTACAAAGTTTGCAAATCCATAAAGGATAATCGTCAAAGTTGCCTTTAATGTAATTAGTGTAAGTCGTAACGTTTGTATATATGATAGGCTTTTGTCCATAATGCTTTTCCAACTCGCGCAAACACTTAAGGAGTTGGTTTTGCATGTATTTGACTTTGTATTTTCCCAATCTGTTGCCGTAAGATGCCTCAAAATCCACCACAGGCGGCAAATCATTATCACTTAGTTTGACATTGTTGATAAAATTTCTCGCTTGCATTTTACCGTCTTTATTAAAGCGGAAAAACATATAAGCACCTACTATAATGTTTTGTTGTTTGGCTGTTTTCCAATTTGAAGAAAAGTTTTTATCTACGAAATTCACTCCTTCGGTTGCCTTTAAGAATGCAAAGGATACTTTATTCTCTGCAACCAATTTCCAATCTATCTTTCCTTGATGGGCGGAAATATCTATGCCCAACACAGGATATTTTGTAGAATCAATGGATAGTTGGGGGCAATCGCGGTATCTTTTGTAATAATCCTCACTATAAACATACAAGATGCTTACACAGACGAATAACACCAATAAAACAGACGATATTATGATTGCTCGCTTAGTCAATTTCTTTCTTTGTTTTTTAGTCATCAATCAAAAATTTCTTTACTTTTCTTAATGGCTGCCCGTAACGGATAATCTTGCCGTCCTTTTGCAATCCTATCCAAACCATATCTTTTTCGAAATTAAAGACAAGAGAGGAAAGGTCTTCAAGGTTCAGATTTGTTACAAATAGTCTATTAAACTCTGCAATATTATCGGAATTAACGGCAAAAATATCTTTAAACGAATATTCTTTTTCGGTTTCCTTGTCGTAATTGTAAGAAAGTATTTCGGTTATTGTATCTTTTGTTCCGCTTAGATGGGATTTTTTTTCATACAGTACGCTTATTATATCGTCATATTCATAAACGCTTTTCACACTGTGGAAATAGTAGTTGGTATCATGCCTGTCCATATTTTCCAATGCCTTAACTTGTTTGGCAAATCGCTTTAAATCATCAGTGATACGGTTCATTGACGGAGCCAAATTAAGATTGTCGTCATCTTTTTTTACATTCCTTACAAAGACTAACTTTCCGCGTATATTATTTATAGTATCGTTCAAACCCATACTTGCAACCGTCATATTTTTCATAATATTGATTGAAGAGGTTTTAGTAATATCTTCAAACTTTTCGCTATCCGATGTGCCTTTGTTGCAACTTGCAAAGACAAATGCGCCAATCAAGACAATTATGCCGGATTTTAATAAGTTACTTCTTGACATTAGTTTATTATTGTTTGATAAAAATTTTCCTATTTGCCGTTATTTGTAGTTCAGACGGCGAAATTACAATATTTTTCAATATAAAACGCCGTTTAATTGAAAATAAAATATTACTTTTGCTGAAAAATCTAAAATACAGACAAAAATGAATATACAATTTTTAGGAGCTGCTAAAGAGGTAACAGGTAGCAAACATTTGATTACTACAAATAAGGGAACTAAAATTCTTTTGGATTGCGGAATGTACCAAGGCAAAGGATTGGAAACGGATGCCGACAACAGAGATTTAGGATTCAACCCTTCGGAAATTGATTACCTTATCTTATCTCATGCACATATTGATCATTGCGGGCTTATTCCTTATATAATAAAGAACGGTTTTAACGGAACCATAGTTTGTACTCCTGCAACAAGGGATTTGTGCGCCATACTTTTGGTAGATGCAGGAAAGATTCAGGAACAGGATACAATAACATTTAATAAGAAAAGAGAATTGCAAGGATTGGAACCCGTAGAGCCATTATATACGGCAGAGGATGCAAGAAATTCCATGCAATATTTCATATCTATTCCATATAACAGGGAAGTACGTTTCGGGGATTTCTCAATTACTTTTACGGATAACGGACATATTTTAGGAAGTGCAACATGCAATATAAAGATTTTTGAACAAGACAAGATTACAAGGATTGCTTTTACAGGTGATATAGGAAGATACAACGGCAGAATATTGAAAGAGCCTCAAGAGTTTCCGCAATGCGATTATCTTATTATGGAATCAACCTACGGCGACCGTACTCACGAACCGTTGCAGGAAAGTGATTTGGAACTTTTGTCAATTGTAAAGAAAACTTGTTTGAAAAAACGCGGCAAGTTAATCATTCCTTCTTTTGCAGTTGGACGAGCTCAGGATATTATCTTTGCTTTGAACTATCTGTGGGAAACAGGGCAACTTCCTCCTGTAGAAGTTTATGTTGATAGCCCTCTTAGTTTGAATGCAACCAATATTTTCAAACTTCATCAAGAGGATTTCAATGCCAAATTGCAGGAATTTATGAAAATTGACCCAGACCCGTTTGGTTTTGACAAGTTGCATTTTATACAATCCGCCGAAGAAAGTAAGCAATTGAACTATTCTTTACTTCCTTGCATAATTATTTCTTCTTCGGGTATGATGGAAGCAGGCAGAGTAAAACATCATATTGCCAACAATATAGAAAAACCTAATACCACTATATTAGGTGTCGGCTATTGTACTCCTTCAACCTTAGGACATAAGATTCTGAGAGGTGACAGAGAGGTTTCTATTTTCGGAGTGAAACATACAGTCCGTGCAGAGGTAAGAAAACTTGAAAGTTATTCTGCTCACGGCGATTATAACGAAATGATACGGTTTATTTCTTGTCAAGACAAAGACAAACTCAAAAGAATAGTTCTTGTACATGGAGAAGAACAAACGCAGATGAGATTTGCAAAACATTTGAAGGAAAACGGATTCAAAAATATCTTTATTCCGAACAAACACGACAAATTAGAAATAGATTAATCGGTGCGAGCCGTACAGGCAATTTTGTCTTGCTAACAACTTATTTCACTCCATCAAAATAAAGTGCCGAATCAGTAAATTCTTTTCTGAAAACATTTTACTCTTTTCTGAAAACAATTTCGTGATTCGGCACTTTATTTTGCTATGTTAAATTTGCCTGTGCGGCTCGCACCGATTTATAAAAATGGGACGCAAATTGATGCGCCCCGAATAAAAACTACATGTATAAACTTTTTACTTTAATTCTCTATATATTGCTTATGGCAAAATTTCTTCTGCAGGTTGTTCAACAGGTTTAAATTTTGCTTTCTTTTTATTCTTTACTGCAAAATTGAATCCTGCGTAGAAATTCATACCGCTTGTTTTTGCCAAGTTATATGATGATGAGAAACTTGCGCCGATATAAAACGCACTGCCCAAACTCAAAAGCACGCTCGGATTGAACCAAGTATATTTAACAGTATTGCCGACAGATAACTGCAATGGACCTGCAAACAACGAATAATTCAAAGTCAGTGCATTTTCATAACTTCCAGCAATAAAACGTCCGCTGTATAACGCCTGCAAATTCATATGCGGGAAAAATTCCCAAGAATATCCTACATAGATTTTAGTAGGTACTGAAGTTGAATAACTGCCTATATTGTGCAATTCCATATCAAAAGCATGTTTTAGGCTGTCTGCCATATCGTCAAAGTAATCTTCCAAATCCTCAGATATATTGTTGTAATCAACATCAACACCTGAGAAAACGATTCTTTCATTCGGATTACTGCTTCTTAGTTGTGCTGCGTTGGTTTTCCAAGTTATCTTACCTATATCAATAATTGATGCCGAGATTTGCATAGTCTCATTAAGTTGGTAAGTAGCTCCTATATCAAATCCGTAACCTTTGTTATCCTTTATATTTTTTGCACTCTTGGCTACGTCATCTTCTCTTTCAAATGAGAAATCCGAATGGTCGTTTATTACACTGCTTAACTCCATAAAATGACCGAAGAAAGTAGATGCGTAGATATCAAAATCACCGTACGCTGCTACCTCTTCTCCGTCAAATTGCAAATTGACAATACTCTTATTGGTATGTACATTTGCAACACCAGTGTAGATTTTGAACCTTGCTCCGACGGTCAATTGGTCTGTTATCTCTCTTGCATAACCGATATAAGTAAAAGCATAAGCAGTTGCATCAACAAGTTTGCGGTTCAATACGTCCAAACTCTTTGATGACATATTGGTTCCATGAACTGCAAAATCAAATAAATTCTTTGAAAATCCTATTTTTGTTTCCACTGTCAGATTAGACCCAACGGAGAAATAGTTTTTGCCTATCTTGAATCCTAATCCTATCAAATCAAAGTTCATTCCGAAAGAGAAGTTGTTGTTATCTTTCAACTTGCCTAAGAATCCTTCAACGTCCAAACGCAATGAGTCTGCAAAGTCAGGATGTTGGTTAATCAAATCATGATAAGCAAAACCTGAAGTGTGGATATCCACTGCAAAACGACCCAATAGCGGAGGGGTTATATAGAACTTGTTATTTGACATAAAGGCAGGGTTATAGTTGGCTGCCTGTGGCTGTCTTGAAAAATACAATGCCGAATTTTCCTGTGCCTTAAGAATATTGATTACAGGCAGCAGAGCAAAGACTACGGCAAACAAAACGAATATTTTTATTATTGTCTTCATTTTATTATCAAATTTAAGAGTGAAACCTATGATTTATTAGAAACTTATACTGGTGTGAGCCCTCAAACCAATCTTTACCTTCAAATAGTCTTTATCTCCGAAAGATACATAAGGCTTTTGGCTAAAATCTGCATCGTTGTCATTTTGTGAAGTATTGAATGATGCTTTGAAGATTATCTTATCTGCATCTCTCAACTGTTCATAACGCTGGTGTGTTACATAGACTTCATTCTTTTGAGTGGTAGGTGAAGTTACTTTACCATCGCTGCCGACTTTTGCCGATTTTACCACAACTGCTTCGTTCAACAGAGGACTTATCATCCCGTTTGCGTCCTTTGTAAATATATCAACTATCATCTCGGTAGGGAATGCATTTTCAAAAGAAAGTTTCAAGGCAATAGAATCAATATAGTCTCCTACCCCGTCCTCGTCTTGCAAGAACTCCAATGCATCTGTCTCTTTCTCGGAAACGAAGTTATTAACCTTAAGTGTCAAAGGCAAATCTATCAAAGTACTTATGTCCAAATATTTCTTGTCTGGGTAAATAAATCCTCTTTGATGACCGTCTCCGAAAATAGAACGTATATCGTAAATAAATTGATTAGGCAATAGGGAAAGAGCTTTAGTATTTACTGCCAAAGTTTCATTAGTCAAGGCTGTAGCTCCTGGTACTATAGCTTTATTTACGATCAATTCTTTTCCGTCGTCAAATATATGGGCAATCAATCCTGTATGTGTTCTTGCTTTTAAGGAATCCAAATCCAAGAATAGTTGAATACCTGTGTAGTTTGTTATGTCCATTATCATGGAAAGCCTTTCTATATCCACCATATCACTGCGGATTGTACTGTCTGCGAAATAGTCTATATCAATAACGCCTTGAATCGGAATAGTTGGGTTACCTACCAATCCCCATGCAAGTTCTATGTTAAGGTTTTTAGCCTCAAGATTCATA
The DNA here is from genome assembly GCA_017480245.1 of Bacteroidales bacterium. Classification (GTDB taxonomy): domain Bacteria; phylum Bacteroidota; class Bacteroidia; order Bacteroidales; family P3; genus Scybalousia_A. Next base: position 13,982 of record JAFVBA010000005.1, on the reverse strand, counting down.
TCTATTGCATAAGTTCCGCTTTCTACCTTTTTGCCTGCCGTCTTTACTACAACAGAATAGGTGAATGCAATAGAAGAGGAATTATCTGCCTTAGCATTAAGTTTCAATTTATGATTTGTCAAATCAACTGTTCTGTCTGTTTTGGTCTTTGCGTTGAAAGTCAAAGTTTCGTCAAACTTCTTACCCGTAGATTGATTGACTATTTGCTCGCTTGACACCTTTAGTTCCACTGGATAAGGCAATTTGGAATCAACTGCAAACAAAAACTGTCCGGATGAAAGAATCAAACTGTCAATAACTCTCTCCTGCTCACTTTCTTCATATTTAGCAAACTTATCTACCTCTATGGTTATCGTCTGATTGGTTACCACAGGAAAATCATCACTGAAATTATCGTCATACCAAGTAGGAATTACTATATCATCCAAACTGAACGGCAACAAATGCATATTTACATCCTTGTTAAAGTAATCATGCTCCAAATCTGAACCTGACAAAGAAAAATCTTTCTTATACAACAAATGAAATACTCCGTTTTGTGCCTCCAAATAAATACCGCTTGTCGTGTCTGCTATCTGGTCAAAGAAATCTTTAGAAGTAAATGTCATATTCAATAGATTGGCTTCCACCTCAGGACTAATCGTTGTCTCACTTAAACGAGTGAAATCAAAATCATCTTCATCTACACATGCACTGAAGGAAACAATCGACAAGGCACAAATTGCTAAAAACAATTTTCTTATACTCATCTTCATATCTTTATTAATTTTTTAAATTTGGTGCAAAGGTACTACCTTTTTTTCATATAATGGTCTTTTTTCCTCGTATTTTTATCTAAAATCGCCGAAAAAGTATATTTCGGTTCTTGTGTTGAGAATGGAAAACAAAAAAAGGAGACTGAATTACTCAGCCTCCTTTTATTAAATATTGATTGTGTAAGATTATCTATTAACAACCATTTTTGAAGTTGAAACTTTAGCACCATTAACATTAACTGTGCAGAAATAAGTTCCGTTTGCAAGTTTGCTTGCTTCAATGTTAGCTTTGTTATTTATACCTGCATGTCTGTTGCCTTCGTTGTAAGAAAGAACAGTTCTTCCCATGATGTCAGTAACTTCGATAGTAACGTTACCACTTGTAGCCAAAGTATAATTCAAAACTGCATTGTCTTTAGCAGGGTTAGGGAATACATTGATAGAAGAAGTATTCTCTGCTGCGTCATTCAAACCGCCTTTTTGTTTAGAGATAACCAAACGAATCATTGGGTTGTAATCATAGTAGAAGTTTCTACCCCAAGCATACTGATAACCTGCTGCTGTGATGTTTGGAGACCAAATAAGGATGTTATTCATACCTAGAGGTTTAACTCCTTCGTCTGTTTGAACATCTACGAAAGAAATACCAGGACGGAAAGCAACCAACAATGGTTCATAAACTTTAGCAACTTTAAATTTACCGTTAATTACTTGTTCGTAGCAAGCATAGTAAATAGTGTTAGGCTGAAGTTCAGTTCCTTGATTAGTGAATGGCAAATATACAGAATTCATGTTAGTTGTATAAACTCTGCCATAACCATCTGGACTTTCTTCAGAGAAAATATTGTAATCACTTGACTGAATAATGCGGTTGTCAGATTCTATTGGGTTATCATTTTCGTCATAAACCATAACTACTGCATCATCCATTGTTTCTGCTGTAGGGTCAAACTGCCACAAAGAAGCTCTAATAACAGCGCCTTCCTGTACTCTTCTGTTATCTGAATTAACATAAGAAGCAGAGTCCAAAGCAGGATAAACTTGAACACCCCATGCATAAACAGGTTCTTTATAATTTACAGCGTTGAAACCAAGACATACTTTATAACCGGCAACACTTGTAGCTGCTTCACCAACATAAACTTGTCCTTGATCCATTAAGTAACCATAGTCAAATGGATAATCGTAATGTGTCAAACCTCTGTCTCTTGCCCAAATGTAAGAGCCGTCTTCTGCTGCTGAAGTTACATTATATCTAAATGTGTATGGACTTCCCAAAACTGTAGTTGTTTCTCCTTCTGCATTATCATAAGAAAGATCTACTTTTGTTCCGTACGAACCAACTCCGTCATTCAATTGAGGAGTTTTACGAGCATAAAGATATTCGTGGTCGCGAAGAATAGTGATTTCATTATTGTTTGCATCTTTAGATGTTACTTCATAAGCAGCTGACACTAAAGTATCTTGAGAATCACTGTTGATAGTAGCGTCATTCCATCTATATACAACAGAATCACTTCCGTCATAACCTGTTAATATATCACTCTCCAATACTTGAACCATAAGATTCTTTACAGTAGCATTATAAACGTCGTTAGAACCAGAGTTATTTACCATTACCTGTACGTAGAATGGTTCTGCTTCAACAACATCCGGTAATATATGATAACCGCCTAACAAATCGCAACCCTTAACATCTACTCTGTTTTCAGGAGTTTCGTCCCAAGATAAGTCATCTATAATGAATAAATAAGAATGAGGTTGATAAGCACTTGCAGGTGCATAAGCACGAACACGGATATAAGTATCCTCATCTGCATCTGTTGAAATCAATGGACAATTTGATGTATTAGTAGGTAATGTTACTCTTATTGTTCCCCACTCGTAATCATTACTTGCGATATCAATGTCTCTGATATTAAATTCCATTGAATCCTTTACAGCAAAGTCTGCATCGTGAGACCATTCGATGAAATACTGGTCTCTATTAAATTTGAAAATAATCTGAGACAAGTAAATATCTATACCTCTCTTACCGTAAGTTTTAATAGGAGTATTTGCTTGAATCCAAGCGTCGAAAACAGTATTGTTTTGCTTATCAACACTTTGAATAGACAAGAAATCAATGTAAGCAAAACCATTATGAGCGGACATATTAGCCCAATCTTCACGCTCCAAATGGTACCAGTTAGCAGTATCTGCTAAACCAAAAGCATTCTTGGCAATGATATTTTTAGAATTACTTGGCCAAGTTCCTGTTGTGTCAGGTTTAACAAGCCATTCGCAGAATGTTCCTGAAGCAGTGTGGGAAGCGGTAACACCTTTAGTGTATGTTCCCTCAGAGAAATCGGTTAATAACTTTGCATTCTCAGGTAATTGTCCCTTAGTTGCAATTTTCTTAGCCTTTTGTTGTACATAGACGTCAGAGATTGTCTGGTCCAGTACTTTTGCCTGATGAGTTGCTTTCGTATTGTCCATTATGTTCAACTGAGCAAAAACTCCTGTTGAAGCTAACAACATAGCAACTCCTAATAATGTTTTTTTCATCTTACTGTGTTGTTTTAATGTTAATATTCAATTTTGTTTCAAGTTGCAAATTTACAATTTTTTTTAATACAATCATCTTTTCCACTCAAAAATTTAATCAAAGAACGTCGTTTTTCATTTTTCTTTCACCGAAAAACGTCTGTATCAACAACCATACCAAAACATTTTTTCAGCAGACTTTTCAAGTCAATTCAGCAGAGATTTTACAAAAACATCGCTAAAAAATGCAACTACCTCCCGTTGAAAAATTCTTTTGCGTGATTATTGCGCTAATCACTCAAATAAAAAAATTATTATGCGTGATTATTACAACCTAATAATGAGTTAGTTATTTCTTTTCACAGGAGAGAGTAATTTTTCCAGTCTTAAAGTGGATGCACTCCAAGAATAATTATCTTTGACAAAAGAATTTCCTGCCTTTGCTATATTATATCTGTATGAAGAGTTTTTCAACAGTGCTAAGATATGGGCGGACAATTCCTTTTCGTTATTTCCTACCAACAGATGTTCGTCGGCTTTGGTTTTCAAGGCACAATGCGCCAACTCGGTAGTAACGCACGGAAGCATCATCGCCATTGCTTCCAACAACTTGTTTTGTAATCCCGTTCCTATCTGCATCGGTGCGACGAATATCAAACTTTGTGCATAACATTGCCTCATATCATCTACCCAACCCGTAACGGTAACCTTATCATTTGCCAACGCTTTGACTTCTTTGGACGGATTGCTGCCTGCCAAACAAACGGTAACGTCTTTATTTTTCTTCCAAACCAACGGCATTATATTATTAATAAGGTATTTAGCCGCAACAACATTAGGTTTGTAGGACATATTGCCAGAAAAGATGATGTCCCAACGTTTTTTTCTGTTGCCGTCGTATTCAAAATACTTCTTATCAACTCCGTTTTCTATAATCTTGGTTTCTTTGCGCCTTTGAGTCATAATACAACCCCTATCCTGCTTGGTAATGATAGATGTTGCGTCAAACAAATCAAACATAGAATCCTCATATTTGCGCAAACGCTTCACCTCTTGCATCAACAGGAATTTAACAACAGGATTGGAAACATTGGCACGGCGGAAAATATTCATAGAAAGGCAATCCTGAAAATCCAAAACCAACCTGACGGCATTGTTTTTTCGTTTCTTTCTTATAACTTTAGCATATTCTGCGCTGCGAACGAATTGGAAGTAAGCGCTTTCGGGATTAACTTCAGAAAAATACTTATAAAAACTTCTCTTTGCCGAAAAAGAAGTGAATAAAGCTACTTGCAACGGCATAGAGGAGAACAAACACTTGAATAAAGAGCAGATTTTGCCTAATAAGGACAGTTTAGCAATATGTATATCCTCACAATACGTTTCTAATTTTTGATAATCGTCCTTTTTTATCCGTTTGTCAGTAAGTGCGAACAAATAAATATCATTGTGTTTGGACAGTTCTTTGATTTGATTGTACGCACGGAGTTTGTCCCCTTTGTTCAAAGGATAAGGAAATCGGGTAAGAACAACAAGAATTTTCATAGTATCTCAGGCATTTAACAATTTTTCGTACTCGTCTATGATTTGTTGGGCAACAGTGTTGGTATCGTATTTTTCTTTTATCAATTTACCTGCATTTTCTCCTATCTGACGGCAATATTCTTTGTCTTCTATAAGTTTTTTTATCGCCGCAGCAAATTCTTCAGGCGTGTCAGCAATAAGAATATTCACACCGTTTTCATACATTATGCCTTCGGCGGCTATAGTTGTGGCAACAACGGTTTTGGATAGGGACATAGCTTCCAATATCTTGATACGGATTCCGCTTCCGCTCAAAAGAGGCACTACCATTATCTGTTTGCTGCACATAAATAAGGTACTGTCGGGAACTTCTCCCATAACATTGACATTTTTCCAGTTGCCGTTTCTGAAATACAAAGACATGTGCCGCCCTGCCAAGTAAAGTTTAACTTGAGGAGTGGTTTGCAGAATCTTTTCCCACACTTCGTTTAAAAACCATTTAATACCCTGCTCGTTAGGAAACCAATTCATACTTCCGATATGGAAAAGGGAGTTTTCTTCTTGCATAACGTCCGGCAAATCTTCCAATATATCAAAACCAATCGGCACACCGATACAAGTTTTCTTGCAACCCAACTGTTTAAAATACTGTGCATCAACATCAGTTACGGGAAACACTACGTCAAAGTCGTTGATATGGTTTTGTTCGTAGTATTTCATATTTTGGGCAGTGTTTTTAAAATACCAACGTTTGAAAATATTGCGTTTTTCATTGCGGTAAATCCGCTGCCATATCAAATGCTCTACATTAGGACAATGAAATCCTATCTTGGCATCGGAAAACTGACGGATAACAGGAATATACGGTACAAGGTTTATACTTTCTATTTGAACAATATCATAATTGTCTTGTTGCAATACGCTTATTAGTTTGTTTTTCATACGTGCCGAAACAAATCTTTCCACAATATAACTTCTTGCTATGAAAACATACAGCAACGCATCAAAGACATTCGGTTTTAAATCCACATAAATTGCCTCCGGTTTGTAAGTATCAATATAGTTTTGCGGCAAAGTGTCTTTTTGAAAAGGATTCTTATCCGAATAAAAAGTCAATACCTTAACTTTATGTCCCAGATTAACAAAACCCTGTCCTATACTGTACATATCTATCGTACCGCCGTCGGTGGCAGGATAAGGAGGTTTATAACATAATTGCAATATATTCATTTTGATTATTATTTACGTTTTTAATTTTTTGAATTTGATTTTACCGATTAGCTTCTCAATAATCTTTTGCCAATTCTCAGCAGAAAGAACCTTACTGTCCGAAGTTGCTTTCAGTGTAAGGAAGATTCCGATAGGCAGAAAGATAACAGAAGACAACCACATAGCAACCACAGGCGACATACTACCGCCTTTTGCCGAAGATTCCCCCATCATTCCTATAACATAATACAAAGCAAAAGCAATAATGGAAACCACAACAGGCATTCCCAAACCGCCTTTTCTTATTATAGAACCCAAAGGTGCGCCTATAAAAAACAATATTATGCAAGCAACGGACAGAGTGAATTTTCTGTAAAACTCTATCCAGTGTCTGTCGATATAAGATTTGTCAAACTTGTCTATTTCCAACCTGTTGTTGTATTCTTCCGACAGATGAAAAAGATAATCCTTTGCAAATTTGTCCGTTTGGGCTTTCTTGTCGCTGTCAAGTGAAGAATAATCTTTGTAAAAATCATTAACGGCAATACTCTTTTGCATATTTGCCGCATTGTCAGGTACAGCTAAACCGCGCATTAGGAAATTTATATAACCTTGTCGGCTGTTTGCATAATCGGTTTTCAGAGAATCTATTCTTGTATAGAGTTTTTTCACCCCTAAAACCTTATAAGAATCGGAATACTTGTCCTCATCGCTCTCCGCCATTGCGAAATCGCTGACATCAAAGCGTAATACCTGCTCTTTAAACGCAATTCTTGTCAAAGGACGTGTGCGGTATTTCTCTTGTTGCACCTCTTCGGAATAAACTTCTCCGTTATAAAGTTTGAAAATCATAGTTTGATTGTTTTCCGCCGAGTACATATAACCGCTGTCCGCCTTAATAACTTCTACATTGCCTTGGTCTTTACTGTGATTGTAGATAAGAACGCCGTACATCTTATTAGTATTTTTGTCTTTGGCGTCAATACGGATTACATACGAAGAAATTTGGGTATAAAATTCATTCGGACGGATATTGATTGCAGGTTTTTTGTCTTTAATATCGGCTGCCAACTGTTTAGTTTTTAAATCTGCAGCAGGAATAACCCACCCTGCAAAATAGAATGCAATAACGGAGAACACAACCGAGAGAATTATCAACGGGCGGAACACTCTCCACAAAGACAATCCCGCACTTTTCATCGCTACAAGTTCGTATTTCTCCCCGAAGTTGCCCATCGTCATTATAGAAGCCAAAAGAATACTCAGCGGCAGCGCCATCGGTACCATTGTTGCCGCAGCATAGGCAAATAACTCCATAAGTGTAGAAAACTCCAACCCTTTCCCTATCAACGTTTCTATTTTACGCCATAAGAAAGTCATAATAAGAACAAACATTGATATGGAAAAAGTCAATATCAACGGACCTAAAAAAGACTTTAATATAAGTTTGTCTAATTTTTTCAAAACAATATTTTCTTATTTCAATCGGCAAAGTTACGATTTTTCTTTGTACTTTTGCAAAAAACTAAGAAAATAAAGCAATAAAAGAAAAAGAAATGTTAAAACGTACAATAATTATGACAATATTAGCAGGTGCAACAATAATCGGTACAAACACTCAGGCGCAAAAGCCACAGGATTTTAAATTCATAATAGATGAGTTTGCCGATTGCAAAGTTATGAAGTATCAATTGCCCGATTGGGATTCCCTTTCCTTGAATCAAAAGCGTTATATCGATTGTCTTTCCAAGGCGGCACTGTGGGGACGGGATATTTACTTTGACCAAAACTACAAAAACAATCTTCCGCTTCGCAAAACGTTGGAAGCAATCCTTGAAACCTACAAAGGCGACAGACAGACGAAAGATTGGCAGGATTTTGAGGTATATGCAAAACGTTTTTTCTTTTCTAACGGTATGCATCACCACTACGGCGAAAAGAAATTCTTTCCCGAGTGCAGCAAAGAGTATTTTCTTTCTCTTCTGAAGCAAAGTGCTATTTCTTCTTATTGCATCGGAGAGATTGAAGACGAAGATGAAGAAAAACTATTGCGTGATTATTATGATTGGGTGCTTAATGAAATCTATAATCCGAGGGTTGCTCCTGTCAGAAGGGACAATTCGGTTGATAAAGATATAGTTAAAAGCAGTTCGGTTAATTTCTACGAGAACGTTTCCCGTAAAGAAGCCGAAGAATACTATAATAATATTGAGATAGACACCATTCGTCCCGTTTCGTTGGGAATTAACAGCAAGTTAGTCAAACAAGACGGTAAGATTAAGGAGATAACAGCCACTACAACTTCTTCTGACTATTGGGGATACTTACAAAAAATTGTTGAATGGTTGGAAAAATCCCTTGAGTTCGCAGAAAATGACAAACAAATAGCCTACACAAAGAAATTAATTGAGTTCTACAAGACAGGAGATTTGAAAACGTGGGACGATTACAACATCCTGTGGTCGCAAGATACGGAATCAATCTGCGATTATGTCAATGGATTCGTAGAAACTTACAACGACCCGCTCGGAATGAAAGGAACGTGGGAGTCAATTGTGGATTACAAGGATTTAAAATCAACAAAGAGGACGGAGATTATATGCAACAATGCGCAGTGGTTTGAAGATAATTCACCAGTTAAGCCAGAATACCGCAAAAAAAAGGTAACAGGTGTCAGCGCAAAGGTCATTAACGCCGCTATGTTGTCAGGTGATTGCTATCCGACGCCGCCTATCGGAATCAATTTGCCTAATGCCGATTGGATTCGCAAAGAATACGGAAGCAAAAGCGTAACTATCGCCAATTTGTCCGATGCTTACTTTTTTGCAGCTATGGAAAGTCCGAAAAGTGCGTTGAAAGAATTTGCTTATTCGCAAAAAGAGATTGACAGAGAGTTGCAATACGGTATGCTTTCCGATAATCTGCATACGGATATGCACGAATGTCTCGGCCATGCGTCAGGTCAATTACTTGACACCACTCCTGCCAACGCTTTGAAGGAATATTCTTCTACTTTGGAGGAAGCCCGCGCCGATTTGTTCGCACTTTATTATCTTATGGACAAGAAAATGATTGAATTGGGGTTGATTGAATCTTTGGAAACAGGAAAAGCGCAGTATGATTCCAATATCCGCAACGGTCTTTTGATACAATTAGCCCGTATTCCGCTTGGAGAGAACATTACCGAGGCTCACATGCAAAACCGTAAGTTAGTTTGTGAATATGCTTTGCAAAACGGCGGCGGTTGCGTACAGAAAGAAATCAAAGACGGCAAGACTTATTTCGTTGTAAAGGATTATGAACAGTTGCGTAAGGTATTCGGTGAGTTGCTTTACAAGATTCAGGATATTAAATCCAGAGGTGATTACAACGAAGGCAAGAATTTGGTTGAAAAATACGGAGTAAAAATTGATAAAGACTTACATAAAGAAGTTTTAACAAGATACCAGGCTTTAAACATCAAACCTTACGGCGGTTTTGTCAATCCTAACTTAGTTGAAGTCAAAAACTCCGAAGGCAAAGTAACGGATATAAAAATTGTTTATCCTGTTTCTTTCCTTGACCAGCAGTTAAAATACGGCAAAGAGTATTTTTTTAACAATCATTAATGGAAAAACAATCTACATATCAAATCGGCAGGAAGGGTGAAGACCTTGCTGCCGAATTTTTGGAGAATCTGGGCTATCATATTCTCACAAGAAACTACATACATAACAAAAAGGAAATAGATATTATCGCAAGAGATTATAACGAAGTGGTTTTCGTGGAAGTAAAAGAGAGAGCAACGGAACAATTCGGAATGCCGTACGAAGCGGTTAATAAGAAAAAACAACAACGCATAATATCGGTGGCGGATAACTATATAAGACGCTATAATATTGACTTGGAAGCACGTTTTGATATAATCTCCATAACCGTTAATCCCACCTCTCCGCCTAAAATCGTCCATATAAAAAACGCATTCACTCCTTCAGTTTGGTAAAAACAACTTTCCTGAAGACTTATTGTCTCCGTACGAAAGTCAAAAGAAATATTATGGTAATTAATTTGCCTGAAAATATATTGTTTTGTGATGTAGCGGGGACGAGAATTGAACTCGTGACCTCCGGGTTATGAATCCGACGCTCTAACCAACTGAGCTACCCCGCCTTTTTGAGTTTGCAAAATTACAACATTTTATTTTACTGACAAATTTTTAAGAGATATTTTTGCAAAATTATTTTTTAAGCACCTATTTTTCAGAATAATAAATTTTACATTATTATTTATTTTCTCCTTATCATATCTCACAAAAATAAAACAGTGTAAGCCACACAGGCAATATAAAATTATTAAAATAAAGTGCCGAATCACGAAATTGTTTTCAGAAAACATTTTACTCTTTTCAGAAAAGAATTTACTGAAACGGCACTTTATTTTGACAGGATGAAAACGGCGAAAAATTTATTCAAATCGCCTGTACGGTTCTTATAATCTTACTTTGAAAAATGCAAAAGACTATACATTTACTTATATAATTACTGAATTGTATTTACAATAAAAAAAGAGGATGTAATCTCTTACACCCTCTTACTGTTAAATTATGACAAGTTAATGAACAATCAACTTCTTAACTTTACCGCCTATCTTAACGTAATATACTCCGCGTTCAATATCTGAAACATTTATCTTAACAGCTTTTGCACCGCTTTCAACGTATATCTGTTTAACCGTTCTGCCTGCATTATCCACGATAAATATTTCTTTAGGTAATGTATAATCTTCCGCTGCTATAGTTACTTCACTTGATGCAGGATTAGGATATATTGAAATTGCATTAACGTTTTCTATTTCCTCCAATCCGCTTGTGAAATGATAGTAAGTAATTGTCGTAACCACACTGTCGCAACCGTTTATTGTCTGCAAAGTATCAACAACCGTTTCGGAATAATCCTCTGCCGTTGCCCCGCTTTCAATAGTATCATAAACAGTTACGTCATAAGTAGGATTAACATTAAGAATCAAATGAACAACTGAATCACAACCGAAGATACTTTGTAAGTTCTGTTCGTATTCTCCTGACTCTGTTTCATTGAATCCGTTTTCCGAATAAACCTCTCCTTGACAAATAGTAGCCTCTATTGTTGTATCATAATTAGGCTTAACACTCAAATTAAGAGTAACAACAGAATCGCAACCATTTATTGAAGTTAAGTTCTTAACGTATGAACCTGCCTCAGATTCTTCAAAACCGTTTTCCGTATAAGTCTCACCTGAACAAATGATTGCATCAATAACTTTATCGTATTTAGGATTTACGGTTAAATTCAATGTTATTGTTGAATCGCAGCCGCTCTTTGTCTTAAGGTTCTGAGTATATGTACCTGCAACTTTCTTATTAAAGCCGTTCTCATTATAAGTCTCGCCCTCACAAATAGTAGCCGAGATAGTTTGAGAATAAGTCGGATTAACGGTTAGGTTCAATGTTACAATGGAGTCGCAACCATTAATACTCTTTAATGATTTCTTGTAAGTACCTGAAGTACTCTTGTTAAAGCCGTTAAGATTGTAAGTCTCGCCTTGGCAAATTGTTGCATTGATTACTTTATCGTAAGTAGGATTTACTTTCAAATTCAAAGTAACTATAGAATCCAATCCCTTAAAGTTCTTTAATGTTTGAGTATATGTACCTGTAGTTGATTGGTTGAAACCATTTTGAGTATAGGTTTCACCGTTGCATATACTTGCATTAATAGTTGTCTCGGCTTTGTCCTTAACTGTCAAAATAAGAGTAAGAATTGAATCGCAACCATTGATAGTCTGTTTATTCTGAACATAAGTTCCGTTATCAGATGCTAAGAATCCGAATTGGTTATACAAATCTCCGTACCAGATTTCAGCAGTTATCGTCGTATCATAAACAGGATTTACAGTCAAATTCAACATCAAGGTAGAATCACAACCTTTGTATGATTTGAATTGTTTAGTGAATGTTCCTGTCTTAGTAGCATTGAATCCGTATTGAGTATATGTCTCTCCGTCGCAAATAGATGCGCTTATGTTTTGAATAATGTTTTCAGCAACTGTAAGATTCAATGTTACGGTTGAATCACAACCATTAACTGTTTGCAATTCCTTAACATATACTCCCGTAGTCTGTTCAGTAAATCCGTTTTGTGTGTAAGTCTGTCCTTCACAAATTGTAGCATCTATCACAGAATCATAAACAGGATTTACAGTCAAGTTCAATGTTACCAAAGAGTCGCAACCTTCTTCAGTTTTTATCGTCTGAGAGTATTGACCAGTCTTGTTAGCGTTGAATCCGTTGTCGGTATAAACCTCACCCTGACAAATGGAAGCATTTATTGTTGAACTCAAATCCTTAACCGTTAAAATCAATGTAACTGTTGAATCGCAACCTTCCAATGAATGTAAGTTGTGAGTATATACTCCTGCAGTAGTTTGGATAAATCCGTTATTGTTATAAATTTCACCTGCACAAATCTGAGCTACTATATCTATATCATAAACAGGATTTACAGTCAAATTAAGAATTACAGTTGAATCGCAACCTGAAACGCTTTCATATATTGAAGTATATTTACCTGCACTTTGAACATTGAATCCGTTTTGCGTATAAGTTTCACCCTGACAAATAGAAGCCTTAATGTTTGTAACTATCGGAGCAATTACCTGCAAATTCAAAGTAACGATAGAATCACAGCCGGTTGTGGTTTTCAAATACTGTTTGTAAGAGCCGGCAGTCTTTGCATTGAATCCGTTTTGTAAATAAGATTCTCCTTCACATATAGTTGCCTCTATAGTAGTATCAACATCCAAGATATTCAATACAAGAGTAACAGTTGAATCACAACCGTTCTCTGTTACGTAATCATTAGTATATACTCCCTGTTCAGATACTAAGAATCCATTATCATTATACAACGTTCCATAGCATTGATTTACAACTATGGTATCATGATAAACTTCGGAAACATTAAGATTCAACGTAACGGTAGAGTCGCAGCCATTAACGGTTTGAAGATTTTGAACATAAACTCCAGTAGTATTTTCATTGAAGTTATTCTCCGAATATGAGTCACCTTGGCAAATATTGATATCAAAGTTAGTCTCAGCAGTCTTATGAACAGTCAAATAAAGCCTTACTATTGAATCGCATCCGCTTTCCACTGTCTTTAAATACTGAACATATTTTCCATCATAACTATATTCAACATCATTAAGCGTATAAACTTCATCGTTGCAAATAGTATCATATATTATTGTATCGTAAATAGGATTAACTGTCAAAGTCAAATATACTAAAGAATCACACAGATTTTCGTTCTTCAAATAAAGAGTATCGTATATAACACCTACTGTATCAGGATAACTGTATGATTTTACTTTATCGGAAGCTACGCCGACTGTTTCGTAAGTCTCATATTCGTACTCCAAAGTACTGTCTGCGCAAATAGAAGCCGTAACATAAGAATGCTGAACCTGAGGATAAACATTAATCTTAACCTCTATAACACTATCACATGTAGGGGACAATAATGAAGGTATTATTTCAGTATCTTCATATTCACCTGCCTGCAGACAAACATACTCTTTGGTTCCGTATTTAATAGTATCACCGAAACAGTAATCACCTGTTATCTTCGTAGTATCTATTTCAGGACGGATATAAAGATTAACGGTTATTGTAGAATCGCATTCGCAAAGTTCAGATTGCAACGTATCGTGCAAAACAACTTCTCTTCCGCCCCCTTCTTCTTTGTTAAATGAAGTATCTTTGCCGTTTAATGTGTAAGTTGCGCCAAAACAAATTGTATCAACAAATGAAGTGTCTATCTTAGGACGGACAGTAAGACGCAAAGTATCCACTCTTTCACACAAAACTTCGTAACCGTTAGGATTTGTTATGGCAACTGTGTATTTTATTTCCTTTTCTGTGCTTTCGGTTAAGTTATCATACTTTCTTGT
>JAFVBA010000001.1 GCA_017480245.1 Bacteroidales bacterium | reverse complement strand
GATTTGCCAGCAACTAACGGTTATGTTAAAAATATTCTGGGCGGTGAATACGGCGACATACTACCGAAAGAAATCGGAGGCAGTGCATCATCATTCTTTTATGATTACTTCTATCAATCTACAAGCCCTTGCCGTGTCTGTGCTGTCGGTGGTGATTCGAGCAGCGGGACGTTCTGCGGGCTCGGTGACGTGGATACGTATAACGTTCCGTCCAGGCGTCACGTGCATTACGGTTCTCGGCTTTGCTTTCAGGCATAAACGAAACAACGGCAACCGCCAGCCAAAAATTCGGTTTAACGAATTTTTGGATTTCGGCAAAATGGCATAAAAGAGAAACAAACTGCGATAAGAAAGAATTTATTTCAGAAAAGAATAAAATAAAATGAGTGATTAAAAATTGAAAAGAAATGATATTGACATATTGAATAAGATAAAAAAGGCGGGCGACTTGCTCCGTGTCTGTGCTGTCGGTGGTAATTCGAACAACGGGACGAACTGCGGGCTCGGTTACGTGACTACGAATCACGTTCCGTCCAGTCGTCACGTGAATTACGGTTCTCGGCTTTACATTCAAGGTATAAGAATAAAAAGACATAACAATATAAAACAAGTCGCAACCCTACCTCTTGGTAAAAAACAACATTTAAGTAACGGAGTTAGTAATTTATTGGCATATATAGGCAAGATATTGTTTGTATATCCGATAAGTGAAAGCCCTAATTCCTTGAAAGCATAACATAATGAAGCGATTGGGCAATATATTTGATAAGATGATAAGCGTTGAAAACCTTGTATTAGCGGAACAGAAAGCACGCAAAGGCAAAGGATTTCAAAGAGGGATTAAATTCTTTGACAAAAACGCAGGCAAACTTATTGCTCAACTTCATTATGATTTGGAGAACAATCTTATTCAACCGCCGAAATATCATACAAAAAAAATCTTTGAACCGAAAGAACGATTGATTTTTGTAATGGAATACTACCCACACAGAATTATCCAGCACGCAATCCTTAACATATTAGAGCCTATGTTTTTGAAACATTTTATTTCACAGACATACGCAAGCATAAAAGGAAAGGGTATCAACGGGGTAAGAATTACAATGCAAAAATACCTTAAAGACGTAAAGAATACAAAATATTGCCTATCATTTGACATAAAAAAGTGTTATCCGTCTATAAACCACGATGTATTAAAGACATTAGTCAGAAAAAAGGTTAAAGACAAAAGAGTTTTGAACCTAATAGATATGTACATTGATTCGGCAGACGGTTTGCCTATCGGAAATTATCTATCGCAATTTTTGGCAAATTATTACTTTTCTTTCTTTGACCATTACGTTAAAGAAGTATTGAGGGAAAGGTATTATATACGATATATGGACGACGGCAGAATATTGTCAGCCTCAAAAAAACGATTGCACTATGTACTTAATGAATGCAAGGCGTATTTGGAGCGTGAATTAAAGGTAAAGATGAAAGGCAATTATCAAATATTCCCTATTGATAAAAGAGGAATTGACTTTGTCGGATTTCGTTTTTATCACGGTTATACATTGATAAGAAAGCGTATAAAGAAAAATCTATGCAAAAAGGTTGCAAAAATCAATCATTACAAAAGAACCATAACAGACAAGGAGCGAAAAATGATGATTGCTTCTTGGATAGGTTGGTGTAAGTACAGCAATTCAAAAAATTTACAAAAAACATTAAATATTTACGAATTATGCAAGTAGTAACATTTGACAACAAGCCTGCGGTTATTCAGTATAATGCAGATGGGACGTATTATTACAATACGGAGATTAAAGAAGTTGAGTTTTCAACGGAAAACGGAGAAACGGACGGCAAAACAAAGACAGAAAAGAAGTGGCAAGCCGAACAATACACAATTCAAAACCCGATAACAAAAGCAAACGTTAAAAGGACGGTGATTTTGGAGCATTGGGATAAAGACGAGCAGGAAAAACTTATCAATGAATATAACTCTGTGGCGTTGGGCGTAATAACAGAGCAGGAAGATATAGAAAAGGTTACGAAAGCATATACAGATTTTTTGAAGCAAAGAGATGAGTTAGTAAAAAAGACAGAGGAAGATTTGAAAAATACAAATTTGCAATAAGGATGCGGAGTAAGAGATAGAACGATATGGCATTAAAAGATAAAGAGTTTTGGAGTAATATAGACCTTAAAGGACATTTGGGTAGGTTTTTTTCGGGGCTTACAAGTAGCGATTATGAGGCGGCAACGGATAAGACTACTTATAAAAGAAAAGTACCGTTAGATGATGGCACTTGGAAGAGCGTAGATGATTTGGGAAATAGTGATGAAACAATAACATCGGCAGAGATAACAGAGGATAGTATGCAGTTATCACCTGCTACAGAAGGGACGAGTTATACATTACATTCATTGTTTGTGAAGATGTTAAGCAATATAAAATATTTGTTTTCATATACGGCAACATATATTGTAACGATGTCGGGACAATGTACAAGTAGTAATGTTGCAAATAGAACGATAACGGCAGCAGTGCATAAGAAAGGCACTCATCCTCAAGTACAAGTGGTTTATCAAGGCAATGTTGTAAGGACGGGAATATTGATAAACTCTTCAGGTGATGTTATTATAGAATGGGCAAATAATCTTACAATAGACAGCACAGACCCTTTGTATATTTATATAAAATAGAAATGGAATTATGAGCATAATATCGGAGATACGCAAACATTTAAATTTGAAAGGCAATTCTTTGTTGAACATAAAAGGATTGACAAGTAAGGAATATGAGGTAGCAGACAAAAGTACATATAAAAAACGTGTGCCATTGGATGATGGTAGTTGGACGAATGTAGAGGATTTGGAATTTAAAGAGTATGTGCATTCAGATTTATGGTACAAACAAGTTATTATAGATAATGAATCTCATACAGGGGATATTTCCGAAACAGTGATAAATCGTATTGCAAGAGGAATATCTGAGATTTTTCTTGATGGACAAGGTAGTCAATCTGTTTATTTGGATGGATTAAATGAAGCGACGGATGCTTATTTACAACAAAGTTATACGTATATGCAGACACTCTTTGAAAGATTTTATACACATCCTGTTAGATTAGTGTCATTGCGGACTATGGACGATAAGACGGTTTTAGGTAGTTGCTCCTTTAATTTTGATGTTTCAGTTAATAACAATCAATCTAAGCAACTTCATAGTGCAGAGATAGTATGGATGGGGACTGAAAATGGGTGGCAGTTAGTAGATTATACAGAAAAGGAAAATTGGTAATAATAAAAAAATAGCATAGTTATGAAAATATCACAAAAAGGAATTGACTTAATAAAGTCATTTGAGGGTTTAAGATTGACGGCATATAAACCTGTAAAAACAGAGAAGAATTGGACTATTGGCTATGGGCATTGTTCGCCTTGCATACGTGAGGGTATGTCGATAACTAAAGAGTTAGCAGAAAAGTATCTCAAAGAAGATTTACAGAAGTTTGAAGATAGCGTAAATAGTCTGTTGTCAGACGTTTTTAAAAAAGGTCTTAAAATTAATCAAAATCAATTTGATGCCTTAGTTTCTTTTTCCTACAATGTAGGATTAAAAAACTTAGCGAACTCTACCTTATTACGCAAGGTTAAGTTAGGAGCGAATAATCCAGCAATCCGTGATGAATTTATGCGGTGGGTGTATAGCGGGAAAACGAAACTTACAGGTTTGGAACGCAGAAGAAAAGCCGAAGCGGATTTATATTTCAGTTAAATGAGATAAGGACAATGTTTATTTGAGTTTTAACGGAAAAATAGAAATAACGATATGAATGATTGGATTTTACAGATAGGATTGCCGATTTTGACGGCGGTTTTGGGTGTTTGGTCAGGAAATTATATGACTAAACGTCAAAAGAAAAAGAGTGATTTGGAGTTGATGAGCGAGGGAACTCAGTCAATGCTTAACACAATCAATGGCACTCTGCAAAAAATAGATGATTTGACTTCGCAAGTGTTGGATTTGAAAAACGAAAACACTCAATTAAAAACAGAGAGGCTTTCGTTAAATCTGAAAATAGACAAATTGACAAAAGAAGTTGAAGAATTGAAACAAGTAATCAACCGTATGGCAAAGGAGAAAAGAGTATGAAAGAGTGGTTAAAACATATTTCTTGGTATCTTATCATTATCTTAGGTGCAATGTTCGGTGTAGAATATTGCACGAACAAGGCACTCAAAGAAGATAATGAGAGATTGAAAAACAATCAAATATCTTTGACAAAGGACATTGAGGGGTATCGGTTAAAAGATAGTTCGTTTGTGGCGCAGATAGAAACGTTATCCGTAAGCAAAGATGAGTTTATGCAGGTTTGCTCGGAGCAGGCGGAAGAAATAAAGGCGTTAAACATTAAACTCAAACGGTTACAAAATGTAACCACTTCAATATTGGAACATAATTATTTTATTGATACTCTGAGGGTGTATGATTCAGTTATTAAGGATACTTTTATAACTGACACGATGAAGTGCTTTGATTATTCAGATAGTTGGATAAGGTTTTCGGGGTGTTTTGCTAACGAAACTGTTTTCGGGAGCAAGATACAAACGTTTGATACTCTGACTACTATTGTGCATAAAAAGTACAGAAAGAAATTTTTATTCTTTCATTGGAAGCCTTACTACAAGGTAACGTTACACTCTAAAAATCCTTATTCAGTGATAACGAGGGCGGAGTATGTTGAGATAAAATAAAACTTTAAAGTGGTGGAATTTGACCACTTTAAAAAGTCGTGTTAAAAAAATTGAGATTTTTTAACGTGAGGAGTTTATCGTGTTAAAGTTTTTGGGATTTTTTAACAATAAGAAATTGGCGTATTAAAGTTTATGCAGGGTTTTAATAATATATGGAAGTTTTGTTTTGCTCGCCTTATTTATGAGGTGAGCAAGTTATGGGCAAGTTAAAATAAAGAAAATTAGGAGTTACTCAAAATAATAGAATAACTCAACAAGTAAAGATCTTTGACATATTGGATTACCGTATTTAGTTCCCCGAACTCGTGGGAATTGGAATAATTTTGTATCTTTGCAGTTCAAAAATTGCTTTGAATATGACGAAGACAAAAAAAATAATAATAAATGACACAGAAATATCGGTTGTTTTGGGTAAATCAGAAGATGATTTTATCTGTCTGACTGATATGGCAAGATATAAAGATAATGACCCATTTTTAGTGATTGGGCATTGGTTGAGGAATAGAAATACAATAGAATATATAGGGACGTGGGAAGTGTTACATAACCCAAACTTTAAACCTACCGAATTCGGTAGGTTTATGGAAAGTGCAGGATTAAATAGATTTACGCTATCTCCAAAGAAATGGATAGAAACAACTAATGCGGTGGGGATAAAGGTAAAATCTGGTAGAAATGGCGGAACATATGCACATAAGGATATTGCTTTTAACTTTGGAATGTGGTTAAGTCCGACATTTCAACTATATATAGTAAAAGAGTATCAACAATTAAAAGAGAGAGAAAATAATCCTCTTTCTCTGCAATGGGATGTAAAGAGAATACTCTCAAAGACAAATTACGTTCTTCATACAGATGCTATTAAAGATATGATAATTCCTAAATTAAGTATAACAGAAACAAAACGAGGAATTGTCTATGCGGAAGAAGCAGATATGTTAAATCTTGCGTTATTCGGATGTAGAGCAAAAGATTGGGAAAAAGCAAATCCTATATTAACACTAAAAGGATTGAATATACGAGATACAGCCTCTATCAATCAACTTGTTGTGTTATCAAATATGGAAGCGATGAATTCGGAAATGATAAAACAAGGGATAGATAGAATCCAACGTTTTAACCTTTTACACAGAATGGCAAAAGAACAACTATCTGCATTAGATAAAAGTAATGCTGAACAAAGATTTAGAAAATTAATAGATAATTCATCTCAAGTATCCCAAATAGAATAAATATTAATGTATAATTTAGACAGAGCGGTAATCCAATATATAGGACTACCGCTTTTTTTGTATAGATAATTATAAAAAAGAAATAAAAAAAGAAAATGGAAGATTGTACTAAATGTCAGAGGTGTTCTGACGATATGAAGACAAGGAATAGATGTTGCGATTGCTCCTATATGGTAATCTTAGAATGGGAGGGCTGGAAAAGGCACTGCTATCTTCACGACAGATTTTGTGAGTTCTTAGAAGAAGACGGTTGCGATGATTTCAAACAAAAGAAAGGATGAAAAGCCCGGGGTTAATTTTAAAGGTTATAAAATATTAAAGAATTGATAATTAATAATTTAATAAAATTAAGCCCGGGTTAAGAAAGTTTAATTATTTGAATTATGTTACATATAGGAATAGATACGGGAGTACATACGGGTATAGCGTATTGGAATGACAAAGACAAGTGTTTTGATTTAATCAAGACAGTCAAAATACATCAAGCAATGGAGATGATTCTCGGACTTGTCAAGCACCGCACCGACATAAAGATACGTTTTGAAGACGCTCGGCAAAGAAAATGGTTCGGCAGTGCAGGGCGTGAACAACTGCAAGGAGCAGGAAGTATAAAAAGAGATTGCGGGATATGGGAGGATTTCTTAAAGGATTTAGACTTGGAGTTTGAGATGGTTGCACCAAAACACAACACAACAAAACTTAATGAAAAGATGTTTGAAAAGATTACGGGCTACAAAGGACGCACCAGCGAACACTCACGGGACGCCGCAATGTTAGTGTTCGGGTATTAATAAGCCAATAGTAACTTTGATAATTCCTCGTCTGAATTTACAGGCAAAATCTCGATATTATTGATTATTTGTCGTCCATTATTATGCGTATGTTGTACGGCTCGGAACATTTTATCAATAACTTCATTTGTATTGATTATACTTATTGCATTATTCTTTGTATATGAATAAATCTCGTCCGCAAAAGAACGTGAAACAAAATCAACGCCCTGAAAATCCAAAACTTTAATATTGTTTTCTTTGATATAATGTATGATATTACGGGCATCTTCACGCAATATTATGTTATTTCCCAATACGGATTTTATGTTCAATGTGTCCATACTATTCAATGTAATTATAAAAGTTAAACTCTTGCGGAACAGGTACAGGAATTTTAATTAATACAACCGTTCCTTTCCAATAATACTCTTCGTTCAAAGGTATAATCTGTTCCTTGTCAGACAACTTTAAGTCATACCTATAAAAAGCATTGCCTGACATAACAAAGAAAGCACCTTTTAATCCTTGTACAAGCATCTTCTTTGAAGAAGACAAACCGAAACCACGTTCCTTTGATTTTGTAGATAATCCGTTCAGTGCCTGACTTAAAGCAATGGCAGGATTGTTGTGTATTATATCTAAATATTTATTCGTCTTATAATAAGAGCCTAATACTGTTATACCGTTATCTGCAATGCAGATATTCAAACATTTTTCGGATTGCAGGTATTGTGAAAATATAAATCCTTTGTCCGCAGAAGAATGTTCTCTTATATTGTCAATCAACTCGCCGATAAAATAAGAAAGTTGAGTGCTTATTTTTTCTGCACGGCATTGTCTTTCTATGATTGTTTGAATAGGTGTTTGAAGTTGCTTTAAAAGGTTTTCGTTTATACTAAAAGAACTTATAGGAATATATGATTTATCGTAATATTCACTCAACTTATCCTCTAAGGATTGATTATCTTTAATATCAAATAAGTTTTCAAAACAAACTAATTCCAAATATTTTTGTATGTTGGTATTCTCTCTAATATTAATACATTTTATATTGTTCTGATACCTATATACTGCTAATGGAAACAATAAAAACGGATGTAAATAAAATGTATCTGCAAAATCCCATACGACATTATTATTGTTTTGTTGGCTTTGTTTTATTATATTGAATAAATCATTAAAAACTTTGCCAATAATAACATCTTGCGATACGGATTGAATACAAATTCTTTGTTTTTCCATTTTTATTATTAAACTTTTTGCAAAAATAATTGAAAGTATTGATATACGCAAGAAAAAAATAAAAAAAGAGGACGGCAAAATAAACCGTCCTCTCAAACAATTATGATTAATGGTAACAAGAGTTAAATAAGTTTTCTTCTTTAAAACGGTAATTCACTGTCGCTTTGAAACTCTCCTCCGAAGTTATCTTGCAGTTGTTGTGCAGCAGGATTATTCATTGCTGGCGGTTGTTGGTATTGCGGTTGTGCAGGCGGTTGATATTGCTGTGTCGGTTGCTGTGCAGGTTGTCCGTTTTGCTGTTGTGGTTTCGGCATAGAGAAGTAGATGTTTGCAAACTGAACGCTGCATTG